>CAVVJB010000009.1:0-363625 GCA_963748465.1 uncultured Gammaproteobacteria bacterium
GATAGTCGTAGCGCCACCGATCCTCACGATCGGCGCGGCCGGCCTTGTAACCTTCGTTGTAGCCAGCCTGAAGGGCCTGCTCGAGCTTCCTCATGCCGTACTGGTTGGTCTGGTAGTACTGACCACTGCGGACATACCGGTAATTCGGTGCGGTGTAGTAATAAGGGTCGTTGTAATAGTCGTACCGCGCCTGCGACAGCTGCGCGCGCTGCGCGCGCAGGCGGTCCTCGTACTGCTCCTGGAACTTCAGGTGCTGGATGCGCTTCTGCTGGCGCAGGATCTGCGCATCGCGTTCGGCGAGTTCTTCCCGCAATGCGATGTTCTTGCGGTAGACCGACAGCTGTTTCCTGCTTCTGGATCCGCGCCTGCTGCTCCTGTTGCGATACGCGCTTCTGCTTGAGCTGGCGCTGCTCCTGTGCACGTTTCTGCGCGAGCTCCCGTTCCTCCTGCATCTGCAGCTCGACCTGTCGCTGGCGTTCCTGCTGGCTCTGCTGGCTTTGCTGCTGCGTCTGCCGCTGCTGAGCCTCAGTCTGCTGCGGCCTTTCCTTCGGCGGCTGTTGCGTTTCAGACGGTGGCTGCTTGACCTTGGGCGCCGGCTGCTGTTGCTCCTCCAGTTGCTGTTGCCGCTGCTTCTGCAGTTCGTCCTGCTGGCGCTCCTCCGGCGTCTGCGCCTGCCGCTTACGCTCCTGTTCCAGCTGCTGCTGCCGTTGGCGCTCTTCTTGTTCCTGCTTCTTCTTTTTCCTTTCTTCCTTTTCTTCCTCGGTCTCTTTAGGGTTCTGCGGGTCGGCCGACTGTCGGGCGGCTTCGGCGGAACCTGGCTTTCGGACGGCGACATCGCAAGAATGGCCAAGAGGGACCCAGAGCGAGGTCAGAACGAGTCTAGAGGAATATCTATTCATCGTCGGGGCACTCGTGAGGGGGCGGTAGCGCCATTAATGAATATTCCTCCTGAATCGCGGCTGAACGCAGCCGTTGGATTCCTTTGATTACCGACGGATTAGTCCGACAAGAACCTACATTACGTACGGGCGGCTGATGATTGCTGTTGGTCCCGCCCCGTGTAAGCGGCTGCTGGTCGACTGAGGATACAAGGGATACAGTCGACGATACGGTTCGCCGACGTTGGCGACTCGAACGTTCCAGAGCTTGCCTGCGAGAAGCCAAGGCAGACTCGAATACTCACACCGAAGAAAAAATTGCTATCGCGAACTTGTCGGCGCCGTCCGCTATCGCGCTATCGATTGCTTCAAGCACATGCCGCGCGCCTGGCATACCTGTTAGCTGGTCCCGAAGTTCCGTAAGCTTAATCGCACGCCGCCACCGTTGGATAGTGGGCCTTGCCGATTACCACTCGGTCGCGCCGTTCGAAGTAGCGCGGTCAAAGCTTCAATTACGGACCTACCGGGCTCAAACCATGGCTGACAATCCGCGTGTCGGTGGTTCGATTCCGCCCCTGGCCACCACTCCCACCTTGATGAACCGCAAGCGATTTCAGCGTCACCCGCGGACTATCGGGGGTGCCGTCGCGCGGGCCGAAGAGACTCGCCTCTATTGCGGGTGTTTTGCTTTCGCGTAGTCGCGGCACAATCTATGCCTTATTGCAGTCCGTTTCATCAGCTAGTTGTGAGCTTGCAAAACTTTCCACACCGGAGACTGGCATCATGCTAATTCTGGGAATTTTGGCCGTTTGCTTGGCGGTGCAGATCGCAGTGGCCGAGAACACGTCGGTCGGCGACAAGCCGCCCAACGTCGATGCGGCGAGTGTGAAATCGGCAACGCCGGCCGCGTCCAAGAAAATAATAGGGAATTCAAGCCGCCGCCTGGCTTCAAGACCATGAAACGCGGAAACCTCGTGGTGTATTGTCAGAACGACGCAACAGCGGGTAGTCGCTTCAAGACCGTAAAGTGTTACGACGAGGCGGGATTGCGCGGGTACTTGCTGGCCCTGGATTCGCGCCAACGATTTCCCCTTGCTCGACGCCCGCTAACCGTGACGTTTCTCCGCCTGATATGGCTCGACCTCTGCTATGGTGACAAGTAGCGGCAACAGCCAGGGCAGTAGCAATCTAGGCCATGGTGGCGGGCTGTAAGTCGCGGAAGGTTATCAGTTGCGTCAACGGTCGATTAAGAGGATTCTAGAACGTCGAAGCGTCCCTTTGAGGGAGCCCCCAGCCCGAGGATATGGGCTAAGTCAAGTTTCATGGTGGGATCGAACCTGTAACTCCTACCCGTCATCAAATTAAGGCGTACGCGAGCCTCCTGCCGTGGTGAAAGCCGAAGGCAGACCCGGAAAGCAAGGATCACCTCGTCTGATTGACTTCAATCGTTACCTTATCGCCGTAACGGTATCGTGAGACCATGTATGTCATGCCCTGCAATGTCCGGCGACATCCTCAACCTTATAATCGCGGTATCTCCGTCGGAAGGTGCCTGGTCCGCTACACAGGCTCGCGGCGTTGATCTCTTGCGAACGGCATCGCCACGTGAGCGCGCCCGTCGAAACGAGTTGACGGCCGCAATCGAGGCAGAACTTGCCTTGCCGTTAATCCCGTTGAAGTCTTCGCGCGATAGGATCTAACTGGGAGAGTGAAGGGAACTCCCATGATCTCGCGACGGCAAATGCTTCTCGCGCTGGCGACCACCGGCACGGCTGCATTGCAGCGCCGGCACGCCTCGGCGGTGAACACCGTTCCGCAAGCTGAGACACGTTCAACCCAGCGTCGTCATGGCTAATGAGCTAGTCAGGAGTGTTAGCGGGACAGGAGAGTTGGTTCCACGCATTTTGGTTCGTGTTCAGCTTTCTTCCTGACACCGGGACGACATCAGTGTCCTCAAGTTCTCCGTCAAATGACGTTTCGTAAAAACCGATCACGTCGAGCGGCTGCCTGGACAGAACGACAACAAATCCTTCGAAAAAGTCACCTGGCTGTTCGCACTCGACTTCGAACGATGTCGCGTAATCCGGCCCCAGCGTGTCGCAGCTTGCGACAGACGGCGCTCCTTGACCCTCATCAGGGATCGCAACGGTCTTGATCTTTATGTCAGCGCTCTGCGTCAGGCTTGGATTGTGGATATTGATCGTAGATTCGAGTTCTTCTCCTTCCTCGTTCTCGCAGAGGCCTTCGCCGCATACGAGTAAACCTTGAAATTATTGGTGGCGGTACCGGAGCCGGTACTGCCAGCAGTGCTGCGGCGACAGCCGCCGAGCAGGTGCTGACCACACGAATAGGCAGCTTGCTCATATGATTGTCTCCCAGTCGAAGTGAACTGTTTTCAAGCCTCCCCGACAAGAGTAGGCTCCGCCGAGGGTTCGTAGCGTACCCCCAATGCGTCTGAATTCAATGTCAGTTCAAATGACATCTCTAATGGTGGCGGAGTCCGACATGAATTGCGCAAGCTCAACTGCACGGCTGATTCGGGCCGAAAATCATCAGTTTGCGCAAACCATAGCAAGCGCAAACTCGAAATAGGGTTGCAAGTGACAGACGCACAGCCGAGGGCTCTAATCGGTCTCGGCTATTCGCTTACGGGGGGCATCACGCGCCGTCCGTCAGACAGAGTCCTTCATACGTGGGCGCCGGAAACACCGCGACTTTACGGGGGAGCCTTGGTCGAGCCTGGAACGTCGAGCGGGGTGCGTGCAGCACGCAGGCAGCGGCGTCCTCGGATGGCTCGATACGCTATTTCAGCGTAATGACGACAGGACATTTCAGTAACACGCAAACCGTGCCCCCGATTTGAAACTGCGCTCCCAAAAGTTCGCGAAGATCTCGGGCTCTCTGCGGAACTTTTGCGTGAAATCAGTCTTGCACGGTCCTGCGTGATTGGGGCATTCTCGCAACGGGCGCCCCGGCTAACCGTTGACGCGTTAATGTTGCGGATTCCAGATGGGGACCAAAATCCGCGTGTCGGTCGTTTTCGATTCCGCCCCTGGCCACCATCCTTCCCAAGTCCATACCGGACACAACTAGAGACCAGCTCCTCGACTACACAAAATGACGTGCCCAGGAGGTCAATTCAAAGATCAAGACGCAATTGATCGAATTAGTGCCTGCGGAAGACCCGGCGGTAGCTGACCTGACGTGGATCGAGCCGGCTCAGCCAACATTTCAAAAGCAATATTATTGTCGGTAAGGACTTACTCGAAATTTAAAGAAAGCGCCGATCAGTCGACGACACGGGTGCCCAAGCACCAGATGGCCATGACACGGATCATTGAGTTGCTGAAAGAGTCGGCAAAGTACGTGCTAGAACGGGCTCTGACGCGTCAAGTGAGCGCGCCGTACGGCTCGCTCAACGCGGACGTTATGCTTTAGAACAACTCCCTCCCTCCCAACCAAACTTTCGCTTAAGGAAAACATGCCGCGACAGATCATCTTCACGACTAAGGCCGCAAAGCCCCCTCCGACGTACAGCCAAGCGGTGAAGGCTGCTGGCTTAGTCTTCGTGTCTGGAACCGCGCCAATTGATCCGTCCACCGGACAGGTCGCGGGGCCTACGATTCAAGAGCAGACTAAGCAGTGCCTGAAGAACATCGCTGCCATTCTTGAACACGCCGGCAGCTCGATCGACAGAGTCGTCAGCGCTACCGTTGTGATGGCCGAGGATGATGACTTCGCTGGAATGAACGAGGAGTGGCTGAGATGGTTTCCAGAAAGGCCGCCCGCACGGCAAGGAGCCAAGATGCCTACGCGCATTGCCGGCATCAAGGTGTCCATCGCCGCAATCGCCGAGGCCTAACCCCTCGCTCGTAGCCGACCCGCTACGGCAGGCAACGCTTTGCCGCTCTAGGCCAGCACTGTTAATGTTCTTCCGCGCCCAAGTACTGCCCGCCTTCGCGGCGGCTCAGCTCGAGCGTCAGGTGGCACTCATTTGTTGTAGTAGATAGTGCGCCGATTGAAGGTGTCTACGTGCTGGCTCGATACGCAAGACACCTCTCGAAGACTACCGCCACGATCTCAGGTAGCGCCTGACATCCCTCCGGCGTCTCGGTCGCATCGCCACGCCGAGTGCGATAGCTCCGGCGGCGAGCAAGGCGGCGCCAGCAGCCGCGCCGACCGGAAAGGATCGCGCTGCCGTGACAACGAACTCGCCCGCATGCGGCTTGATCAACTCGACCCGCCGCCGTGTCATCTGGGCACCGAGTTCACTGAGCCGGTCAACTCCAAGCAGGCGTTCCGCCATGGGCAGCAGCGTCGTTTCCTCATCCGCCACGTGATGGATAACGATGCGCATCAACTCCAGGAACTTGTCGTCATACGACAGGTCACCTACGGGGCCGCCATCGGCTGCGCGTTCCCGCAGGTCGCTGACAAGCCGGCGCATTTCGGCGTGCTCCGGTTCGCTTTTCTGAAAGATCGGATCTTCGCTCATCACCGAACGCAACGCGGGGTAGAAAATTTCTTCTTCGAGCTGGGTATGCACCTCTAGCGCGAGGCACGCATTCGTCACCAGGGCGCGTTTCCGGCTAGTCGAGCTGTCGGGCCTGTAGCGATGGAACAATGCGAAGACATGTGAATGATCCATGCGGATCATGGTCGTGATACTGGGAGTTACGCGTTTGACCAGCGCATTCATGATTCGGCTCCGGTTGCGATGACTATCCGCAATCGTCGCTCCAGGGGCAGTGGCCGTCTGTCGGCGTGGAGCCCCCATGGGCCTCACGGTCGCCTACGCGCAAGTCGAGATTGCCAATGGAAGCGCGTGGGGCGTATGACTGCAGCGCAATCGGAGATTTGATTCAGGAGGGGATTCGCGGACCACCGATATGAGACTGAAACTCCGCGTGTCGGTGGTTCGATTTGCTTGTGGCTACCACTTTCTAGTTGAGAGGCTTATGGCGTTTGAATATCAGCTGCCGATTGCCTTTACGGAAAGGTAGCCCATGCCAATAGCGATCGAATGTCGTACCGAGCATTTTGACGGGGTGACCGAGAACCTCTGAGCATGCACATTTCTCCTCGAAGAAGATCCGCACGGTCGCCGTCAGCACGACGATGAATGGCTCGACCAGCTGCCCGGAGTCGGGCTTGCCGGCCAGGCTGTCGCGCGAGTCGAGCCCGTGGGTAGTCATTGCCCTGGCACTGCAGGCATGCTTGTCATGCTAAGCCGGATGGGTAGAAGGCATTCCACATTCGCTGCTTCCGATGTTCCAGCTCACTGCGTGCTTTCGTGCATTTGCCCCCGCAAGCACGACTTCAGTTCAAAGCACGCCTGACCCGATTAGACGTCGAGTTGCATTGGCCGACGCGGAGTAGACTGTAGCGGGGCTAAGTCAAATGAGTTGGCCATTGACATCCCACTGGCGGGCAAGCCGTTCCGAGGCAGAATAGCGCTCGCTCGAGAGGAGGGTGACATGCAGCGGTGGCTGACCGCGGTTGTCTCGCTGCTCGTGACACCTGCCTCGGGCCAAGTGCAACTTACCGCCGTTTCCGATTCGTACACGGGCGGACTTGAGGAAGTTGTCGTCACCGCGCATCGGCAGGCGGAAGACGTCCAGCGTGTGCCGGCCTCGATTACGGTGCTGTCCGCGGATCTTATCCGCGACGCGGGCGTCACGCGGCCGCAGGACCTGACCTACCTTGTGCCGGGGCTGCAGGTCGGGGCGCTGCCGCTGTTTTACATGCGTGGCGTCGGCAATTTCGCGGGCAACTCATTGCAGGATCCGACCGTCACGTTCAATTTTGACGGCGTCTACATCGCCCGTCCCACGTCTTCTGGCGGCTTGTTCTACGACCTCGAGCGGATCGAAGTCCTCAAAGGCCCGCAGGGCACGCTGTACGGCCGCAACGCAACCGGCGGCGCTATCAATTTAATACCTCGGCGTCCCGAGCTTTCACTTATTGGCGGCGAAATGTTCGCTGAGTATGGCGATTACGACAGCCTGCGCGTCGAGGGCGCGCTCAATGCGCCGATCGGTGATGGGGCGGCGCTTCGCGCTGCGTTCCAGCGTGTGCGCCACGACGCCTACATGAACGACGGCACCGACGATCAGGACGATTGGGCGGGCCGTCTGTCTTTCCGGTCTGAAGCGAACGATGCTCTTACGATCCGTCTGGTTGCCGACTATTACGACCAGGGCGGTCACGGGCCGGGCGCGACGCCACTTGCACTCAATCCGGATAACCGTTTCGGCGTGACTTCGCCTCAAGGCGGCGCGTTTTACCAGAGCCAGCGAGTGACCATCGCTGGACGTAACTGGGATCCGATACCCTCTATCCAGCACGCGGACAACCATCATTGGGGCGCGAACGCCTCGATCCAATGGAGTACAGCGCTCGGCGCGATAACCTTTCTGCCCGCCTATCGCGAGAGCCGCCTCGATACCGTGGCGACAGCATCAGGAAATCTTGTCACTGTTCAGGAGCACAGCCAACAGAGCAGCGTCGAAGTGCGCTTGGTTTCCGACCCGCATCCGCAGCTGCAGCACGCTGCTGGGCGCGTTTTACTTCGACGAAGAAATTGAAACCAGAGACGGCGAATTCTTTCGCCCCTTCAACCAGTTCAATTTTTCGCTTCAGCGGCCAAGGACGGGCGTAGAGAGCACAGCGGTATTCGCGCGCGCAATCTGGAGTCTGGCGGACGATTTTCGGATCACGCTCGGTGCCCGCTACACTAGCGAAGATAAGTTTTTCGGGGGATCTTACGAAAGTTTCATCCGGCTTTGCCCGCCCGTGCCGACGGCCCAATGTCCCGATGCGCAGCCATTTCCGGTGGACATTTCGACTTCGCCGCTGTTCTTTCCGCCCGGCTCGTTGAGCGCGGTACCTGTGTGTCGATCCTGAGACCGGTACCGAGACGCGAGGTTTTCGTATCTTGCCGGACGAGACGGCAAGCTTCTCGCGCACGACGTGGCGGGCTGCGCTGGAGCATGACTTAGCGGAACAAGCGTTGCTTTATACGAGCTTCGAGACCGGTTTCAAATCCGGAGGTTTCTTCTATTCCAACGATTCGCAGGTATACCGACCCGAGTACGTCGAGGCCTTCACGCTCGGGCTGAAGAGCCGCTTGCTCGATAACCGCCTGCAGGTGAACGTGGAACTGTTCGACTGGCAGTACGATGACCAGCAAATCAGCAAGCTCTCGGTCGATTCGTTCGGCTCGACCAACCTCAGAACAGAGAACATTGGCCAGGCGACGATTCGGGGTGTGGAAGTCGGTGCCGAGTACCTGCCGTTCCTCAACACGCAGCTATCGGCTGACGTTCAGCATCTGGATGCGACCTACGACTCCTACAAGTATCTGACGCCGCTAATGTCGGGCCCTCCGGTGTCGGGGTGCCCATTCATGCAGACACCCGAGAGCTTTCAGGTGGACTGTTCAGGAAAACGATCTCCGTATGCGCCCGAATGGACGTTGGCTTTGGCAGTCGATCACACTTTCCCGCTTCCAAGTGATGCGAGCCTTGTCGCCCGGACCCGCGCACACTACCAGTCCAGGACGTTGATGGGACTCGATTTCCTGCCGGAGCAGCACCAGGATGGTTACTGGATGGTCGACGTATCGCTTATCGTTCGCCACCGCCGCGGACCGGTACTTCGTCACACTGTTCGGTCACAACCTCACGGACGAAACAGTTGTGTCAAATACCTTCGTCGTGCCTTTTAGTACGTTCACAGTTGGCTCGCTACGGCCGCCCCGGACTTTCGGCCTGCGCGTCGGCACGCGTTTCTGACGAAGAAAAAAGCCATGTATGAAGTCTTACTGAGAACAGCTAAGCCGCGAGCGGGCTTCGCCGCAGCGGAAGAAGCGCCGTGCGGCAATAGCTATCGTGACGCGATACATGATGGCTGCGAAGGTGTCGGCCGGTATGGATATCATGCCCATGGTCAGCATCACCGCCGGCGCAGTAATTCCAGCGTAGATTCGAGACCGCGTAAATCCGGTCATCCTCGACGGGTCGAGGCTAAATTGATTAGATAGGTCGGTCGAGTTCCACGGAGCGACGAATGCACGAGTACGAGTTTGCTGGTTTCCGGCTTAACGTGCTCAAACGGCAGCTCAGCAACGCGAACCGGGAAGTGCTGGAGCTGCCGGCTCGTGCGTTCGATGCACTGGTATTCCTCGTCGAACACCGCGGCGAGGACGTCGGCAAGGAACAGATCATGAAGGCGGTGTGGCCGAACACGATCGTCGAAGAGAACAACCTCAACCAGGCGATCTTTGCGCTACGACGAGCCCTCGGTGATTCTGCCAACGACCCGCGATTTATAATGACGTTGCCGGGGCGCGGTTATCGATTCGTCGGCGAACTTACCATTGTGCGTCCGAGGCGGCGTGCGGCGACCCACGCCCGCACTGCCGTGCTAGGCGTCGTAACACTTTGCGTGATGGCCGCGTTGTGGTGGGTATTCTGGCCAAGCCGGCCGACTCACGACGCCCCGGTGTCCGTCGCCGTGCTGCCATTTAAGCCTTTGTTGCAGGCCAGAGCAATCCGGCGCTGGAGCTGGGCATGACAAATTCGCTTATCGGGCAGCTCAGCGAGATCACTGGCGTCAAGGTAAGCCCGCTCGGTGCGGTGCGACGATTTGGCGCGCTTAATCAGGATCCGTTTGAAGCCGGAAGATCTCTCGCTGTGGAGAACGTATTAGAAAGCTACATCATCAGACAGGGCGATCGGGTGCGCGTGACCGCGCGATTGCTACGCGTCCAGGACGGCCAGTCGCTTTGGTCTGGAAAATTCGACGAAGCATTCAGTGACATCTTCGGCGTCCAGGATTTGATCGCCCAGCGCGTCACCGAGACGCTGGCGCCACACCTGTCGACCGCGCCGATCATACGCTCGTCGAGGCGCACCGAAAACGCTGAGGCCTATCAACTCTTCACCGAAGGTTTCTACAACCAGCAACGCCGCGACAAGGACGGCCTACCGGATGCGGTGAGGAGCTACGAGGCGGCGCTCCTGCTCGATCCCGGATACGTCGCCGCCTGGGGAAATTTGTCGAGGGCGCTCGCGCTGCAGGGTGTATTCGGCACCAAGCCACCCGCGAAAGTTTTCCCGCGCGCCAAGCAAGCGGCGTTGCGCGCTTTGGAACTGGATCCGCAATCAGCGGAGGCGCACGCTGCGTATGCGCACGTTCTGGTCGTCCACGACCGAAACTTCAAACTTGCGGACGAACACTACGCGATCGCTAAGCGTCTGGATCCATCGGTGCCCGAATTCTATTTACTGGCTTCGCTTAACAAAGCGAATCTCGGCCGCATGGATGACGCCCTGAACGAGATCCGCCATGCCATTGAGGTCGAGCCGGCAAGTCCGTTGTTCCGCTCAATTTTCGGCATGATGCTGTACCTCAATCGAGACTACGACGAATCCGAACGCGAGTTGCGGCGTATCCTCGAACTGCAACCGCGCTTCGATGCCGCCCGACTTACGCTTGGACAAGTGCTGGCAGCCAAGGGCGACTACGTGGGCGCGCTGGAGCAATTCGCGGCGCGCACGACCTCGACCGTAGGAAGTTATGCCGAACCCGGTCGTACCTACGCGCTTATGGGTCGCAAGCAGGAGGCGCAGCAGGAAATCGTTAGAATTCGCAAACGAGGCGCGCAAGGGTTTGCAGTCAATTATGACCTGGCGGCCATCTATGCAGCGCTCGGCGATGCGCGCGAGGCCTGCGAGGCATTGAGTGCCGCTGTCTCGGACCGCGTGAGTTATGTCGGGTTCATGCAGATCGATCCGGCGTTGGACCCACTACGAACCCAACCCTGCTTTGCTGAAATCGCGCACCAGCTTTATGACGATCCGCGCCGCTGAGAAGGCGGGCCGCATTGCCGGCCCGCCTCTCTTTTAGCGAAAAGGACCTTCGCGCTAGAACAGAATGCGCTGAGAGTCGCCTCCGGCACAGCCCGACACCAGCGTGATCCCATTAAGGTCTAGGACCTTGAAAGTGGCACGGATCCTCGCGGATTTCGAATTCGTCGACACCCTGTTGGTGCTGATAATTTCCTGCGTGCCAATCAGGAAGCCGTTGACGTCGAAGCGCTGGTACACGATCTTGACCTTGAAAGTGCGTTCGCCGGTTCGGTACCAGATCCCATGCCCGGGTCCACGCGCGGTCCCCGGAGCGGCTCCTCGGCTCTCTGAGAGAGTGCCCCCCTGGTGAAATGTGGTGAGGCCATAGGATACCGGGGTGATGGCATCACCCGACACGCAGTCCTTAAGGGCGATGCTGCTGGTCCAGCTGCCCTGCAAAAAACTCGCTCCTTCGTTGGACGTCTCGTTGGTCGCTCCAGCGCTGCAGGTTGCAGCTAGCACCACCGCCGTGATCGCGGCACGCATTCCCGTTTTCATTTCGCTCTCCTGGTTTGGATGTTTCGCGAAACCCGGCCTTCACCCGAATGCCGGTGAGGCGCAGTATTCAGCAGAGCGACATTTGCGGTCTTTGGGACGTCATTAAGAAATATGAAAGCTTGTGAAATGACGTATGACGCGCCGGAGGCGTGGAGAGGCGCGGCGTGTGAGTGCGGAGCCTCAGCGGATAGCGTGGCTCCCCCAGGTGTCCCAGCTAGGCGCGCTTAGGGCCTTAGGGGACAGTCGCTTAGGGCTTATGTGCCGAAAACGCACCCGCGTCCACCGAAACCAAACAGGAATTGAAGTTACCGCCTCAGTCTCGCTGACGCGTCTGAACGACGCACAGCCGCTATGAGATGGCTGGTTCTGCGCGGTTTTGTGGCCCGCTCAGCGTGTGTGTGTCGAGTGTGTGACATGGATGGACTGAAACTCGAAGTGGTAAGCGCCGCAAGTCGTTGAATTTCAAGAAATCTAGTACGGCCGAAGTTGACTACGAACGCATACGACAGCGATGGTACTCAAGTAGTACAAGCGAGGTGTGACTTAAACGTGCCCTGCCCATCGAGCAGCGGTCCGAAAATTCGCGTGTCGGTGGTTCGATTCTGCCCCTGGCCACCACCCCTATTTCGATCAACCGCATGCGGTCTTGGCTTCGTCCATGAACTCGTTGATCGCCGGTGCCGAGTCGACGGCCGCGGCGCGGCTGCATTGGCAAGACTCATGCCGTTAGGAAATGTGCCTGCCAGCCAGACAATCGATCTTATGAATTCGGCGGTCTGCAGAGAAATCGCACTCGTCGCAGGTCATTGCTTGCCGCCCTCGAGATGCTCCGCTAGCCAGCCTAGCGTAGTGGTATACCAGTGGCGGCTGTTTTGCGGCTTCAGTATCCAATGACCCTCGTCCGGAAAGACAACCAACTTCGACGGAACGCCCTGCCGACTCAGTGCAGCGAACAGCAACACGGACTGCATATAAGGCACACGAAAATCACGCTCTCCAACAGTCACGAGCATCGGCGTCTTGAACTTGCCGAGCGCCGCGGCGTGCGAGGAGGGTGACCATTTGGCATAACTAGCGGGCGATTCCCAGGGGGTGCCGCCAAACTCGTTTTCAAGCCACCAAGGCGCTTCCATGGCGTAGACCGAGGCAAGATCGAAAACACCTGCGTGACTGACGATGGTTTTGAAACGATCGGTATGCGTCGCAACCCAGTTGGCCAAGTAGCCGCCGTACGACGCGCCTGCTACCGCGACACGTGCAGCATCCAGATAGGTGTATCGCTCCAGAGTTGCGTCGACGCCGCTCATGATGTCCGCATAAGGAGCGCCGCCCCAGTCATTCGATATGGCGGTCGAGAACTTGTCTCCGTATCCGGTGGACCCTCGGCGATTGATCATCAGCACGCCGTAGCCAGGCGCAGCAAACACCTGCGCGTTCCAGCGATATGTCCACGAGTTTCCCCACATTGCAGTTGGGCCGCCGTGCAGCAGCACGACAAGCGGGTAAGTCTTCCCCGGGACCACTTGCGGGGGCGCGACGTATAGCGCGTGGACCTGAGAGCCAGCGGTGCTTGGGAACCAGAAACTTTCGGGCGTGGCCATCCGCAGGGTCGCCATGACGGACTTGGTGTGCTCCGTAATCTGACGTGGCTCGGCACGCAAACTCGATTTTGCGAATAGCTCGGCCGGCGAGGCGGAGGTCGAGCGCGTAAAGGCAATGGCCTCCGCAGATCTCGCTGCCGACAGCTCAGAGTTGAATCCACCGGCTATTTGTCTGGGTTCCGCGTTCGCGTCGAGCTTGAGCGCAAACAGTGGCTGTTGGTGGGCGTCCTCCGCCAAGAAGAACAATTCCTTCCCGTTCCTGGCCCAGGTGAGCGTCGACGGATCGCGATCGAAAGACTTTGCCAACTCCGTGAGCTGCCCCGACTCGCGCTGATACAGCATCAACCGGTACCGCTGGCCGGCATTTTTCGGATCCAGCCGTGAGCGATAGGCGATGAAACGGCCGTCGGGGGAGTATGTCGGACCGCGATTGAAACCTGACGCCGGCAGGAGGCGCTTTGGAGTGCCGCCCGCCATCGGAACGACATACAAATTCAATAGCGGTTGTCCGTCACTTGAATACTCCGCGGCCGATACGAAGCACACTTCCTGACCGTCAGGTGAAATTGCGATGGCGTCCGGCTCGGCTGAGCCGTCTGCGGAATGGCGTGCCGGTACGTAATGGAGGTCGCCGGGAGTGAGATCGCGTGGCGGCGTAGAGCCGTCTGCGGAGATGGCGAAAAGATGGCTTCGCGTGCGGTCCAGCCAGCGCAGGGCGCTCGCCGTGGGAAGCCGATCGTAGGTTCTGGGACTCTTGTCGTTCTCGAGCCTTGCGGCACTGTCCCTAAGGCAGCGCTCGTCGGCGCAGGTGGGATCGACGACCGTGCTTACGACAAGCATGTCGCCGGCCGGAGACCAGCGCAGCGTCTCCACATGGCTCGGCATGTCGGTAATCGCACGCGCCGCGCCTCCATTCGAGCTCATCACATACACCTGTGACTTGCCACCGCGGCGCGACAGAAAAGCCAGGGTCATGCCGTCAGGCGACCATTGTGCCGAGCGGTCCTTGTTTGAAAAGGTGACCTGCCTTGAGGTCCGTCGTCGGACGTCCGCCACCCAGACATTGCTGTCGGCCTCGTTTGTCTCTAAGTTTGGTGTTGCCACGGTGTACGCGACTGAGCCGCCATCTGGGGACATCCGCACCTCGGAAACGCGCGGTATCCGCAGTAGATCGTCGATCGAAATCGGATTACGGGGTGCCGGCTCAGTTTCCGCGGCGAAGGAGCAAGGAATAAGCAGTGCCGACAGAAGCACTGGTACCGTGAATGCCCGAGCGCGCGCTTCCAACAGCTGTCCGCGCGCGAGTTCGAGCTCACGACCAGACTAATGCGAGATTGTCTAATCATCGACGGTGCCGAGTCGCATCAGGGTGGCATATACACCTGTTGCCGCGGTTATGGCCAGAGGCCAGATAGATTGAACCTTAGGCTGAGCTTGTAGGAGGCGGGCCGCCAGTCACCCGCAGGAGGGAGGCGGGCGCCCTACCGTGGGAATCGGTCGGTCGTAAGTTGCGCTGCGGGCAACCCGTCGGGCGTGATGGCGCTGCGCGCCGTTTCGACAAAGTCCAGCTCGAACCAGTCGAAGTCAGGCGTTGAGCCGGCCCACATCTGCACCTAGGCAGTGCTAGGAGCAACGAGGCGGCTATGCCTGCGACTGAAAATCCGCGTGTCGGTGGTTCGATTCCGCCCCTGGCCACTATCTTTCGGATGTAGCGGATAAGGGTCGGTCGCGCGGGGTTACGACTTGGTCGCCGGTCGCCGTGCCATTTTTATAGCGATCGCGGCTGCGAACCAGTCCCGACGCCTCGCATCCTGGATGACGTGGCCGCTTGCACCCGATCAAGATCGCACAGGGAGGCTGAGACCGAGCGGTGACACCATGAACGTCGCGTTGGTCCACGGGACAAGGTCTCCCACTCTTGGCTTATCTATCCGATTCGGCCCCAGAAGCTTAAGGTACACGACGATGTCGACACCTTCGTCTATCAGCACGATGAAACCGCGCAGCGAACATGCGACCTAAATTAGGGAATCCGCGTCGCATGTCGGCCGCTGCGCGTCAGGATCCGAATCGCCCAACTGAGCGAGCGGAACGTGGCGCTGCACCAGATCAAAAAGGAAACTGCTGATCGATCTGCGACTTGATCCAGTCGCGCACGTCCTTGGTGTCCACTCGGGCCCGTACATCGGCGGACGCGCAGTCTGCGGCGCCATCCGATGCGATCGCGACCACAGCCCTTTGAAGAAAGTCGGCGCGCCGGAGTCGCCAAAACAGACGGTGACGGGATCGCGGTTGAACGTCACCCAGTTCCGATCAACGATCTGGTCGACGGTAGACGATCCCCACCGACGTAGGCCGTCATAGTTCGATGTGTCGGCCGGGCCACCCGGCGGTGGCTCCGTAGTCCCGTAGCCCACGATGGTCATTCTTGTACCGCGGGATGCACTTGTGATCGAGGCGCCAGCTTTGCCAGCTTGGCAGGGCGGATGCCGAGTACGGGCTCGTCGAGAAAGCACAGACCCACATCGCTAATTCCAGGCTCATACTGGCCGTCGATGTCGTCGAACGGGCAGCTCTGGGGCGTACAAGGCCTCGGAAATGACGGGTGAGCGACGCACGTGCCGAGTGCGCGATTGAGCTCGATCCAGGTGGACTGATCGAAAGCATTTGGCGAGAAGCTAGCGACGATCCGAAGCCAGGGTGGTAGCTGTCCAGAAGCTGCTACGCCCTCAATTCGTGCCGTGAAATGTCCTGCAGTGAGGATGGTTTGCGGGTGGATCAAAACGCCAGTGACATAGGTTGCGAGGCCGCCTGGAAGTCCGAGCGGGTTGTTTGCGTCACGCCAGACCATGATGACCCCGACGTTCGCGTGGGCAGCCGAAGTGAGCGCCGCCGCGGGGCGATGAATGCAAGTACCGCCAGAATACTGATCAGCGCAGCTGTTGAGTTCAGGCGGAGTCGAGCCATGGAGCCTCCTGATTTAAGGGTACGTCGAGAGTGCGGCAGATCGCTTGGTGGCCACGCTCGTCGACCGAGGCGAACACTGCGGCACGTCGTTCGGGAGGCGCCAGATCTCTACGGTGTTATACCTCCGGAAACGGGCTGGTGAGGTGACCCCGGCACACTGTTGTACACTTCCGTTCATCGCAGGGAGCGCCCGATGCCGTCCGGAAACCGACGCAAGCGCCCAAGCGCGAAGCGACCCGCCGGATCCCGCTATCCGCGCTCAGCTCGAGAGAATCCTCGCCAGCGAGGTTTTTTCTCGATCGCAGCACCTTCGGCGTTTCCTCTCGTTCGTCGTTGAACAGAGCCTGGCTGGGCAGGGGCGTTCGCTCAAAGAATCGGTCCTCGCCCACGAGCTGTACGGGAAGGGAACGGACTTCGACGGTGGTACTGATCCCGTCGTTCGAGTGGACGCCAGGCGGCTCCGCGACAAACTGCGCGAGTACTACGAGGGCCGATCCGATCCCGTCGTCATCTCGCTGCCGAAGGGCAGCTACGTGCCCGTGTTCGAAGCCAATGCCGCCTCACCCACCGATACGGCTCGTCCGGTTGTTGTCCCAGGGCTGCTAGAAGAGAGGCGTCCGTTCACGAATCTCAGGCGCGCGAGAACGGCTGTCGGTGCCCTGGCGCTCGTCGCAGCGGTGGTGGCGGCCGTGCTCGCATGGCGCAACCTCCGCACGCCGGCGGATTCTCCAACCAAGTTGCTTCCCCTGGCCTCGTACCCGGGTGCAGAGGGGCCGCCTGCGTTGTCCCCGGACGGCAATCTTGTCGCCTTCGACTGGTCGGGCGACGTCGAGGCTGGCTCGACGGATATCTATGTAAAGGCCGTCGGGAGTGAAGCACTTCGGCGATTGACAGAGACTCCGGGTTCGGAGACCAGCCCGGCTTGGTCCCCCGATGGACACAGCATCGCCTTCATCAGGGACGGACAGGGTGTATTCACCATGTCGCAACTCGGCGGCGCCGAACGCCAAGTATCAGCTTCAGGCACTCACGTCGTCTGGGCTGGTGACTCGAAGTCGGTTCTCATCCGTGACCGGGAAGGGAATACCGGTCCCTTTGGCATCCATCAGGTGTTCCTCGACACGCTGGAGCGACGGCTGCTGACGCAGGCTCCCGTCGGCGCCGGAGACTGGAGGTTTGAAGTCTCACCGGACCGCAGGACCCTCGCGTTCATACGCTATGAGCGCCCGGGAATCGCGGATCTGTACGTCGGCCCCATGCAGGGAGGCGAACCGCGGCGGCTCTCGAACTGGAACGCAACCCTTACCGGGTTATCGTGGACTCCCGATGGTCGAGAAATTGTCTACTCGGTCGAGGAGCCGGCAGCCAGTCGTCTGTGGCGAATTCACGCGAACAGCGCCAGACCCGGACGAGGCTCGCCCATTGCCGAAATCCCCGCGGGCGCAGCGAACCCGTCGATCTCGAGGCCAAAGCCCGGACAGCCGGCGCGTATTGCCTTTCAAACGATCATCCGCGACGTCGACATTCAGATGATGGACCTCGAAGCCCGCCGGATGAACGACACCATCGAGTCGACGCCGTTTTCGATTTCGACTCGCATCGAGGGTCCGGCGCGATTCTCGCCAGACGGCAGCCGGATTGCGTTCACATCGTACCGCTCGGGGGGGCCGGAGATTTGGGTCGCTGGACGCGATGGGAGCGCACTTCAGCAGGTCACGTCACTGGGTTCTCCTGAACTTGTCGTTGGTGCGTGGTCACCGGACGGCCGAAGGATTGCGTTCGATGCGGCGATCGCCGGAAACAGTGACATCTATGTCGTCGCGGCGGATGGAGGGCACCTGCGTCGGCTGACTTCTGAACCCTCCATCGACGCGAATCTATCGTGGTCTGGAGATGGGCGCTGGATCTATTTCTCATCGACCCGCGCAGGGGTAATTGCGGACATCTGGCGGGTATCTCCCGAAGGAGGCCAAGCCGTCCGAATGACACGCAACGGTGGCTTCGACCCGAAAGAATCCTCCGACGGGCGGTACCTGTTCTATCTGGACCGTCCTCCGAATCGCCTGGCGATCGACGGGACTGCCAAGCTGATGCGCGCCCCCCTCGCCGGCGGACAAGTGCAACTGGTCCTCGAGCGCGTTCGGCCGTTTCTGTGGTCGGTCACGGACACGGGGATAGTGTTCGTCAGCCGCGAGCCGGACTTCGATGCGATTGATATGTACCGGTTCAGCAACCAGCGGGTTGCCCGGGTAGGCAAGCTTGGATTTCGCGTTCCGGGAATCTTCGAGAGTATGACCGTGTCACGCGACGGGCGCTGGGCATTGGCAACAAAGATGGTCCAGTTCGACTCTGATCTCATGTTGCTCGACAACTTTCGGTGAGACCCTCGTCGACAGGCATGTGCGAATTGGAACGTGCTGATTCAGGCGAAGCCGAAGGTGGTCCATTTCGGCAACGCGCGAGGAGTGCCCGGGGCCGAAAAACAAGCGCAGTACGTGATTACGACAATCCTGGTGCGCCTGTGAAGGTTCCCTTCAGATCGTGGGATCTCGAGGAGTTTTACGTGAATCGGTCCTGCATCGTGCTGCACCGTGGGGCATTCGTCGCAACGGGCGCCCTGCTAACGGTTGATGCAGTTGATGTTGCGCAAATCAGTATGCGACTGAAAATCCGCGTGTCGGTGGTTCGATTCCGCCCCTGGCCACCACCTTCCGGTCGGGAATTTCAAGCCAGGTGATTGATGACGCTTCCAGGTTTGATGGAGGCTGTGTTTGGCGTCCCCGCCTGCCGCATGATGACGCGGAGCTCGCGGTCGTAAATGGCTAGAACGGCTTCGACGCCTTTCTGGCCGAAGGCGGCGAGACCCCAGACTTGCGGCCGTCCGATTCCCACCGCCGTCGCACCAAGGGCTAGAGCCTTGAAGACATCGGTGCCGCGCCGGACGCCGCCGTCGATCAACACGGGCACACGACCGGCGACTGCCGCGGCAACTTCAGGCAGACAGGCGATCGAGGCGCGCAGTGTCTCCTCGTTGCGGCCCCCATGGTTGGACACGATGATGCCATCGGCCCCGTGCTCGACGCAGAGCGCGGCATCCTCGCCCGTCACGATGCCCTTAATGAGAAGCTTCACCGACACCAGGTCACGCAGTCGGTCCAGGTAGTCCCAACTAAGCGCCGAGGGCGACAGTTCCTTGACGCGGCTAAGATCGAGGCCGTCATACATCGGTGCGCGGCGGATAGGATCCTGCGGATTGCTTACGTGGCAGGCCTTGCAGTCGCGCGAGTCTTCGCGCATCGCGCGCTGCAGCGTCTCATTGTTGCGGCCCGGCATATTGTCGACCGTCAAAGCGATCGCGGGACAGCCTGCACGCTCGGCACGCTTCACGATTGCCTTTGTCACTTCCCAGTCGTCGGTCGCATACAGCTGCATCCAGACTGGGCCACCACGCGCCTCTGCAACGTCCTCGACGGCCACTGAGCCCACGTTGGAAAGCAGCATGAGCGCGGAACGGGCTCTCGCCGCGCGGGCGGTGCCGATCTCGCCCTCGCTTGGATTAAACGCGCGCTGCCTTGATACGCAAGACAGATACACCGGTGAGGGGTGACTGGCGCCAAACATGCTGACACTGAGATCCACCTTGCTGACGTCGACGAATCGGCGGGCTCTGATCTCAACCTGACTGAAAGCCTCGTGGTTAATAGTGACCGTTCGATCGTCGTCCACGCCTGTCGCGATGTATCCCCAGTGAGCGGGCGGTAGCGCGGCGCGGCGACGGGTTCGAAATCCATGACATTCAGCATTTGATCGAGCGCCGGAGAAGCTGTTTCTGCTTCCGCCCAGGCAATCCGCGGAATGGTTGCGATGGCAGGTACGGCTGCCAAGCGCGCGAGCAACCAGCGACGGCTATGAATTTGCGGATGCGATCTCGGGGCCAACATCGGTGAGTCCTCCCCGCTGATTCGATTTCGAGCAGATTCCGTGCAGTAACTTACTCCACACCGCGAGCTAGGGGACGACTTGGTATCCAGGGAGCAGAGTAGTTCCGGGAATTCAACAAGTTAGCTGTGGAAGCATTGGCGCCAGTGAGACTGAAAATCCGCGTGTCGCTGGTTCGAGTCCGGCCCTGGCCACCGTCCTATTCAGCCGGTTACCCTGGTTCAGCGCCGTGGAATTCCGGCGTTGTGGTTCGTATTGACCATCCAGTCGCCATCGCGCCTAGAATCCCGTCCCGTTGCAGGCGGCGTATCGCGGCCCGCTCAACGCGAACGTTAGGCAACGATTGGATTGCCGCCCAAATGTCGCAAATCAAAACGACCATCAATGCCACTCATACGAAGCCGTGGCTTGAGCCCATTGGCATGTTGGTGGTCAATTTTGGGGCAGTTGAGTTGCAGACATATCTTTGGCTTGGCGACTTGGCCGAAGACAAGCAACTTCCATTCACGGCTCTAAAGTGGCCATTCACGCGTCGCGTTAAGGAAGTAATAACGCAATTGGACCGCTGCGTTAGCAATGAGGAGCTTAAGCGGCGTTGCAACACGGCTTGGGATCAGTCGCTGGAAATTGCGAAGCGGCGAAATGCCATCGTCCACAATCCAGTACTTTTCGGGTGGACTTCTGCAGGGAGGATGGGCCGCCCGACGTCATTGGCGTCGCCGACGTTAGCCGCCTCACCGTTATGCCACGAATTTCGGAACGACTGGCTTCACTTCAGGATGTGATCGACCTTGCTTATGGAATCGCGCGACTGGCGCAGAACCTTGTTGCACTGCGGGCAGAATGCGGGAAGCGTAGAGACAGCAGCACCAGATGATACGTTGCCTAACTATGCGATGGAGCGGTTCATGACAGAGCTAGGCGAGCGCTCAGCGCGGCCCGGTCAACGCGGACGTTAGACGTCACTTTATGCTCCCGGTTCACGATTGTCGGGTACAGCCAGGTTCGTGATGAAGGACGATAGCCTAGATAAGGTTTCTCGACGGACATTCGTCAGCTCGGCTGCGCTCGCCGGCGTAGCCTTGGCCGCGCCGACCTCAACGCAGCGCGCTTACGAACCACTACCTGCTCTCGCACGGCCCGAAGGTCCGCCCGAGATCGTTGCCTCCGATGAAGCGTTTTGGCGCCGTGTTGCCGCGCATTACCGGGTGTCTGACCGCATAACGAATCTCGAGGCGGGCTACTGGGGAATCATGGCGGTTCCTGTACTCGCGGAGTACGTTCGTCACGTCGAGAGTGTGAACGTCGCGAGTTCCTTCTACGCACGTGGGGATTACCTCGTCGATCTCCAGACTGCGCGCACGCGTGTCGCTGCTGCTCTCGGCGTTGAAGTCGACGAGATCGCGTTTACACGCGGGGCCACAGAGGCGTTGCAAAGTCTCATCGGCGGTTACAACCGCCTCAGAGCCGGGGATACGGTGTTGTATGCCGACGTGGATTACCCAGGCATGCAATACGCTATGAAGTGGCTCGTCGATCGCCGTGGCGTGCGCGTCGTTCGGGTTGTGGTTCCCGAACCCGCGACTCGGGATAACGTAGTTGCTGCATATGCCGAGGCTCTCGCCGAAGAGCCGGGCGTGCGGCTGCTCCTCCTAACCCTTCTCAACAACAAGACTGGCCTTGTGTTGCCGGTTGCTGAAATCGCGGCCCTGGCACGGCAGCGTGGCGCCGAGGTCATCGTCGATGCCGCGCACGCCTGGGGGCAGATCGATTTTAGCGTCCGCGACCTGGGCGCCGATTTCATCGGCTTCAACCTGCATAAGTGGATCGGGGCGCCGATTGGTGTGGGTGCCCTCTACATTCGTAAGGGACGAGTGGGCGACATCGATCGCATGATGGCGGACGAAGACCAACCCAGCGATAGTATCCTGAGCCGCGTCCACTCAGGCACGGCGAACTTCGCCGCCTTTCTCACAGTCCCCGCCGCCCTCGATTTTCATGCGGCTCTTGGACCCGAGTACAAGGTTGCACGCCTCCGCTATTTGCGCGATCGCTGGGTTAGGGTGGCACGTGATATCCCGGCCCTCGACATACTCACACCAGATGACCCGGGAATGGTAGGCGCCATCACGTCGTTTCGGCTTCATGGCCGAACTGCTCCCGAGGACAATCAGCAAATCGTTGATGACCTGCGGACCCGCTACGGCCTGTTCACGGTTGTGCGTACGGGTCTCGAGCGAGGCGCCTGCATTCGCGTTACTCCTGCGCTCTACAATGGCGCCGCAGACGTGGATCGTCTGGTTGTGGCCCTGAGGCAGCTCGGAGCGCGGTGAGATGGCAACCGGCTCCTGGCTGCGGGAGTTTTGCGGAAGCCAGTGGCGCATTGTCCTGCATCGTGGGGCATTCGTCGCAGCGGGCACCCCGGCTAACCGGTTGATGCAGTTGATGTTGCCAATTTCAGTTCATGAGTGAGAATTTGCGTGACGGTGGTTCGATTCCGCCCCTGGCCACCATCCTCCCCGTTGCCATTCTCGGCTACTCTCCGCCCGTCTTGCTCGTCCGGAGGCACAAGGCTTGAGCATCCTAAGCATCGTCTTTCGGGGCGATACTCAAAGTCCCGGCCACTCCTAATTCTCACGATGGAATCACCGGGCAGCGCACGGCGTGACGTACGAGGGTGAAGATCACGGCCGCGAATCTCGTCGGAATCGCGCTGTGCATCGTCGGGTTGTGGCTGAACAACCGAAAATAGATGCAGGCCCAGAATTGGTACTACCTGCCAATGTAGGCTTGGGGCAGTTGAGGACGACTGCATGAATGGCACGTACTTCATCTGCGCCCTTGCGTTCGGTCTCCTGGTTGGCGGACAGGCTAACGCAATGTCCGAATTGGAACAACGCGCAGAAGTTGCAGCGGCGACGGAACGTAACTTCCTGGCCAACGACTTTAAGCGCCTGGAACGCATTTCGACGCAATATCGGACGAAGAAGAGCCGAAGCTCGAGCGGGCTCTGGATGCTCACGTTGTTCTACTCAGGCATTGAAGAGTTCATCAAGAATCAGACCAGAGGTCAGGATCCAGATGCTTCCTTCGCGGTCATCGAAGAAAAGACCAAGAAATGGATACAGGACTATCCGGAGTCCCCGACCGCGCACATTGCACATGGGCTTGCGCTGCTAGAGCGAGCATGGGCTTACCGGGGGGGAGGTTATGCATCAACCGTAAAGCCGGAGTCTTGGGCTCAGTTCAGGCAGTCTATCGACAAGGCGAGGACTTACCTGGAGAGTTCCAAAGTCGTCGCCTCGGTGGATCCCAAGTGGTACGAGTGCATGATGGTCATCGCTCGCACCCAAGATTGGGATCGACGCGATTTTGATGCGTTGCTGAAGGAAGCCCTTGAAAGGGAACCGTTGTTCTATCAAACCTACTTCTCGGCGCTGGAGTATCTCTTGCCGAAATGGCACGGGGATATACGGCAGATCGAGGCATTCGCGCAGGACGCGGTGATCTGGACCAAGGAAGAGGAGGGACTCGGGATGTACGCCAGGCTTTACTGGTATGCGTCACAATCCCAGTTCAAGAATGACCTTTTCAACAACTCGCTCGTCGACTGGCCCCAGATGAAGCAAGGATTCGAGGACGTCATCAGCCGCTATCCTGATCCATGGAATCTCAACAATTTCGCCAGGTTTGCATGCTTGGCTCGCGACAAGCCCAAGACCCTGGTTCTGCTGAAGCGCATCGAACCGATGGTTGTCCGGGAAGCTTGGGTCCCCGTTTCGTTGAAGCAGCAATGCGCGGATTGGGCATTGCCGTCGTAATGTTGCGGGTGTTTGCGATTATTGGTCTGTACACGTTTTCACAGTCCAGCATCGCCTGTTCCTGCCTGAACGACCCCATACCGCTGGAACAGAAAGTGATTGGCGCTTTTCGAGAAGCGCAATATGCGGGACTCATCGAAATTACATCGAACAAGATTATCGCGACTAAGCGTGAGGAGGACGTCGCCATCTGGAATGCCAAGACTCAACAGTCTGAGAATCGACGAGAGTCGTGCATGAACGCCTGCTGATAGCCGGGTTCACCGTGCTGCGCATCTTCAAGGGAGACAAGTCAGTAACTCAGCTTCAGACGCCCGCGGACTCTGCCTCCTGTGGAGTAGTCCTCAAGCCCGGCTCTCGGTACCTCATCTATGCGTACGGACCGGAGGACAACGGCCGCATTTCGACGAATCTCTGTATGAGGACAGCGCTCGTCGAGCAAGCAACCCAGGACATCGAAGTTTTGGACGCAGCGACTCGTCCCGTATCCGTCGCTTCCCAGCCAACTGCGCCGGAACGGCGCTTCTATGAAGCCTTGGAGTGGATTCACTCACACCCGGACGATGACGACACAATGACTCGTGCGATAGCCATAGCCGACCAGCTCGCCAAGTCAGATCCTCTTTCAGGTCTCTCACAAGCCCTGCGGGCTGAGATTTTTTCAATCTGGCTGCTTGCCTACGACGGCGAGCCTGTCGAACAGCAGAATACAGCACTCGCGCTGATCGATGAGGCACTGAGAATCAATCCGAAGCTTGCGCAGGCACATGTCGCCAGGGCGCGAATTTACGCAAGCGCGTCCAAGCGGACGGAGGCCGAAGCAGAAATTCAGGCGGCGCTTCGCATTCAACCGCAACTGCCTAGCGCGTTCTTCGTACAGGCCGAGATCTATCGGCGCGCAAATAACAGTTCCAAGGCGACTGACTGGATCTGGAACTACATAGAAGTTGTGAAGCAGCCCGTACTAAAAGCTAATGGCCATCAGTGGTATGGAGACATGTATCGGGACATCGCGTACCACCCAGAGGCCGTGAATCGCGAAGTAAGCCTGCTCATAGCGAGGGCTGCTTACCAGAAATCCATCAACCTTGATCCCAGCGATGTTCGGAGATTGGTAAATTTTTCTGCTTTTCTAAACGACTTGCCCGCCGATATGCAGCAGCCGAGAAGTACGCTACCAAGGCTCTGGAGATGGAAGAAAACCCCCTTGCTCGCTACCACTTTGCGGCCGCACGCTATCAAGCGGTTCAAGTCAATGGCAACGCATTGGATTTACCGTCGCTTCGGGAAGCGATTGCGCAGGTTGAAGCTGCTACCGGAGTCTCGTTATACGAAGCAGTGCAGTTCGGGGGCTTTCGTGAAGTCATTCACGTGCGCTTGTCCCGTCTCCAGATTCGGACTCAATCACCTGCTGGTTAGTTGGGTCGTGGTTCCCACAAGCAACAACGGCAATCTTCGGTGACATCGAGCGTGAGATTGCACGGTAACGCGCCAATCTTGCAGCCCGGCCTAAGGATGCGCCGCTCGATCTCGTCATGGCTGACAAATGACCGCCTCGTAACGGAAAATCCGCGTGTCGGTGGTTCGATTCCGCCCCTGGCCACCACCCAATTCAGCCGGTTACGCGAGTTCTGGGCCCGATTTCAAGGGCGATACTAACGGCCGTGACCAAGTGTGACCATCGCGCCTAATATCGTGTCGATGCTGCGACCGACCAAGAAACGTCTATTAATTGTCGAGTTGGTCGTTTGCTTCGGACCTTTGATTCCGCTGCTTGTTGTCGGTCTCCTGGTAGCTCCTGTCCAGTTGATGATGGTAGGAACCGCACCGTCGCCTAACTGGCTGGACGCCGTGATCCTTCTCGGGCAGGTGGCCTGCGGGTTGATTGGTCTTGCCGCCCTCGCGTACGTGGTCAGCAAATTGTTTGAAGGTCACGGTTCTATAAGCCGGCCGACGCTGGTTTGCATTGGCACAGCGCTTGGAGCGCTGGCTGTTACGCCAATTGTGCTCTCAAGTTCGCTGGGTTGGACACTCGTCGGCCTGTTGCCCTTGATTGCATCGTTACACATCTTGTTCCTCGCCCGACGGATGCTGTTCTCCTCATGGCGCGACGCGACGAAAAAGGCCGTCCTCGCAATCGCGGTTGTCCTGCCGTTAGCGACGATTCCCATGCTCGATCCCGCCCGCACTTCGGGCAGTACGCTTCGCCAGCAAAGAGAGCTTTGGAAGCACGCTGCACCGGAGCGATACGCCTACACCGTCCAGTTGAGCGGCTATCCAACCGGTTGGAGAAAGCCCGCCAAGGTACTGACGCCAATGCGGATGACGGTGGAAGACGGCCAGGTGACGTCGGCGATTTACCTATGGGATGGCGGCTCACACCACAAAGCGGGCGATACCGCTCCCAAGGACAGTTTGTGGACGATCGAACGCGCCTTCGGCGAGCTCCTGGCCGCCGAAGACGAGGGCTGGATCGTGCATTCACGATTCAACGAAACGTGGGAATACGTCGAGAATGCCTACGTGAAACCTCGAGACGAAGAGCCGCTTTCTGGCTGGGGCCTGGAAGTCAGAGATTTCCAAGTCGAAGTGCCGGCCCTTGAACCGCGCCCCGCTGAACGCGGACGTTAGGCAGGCAATATCATGCGGCTAAGCGATTTTCATGCGCAGATGGTGCGCCACTCCCTCCCTGCCAGTGCTGCGGCCCGGTCCGTTGCAGGTGCTAGCAGTCGGGACACGCGCAACGGGAACCCACGGGAGGTGAAATCCTACGCGGTACACAGTCCTACCTCTGGAGGAGCCAGTGAACGACATCACTATGGCTACATCGAGCGCAGAATCTGCCCACCCCTCCAGGAGTATTAGATGGCCAAGTCCACGTCCAAGTCCCAATCAAAGTCAAAGTCCAAGTCACGGCCCAAGTCCCGGTCCAAATCCATGACCCGGTCGAAGACCACTCAGTCAACTCGAAAAGCTTCGCGTCGACCGACCAGCAATGGTTCTGCCAAGAATGAAATTGGAAGACAGCTTCAGGCGCGTAAGAGCGAACTCGAAACCCAGAGTTCACCGCTCGACACGGCAAAACATATTTTTGAGTACCCATTTGAAGAGCAGCGCAGCAATTGAACCTGTGCGAAGCAACGGATTAGGCCGAGGCGCGATACGAGTCCGCCCGGCAAAGTCGGGGGGTGCAAGCTCATACGTAGTGGGCACCGCAGGGTATTTGGTTGATGCTGCTCGTGTGCGGGGTCGCTGGCGCCGGGCTCGTGTCCGGTTCCTTCGTCCACTGGCTGTCCAAGATGACTCTCCGCGATAGAGCTCGTCACCTAAAATCGCGTCAGCGGCGATCGCTGGCAAGGACTCAATAGGCGTAGCGATTGGGAACGACATTCACGCTGATTCCAACCTACGCCGCGCCGCCCCCGATTTCCCTTACTGAATCCTGATCGTCTGCTCAGCGCCGTGAGTGCACTTGCGGGCCATCGTCTGCTTCCGACACGAACGGCCCAATCGTACTTTCGCCACGGACCTTCATAAGTCCGAATCCTGCTATAGTCACCATCCATACGGATGGTATACGGATGGGTAGGGAGGGCGAAATGGTACGTCATCTCGGAGTCGACCCTCGGCGGGGCGAGGCCGAATCAGAAAAAATCACGATCAATCTGGGATATATCGATCTCGGCCGGATCGATCTGCTGGTGCAGGAAGGGTTCTATTCGAATCGAACCGACGTAATACGGACTGCCATTCGCAATCAGCTTGCGACCCATGACGACGTGCTGAAGCACACCGTCGCGCGCCGTTCGATGGTGCTGGGGCTGCAGCGCTACAGCCGGCAAGATCTCGAGCGGGTGCGCGATGCCAGTGAACAGCTGCATATCCGTGTACTCGGCCTCGCGTCGATCGACGACGACGTGCCGGCACAGCTCGCGATGCAGACCATTGCCTCGATCTCGGTGCTTGGTGCGCTGCGCGCTAGTTCTTCCGTGCGGGCGGCTCTGTCCGACCGCATCCGCTGAACCAATTGACTTTCCAAGAGCACGAATGACGGACACGGTGTTGCATGCCCGCCTGATGCAGGCGACCGAGCTGACGCGTCGCGGCCAGCTGACCGAGGCCACCGCACTGATTCAACGCAGCCTGGCGGCCGCCTCGCCGCCTGCGCGCCCTCCGATGGCCACTTGCGCGACGCTGGACGACGTCATCGAGGGGGAATGCGTCGTGATCGGCTTTTCGAAGCCGACTGGGCAAGCAGAACCGGGCGCAGATTCCCCCAAAGTAAGGAGACCCGACGTCGGCGTGAAGGATCTGCTCCGCAACCTCAGCCGGCTCGGTGGCGCCGCCTCACCGCGCGCCCGGGCAACGACCGACACGAAGGCCCCCGGGCAGTTTATTGCGGGCTCCTATGCGAATGCCGCCGGTGAGCGTGACTACAGACTCTACATCCCGTCGAATCACGAAGGACAGGCGCTGCCATTGATTGTCATGCTGCACGGCTGCACGCAGTCGCCGGATGACTTCGCCGCCGGCACGCGGATGAACCGACTGGCCGAAGAGGCGCGCTGCTTTGTGCTGTACCCGGCGCAGGCGCATTCAGCAAACCATTCACGCTGCTGGAACTGGTTCCGCCGCAAAGATCAGGCGCGCGATCGGGGCGAACCATCGGTGATCGCTGGCATGACGCGCGAGATCATGCGCCGCCGCAACATCAATTCCCGCAGCGTCTATATCGCCGGCCTATCGGCCGGAGGCGCGATGGCCGCGGTGATGGCCGCAACCTACCCGGACCTGTATTCGGGCGTCGGCATCCACTCGGGACTGGCTTGCGGCAGCGCGCACGACCTACCCACCGCGCTCGCCGCCATGCAGGGCACGCCAGGTTCTAACCGTCGCCCGGGGGTACTGGCGAACCATGCGACACCGACCATCGTCTTTCACGGTGATCGCGACAAGACGGTGCACCCGCGCAACGGCGCCGAGGTCATTGCCCGGTCGAAGCACGCAGGGGGACCGGGGGAAAGCGAACGCGGCCAGTCGCCCAACGGCTACGCCTATACCCGCACAGTCCACCGCAATTCCGAGGGTCGGGTGTTGCTCGAGCACTGGCTCATTCACGGCGGAGGCCATGCCTGGTTTGGCGGAAGCGGCGAGGGGTCGTACACGGACGCAAAGGGGCCGGATGCCAGCGCGGAAATGCTTCGTTTTTTCCTGCAGACTGCGTGTCCTCGCAACTAGACCGCTACGCGGCATCGCGACCGGCCGGCTCATGCGCAGGCTTGTCGATGATCCGCGCTACAACGCGCTTATGAGAAACTGAAGCCCCCTTTGAAAATCCGCGTGTCGGTGGTTCGATTCCGCCCCTGGCCACCATCTCCGGCAATTACCGAACCTGCAATCCCGGCCCTGCGCTGGCGTTCACTTTCGATTCGTGGCGAACGGTCGCGGAGCCATATTCCCTAGCAGGGTGTGCATTGGTCCTCGCCAAGATCTATATTCCGTCGAAATCGTAAGCAAATTGACTGAGGAAAGGAGATCACCATGGCTGGAAGTACTGGCGCGAAGCCTGTCGCAGTCGTTCTCGTTCACGGAGGCTTCGTGGACGGTTCAGGCTGGGAGGGTGTGTACAAGATCCTGAAGAAGGACGGCTACAACGTGAGCATCGTACAGAACACGACCACCTCGCTGGCCGACGACGTGGCAGCCACGAAACGGGTCCTCGCAACGCAGAACATGCCCGTACTTCTTGTCGGTCATTCCTATGGCGGAGTCGTGATTACAGAGGCAGGCAACGATCCCAAGGTCGCGGGTCTTGCCTATATCGCCGCCTTTGCGCCGGACGCAGGGGAATCGGTGGCTGCACTCATCAAAGATCCGCCCCCCGGTGCGTCCGTACCGCCGATACTGCCTCCGGACAACGGCTACCTGGCTCTCGACAAGGCGAAGTTCTGGGAGTCATTCGCGGCCGACGTCGAGGAAGATAAGGCCTCGTTCATGGCTGATTCGCAGGTTCCATGGGGCGTCGAGGCGCTCAGTGGCACAGTCACCGAGCCCGCATGGAAGACGAAGCCGAGCTGGTATCTAGTCGCCACCGACGACAAGATGATCCCGCCGCCTGCCCAGCACTTCATGTCGAAGCGCGCAGGCTCGACGGTTGTCGAGGAAAAAGGCAGTCACGCCGTCTATGTTTCCAAGCCAGAGGCGGTGGCAGCCCTGATCGAGAAAGCCGCCAGCGGTGTGAGAACGGCCTCGCACTGACATTGCAGACGATATCGCCGCCGGCAGGTAAGTCAGTGTGAACTTGCCGGCGGTGTCAGTTCGCCGTGCTGTCGATTGCGTGCTCCTCGTGCGGGAGTTTTGTATGAATCAGCGCTGCGGATTTCAGTTTGTGACTGAAAATCCGCGTGTCGGTGGTTCGATTCCGCCCCTGGCCACCAATTTTTTCAGCTAGTTACGCAAGTTCAACGCCGCATTCCTGCGGCGTTTTGATTCCTGGTGACCATTTAGTGACCATCGTGACTACAATCGCAGCGATGCTCTGCGCGGCGAGCTCAACGCAGTCGTTAGGCGCCACGTATGCCACGACTACAACGATAACGAGGCACCATGCAAACACATTGGTTCTACACCGTCTGGCCGTTCATTGGGGTAGGCGGCGCGATCGTGATGGTCGCCATCCTGCTGACGACCGACACCTTCCGTGGCAACACCACCGTATCGCGCTGGCGCGATCCAGCATGGCTGGCGTGGCTCGCCGTGCCGCTCTACTGGATACATCAGTTCGAGGAATACAGCCTGCCGGTGCTGGGCTTCGACTACTCAATCCAAGAAATGATATGCGAGAAGATTGGCTTTCCGCCGTACCCAGACTGTCCGATTCCCCTTGCCTTCTACCCGGTGGTGAACATCGCGCTCATGTGGTTCGGGGCGCCGCTGGCTGCGTACCTCTTCAGGCGCAACGTCCTCATCGGCCTCAGTTTCTGGGGATTGCTGTTCGCCAACGGGCTTGTGCACACGGCTGGTGGAATCGTTGCGGGCGCCTACAACACCGGCCTGTGGAGCGCCGCGTTCCTGTTTGTTCCGTTGTCCATTTGGGTCATTCATGCGTCCGCGATTCGCGGGCCGTACACCGGCAAGGTCGTGGGCGTGGCCTACGCCGCTGGAGCTGTCACTCATGCCTTGCTGTTTTCGGGATACGCGCTTTACAAGGCCGGAGTGTTTGGCAATGCAGGCCTTCTGGGCTTTGCCGCCGTGATAGGTTTCGCGCCGATCATCCTGGCGGCGATTGCGAGCCGGTTCTTCAGGCCTGAGTTGCTGCGGCCAGCGCGGGTGCCGTAGGCGAGCGCGTAATAGCTTGCCTCCGAGCCCATGTGACGCCTAACTATGCGTTGGAGCGGTCCGTGACAGTGCTTGGCGAGCGCTCAGCGCGGCTCGCTTTAACGCGGAGGCTAGAAGGTGCTTTCATTCATAGCGTTGTCTTTAATGCTGCTCGGCGTGACCGAGAGCTGTCGCGACGCTTGTACGCCACCAGCCCTAGTTACCATGTTCCCAGCTGCAACAGGTCCGGGTTTCTCCACTGAGGAATCCCTATATCGCGCGTATCGAAGTGCAGAGGACTTCGTCGCAAATTGGCCACGCGACAGTTCCTGCGACGATGCCTGTGTTCAAGCAGTCATTGCCCCCGTTGATTTCACGCGGCACATGGTAATTGTGATTGCGCCACGAGGTCGCGGCCAGGAAACGTACAACGTGGCCGTGACCGGCATTACCGCGACCAATGACACCATCGACGTGACATTCCTTGAGCTTCGTCATGGGAAGTCCACAGGAGAAGTGCTCTGTGGAGTACTCCTCGTGGTGCCGACGCCGGCAATCGCAATTCTGGCGCCGCAGTCTGACAAACGAGTTCAGTTCTTCCGCCGCCGCGCGGACGTAATCTGCGAAGAAGAAGTTCAGGTCCAATAGCGGGATGTGCCACCTAACTATGCGTTGGAGCGGTCCGTGCCAGCATTAAGCGAGCGCATTACGCGGCCCGGTCAGAGAGGACATTAGGCAAACTGATGGGCGTCCGCGAAGCCAACCTTCACGCTCTGAAAGCGCTGGGCTTCAAGGTCGCCGCGTCGCTGCCAACGGAATTCAGTTCCTCTGCAACGCAGTTGCGGCCACTAGAAGAGATTGTGAAGCGCGCGTTAGCGCTCCTCTCGACCGGCGATTGGGTATGTGCAACAGAGGCACAGATTTCGTCTGAACGAATTATTAACCGCATCAAGTCGCTTGCACTTGACCGGTTTCTAACTGTGGAGGATAGGAGCATTCTGGCCACTCCGCGCGCCGAGGCTCAAAAAGCCTATGTCGGTACGATAGGCTGGCGACTAGAGAATGTTTGGGCTCTTGCCTGGATTCTGGGGTTCGAGCATCGACCTACCCTTCAAGGCATGGTTTCCGACGAAACAGTCGCAGCTTTGCTGGGTTTCTTTTACGGAAAGAACGATGGATTCGAGTTGCTTCCGGCCATGCTGTCCCCACGGAAGGTTGAAGAGATAGGTGCCCTAGAGGATCTCTTCTATTGCGCACATAACGCAGCGCGCAGTGCCCAGCTCGGAGACGTGACGGTACCCGCTGACTTTGACCCAGTTGCAGACGGAGGCGTGGTGCATGAGCGTAGGCACGCCCTCACCTGGGCACTTTCTCCTGGAGTGGACTGGGATGATTCTGATCTCAGTACTTAGCTTCAGTTTGCCTAACTATGCGTTGGATCGGTCCGTGACAGATTTAGGCGAGCGCTAGGCGCGGCCCGCTCGACGCGGACGTTAGGTGTCATGAGGTGCTTTCTCTATGTGGTCACGCTCCTAGCCCATCAGGCCGCTGCCTGCGAGCGCACTAATGTTGCGACGTTAAGGAAGGAAGTCGAAGCGGCTTTTAAGGTCAAGTCGTTTGCGGGATTAGTGCTGCGGCATGGAGTGTCGGGACCAGTTTGGATAAAGGTAGAGAACGAATATGATGAAAGGAAGCCCGTTAGGGTCATAAAGTTTGAGGATGTCATGGAGCTTTCGGGATGGTTTCATGAAATGCAGTGGCTTACGGCGCGGCTAGGTGATTAACAGGCCTAGATCGCGTAATACTTCACATGATTGATGGCGTCTAATTGTAGTTAGGCCGCGCGAGATCAAGCCCAATGGCACTCGTCCTAGCCCAAAACAGCATGTGTCTAGCGCAGGAGCCTCTCGGCCGGATGAAGCTTCGCGCAATCACGGTTGTTCGTGCGGTCGCTTAGTTCTCACTGGAACATTCGACTATGAGCCGAGGTTCTTTACGAAAGCCACTTTTCGGCGTCGCCCTCCTCACGGGCTTCCTACTGCTGCTTCCCGCGGTAGCCATGCGGTTTACGAAGGAAGTCTCATGGGGTCTGGGTGACTTCGTAATTGCCGCGGTTCTTTTGTTGGCAGCAGGCTCCGCACTCGTTCTTGCGACGCGTCTGCGTAGCCGCGTCCATCGGCTTGGGATTATTTGCGCGATCATATTCGCGTTGCTCGTTGTTTGGGCCGAGCTGGCCGTCGGGTTGTTCCACTAACTTGCCTGCAAGTGCGGCCTAACTATGCGTTGGAGCGGTCCGTGAAAGGCTCGAGCGAGCGCTCAGCGCGGCCCGCTCAATGCGGACGTTAGGTGGCCATGAATCGCAGGCAAACTTACCTTGCCGCTATTCTCGCCCTGACAATCGGCTACACGGTACTTCACCAGGTGCGTTTCTTGCAGGCCCTGTCAAACGGGGAGTTCGACAGAATTCCGGTTCGCGCTTTGTACTGGGTGCCCCTAGTTATTCTTCTCTACTTCTGGTGCAAATCCGACGCAAAGGATCGGCAACTCGATCTGCCGATCCTTACATGTTTGCTCGTGCCTTTGTTTTTCCCGGTCGGCATACCCTACTATTTCCTTCGAATCCATGACACGCGTGCCGCGCTCCGTCGGATCGCTTTTGCAGCGTTTTTTGTGGTTGGCTGCGTCATTGCTGGAACGCTTGCGGTCGGGATCACGAACAACTACATGTTGACGGGCCACCTAACTATGCGTTGGAGCGGTCGGTGACAGAGCTAGGCGAGTGCTCAGTGCGGCATGAGTAAGATCATGATGGCTGTTGTGGCCTTGCTCTCGGCTTCTGCAGCGAGCTCAGAGAACCCTGACTTCTCGCGTGCTGAAGCCAAGTACTGGGAGGCACTCGATGCTTGGGTAGAGAGTGGTGGTCCCGCATCCGAGCTTCACTCTCGTGTCACTGACAACTGCACACTATTGGCACTGTCGCCACCTGATACTTCCGAATCGGCCGAACTTTTGACCGTACGTCGGGATGAGTTGGACTTTCGCATTGCTGTCTGTGTGAAGGCCACCGCTCATCGCGTACGGCCACAGCAAGATTTCTTGAATCCCATGTTCGTCAACATGATTTGCCACGAGTCCAAAGTCGCGCTCTATCGCGAATTATGTATCAGAGCGAACTTGCGACCTTCTAAAGATTCCACGTGAGTGGTCCGAGTTAGCGCGATGCTCCCGGCTGCTGATTCCGAGGCGGGCGCAGGGGCGACCCCTGCGTACGGATGATCCTTGGGGAGATCGCGGCAGCCCGCAACACGCGCGGGGCCAGGACGGGCATCTGGGGTAAGAGAAAAGCCCGGAACCTTTCGGGACCGGGCCTCATCCGTTCGCGAGACGGGTGCCTACGCTATGACACCTTCCGCTGGGTATTGTTCGGCCAGTGCGGGCCAGCCGACGTGCGTGCACCAAATCCAGCTTTCCGTTAGAGGGTAGCGCCTCAATATGTCAACCCTCGATTGCTTCCCAGCGCACTCGGAGTAGATTGAAGTCGTCGAGAAGAATAACGATTCGGCAGGGGAGTGGACGACGTGGCCGGGCGAACGGTCGGGGACGTCCTGGGTCAGCCGGAGTCGTGGCCGAGCACTACTGCGATCTGGCAAGGGATGCCTAATTTGCGGGTCGCCGTGATCACTAGCGTGCTCGCGGTCGGTGACGAATTGATCATCTCAACTAAGGGCGGGTCGACGGGTCCGACAGTGTCGAAGTTTGCGATCGGCGACGCCGCGACCCTAGTGGCGCTGGTTCGCGTGCTGAGGCCCGGACTTAGGGTTCACGACGCGGTGGCGCTCGAAATCTGATCTCAACCGAAGACGCCGACGCGGCAGTAAATACGTGCAACGCGTCCGAGCCACCTCGGTTCTACCGATGTATTTCTCTAGATCTCATCGTCATTAAGTTTGGTTTTGTCGATCTCGATGGCGTCTTGAAGATCTTCATATAATTTTTTGTATTTTATTGCCTTAACCGTAAGAAAAACGATTATGGCTATCAAGCCAATAGCAAGCAGTGCTACTAACTTCATGTGGTCATCAGCCTGCATGATATCGCGGTCCCCACCTCGTGTTTCTAATAGGCTAACGCAAAGCGACCCGGTACGAAATACCTCCCGATAATTCGCCCGTGTTAGCAAACGTCGATAAAGTCTTCTTAGTTATTCTCGCACGCCATCGCCGTAAGTTGGGCGATGGCCGGATAGACGAGGCGTGGCACAAGGCCAGCTTCAGCGTGTCGATGTACTTGTTACCGCCGGGTTTGTTGGGCGTACTCGTGCTAATCGCGTTAATGTTTAGATTGGTGGACGTCGACCTTACTGTCGTTGCAAGCAAGCGCACCTGCCAAATCGCTGCCGCTATTGTGGGCGTTGGAATCGGGACACTTCTCGACCGACGTTGGGAGCGGAATTTATCACCTCGCTCCGAACTGGCTGGTATCGAGTCGCCAGAAGACAGGCGGCTTGTCCGATGGTTTCGATTTGCTTCCGTCGGCACGCTTATTGTGGCTATGGCCGTGGCCGCCTATCTAGGCGCAACAAGAGACTGACGTACTACGGTTGGCACTGCCAACACGCGGCCACGTCACGGCGGTCGGCGACGATCCCACTGGTTACAGCGAATACCATCGAACACAATGTACTTTCGGGACCTGACAAGTTACGAGTACAGGCCCGGACCGATACGCCCGAACATTCTGAATATCGGTTGGTTGTCCCGTGAACACGCATTGCGGACTGGCGACACGCCGGTGGACTTCCGTCGGGTATTGAGTCAATTAGCGACCAATCCAATTAGCCCCTGTGGCGGGCACCATGACTGTGAATTTTGCGAGCCTCCGTTAAGGAGGTTTGTCTTTTCGCGCAGTCCGGACACGCCTTTGGTATCCGTGACCGAGGGCAATGGCGAGGTTCGAGTGCCTGCCATGGAAGGGGAGATTGTGTATGTGGCACCGCAACTTGTGGCGCACTACGTCGAGGTGCACAGGTACCTGCCACCCGCGGCGTTTGTCGAGGCTGTCTTGGTATTCGAAAGACTGAGCAAGCAACTGGCAACAATGCGACCCTCTGTATGGAAAAATAGATTCCCAGTGCTGGACGCCAAGTGGGCGCAGTGGCGTCTCTTTGGCGAGGGCGGCGATTTGTTGGCGGTCATACCCGGCGACAAGTTGTCAGAGGCGCTCGACTTCGTGGAAAGAACCTATGACGCGGGCAGGGGACTGGAAGTCTCGAGGGCATACCGTGATCCGTACGGAGAAGGAGTGGTCGTGGACCGTGTCCGTCATCAGATTTCCCACATTCCGGAGGGCCATTATGAGGTTTCCCATTTACGCCACATGTTGACGCCGCTCTGCAACGGTGCTGACTTTTTCCGATGAAACTCGTCACTGTCAGCGACACCTACGGCCGGCACGAGGAAATCGCACGCTGCGCGGCGACGTGCTCATCCATTGTGGCGACAGCGGCAACGGCTTCACCCGTCACGCCAGCGACGTCGACCGCCTCGACGACTGGTTCGGGCGGCAGGCGTTCGACCGGATCCTCTGCATCGGCGGCAATCATGACCTCGAGATGCAGGCCCGGGCCGAGCAGGGCGGGCCCGTGTTTCTTACGTCGGTTCGGTCCTGAAAGTGCCGGCGGTTCAGACACCGCCTTCTAAACCTACCCGCTACTCAAAAAGCGGGGGGACGTCGCCGTTCAACTGGGGCGGGGTCGTGCGCGCCAATTTTGGACAGAGCGGTCGTAAAGGTCTATAAGCAATTCGCGTCCTGTTAAGACTCACTCCACGGAGAGAGCATGTCAGGAGATCAGGGCAACTGGGGCGTCGTATTGGTGTTGCTTGCGCTCAGCGCATGTACGGCAACCAAGGCTGTATCTCCGGTCGACAGCGCCGAACCCACCGAACTCCGCCTGAAAGCAGGCGACTCAATACGAGTCGTGACAAAGCAGCGTGAGCGGATGTCATTCGAGATTACGGAAATTCGTGCAAGCGAAATGGCCGGCGTCACCGTCAAGCCCGCGTCGCACGAGACCCTCCCGCTGGGTCAAGACGTCGTCGTTCATTATGCTGACATCGCGCTCGTGGAAGTCCGACGATTCAGTGCGCTGCGCACGGCAGCCGTACCGGTACTCGTTGTGCTGATGGCAGGTAGCATCGCGCTCGGGGCGACGCCCGTCATAGTCGCACCCTGAATCACGCAATGCGCAGCGCAACATCGAAGGTTGTTTTGCTCAGCGGGGCACTGCTCGCGGCCTGCCAGCATCACCAGACGATCAAGTATCCCAAGCTCCTCGTGGCGGGCACGGTCGAAGCGGGGTTCGATTGCGAGAAACTCGATGATGCGGTACTGAAGACGGAAGCGGTTCGCTGGGTGATACGGCAGGACGGCGCCCGCCTGATCTCACCGGAGGAGCGCGCTGCGCGCACCGCCACGGATGTCGCAACGACGATCGCGCCATTGTTCTGCCTTTACTGCTTTTTTCCGTTCGTCCTCGGCGACGAGGGCCACACGGTTCTGAATACGGCAGACCATCGGCTGATGTCGCTATTGAAACTTAAGGATGAAAAGCGATGTATGGCACTTCCGACTGCCATGGCCGGGATGACCGATATCCAGATGTACGACGCAGTTGCGGTGCTGCTTGCCCGGGAGGAGCAGAACGATCCAGGTACCGATATCGGCGAGTTAGGCGCGGAGCGTACTCGACTGCTGGACAAGCTTCGTCCATAACGTCATTTCGTCCAGCTCATTTTGCACCCTGTGCGCGGGGATACGGTTGACGGGAGCGATCATCGCCGGCGCTTGAGACTGATCTGCCGGCATTCTTGGGACCACTGTTCTCTAGACACCACCGGCGTCAGCTGCCTGAGGCTCGAGTGCGGTCGCACCTCGTTGTAGCCACGTCGGAACGTCTCGATCACGACTTTTGCGTCGACCCCGACGTTTACCCGTTCAGCGTCACCAAGCGGGATGTACTTGATACGCAGCAAGCAATGTCGTGGCTGCCGAAATCACCCACTAGGCCGAGTCGCCCTCGTGCTTGTATTGGCCGCCGTTACCGAGTTCGGCGGCGCAGCGGATAGCCATGCCGATAGGAAGCTCCGCGAGAATATTCGTCAGTTGCACGGGCTGCAGGCGGTAACGACACTCACGGCATGAAGCAATTCAATGTCACCGCTCGAGCGGGGGACCGCCTCGTGGTTTACTGGCGATCCGTCGTTACCGCAAGATTTAGACAATACCCAAGGAGTATCAGGGGCTGACAGCAACAACGGGCGGAGTCCTGCCGGCAGCCTGCAAAAGCCGAATGGCGAAACACTTGTCGTGGACTACCGCCCGCTCAGATTACCAGCTTTCCACTTCCCCAAGTCTCCGCGGCCTTGGCAGGTCAGTCCGGTCGGTTCCGGTTCGGTCGCGGCGCGAGCAACTCGTTGAGCGGGTTGGACGCTGGCGCACTGTGGATGCACGTAGTTCGCAAGAGGTCGGTATGGGTTCGGTCAGTCACCGCCCGGACCGCGGTGTGCGGATAAACCGTGCCGGGTCTTCGAGTTGCGAGCTTCGAGGGCGGCTGAGCCTGCTACTGAAAATCCGCGTGTCGGTGGTTCGATTCCGCCCCTGCCCACCAATTTCTTACCGATCGCCCCTCATCCCTGGCCCAATTTGGCTAGTTGCCAGGAAGCGGCCTGCAATATGGCTTGACCATCCCCCGGTAGGGGAGCAGCGTAATTTCAATCTGGGGTACCACTCTCTGCAGGTGCTGTTGAGCATGAAGCGCAGGGACTTCTTGAAAAAGTCGGTGGTCGCCGCGGCAACGCTTTCAGCATCCCCGCTCCCCATTCTGACGCTGGCCCAGAACACCTTAGAACGACGCGGCGCTGCAAAGCGGGTAATCGTAATTGGCGCAGGTTTGGCCGGCTTGTCGGCGGCGTACGAACTCACACGGGCAGGCCACGACGTCACGATACTTGAGGCGCAAACCCGGCCGGGTGGTCGCGTACTCACGCTGCGTGATCCGTTTCCTGACGGCCTATACGCAGAAGCTGGCGCAACGCGCATTCCAAATCACCATCACTTTACCCTCAAGTACGTCGAATTGTTCGGTCTCACGCTTGATCCCTTCCAGCCGCCTGACGTGCCGTCCGTGTACTACGTCAGCGGAAATAGGCTTCGAGTGACGCCAGGACATCAGGTGGAGTGGCCATACGACCTGACGACAGAGGAACGCGCGCTTGGCCTGGATGGGATACGACGAAAATATGTTGGGTCAGCATTGAGTGAACTGGGCGATGCGACCGATCCCAGTTGGCCCCCGCCTGAGGTGCTCACGAAATATGACCAGATGAGCCGCTCTGATTTCTGGCGCACGCGCGGCGCGTCGTCCGGGGCGATTGAGCTCCTCAGCGTTGGCGGGACTGATGATCGACTTGAACCCCGAGCCGCCTTGCTCATGTTGCGTAATTACGCGCTCAATCAGAAGTTGAAGCAGTACCACAAGATCCGCGGTGGAACGGATCTCTTACCAAAGGCGTTCGCGTCCCGATTGTCCGAGAAGATTCAATACGCCTCACCCGTCGTAAAAATCGAGCAACACGCGTGGGGCGCCACAGCCAGATTCCTTCAGGAGGGTTCGTATCATGCGCTGACGGGGGATTATCTAATTTGCACTGTCCCGTTCAGCGTTCAAAAGAACATCGAAGTTGCGCCAGCATTTTCGGTCGATAAGCAAAAGGCCATCGACCAGTTGCCGTATCTCTCCGCGTCTAGGATTTTCCTGCGGTCGAAACAAAGGTTCTGGATCGATAATGTGGAAAGCGGTTTTGCTACCACCGACCTACCCATCCGCCAAATATGGGACATTACGTATGGGCAGCAGGGTAAGAGGGGTGTTTTGGACGCTTTCCCGATTAGCCAGCACTCGAGGCGAGTCACGGCAATGTCAGAGAACGAACGAATTAACTTCGCTCTCGATCAAGTGGAAACAATCTACCCGGGAATGCGTGAACACTTCGAGGGCGGCATAACGAAATGCTGGGATGAGGACCAGTGGGCGCGCGGCGCTTCAGCCTATTACAAGCCCGGCCAGTTCAGCACCGTGTTACCCCATGTTGCGCGGCCGGAAGGCAGAGTCCATTTTGCGGGTGAACACACCTCAGTCTGGATTGATGGCTGGATGCAAGGAGCACTTGAATCGGGCAATCGTGTCGCGCGAGAGATCAATGAAGCAGCGTGAGGAAACCGCCGACATATCGCTCCACGTCCAAGTATGTGTTGGAGCGGTCCAGCACGGTCGGAGAGACCGTTGGACTTCTGCGGGAGCGCCCTTGGCCACCACACCTATTTCGATGAACCGCATGGGGTTTTCGGCGTCACCCGCGGACCATCGGCGGCGGCCGGCGCGCGACTCCGCCGACCATCGGACTTCGCGATTTTGCGCCGCGGGGCGGGCGCTCACAATCCACGCTGATAGCGGTATGCGTCGTGTCTATCGCGGGGCATCTCGGGTCGCCTCGCGCACCGTGGCCGGCTACTCCCGGTCAAAAAACCCATCGAGGGTTCGAATCCCTCTCTCTCCGCCAATGTCTCCCTGAAAACTCGGATGGACTTAAAGCCGAGAAACATTTAGATGCGCGTGACCGTTTGCATCGCTTCGTGTGTCCAGGGCGAGAGAGAGCTTTCAGAACCTTACGCAGTGCGTGCATCCAAATCATGAAGGACTCATCGTAGGATATAGCAAGTCGGACCGGGAGAAGTACATCGAGAACTTCTTAAACCATTGGGCGGCCGTTTACTCTCAGACAACGATCGACATCTTCTTCTCATGCTCGTATTGCTCGATGACTGCGCCAAAGCTCTCCACAAGCGCATCAAGCTCGCTTGCAGTTAGCTCACCCGCAGATCCCATCACTGGCACATCGGCCCGCACGGAGAGACTGAAAAGCGATTCGCGGCTCAGTCAAGCACCGCTAATCCGCCCTCACCAAGCACCGTCTGTAACGATCGTCCACGCGGCGAGCGAACCAGTCCGTAGTCAAGTTACGTGTAATCTTCGGACCCACTAGCCGAATGCGCGGCACGACAGCGCGCGGCACCGGCCGGCCAGGCGGAGCCTTGTCCGCGAGGGCAAGTACGCGCGAGTACAGCGGAGTCCGCTCGAATTCGGACTCCTCGCCTTGCTCCAGTGCAGTACGGATCTGCGCATCGGTCAGGCCTAGCTCGCCGATCGTGCGGATCGCGAGCTCCGTGTTGCTGGGCTTATCGGCGCCCTCGATCAGCAGGTCTCCATCTAACGCCAGCCGCTTTTTGGACACGATATTCACTGCGTTCTGAAAGGCGGCGTTTCGGCTTGCGTAGTGTCCGGCGTTGTAGTCTGCAAATCGGTATACCATGTCGTCGTACGGCGACGCGTAGGCGAGCAGGTGGGCGACCCCAAAGAAGAGGCCGCCTCGCCGCGTAAAAACCTCAGATCGAATGTTTCCTTCGACCGGATAAGGGTAGTGCTTCTCCTTCGCCTGTTTCTCCGCAAACTCGATGCTCACCTGCATCGGGCCGCCGGTGCGGACAGGATTCCAGTCTCCGAACAGCCGCTTGCCGAGCGGTACACTCCCGATAAAATCCTCGAACAGTTCGCTCAGGTCTTTCTCGGTTCTGACATGTTCCAAGCGCTCGCGAAAGCTCAAGCCGTTCGGCGACTGAATTTCGAGCAATGCACCCACCATGAATTTGGGAATGTGATGGCTCGCGGCGCGCGCTTCGATTTCCCGACGTGCGATGGCTGGAAGGTCGGGCACCAGGGGATCCACTTGGAAGTTTGACTCTTGTTCTGTCACCGCCAGCACGCCGCAAATGTGCTCGCTCGTAGGCGGGATCTTCAGCGCTTCGAAGGCCGCGAAGATGTCAATCGCCCAACCCTGCGCGCTCTCGGCCTTCGCTGGCATCAGCCGCACGATCTCCGCGCGCACTGCATCCGGATCGACCGGCGGCGGGCGTGGCGGCGGATTCACGCACGCGGCCAAGGCCACAGCGAGGGCGAGCAGCCAGAATCCGAACCGCATAGCGAGCGTCACACAGCAACTCGCGTTCTTAGCGTTTCTGAATCTTCATTTCGGTCTACGAACCACCAAGTCGCTACGCGGATGCTCATATCGGTCGTAGAGTTACGGACGTGCTCTTATAGCAATGGCACAAAAACGTAGGGTAAGTAACGTCGATAGAACAGCCGACTGAGAATCTGCGTGTCGGTGGTTCGATTCCGCCCCTGGCCACCACCCCATCCCGATAAGCGGCAAGCACTTTTCCGTATTTCTCGCGGACCGTCGGGCACCTGCACGGTGACTCGGCTGATCGTTAAATTCTTCGATCTCGCATCGGTGCTTCTGCATCAGTTTCATATCGGGCGCAAACGAGTCTGCCCAAGCAAGGAGTACACGCTCCAGCGTGCCAAAGGTGACCACCACGCGTCCGATGGCAGCGTGCCACAGGGGGCCTTCCGAAAGGCCCGAGACAGTCTGTAGCGAGGGCACTTTCATCGGACAATGATGTTACGGTTCCGTGACTGCGTCGAACGAGCTTCCGCCGGAGGCGCTATTTGAGGGTTTCGTCTTACAGGTTAAGTATGAACGTCCATGCTACAAGCGTGCACCGAATTTCGGAACGCGTGGAGAATCCCATGGCTAAGGCAAAGAAAAGCAACGGCAAAGACGCGATTGCGTTGTTAAAAGCCGACCATCGAAAGGTCGAAGACCTCTTTAAGCGTTACGAGAGGTCGAAAAACGATGACGTCAAAGGCAAGTTGGCCAAGGAAATCTGTCTGGAGTTGTCGGTCCACACTTCAATTGAAGAAGAGATTTTCTACCCGGCGGTAAAAGCAGCCGTGGAGGAGGAAATCTACGAGGAAGCATACGTAGAGCATGACGGCGCGAAAGTGTTGATCGCGGAATTGTTGGACGGCACGCCCGACGACGACTTTTACGATGCGAAGGTCACCGTGCTCTCGGAAATGATTAAGCACCATGTGAAGGAAGAGGAGCAACCCGGCGGTTTATTTGCGCAGGCGCGCAAGGGTGATGTTGATTTTGACGAGTTAGGTCAGCGCATGACTGCCCGCAAAGAATCGCTTATCGCGCGTTTGAAGAGTGACGGCGTCCCTATTCCGGTCACGCGGTCGATGAAGGGATCTAAGCTGCAGCGCAGCAAGCCTATCGATTGATCGTCCTCGATGAAAAGGCTCGGCGGCATGGCGCCTTGGCAGGTTAGGTCACTTCGTTGGGAGGTCCACTCGAACACATGCCGGCCTCGGTCCCAACCTCCGACGATCATCGCTTGGCACACCGCTGGCACGCCGGCCGCTCCGGCAGCGGCCAGCCGCTTACGAAAGTTCTTAGCCGTCTTGCGGTCCAAGTATCCGACTAGCTTGCCTTCGATGAGGCCGGCGATGGCCTTGTTGTCGTGCGGGTTCTGGTCTTCATGCGTCAGAGTCGCTTCGACTACCTTTTCGTAGCCGTCCTCGCAACGCCCACCGCAAATGCGTCTAGCGTGTCTTGGTAGTTGGATTCGCCGACGATCTCAAGGTCGAATGCGCCCGAGCCGGGCAGGCGCGCGACCGTTTGCGGCTGCGCTGGTTGCCGACCTAACAGGCTGCTGAAGAAGCCCATGCGGCACGATCCTACGCCTTTCGTGGGTACGAATAAGGCCCGCGCATTCCGGCATAAGGATTGGCTGCGAGTGGCTCCATCAGCAGCAGGGACAATAAAGAGCCACCCGAGCCGACCGGAGTCAACTCCAGCCCACCTGGCGTGGCTATGACAGTGCGTGCAACGCCTACGCGCGTCGCTCGTAGGATTATACCTCCACTACTTGAAACCAACTGGGCTTACCCCTATGTCGGGCGAAGCTGCGGGTAAGTGGGCCCATGGGGATCGTTACAGTTCGCTGTCTTGGTCGGTCTTCTCGGTTTGCGCCGTCGTGAGCACACGGACGTTAGGGTAGCCCCGCGGACTACGTAACGACTTGCTCGGCGCCGGCTACGTGTGGTTAATCCGGGCCGGCGCTGAGCGATATTGACTCGTGCGAGGCGGGGCCAGTCTTTCGGACCGACCCTGCTGGCTATGTAAAAAAAGGCGCCTTCCGGCGCCTTTCTCGTTTTCCACCACAGTGCCCTGTAATTGCAGTGTTTATGACCTAGCCCCGCGGCCCTTACCGGCCGTCACGATCGGAATCGCCGGGCACGGCGCGTTCGACGGTATTGCTAACACGCTGCCACGAGTCGCGACTGGCGGCCTTCGCCTCGTCCCATGACAAGCTGGAGTTACCCTTTACTTTCTCCCAACTGCGCTCCATGTCCGATTCCGACTGTTCGAACGTGCGGCCGTTGGACCTGGCGTACGAGTCGACCCCGTGCCGATAGGCCGGGCCGTAGTCGTCAAAGCTCGCGCCCTTTGCCACATACGGCCGACTGGCGTAGTTATCGCGCCAATATCCTTCTTCAACTGTCGGGTCAATTGCTTCAGCGACGCCCTTGCCTGCCAATCCGCCAGCGACCGCGCCGACGACGGCACCTATCGCCGTGCCGACCGGACCGCCCATTGAGCCGGCCAATGCACCAGCGCCGATGCCACCCGCGATGCCACCGGCGGCAGCGCCGATACCCGTGCCGACGGGATGCGCTCCCGGCGTGCCGGTAATCGGATCTCGGTTTGCGTCTTTCTTGCGGTCATTATCCGCGTTGCGGTTTGTCATCTGTACATCTCCAAATGAAATTATCGCCGTATTTGTTACGGTGAATCGCGCGCACGGGAGCCAGCGTGATCATTCAATCATGTCGGGCGTTCTCACTGACATATGTACGACAGAGGCTCGCTCTTGTGTCAGCCGCGCTCGCATTCGGGACGGGCGCCAAAGTGGTGGTCGGAGTCGCCGACGTGTCGCTCGCTACTTGGAAGGCAACTTCGCCGCCGCGCCGTGAGCCATTGTCGGGCAGCAAGATCGTCCCCGTGGCCGCCAGCGGCTACAGGCAGTACAGCAAGCCGATCTTGGTGATTGAGAGTGAGAAACGAAACTGAGTCTTCTTAACGAAGTCCGCGCGCGTTCGCCGTTGCGGCCCCGCACTCGAGGGGTACGTGCCACCGGAACAAAAAGACCGCCAAAGGAGGCCCGGCGAGACCTTCCAGGAGGTGCGAAAAGTTCGCCGCTACTCAATTTACCAAATGAGTCGCAGCCGCTGCCGATAACGCCGTCTCCCCGGGGAGCTCACAATCCGGGTTCTCTTCAGCAGAAAAATCTTCCTGGAGTCCACGGTAGACGGTATCCCACCAAGTCAATTCCCAATCTGGCGATTCCGTTAAGCTCTCGACCAATCTCAGTCCTAGCAACTCTTCGAGAAGTTTCATGAGTTTTTGTCCTCTCGTCTTTTTTTGCTCTAGGACCTCCGTGTCTAGGAGCAACCATTACACGTTATTTCGTTCTTTCTGCCCTGACGAAAGAAATCTACCTTGACCGCCAGAGAAACGTGGCGACCTAGATGTCAGAGGCTGGCGACGTCAGAAAGTTGGATACGGGGCATAGGGGCGACCGCTGACTTTGCTCGGCTTTGCCGCGCAGCATGCCGGCAACGTAGAAAGATCGAGAAGGTAAGCGGGGTGATTCCCCGCATCCGAACGTCGCCGTACCGATGTGATCGAAACTAATTATCGTAAGGCGTAATTTTCGACGAATAAACTTGCTCTTATGACTGTGCAGCTAACTGACCGATCTTTGTGAGGCTCAATTTCCCTTTGATACCCCATCCCGACGTTCTGTCTGGAATCTCGGGACGGAAAGCTTCGTAGAGTTGAAAGGCATTGTTTGCCAAGGCTTCAGGGTTGTAAGACTGTGCCAACTTCTCCATCGCGCCCCGCACTTCGGTCAGGCTTTCCCGGAACATCGACTGAAGGTACTTTTGAACGCTAGTGGGTGCCATCGGCTTGCGCTCCTTATCCATCGCCCTCAATCCAAAATCGGTGCGCACGACCGGCACCACCCGACCTAAAAGGGCAACCCGCAACACCCCCGTCGCTTTTGCCTTCTTCGCGCGCTCCTCGCGCACAGCTTCAGGTGCGGGCGTGAAGATTCCGAAAGGCTGGCTTTGCGACTGGGCGGTGACCACGGCTTTACCGAGCGTGAGAGCCTCGTCCGGCTCGAACCCAAGGCACTCCGCAACCACTGACGCCCACAAGGTCAACACCGGAGTTCGATTGACGGTTACAAAATCCATGTGCACTAACCTTTCGAGTCTGGCCAGGATTTCGGTCTCGGCCGCTGGCGCGCCGAGGCAATCCGCGTTTGTGCTCGTCTTGAGCTACTAATCGCTCGTTAGTCGATCTGGATCGCGACCGCCTCATGCACGTCCAGCCCAGGGACCAGCAGGCTAGCGACTTGAGCGCGAAGCGCTGTATCGTTGATAAAGAAAACCGAAAGCGCCTCCACCCCGGCGGCATTCCGCGTATAGACGCGAAGCTGGTTGCCAGAACTGAAAACATCCTGGATTTTTGCGCAGACCAGATTCGGCAATTTGGAATCGGCCCAGTCGGAGATATGGTTTTCCCATGACTCGGGGTCACCAATCACATCGCGAACCGTTCTGGCTTTCATATGCGTCGCTCCCATTGCGTCAGAAGACGAATGGAATGAAGGGTAGACCGTACGCTCGACGCGTGTAGGCGTCGGTCCGCTGGCGTACCGAAATCACTACATGTCTCCGGCCTCCTAGTTGGGCGCTGGAGCACAGATCCTGTTGCAGGGTAATTCAGCGAATACCGGTTCGAGAGGCGGCTCCCGACTCTAGCGGAGGCGATGGCTTGAAAAGGTAGGTTAAGGGCTCCGGCCCATGCAGGCCAATCAACGGTTTCGCGTCGGTCGGTCGGATGGGAGAGCAAGGCATCGGTGGTCTCGACCTGTCGCCGCTGTTCGATTGCGACCGGTTTAGCGGGTATCGACGTTGGCTTTGGCCTTTTCCCGACAGCCTCAACCCGGTAAGGCCGTAGTTTGGGCTTGGGGGCGGCGCCCTTAGCGTCGGAGGCCGTGCCCTGGGCTCGCAGCACTCCCCTGACGGCGGAGACCTTCACTGGGGCGGGTAGCTCGTTTCCCGGGTTTGTCCTACGGACCAAGGGTAGCGAGCTCAAATCTTTCGGCGCACGCCAATACTCTCGGGAACGTGGCAATGAACTTGGGGGGCACGACTCGCGCGAGCCAAACCTGCTGTTATGTGCGCCAGCCGCTTTGGCGGGAGGTCCACGGGGTCGCCTGCCACCGGGGACCTTCTCGTCGTCGGCGATCCCGACGAGGAACTGTTCGCACTGCAGCCCTAATTGAGGCAACCTCCTTGCCAGTGTGATCGCATTGCCTCATATTTTATTGCACTGCTATACACCCTCGGCACGGTTGGCCCCCAATGAGCAAACCAAAATCCAAACGGGCTCCAACCCGGGTACAGCTTCCTAAGACGCTAACCGGTATCCACGGCCTCGACGAAATAACGGGGGGTGGACTGCCGCGAGGCCGTCCGACGCTCTTGTGCGGAGGGGCGGGCGCTGGCAAAACCCTCTTCGCGATGGAGTTCCTCGTCAGTGGCGCGATCGAGTATGGCGAACCAGGGGTATTCCTCGCGTTCGAGGAAACGCCGCAGGAGCTTGCGGAAAACGTCCGTTCCCTCGGCTTCGAGCTAGACGAGCTCGTCGAGCAAAATAAACTGTTGGTCGACTACATCCATGTCGACCGGAACGAAATCGAAGAAATCGGCGAGTACGATCTCGAGGGACTGTTCATCCGGGCGAATCTGGCGATCGATTCGATTGGGGCGAAGCGGGTTGTTCTGGATACGATAGAGACCCTGTTTGGCGGACTCTCAAACCCGTCAATACTGCGTTCCGAGCTGCGGCGCCTCTTCCGATGGCTCAAGGACAAGGGCGTTACGACAATCATTACAGCGGAGCGGGGGGAGGGAAGCCTGACTCGGCAAGGCCTTGAGGAGTACGTGTCGGACTGCGTCATTCTGCTCGATCACCGCGTCAACGATCAGCTCTCGACGCGCCGACTACGGGTGGTGAAATACCGGGGCAGCTACCACGGCACGAACGAGTACCCCTTCATAATCGACGACGCCGGGATCTCGGTGTTGCCAGTGACTTCTTTGGGGTTGACGCACGATGCAAGTGCCGAACGGATCTCCAGCGGTATCGCCGCACTCGACACGATGCTCGGAGGGGAGGGCTATTACCGCGGCAGCAGTATCCTCGTAAGCGGAACTGCGGGCACAGGCAAAACCAGTTTGGCCGCCCACTTCGCGGATGCCACCTGCCGAAGGGGAGAGCGCTGCCTTTATTTCGCGTTTGAAGAATCAGAACAGCAGATGGTCCGGAACATGCGCTCCATCGGGATCGATCTGCGGCCATGGATTCAAAAGCAGCTGCTCAGTTTCAACGCGAGCCGACCAACCTTACACGGGCTCGAGGCCCATCTCGTGGCGATGCATAAGCTCGTCAGCGAATTCAAACCTCACGCCGTGGTTGTTGATCCGATCAGCAATTTCTCATCCGCAGGATCTTCAACCCGGGAAGTGGCAGCTATGCTGCTGCGTCTGATCGATTTCCTTAAGTCCGAGCAAATTACTGCATTCTTCGTCGCATTGACGAGCGGGGGCCGCGACCGCGAGAGCACGGACGTAGAAGTCTCATCAATCATCGATACTTGGTTGCTGCTGCGCAACCTTGAGCTTGCCGGCGAGCGCAATCGCGGTTTGTACGTGTTGAAGTCACGGGGAATGCCTCACTCAAACCAGATACGCGAGTTCGTCTTGACCAATCATGGCGCAGAATTATTGGACGTATACGTCGGACCCGAGGGGGTTCTTACCGGCTCGATGCGCGCTGCTCAAGAGGCTCGTGAGAAGGCGTTCACGCTTGATCGCAAGCAGGCGACTGAGCGCAAGCATCGAGAGCTGGAGCGCCAAAGCCATGCGCTAAAGGCACAGATCGCAGCACTCGAGGCAGAGTTCGCAGCGGTGCAGGACGAAGCCAATCGGGTAGCGAGAGAGGATCAAAATCGCGAAACTGCGCTGGCGGGCGACCGCGCTAATATGGCGAATCGCCGGGGCGCGCAGTCGCCCATCGATAAAGATCCGGGCATGCGCCCGCGTACCGCCCGCACAAGGACGTCTTCGAAGGCCAGGCGATGAGCAAGAAAAAGCCGCGCGCCCCGGCTGCCTCGCACGAGATATGGGAGCTGCGGCTCTATGTTGCCGGGCAGACGCCTAAATCCATCAGTGCTTTCAAAAATCTGAAGCAGATCTGCGAACAACATCTTGAGGGGCGCTACAAAATTGAGGTGATCGATCTGCTACAGAATCCGAAACTCGCCCGAGATGAGCAGATCGTCGCCATCCCGACGCTCGTGCGTAAACTGCCCGTTCCGATGCGCCGTCTTATCGGGGATCTGTCGGACCCGGAGCGGTCGCTGGTTGGCTTGCAATTGCGCCGTACTCAAGGTTGATCGATGGCCCCTTCTTCTGGCAGCGGCGGCGAACTGAGGCGCGAGAACGCAGAGCTGCGGCGGCGGCTCGACGACGCTGAGGCGATAGTTCATGCCATCCGCCATCACCAAGTCGACGCATTTGTCGTTGAGCAGGATGGAAAAGAAGGCATCCTGGTACTGGAGGGCGTTGCTCAGCCCTATAGGCTACTGGTCGAACGCATGCAGCAGGGAGCGGCGGTTCTCACTGCGGACGGCACTATTACCTATGCGAACCGCTGCATCGCGGAGTTTCTGGCGCAGCCGAGCACATCTGTAACCGGCACAAATTTCCTTACACACGTCGCGCCCGCCTACCGTGATCGATTCGTCGACCTCTTATACCGGGCGACGGATGATGCCCAGGCGGACATCTCGATCGTCCGGAGCGATGGCACCGAGTTCTCAGCGCTAGTTACTGTCGCGCCGATCCTCGATCTCAATAACAGCCTGTGCGTCATCGTGACGGACATGACCCAGCACAAACAGTACGCAGTTGAGCGCGAGCGCTTGATTAGTGAACAGGCGGCGCGGGCGGCCGCTGAGCATATTGCCGACCAACTGCGCATAGCCGACCGACGCAAGGACGAGTTTCTCGCCATGCTGGGTCATGAGTTGCGGAATCCGCTCGCCGCTGTACGTTACGGCTTGGACGTCCTGAACCGAGTCGGCCCGGATGACGCCAGGGGCGATCAGGCCAAGGCGATGATAGGGCGCCAGTTCGAATCCATTATGCGGCTTGTCGACGATCTTCTGGACGCCGCGCGTCTAAGGCGGGGAAAAATAGAATTGCGCCTTGAGGCAGTTTCTATACAGGAAGTAGTCGCGCGCGCTTTGGAGAGTTGTCGCGCCTGCATTGAGCAGCGCGCGCACCGACTTGAGGTACAGCTGCCTGAAGAGACCCTGGCTGTGAAAGCCGATATCGTCCGCCTCGTTCAGGTGATTACGAACCTGATTAACAATGCAGCCAAGTTCACTCCTCCGGGTGGACACATTCAAATACGAGTCGAAAGGGATTCGGCGAGCCACCAGGCAATGGTGCGAGTTCGGGATAACGGTATTGGTATTTCTCCCGAAATGATGCCGCGCGTGTTCGATTTGTTTGCTCAGGCTGATGCGGTCCATTCTGAGGAAGGTCTGGGAATGGGGCTAACGCTGGCACGCCGCATCGTTGAGATGCACGGGGGAGGGCTCGACGGCGCGAGCGGTGGATTGGGACAGGGAAGCGAGTTCTGCATCCGCCTGCCCTTGGTCGATGCACCGAGCGAATTTGATAGTGCCGATCGGGGTCGTAGAGGAGCCGAACCAATTCGGGCTGCCTAGACTCTGGACACCATAGGTTCTATGAAGAACACGGCACCTGATTCGATACGCGAGACTCTTTTCGGTGACTGTCCCCTTGACCAGTGGCCCCCTGACGGTGCCGCTGAGGAGTACTTTCCATGGAGTGCGTTTGTTTTGGCGCGTTCGCAGTTCGCGACCGGGCGGCAAAGTGACGCGATTACTCTTTGGCGGGCGGTTGTCCAGCATGCCGAACTCGAACCGCGCCAATACTTGCAGGCGTGGCACTTCCTCCGTCAGCACGGAGTGCGGCCGCCACCGCACCAGGCAAAGCAGGTGTTGGGTGTCATTGTCGAGGTTGCGATGGCCCAAGGCCTGGATTTGCTCGCTGCGTACCCAGACCACTCTGCTCGCTATTACAACTACTCGGGCGCCGGCGTCGTATGGGAGCATCCGGACCAATCTCTCGACTCCGCGATCGACCACTTGGTCGAGGCTTCAAAACAGGTTGTCGCGAAAATTGGTCCTTGGGAAGAGGAACGGCCGGCGCCACCGCCTCCAGATTCAGCGCGTTTATCTTTTCTCACACCGAGCGGTTTACATTTCGCACAAGGACCGATGGCTGCGCTTTCAAGCGATCCGTTGTGTGGGCAGGTCGTTCATTTCGCCTCACTCTTGATGAGAGCGTTGATCGCGAAGACAAAATGACGCCTGACATGCAGTTGCAACGGCCCGTGACAGTGCCAGGCAAGTGCTCAGCGCGGCCTGGTCAACGCAGACTAGCCGACGCTAGCTACCGCTTATAAATTGCTCTATGACTCCGACGATCACTGCCTTCCAAGACTCTCCTGACGGCGGTAAGGGACTAGCCCGAGACATGCGCGTGCGATGGGCGCTTGAGGAAGTCGGGCAGTCATACGCAGTTCGCCTCGTTTCAATGTCTGCATTGAAGGAGCCGGCACACCTTGCACTCAATCCCTTTGGATCGATTCCCACGTACCAAGAAGGCGATGTCGCGCTATTTGAGTCGGGCGCCATCGTCTTGCACATCGCCAATCGCCATAGGGTCTTACTACCGGACGACGCAAAAGCTCAAAATCGCGCAGTCGCCTGGATGTTTGCCGCCCTCAACACTGTCGAGCCCCCGATTGTCGAGCGGGAGATGGCGATAGAGCTGGAGCGCGACAAATCTTGGTACGAGGCACGCCTACCCAGTATTGATGAGCGCGTCCGGGACCGATTACGCAGACTAGCCGACTGCTTGGGCGATGCCGACTGGCTCGTAGGGTCGTTTAGCGCTGCCGACCTACTGATGATCGAGGTGTTGCTCAGACTTGAAGGCGCGCTCTTAAACGATTTTCCGACCCTTGCGGCTTACGTCGCCCGAGGACAGGCACGGCCGGCGTTCCAGCGGGCGTTTGCCGCCCAACGCGACGTCTTCGATCAAGCAAAGGAGAGGCATAGCCCTTTCCCTGACACAGTCTAACCCGCCTCTAGACCGCCCGAGCCGACTGGGGTAGGTTTTGGGGTAACTCGCAATCGCGCCGCCAACGTAGCGCGAAATTTGATTCCGACCGTATGCTGGGGGAGCGGCGCGGCCACAGTAGCTTCGAGCGGCGACTCTTGCTATGCAACGCCGGCTTCGCTGGCCTCGTCTATGACCTTCAAGACGTCCTCGGCACCGCGGACGCCCGCGATGCGCTCACGTAGCGCCGCCAAGCTCAGGGGCGGCCCATGATCAGTTTCCGTCGGCGCGACCCTCGCATCCCACGCCCCCAACAGTTGCGCCACGGCTAGCGCGACCTCGTCCCGGCCAGGCGTCTCTGCTAGCTGATTGGCGAACGTGAGCAAGCTTCGACGTACGTTCAGAAGATGTTCATGCGAATCCATTGCACACTCCGATTCGCGTCCTCCGGCGGCTATTCGACGCCGTCCGCGATTGCCGCGTCGATTGCTTCAAGAACAGGCCGCGCGCCAGGCATTCCGGTTAGCTGTTTCCTTAGCTCCGGGAGGGTTGTAGAGCGCGCGCCCCATTCCGCCCTCTCGGGTTCCTTTCCCACGAGTTCTAACAGCAGGGATTCGTAGGCCGCTGTGATTTCGGCATGCCTTAGCACTGGCATCGCCCGAAGCTCACGCAATAGCGTCTCGAGCCGACACCGGATAATGGCTATATGCTTATCCGTATCCATCGCGACACCCTACCGCAAACGCGCCGACCGAGAGCCCGCCGCAGCTCACCCGCCTCCCGGGGACTGGCCTGGAGAACGCCACGGCGAAATCGCTCAAAGGGGTGGCGGTTGTCCTTAGGTGGCTGGGTGGGGTTTGGCTCGTAGGCCGGGCGCCTACGCCACGCTCCGTTAATCGACCTAGCGGTGCTTCTGGTTCCCCCCGCGGTCTTGTTTGGGGCTCGTGCGCGGCCACACGGTACGAGAGGCAAGCGGACGCTCGAAGCCTTCCCACAATCGGCTAGCCTTGCCTGGAGGGGCACAGAGCCGGTAGCCGTTCGCGCTCAACAAGCGAGCGGGCTCTAACAGCTCGCTTCGAACGTGGCCTGTTGTTAGCCGGACCGTTCATCGCCGTTGCTCCCGAAAGATCGGCGGCCACTGCTGGAGACTACCTAGTTTTCCAGTTTTCCAGGTCGTCAAGAGGACGGTGAGTCGGGGCCGGTCGGTTCCGGTTCGGTCGCGGCGCGAGCAACTCGTTGAGCGGGTTGGACGCTGGCGCCCCTCTGACTGCACGTCGTTCGCAAGAGGTCGGTATGGGTTCGGTCAGTTACCGCCCGGACCGAGGTGTGCAGATAAACCGTGCCGGGTCTTCGGCTTGCGAGCGGCGGGGGCGGCCGAGCCTGCTACTGAAAATCCGCGTGTCGGTGGCTCGATTCCGCCCCTGGCCACCATCCCTAGCTGTTACATTTTGGAAGGCGTGCGGCCCTGGCCAGTCGAGGGGGCCAGCAATATCGGGCCACTGCGCTCAATCGCCCTAATGGCCACGACAAAATCCGAAATCGCATATTAATGGCGGCATCTGCTGCGGAAGCTCACTGTCCGAAACCCGGAGTTGCGCCGACGTTCGCGCGCTGTCACCGTTCCGCAATGCCATCCATCGTTCAAGGCGGTTCGAAGGCCACTCGACTCATGGGAGCACGTAGGCCGTGACGCCTAACTATGCATTGGAGTGATCCGTGACAACTTTGGGCGAGCGCGCCGCAGGTGTTCGGCCCGCTCAACGCGGACATTAGCCGCGGAGTATGGTTGTTCTGTACATGCTCGCCATCGTTGCGCTGCTGGTGGGCACCGCTGCGATCTACATGGCGCTCATCAAGCGGTTTCCCGTCCATTGGCTCTACTACCACTACTTTCTTCGCAAGCCAGTCGTCTGGTCGATCTTTGGGGGCTCACTGCTATGGGTGACATGGCTCGCGGTTGATTCAGCCTCCGTCCCGTGGTCGGCGCTGACCCCATTGGCCATGATGGCCCTGGCTATCGTGCTGACCTACCGGATGCACCAGGAGAACGCCTTCCCCGCCGTTGACTTCCCGGCGATGGCGGCGCACCCGTTGGAGCTCCCGCTCAAGGATGACGCGCAGCTAGCCGTCATCGAGCAAGGTGGCGTCACCAAGGCCTACCCGCTGGACTATGTGATCCACCACCACATCATCAACGACCTCTTCGGGAACCGTACAATTGCGTTGACGTACTGCGCCATGTGCCGCAGCGTCATCCCGTTCGACGTAACCGACATCGGGCCGCTGTTCGTCGGCTCGTTCAAGAACGCGAACATGATCGTGGCCGACCGACGCACCAAGACCTTCTTCCAGCAGGCGACGTTTGATTCGATCATCGGGCGGCTGCATCCGCACAGGCTGGCGATGATTCCGTTCCAGATTCTACCGTGGGCCGAGGTGAAGCACCTCGAGCCCTTGCCTCAGGTATGTCGCGTCGAGCAGTACGATTTTCGGGAATTCGAGCTGCCCATCCCGGGCGTCTGGAAGAAGATCGTGGCGAGCGAGGCCACCCCCGGGCTACCCTCGAGTCTGCGCGACAAGTCCTTTCCCGCCCGGACTCGCGTCGTCGGCGTGATCGATCCCATTGCCATGCCGCAAGTGGTATATCTCAAACGCGATCTGATGGAGCGGGGCGTCGTGTGGAACAAGGCCTTGAATGCATTTCTCGTCGCAGTGGGCGATACCGTGAACGGATTCAAGGGCACTATCGCCGGCACGCCCATCGAACTCGCCTTCGAACAGGTCGAACGGCACTCTTTCCGACGCTGCCAGCGGGACGGTGTGGGATGCCCGCGGCAAGTACAAAGGTGGACGAATCAGCTCGGATCTTGAAGTATTGGCGCTATCAGACGAGTACTGGTTTTCCTGGAAGGCGTTTCATCCAGACAGCCTGATGGTTCGCGTGCAGTGAAACAGCAGCGTGCTGTACCGTTAACAGGTCACTGCAGCGGACGCGAACGGCGCGCCGCTGAGCTCGCGCCTTAGCTGGCACGATTCCGTACCCGCATGGCTCTCACCATTAAGCAGCGCGGCGTACTGAAGGGGATCATCCCCGGTGCCGCGATCACGCTTGTCGTGATCGCAGGCGCGGTTCTCTTGTGGCCGATGGCGTTATCGCCGGAAGCCTCATCGGGAGAACGCCTCGCGTTTGCGATCTCGACAGATGCCTTCATCGCGCTCTGGCTGGGGATATCCGTTGGATTGCTCGCACGACACCGGTTTTTCACTCCGGAGGATATCGACGGAGGCGGACTTTCTCGTGGCTCGGAAACCGCGAACGTTCTGCAATCGACACTTCAAAACACGCTGGAACAGTCAGTTCTAGCGGTACTAACTCATCTGGCGTGGTCGATTCTAATGCCCGTAGCATGGATATCGGCGATACCGGCCGCCGTTCTTCTATTCCTGTGTGGCCGTGTGTTATTTGTGCGTGGTTATCGCGGTGGCGCGCCATCTCGGGCGCTCGGGTTTGCTCTTACCTTTTACCCGTCCGTTGCAATGGTCATAGTTGTGGTCGTTACGTCCGTATGGAAAGTGTTCCATTGAAGTTGGCCGCGCGCCGCCGCTGAATCGAACCGTTGGAGGACACAGAGGCAGCTGGGGCACTCGAGGAAGATGAGGATACGCCAGCGGAGGACCAAGTAGACTATTTTGAGCGGTCTAGCGGCGTTCGCATGCAAGGGAAGTGCTGATGTGTTCGACAATCAGGCAAGAGTCGAGATGGCCGACGATTGTTGCATTGGTCGCCGTGGCTGCCAGTTCAATCCCCGCCTTTGCGCAGAGCGAGAAAGTGGAGACACCGACCAATCAGGCGGACACCACGTCCTCGCCGTTCGCGGAACGTTCTCCGTGGCTGTTCACGCCAATAGCAAGCTCCAATCCCAAGCTCGGCACCTCATTCGGAGGGTTGGCGGGCTACCTGCATTTCTTCGACGCGAAGTCCCGGCCCTCCATATTCGCCGTTTCAGGCCAATACTCAGACACTGATTCAATCGTGGCGGGGGCCTACGCAAGGACTTCCTTCGATGAGGACCAGCAACGAGCGCTCGTTGCGCTCGCGTACGGGAACATAAAGAACGACTACGACGACTACCTCGGGACCGGAGTTCCGCTGCGAAACGAAGCCGAACTGCGCTCCCTCGTGGCCCGCTATACCTATCGCGTGACCGGCAACTGGTTTCTCGGAGGGCAGGCGATCTATCAGAATTTGGCCATTGCCGGGCAGACACCGTTCGACGATGAAGTGCTCGATATCCTTGGCATCCAGCCGTACAAGTCCGCTGGACTAGGTGTCGTCGTCCAGAACGATTCACGCGACAACGAGAACATGCCGACCCGCGGTTGGCTGATCAACCTTAATAACGTGGCCTTTCGCGAGTCCTTGGGCGGGGACAATGACTACGGCCTGTACCGCGCTGAATTCAAGTACTTCATCCCGCACGGCAATCGCAACGTGTTCGCCTTGCGCCAGCTGAACCATTTGACCAGCGACGCACCCACCGCGGCACGGGCGCCGGTTCAACTTCGCGGCTACAAGATCGGACAGTACACCGGCGAGTACATGTCTTCGATAGAAGCTGAGGAGAGGTTTCGGCTCGGAGAAAAGTGGACCGCGACGATTTTCGCTGGCGTCGCTTGTCTATACGGCGATGGCGTGAGCTGCACGGATAATGACAATGTCTTTCCGATGGGGGGCATCGGTGTCCAATACATCCTCAAACCCCTCCAAGGGATCGTTGCGAACCTTGAATACGCCGACGGCGAGGGTAGTAGCTACGGCATCTATTTGAAGCTGGGATACGCTTTCTGACGTGCTCCACGCCGGGGCGCGTACTGCCGAACGGTGCTACGAAATGTCCGGGCGGACTGAAAATCCGCGTGTCGGTGGTTCGATTCCGCCCCTGGCCACCACCCGCTCCAACCGATGGCGCAAGTCCAGCGCCGGAATTCAGGGCGCGCAGAAGTAGTTACCTCGACCGCCTGCCTCGGGTGGTCTGTCGCTCCCTCGTGAGGCCGGTCAGTTCATGCCAGAACTCATGCCGTGCGTTGTCCCACTTTTGAGTCACCGACCACTCGCCTTGCACTTCCGTCACCCATCCGCCGGCCTGTAGGTCAATCAGGTTGCGCGACACGGTGGATTTAGCGAGCTTGAGGTCGGTCGCAATTTCCTTTTGTCGCGCAGGGCCGTAGCACGACAGCCACGAGAACACGAGTAGAAACGAGAGCGGGGTATTCGAGCGGAAGTGCTGATGCCAGCCGCGGAGCACCGCGAGAAGTATCTGCGGCGTCTTCCCGAACTCGGTCCGCCCCGACTCGGCCATGAGGGCGAGCCTAGCATATGCGCGTGCTGCTTCGGTCCCGCACCCGCGATGCCTGGCAACGGCGTTGAGCAGGCCGCACAACGCGGCCGATGGGCGCCGGATAGGGGGAGATAGGCCGAGGGAAGGCCTCAACCGACCCGGCCGCGACAGCCGCACTTTCTCGCGCAATAGACACCCACTTCTTTATGCCAGCAGGTAATTGGTCCACAGAATCACCATTGCCGGCCGTTCCGGTCGAGCTAGGGGAGAGCCGGATGGAGCCCGAAAGACTAATTCCAGGTCCAGGGAGGGGATGCATGGACTATTTTGTCGACATCAAGCTGCGGAGCCGCCGTCCTTTGACTAAGCGAATGCTGCTCGCTACTGCGCAGATTGGCGGAGTGGCCCGTGGAAAAATCGGCGGCCGGAGGCTCGAAACGTCGTTAACTGTCACCGCCGACAATGCGAACCAAGCTGAAACCTGCATTACTGACTTCATCCGTCGACGCCTACCCAGCGACATCGATGTCATTGAAGCGATAGGCATTGCCGCAGCCGATGTACTCGCGCACCGTTTGCGGAGCCTCAGCACGAAGCGCCATCACCTGTCCGCTTCACCGAGAATGCAAAAGTAAAGTCAGCCCGGTCGAGGGCGCGGCGGCTGGAACGCGAACGCGACTGAAATGGCATCGCCAGGTCGGTCGTCGCCGCGCTTGGACGCGAATCAAGTCTGGGCAGTAGTTTCACGCGCGAACTACCTCTCCCCGCCAGCGGATCGGTCCGTAGACGACCAGCAGGCCGAGGTCGGTCGCGGTTCGGTCGCGACCGAGCAACCCGTTGAAACTCTTGAGCGGTGGCGTCGACGCGGCGAGGGAGAGGGGTTGTGGATCGGTATGGGTTCGGTTGGGCGCCGCCTAGGCCGACGCCAAGGGATTAGTTCTGCCGGATCTTCGGCTTACGAGCGGCGAGGGGGGACCGTGCCTGCTACTGAAAATCCGCGTGTCGGTGGTTCGATTCCGCCCCTGGCCACCAAACCTATTTCGATGAACCGCATGGGGTTTTCGGCGTTACCCGCTTACCATGGGCGGCGCGGGCGGAAAACGACCGACCATCGGACTTTCGGAAATCGGACGCGCCGCTTTCTAAGGTCCGCGTTGAGAGGGCCGGGCAATTGTGGCGCGCTCATCAATTGTTTTTGTCGTCTTCATCGATTTTGTTTCGACAGCTTCTTAAGCGTCCGTTGAAACTCTTTAAGGGCCCGCTCAATGTCCCGCAGCCCTTTGTCGATATCTTTACCTTTGAACTCTATTTTGGAGCCGCATAGCGAACACGTGGACGTCGGGCTCGTGCGCAGATAACCGAGCGTCGCTTTGAGAGTTCCGGTGCAGCCTTTTTTGGGACAAGCGACCTCCACTACCTGCGTATTGAAAAACTCCATCTGCTAATCCTCTGGTGAAACAATCTGTTGCCGTTTAACGTGGCGGCATAATTGACCAATGCCCGCAGATCATACGCTGGCGCCGCGATTCTATGAATGTTGTGGTTGGCAGCCGCAGCCGCAATTAGCCGATGGCGCCGGCAGGGGGGCGGCATTTCAATAGCACTCGATTGCCGCGCCCAGTGCGGATCTCGATGGGCTTCATGGGGAAATCATGATGCGCAGCGAGGCTCAGAAGGTGAGCCTGCATTTCTAGTGCGACTAGGGCGGGGGGCCATCCTTGTAGTCCTAAAGGGTTGAATCGTGTTCGGCGACGGGGAGTAGACTGTTATGGGGGCGACGTCCCCCGCTTTTCAGTAGCGGTCAGGCTTCGAGTCGAACCTCGGCTCGGTCGCAGTCCGGTCACGCTGCAAGTAACTCGTTGAGCGGTATGGGGGTACGGGCTGCCCCGATGGAGGCAAGCTGAAACCGTTCAGCATGGGTTCGGTCAGTCGCGACCCGGACCGACGCCCCTGGATAAACTCTGATTGATTCCGCTCCCGGCTACCATCTCCTTCAGGGTGCATTCCGGTTACAACGGGACTACCAGAGAATCTACATGAACGAACAGATTCTGACCGCGTTAGCCTTCGGTATCGTGTCTCCAACGACGCTCGCTGCAACAGGTGATCTAGATCCCGGTTTCTCGGACGTCGGGCGGTTGGTTTTGCTGCTGCTTGGCGTCGCTTGCTTGCGTCGAGCCGGACTTCGACGCGGCTTCCTTCTACCCGACCCTCTTGCCGTTCGGTTGCAACAGTGACCTCCCAGCAGAGCGATGGGATCGGGCGCTACGTCGCGCGGCATGTGCCGACTGCCGCTCACGATGTCGCCGCGGGCGGAGTACGCGCCGCGATGCTGGGACGCCACTATGACTGTGCGGAGTCGATTGTAGTACTGGACACGCACGAACGCGTAATTGGTCAAGTCAGCCTCAGCCTTCTGCTCGAGCTCGAGCCTGGGGCCATCATGCAAAGTGTGATGCAGACCCATATGCCGCTTGTCTTCATGGATACCGACCAGGAACGTGTGGCGACCATGGCCCTGCAATACGGACTCACCGCCGTCCCAGTGGTCGATTCCGAGGGCAAGCTTTGCGGCGTGGTACCAGCGAGCGCGCTGCTCGGAGTTCTTCGCCGCGAGCACGTCGAGGATATTCATCGGATGGCGGGCATTGTTCGCGAGAGCGATATGGCGAGGGAGGCGATCGAGGCGCCACCGGTTCGTCGTGTCCGCCACCGACTTCCATGGTTGCTGATCGGTTTGGCCGGCAGCACGGCTGCCGCCTTGCTGATGGCGAAGTTCGAGGACATCCTGACTCGCAACATCAGCATCGCATTCTTCGTGCCGGGTATCGTCTATCTGGCGGATGCGATCGGCACCCAGACCGAGGCGATCGCGGTGCGCGGCCTGTCGCTGAGCCATGCCGGCATCATGCACCTGCTTTCCGGCGAGCTGCGCACCGGTTTGCTGCTGGGCGCAATCCTGGGCACCATCGCGTTCGGAGGTGCCTGGGTCGCGACCGGCGATGCGCGCCTTAGTTCCGCAGTCGCACTTTCGTTGATGGTCGCCAGCGCTCTGGCCTCGGCGATCGGCCTGATTCTGCCTTGGTTGTTCGCCCGTCTGGGGCAGGACCCGGCGTACGGCAGTGGCCCTGTCGCCACCATCATCCAGGACGTCCTGACTCTCGCCGTTTACTTGTCGGTCGCCGCGGCGATTATCGCTTGAGCCGACGTTGTATCTGCGGGAGAACTATCACTTCGGCGCACCCGCGTCCGGGTACTCAAGATCTACGACCGCTGCAACCAGGCGACGGCCATCCAGTTCATCGACGAGGTGCGGCGCCGGCTCCCCTTCCGGGTCCTGGTCGTCCCGACCGACAATGGCGCCGAGTTCCAGTCCCGGTTCCACTGGCACCTTGAGGACCTGGACATCCACATGCCTACATCCGGCCTCGCACGCCGCACCTGAACGGCAAGATCGAGCGATCACATCGCGTGGACGACCAGGAGTTCTATCAACTCCTGGATCGGGATGGCATCACCGACGACATCCATCTGTTCAACACCAAGCTGCGCGAGTGGGAGGACTATTACAATTACCACCGCCCGCACGGAGCGCTCGACGGGCAAACCCCATACGAGCGGCTCTTGGCTAAGACAAAGGCCGGAGCGGTGCCAATGACCGCAATCGTGTATGTCTCGGCAGCAAGACTAGCCGGTGCGATTAACACCATCGGCAAGGCCAAAAATACTGCGCTGGCAACACTCGCGAGGCGCTTAAAGAATGACATCTATAAGTCTCCTGAAAGCAGCTGCGTCAAGGCAAACCGCAGCTGAGCCGCTTGGGTGGTCAGGTTACTCGCGGGGGTCGGCGGCGCACGTGCCACTCGCCTGAATGCAGCGGGATCCCGGCCAGGAACCGGGATCCCCAGTTTCTTGCTTAGCGCTATCGAACCTTGAGCTCCTGCAGCAAAGCATCACTCAGCACCGTACGGTATTCCGCGCGGTTTCCGCTCTCCGTGACCATCTGTGCAATCGTCTTCTTTTTCCAAGCTCGGAATTCGTCACCGCGCTTGTCGTCCTCGGCGCCTGAAACGAGACTGTCCCGAATTGTCACCAGGTAGAGGTCCGGTTCACCCTCGCGCGCGTGGACGTTTCCGAATATTCTGTAATCCTTGATCCACCCCTTGGATTTCGAGAACTCAAGATTTGCTTTCCACTCGCCTGCAACGAACTCCGCGTACTTCAGCGCGCCTCCGTCCTTGAGCTCAATTCCGGTAACTTCCCAATAATCGCCCGCGACCAGTGGGAATTTGTCCTGTGCCATTGCCCGAAGACTCACCGACGCCCCGATAGCGAGGGAAACCACAGCGGTAACTAGCGGTTTGACGTACATGTGTTTCTCCTTATGCGGAACTAACAAGTTCTGTCGAGATTGAACGGCGGGCTTAAATCCGTCTTTAAACCGCTGCCGGCGGCAGGGCGATACTTCAGGCGAACCCCTAGGATGGGGACCCGCGGATTGGGCTGAATACTCGGAGTGGAGTCGTGATTAAGAAAGCTGCGGACCTCTCCCATCCAGCGCCCCATACCACCCCGCCTGCATTCCTCTTTGGGAAGGCCGCCTAGGGCGGAATTAGCACAGAATTGCCATACGATCTCGCCTTCAGCGATTCTGCTGCTGGTCGAAAGGTCGATGGCGTGTGCAGTGAGTGTGACCGCGCCGGTTGTTCCGATACACCAGTCGCCATCGCCCGAGCGGGTTCCAGGGACGACGCTGAGGAGCTTAACTTCCACGTCGGCGGCTAGAACCGGGGCAGGCCACAGGACCGAGCTTGCGACTCCGGCTATTAGAATACGTTCTAGGGAACGATTCAGCATGGAGATCTCCTTGTTGAGTTCGACTGGTTGGATACTCCTACGACGCCGGACAAAGGTCGCCGGCGGTCGAATGATGCTCCCCCGCATATCCCTGTCAATAAAATTCCCAATGACGAGGTACGCTGGGTTTATTTGTAGGACTAGCTTGGTCGAAGCACGAGAGACGCCACGCTATTTACATACCAACGCCCGCTGAAACTCCAAATTCCAACGCTGCCGCACTTTCGGCAGCGCGGCGACATTTCCGCCCCTGGCCACCACTCTCAACGGGGGTACATTCCGGTCACATAGGTGACGGTTTATACCGAAGACATGGGTGACAGTTTAGCGGCAAACGGATTTTCGGCGCACTCGAGTCGACATGTCTCGTGATCGAAGAAGCCTAGATCGTAGGTCATGAAGCTGACCAACCAGATGTGGTCGGTGATCTGTTTGACGCCGACGTTCTGACCGGCGAGCACGGAAAGGACTGTGACGGGCTGCGGCCCCGATACTGCTACTGCAGCGGATCAGGAGAACCGCCGCGGGAAAAACGTAGGTCGCGGCCGGAAGGCCGCGACCTTGACGAATGACGTTCAACCCAGCGTCGTCATGGCTAATGAGCTAGTCAGGAGTGTTAGCGGGACAGGAGAGTCGGTTCCACGCATTTTGGTTCGTGTTCAGCTTTTTTCCTGACACCGGGACCACATCAGTGTCCTCAAGTTCTCCGTCAAATGACGTTTCGTAAAAACCGATCACGTCCAGCGGCTGCCTGGACAGAACGACGACAAATCCTTCGAAAAAGTCACCTGGCTGTTCGCACTCGACTTCAAACGATGTCGCGTAATTCGGCCCCAGCGTGTCGCAGCTTGCGACAGACGGCGTTCCTTGACCCTCATCAGGGATCGCAATGGTCTTGATCTTTATGTCAGCGCTCTGCGTCAGGCTTGGATTGTGGATATTGATCGTAGATTCGAGTTCTTCTCCTTCCTCGTTCTCGCATACGGCCTTCGCCGCATACGAGTAAACCTTGAAGTTATTGGTCGCGTGTACCGGAGCCGGTACTGCCAGCAGTGCTGCGGCGACAGCCGCCGAGCAGGTGCTGACCACACGAATAGGCAGCTTGCTCATATGATTGTCTCCCAGTCGAAGTGAACTGTTTTCAAGCCTCCCGACAAGAGTAGGCTCCGCCGAGGGTTCGTAGCGTACGCCCAATGCGTCTGAATTCAATGCCGTTTCAATAGGGTTGCGAGTGACAGACGCATAGCCGAGGGCTCTAATCGGTCTGGGCTATTCGCTTACGGGGAGCATCCAGCGGCGTCCGTCAGACAGAGTCCTTCATACGTGGGCGCCGGAAACCCGTGACTTTACGGGAGAGACTTGGTCGAGCGTGGAACGTCGAGCGGGGTGCGTGCAGCACGCAGGCAGCGGCGTCCTCGATGGCTTAATACGCTATTTCCCGCCTAATTCGACAGGGGACTGCAGTAACAGCGCAAATCGTGCCCCCGCTACCAATGCAGCTCTGGGGGCCGGTCACACGCCGAGAGCAAGCGCGAGCCGGTCCCCCAGTCAATCCGAACTTTAGCTCTCGCGAGGTTACCCAGATGTTGGGAGTCCACATGTACATTCCCCCAAGGGATGCGGCTCTTGTTAGCTACTTCCCGGCAGTTGCGTTCTTGAACTCCTCGGTCAGAGAGAGCCGCGGATACCTTGTCGAACTAAAGGCTTTGGCGTCAACTCGCGGCTGTCAGTGTGGCCGGACCATTTTCGATTTGATCGCACGTTCGATCGCAAACGCAAAAGTGTCATCCGAGAAGTGGCGTAGCTGAGCGACCTCGACGTTCACTCGTTCAGCGTCACCAAGCGGGATGTACTTAATATGCAGCAAAGCAATGTCATGGCTGCCGAAGATCACCCAGTAGGCCGAGTCGCCCTCGTGCTTGTAGTGGCTGCCGTTACCGAGTTCGGCGGCGCAGCCGATCGCCATCCCCATGGGGAGCTCTGCGAGAATATTCGTCAGTTGCACGGGATTGGCCCGCTTCGCGTAAGCGGTCCACATTTTGAACCCAGACATGTCCCCCCCTTTAGCCGCCGATCGGGCTTACCTTGCCACCCGGGAATCTGCAACCCCGAGGTGGGCTTATGACATACCCCATGCAACTGGATTTCGCGCAAGAAGTCTGTGTGGAGCATCTCACTGTGCAGTAGCTCCGATCCAAGTCGTGTGAGAGCCCCGGAGGTGGATACCCCCCGTTGCGCCTGGACACCAATTGCTCTTATGACTGTGCAGCTAACTGACCGATCTTTGTGAGGCTCAATTTCCCTTTGATACCCCATCCCGACGTTCTGTCTGGAATCTCGGGACGGAAAGCTTCGTAGAGTTGAAAGGCATTGTTTGCCAAGGCTTCAGGGTTGTAAGACTGTGCCAACTTCTCCATCGCGCCCCGCACTTCGGTCAGGCTTTCCCGGAACATCGACTGAAGGTACTTTTGAACGCTAGTGGGTGCCATCGGCTTGCGCTCCTTATCCATCGCCCTCAATCCAAAATCGGTGCGCACGACCGGCACCACCCGACCTAAAAGGGCAACCCGCAACACCCCCGTCGCTTTTGCCTTCTTCGCGCGCTCCTCGCGCACAGCTTCAGGTGCGGGCGTGAAGATTCCGAAAGGCTGGCTTTGCGACTGGGCGGTGACCACGGCTTTACCTAGCGTGAGAGCCTCGTCCGGCTCGAACCCAAGGCACTCCGCGACCACTGACGCCCACAAGGTCAACACCGGAGTTCGATTGACGGTTACAAAATCCATGTGCACTAACCTTTCGAGTCTGGCCAGGATTTCGGTCTCGGCCGCTGGCGCGCCGAGTCAATCCGTGCCTGTGCTCAAGTATGCAGCAGAAAGTGCTGTGAATGGTTCCGGGGACCACCGAAGCATGGAGAGGCGGAGCTCCGGGCATCGTGCCACGAGACGCTCACGGGGTGAGTCCCGGTCGTTACCACGTTTGCATCGATAACCGGCGGCCATCGGGCGGCAGCGGCCTGAGTGAAATCGAAAGCCCCGATCGGGGGCAAGGGGGCGATAACTTTTTGGGAAAGCGGCAAGGATGAAGCCCCGGCCGAGGGAGCCGGGGCGTATTCCACACTCGAAGGTTCTTATTTGCGAATGCGGCTCGTATAAGTCGCAATGAACTCTTTGTACTTGGCTACAGCAGCCTCCAATTCTTTGTGCTGTTGTTTTTGCCATTGCGCGATTTGCAGTACGGAATCTTGGGACGTATCGCGCTCCGCATTGAAAGGAACGAGCCCCGTGGGTGCGGGGATAAAAGGTGTTCCATCCGCTGACGTTGCGGCCAAGCAACTCACCCCGGCAGTTGCGACAGGCGCGGTCTTATCTGGGTCATATGTGTTGGCATCAGGCAGGCAGGCGGCCAAACCACCATTTCCCTCCACCGCGCAGGCAAGCAGGACACCGACATTGTTCTCTTCTGAAAGTGGAATGCAGTAACAGTTTGCAGCAAATGCAATCGTATTCTCCGCGCAATGTGCGACCGCTACTGAATAGTCATCTACAGCATCATAGTAAGCCGCAACACCCGCGATTGCCCCGTCAAGCTTTTCGCGAACACCCGGGGACAGCTTCTGATGAGTCACGGCGTCATTGTTGATGATGCCTGACTTCACAGCGCCTGCCGCGATGTCAGTCGATGTAATGCTTTTGTTCTTGATCTTTGCCGAGCCCACCGAATCATTGGCGATGTCGCTGCTTCCAACGCATTGCGTACAATTCAGGTCGGTCGCAGCCTGAGCGCCCACAAACTGCGGGAACGAAAACGCACATACCAGCAGAGCAACTTCTCGGGATTTCACTGGTTACCCTCCTATTAGACGACGTGAGGCGGCCTGGGGCTGAATCTACGCGCCGGGCGGATGGGCGGATAGGTAAACCCCAGCCAAGGCCGCTGGCGCGATGCCGTCAAATACCGATTCCCTGGCGGGCGCAGAGGGGCGACCTGTCTAACGTTTATCTTGAAAGCGACGAACGTTCGGCGTATTTAGCCGCCCCTGTCCCGCGCGGCCTCGCGCCAGCTGGCCAGAGCTTGAGATGAGGTGCGGCCCTTCACCTCGATCGTCCGCCCCTTATAGTGGCCGACCGCGATCCAGACCGACTTGGACTTTCGGTAGAGCTGCACGTCCTGGAGCTCATCCCGAACATTGACAGTGCGCTGCTCCCGGAGAAACTCTTCGCTCATACCGGCAAAGCTTACGCCCAAAGAAAAGCCGGCCGATGCCCGTTGATGCCCAGCCGGGCCCCGGGGCGACCCCTGTCTATGGGTCGTCTTTGGGGAGATCGCGGCAGCGCGCACCACGCGCGGGGCCAAGACGGGCGTCTGGGGTAAAAGAAAAGCCCGGAACCTTTCGGGACCGGGCCTCAGTCGTTCGCGAGACAGGTGCCTAGCGTAGGACTCTTTCCCCTGGGCGTTGTTCGGCCGGCTCGGCCTAACCTCTCAGTAAGAGAAAGGCCCTAAATCATAGATCGAGTTGGCGAAAATGACGAACATGATGGACATCGTCAAGGCCCCACATGTGGCCCAAACAACGAGTTGCGCGATGGTTCCGAATCTTGGATCGGAATGGGGGCATTCCATCGCTCCAATAAGCGCTCCAATGACAGCGCCCGTCCCGGCCCAAATCAATAGGTCCAATTTCTCCTCTCGCGGTCGGACGCAACTCGGATTCCCGTGATTCTAAGTACTAACAACGACTGAAAAAGTTTGCTTCGAGCCAAGAAAGCTAAAAGAAAAGCCCCGGCCAAGGGCGCCGGGGTTTCTTTACTGCATTGGGGTGGTGCCGGCAAAGGCCGCCATCGGCGGCGTGATTGGGCCATCGGGCGGCAGTGGCCCTATGCCGCGTTGACGCCCGCTACTTCCTTCTCCAAGGATTCCAGTTGCGTCACATTCAGCGCTTGGGCATCTTCAAGTGTATGCAGAATGTCATCCGCTGCTTTGGCCTTGTCCACCAGGCCCTCGAGAATCAACTCGCCAATCAAATCCTTCTGCAGAGCAATATCGAGCTCCCCGATGACCACACGCTCTTTGGCTTGGCTCAAGTCGTTCAAGGACACCGCCCGATTCATAACGCCTCCGGAAATTGCTCTCATTCCTCCAAGATATATTATGTCAGAGTCCGTACGGTAGCGTACCGATCGGCTGCTCGTTAAAGATCGGCCGCTGCAATGTTCCGGCATTTGTAGTACTTCTATACACGTGGATTTGCCTCTCGTAAGACGTCGCTTACGGCCAACGAGCTTTGGAGTACCTGGTCGAGCGAAATGGAAAGCCCGGTCGAGGGCACCGGACTTGGTGCCACACAGTCGCCGTCGCTAGTAAATCTGAAGTGCGACCGCTGCGTGAATGTCCAAGCCAGGTATCAAGCGGGACGCGATGCGCGCACGAAGTTCCGCATCATCAATATTGAATATTGAAAGCGCCTCAAGACCGGCGGCACTTCGCGTATAGATAGCCAGCTGATTCCCCGAAACAAACACGTCCAAAACGGTTGCGCCGTCCATGTCGATCTTGCTGCTTAGCCCGTCTCCCACTCGGTTGGCCCATGATGTCGGCTCACCGAGCACATCCCGAAGAGTCGTAATATTCACGCGGGTCGCAGCCATGGCACCGATCCAGACGGTGGGGTGGCTTAAGCTACGCTTCCGGCGGCCGTCCGTCGGTACGGGGACGTACGGAAAACAGCGCCGGTCGTGGGCACAGGGGAGTTAGTGGCAGCCACGATTAGCTGCTCCAGCGATTCCGAGCACGGCAAGAATTGTGGCGCGGTCGCACCCGACTTGGGCCGCCCCCGCCGCAAAACTCTCCCCGGTCCTCGGCTTGCGGGCGGTGAGGGCGGGTGTACCTGCTACTGAAAATCCGCGTGTCAGCGGTTTGATTTCGCCCCTAGTCACGCAGCGTCGCGGGGCGGCTGTCAACTCAAGAAGTAAACCAGATGCCGCGGCGTGCCTTGAACTTGACCAACTCAAATTGGGTGTGCCGTGATTGTGACTGGAACATGCCGGATAAGCAGGTGGCAAGCGCTGCAAGTCATTGAGTTTCAAAGAGACGATAACAATCGAAACGCCCTACGAACCCATGGGATAGGGTGGCTACTCAAGTAGTTACACGCGGGGTGTGACTCAAACGTGCCCCGGTCCATCGAGCAGCGGACTGCGTGTGGGTGGTTCGATTCCGCCCTTGGCCACGACTTCCTCCACCGTCGGAAGCAAACCTGCAGCCGCTGCGACGGTGCCAGAAGCAGCCGTGCACAAGCACTAGTGTACGGTTCGTCGGCAGCACGAGATGGGGCCGACCAGGCAGGGTCTTAGGGTGGAGCCGGGGAAGCGGTAGCCTGCGCGGCGGAACGCACCAATGGCTCGGCATGGTGTCCTTGCCACGGATGCGGGACATGTTCCAGCTGCGTCGCTTCCGGGATAATCGGGCGGTTCATTCAGGTTCCGGTCTGGTCGACAAAGCAGATGGTAGTGTTCCTTTTACTCGCAACATCGCAAGTCTGACGTGCGCATTGTCATCATTAGCGACACCCACGGCCTGCACGAGGAACTCGGCACGCTGCGCGGCGACGTGCTCATCCATTGTGGCGACAGCGGCAACGGCTTCACCCGTCACGCCAGCGACGTCGACCGCCTCGACGACTGGTTCGGGCAGCAGGCGTTCGACCGGATCGTCTGCATCGGCGGCAATCATGACTTCGAGATGCAGGCCCGGGCCGAGCGAGGCGGTCTCGTGTTCCGTAATGCCGAGTACCTACAGGACCAGGCCTACGAGTACCGTGGCGTCCGTTTCTACGGCTCGCCCTGGACACCCGAACTCGTGGACTGGGCCTATTACCTTGACGACGACGAGCTCCGGAACCGCTGGGAGTTGATCCCCGACGAAGTGGAAGTCCTGATCACCCACACCCCGCCATTCGGCGTCCTCGATCGCAATAGCTCAGGCCGCAACTGCGGTTGCCCGGAGCTGCAGCGTCGCTTGTTGGATTTGCACCCCCGGATTCACTGCTTCGGTCATATCCATGCGAGTGCCGGCACCACGTCCATGAACGGCACGACGTTCATCAACGCCTCGATGGTCAATCGGCGCTACCAAGTCGCCCGCGCTCCGGTGGAGATCGAAATCTAGGGCGCGGGAGGAGTGAGGCAAGGCTTGCCTGTGCGCGGCACGGCCAGTTTGTCACCGCTGATTGGAATCAATAGGGACCTAACCCGATGTACTTTCAGGACCTCACTCCCTACGAGTATTCGCGACGCTCTCCGCAAGCAAACATACTGAATATTGGTTGGTTGTCCCGTGAACACGCATTTCGGACTGGCGACACGCCGCGGGACTTCCGTCGGGTATTGAGTCAATTAGCGACCAATCCAATTAATCCCTGTGGGGGCCACCATGACTGTGAATTTTGCGAGCCTCCGTTAAGGAAGTTTGTTTTTTGGCTCAGTCCGGACACGCCTTTGGCATCCGTGACCGAGGGCAATGGCGAGATTCGAGTGCCTGCCATGGAAGCGGACATTGTGTATGTGGCACCGCAACTTGTGGCGCACTACGTCGAGATGCACAGGTACCTGCCGCCCGCGGCGTTTGTCGAGGCTGTCTTGGCATTCGCAAGACTGAGTAAGCAACTGGCAGCAAGGCGACGCTCTGACTGGAAAGATCGAATCCCCGTGCTGGACGCTAAGTGGACGCAGTGGCGTCTCTTTGGCGAGGGCGGCGATTTGTTGGCGGTCGTACCCGGCGACAAGTTGTCGGAGGCACTCGACTTAGTGGAAAGAAACTATGACGCGGGCAGGAGCGTGGCAGTCTCGCGGTCATACCGTGACTCGAGCGGAGAAGGGGTGGTCGTAGAGCGTGTTCGTCATGAGATTTCCCACATTCCGGTGAGTCATTATGAGATTTCCCATTTACCTGGGGAGTACCAACTCTTGAAGCCTGGGATACCGCTCTGACCGGGTCCCAGTTCGGCAGGCTGAGTCGTGCCGAGAACTTTGATTAACTGCCGGGTATCAGACGACGCGGAGCGCCAGCAAGCCGTTAGCCAAGTCCTACATATCGCTCCCACCGGTTCTGGACTTTTCGACGCATCGGGCGCGAGTGCATGGTTGCTCTCCTGCGCCGCGCGAGGAGGATCACCATCGCGATCACCGGCAGCGAGTGAATGGGCTGAGAACTTTCGCGCTCGGTGAGGCGGCGGTCGTCTCGAAGGCATATAGTTGTGCATCGCGAGGAGTAACAAGTCGCATGTGGCCGTGAAGCCATGCGACTGGACGTTCGCTAGATGCCGCTGAAGTCCCTCCGTATCTTCGTATCTTCTCCCGGCGATGTGGCCGAGGAGCGCCTCATTGCGCGTCGTGTCATCGGCAGGCTCGAAGCGCAATTCGGTGAGGCCGTGCAGCTCAAGCCCATTTTCTGGGAGCACGAACCGCTCTTGGCGACGGCGTCGTTTCAGGAGCAGGTCCCTCGCCCGTCCGAATCGGACATTGCGATCGTTATCCTCTGGTCGCGCATTGGGACCACCCTGCCCGGGCACATCCGTCGGCCGGACGGCAGCTCCTATGCCTCTGGGACCGAGTTCGAGTTCGAGGACGCGGTCGAAGGGTTTCGGCGAAACGGCAAGCCTGACCTTCTCGTCTATCGCAAGACCGCGCGACCGACATGGCCTGCCGATGACGCGCTCGCCGCGCAGCGAGTCGCCCAGAAAGTCGCGCTCGACACGTTCATCGACAAGTGGTTCGTCGACCGCGAGAGCGGTGCGTTCAGAGGGGCGTTCCATTCATTTGAGTCACCTGCGGACTTCGAGGAGTTGCTTGAAGCGCACCTGACGCGGATCATCGAGCGCACCCTGGGAACGCTGGAACTGACCCGGTCGGCTGCGAGCGCGTGGCACAAGGGATCGCCATTTCGGGGACTCGAAACCTTCGGCCCGGAGCACGCGCCGATCTTTTTCGGCCGTACGGCCGCCATCGCCAGCGTGCTTATGAAGCTGCGCCGGCAGGCTGAGCGCGGAGCTGCGTTCGTGCTGATCATGGGCATGAGTGGCGGCGGCAAGTCATCGCTCGCTCGCGCCGGGGTACTGCCGTTGATGCTACATCCCGGAGTGCTCGGGCGCGCTCCCGGGTGGCGACATGCGTCCTTTCGACCCAGCGACGGCCATGGTGACCTCGCCTCAGCGCTGATTGCAGCCTTGGCACAAGCATCGGCGGTGCCCGACTTGCCTGGCCCCGGCACCACCGGGTTCGAGGAATTCCGCGAGTCCATGCTCCAAGCTCCCTTGGCGCTCGCAGAACAGGTCGTGGCCCGCCTCCAAGGACACCCGCCCGCCGGCAGGGGGTCCTCGCGGCCTGAAGAATTCGTCCGCCACTTGGCACTCATCGTCGACCAGTTAGAGGAAATCTTTTCGGATGACCGGATCGAGCAGTTGCAGCGCGAGTGGTTCTCTGCGGCGCTCGATGGACTCGCACGCACGGGCTGTATCTGGATCGTGGCGACGATGCGTAGCGATTTCTACCCGAGATTGACGGATCTGCCGATCCTCATGTCGCTCAAAGAAGGCGACGGCCAGTTCGATTTGCTGCCGCCGACCATGCGCGAGATTGGCCAGATTATTCGCTTGCCGGCTGCAGCGGCGGGTCTTCGGTTCGAGTCGCGTTCGCACACCGCCGAGCGGCTCGACGATACAATTCGCGATGCAGCAACGGGCAATGCGGCCGCCTTGCCGTTACTAGAGTTCCTGCTCGAGGAGCTATACAAGCGCCGAAGTCACGACAACGTGCTCACCTTCCGCGCTTACGAGGAGCTGGGGGGCGTCGCGGGCGCTTTGGCTCAACGCGCGGAGGAAGTGCTTGAGGCCGTCAGCCCTGAGTCGCGCGCCACGCTTCCTCTTATCCTTCGCGAGCTAGTGAGCTTGAGCGTCGAGGATGACACGACTCCCATGCGAAGCGTGGCGCCACTTGCCGCGTTTACCAGCGAGCCGACCCGAGAATTGCTCGGCGCACTGCTTGAGGCGCGGCTCTTTGTCAGTCATCTCGACGATCGCGGTCAGCCTATAGTTTCGGTCGCACATGAGGCGCTGCTCGAGCATTGGCCGCGCGTGCGCACCTGGGCCGAAGAGAATCGCGAATACCTGCGAGCACACGCTCGCCTGTCGGCTGCCGTGCGAATTTGGGAAAGGGAAGGGCGGAGCCGCGACTTCCTGCTACAACGCGGCAAGCCGCTTGCCGAGGCGCGAACCTTGATTACCGAGGGCGTCCGCCTCTCTGAGCCTGAGAAGGCACTGGTCGAGGCCTCGGACCGGCGTGCCGAGCGCTTCGGCCGGCTGCGCGCCGCGGCCATCGTCGGCCTCGTCGTCCTGGCGGTCTCGGCGAGCGTGGCCGCATGGTTCGCCAGCCGAGAATCAAATCGCGCCAGGATTCAGGCAAGCACCGCGCAGCGGACCAGCGACTTTCTCGTCTCCTTGTTTTCCAGCCCTGATCCGAGCGAAAGCCGTGGAAACGAGATCACGGTGGGCCAATTCCTCGATCGGAGTGTCGGCGAGATCGAGAACAGCCTGTCCGACGAGCCGGCGGTCCGCGGCAATCTCATGCGCGCCATGGGCAAAGCCTATAACGGGCTAGGTGACTACCCGAAGGCGAGGGCACTGTTGCAAAGAGCGGTCGCGGACGCCGCCAGCGGAGGCGGGGGAGAGGGACTGATCAAGGCACGCATTGCGCTTGGATACAACTACTACCGCGGCGGTCAATACGAGCCGGCGAGCACCGTGTATCGACAGGCCTTGCAAGAGGCCGAGGCGCTCTACGGCAAGAAGCACGATCTCGTCGCCGAGTCCCTTGGCGGGTTGGCGGACAGCATCTTCGAACTAGACCAGCCCGAAGAAGCAGAGCGACTGTACCGTCGCGCGCTGGCAATCGAGCTTGCGCTGCACGGTGAACGACACGCGGATACCGCGCGCACGCGCCACGGTCTCGGCATCCTGCTCTACTACCTAAGAAGATATCCCGAAGCGGAGCGTCTCTACCGGCGGTCGCTTGCCACATACCGATCGCTGTATGGAGAGAACCACCCGTCGGTCGCCCAGTGTCTCAACGACCTCGCAGTGCTCCTGTACGACATGGGAAATTTTGAAGCGGCGATCCAGACATACCAGGCGGCTGTGCCGATTTACCGTAAGGTATATGGTGAGGAACATCCCGAGTTCGCTTCGGGCATCTACAACCTGGGACGAGTCCTGCTGATCACCGGGAAGCTCGATGCAGCCGAAGGTCAATTGCGGCAGGCGCTGGCGATCGACCGGGAGAAACTCTCGAGTGGCCATGAGGACCTGATCCTGCCACTCAACAGCCTCGCCATGCTCGACATCGCGCGAGGGAATCTTGCCGAGGCGAGTGTCCTGCTCGATGAAGCGCTCGCAATCGCCCGCGAACACAAGCATTGGATGCTGGGCCAAGTGCTAACGAACGTCGGCGACCTAGATGTGCGCGTGCGCCGACTCGAGGAGGCCGGCAAGGCGCTCAACGAAGCACGCCAATTGCTGGTCGCGGAGCATGGCGATGAGCTCTCCGGTGCGGCCGCCTGGCGCCTCGCGATTCTCAACTCGGTCGCGGGTTCGCTTGAGCTCGAGCGAGGTCGCTTGCCTGAAGCAGAACGCAAGTTGAGGTCCGCCTGGCCCGTCCTACAAGCCCGTTTTGGGCCTAGAAGCTACTTCGGCGACGCCTGCCTCGAGCATCTCAGTCGCCTGTACGAGGTCAAGGGCGATAGAACTGTTGCCCAGGAATACCGGGCCCTGCTGAGCCGCCGTCCTACATCGGGGTGACGATACGTGTATGTCACCTATTCATCATCGATTGCGCGGTGGCATTTCATTTAGACTTTGTAAACGGAAACCTGCAACAGGCCATTTTGCGCCCAGGGGAGGTCGCTATGAATTTCCAGACAAGATCGAGGCTGGTTCTCAGCGCGCTGATAACAGGTTTGCTCAGCGTGCAGTCTGCGAGCGGCGCGGCGGGCCGGTCCGTGCGGTCCGATTCGAGTGATAGCGCCTTTGACTTTCTAGGAGGATTTTGGGGAACCGACAATCAGCAGTTCGGGCCTCCGGGCTTCGACGCCGGACCCACCGACTTCAAATTGAGGTTGAATCCTTCTCAGCCTCCGCACTTCTTCAGGATCTGCATGAGTGAAGATGGCTTCCTAAAGCTAATTGGCGTGAGCGCTACGTGCGCCGATGCGGACTATGCCTTGCCTCAGACGAAGGCCTACATTGCAGTGTTCGCAACCGACCTGGACAGTCTTTCCACCGGATTTGGCTCCCTGATCCGTACGCGCGGGTTCGTCGATCAGTGGCCCTCGAATTCGGTGCCGCCGTACAAGTTGTGGCAGACACATCCCGCCATGCGGTTCTGGTGGAGCGGGGTTACGCTTGCAGGCGATTCAGTCAACGGCTTCGACGTCCAGATCGTCCTGATCGATCGCAGCAACGGCACGAACAACGGGAACTTCGATCTAGAATTCAATTACGGCAACGGCAGCGATCAGGTTCCGCCAGTGGGAACCGAATCGAATCCGAACGCAAATGGCTTCCAGGGTTTCAAGCTTGGACCCAATGCCCGCGGTCCGACGTTCGGGCCGTTTGGTCCTTTCGACACCAACGGCGTTCCGATTCGCTTTTGCTTCCGCGGCGGTAGTCTGCAGGCAACCTGCAACTAACGGATTCGAGAGCGACTTGGCGGCAGCTGCTGCGCTACAGCATGCGCGGCTGCGACCCCGGATTGGCTTCGACTTCGCCACCGTCGCACGCCCGAAGCGACCCGCGTTTTTCCGGGATTTTGCTTTCGCGGCGTCGCGGGCGCAGTCTATGTCGAGACCGACGTCCGTTTCATTCCATACCGGAGACTCACATGCTGAGATTTCTGGGAATTGTGGCCTTGTGCTTGGTGGTGCAGGTAGCGGTGGCCGAAAACACCGCGGTCGTTGACAAACCTCCCAACGTCGATGCGGCGAGTGTGAAATCGGCAACGCCGGCCGCGTCCGAGAACAACGACAGGGAATTCAAGCCGCCGTATGGTTTCAAGACCGTGAAGCGCGGGAACCTCGTCGTCTATTGCCGCCAGAACGATACAACAACAGGTTCTCGCTTCAAGTCCGCAAAATGCTACGACGAGGCGGGTTTGCGCAGTTACTTGCTGGCTCTCGAGCAGCTCCAACGATTTCCCATGCTCGACGCCCGCTAACCGCGGTTTCAGCGACCAGTCGACGCTCAGTGCAGTCGTGTCCGCGTTTGAATGGCGGCTCGCGACCCATCGGAAACTCGATCTGGTCAATCGAGTCCAGAACTTCTGTGCGTCACGCGCGACTCGCCCGGACGCTTAGCCAGAGATCCTCGGGCTTTCCGATGTACCGACGTACCTCGCTGACGATCCAACCCGCGTCTGCGACTGCGGATCGCAGGGCGGACTCGCGCCAGTAAGTCTCGAAGTAGCGCCGAGGCTCTGCGGCGGTGCCTTCTGTGGACACCTCCTCGCCATCGCCCTCTCTAACCGAGGCGTGCAGGCGGCCACCAGTCGCGTCGCTTCAGCAAGCCTTCTAAGTACCGTACCGAAGTCCTCGCGCGCAACGTGAATGAGGCAGGCACAGGCCCAGACCCCGTCGTATGGCCTGCCGGGACGCTGCGGGTCGTTCAGGTCATCGGTAAGCGGGTCCAACAGGTTCGCCTCGAAGCCGCTGTCGCAAAGCAGTTCGACGAATCCTTTCGAAACGTCGGTGCGCCGGACGCTAACCCACGTCTTTCAAGCTCAAGCGCATCTCGCCCGCCACCGCTTCCGATCTCGAGCACCTGCCGAGCTATTCAGCCTGGTCACGAAGTCATCTATCTCCGTCGCGACCCATTCAGGCATGGCCGCGGCATCGGCAGCGTACTCAGCCGCGACCGCATCATAGGACTGCACGGTAATCCGGTCGGTGCTCATCCTGGCTTCGGGGCAACAACGCGCAGATTGTGCAGTACCTACTCCATGTACGCACTTGCACGAAATTGGCATTAATCGGACACGCTGTTTTGTGCTGGGGCGCGTTTATATTTGTTTTTTTTTTTTTTTTTTTTTTTTGTTTTTGTGGGATTTTGCTTTGGCGGTGTGGCGGGCGCAGTCTATGTCGAGACGGACGTCCGTTTCATTCCATACCGGAGACTCACATGCTGAGATTTCTGTGAATTGTGGCCTTGTGCTTGGTGGTGCAGGTAGCGGTGGCCGAAAACACCGCGGTCGTTGACAAACCTCCCAACGTCGATGCGGCGAGTGTGAAATCGGAAACGCCGGCAGCGTCCGAGAAAAATGACAGGGAATTCAAGCCGCCGTATGGTTTCAAGATCGTGAAGCGCGGAAACCTTGTGGTCTATTGCCGCCAGAACGACACAGCAACCGGTTCTCGCTTCAAGACCGCAAATTGCTACGACGAGGCGGGTTTGCGCAGTTACTTGCTGGCTCTCGAGCAGCTCCAACGATTTCCCATGCTCGACGCCCGCTAACCGCGGTTTCAGCGACCAGTCGACGCTCAGTGCAGTCGTGTCCGCGTTTGAATGGCGGCTCGCGACCCATCGGAAACTCGATCTGGTCAATCGAGTCCAGAACTTCTGTGCATCACGCGCGACTCGCCCGAACGCTTAGCCAGAGATCCTCGGGCTTTCCGATGTACCGACGTACCTCGCTGACGATCCAACCCGCGTCTGCGACTGCGGATCGCAGGGCGGACTCGCGCCAGTAAGTCTCGAAGTAGCGCCGAGGCTCTGCGGCGGTGCCGTCTGTGGACACCTCCTCGCCATCGCCCTCTCTAACCGAGGCGTGCAGCGGGCCACCGGTCCGGGTCGCTTCGGCAAGCCGTCTAAGTACCGTACCGAAGTCCTCGCGCGCGACGTGGATGAGGCAGGCACAGGCCCAGACCCCGTCGTATGGCCTGCCGGGACGCTGCGGGTCGTTCAGGTCATCGGTAAGCGGGTCCAACAGGTTCGCCTCGAAGCCGCTGTCGCGAAGCAGTTCGACGAATCCTTTCGAAACGTCGGTGCGCCGGATGCTGATCCCACGTCTTTCAAGCTCAAGTGCATCTCGCCCGCCACCGCTTCCGATCTCGAGCACCCTGCCCGAGCTATTCAGCCTGGTCACGAAGTCATTTATCTCCGTCGCGACCCATTCAGGCATGGCCGCGGCATCGGCAGCGTACTCAGCCGCGACCGCATCATAGGACTGCACTGTAATCCGGTCGGTGCTCATCCTGGCTTCGGGGCAACAACGCGCAGATTGTGCAGTACCTTACTCCATGTACGCACTTGCACGAAACCTGGCATTAATCGGACTACGCTGTTTTGTGCTGGGGCGCGTAGGACAGCCGGCTGAAACCTGGCTAACGATCAGGAGCACCACTGGCGACGTTTTCTGCGTCGACGTGGATATCACTCGCTGGGTCGTGTTCTGGCAACTCGAGTGCGGCCGTCAAAACTGTTCGTGGATGTGCTGGGCAGTCCGTAGCGCCGCCTGCCGGCTCACCGGCTATACATACGACCGTGGCGAGCGGAAACTCGGGATACCCGGGATCCTTGAACCACAGCTCCGCGTACATCGCAACAAAGCCCTTGGACGGCCGCGCGACACTGCAGGCGATCTTCCCATCCTTACGTTTGCAGGAATGCGACGTCCAGAGCGCCTCGCGAAAATCCCGGCTTGCACTGGTCGCCGTCCACGCGAGTACGCGATCGGGCTTGCGGTCCGTTTGCACGTCAACACCGAGGTAATCGGTCTGTGCGGCGTAGGTCCAGTTTACCGACGGCAGATACTCGTAGCGCGCTGAATAACGGTGGAGCGCGCTCAAGCCGCCAATCAGGCGATCGAGATCGCCCACGCTGTGGCCCTGGTTCGGCACGTACAGCACGCGCTTCGGCTCCGGGAGCCCGTCCCAGTAAAGCTTGAGCGCATCGAGCGGCCAGTAGCGGTCATTCGTGCCGAGCACGATCAGTTTCGGCGGCGTGAGATCGGCGAGGTACTGGTAGGGGTCGACCATCGCCAGCAAGCTGCGGCCGCGCTCAGTGGCGATGCGTTCGGCCAGGTTGATGTCGACATAATCCTGCACCTGAGCGGAAAGCGCGCCGAATGTCGCGCGTTGCAACTCGATCTGCGCGGGCAGATTGAGCATGTCGATCGCGATCGGCGCAACGCTCGAGACGCGCGAGTCCACGGCTGCGGTCAGCCACGAGGTCCAACCGCGCTTCGAAGCCCCCGCGACCGTGAACGACGCCACCTGCATCTGCCAACGCTCGGCCGCGAACGCCTGGACGGCGTCCATCGCACGAACGGCGGTTTTGACCATCGGCAGCAGCAGCGGCCAATCCGCCTCGCCGCTCGTAAGGTAGTGATCGAAGGTATAGGCGATCAGCGCATCTTCGCGACGTTCGAACATCGGTTGGAACGGCACCTGCCCGAGCACGGCGATGGGGGCCCGCAGCGTCTCGGCTAATTCCACGAAAACCTGTGCTGAGCGCGGCAGGTCGCCCTGGTAGCCGTTCTCGTACTCAGGCTTCCAGCGGCCGCCGCCAATGAAGAGGAACACCTGCCGGGACGACGCAGCCACGTTCCGCGGACGGACCAGGACCAGCTGGTGCTTCCAAGGAGTGTCGCGCCAGGTCTGCGACGTCAGGATGAGCTCGGTAACCCTGGCGGAGCCAACACGTCGTGACTTTACTTCGCGCCACGTATAACTCGCATCCGGCGCAGCGACGTACCGGGCGAGATCCCCTTCGGATGCGGCGCCTGCGTATGCCGGCGTCAGCCCAAGGAGACAAGCCGCGAGAGCGGCTACAAAGCGCGAAACGTACCTGAGTTTGACGCAATCATTGTTATCCATTTCATTGGACCTCCCTATCCCACGACTAGCTTACGACTGAGCAGCGGTCCGCAATGCGCCACAGGACATAAGCGCTCACTCAATTGCGCGCGGTGTCTAGGCAAGGGTCTTTATGGTTCACCGCGGCGGAACCGTAGCCCGGAAATGCATCGGGTCCCTGAGATTCTGCAGCTCTCGATAGTAGTAGAGCGAGCTTGGTCGCTTGCCTTTGAACGCCAGCCGCCTCAGAAATGCGAATTCGTCGCGGCTGGCATTCCCGCCGAGTGCCGTGTCTTGCAGGAACTCGGTCAGACCCGACTCGTCCTCCACGGGGTCGCCGAATTCCCGCTCGCCATCATCTGCCGTCCGTCATTCTCGAATTCACGACGTGTCCGTCTTGCAACGGTGGAGGGGCGGCAGCGACGCTCGGTGGCTCAAAAAGCGCTCGGCTCGATCTTCATGTCGGCGCCGCTTCCCGTGGAGACGCGCAGCAACACCGGCTTCGCCCGCGTCACATCCACGGATACTTGGCTTGCGCCGCCAAGGCAACGCTCGCCGCTGACACCGATCAAATGGGTTCCTTCCTCGACGTACAGGCGGATTTGCTCGCTCGCCTTCAGGTCCGCAACGAGATCGCCATCCACGTAGAGGCGGGCGACGCAGACCATTCCCTTCCAGCCTTTGTCACGCGTTACGACGAAGAGAGCGTGGCCCTGTTGGGGCTGCGTGGCCTCGACCGCATAAATCCGCTCCAGGGGGATTGGCTTGGCGGAGGAGCTCGCAACCGGCGTCGTGCTGCAGGCGACGGACAGCGTTGCGACAGCAGGTGCCCAGAACAGACGCATACTGGGAGACTAACTGTCAGCCGGAGGACGCCGCAATTCGACGTTGTCCTACGTCGTCGGGCGCAGCCGTTTTACCTTAAGATCGCCGAGGCCGTTGAGAACCAACATCGCCACATCGGTCCGGGCCGTGCAGCGACCGCCGGGACGGCAGCAAATCACGCCCCGTGGCGATCCTCAAAGAGTCGCGGAAAGGTACTCATGGCGGCCCGTCCGTACCGAATCATCAGTCAAGGCTGCGGAAACCCGCGTCGCGGTGGCTCCACCCGTTGCCCCCATGACCTTCAAGAGTGTTCTGAGGCCTGACGTGCGGCTCGAACGGACAGGCATCGCGCGGCGCGCTCTCCCAAAGCTTTCACAAACTGCGCCGACGCAGTTAGGCCTCGTCAACGCTGTGTGCCGGGCAGGGGCATCTCGCTGACCGGCGCATCAGCGACCACACGCCATTGGTTATCGCTGTCGCGACGCCAATGGACGAGATAGTTGCCGCGGTCCTCAAACGAGCTCATCCCGGCCGGCGCACCCGGGCTGGCTGTGAACCTCAGAACGTATTTGCCCCGTTCCACCGCCATTGAACCGTTCGCACTGACCGATTGGGTCTCGAAGGTGAAGTTCCACTTGCCCCAGCCAAATGCGTTTCGCCAAAACTCTCGGATTGCGGCGCGGCCGACTACGGCCGGCAAATTGGGTGGCATCTGCCACGCGTCATCGGCAACGATGGCAGCAAGTGCTTCAGCGTCCCCCGTTGCATACGCGCGGATTGCCTTGGCGTTTTGGCTTTCGATGCTCCGGCGCACTTCCTCGGCGTCAACCATGTCCTTCTCCGGTTAAGCTGGTTGAGTACGGCACGCCGCCGATCGTGCACTTTGGCATGCTTTGATCGACGCAAAGCGCCGGCTGTGCTTACTCGCTGAAATTTACTCCATTCTGGCGTCCGTTCAAGCGGAGCAGCGAAGTGACCAGACCGATGCGTACGAAACGGCTACCGCTGATTCCAGGCGCTACGGCGATCGGAGCCGCAACGCATTGCCAATGACCGAGACCGAGGAAAAACTCATGGCAAGTGCAGCGATAAGCGGGTTGAGCAAAATGCCCGTAAGGGGGTACAGCACCCCCGCCGCGACTGGAACACCGAGCGCGTTGTAGCCAAACGCGAAACCCAGGTTCTGGCGGATGTTCCGAACGGTCGCTCGACTGAGCCGACGTGCGCGCAGAATGCCTCGCAAGTCGCCCTTCACCAGCGTGACCTCTGCGCTTTCCATGGCGATGTCGGTGCCGGTGCCCATTGCGATCCCGACGTCAGCTTGTGCAAGCGCAGGCGCGTCATTTATACCATCCCCCGCCATTGCGACACGTCGACCTTGCGACTGCAGGCGCTTGACGACCGCCGCCTTGTCTGCTGGCTGGACTTCCGCTATCACTTCATCGATAGGCAGGTCACGGGCAACGGCCTCGGCCGTGGTTCGACTGTCGCCGGTTAGCATTACGATTCGAAGTCCATCTTTGCGCAACTCGGAGAGTGCCTCAGGCGTGGTGTCCTTGATTCGATCGCCCACGGCAAGGAGTCCAGCGAGAGTGCCATCCACGGCGAGGAAGATCACGGTTCGTCCGTCCTGTCGCAGGGTTTCTGCTTCGGCTGTCGCGTCCTCGAGCCGCGCTCCGACTGCTCGCATCATCTCCGCATTGCCGAGCGCGACCTGCCGGCCGTCGGTCCTGCCCCGGACGCCCTGGCCGGTCACTGACCCGAAATCGCCAATATTCGCCGGCTCTACGCCGGCGTCGCGCGCACCGTCCACTACCGCTCGCGCAATGGGGTGTTCGCTCGGCGTTTCGAGGCCCGCCGCCAGCGACAGAATTTCAGCCTCGGCGAAGTTGACCCGCGGCCGGATGCCGACCAGCACGGGTTTTCCAATGGTCAAGGTGCCGGTCTTATCCACCACCAGTGTATCGACGGTTCGCATGGTTTCGATTGCAGCCGCATTGCGAAACAGGACTCCCTCCTGCGCCCCACGGCCACTTGCGACCATGATGGAAATCGGAGTTGCAAGGCCCAACGCACAGGGACAGGCAATGATTAGGACCGCCACGGCATTGACGATTGCATAGGCCAGGCTGGGCTCGGGGCCGACCAGCCACCAGACCAGGAAAGTAACAACAGCAATTGCCATTACGGCCGGTACGAACCACGCTGAAACCCCGTCGGCAAGGCGCTGAAGCGGCGCGCGAGAACGCTGGGCCTGCGCGACAAGATCCACAATCCGGGCGAGCAGGCTGTCGGAGCCGACCCGCGATGCCTCGATGATCAGTGACCCCGTCTGGTTCACCGTTGCGCCGACGACGCGGTCACCGGCAGCCCTTTCGACAGGCAATGGCTCGCCGGTCATCATCGACTCGTCGACTGTAGACTCGCCGCTCACTACACGCCCATCCACCGGAATTTTCTCACCCGGCCGAACGCGCACGCGGTCGCCGACAACGATCAGATCCAGCGATACGTCTGACTCGGTACCGTCCGGCTGAATCCGTCGCGCGGTGCGCGGTGCCAGTTCCAGCAACTGTCGAATGGCTGCACTGGTCCGTCCGCGTGCAGAGAGCTCGAGCCATTCTCCCAGTAGAACCAGCGCCACAATCACGGCAGCGACTTCAAAATACACACCGACTATGCCGTGGCCGGATTTCATCTCCTCAGGAAAGTATTGGGGGGCAAAAGTTGCGACCAGGCTGTACAAGTATGCGACCAGCACGCCCATGCCGATGAGCGTGTACATGTTGGGGGACCGATTAACGACGCCGTGCCAACCCCTCCGGAAGTAGTCGAATCCGGCCCACAGCACGACAGGTGTTGCCAAGGTCAGCTCTAAATAGCGCAGCACCCGGGCGGTTGACGAGGTCAATGAAATGTCGAGCAGGTGCGGTAGCATTGCGATCAGTACGACAGGAAGCGCAAGCGCGGCGGCAACGTAGAACCTTCGACGAACGGATTTCAGTTGCCCATCATCGTTCACGTCGGTAGGCATCAACGGCTCGAGAGCCATTCCGCATATCGGGCAGTGGCCGGGCCCCGGCTGGCGCACCTCGGGGTGCATCGGGCAGGTGTAAATCGTGCCTATGTTCGCTGTGGATGACGGCGCGGTTGCTGGCGCAGCGGGCGGTGCAGTGCTCTTGCCAGGCGCATGACCGTGGTGATGACAGTGATCAGTGTGTGGCTGTTTCACGGCTCGGATTCCTGACTCAGCGCATTGAGAATGGGGCAGCCCTCGGCGCGACCGTGGCCAGGGCAGACCCGGATGAGCTGGCGCAGGCTGTCGCGGACGCGAGCGAGTTCTGCCATACGACGTTCAACATCCGCGAGGCATTCGCCCGCTGCCGTGCGCACCCGAGCGACATTGCGACTCGCGCTCAACGACAACAGCATCGGTATCCGCTGTGCAACTGGCCCTTCCACGATTCGCTCGTCAACTGAGTCGGTTCACCTAAAACCAAGCGCGCAGACCGACCACAACGCTGGTCTCCCTCTCATCGTCACCATTCGCACGCGCGAACTGCGCGGTCTGCCCAAAGGTCTCCTCAAAGTTCACACCGATGTAGGGCGCAAACTCTTTACGGATGTCGTAACGCAATCGCAAACCGAGTTCTGCGGACGAAAGTCCGGACCCGATGTTGGCTTCAGGTACGTTCTGTGCGGCGAGTTCCAGCTCGAGCCGGGGCTGAAGGATGAGGCGCTGTGTCAAGCGCAGGTCGTAACTCCCTTCGAGCCGCCCGAAAAAATCTCCGCGGTCCGATAAAAAGAGCGACGCCTCCACCTCGAACCAGTATGGCAAGAGGCTTTCAACGGCAACGGTCGCGTACGTACGACTGTCAGGTTCGAAATCGTAGCGAATGCCGGCCTGGACGTCGGTGTACCTTCCAACCGCGCGTGAATAAAGTACCTGCGTCTCGGCAACCTGCACCCCGTCCGCCTGGACCTTTTCGCCCTCGGTCTTAAAGACGAAGTCGGTTGATGTCGCCGCCATACCAGGCCTCTAAGTCCCAGCGGTAGCCGCTGCTCTCGTCAGCCTCGGTGTACTCGAGAATGTTCGCCATCACCTTCGAGTTCAGCGCTCCACCGTGCTCATCGACGAGAACATCGCGCGCGCGATTCATTGCGGCTGCGCCGTAGTACCGATCAGCGGCATTGTCACGGATCACGACTGGCGGCGTGTGTTCTGTATGTGCGGAGTCTGCAGGCATAGGCATTGAGTGGCCGGCGTGCGGATCGGCGGTCTCGGGCGCAGGGGAGGGCGGCGTCGGCGGCATGGCGTGACCGGCGTGTGGGTCGGCCGGTGTGACGGGCGGTGCACTCGGCTGGCCTGGTGTGGTCGTGTGCCCGGCGTGCGGGTCCTGTGCGACTGCTGGCGAGCACAGAGTTCCTGATAGCAGCGCAATGACAATGCTCCACTTCATGCCGCACTACCTTTCGAGGGTCGAACCTTGAACACCTGAAACATGCCTGCGTGCATGTGGTAGAGCATGTGGCAGTGAAACGCCCAGTCCCCTTCTTCGGCGGTAATGTCGTAACTGACTTTGCCGCCTGGCAACACATTGACAGTGTGCTTACGAGGTAGGTGGCCAACGGGCGCATGGACGAGCTCGAAGAAGTGCCCGTGCAGGTGGATGGGGTGCGTCATCATGGTGTCGTTCACCAGCGTGATCCGGACCCGCTCTCCGCTTCGGAATGAGTAGGGAGGAGGACCTTCGCTGAATTTCCACCCGTCAAAACCCCACGTGAAGCGTTCCATGTTCCCCGTGAGTCGGATCTCGAGAGCGCGTGACGGTGCTCTTGTGTCCGGATTGGGTTCCAATGCAATCAGGTCCTGATATACGAGCACCCGATGGCCCACGCTTTCCAAGCCCTGGCCGGCCTCACCCGTACGGTCAATCGGCATTTGCGCAATCATCTGCACGCCGGGACCGGTCTTGATCTGGGGCGCCCTGGTTGTGTCCATCATGTCCATGGCCATGCTGGGCATCGTTCGAGTGATCCATGTCAGCTGCTCCGTGTCCGTGCGCTGCCATGTCCATACCCATGTCTTTCATAGTGGCGAGGGGCCGCGTTCGCAGCGGCGGGACTTCTGCCGTCATGCCCGGCCGTGGCGCCAACGTGGCGCGCCCCATTCCGGACCGATCCACGGCCTCGGCGACCAGCGTGTACGCACGGTCCTCCAGCGGCTGAACCACGATGTCGTAGGTTTCCGCGTTTCCGATCTGGAACTCGTCGACTTCAACCGGCCTGACGTTCTGGCCGTCTGCGGCTACGACGGTGAGTTTCAGGCCCGGAATGCGCACGTTGAAGATCATCTGTGCGGCAGCGTTTACAAAGCGCAGGCGAATACGTTCGCCAGGATTGAACAATGCCGTCCAGTTGTCGGTCGGGCCATGACCGTTCACCAGGAACGTCATCACCGCACCCGTGACATCCGAGATGTCCGTGGGATCCATGAGCATCCTGGCCCACTCAGCACGCTCGGCGAATGTTTGATCCTCACCCGCAAGCAGACCTGCGATCGTCTGGCGCTGGTAGTTGAAAACGCCGCCCTGCTGCTTCATCCGCTTGAAAATCAGGTGGGGGTGTATCGCGCTGTGGTCCGCCAGGACGATGACGTGTTCGCGATCCGACTGCACCGGATCGGTACCGGCAGGCTCGATGACGATGGGTGCGTAGTGACCTTCCGCCTCCTGCAGCCCGGAGTGGCTGTGGTACCAGTAGGTCCCCGACTGGATGATCGGGAACTCGTATACGAACGTCTGTCCCGGCGGAATGCCGGGAAAGCTGACGCCCGGCACGCCGTCCATCTGGAAGGGCACGAGAAGGCCATGCCAGTGAATGGACGTGTCCTCGTCCAGCGTGTTGGTGACGGCGATCCTTACCAGATGACCCTCCTTCAGGCGCAGCAGCGGGCCGGGCACCGTGCCATTGATGGTGACCGCGTGAGTCGTTTTCCCCTCGATCGAAACCGGCGTGTGGCCGATGACCAGCTTGATCTCGTCGCCGGAAAGCGTCGGCAATGTTGATGGCATGCCCTGGGCGACGCTCGCCGCCCAGGGCGGAAGCAGCGCACTCAGCGCGGCTCCCCCGCCCAGCACGGCGGCTTCCTTCAAAAACTTTCGGCGACCAACGTTCAAAACGAAGCGTCTATGCATGATGAAATCATCTCAAACGAGTAATGCGAACAGACGTTACGAAATCGGGCGTCAATGGGACTCTACCGGGCTTCTTCACGTGGGACGACCAGTGGATATGCACGATTTTCCAGCCATCCGTTCCAGAGCGAAGCACCATCGTTTCAGTGCTCGCGAGTGTCGATGGCTTGCCGTCCTTCTCCACGTGGAGTTCGCTCTCGGTCGCGACCCAGGCGACATCGCCGGAAGTGCGAGCGGTTCGCCGGTTGAGGACGTGGTGCGAGCCTTTGAGGAACTGCGCATCGCTTCTGGCATGTCCGCGCAAATACTCGACTGCTGAGTGCTCGGCACCCCCGCTTTCCAGGATGATCACATCGGGGTCCAGCTGCGCCCCAGCCTGCGCGAGATCGCCCGACGATAAGGCTGCGAAGAAGCGGTCGACAACGGCAGCCGCTGCGCTGGTGGCCGCTGGTACGTCGAGCTTCGGACTCAGCTCGTCGGCTGCAGCGCACCCTGAGAACAGCAGGAGGGTAGTCAACGTTGCTTGGCGATACATAGCTATACCTCGGTTTCTAACGCTGATGGGGAGGTGCTGTCGAATCATCCTCAGCGTGCGGGTTGCCCTCGTGCGCGTGGGCATCATCCCCGGGCTCATGCCCGTGGTCGGGACTTTCCAATTCCATGCTGCTCTCCGACCCTCCATGCTGATGCCCTCCACTTGCCTCGACGAGCTCGCGATAACGGTCTGACGTCATGCCGGGGAGCTCGTTCACAAAAGCAACCAGGCCCCAGATATACCTGTCATTCATGCTTTTGCCCCAAGCGGGCATGCCGGTCATCTTGATGCCGTGTTTGATCACCCAAAATGTCGTAGCCGGTTTCGCAGGGGATCGTTCGACAAAGCTCGGCGGCGCCGGATAGAGCCCACGGCTCATTTCGGTGGACTCCACGCCGGGCTTCAGGTGACAACCAGCGCACATGGCGTCGTAATTTCCAGCACCCGAGATGACGAGTGCGGCATCGTCCAGCGCCGGAACTTCGATTCCAGCCGAGCGTCGCGCCACCGAACGAGTGCGTACCCTTTCCAGAATCGAACGCACTGGTCTCCAATGCGGCACGTCGGCGGCGACGTCGTAGGCGCCAGTGTTAATGTAGGTGATTGCGATGGCCAAGATCAGCGCCACCATGCCGCCGACCCAGTAAGTTGTTTTCATCGTATAGCTCTCATGCATCGCACCAGCATGCGAGATGCGTGGAACGGCAGCTTCACGCCGCCATTACCTGGGAGAAGTTTTCAGCGCCTGGTCAGGCGTCGGGAGGTCTGAGCGGAAGTTCGACGAGGGTAGAAGGATGCAGCGAGCTGACGAAAGATCGCACGGGGCCATGAATGGGAATTTCGGGCGATACTCGTACGCTTGGCAATGCAGCGGCCGTGGAAAGCATGGCGCAATAGCAACGATCTACCTGACAACAGGGCGAAGGCTCAGTGTCACGAGTGGGCGACATGTTGCCGTTCGCCATGTGACAGGGCGCTTTGTCGGTCGCCGCCGGTGTCTCCACATGATTCATGCCGATCAATCTTGCGTCGGCAATCGGCACCAGCAACGCGTAACCGAGCAACGCGATACCGAGAATACCGGCGATGCACCGCTGGCGGCGTGATCGTTTAACCACAGGGTGTTCAGCATGCTCCGTCTCCATGTCCGATTCAAATGCCTATTTTCGTTGTCACGCGGGGACATGGAGGAACGGCCAGGCCGCTCGGATGTCCTACTCAAAGACATGGTGGTACGCTCGGCCTGCCCAGACTGTTCCGGCACTGTGTGACGTTCCGCCCAATCCTCCGCCCATATTCTGACGAAGGCGACCGGGTCCTCGCGACACGCGGAGTTGCACAGCCCGTCAGGAGCCCTACATGAAGAGATCTTCGTGGTGCGCATTCGTCACGTTGATTGCACTGGGCATACCGCTTCGCTTGGAAGCCAAGCCCATCGCCTTCGCTCACGGCACTACCGTGATGGCGGAGTACGGGGCTGGGACCATGGGAGAACTTCAAATCTTCTACGCCCCACGCTTCAACTACTCCCTCGGCGGTGGATATTTGGCTCTGGATAGCGCTATCGACGGGAGCTCGACCGACATCACCTACGCCCGGCTTAACTACCTTGCGAAACGCTGGAATCGCGAGGCGTCGCAGGCAAACGTTTTCGTCTGGGGTGGGATCGGCAGTGCAAATATAGACGGCGTTTCGGGTGATGAGTTCGCCTGGAACGCGGGTGTTCAGCTTGACTACGAAACACGGCGAATTTACGCGTCGCTGAAATCGGACCTGCATGAGTCGTCGGAGTTCTCGCATCGAATCGACACGCTGCAGCTCGGGTTCGCACCCTACGAGCACGACTATGACACCGTCGCAACGTGGTTTGTCGTCCAGGGTAGGCGCTATACCGGTGAGATCTTCGGCGGCACGGAAGTGGCCTTGCTGCTGAGGCTATTCAAGGGAAACAAGTGGATCGACGTGGGCGCGACTACCGACGGAAAGTTGCAAGCGATGGTCATGCTCAATTTCTGAGTGGCTGGAGGTCATATGCATAGGAACGCAATTGCCACGCTCTCGCTCTTGTTGATGAGTCTCGGCGCGACCGCAGAGACGATTGAGATGAAGGTTAACGGACTGGTCTGTGCATTCTGCGCACAGGGCATTGAAAAGTCGTTTCGCAAGAATACCGTTGTTACGGACGTGGTCGTCAGCTTGAAGGACAGGCTGGTAGCGGTGGAAGTCAGTCCGGGGAAGGACATTCCAGACCAGGAGCTTCACAACCTGCTTACTGACGCCGGCTATGACGTCAATACGATCACCCGCACTCAAACCCCCGTGGCCGACATTCGGGCGCGTCTGAAGAAACCGACGTCGTGAGGGCGTCAAGCGAGGGCAGTCTTGGAGTTGCGATCGCCGTGCTTCTGGCGAATACGGCAACGCTTGTCTGCTGTGTGCTCCCGGCCACCCTTGTTTCCCTTGGAGCAGGAGCGGTTCTGGTGGGGTTGGTCTCGGCTGTACCCCAGCTGATTTGGGTGAGCGATCGCAAGACATTGGTCTTTGGGCTTGCGGCGGGCCTGCTCGTAGTTGGAGGTGCAGCCATTGTCTGGGCTTGGCGGCAGCCATGTCCGGTCGATCCAGACCTCGGCCGAAAATGCATGCGGTTGCGCCGAGCAAGCGTCTGGCTCTATGGGATCAGCGCTGGGCTGTTCCTGCTTGGGGCCGTATTCGCGCTCATACTGCCGAAGATGTACTAACCCCCGCACCGGAGCATGATGGGCCAAGGCTGTATATGGCGGATTCAAAAAAAGCTCACTGGGAAGCGGTATATGGGGCCAAGGCCGTAAGCGAGGTGAGTTGGTTTGAAGCGCAGCCCGCCCAATCTCTGCGGGAGATTCGCGCTTCAGGCGTGAAGTCTGCGGAACCTATTATTGACGTTGGCGGGGGAGCTTCGCTGCTCGTTGATGAGCTTCTCAGAGCGGGGTATCGGGATGTGACCGTGCTCGATATTTCTGCCGATGTACTGGCACAACTGAGCACACGACTCGCCCGTTTCGGTAGTGCCGTACATGTCATTCGATCAAACGTCTTGGCGTTCATCCCAAAGCGCACTTATGCCCTGTGGCATGACAGAGCAATGTTCCACTTCCTCGTGAAGAAACAGGATCGCATGTACTACCGCGATACACTTGGTCACGCCCTTGCGCTGACAGGGCAGGTCGTAATGGCGACCTTTGGACCCGAGGGCCCAGAGAAGTGCAGTGGATTGCCGGTCGTTCGCTACGATGCCGAATCACTTTCGGCGGAATTGGGACCGGCTTTCCGGTTGCTCAGTTCGTCACAAGTGACACATCGCACTCCATTGGGCGCCGAGCAGCAGTTTCTTTACTGCAGATTTGAGCGCGGCGCTGCGGAATGATGACTTGGCAGTTCGCCATCAAGGTTATTGTCACGGCTGTGGTCGTGGTAGCAGTATCTGAAATTGCAAAGCGGAGTACTTTCTGGGGCGCAATTCTTGCGTCACTGCCGCTCACTTCATTGCTTGCGTTCGTTTGGCTCTACGTCGATACCGGTGATGCACAAGGCGTCGCTAATTTGTCGCATAGTATTTTCTGGCTTGTGCTTCCCTCGCTTCCTTTATTTCTGCTCTTGTCGATGCTGATTCGCTCAGGCTGGTCCTTCTGGCCGAGTTTAGCTTTCGCCTGCGTTGTGACGATCGGCGCTTACTTCGGCGTCGTCTGGTTCTTGGAGCGGGCCGGGCTGCGAGTATAGGTCTCGGCGTGGTTGTAGGATCCCCGCCGCCACGGGGGCCACACGAATCGTTTCGTCGACTTACGAGAGTCAAAGGCAACTGTGCCTGCTACTGAAAATCCGCGTGTCGGTGGTTCGATTCCGCCCCTGGTCACCATCCTTGCCTTTCGACGAGGGTGACTATTCCTCCGTCCTGTCCTCTTCGTCCGGATCCTCGTAAGCGAAGGGGTCCGTGACCGACGGCTTGGTCGGTAGCGGCATCCGCGGCAACGACTCTTTGACATTCGCTGCATTGAGCAGGAACGATGCCAGGATCACGGCCGCCTGCTTCAGGTCGTCGATCTGCAGGTGATCGTAGCTGTCGATGCTGGAATGATGAACGCGCGCCCCATAGTCGAGCGGATCCTGGATGAATTGAAACGCAGGAATGCCGACCGCCTGCATCAGCTCATGGTCCGTGGCGCCCGTGCGCTGGGAGGAAATCGTCGCTGCACCCATGCTCTCGAACGGCTCGAACCACTCGCGAAAGATGGGTACGACGGCAGGATTGCCTTCGGCATAGATCCCGCGGATCTTCCCCGACCCATTGTCGACGTTGAAGTACGCTGCCAGTTCGTAATAGCCCACGCTCGGCATGATCGGCCACCGGTTCTGCCAGCCGTAGTAAGGATGGAGCTCGTTCGCGGCGGGGTCTGTCGAGGGAGCGCGCGTCGCTAGATGCTGCTCGATGTAGGCCAGCGAGCCGCCTAAAACCTGCTCTTCGCCCGACCATAGCGCGAAGCGGATCGTGCGCTTCGGCCTGATGCCGAGCTTGGACAGGATTCGCGCCGCTTCCATGATCACCGCAGTACCCGCGGCGTTGTCCCCCGCGCCATCAGCCGCGACCCAGCTGTCGAGGTGAGCCCCAGCCATTACATAGCCAGCCTTCGGATCGCGGCCGGGGATGTCGGCGATGACGTTGTAGGCTTTCGTGTCCTCGTCGTGATATTTGACGTCGCTGATGATCTCGATCGTCGGGACCGCATCCGTCCGGCTGAGGCGAGCGAGCTGGCGGTAGTCCTCCGCCGCCAGCTCGATTCCGGGCAGCTTCGGCGTCAAGCCGACTCGATGTCCATAGCCCTCACCCGTGACCAGTCCCGCATCGCGGTAAGACATGCGAACCCAGGCGAGCGCACCTTCCCCGGCCAGGAACGCATCGAGTCGGTCGTCAAACTGCGCCTCCTTGAGCGTCCGGGCGATCTCCGCCTCGGAATGGCGGGGCTGCTGATATTCGCTCAGCTCATCGAGGTCGTCGTCGGTCAGGCGCTTGAACGCCGGCTTGTCCGGCTCCGTGCTCTGTTCAGGTTTGCTGATCAGCACGATCTTGCCGCGCAACGTCCCCTTCCACTTCGTGAAGTCCCGCTCGCGCCGCATAGGCGCCAGTACGACAGGGGCCGTCAGTGCGCCTGCCGTGGGCGGTGTCCAGGCGATCGGAATGGAGCGCAACACTTTCACGCGAGGCGTGACCATACGCACGCTAGATCTTTCGATCGACCAGCCACGGCCGAATTCGAAGCCCTCGAGGTGAACGTCCTTCAAGCCCCAGGCACGGTATTGTTCCTGCGTCCAGGTTTCGGCGTGGCGCATCTGCGGCGAGTTCGTCATGCGGCCGCCGATGCGATCTGTAAGAAACGCCGCGATCTGCGGAAGCTGGCTGCGATTGAAGCCCTCGTCCACGATACGGTTGACCGCGCTCGGCTCCAGCTGCTCCGCAGCGTGCACGGTGAGCGCGGGCAATATCGCGGTGAGTGCTATTGCGGCTGCATGTCTTGTCATATCGAGTTCACTTCCATGAATTGCGCGGCCGGCTTTAGGGCCCTCGCCATGCCCAATACACGGTGCATTATCCTCCGGCCATTGCGAATGGCATAATCGGGCAACCGTCCTGGGGAGCGATCGCTATTCTTCAACGGGATACGTACGCGTGATACAGGCCGAGGTTGGCCGCGGTACCATCTGCCGGTCAGAAATGTCGGGGTCATTCAATTCGTAGAGCAGCTGCTTAAGCGCTCATGTCCGTCTACCACGTTTCCATTACCGGGCGTGACCGCCGTCACCTGAGCGCTCTCGGGCCCAAGCTCCGTGTGGTCGTCGTCGGTTACCGCGAAGACAAGCACGGCATCGTCGTGGACGCCTATGTCTCGGCCGAAAAAATTCCTTGGCTCAGCCGGCAGGGTTACGTCGTCACGCTTCTTGAAGAGGTGGATGTTCACGATCGCCAGCGCCAGGCGGAGGCCCACACGGCTGTCGATAGTCGTCTGGCACGCGGCCGTTACGGAGATGTCATCTGGGGCGGGGGCTATCTCACTGCCGACGAGGTCGAGGCGTGCATCGAGTTCGGCGAGAATAACCACTCAGGCTATTTTGAGCGCATCCCGCTACCGAACCTGACCTGGGAAAGACGGCGTTGTCATGCCGTCCGCATCGGCAAGGGTGCCGGCAAACGCAGGTTCGCTGTCTGCTTCATTGGGGGCGTGCATGGGCGGGAATGGGGCAGCCCCGATATCCTTGTGTACTTCGCGATGCGGCTACTCCGCGCCTATCGCGACCGGAAGGGCGTTCGTCTTGGCGGGAAGAGTTTCACGGCGGCGCAGATCCGGCAAATCGTTGAGGAGATGGACGTCGTCCTTTTCCCCCAAGTGAATCCGGACGGCCGGCATTTCAGCATGGACCGGCATCCGATGTGGAGGAAGAACCGGCGGCCAGCCCCGAAGGGACGGGGCTACAAGAGCATCGGTGTCGACCTCAACCGGAATTTTCCGTTCCTCTGGCGTTTCGATCGCTATTTCGCTCCGGATACCGTGCAAAAAGCTCCTTCAACCCCGGGGACTACGAAACCTACGTCGGAACGCGCGAAGCCTCCGAGCCCGAAACCCGCAATGTCATCTGGCTACTCGATCGCTTTCCGAAAATCCGGTACTTCGTCGATCTGCACAGTTACGGCGAGACGATCCTGCACAGCTGGGGCAGCGACCAGAACCAATCCGATGATCCGCGCATGAGCTTCAGGAACCGGGCGTACGACGGGAAGCGGGGCCTGATTCACGATGACGTGTACCGCGAACACATTTCGGCGTCGGACAGAGAGAACGGCGATCCGAATGGGCCGGTACATGGCGGCCGCAATTCAACGCGTGCGCGGACGAAAATACCGGGTCCAGCAGTCGGTGGGCCTCTACCCGACCGCCGCTTCGACTGACGATTACGCGTATAGCCGTCACATCGTCGACCCAAAAAGGGGAAAAATCATTGCCTTCACGATGGAGTGGGGCCGCACCCGCGCATTGACTCCCTTTCACCCTCCCTACGCTGAGATGCGCAGTGTCATGCGGGAAGTCAGTGCCGCCCTGCTGGAGTGCTGCCTGCGGGCAAGATCGCCGACGGTCTCTCGCAACAGGCCATGACTGAACATCCGCGTCTCGGTGGTTCGATTCCGCCAGCCTTAATGCTTTTCGGGGAAATATTTCTGCGAACCGTTCGTCGCGGTATATTCGGCGCGCAAACCACTGGGAGGCTAGATGGCCACGCTAGCTCAAGATTCTGTTGTGCCGGTCGTTGGCGACGAGCGCTTCTTCCTGCGCAGCGCCATCCTGATGACTGCGGTCATCATTGCCGGCTTTTCTGTCCAGGTGGCGATGGGACGATCGACCTTTGCCTCGCCGCTGCGGGTACACGCGCACGCAATCCTGTTCATGGGTTGGGTCGGTATCTACCTGCTGCAGAACTTCTTCGTCGCGAGCGGCCGAACGGTGTTGCATCGGCGCCTTGGCTGGATCGCGGCAGCTTGGATGGTGCCGATGGTCGTGATGGGTTGCCTGGTGACGGTCGCAATGGTGCGGTTGGGAACCGTGCCGTTCTTCTTCCGGCCGCTGCACTTCCTGATCTTCGATCCGATCGCGGTGTTCACGTTTGCGGGCCTCACGACCGCCGCAATTCTGCTGCGGCGCCGGACGGAGTGGCACAGGCGCCTGCATTTCTGCGGCATGACAATTTTGCTGGCGCCGGCATTCGGGCGGCTGCTGCCATTGCCGCTTCTGCAGCCTCTGGCCTGGGAAGCTGCCTATGCGGTCACGATCCTGTTCCCGATCGTGGGTGCCTGGGCGGATAAGCGGCGGAGCGGTCGAATTCATCCGGCGTGGAAGCGGGGCATCGGGACAATCATTGCGTCTTTCGTTTTGGTAGAGATCGTGACCTACAGTCCAATCGGCGCTGCGATCTACGACGTCGTGACCCAGGGCTCGCCGGGCGCCGCCGTGCCGCCGCTGGAATTCTCGCCGCCGCCGCCGAGTGAATTGATAACCGGCCGCACCTGATCTCACGGCTGTCAAAAGCATCGAATTCGGGTATTGAGGGAAATTGACATGACCAGTCGGCACGATGCGCGAGCGCGCCCTCTCGCGTTTACACGATTCGTGTTTGTTGTTGCACTCGCACTCGGGGCGACATCAGCATACGCCCAGGTTGGGGATACAATCCGCCAGTACCAGTTCGAGCCCGCAGTAAGCGGATACCGGATTGTGCTGAAGGAAGTGCCGCGGCCGGTCGCTGGCGACGACGAAGTACTCGTTCGCGTACGAGCGACATCGCTGAATCGACGCGACCTCAATATGCTCCAGGACGATGACACTGATAATTCCGGCTATGCCGGCGGCATCCCGTTGTCCGACGGTGCCGGGGAGGTCATCGCGGTCGGCAAGGACGTTACCGGGTTCAAGGTGGGGGATCGCGTTGCCGGCATCTTTTTCGAGAAATGGACCCAAGGCGCTGCCAGCGAAGCGGCACTACTGTCAGATCGTGGCGGTAATGCCGGCGGGATGCTTTCCGAGGTCATAGTGACTCACGAAGATGCCCTCGTTTCAATACCCGCACATCTTTCGTACGAAGAGGCAGCCACCCTGCCGTGTGCCGCGCTGACCGCCTGGGTTGGTCTGTTCAAACGCGGTCGCATGACGCCCGGGCAATACGTGTTGCTCGAAGGCACGGGCGGGGTTTCGGTTTTCGGCCTTATGTTTTCGAGCGCCGCGGGAGCAAAGCCGATCATCACGAGCTCAAGCGATGACAAGCTGGAGAGCGCCATGAAGATGGGCGCCATCGGGGCCGTAAATTACCGCAGCAACCCGGACTGGCACCTCAAGGTGAAGGAGATCAGCGGAGGCCACGGCGTCGACCAGGTGCTGGATGTAGGTGGTCAGGATACGCTGGACAAGGCATTGCAGATACTCGCCTACAGCGGCCACATTGCATTAATTGGTGGTTTGTCGGGCTACGGCAGTGAGTTGCCGACCGATGCGATCATGTGGATCAACGCGACGGCGAGCGGCGTCTATGTCGGATCGCGTGAGGACTTCCTGGCAATGAATGCCTTCATCAGCGAGCATAAGATTCGCCCGTTGATCGACCGTGTGTTCGAATTCGAGGAAGCTCCGGATGCTTTCGAGTCCATGGCAAGCGGCGACTTCATGGGGAAGATCGTAATCCGACTTTAGGTAAGCGAAAGCAGCTCACGCGACTGACGGCACCGGAATGGGAGGACTACTGAAATTACCATCGGCCACATCGATCGTCCGACGGGCAAACCCTATACGAGCAACTCCTGGCGAAGACTAGGGGCCGGAGGGTCACCGGCATCATGGGAAGTTACATTCTACTTACTCAGCTTTTTTCAACTCATCTTGCTCGTGTAGGACCATAGGCATGGGACGACCTGAGCATCCCTATTGGGGCGATAATAAGCCCGATTTCACGCGGCCTTCGCGCGCTCTTCATGCGGCCTTCACCTTAATGGGCCCAGGATGCATGCATGCTGAGCCTTGATGGCAACCGCGCCCAGCACAATGAGGAGATAGGCATGAAACGGATCATTCAGCTTTTCGCGGGGGTGCTGGTCATCTGCGCGTCATCGGCTGCGATGGCGCAAAGCGCAGATGGTGGGATGCGCATTGAAGTAGTCAACATGGAGACGCAGCGACCTGTGGAGGGCGTGACTGTGACCGTGACCGACCGCGACGGTGACGTCATTACCCGTCGGACGGAGTCCAACGGAACCGTCGAGTTGAGTGATCTTGAGGTGGGGCTCTATGCGGTCACGGCAGAGGGCCCTGGCTTGATCGCAGTCAGGGAACCCAGCGTGCGTGTGGTCGGCCGCAAGGTGACTCCGCTGAAACTCGCGATGCTCGCCCGTCCGGAGGCGCTCGAGGAAGTCGTGGTCCTGGCCCGCGCGCAAATGGCCGATCCGCATGGGGCGGTGAGCAGCTCCTTGCTGAACCGGGAGGAACTGCGCAGTGCCCCCGGCACAGGCAGCGATGCCCTGCGAGCGCTTGACGGCCTGCCGGGGCTGGTATCCGACGGCGAGTTCGCCAGCTTCTCAGTACGGGGCCGTGGACCCCGTGACAACCTGATTCTGGTTGACGATTTGCCATTTGACCGCGTGGTTCACTTCGACCAGACGCTCGGCGAGGAGGAGGACATCGGTGGCGGCGGTCGCTACTCGATTTTCGCGCCGAATTCCATCCAGAGTGCGGAATTCTCGCCCGGCGGCTGGAGCGCTGCGTACGGAGGGCGGTCTGGCTCCCTGCTGAAACTCGACGTCGCTGGCGGCACCCCGACGCCCAGCGCCAGCCTGCGGGTGGACATCGCAGGGCTCGAATTCGGCTACGAGGGGCCAAGCGGCATTCATGATGATACGACCATGTATTTCACGGCGCGCCAGTTCGATTTCGGCGAAGTCTTCGACATGATCGAGGAGTTAGACATTGGCGATCCGGAACTGACCGATGTCGTCCTCAAGACGGTGACTTCCCTCGATTCTGGCGACACGATCGAATTCCTCGGCATCTACGCGCCGGAGGAATACACGCGCGATATCGAAAACGTCCTCGAGTCCCCGGACTTCGAGGACGTGTCGCTGATCGACACCGACCAGGACCTGTACCTGACGGGGCTGACCTGGCGCCACCTGGTCGGGGAGACCGGTGAATGGACGAATCGGCTTTACTTCCGCGCGAACGACAAAATCACCTCGGAGGGTGAGGCTTACCCGGATCTTGTGCCGGAGGGCACGCCGGCCGAGGACGTCCCGGTGCGCGAGCGCCTGGTGACCGTCACCGAGGAGGAAACCGAGATCGGCTGGCACAGCGACTATGAGACTCGCAACCGTTTCGGCCAGGGATCGGCCGGGCTGCGCGCCTGGCAGACCGACGTTAATTATTCGACTTTCCTCAGGGAGGACTGGGACCGGTTCGTCTATCGCACGACCGACCCGCGCCCGCCCGGCCAGCAATACATCACGTTGACACCGGATGACATCGACTCGGTGTATGAGGCGAAGGAGACCAGCTATGCCGCCTACGGCGAGCAGGTGTTCGAGTTCTCTCAATGGGATCTGAGAGCCGGGCTTCGTTACGATTACGATGGCTTTTCGGAAGAATCGCTCGTGTCTCCGCGGCTTGCAGCGAACTGGCTACCCCAGCCGGACATGCGAGTGTCGGCAACCGCGGGCGTGTTCTATCAGTCGCCGCGCTTTCTGGTCCGCGCGGCCAACCCCGAGAACTTTGATATCGAGAACGAGCGAATCACGCACGTGAGTGTCGGCTTCGAGCGGTCCTTCGGCCCGGACTGGTCGCTGCTCGTCGAGCCGTACTATCAGTGGCTGGACAATCTCATTGTCGAGCCGGAACGCACCAGTGGCCGGGTCACCAACGACGGGGAAGGCACGAATCTCGGCCTGGACGTCGTTCTGTCACGGCGCTTTGCGGATGGCTGGTTCGGGAATGTCGTCTACGCCTACAACGACGCGCGCGTCGACGACAACGACGGCTTCGGGGAATATGACGCCGACTTCAACCGCGAGCACTTCTTTTCCATCGGCGGCAGCTGGGAGATTACCCAGCGCTGGAAATTAGGTGCGCGCTGGAAATGGGCTAGCGGGCGACCCACGGACGACTTCATCATCAACAGTGACGTGCTGGGAGCAGGACAGCCGCTGCGCTACTCGAAGGAACTGACGCAGCAGAACGTACTTCGGCTTGAAGACGCTCACTCGCTCAATATCCGGGTCGACTACCGGCTTCCTCTCGGCCCGGTGGACCTGGTCGCGTTCCTGGACGTGATCAATGTCTATGGGGGCCCGGACGGTGGCTCGCAGGAATTCGACCCGCGGCGGGGCGTAATTATCGAAGACGAAGGGGAAGCACTTCCCATCATCGGCCTGATTTTCGAGCGCTCCTGGTGAGAAACCTGCGTGCGACTTGCGCCGACATCCCCCACGCGGTTATGGCGTACTTCCTTGCACTTTGCTGGGGTCAAGGACCAGCACTGGTGGGCGCCGTAAATGCGCTTGCTGCTCGTAGGCGTGGGCCAGCCCGAGCAGCCTTGCCTCGTCCCAGAGTCGACCTATGATGATTATTCCGAATGGCGTGCCCGAAGCGTAGTAGCCCGCAGGAACAGTAACTGCGGGAAAGCCGCCGATGTTGATCTGGGACACGGTGGTTTGCTCATTGAATTCCTTGGTAAATAACGGCAGCGGTTCGCCAATGGGCTGGGGAAAAATGAGTGCGTCGAGTTGGTGTCGGTCCATGACCGCGGAGAATGTTGCGAGGTAATGCTCGCGGGCTTTGACGAACTCGGTTAGATCCGGTGGCACGTTGGGCACGGCCAGCGACGCGACAAAGGCGGGATATTCGTGCATGTAATCGAGGACGCCATCCTTGGAAAAAAGGTCCTTACCTGTACGCTTGGTGAGTTCGGCCACTGACCTGACTGCCGCATGTCCGCCCAGCGCAGTGAGGTACTGTTGCAGATCGTAGATCACTGACTCTTGGCCGCGCCCATCGTAGCGCCACTTTCCGATGGGCCTCGCAATCGATGCGAAGTCACTGCCTGCGAACGGATCGTTGATCAGGACTGCCCCCTGCCGTTGGAGTTCGAGGAGTACCTGGTCATAAAGTTGCCGGGTATCGCTCGATACTGGAGTTGCAAGCCAACCGGGTCCGTAGGTGCCGATGCGTTTGCCTTTCAGCGTCGCGCCCTCCAGCGCGGCGTTGTAACCTTGCGCGGGCACCTTCCCGATCGCTGCCACGGTCTTAGGGTCAGCAGGCGTATAGCCAGCCAGTGCGTCGAGCGCAATCGCCGCATCCCGCACGGTGCGGGCAATAGGCCCGATCACGTCTCGCGTACTACCCGCCAGCGGCATAACGCCGGTATTCGGAACAAGGCCAAATGTGGGCTTTATGCCGACCAGCGCCTGATTTGCCGCGGGGCATTGAATTGAACCGCCGGTTTCCTCCCCCAATCCGAGGATCGCGAAACTAGCGGCCACCGCAGTCGCTGTTCCCGTGCTACTGCCGCCTGGCGTACGCGCCGGCGCGGCCGCGTTGTAGGTGGGACCTGCCCAGGAATCGTTCGCGTTATCTGCGCTGCCGCTGAACACTGGCACGTTGGTCTTGCCCAGGATAACCGCGCCCGCGGCGCGAAGCCGCGTGACTACAGGCGCATCCTTTTCGGGCAATAAGTCGATGCCCCCCGCCCGGCTGCTGAGGGGTGCCCAGCCGGCGGTCGTCGGCAGGCCGGCCATATCGATGGTGTCCTTCACGACGACAGGAATTCCCGCGAGCGGCCCGAGCAGGTCGCCTGCGGCACGGCGCCGATCTATGGCGTCTGCTTCCCGCAGGGCCTCCGGGTTCGGGGTAATGATCGCGTTGTAGCCAGGATTGTAGGTAGCAATTCGCGCGAGCGACGCTTCTACGAGCTGCCGCGCGGTGTAGCGACGACTGCGCAGGTCCTCCTGCGCAGACTGCACCGTAATCTCCTCGACCTCAACGTCGATGGAATCCGCTGAGTGCGCCGCGGGCATATATGCAATCGTGGCAAGCGCAGCAATGACTGGCAAGAAGATCAGCGACGACGACGTCATAGACGTTTCCTTTTGACTGAACAATCGCCTGCGCACCTGGCCACCATGTCTTTCAATCGCCGATCCTACGGCTTCACGAACGGACCATTGATCAGCAGGACGCGACCGTCGCCGGTCGGTAACGCCAGGCCGTCCTCGCCCCAGCGAATCATGCGAGCTGCTGGTTAGTCGGAAAATCAACCCCGCCTAACGGAATTTACGCGATCGGCGAGAATGTTGTGAGGTCGTAAGACCGAATCGAGTGCTCGAAGAAACGGGCCAGGATGAACACGCGATTCGCGTCGGAAGCGGGGACGACCGCCATGCCGAATTGGCCGAGCTCCATCGGGTAGGTCCCACGCACCGTGCCCGCGCCAGGATCGATGGCCTGCCCCCGGTCGGTGTAGAGGAGCGGTCGACAAACTGCTGCCGCAATTTAGGGTTTAGTTCAGTTTAACTGGTCCGTGCGAGACGGGGCTTGCGGCTCAAGGCTCGCCAATCGGCGCGCGCGTACATCGGGTGCGGGAATCGCTCTTGCTTCAATGACTTCGATTTCACTGGGCAAACGTTTACGTATGAAGTTCAGAACGCAGGCTTCCGCGTACTCCGCATCGTCGGCGGTGACAGTCAGGGTCGTTTCGAGTCTTCTGCCGCCGATTTTTCCGGTTACCACGCCGCTGATCTGCGCAATTGCGAGCAGCATTCGCCTGGTCAGAACTCGGCGGCTCCGCAGCTTGATGTCGACGAGAAATTCCATGCATCCCCTCCTTGGGCCGGCAATCTGATAGTTATTGGGATCTCGCGCCCCATTTGCCTGTTCCCGAGCCAGGCAGGTCCGGCCGACACTCGGAATCTACGCTACCAAATACACGAAAGGCATAAGTAAAGTTGGTGGCTGATGCGCGAGATGGCGCATGTTAGAGCAGAATCATCGACTTGCGGATGATTTACGGGGTCGTCACGGCGGGCCTAACCGATCGCTTAGCCATGGGCGGAGGGCTGCTTTTCCTTTCCGGCGGATTCCTCTCTTGCCTCTGCATCGATCAAGCGCAGGTATTTGTTGTTCTTAATCAAATGGCGCACGGTTTCCATGACGAGGTATCCCAGCAGGACCGCGAAGGTCCACTCGAGCCATTCGGGGAGCCGGTGCACGACCACCGTCTTCCGGGGCAGGATACCGAACAGGTTATTCAACGCCCTGCGTTCGACCGACTCATAGGTCGTTAGCAGCACGACGAGTGAGCCGGCGACATACCCGACGAAATTGCTCAGCGCCGTATTGACGCACAGCAAGCGCAATTTCCGCAGACTGAACGTATTGCGGATGAAGTCCGACATAACATTGCCCGCCGTGACTGCTCGACAGGATTGGCAAGGTTAGACAAATCGTGTTCCTGTCCGTGGGCGCGGCGTCACAAAAATAATGGCCGGTGTATACGGCTACGTCTGCACCCCGCCGTGAGACTGAAACCCCTCCAGACTACGGTCGCAGGTAGCGACGGACACCTCGGCGCCGTCTCGGCGACATCGCCACGCCGATTGCGATGGCTCCGGCGGCGAGCAGGGCGGCGCCGGCAGCGGCACCCACGGGAAATGATCGCGCTGCCGTGACGGCGAACTCGCCCGCGTGCGGCTTGATCAGCTCGACCCGGCGCCGCGTCATCTGGGCGCCGAGTTGACTCAATTTGTCCCTGCCCAGCAGGCGTTCGGCCATCGGCAGCAGCGTCGTTTCCTCATCTGCCACGTGATGGATGACGATGCGCATCAGCTCCAGGAACTTGTCGTCATACGGCAGGTCACCCAACCGACCGTCCGCGGCGCGTTCGCGCAGTTCGCCGATAAGGCGGCGCATTTCGGCGTGCTCCGGTTCGCTTTTCTGAAAGATCGGATCCTCGCTCATCACCGCACGCAGCGCGGGGTAGAAAATTTCCTCCTCTAGCTCGGCGTGCACTTCCAGGGCCAGGCAGGCATTTGTCACCAGGGCGCGTTTCCGGCTGGCCGAGCTGTCGGGCCGGTAGCGATGGAACAATGCGAGAACGTGCGAATGGTCCATGCGGATCATGGTCGTGATGCTGGGGGTTACGCGATTGACCAGCGCATACATGATGGGCTCCCGTGGCGGTGACTGGCGCAAATCGTCGCCCTGCAGGCGGTCGCCGTCTGTCAGCGCGGAGCCCCATCGGCATGCCAATCGCCTACGCGCGCGCCGAGGTCGCCAACCCGTCCGCTTTGGGGGCGTAAAACCCATGACGGTCCGCTCCAACGCACACCATGGGAGAGTCCTACTACTGATACGGAAGTCGAGAGACTTGTTGACCGGCAAGTCGGGCGCAAACTGCCGCACATCTTTAGAACTGTTTCGTTCCAAGCGTTGCAGCAACAGCCAGGTAAAGGAGTAACCATGGGATACAAAGACCGTCCCCCGGGCCAGGGCGGGGAAGGGCAAGGAAACCAAAAGCCGGGCCAGGGCGGCAGCCAGCAAGGCGGCCGTGAAGATCACGGGGGAAACCAGAAGCCCGGGCCGGGCGGAAGTGACAAGCCGACCACCCGTCCCACTCCCAGCGGAGTGCCCAACGAAGGACGGAGTACGGCGGGTAGCGCAGGCCGACAGGATCAAGGAGTACGCACGGGCAAGGGCGACTACGAGGACACCGGTGGACGCCAAGGAGCCGGCGAGATTACCGAACCCCGAGGAGCAAAACGATCCGAATAACCAGAATCGGCAAACAAATCAGCGGTGATTCGGGACGTTGTCTGACAACGACACCTCGTCAAAACCTCAATTGAGCAGCAATATGGGGCGTACGCTGTGAGCCCGAATTGGGAGTGAGTACATGGAAGTATCAAACCGCGAACTGTGGTTACGACTTTATGCGGGGATGGCCATGCAAGCGCTCATTCGAAATCCCGACTTCAAGCCCGGAGCAGAATTGGACAGGCAGGTGGCATGCAGACACGCAATAGCAATGGCGAGAGAACTGGCTGACGCGGTCGAGAGCGAGTTCGACTTCATAAACACACTACCGGAAGCACTTTTCTAATAAAGGGCGCGCCACTTATCGAGAACGATCCATTCGAACCGAATCGCACATGTCGGATCAATGAAAGCTCCCGCGCTACAGACCGTAACGGGCCACCCGGACGGTCCGCCTTGGCAAGCCGCCATTGGCCGCGTGATTGTCAACTTTGGCACTCTGGAGAGAGTTCTCCTGACGTGGGCAGACACCTTTGCACCCGACATGAAGCTAATGCAAAAGCATCACAATTCCGGAATGAAGCAAATCGCCCCGGCGCTGAGGCGGGTCATAGAGTCGAAAAGCAGCCGGATACCCAAAGCCTTATTTGATGAAGCGATGGACGCGATCGCAGAGGCAATAGCACTCACTGGCGAGCGCAACGAAGCGGCTCATGGCTGGTTAGAAATTGCGGATGGTCATTTCAGATTCTTCCTGCCAACGACCGATAGTCGCCCCAAATCAGTGCGCGGACCACGAGACATCGACTGGCTAACCGGGGTTGCCAAACGTATACGTGAGGCAACAAACCGAAGCCACGCAGCAATGGAGAAGATCGCGGCGCGCCAGGTATTCTGATGTCGGGTTGGCTCGAAGCGGGCGCGCTGACCGTCGTCTACGCGGGCAGTATGTTTGCGTTCAGCCGAAACAGGTTCGCGGGGTCGTAGCGGCGCTTGAGCTCCCGCAGCCGCTGGATGTTGCCGCGGTAGTTCTCGTCGATGTGCGGCTGGTGCTCATCAGCCACCTCGTTCGTGTAGTACCCGTCCGTGAACTTCAGCAGCTTCGACCAGTAGCCCTTGACGTAGTCGACGTGACGCTTCCCGTCGGCGCCGAGATCCCAGGATACGAGGGCGAAGATCTCGACCGTGGGGCGGCGATGGGGGAATGCCGTGGCATCCGGCGGGACGCGGCCGATGGCGCCGCCGCCCTGCTGGGTGAAGAAGGCGGTGCCTCGGGCAGGGTCCGGCTGGAATCCGTCGAGGACGGCATCCACCAGGCCTGCGGGGAAGCCGACGATGAAACCGGCCTTGAGGTACTCGCCGCTGTTGCGCGCATCGGTATAGTCCGCGCTGCGCTGGATCGCGACGTAATCCTGCGCCTTGATGCTGTCGTCGAGAGGCGTGCCCAGCTTCCGCAGCGGTGCCAGCACCCGCTCCGCATTGGCGGGCGGCCCGGAATACGTCGTTTGGATTGCGAACGTGCCGGGCTTGCCGCCACTCGGGAAGTTCATCTCGGCGTCGACGTACATGCCCTCGGGCACGGTATGGCTGTACTCTCCGTAGAACTCGAGCAACTCGCGGGCCCGTCCGATCGGGAAGACCAGGTTGCCACCGATGATCTGCCGCTGCATCGGGTGCAGGCCGAACTCAAAGCCCGTGACGATGCCGAAATTGCCGCCGCCTCCCCGCACTGCCCAATACAGGTCGGGGTTCTCTTTCGCGCTGGCATGGCGCAGTTCCCCGTCGGCTGTCACGATGTCCACGGACTTCACGTTGTCGAGCGCGAGCCCGAAGCGCCGCGCGACGCGACCGAAGCCACCGCCGAGCGTGAGGCCGCCAACCCCGGTATGGGACACGGTGCCTGCGGTCGTGACGAGGCCGTGAGCCATCGTTTCATGATCGAGCTCGCCGAGGAGGCTGCCGCCCTCGACGTAAGCGCGGCGCGCGGCGGGATCGACCCGGACCCCGCGCATCCGCGACAGGTCGATCTGCAGGCCGCCGTTGCAGGTGGACTTGCCGGAGAAGCTGTGCCCGCCGCATTTCACCGCAAGCAGCAGCTCGCGCTCGCGCGCGAAGCTGACCGCGTTCCGAACATCCGTCGCTCCGCTCGGCTGCACAATGAGCGCCGGGTGCTTGTCGAACTGCGGGTGCAGGATCCGGCGGGCCGAGTCGTAGCCCGCGTCTCCCGCGAGAAGGAGCGGTCCGCGCAGGCTGGCCTTGAGCTCGGCGACCGCCGCCTGTTCGATGACCGTCGCCGATCCGTCGAGCTTGACAGCGGCGAGGCCACCCGCGGCCTGAGAGGCGGCCTGATCAAGTGCATAGAGGCGTTGCGTCGGCAGCGCACAGGCAACTGCGGCTGCGAGCGACGACCGGACGAAACTGCGGCGATTGATCATGTTTAATTCCCTCGCGGCGACACGAGCATACGCCGATCGGCGCTGAATTTGCTTGCTACGGCGGTCGGTTCGTCGCGGTTGTATACATATCGTTGGCCCTCTGCTCGTTGAGTGGTTGGCCGCGTAGTTCTTCATGGGCTTCGATCAACCGCTTGAATTCTTCGGCATCCTGTATTTCGCTCCAGATCCACCAGGAATAGAGATCGCCGGTTAGATGCTTAATGAGATATGCATCGCAGCTCGCTTCATCGTATGCCCATCGAATTTCCGGGCGGTCGTTTTCAAGGAATGAGTGAAGCTGATTGTGCATTTGGGGCGAAAGGCCAGCTTTAAGCGATTTGATGCCGTGGGCGTTAATTGTCACTTCCCAGGCCACGTGACGGTTGTACCGCACCGCCTGAATTCCCCGTTCCCAATCGTCCATGATCACTTCTCCTTTTTGGCATCCTGCCTTCCGCATCGTGAGGGGTTAATGGCGCGAAGGGATCAACGACGTGAGCCGCACTGCGCGCGACTATTCGAGCAAGAGTCGGCGACAAAAATCGTTACCAATCGGGGCATTCTCAAATTGACGCGGCGACCGCTTGATCTACGCGCATGCCGACTGTCAGGACGCGAACAAGGCGCCTCCGCAGGTCGGGATCGTCGATAAAAAACACCGATGATGTAATGCCGCACCGCGCACAGGAGGTGGAAATTGAAAGAGTATTGCCGTGCACGTTCACCGCAGTAATGATTGCATCGCTCATGTCGGCTTTTGTCGGTAGGGTGCCGTCCGCCCGCTTGCGATCACTGTCGAGACCGTAGTGCGGCCAGGATTCTGGTGCGCCGAGGACGTCTCCCACAGTCTCTGCCACGGCTTCCTCCGTCATTGGTTCCCAACAAGATGCGCGCAAAGCTACTTAAATGAATATGGGATGGCGGCCTACAAATTCGTAGGCGTGAGATTCGACGGACGTCAAACCGCTGGTATCACCACTGGTCGACGGTTCTTGATCGGCGACTAATGGTCCTGATGTTCAATTTTGTCGTGTTTGCGGGCATCGGGCTGCTAGGCGGTATGACATGCGCCACGGTGATCAATCTGGGGCGCGTCGAGCCCGCTTCGACACGCGGTGATCTGTGGCGGCTACTGTTCTGGGGCGTCATCGGCGCGGCGATAGGTGCGCTCGTCGCCCTCGCTTACCGGTTTCCGGTGTTTCTTACGCCGGTCTAAAGAAGCCCCGATATCTGGGTGTCCTGGCACCCGAACTCGCTATGCTCACCGCCCGTCAGGATAGGCGCTCCAGACCCCACGAAAGTCCCCACGCCAGAACAGCGGGAATCAATAGCGCCGCCAACGCAGTCGCCATGCCTTCGACGGTGGCCAAGCGCCCGCCGCCCCAAAACGCAACGTACACCGCCCAAACAACCATCCACAGAACAGCCAGCCACCTGAGCGTAACGGCCAACCGGGGAACCCAGATGTCCATTGCGAACCTCCAAGCGGTACTGACCGCCGAGCGGATGTGTGGTCATCCCCAAGAACTTTCAAGACGTCGAACATACGCGCGCGGATGCGGCAGTTGGCCGCGCCATGGGGGGTCTAAAGTCGGTAGCCGAGGATGGTGCCCCGGCCCACAGATCCAGGACGCTGAGCCATCCGTCACCCCCTGATCGATCCAAGATAGCTTTCGTCGGAACCTGGGACCGGGACGAAATCAAGCTAGGCCTTTCCCGCCCGAGCCGGTATTCCCCGAAAGGGGTATCCGCATTACTTCAAGTCGGCCTCATGGCTTGCGGTTGAGCTTAAATGTCCTAGACTCGCCGCCAGTGACCGCACACTCGGAAACTACCGATCGCAAGGAGGCCAAGCAGGAGGCCCAGTCCAGTGACGAACGGCTACTGGCGTGTCTTGACCATGCCCCGACGGCCATCGCCGTCCTGGATCGGGGCATGCAATACGTGTACGCCAACCGTCGATGGCGGTCCCACTTCACATCGGGTTCACAAGACATTGTAGGACGGTCGCACTACGAGGTATTCCCCTATGTCCCGGACCGCTGGCAGGACATCCATCGGCGGGCGCTGGCGGGCGAAGTTGTCTCGGGTGACGAGGACCGCTTCGACGGGCGCGACGGCACAGCGCACTGGCTGCGATGGGAAGTTCGCCCATGGCACATGGCTGCCGGCGAGCCTGGTGGGGTCATCCTGTACATCGAAGACTTGACCGCACGCAAGCAGGCCGAAGCGGAGCGGGAACAAATTTCGGCTACCCTGGACAGTCTCGTCGCCTCGGCCCCGGTGGGGATCGTTGTGTTCGACACCGACATGCGCTATCGGCACATCAACGGGCCGCTGGCCGAGATGAACGGAGTTCCCGCCGAGGCTCACATCGGCAGAACCGTGGCTGAGATCGTCCCCGACCTGCATGAGCCCGCGGAAACTCTGTTCCGCAAGGTAATGGATGAGGGTGTGGCGGTCCCCGACTTCTTGATCGAGGGCGAGACACCAAAAGCCCCGGGCATCAAAAGGTGCTGGCGGGAGAGTTGGTTTCCGATCAAGGCGCCGGACGGGAAGCCTTCCGGTGTTGGAGCGATCGTACAAGAGATCACCCATGAGCGGCTGCTCGAACGAGAGCGGGAGAATAGTCAGCGGACACTCGCAACTTTGGTCGAAAGTTGCCCGTTCGGCATCTACCTCGTGGACGCCGACTTCCGCATTGCTTCCGTCAACGCAGGCTCGCAGCAGAGCACATTCGCGAACGTCCGTCCGCTGATCGGGCGGCCCTTCGAGGAGGTAATGCGGATCCTCTGGCCGGAGCCAATCGCCGCCGACTGCATCGCTATCTTCCGGCGTACCCTCGATACCGGCGAGCCGTACCGTTCTGCGGATTTCCTGAGCAATCGTGCTGACGTCGACCAGACCGAGGGCTACGAATGGGAGATCCACCGCATCACCCTGCCTGACGGGCGGTATGGGGTGGTGTGCTACTACTTCAACTCGACCCGATTGCGACTGGCCGAGCAGGCGCTGAAAGAGACCGACCGCAAGAAAGATGAGTTCCTCGCCACGCTTGCCCACGAGCTGCGCAATCCGCTGGCTCCGATCCGAAACGGCTTGCATGTGATAAAGCTCGCCGGTAACGACGCCGCAGCCGTCGAACAAGCCCGCAGCATGATGGAGCGGCAACTTGAGCAGATGGTGCGTCTGGTGGATGATCTGATGGATGTGAGCCGCATCAGTCGGGGCCGGATCGAACTTCGCAGGCAACGGGTACAGCTGGCGGCGGTCGTGGGCAGCGCGGTGGAGGCGAGTCGCCCGCTCATCGAGCAAATGCGTCACAAGCTCACCATTACGCTCCCCAAAGACGCCGTCATCGTCGATGCCGACTCCACTCGGCTTGCTCAGGTGTTCATGAACCTCCTCAACAACGCCGCCAAGTACAGCGACCGGCCCGGTCACATCCAGTTGGACGCGACGCGACAGGGGAGCGAGGTGGTGGTGTCGGTCAAGGACACCGGCATCGGCGTTGATGCCGGTCAACTGCCCACGCTATTTGACCTGTTTTCGCAGGTGGACCGAGCGTCGGAGAGGTCTCAGGGTGGACTGGGCATTGGCCTGCATCTGGTCAAGAAGTTGGTTGAATTGCATGGCGGTCTGGTCGAGGCGCGCAGCGAGGGATTGGGAAAGGGCAGCAAGTTCGTGGTTCGCTTGCCGATTGCCGTTGGAGAGCAGCATGTCGGGCAAAACTCCGTCGACACCATCAAGGCGGCCGGGTCTACCCGACTCCGCATCCTGGTGGTGGACGACAACAAAGATGCTGCGTCGAGCTTGGCGATGATGCTTGGGCTGATGGGCAACGACGTCCGCACCGCACACGACGGCAGTGAAGCCATCGAAGCGGCGGCGGAGTTCCTGCCCCATGTCGTTCTGCTCGACATCGGCCTGCCGAAGGTAAATGGCTACGAGGTTTGCCGCCAGATAAGACAACAGGCGTGGGGCAAGCACATGGTCGTAATCGCCGTTACTGGCTGGGGGCAGATCCGACGCCAAGCAACAGTCGGAGGAGGCAGGGTTCGACCGGCACATGGTCAAGCCGGTGGACCCGCAAGCTCTAAAAGAGTTGTTGTCCGCGGCGACACCTGACTTTAGCGCCAGGGGCTCGTGATCCGGAGCGTTCTCGCGCGACAAGTTGAGGATCCCGCGTAGCGCGAGCGACCAGCACGCTACAGCAGGGAAGGAGATCCCAGAAATGCGCCTGGCTCAGTTCATTGTACGCGACCTGGACCACATCCTGTCGCAATGGGAAACGTTTGCTGCCACCCATGTATCGGCTGCAGCGAGCATGACGCCGTTGCAGTTGCGCGACCACGCGCGAGAGATTCTCCAAGCCGTAGTAAAGGACCTGGAGACCTCACAGACCAAGGAAGCCCAAGCTCGCCAAATCAATGGGGCTCGCTCCCAAACTTTTCGAGGCCCCCGAGACGTCGGCAGAAACGCATGGCTTCCTACGGGCGTGCAGTGGCTTTGATATCAAGCAACTGACGTCCGAGTTCCGCGCCCTGCGCGCCAGCGTGATGCGTCTATGGATGGACGCCTGCCAGCCTGATGCCCCGCATCTGGAGGACATCATCCGGTTCAACGAGGCCATCGACCAGGCCCTGGCAGAATCGATCGCTTTTTTCAGTGCGCACGTCGATCAGTCGCGCAACCTGTTTCTAGGAATGCTTGGACACGACATGCGCAGTCCGTTGATGACCATCACGAACACCGCGGCATATCTCGCGCGGCTTAACTCAGGAGCAGAGATATCGAAAGCTGCATCCCGTCTGATCAGCGGCGGCAAGCAGATGCATGCACTTCTGGACGACTTGGTGGACTTCAATCGAACCACGCTGGGTGTCGGTATCCTTGTCCACCCGAGCCATGTCGACTTGGCGTCTATATTTGCCCTTGAAGTGGAGGCGTTGCGTGCGATATATCCCGAACGCCAGCTAGACTTGGAGGTGACGGGCGATGCTCGCGGCCGCTGGGATGGATTGCGCCTGCAACGGGTTCTCGGAAACTTGGTCGTCAATGCGATCAAATACGGCGTACCCCACCTGCCCGTCCATGTCACGGTCACCGGCGAGGAGAACTACGTTCGCTTCGAAGTGAGAAACGCCGGTCCCAGCATCGACCAATCTACTCTGAACCAGATGTTCGAACCGCTCCAGCGCGGCCCGTCCCTCGAGAGCAGAGCGCAAGTCGACGACGGTCTCGGTCTCGGGCTGTTTATCGTGCGCGAAATCGTAAAGGCTCATGGCGGCGAGATAGACGCGCGGTCCGGAAATCAGGAAATCGTCTTCACGGTGCGCCTGCCTCGCGATCAAGGCGGCGACCGCCGCTAGCCCAGCAACTTCTTTTGTCTATCAGGCGTGTTCACGATCCAAAAAAAAGGGCGGGAATGTCCCGCCCCAAGCTCACTGCACCCCCAATGTGAGCTACTTCTTTCCCTTCTTCGATACTGTGATTACCGCGTAGTGGGGTCCCTGGCTGCACGCGGCGCTGTCGCCGACGTCCACGACCACGGCATACGTGCCGTTGATTAGCTCGCTGAGATCCCAGTTGTAAATGTACTGACCCGCGTCCGCGTCATACCGCATCATGTTTCCGCTGTCTGCGGACGAAACCGACGTCGCTTGCTCGATGACCTCACCAAGGCCCGTGCCTTCCGAGTACTGGTACAACCACACGGTCGGCGAGGCATCTGCGACCGGCACGCCATTGGCATCCGCGAGCTTGATCTTTATCGGTATTACCCGGCCGTTGCCGAACACGCTATTGCCTTCCGGATTGATCGGCGGCTGGAAGCCGACGAACAGATAACTGATGCCCAGGATATTGCTGTCGTTCGACGGGCTATACCCGCTGTCACCGGCATATTCCGCGTACAGGTTGTGGTCGCCAACGGCCAGACCATTGACGTTGTAGCCGAACGTCGCAAGGCCAAACGCTACGGTCGTCGCACTGCCGATCGAGTCGCTCGGAGGATCGATGTAGAAATCGATGCCTGCACCGCCGATCGCTAAGCCACTGGCGAGCTCGGTCAAAGTCGCCGTGAAGTTGCGTTCCCCTGCGTTCAACAGGAAGCACTGCTTGTCGACGGTAAGCTTCGTCTCGAGCACGACCACCTGTTCCGCAACACTGAAGTTAACTGCCAGGAACCTACCAAGATGGCCGGTGTTAGCGGTCGGAAGATTGTTGTTCTCCACCTTGACCTGGATTTCATAGTTGCCCGGCGTTGCCGGTGCCGTAAAGCTGATCGTTCGGCTGCACGTGGCCAATTTTGATGCCAGAGTGCACGATGAAATGGACGTTACGGCGATGTCGGACGCACCCGGAGGCTTTTGGGTCGTCGAAGTCGTGAAAGTGACGCCGCGGGAACTGGTCCAATTGGTCGCCGTCCCAGGACCGGAATTATCCTTGACGCTCCAGGTTGCCGTGACAACGGCTTCCTGTCCTTCGAAGATCGCCTCGTCCAGGGTGATGTCGCCATCAGCTCCGGCGACCAGCGAAGTCGAGGCATCTACTGTGGCGCCGCTCACAGTGGCGCTAGCGACTGAAGGGTAGATGGCATCCTTGGCGGCAAACGCCGGTGCCGACAACAGCAGGCTCGCTCCCATGGCGGTCAGGTAGCTCGTGAATCGCCCGATGCTTGGTCTCATGATCGGATCCTCCCTACGAAGTTACGAGTGTCCGGCTAGCGAGCCCAAGCTCACTCGACGGCGGACGCTGCAGCTATTTCGGGAACCCAGCTGTCTGAATCGACGGATGTCGCCAGACCTGTGGCTTTGCGACTCCGTCTCGCGACGGAGGTGCGTTTTCGGCTAGGGGCCGCTCATGGCCCGTAACCACGTTATAGCGCAAGCTTCAATCCACGTAAGGCTTGATACATAACGGGCTCGGGTATTTTCAGAGTTTGACGGACGGCACGCTTCGCAGCGCAGCGCCGGAAGCGCCTGCTACTAAGAATCCGCGTGTCGGTGTCTTGGCGGAGGATTTGCCGCGCCGCTCCTGCCTCGGTCGACTGTCCGCGGACCAAGGCAGTTCTGGCGTCGATAGGTCGCAGAACGTATTGTTCCTTCAGATAGAGCCGCGGTGAACTCAAGCGTGCAGGCGCGCAGAATTGTCCTCGATGGTAGCCTTCCGTTCCCGTCCGGAGGCCCTGAGCTGGCTGGGGAGGTCAAGTGATGGTCAAGAATCTCACTTTGGCTCTCGTGCTGCTTGTCGGACTTGCAGCTGACGCGCCCGGCTCAGCAGCGGACGATTCGTCAACCGCTCGCGTAGCACAGGCGGCGAGCGCCTTCCTCGCCGCACTGGACGATGCCGCTCGGGCCAAGGCCTCGTTTGCGTTTGACAGTGAGGAACGCTTCAACTGGCACTTTGTGCCGAAACCGCGCGCCGGGTTGCCCTTGAAGGCGATGTCCGCCCGGCAACGCAGCGCGGCCATGGACCTGTTGCGCGCGGGGTTGAGCGAGAAGGGCTATACCAAGGCAGAGAAGGTCCGGCAGCTGGAGGTCGTTCTCGCCGAGATCGAGCAGGACCCGCTCAGGCGCGATCCCGATCTCTACTATGTCTCCATCTTCGGTGAGCCTGCGGCGGATGGCACGTGGGGCTGGCGCTTCGAGGGCCACCACATCTCGCTTAACTGGACCTTCGTGCGGGGGCAATCAGTTGCGCCGACACCGCAGTTCTTCGGCAGCAACCCGGACGCCGTGCCCAGTAGGCTCGCGGCCGCATACCCGCGTGCTTGCGGCCGAGCAGGACCTGGCGCGTGCGCTGCTCGAAAGCCTCTCAGGAGCGCAACGTGCACAAGCAATCGTCAGCGCCGCGGCGCCACCGGACATCTTCTCGGGGCACCAGCGGAAGGCCGCAATGCTGGAAGAGCGTGGCGTCCAGTTCCGTGATCTCGCCGCCGAGCAGCGCGGCTTGCTGCTCGCGATAATCGACGAGTATGCGGGTGCCCAGCCGAGGGCCGTGGCCGAGGCGCGCCTCGCTCGGCTCCGCGATGCAGGCCTCGATCGCATCCGTTTTGCGTGGATGGGCGGACTCCTACGAGGGGAGCCGCATTACTACCGACTGCAGGGACCAACATTCTTGATCGAATACGACAACACGCAGAACGATGCCAATCACGTTCACGCGGTCTGGCGCGATTTTGACGGCGACTTCGGCATCGATCTCCTGGCAGAACATTACCGGAATTCGGCGCACCATTGAGTCCGATACGGTGAGGTGCAGTCCAGCGACCTCCGGGTCACTTCGTAACCAGCTGTTCCACCTTAGCGGCAAGGTCGCGGCTGACGAGTGATTGCAGGGCGACGCGAAGGTCAGGCCGGCGGTCAAGGAACGAGCGCAGGTCGTGAAGCCGCCAGCACATGCCGCGGCCGCTTTCCTCCAGCTGCGCAGTAATCGGGGAAGGATCGCCCGAGAGCGCCAAGGCGGTGCCGATGATCTTGCCCGGTGGCATGGTAGCGACGGCCCGGCCACCCCGGCTGACGCTCACGTTCCCGCGAATCGGGATACAGATCGACGCGACCGGGGTTCCCTCAGCGAGGAGGGTTTCGCCGGCTGCGAGATCGCGCCACGCTCCTGTCATCAGGAGCGAAACGAATTCGCGCGGGCGGATGGCCCGAAATGCCATGTCGTAGAGCGTCTGCTCGTCCGCTGACAGGACCACCGGGCGTCGAGCCAGGTAAAGCCTCGCGATTTGTACGAGGTTTATGCCGGTAAAAACTGCCGCCCACAGGATCGGTGGCCATAACACGTCACGCTGCAGCAGGAAGTACGGAATGTTGGTGATCGCGGCGGCGACGGCAAACCAGCGCAGCCACAGCATGTCCCGAACCGAGTAGGACACGAGTAGCAGGACGTTCGAGAAATGCACCAGATAGTCGGCGGGATTGACGGTCATTGGCGGCCTCCTGTGCGGCTGGTATCGCGGCTCTTGCCTCCCCAAGCTCCGTAAACTGACAACTTTTGACAGGATCGACAACAGCAACGCTCGTGCGATACGACCGGCCCGGTCTCAGGCCGTCACACAGGTGAGCATTCATACCCAAGACATCGGTAACATGGGCTAGTCCACGAGTGGAGGTGAGGTGATGGGTTCGGAGGCCAGAAATCCCGCAGCGGAATCCCCACCCACGACTGCGCCCTTGCTCCGGGCACTGAACAAGAGCGTGCAGGTGCAAGAAAAAGTGGAGCGGGCTGCAACGCAGAAAGGCCCCGTTACCTACAGCCGGATTGCGATGTCTGGGAGAGGCTGACGGAAAATTTCGCGCACTGGCCACGAGCCCTTCCGTGAGGCCACAAGATTTGGCCACACTGGGGGCGCTCGTCAGGAGCGAGCGCGAGACCTTGTTGTCGGACTGGCGCCGACAGGTACGTGCGCTTCCATCCGCACGTCACCTCGATACTCCGACGCTCAATGACCACATTCCCGGTTTGCTGGATGAGCTCGCGGCCGCGTTCGAATCGGGCCGTGACCGGACGATTCCGGAAGAATTGCAGGATACGAGCGCGGCGGTTCATGGCCTCCAGCGCCTGAAGGACGCATTCGACATCGAGGAAGTCGTCGCCGAGTACAACATCCTGCGGGGATGCATTCACGATCTGGCCGATGACCGGGCCGTCGTGCTGCAGGGCCTGCCATTTCATATCATCAACCGCGTATTCGACGGTGCGATCGGCACCGCCCTGCAGGCCTATGCGACGCAGCGCGCCCTCGAAGTGCAAGAACGCAGGCAGGCCTATCTCGCGTTCGTCGCGCACGACCTGCGCACGCCCCTGTTTGCGATCTCACTCGCAGGGCGGGTCCTCGAGAAGACATTGCCGCAGCAAGGCTACGGGCCAGAGTCGGTACAAATGCTCAAGGTCCTGCGGCGGAGCGCGCGACAACTCGAGGAACTGGTGCACAAGGTCCTGGAGGAGAACGCGAATGTCGAGTCAGACGCAGGCATCACGATCGCAAGGCGGGCGTTTGATCTGTGGCCGCTCGTCGAGGCGCTGCTCGAGGAACTTCAGCCAGTTGCCCACGCGGCCGGCACTCGGCTTGCCAACCAGGTGCCGTACGAACTGGTCATCTTTGCCGATGCCGCCTTGCTCAAGCGGGTCCTGCAGAACCTCGTCGCCAATGCTATCCGCTATACGCCGGGCGGCGACGTGGTCATTGGTGCACGCGAACTGGACGCTAACCATGCCATCGAGTGCTGGGTCAAAGACAATGGCGCCGGAATTCCGAAGGAGATCCTTGGCAGAATCTTCGAGAAGGGTGAAACGGATTCCGTTGATGCCGGCGGCATGGGATTGGGCCTCGCCATCGTCAAGACCTTCACCGACGCTCATGGCGGAGACGTGACCGTGGAATCCCGGGAAGGCGAGGGCTCGACATTCCGATTCACGCTACCCCCGAGGGCGAACGCTTGATGGATGCGTTCTGAGCCGCTCAGGTGACAGCGCCCGCTTGCGCGGGCGCTGTCCGCAGCTCAGTTGGGCATCACCACGGTATCGATCACGTGGATCACGCCATTGTCGGCAACGATGTCGACGGCGGTGACGTTGGCAGTGTCGACTTTGACGCCACCCATGGTGCTCACGGTCAGCGACGAGCCCTCGACAGTCTTGACCTTGCCTGCCTTGACGTCCTTGGACATCACCTTGCCCGGAACCACGTGATAGGTGAGGACCGACGACAGCTTGGCCTTGTCGGCGAGCAGTGCATCAAGATCTGCCTTCGGGATCTTTGCAAAGGCGGCATCGGTCGGGGCAAACACGGTGAACGGGCCCTGGCCCTTCAGCGTGTCGACCAGATCGGCAGCCTGCAGGGCCGCTGCGAGCGTGTTGAAGCTCCCGGCGGAAACGGCGGTGTCGACGATGTCCTTGGCGTTGGCCGCGGAAACTACGCATAGGGAAACGGCTACGGCGGAAATCAGCTTGTTCATGAAATGTCCTCGAAGTTGAAGGTGCGTGAACTGTTGTTGAAACGAGAATGTACAGTAAAAGAGCGTGTGTGAGCGCCCAATCTCGTGTTAAATTGAGTACAAATACAGTTCACCGGGGCGAGGAATCATGTCAAGCAGCGACTCGAATGCAGCAAGCCGGGCCGTGTATCGCAGCGGCGCCGTGGCCCGACTCACGGGGATCCCGGTGCAGACGCTGCGCGTCTGGGAGCGCCGGTACAGGATCGTCGGGCCGCGCCAGAGTGCTACGGGGCAGCGCCAGTACTCACCGGAAGACGTGGCCCGGCTCACGGTCATCAAGCGGCTGGTCGATTCGGGACATGCCATCGGCTCGATCGCGGCGCTCGACCTCGACAGCCTGCAATCGATGCTCGCCAAGGTCGCGCGTGCATCCGGTTCGGCAGGCGCCGGCGCCATGTCGCCGGTGCGTGTGGCGGTCGTCGGAGAAGCGCTGGCCGTACGCGTGCAGGGTTTCCACTTGCCCGCGCTGCAGATCGTGGCTGCAACTCCCGTGCTCGACGGTGCCGTCGAAGCGCTGAAAGGCGCGGGCGCCGATGTCCTGCTCGTGGCGTTACCGACCCTGAATGGCGAATCGGCGCCGTCCATTCGTGCGTTGGCCCGGCAGGTCGGACCGCGCAGGATCATCGTCGAATACGGTTTTGGCACGCAGCGCATCGGCCAGGAGCTGCGCGCCATGGGTTGCAGCCTGGTGCACGCGCCCGTGGACGTCGACGAACTGGAATCGCTCTGTCGGCTGGCACCCGAGGCAGGCCGGTCACGCGTCCCCGATCCGTTGCCGGAGATCGACCCGGCAGCGCCTCGGCGATTCGACAACAAGACACTCGCCGAGATCTCCCTGGCGTCCGTCGTCCTGAGTTGCGAGTGCCCCCATCACATCGCCGAGCTGCTGGTCCAACTCGGCAACTTCGAGACCTACAGCGCGGAGTGCGAAAGCCGCACGCCGGCCGACGCCGCGCTGCATCACTACTTGAAGGAGGTGACCGGCAACGCCCGTGCCTTGCTCGAGGAGGCGCTGCTACGCGTGGTCCGGGCGGAAGGCATTGCCCTGCCTGCCTGATTATTTGGATCTTAGCCGCGAAGCGTTTGTAGAATTCCGGGGCAACGATGCCAGCTACTTTCGGTGCAAGATTACGCACGCGCTTGAGCGACATGGTGTGCAAGGGAAGTTAGATGAAGTACGAGGACTACTACGCCATCCTGGGCGTTCAGCGGAATGCGAGCAGCGAGGAGATCAAGAAGGCTTACCGCAAGCTCGCGCACAAGTACCACCCGGACGTTTCCAAGGACCCCGCCGGGGAGGAGAAATTCAAGAAGATCGCCGAAGCGTACGAGGCTCTCAGGAGTCCTGAGAAGCGTGCTGCCTACGACCAGCTCGGAACCCACCGGCCAGGAGAGGATTTCCAGCCGCCTCCAGACTGGGGCACGCAGTTCGGAGACGAGCAATTTTCCTTTGAGGACGTGGATCTGGCGGATCTGTTCGCGGGGATGGCGGCGGGCCGGCATCGTCCGGGGCAACGGACGGGGCAGTTCCGGATGCCAGGCCAGGATTACGAGGTCACAGCCAACATCTCGTTGCAGGAAGCGTATGGTGGCACCGAGGTAGAGCTGAATCTGACGGTGCCCGAGCGCGACGCAGAAGGACTTCTTCGCCGCGTGCCACGTACATTCAAGGTGCGCATTCCCCGGGGCGCAACCCACGGCCAAAGATTGCGTCTGCCCGGCAGGGGCGGCAAAGGATTACACGGCGGTCGTGACGGCGATCTGTACCTCGATATCGTGGTCCGTCCGCACCCGCTGTTTCGCGTGAACGGGCACGACTTGTACTTTGACCTGCCCCTGGCACCCTGGGAAGCGGTGTTGGGCGCGACCGTAGAGGTCCCGACGCTGGCCGGGCCGGTCCATCTGAAAGTGCCGCCGAACGCCCGGGCCGGGCAGCAGTTACGGCTCGCGAAGCGCGGCCTGCCCAGACCGCGCGGAGCGGAAGGCGATCTTTACGCCCTCGTGCATATTGTCGTGCCTGCCTCGACGAGCGAACGTGAACGTGAGTTGTTCAGGGAGCTCGCCCGCGGCTCGACATTCAATCCGCGCGGGCGGCTTCAAGAGGAGCTGAAAAGTGAAAGCTGAACATGCGGAAGCACAGTGGCTTACCGAGGAGTGCGAGTTTTCGTTGTCTGAACTCGTCGACCTGTCCGGGTCGTCGGTAGAAGAGCTGCGGGAACTCGTCGAGTATGGCGCCATCGCGCCGGTCAATCCGGAGTCGTCACACTGGGTATTCCCAGGACAATGTCTCCCGACCGTCCGTGCGGCATGTCGACTGCGCGTGAGCTTCGATCTCGAGCCGCACGGGGTGGCATTGGTCATCTCGCTTATCGACCGGATCCACGACCTCGAAGCTCAGATGGGCAGCCTCCGCGCGCAACTGCCGCATCGGGTACGGTAGGGGCCGCTTCGCCCTGTTCGGCGTCCTGGCGCGCCAACGAAGGCTGGCACATTCGCCCCTGACACCGTTCAGACTTTGGTACGTTTCCATTACGACGTGGAGAACTGAAAGATCGCCAGGGCTCCGGACATTCCACAAGACGTTTTGCAATTCATTGCAGAGCAGATTGACACAGTGCCTCACCTCGAAGCGCTGCTCTTGCTGTACACGCAACCAGCAGAGCGGTGGACTGTAGTTCAGGTCGCCAGACGGCTCTACGTGTCGCCGGGACAGGCGATGCAGATCCTCAGGGACCTCGAGCAGCGCAAGCTCGTCAGGGCGCGCTCCGACCCGGCCGCCGGTGAATACGAGTACGACCCTGCGTGGGATGCAACCGGCCAGCTGATGCTGGAAATCGACCGAGCTTACGCGAGCCGCCTTACCTCGGTCGCGATGTTCATTCACTCGAAGGCGCCGCGTTCAGTCCTGGAATTTGCCCGGGCATTCGAGATCAAGAAGGACAAATAGCATGGCTGCAGCGGTTTACGTCCTCGGCATCGTAGTCACGGCGTTGTGCGCGCTGTTGCTTCTGCAGGGTTACGCCAGAGTGAGGCAAAAGCTCCTGTTGTGGAGCGGACTGTGCTTCATTGGCCTGACAATCTCGAACGCCCTGCTTTTCCTCGATCTGGCCATCTGGACAGAAATCAGTATCTACACGTGGCGACTGTCGACGGCGGCGGTGTCGATGCTGGTGCTCATCTACGGCCTGGTCTGGGAGAGCGACTGAAACATGATCACTTTTCAGGGCTTTCTGCTGGGTGTGATCGCCACGACGTCCTTGATCGCGGCCGCATTCTTCCTCAAGTTCTGGCGTCAGACGCGCGATGTGCTCTTCCTGGCGTTCAGCGCTGCGTTTCTGATCGAGGGTATAAACCGGATCAGCGTGCTTTTCATCGAACGACCGGACGAAGGTAACCCATCCATCTACATCGTCCGGTTTCTGGCATTCCTCCTGATACTTGTTGCCATCGTCAACAAGAACCGTCGACGCTGATCTGGTGCCCAGGTCAAAGCAGAAGGATCACTCCGAAACTGGCGGCAGCGGTCATCGTGACGAAGTAGGGCAATGCCATCCAGACCATCCGGAAGTATGACAGGCGAATGAGCGGCGCAATGCCGGAAGTCAAAAGGAAGAGAAACGCTGCCTGGCCGTTCGGCGTCGCGATGCTCGGGATGTTGGTGCCCGTGTTTATTGCGACGGCCATCGCATCGAACTGCTCGGAGGAGATCGCGCCTGCCTCCAGGGCCTCCTTGATTTGCGTGATGTAGATCGTCGCGACGAAAACGTTGTCACTGACGATCGATAACAGTCCAGCGGCCCCGAAGAGGGCTATGGGCTGGTCATCCGGGGCGAGACCCAGTACCCAGGCAAGAAAAGGCGCAAACAGGTGCTGCTGATGAATCATGCCCACGATCGCAAAAAACACGACCAGGAGGGCCGTGAATGGCAACGCGGCTTCAAAGGCCTTGCCAATGCGGTCCTCTTCCACGACGCCCGTGAACGCCGTTGCAAGCACGATGATTCCGAGGCCGATGACGCCGATCTCGGCGACGTGCAACGCCAGGGCGACGACCAGTAAAACGGCGACTATGGCCTGCACTACGAGAACTTGCCTGTGTCGTGATGTCATCTGCTCCGCTTCACGCTGCTCGAACTCCACCAGCGCCTGGCGCACGGTTGGAGGCATGGCCGAACCGTAACCAAACCAGGCGAATCGCTCGACCATCAGGCAGGTCGCGAGACCGGCGACCATTGCGGGAATCGTGACGGGTGCCATCTCGACAGCGAAGCGAATGAACTCCCAGCCCGCTTCCCTGCCGATGAGGAGATTCTGAGGCTCTCCGACCAGCGTGCAGACACCGCCGATCGTCGTTCCGACGGCGCCGTGCATCAGCAGGCCTCTCAGGTGCGCCCGGAAATGATCGAGATCCAGTCGATGGATTTCACGGATGTCATCGTCTGCAGCAGCGTCATGCATCGCTTCGTGGTGGGGCTTGCCGGAGGCCACGCGGTGATAGACGGCATAGAATCCGCTGGCAACCGTGATGATTACCGCCAGCACCGTCAATGCATCGAGGAAAGCGGAGAGCAGTGCGCCTATCGACACGAACAGGAACGCCAGGAGGGTCCTGGACTGCACGCGTATGAGCAGCTTCGTGAAGGTGTACACGAGCATCTCTCGCAGGAAATAGATCGCTGCGACCATGAATACCAGCAGCAGGATCACGGGCAAGCCCGTCTCGATCTCCTGCTGAATGCCGGCCGGTGTAACGAGTCCGAGCAGCACTGCCTGAATGGCTAGCAGGCCGCCAGGCTGGAGCGGATAGCACCGCAACGCCATCATCAGCGTGCAGATGAACTCCAGGAGAATTGCCCAGCTCGCCAGGAGAGGCCCGTTTGCAAGCAAGATGGGGTTTATCACCAGGAAGAACAGGATCAGCCATTTGTACCAGTCGGGAGCGCGACCAAGGAAGTTCTCCCAGGAAGCGTTGCTGCGGTAGGCCGGCACCAGTGTCGTCACGTTGCGCTACGTCTACCCGTACATCAAACGGTCGGCAAGGAATGTGAGCGCGACCATGAAGACGAGCGCGACGATAATCATCCACAGTCGCCCTTTGGCTGGGTCGCGCATCAGCGATCTGTCCGCCCGCAGGCGCCGACGGCATACAGAGTAGACAGCTCCGTGGTCCAGCCGCAGCGGTGATGTATGAGGTGAGGTTGCGCGACGGCGCGAAGGGAAATGCGAACTGTCGCGGGTGTCGCAGTCATCTAACCGCCTAAAAGCGCCAAGGCGGTTGGCGGCCCGACCAACCTGATCCTATCGGCGCTGCCCGAACAGCGCCGACACCCGCGGCAGAGATATCATTACAGGTGAGAGTTCGCAAGCGTGGCAACTCTGCGTATTGGAGAGCGGCAGGGCATGTCACCAATCCCGCATGCGTGCGCAAGGCCAGCTAAAGCCGGCTTGGCGGCGTGCTCCAATCGACCGCAGCAACGACCGGCTCGTCGATGATCGCGGCAACTGTAACGTCAGTACACATGAACCTTAGGTGCAATATCGCGCCCCGATCTTCGGCGCTCGCGGCGTCTATCAGTGCGCGCACATCCGCGATTGCGTCCGGCGCGCGCTCGGTCGGAACAGCCGGAGAAGTGCCCTGGCGTCGTCGGTTGTATCTGTCAGACCGGCCTTGTGCGCGTGTCCTCAAAGCCATCGGCGTACCCTCCGCGAGTACTCCGAAAACGCGGAGCCGAACAATGAATGCATCACCCTTTCCTCGGGAATTATCTGAAAGCGGGTGATGTAAAGGGCGAACGCAACCGGCCCAAGCAATGCCGGTGGAAACGCGAGATATACGGCCCAAGCCAGCAGTCCAATCAGCATGCCCAGATACATCGGGTTGCGTGTTCTTGCAAAGATCCCTGTCGAGACGAGCGACGTGGAGGTTTCCGGCTTCAGCGGATTAACGGTTGTCTGAGCCCGCCGAAACGAAATGACTGCGCTCAGAGCTATGGCGACGCCAATTACCAAAAGAATGACGCCGGCCGACAGATGAACGAACGATGACGGCGGCCAAATCGGGGGAAGTGACGCGGCGACCCACATCACTGCGCCGATAGTTACCCCGACAAGCGGCGGTGGGAAGCGAAGTTCGAGGTAGCGCATCACGACTCCTAGCTTCCCAGAAAGAAAAACCGGGCCAGCCCCCACACTGCTGCGGCCCCGATCAGGGCCGGGACGACCAGCCGGGCGCTCGACACGAACAGGGCTGCCAGCGCGAGGGCGAAAAGCACAAGCGCTTCGAAGCTGGTGAGGCTCGTCGTCAGAAGCGCAATTGTCGTGCCCGCGATCAAGCCCACCACGCCGGCGGTGACACCCGCCAGGAATAACGCAATGCGCGGCTCGTGAACCATGCGTTCTAGCGCGTCGTGGCCGACCAGCGTGAAGCTGAAGGCCGGCAAGAAGATACCGAGCGTAAGCACGACTGCGCCCCAGGGGCCGCCGCCAAGATAGCCGACGAATGTGGCGAATATGATGAGCGGGGCAGGAAGCAGGCCCGACAGCGCGAGGCCGTCCAGGAACTGGGTGTTGCTCATCCACGCGCCTTGCGCGACAGCGTCTCGCTGGAGGAACGGAATGACCGTGTACGCCCCCCCAAAGGTCAGAAGTCCTGCCTTGAGTCCCGACCAGAACAGGGTGGCCAACGAAACGTCGTTGCGGGATGCCGTTTCGACAAGGTCGCCGGAGCTGCTCAACGCGGCGAGACCTGCAAGGCTCTGACCCCCTATGACCGGCGCGACAATTGCGGCGCCAGCCAGCGCAAGGGCAAACCACGCAAGTTCTTTGCGCGCCCGGCGCGTGAGGACGTACAGGACGCCAGCGACGATCAGGATGACTCCGAAATGGAAGCCGACCAGCTGCGCGGCGGTCGCGAGGATGCCGATCACCCACAGCCATTGATCGGTCACCACATGTCCGCCGATCCGGATGACGGCGCGCACAATCAATGCCGCGACTGCAACCTGCACTGCGGCGAATACCGCAGACAGTGCGTCGCCCTTCAAGCCGTAGCGCACGTAGGCCCATGACAGCGCGAACATGAGAACGAATCCGGGCAACATGAAACCCAGGCCGGCCAGGACGCCTCCGGCTCGCCCGCGCGACAGCATGCCGAAATATACGCAGAGCTCGTGGGCCTCGGGTCCGGGCAATATCTGATACACGGCCAATGCCCGGTTGAATTGCTCGCCAGTCACCCAGCGTTCTTCGTCCACAAACTCCTGGCGGATCATGGCGATTTGCGCGACGGGTCCGCCCCAAGCCAGCGCGCCAAACCTCAGGAATCGAAGGAAAAGGCGTCCCAGGGGTTCTTTCGGCACGGAAACAGGGCCAACAGGCCATTCAGGTCCTTTGCTCGCGCTTGGGTGCATCAAAAAACCTGCAGGAAAAGTGATTTTACCGTCAGTGTCCGACATGATACGACGGCTTTAGCCGTGAACGATCCCGGCAAACCGCCCCTAGACTTGGCGGGTTCACGCCGATCACCAGCGTCGAGACGCGAGGAGCGAGTTGTGCGCCAACGGCTTCTGAGTGTCCCGCTGCTGCTCGCGTTGACGCTGTTCGCGGACACGACCGGGAAGGCCCCTCCGGAGGTCGTGTCCGAGAGCCAGATCCCCCTCAATGCGGTAGTCAACCTCGATCTGATCGAGCGGATTGCACGCGAGCGCGCGGCCGCGCCTTACGCGCGCGGATCGGACAATCTGCCGGAGCGGCTTGCGTCGCTGGGGTACGACCAGTATCGCGACATCCGTTTTCGGCCCGCGCAGGCGCTGTGGCGCGGCCAGGGGCTGTTCGAGGTGCAGCTCTTCCACCGCGGATTCATCTACCGTGATCGGGTGGCGATCTGGGAAGCCACGCCGCAGGGCTCGCGCCCGGTCCGGTACAGCAGTTCGCTGTTCACGTTCGGCAAGAGCGGCGCGCCGGCCAACCTGCCTGCAAATCTCGGTTTTGCCGGGCTGCGGATCCACTACCCGCTGCACCGGCCGGCATACAAGGACGAGATCATCGTGTTCCTCGGCGCCTCCTACTTCAGGGTGCTCGGCCGCAACCAGGGGTACGGCATCTCTGCGCGCGGACTCGCGGTCAACACCGGCTTGAACCGGGGAGAGGAGTTCCCCCGCTTCACGGATTTCTGGCTGGTGCGGCCGGCGCCATCCGATCGCGTGCTGACGATCTATGCGCTGCTGGACAGTGAGAGCGTCACGGGCGCGTACCGCTTCGTCATACGGCCCAGCGGGACCACGCGCGTCGAAGTGACCAAAACGCTTTTTCTGAGGAAGCGGGTCGCAAAACTCGGCATCGCGCCGCTCACCTCGATGTTCCTGTACGGCGAGAACCCCTCCGGGCGCCGCTTCGACGACTTCCGCCCCGAGGTCCACGACAGCGACGGCCTGATGGCGCGCACCGGGAACGACGAGTGGCTGTGGCGACCACTGCTGAACCCTGACCGCCTGCGCGTGAGCCGGCTGCTCGACCAGGATCCGAAGGGATTCGGCCTGGTCCAGCGCGACCGCGACTTCACGCACTACCAGGACAACGAGGCGCGCTACCACGCGCGACCCGGCTACTGGGTCGAACCCCACGGCACCTGGGGCCGAGGCGCCGTCGAGCTGGTGGAAATCCCCAGCAACGAGGAGATCCATGACAACATCGTCGCGTTCTGGGTCGCCGAAAAACGAGCCGAAATTCGCCAGCCGCTGAGGTATTCCTATGCGCTGTCGGCGTTTGCGCAATCGCACGAGTGGCCGCCGGGCGGACGGGCCATTGCCACGCGCGTCGGCAATGCAGCCGTCGGCGGCTATCGTAACTTCGGGCTCGACCCGCGCACGCGCCGTTTCGTCGTCGACTTCGCCGGCGGCGACCTCAACGGGCTGGCGGCGACGCAACCCGTCGTCGCGCAGGTCTCGGGAAGCGGGGCGACGATCGACGAGGTTACGGTGGAGCGGGTCCCGGAGACCGGCGCATGGCGCGTCGCGTTCCGGGTGCTGCCGCGCGCCAATGAGTCGGTCGACCTGCGCTGCTTCCTGACCTTGTACGGCGAATCGCTGACCGAGACATGGACATACCTGTTCGTCCCATGAACGGTCGTGCCGCGAGCGCCCGCACCGCGCGCCGGCGGCGGGCGCTGTTCTTCGGGGCGACGGCGGCAACGACCGTGTTCGGCGGAGTGCTGATGGCCAACATCCTGCTGGCCAACGGGCTGACTCCGCTCGAGGGCCTGTCCCTGCTCTTGTTCTGCGTGCTGTTCGCGTGGATCTCAGGCGCGTTCTGGACCTCCGTCGCAGGATTTGGCGTGCGCCTTTGGGGCCGCGACCCGGCGATCCTCGATATCCGGCAGGTGGCGGGCCGGACGCTGCGCGGCCGGACCGCGATCGTGATGCCGATCTGCGAAGAAGACCCGCAGCGAGTCGCCGCCGGCGTCTGCGCGGTGTGGCGACCGCTCGCCCGCCACCGCCAGGGGCACGCCTTCGATTTCTTCCTGCTGTCGGACACGCGCACGCCCGCCACGGCTGATGCGGAGGAAAAAGCGTGGAGCCAGCTCGTCGTCGGCCTGAACGCACAAGGGCGGATCTTCTACAGGCGCCGGCCGGAGCCCACCGGCCGGAAGGTGGGCAACATCGACGAATTCGTGGAATCGCGCGGCGCCGCCTACGACTACTTCGTCGTGCTCGACGCGGACAGCGTCATGAGCGCCGATGCCCTCGTCGCGCTCGCAGGACTCATGGAAGCGCACCCTGACGTCGGCATCATCCAGACGCTGCCGCTCCCGGTCGGGGGCACGACGCGGTTCGCGCGCATCCTGCAGTTTGCCGCGCGGCTCAACGGGCCGATGATGGCGAGCGGCCTCGCATTCTGGCAGCTGGGGGACGGCAACTATTGGGGACACAACGCGATATTGCGGATGCGGCCGTTCGCGGAGAGCTGCACCTTGCCGATCCTTCCGGGCCACGGGCCGCTCGGCGGTGAAATCCTGAGCCACGACTTCGTCGAGGCCGCGTTCATGCGGCGCGCGGGATACGCGGTCTGGCTGGCGCCCGACATCGAGGGGAGCTGGGAGGAGATACCTTCGAACGTCATCGACTACGCCAGCCGGGACCGTCGCTGGGCCCAGGGCAACCTGCAGCACTTGCGGCTGTTGTCGCTGCCCGGCCTGCACTGGATGAGCCGCCTGCACATGCTCACGGGGGTGATGGCGTATGTCAGCTCGCTGGCGTGGCTCGCGCTGCTGATGGTGAGCACGATCGCCGCCTGCCGCCAGGCGTTACTCGGCCACGAGTTCTTCGAGTCGGGCACCTACGCGCTGTTCCCCGACTGGCCGGAATTCCGCACCCTGCAGATCTTCTCGTTGCTCGCGGTAACGGCGGTCGTGCTGCTGCTGCCCAAGGCACTCGGCTTGATCCTCGCACTGGCGGATCCCAAGCTGCGCCGCGGGTTCGGGGGCGTCGCAACGATGTTGCGCGGGGTCTTGGCCGAGCAGTTCGTCAGCACGTTGTTCGCGCCCGCGATGATGCTGTTCCATTCGACATTCGTGGTCGCGACGCTGGCGGGGCGTCGCGTCGGCTGGAGTTCGCAACACCGTGGCGACCGGCATATCACGCTCGCAGAAGCGATGAATCGGCACAAGTGGCACGTGCTGTTCGGCGCCGTCTGGGGCGGGACGGTGGTGCTGATCGCGCCGGCATTCGTGCTCTGGTTGTTGCCAGTACTTGCGGGACTTCTCTACTCGGCGCCGATCACGGCCGCGACCAGCCACACCTCCAGCGGCAAGGCGTGGCGACTGTTTCTCACGCCTGAGGAATCCGGTCGGCCGCACGAGCTCGCGTTGCTCGCGGAAACGCTGGCGGGGACGCCGAGCGTATACTCGTTCGCGACTGCAGATTATCCTGGAGAGGCGACATGAACATAACGTCTCCTATCGTCGCATCCTGCTTCACCGTGATGGCGTCGTTTGCCGCCGTCCCGGGCGGAACACAGGAAACCGAGTGGTCGGTTAGTGACCTCGGCAGCCTGGGCGGGTTTTACAGCGTTCCATTCGGCCTCAACGACGCCGGCCAGGTCGTCGGCTGGTCGTTCGTGGAAGGCAACGCGGCGGGCCACGCATTCTTGTTCGACTCGGGCGAGATGACCGAGATCGGCACCTTCGGCGGCAGCAACAGCGTCGCGCAGGCCATCGACTCGTCGGGCACGGTCGTCGGTTACGCCCATGTGCGCAACGATCGGACGGTTATCGCTTTTGCGTACCGGGATGGCCGAAAAGCAAGGCTCGGCACCCTGGGAGGGCCGTTCAGCGCGGCATATGCGATCAACGACAAGGGCGAGATCGTCGGTGATTCACTGGTCGATCGCACGCACACGCACGCGTTCCTGTTCCGCGACGGAAACATGGAGGATATCGGCACTTTGGGCGGCACATACAGTGCGGCCCGGGACATCAACAGCAAGGGTCAAGTCGTCGGTGTGTCCACCATCGCGGATGATGCGGCGGCCCGCGCGTTCCTGTACCGCAATGGGCGCATGCGTGACATCGGCGACTTCAATGCCACATCCATGAATGACCGTTCGGAAGTGATCGGCTACGCGCTGACGCCATCCGGGAATCACGTGTTCCATTACCGGGCGGGAAAGCTGCGCGACCTGGGGACGCTGGCGGGTGCGGACACTTACCCCATATCGATCAACAATTGCGGGGAAGTGGTCGGCCAGGGCATCACGGGTACCGGCCTGCACGCATTCCAGTATTTCAATGGCGAATTCATGGACCTTAACTCCGTGCTGCCAAGGCCGCTCGCACGCCACGTCGTTCTCGAGTCGGCGAATGCCATCAATGACCACGGGCAGATTGCAGCGGGCGGATTCGATTCGAGGACCGGAAAGTGGCGCAGCTACCTGCTGACGCCACCCGCGGCGGGACGCTGCATCCATGGCCGGGATGCTGCGATGGGCAACGGGAACTGCCCGTGCGGGACTAAGGCGGAGATCGAGTAGACTTGTCGGGCTCGCACTACGGAGGATCGAAATGGGCATTCGGGTACCCCGACTGGCCGTTACGCTCAGGTGGCTGACCGGCCTGTGGATCGTGGGCTGGACGCTGTACGTTACGATCTGGGACAACGCGCGCCTGGGATCGGTCGAGGGCATGATGACTGCGTTGGCCGCATTGCTCGTTCCGGCCATCCTCGCGTTCGGCCTGTCCTCATGCCTGGACCGTTTTTTCCCTGCCGAGCGGGGCGGTGGTCAAGGCAATGTGGGTCGGCAAGTGTCGGAGTAATTGCTCATGGCCAAACGAACCAGGAACAAGCCGAAATCGCCCTTGAGCCGTGAAACGAAGCTGGTCACGCCGCCTCCGCCTGGGAGGAAGCGTCCCAAGCTCGGTCCGGATCGCAGTTCACAGCGGGACTCGCGCGACACTCCGGCCAAGGAGTAAGCAGCCCGCCGAGGAACGTGATTCAAGTGCTGCCGCTGACGGCTGCCTCGATCTTCGCGACGTCGATCTTCCTCATCGTCATCATTGCGTCGAACGCACGCCTGGCGACATCGCCGCCGCGAGCCATCGCGTCGGTAAGTACGCGCGGCGTGATCTGCCAGGACAGCCCCCACTTGTCCTTGCACCAGCCGCACTCACTTTCCTTTCCGCCATTGCCGACGATGGCATTCCAGTAGCTGTCGGTCTCCGCCTGGTCGTCCGTCGCAATCTGGAAGGAGAACGCCTCGCTGTGAGTGAATACAGGTCCGCCGTTGAGGCCGAGGCAGGGTACGCCGCAGACGACGAAGTCGACGGTCAGCACGTCGCCTGCCTTGCCGCCGGGAAAGTCACTCGGCGCGCGGTGCACGGCGCCTACGCTGCTGTCCGGAAAGGTTCGAGCGTAGAAGCGCGCGGCTTCCTCGGCGTCCTTGTCGTACCAGAGGCAAATCGTGTTCTTGCTACCCATGTGCCTGAACCTCCTGATGTTCCTTCGACCATGATGTTTCCATCCTGCCAGCGCACGGTACAGTAGTAATCGGAATCGCCGTGTTCCTGGGGTAAGGTCCGGCCTACGGAGGACAATCGATGTTCATTGCGGCCTTTGCTATCGCATTGCTGACGGCCCTGGTGGCAGCGGAGGCCGGCGCTCGGCCCGCGGCGCCGGCTGACACGATTCTCCGTAACGGCCGCATCCTCGTATTCAGCGGGCCCGAACGTCACGAGCGCGCGGATGCACCCAGGTTCGAGCAGGCGCTCGCCATACGCGACGGCCGAATCATCCACATTGGAACGAACGAGCAGGTCGACGGGCTTGCAGGCCCGAAGACCGACGTGACCGACCTGCGGGGGCGGATGGTCATGCCGGGCATCGTCGATGGGCATTTCCACGGCACGCGCACGCCTGACTGCGCGATGGGTTATGAGGGCGGGACGGTCCCGCAGATTCTTGCCAAGCTGCAGGCGTGCCTCGACCGTCCCGACCAGGCCGTCCACAAGGGAACCAATGTCGGCCTGTTCGCGAGCCAGTTCTTCGGCGATGCGATCCTGCCGCGCGGCACCTCACTGACACGCGCCGACCTCGACCGGCTGGTCACCACCCGGCCGATCCAGGTGCGAAATGCCGACGGCCACAAGTTCTGGATGAACAGCCGCGCGATCGAGAACGCCGGCATCGATGCGTCGACGGCGGTCCCGCCCGGAGGCCAGATCGGCCATGACGCTAGCGGGCGACCGAACGGCTTCTTCGCGGACATGGACGTCGGTGACTGGGGCGAGACCGCGGAGGTGCCTGAATCGCAGCTCGTCGATCTCGTGCGGCGTACGATCTCCGATGCCAACCGGATGGGGATCACCTCGGTTTTCGTCCCGGGCGGTAACCAGGGGCAGCCGATCGCGCGCTGGGCGAAGGTCCAGGACGAAGGTGGGCTGACGCTGCGCGCCAACCTCGGGTTTTCCGCGAGTTTCGTACACGAGACGACGGATCTGGCCGAGCTCGGGAAGCAGATCGCCGCGCTCGATGACGATCGCAAGTACGCCAAGGGCTTGATTTCGGTCACAGGCGTTAAAGTCTACTGCGACGGCGTGATGGAACACCCGGCGCAGACGGCGGCGATGCTGAAGCCGTACAACGTCAATTCCGGCAGTGCCGACAAGCCGGTCTGGCGGCCGGGGGCGTCGCGTGGCCCCGATCCGGCCTGCTCGAACGCACGGCAGGGATTCATTGAGCTCGACAAGGCCGGCTGGCAGATCCACGTGCACGCGATCGGCGACCGCGCGACGCGCGAAGCCCTCGACAATCTCGAGGCCGCTCGCGACGCGAATGGGGCGCGGGACCTTCGACATACGATCACCCACCTGGAAGCGATCGACGCTGCGGACATCGCCCGCTTCCCGCGCCTGGGCGTGATCGCAAGCATGTCGCTGCAGTGGGCGAGGCGGGACGCCTACACGGTGGACAATACGGTTGGCTACATCGACGACGCCCTGTACGACCGCCTGTTCCCGGCGGCGGAGCTCTGGCGCGCGGGCGCGATCGTGGCGGGTGGCAGCGACTATCCCGTCGACCCGCTGCTGCCGATGGTGCAGATCGAGACGGCGCTGGATCACACGGGCGAGGCGATCCCGGGCGTATTCCCGGGCGCGCTGAGCCCGAAGCAAACCGTCGACGACCTGCTGGCCGTCATAAAAATGCACACGATCAACGCTGCCTACCAGATGCACATGGAGCAGGACACGGGCTCGATTGAGGTCGGCAAGTACGCAGACCTGGTGGTCCTGGACCAGAACCTCTTCGAAGTGCCGACGGAGCGCATCTCGGAAACCTCCGTCGTGCAGACGATCCTCGGCGGCAAGGTGGTCTACAGCGCCGCAGAGACGGAAACCGTCGCTGTGATCGGCACCGGCGACATGGGCGACACGCTCGGGCCGCGGCTCGCCGGGCTTGGTTACCGGGTGATCTATGGCTCGCGCGATCCGCAGAGTGAGAAGGTGCGGGCACTCGTCGAGCGTACCGGTAACGCTGCATCGGCGGCGGCGCAGGCGGCTGCGGCTGCGACAGCGGACATCGTTGTCCTGGCAATCCCATGGCCGGCGATGGAAACGGTCGCGCAGAACCTCGGCGACTTGAAGGGCAAGATCGTCATCGATATCTCAATGCCTTTCCGGCAGGGAAACGACGGCTATCCCGAACCCCTGATGCCAGCCTCGAGCGCCGAGATGATCCAGCGATGGAACCCCGGCGCCCGTGTCGTGAAGACACTTGCCACCATGGGCTCCGGCATCATCGACGAGCCTCAAAGCGCGGGCGGAACCGTCAGCCTGCCCATCGCGTCGGATGACAAGGCGGCCAAGGAGAAAGTGGCCGGGATCGTCGCGGCCATGGGCCTCGATCCCGTGGATTTCGGTCCGCTGCGGATGGCGCGGGAGATCGAAACCTTGCAGCGGGTCTACATGATCCCGTTGGTTCAGAATCGGCCATTAAACTGGGAGTTTTATTTTCGCCGCGCGGATCAGTACGGTTGCTATTTGTCCGGCGACCACAATGCGGAGGCTGCAGTACACGCGTTCGATGCCGACGACCTGGCGCTGTTCCCGGAGCAGGGTCCGCAGCCGGCGGCGTGCGAAAAATAAAGCCTGGCCTGTACGAAGCTAGTGGTCTTCCTTGACGGCGGGCTTTGGTTTTTCCCGTTCTTTCGGCTCCGCGGCATCTTGCCGCTTCGGCTGTGGTTGCTGCGACGTACTCGATTGCTCCTGGACTACCGGTTTTTCAGGAGCAAACAGATGCTGGAGGGCATTTGTAACGATCCAGACAAGGATGCCACCAGCCACCGCAAGGGTAAGCATACCCAGTGGTTTCTGATACCACTCGCGGCTGTGGCCGCTGCCGCTCTCACCCTTGGTTGAATGTTCCTGCATGACTCTTCCCGACGGAGCCCGCTACTGAGCCGCAGCGAGGCGTGCGTCGGCCTTTGCCAGCATGGCCTTGAAGCGTGGATGGTCGCGAATCGCATCCAGGTCCGGGTCTACCTTCGCCCAGATGACCGTTTCCGCGGCATCGCGCTCCAGCACGGGGCCGAGCAGGTCGAGCGCGACGTCGAATTCGCCCAACGCCGCGAATCCGCAGGCGAAGTTGTATCTCATGTTCAGGTTGTCCGGATCGAGCACCATGGCCCGCTTGGCGAGATCCTTTGCGCGCTCGACTTCGCCCAGGACGCACAGGGAAACCACGACGTAGCCGACGGCCAGGCCGTTGTCAGGTTCCTGGGTCGCGATCTTCTCGGAGCGCGCCAGGGTGCGTTGCGCCGATTTACGGGTCATGGCCTGATCGCCCATCGCCTTGTAGCAGGTCATCAGCATGCTCACTGACGAAAAATCGGTCTCCATGAGCGCCGCCGCCTTTTCGTAGTATTTGACGGCATCGGCGTGCCGCCGCTGCGTGAAATACAGCCGGGCTGCCGCTGTGTTGACTTCGAACGATTCCGAATCGAGGCGAAGGGCGGCCTCGATCTCGGCGAGCGCTTCGTCGTAGCGACCGTCGGACGTCAGGACCCGTGCCTTGGCGGCGTGCGCCTCGCCGAGATTCTCGTCCAGCGAGAGCGCCCGCTCGGCCGCGGCCAGCCCCCCGTCCCCCAGTCCGTTGAAATAGAACTTGTATGCAGCCTGCGCAACGGCCATGAGCGCCCACGCAGTCGCGTAGTCAGGGTCTATCTCGGTCGCGCTGCGACACAGGCGGATGATCGCTTCGCATCGACGGACATTGCTGTAATTGCCGGTGACGCTGAACTGCCGCGCCATCAGGTAGAGATTGTAGGCCTCGAGATTGGTCGTTCCGCGCTGCTCGATGGCTTTCTTTTCTTCCGGCAGCAGCTTCAGCTTGAGGGCCTTGACGATCGCCTGGGAAATCTCGTCCTGCAGCGCGAAGATGTCGCTCAGGTCACGATCGTAGCGCTCGGCCCACACGTGGTTGTCCTTCGAACACTCGATCAGCTGCGCAGTGATGCGCACGCGGCCTCCGGCCTTGCGCACGCTGCCTTCCAGCACGTAGCTGACCTTGAGCTGCTTCGCGATGTGCGCAATGTCGACGCTCTTGCCTTTGAAACTGAAGGCCGTGTTGCGTGAGACCACCGCAAGCGCCGAAACCTTGCTCAAGTCCGTGATGATGTCCTCGCTGATGCCGTCGCTGAAGTACTCCTGCTCGGCATCGCCGCTCATGTTCGCGAATGGCAGGACACAGACCGAAACGCGCGGCGTCGCGGCCGGCGGCCGGCACGGAGCCAGGCGCGGATTTCAGTGCCTGCGTGGCGCCGGCGCGCGCGATCATGGTGCCGAGCGAACGCAGGACTTCCTGGAACGGCGGGGTCGCGGGGTCGTTGCCCCAGCCGTCGAGGTCGGTCGTATGCAGTGCTCGCACGTCCATCGGCAGGCGAGCCTCCTCGAACCGCACCGGTACGAGGATGCCCCGATCGGCTGCCTCGCGCGCCTCGCCGCGCACCCAGCGGGAGGTCACCGAAGTCGGTGTCCAGACCACCAGCACGCATTTGGCCGCATTCATCGCTGCTTCGATCTGATCGTCGAAAAGCTGGCCGGCCGAAATCTCCGGGTCCCACCACACGGACCAGCCCTTGGCTTCGATTGCGGCGACGATCGGGGCGACGCGCTCCTTGTCAGTTCGAGCATACGAAACGAACACGTCAGCCATGCTTGCGAGACCCTTTCCCCGATCCATTCCGGTAAATCCGGCAGTCCGGATAGCTTAACCCGGCCTGCTTCCACGCGTTAATCGAGTATCCTTTCGGCCTGTCTCACACGGGGCGCGACGAATGAAGCAACTGAATGCATGGGCGGCCGCACTGGCAATGGTGGTTGCTGCGGATGCAACCGCTCAAACTGCCGCGCACGAAGTGAAAGCACGGGAGATCTACGCACGGGTCATTTCATTCCGGACCGCGGCCGGCCAGAAGCAGACGGCGCCGATGGCTGCCTATCTGGTCGCGGTGCTGAAAGCCGGCGGCGTACCCGAAGAGGACATCGCGACACTGGACCAGGAGGGCGAACGTGCGCTCATCGTGCGGTTGCCGGGACGGCAGCAAGGTCCGCCCATCCTGTTCTCGGCGCACATGGACGTCGTCGATGCGCGCCCCGAGGAGTGGGAGCGCAGTCCGTTCGAATTGATCGAGGAGAACGGCAACTTCTACGGACGCGGCACGATGGACAACAAGGCAGGCGTCGTGGCGCTCGTGTCGACCATCCTCCGCCTCAAGGCCGGCCTGACGCAGCCCGCGCGTGCGCTCGTGTTCGCTTTCGTCGGCGACGAAGAGACGGGCATGGACACGACCCGGCTGATCGCGGCGCACCCGTGGGTGAAGGACGCCGAGTTCGCCATCAACACGGATGCCGGCGGCGGAATCCTGGATGAGGCATCGGGGCAGCCGCTCATTTATCTCGTGCAGGGCGCCGAGAAGACTTTCGCGACATTCGACGTCGTCGTCACTAATGCCGGTGGGCACAGTTCGCGACCGCGCAGCGACAACGCGATCTACCAGCTCGCTCATGCGCTAGAAAAGATCGAGGCGTATCGCTTTCCGGTGATGTCCAACGACCTCACGCGTACCTACCTCGGCGCGGTCGGCAAGGCGCAGTCGGGGCCGCTGGGCGAGGCGCTGCGGAAATTCGCGGCCGACCCGACCGACGCAGCGGCCGCCGATATGCTGGCGAAGGTGCCGGAGTTCGTCGGCACGACGCGCACGACCTGCGTTGCCACGATGCTGGAGGCCGGTCATGCGGAGAACGCGCTGCCGCAGACGGCCAAGGCCGCCGTCAATTGCCGCATTTTCCCGGACGTCGCCGTCGAGGCGGTGCGCGATGCGCTGGTTGCGGCCATCGCCGATCCTGAAGTGAAGGTCACGGTGCGCGGGAATCCCCAGGCCAGCCCGGTCTCGGAAATGCGACCTGACGTCATGGCCGCGATCACGCGGGCAGTGCATGCCGACTACCCCGGCGTAACGGTCGTCCCCTACCTGGAATCCGGCGGCACGGACGGCAAGATCTATCGCGCGGCGGGCATTCCGACGTTCTCAAGCTCGGGCTTGTTCGCCAAGCCCAGCGAAATGTTCGCACACGGGCTCAACGAACGATTGCCGGTGGCCGCCTTCTATCGTGGCCTGGATCACGTCCACCGTCTGGCCGTCGAGCTGGGTGGAGCACGTTAGAACTTCCAGCCGATGCCCAACCGGAAACCGTCGAGGTCGGGAGTCCCGCTCGCGTTGTCGAGATCGACCCACATCATCCGGTAGCTGCCGTGAACGGCAAAGGTATCGCTGATGTCGTAGCGGGCCCCCACGTCGAAGCCGTAGCTCAGGCCGTCAAGCGACTTGGTGTCCTGCGTGGTCGTGCAGATGTAGCCCCACCAGGGATCCCACCAGCATCCGGTCTGGGGCGGCTCGGTCGCGATGTTGGTATCGATCCAGCTCCACCCGGCGCTGGCAGACACGAACGGGCTGAAATCGCCCGGCAGGAAGTTCCACGTGGCGTCGAACATCAGCGAAGTCGACTCGTATTCTCCGCTCACCGAGAAGTCGGCGACCGTGTCTCCGACAATTTCGGCATCGTAGTCGGTCTGGCCGAACGTCACGTTGCCGCCCAGCTCCAGCTGGTCGTTCAAGTGATAGCCCACGCCGACCAGGAAACCCGTGTCGCTCTGGATTTCGGCCGTAGTGCCGCCGGAGAAGTCCCAGTCGGCTGAGTTCTGGTAGGTGATGTCGAGCCGTGTCTCCCAGGTGCCCGCGCGATCCGCGCCCAGGGCGCTACCTGCGGGTAATGCCAACAGCGCCGCAAAGACTGCGATGCGGCCCCTCCATCCCGATTTCCATGCGTTCATTGACCTGAACCTCCTTGTCGTGAGCCATCCCTGGATGCCTTTAGCCTACTGCAAGGAAAAGGCCTCCACAGCGATTTTTGGGGCGCCGCGGTCGGGTGTCTTTGCGATCGTCACAATACCGGCGCTGCGAGCCGCGACAGGTTGACGCCGAGCCGCCACCAGAACGGCTTGAGAGCGAAGTCCGCGGGATCTATCGGCTCCGCATGGGCAAAGTCCGCCTCCAGCATCGCCTCCATCTGGCGACCGAACCCTGCATCTACGACAAGGGCGGTAACCTCGAAGTTCAACCGGAACGAGCGGTTGTCGAAGTTGGCCGTGCCGACGGTCGCGACGTCCTCGTCGACGAGCATGACCTTCTCGTGGAGGAAGCCCGGCTTGTAGGCATAGAAGCGGATGCCGAGGTCGCGTAGCTCATGCATGTAGTGAAAGGCCGCGAGATATACCGCCATGCTGTCTCCCGTGCCGGTCGTGATGACGCGCACGTCCACGCCACGCAGTGCGGCTAGCTGCAACGCGCTCATCACGGCTTCGTCCGGGACGAAGTAGGGCGCCGATATCCAGATGCGCCTCCGCGCCGAGTGCAGCGCGGTCACGAACAGCAGGCTTGCGGTCTCCCTTTTCTGGGACGGCGAGCTTGGAACGATCATGGCGTGCATGTCGGAAGTGCCGCTGGCCGTAGGCACCCAGTTAAGCGGGGGAATGTTCCGGGTCGCCCAGTACCAGTCACCCAGCATCGTGGCCTGGAGCTGAAGGACCGCCGGACCCTCGAGGCGCACGTGCGTATCGCGCCAGGGCGTGAACTCGGGGTCGAGGCCGAGGTACTCGTCGCCGACGTTGTGGCCGCCGACCCAGCCGGTCACCCCGTCGACGACCACGATCTTGCGGTGATTGCGGAAATTGAGCTGAAACCGGTTGCCGGCGCCCTGCGTGGGCTTGAAAGAACTTACCTCGACACCGGCCGACCGCAGTTCGTCGACGTAGGCGGCCGGCAGGCTGCTGCTGCCCACCTCGTCGTAAAGCAGGTATACGCGAACTCCCGCCTGCGCCCGCGCAATCAGGGCCTGTTGCATGCGACGGCCGAGCCCGTCGTCGTGGATCATGTAGAACTGCACGAGCACGTACTGGCGGGCCTGCGCGATTCCGTCGAGGATGCTGTCGAAGGTGGCCTCGCCGTCGATCAGCAGGTCGACCCGATTGCCCCGGGTCAATTCCATGCCAGAAAGCTTCTGGACGGCGCCATGGGCGTGGTACCTGCCGTCGTCGACGACGGCCCACGGGCGCAGGTTGTCCCGGATTTCCGCAATCAGCGCATCAATCTCGTGCTTGCGTTGCTCGTACGCCGCGGTCATCCCATCGAACCTGCTGCGGCCGAATACCAGGTAGGCGGGAACGGCGACGAACGGTACCGATACGAGCGAGACGGACCAGGCAATGGCGCCCTGCGAAGTTCGTGTATTCATGACCGCGTCGACGGCGGCGACGATGCCGGCGAGATAGAACGCGGCAAAGATCCAGCCCAACATCCCGCGTTTCTGTCCCGAAAGCTTCATGCGATTCATTCTTGTGGCGCGGGCACGTTCCACGGCTCACGCGACTGTGGCACGGCTGCGACCAGCTGTTCCAGCGCGCGCGCCAGCGATTTCGCCGCGCGTTCCTCGCCCTTGTAGTGGCCGAGCCGCACCACGACCAGGTCGTGCGTGGGGATGATGATCGCGGTCTGACCGCCGGCACCTGACATATAGAAAGCATCCTCCGGCACCGGCCATGCACCGGTTCGGTTCAACCAGAACAGGCCGCCGTACTCCGGCTCGTCCCAGGCGGGAGCGGGAGTGCGCACGAAATCGACCCAACCCTCCGGCAGCAGCCGCTCGCCATTCCACACACCGTCCTGCAGGTAGAGCATGCCGAGGCGCAACCAGTCGCGCGCCGAGCCTAGATCGTAGCCGGTCAGGACGAAATTGCCGTAGGGGTCAGTCTCCAGGACCATGCGGCGAATACCAAGGCGATCGAACAGGTGGCGCTGCGGCCAGGAGAGATAGTCTTCGCCGCGCGCGCTTGCGGCCTGCTTTACCAGGTGATTCAGCACCAGCGGATCCGCGTTGCGATAGCGCCCGACAGTGCCCGCCGGCCACTGCGGCGGGCGCGTCACGGCCCAGTGGAAGGTATCGATCGCGCCGGTGTAGATGTAATCGTGGTCGGCATATCCGCGCGCGGGGTCGTAGTCCGGGTCCGAGGACGAGACAAAGCGCAGACCGCCCGACATTCGCATCAGGTCCGCGATGCGGATGGCGCCGCGTGGATCGCCTTCGCCCTGCCACTCTGCAACCGGGGCCGGCTTCCACAGGTCGTAGGTCCCGTCGAGCACCAGCTGCCCGATCAGGGTAGCAGTGAGGCTCTTGCCCATCGACCAGCTGGGCAGGCGCGTCGTGCGATTGGTCCCGTTCGCATAGCGCTCGGCAATGATCCTGCCGCGCCAGGCGACGACGAACGCCGCGGTGAGCGCCTCTGGCGGATCGAATGCCGTCTCGACTGCCTTGGCGAGCTTTGCCGTATCGACTTCCGCGGGCAGCGGCGGCGCGGCCAGCAGATCACCCATCGGCCAGTGCTGGGTGGCGGGATCGGGCAGCGTGGACTGAAGCCGCCTCGGCGCGAAGTATACGTCGTTGCGGCCGCGCGGCAGGATCACGCAGCCCTGGTCGGCGAATTCCCTGGCGGTGCGCACCACCCCGTTCGGCAGCGTCAGGCTCACGCTGCGTGCGTTCCAGTCAACCTGCGCCGCATGCGCCGCGCGCCGCGCAGCCGCTGGTTGCACGAACGAACCGTCTTCCTCGATCGCCGCCGCAAGGCTCCTGCCCGTGATGAAAATCACCGAACACAGCAACTTGGCGAAGCCCGCCGTTTCCAGTTCGACTGGATCGCCGGCCGGGACCTCCCACCGGGTCGGGTATTCCCTCGGTGGAGCGGCCTGCGCGAGGCCGGAACGGGGAAAGCCGCCCGTCACCAGCCACGCGAACAGAAGCGCGGCGGCTTGCCGTTTCGTCAAACTTGCATGATCGCGAGGCTGCCTACGGCGAATACCAGATCGGCGAGGTATTGGCACGCTCCAGATTACTCGACCGCATCTGGGTCTATCTGCCGAAATTACGTATCGAGGCACACCCCGCATTGGTCAAAATCGGCCAGTGCCGCACCTGCGCGGGTCCACAGATCTTCTACAATAATCGCGTTCTAGCCGGAGCTCCAATGAAGGCACGCCTGCAGCAGTGGGTCCTCGGACTCGGGTCAGCCCTTATGGTGTTGGCGCAGGTAGCCGCGGTTCACGGACAGGCCGCCACAGCGACGGCCCCGGCCCCGACGGCGACAGCGGCCGCGACATTCAGCAAGGAACAGCTCGAACAGATCGTCGCGCCGATTGCGCTGCACCCCGATCCCCTGATCTCGCAGATCCTCATGGCTTCGACCTATCCGCTGGAGATCGTGGAAGCGGGGCGCTGGGTCAAGGCCAATCCCGGCCTCAAGGACAAGGCACTCGAGGAGGGGCTCAAGGCGCAGGACTGGGACGCGAGCGTGAAGTCGCTGTGCGGGTTCCCGGACGTGCTGAAGCAGATGGACGAGAACCTCGACTGGACCCAGGACCTCGGTGACGCATTCCTGGCGCAGAAAGTCGAATTGATGGACACCATCCAGCGCATGCGCGGCAAGGCCTATGACTCCGGCAACCTGAAGACGACCGAGCAGCAGGTGGTCACGCAACAGCCCGACAAGATCATCGTCGTGCAGCCCGCAGACCCCGAGGTCATCTACGTCCCGACCTATTCGCCGACGGTGGTTTACGGCGGCTGGTCCTATCCCACCTATTACTACCCGCCGATGTACTATCCGCCGCCCTATGGCTATGGCGCCATGGCGTTCACCGTCGGGGTGATGTGGGGCGCGGCGATCTGGGGCGGCTGCAACTGGGGCTGGGGCGGCAGTGACGTCGACATCGACATCAATCGCCAGAACAACTTCAACCGCAACACGAACATCGACGGCGGCCGGAACCAGGCCAGCAACCGGGCTGGCGGCAAGCAGTCCTGGCAGCACGATGCCTCGCACCGGGGCGGCGTCAATTACCGCGACAGCAAGACGGCGCAGCAGTTCGGGGCGAATTCCGGGACCAATCGCGTCTCGCGCGACCAGGCGCGCGGTTATGACCGCGGCGGCGCAGGCAGCGCGTCCGCGGGCCAGCGCGGCCCCGGCGCGTCCACTGGCGCGGTCGGCAGCCGCGACGTTGGAGCTTCGACCCGTGACGTTGGAGCATCGACGCGCGACGCCGGCGCGTCGACCCGCGACACAGGTGCTTCAAGCCGCACGGGCGCATCCACCCGCGACGCCGGCGCCTCGTCCCGCGGCAGCGGCAGCAGCGCGTACAGCGGCTCGCGCAATTCGAGCATGGATCGCTCCGCGAGCAGTCGCGGCGGCATGAGTCGCGGCGGCGGCATGAGCCGTGGCGGCGGCGCGCGTCGGCGATAGGGATCGGGGAGAAACGCGATGAAAAATGGCCAACGTCTTCGAGCGCTCCTGGCTGACGCTCGCCGGGGTCGTCGTCCTGGCTGCGCTCGCGGCATGTTCGCGGCCGCCCGCCGGTACCTACGAGACGCCGGAAGCGGCGGTGCAGGCACTCGGGGAGCTCGCCGGATCCGGGGATTTCAAGAAAGCCGAAGAGATGTTCGGGGCGGATGGCGTGGAACTTCTCAAGTCGGGCGACGACGCGGCCGATCGCGAGGATGCGTTGCGCGTCAAGGCGATGATCGCCGAGAAGGTCGCGTTCGAAGACCTCGACGAGAAGACCAAGGCCGCAGTCATCGGCAATGAGGCATGGTCGTTTCCGATACCGTTGGTCCTGGACGACGGCCGCTGGCGCTTCGACGCAGCCACCGGTCGGGAGGAGCTGCTGAATCGGCGCATCGGCCGCAACGAACTGCATGCGCTCGCCAGCCTGCACGCCTACGTCGACGCGCAGCGCGAGTACGCCGCGGCAGCACGGGTTGGCAAGGCGCGGTCATACGCGCGCCGCTTCCGCAGCAGCGAGGGTGCACAAGACGGCCTGTACTGGACGGTGGCGGAGGGCGAAGCGGAAAGTCCGCTGGGACCGCTCTATGCCGGGGCCGCGCGTGACGCGCTGGAAAATGCCGAACCGCAACCTTTCCATGGCTACCAGTTCCGGATCCTCGAGGGCCAGGGCAAGAACGCACCCGGCGGCGAGCGCAGCTACCTGGACAAGAACGGACGGATGACCGGCGGGTTCGCGGCCGTCGCCTGGCCCGCCAAGTACGGCAACTCAGGCATCATGACTTTCCAGGTCAATCAGCAGGGCCTCGTCTTCCAGAAGGACCTGGGCGAGCAGACAGAGGCTGAGGTCGCGACGATAAACGCTTACGATCCCGACGAGACCTGGCAACCGACCGGCGACTGAGCCGTCCGGGCCCACCGCGGCATTCGTTGTCGCCAGTTTCAGACCTGGTGGGCGCATGAGCACAAGAAGAAATTTTCTTTCCGCGTTCGCGGTCCCCGGCCTGCTGCTCGGTGCGCCCGGATTGCAGGCGCTGACCCGGGCCGCGCCCTTTGCGCCGGATGCGCAGGCGGACGACGCGGCCGTGTTTGCGGCGGCGCGCGAGCACTTCCTGATCCCGCCGGGCGTTGCCTATTGCAACACGGGCACGCTCGGCGCCTCGCCGCGTGAAGTGGTGGACGCGCTGGCCGAGGGCGTCCGGCGCCTGGAAACCGACCTCGCGGCCTGGCCCTATGAGCAGCCCGACGGCGAACCGCTGACGGGGTACCAGCAACTCGTCGAGGTCCGCCAGGCGGTGGGGCAGTTCATCCACGCGTCCGCCGCCGAGATCGCGCTGACGCAGAACGCCACGATGGGAATGAACTTCCTCGCCAACGGGCTCGACCTGGCGGCGGGCGACGAAGTCGTCAGCACCGACCAGGAGCACGGCGGCGGCATCTCGCCCTGGCGCCTGCTCGCGAAACGCCGCGGCATCGTCCTCAGGGAATTGCCGCTGGAACCGGCATTTCCGGGCGGGCCGGACGCGATCCTGCGGCTGTTCGAGTCCGCAATGACGCCGCGCACCAAGGTCGTCATGTTCAGCCACATCACGAGCGGTCTCGGCGCGCGGCTGCCCGCGCGCGAGTTGTGCGCGCTCGCGCGCAGTGGCGGCGCTCTCGCCATCGTCGACGGTGCGCAGGCGGTCGGCCAGGTCCAGGTGAATGTGCAGGAGCTCGGCTGTGACGCCTACGTCGGCAGCCCCCACAAGTGGATGATGGCGCCGAAAGGCACGGGCCTCCTGTACGTCCGGCGCGACATCCAGGACCGGTTCTGGACGACGCTCGCGAGTTACCAGTGGGACAACCACGCAGATGGCGCCTTCCGGTTCATGCAGTACGGCACCGGCAGCGTCCCTGTCGTGGATGGCCTCGTGGCGGCACTGCACTTCATCGGGAAGATCGGCTTGCCGCGCATCGAGCGGTGGGACGCGAGCCTCACCCGGCGCCTGCGTGACGGCCTTGCCGGCATCCCGAAGGTCCGCATCGCCTCGCCGGCCGACCCGCGGCTGACCGCGGCCATCACGACCTTTCGGGTCGAGGGCGTTGCGGCCAAGGCCTTGCAGGACGCGCTGTGGGCGCGGCGCGTGCGGGTCCGCGCGCAGGGCGACGAGCGGGGAGTCCGCCTGTCGGCTCACCTGTACGTGAGCCCCGCGGACGTCGATGCGGTCGTCGAGGTCGCGCGGGAAGTCGCCGCACGGGGCTAGCGCGCGGGCAGGATCCGGCTGTTGCGCAGCAGCGCCGCCGAGATCAGGGAGACCAGGAGCCCGACCGGAAAGATCTCGATGAAAGTGATCGGCATGCGGAAGAACGGGTTCGCGTACTGCCGGCGGAACTCGTCCATCTTCACGACCAGGGCCTCGACCTCGGCGACCGACGCTCCCTTGGCGCGTGCGGCCTCGATCGCCGCGCTGCTGTAGGAATCGATGAACGCGAAGTCCGTGATCGCCAGCGTGATCTCCCAGCCGATCACATAGATCACGCTCGCCACGGCGCTGATGGCGAGACCTGCCAGCAGTGCGGGGACGAAGCGGATGACGCCTCCCCGCTCACGGTCGCGCAGGCGTTTCACGCCGAAGAAGACCAGGCTGAGCGCCAGCAGCATGATGAGGTAGCCCGTGACGTGGGACGTTGCCGTGGACCCGGGCTCGGCGTTGGCGACGAGCAGGCACATGGGCACGGCGACGATGAGGCCCGCGGCGATGCCGAAGATCAGGATGATGCGATACATGTCGGAACCCCCCGTGTGTCGAATGCCGGCATTAGGTGGCGGCGCGCGATCCTCCGCCATCGCCCGAAAGGGTGATTTCGGCGGAATCACCGACAATCGGGTTGGGGGACGGACCTAAGGGACGAGCCCGAGCTCGCGCGCGAGCAGGATCGCTTCCATCCGCCGCCCTACGTGCAGCTTCTCGAACAGGTGGGCGACGTGCGTCTTGACCGTATTGGGCGACAACTCGAGTCGCCTGGCGATCTCCTTGTTGGACCGGCCTTCCGCCAGCAACTTCAGGACCTCCCGTTCACGCTCGGTGAGGCCGAGCGAGGACTGCGCGCGTTCATTGGGCGTGAACGGCCCGGCGCGAGGTTCCCTGTGAAACAGCTTCCGGCCCACCCAGATTCCAAGCCCCAGGAACGCCGCCGCGACCAGTGCGACATAGACGGTGCCCGCGTGCGTGCGGGCCCAGACCTGGTACTCGAGCCACTGCAAGGCGACGGCTCCCGCGGCGAGCGCCAAGCCGTAGATGAGCACGGTCTTCAGCATGCCGGGAAGTCTATCGGCAGCCGCGGGGGCTCGCTACCGCCGGGGCGGCCATCTCGCGTACAGTCGCCCCTGTCATTGGAGGGGGTGTCACATGGGCGACTGGTTCCGCCGCTACCTGCTGCCGGGATTCGTGTTTGAAGCCGCCGTTATCGCCGGAGGCTACGCGACCGGGCGGGAGCTGGTGGAGTTCTTCCTTCCGGCCGGGCCGTGGGGAGGGCTGCTCGGCATGCTGGTCAGCATGCTCTTCTGGAGCGCCGTGCTGATGATCAGCTTCGAACTGGCGCGTCGCGCGCAGACCTACGACTACCGCTCGTTCTTCAAGCTGCTGCTCGGGCGCGGCTGGTTCCTGTTCGAGATCGCGTACCTGCTCCTGCTGGTGATCATCCTGGCGGTCATGGGCGCCGCGGCCGGCGAGATCATGCACGACCTGTTCGGCCTGCCGAAGCTGGTCGGTTCGCTCGGCATGATCATCGCGACGGGCGCGTTGCTCTTCTACAGCACGGCGACCATCGAACGGTTCCTCGCGCTCTCGGTTGGCTACCTGTACCTCGTCTACATCGTATTCGTGGTCTGGAGCATCGTCGTCTTCGGCGACCGGATCGGGGAGGCGCTGGCGGCCGAGCCGGTCGGCAGCAACTGGTTCAAGGCCGGCATCACCTATGCCGGCTACAACGTCGCGACGCTTCCGGCGGTCCTGTTCTGCATCCGCAACCTCACGCGCCCGCGCGAGACGCTCGTCGCCGGATTCCTGGCGGGGCCCCTCGGCATGCTGCCCGGCGTCCTCTTCTACATCGCGATGATCGGGTACCACCAGGAGCTCGCCGACGTCGCGCTGCCGTCGGCCTTCCTGCTGGGCAAGCTCGGGGCGCCGTGGTTCGAGTACGCCTTCCAGATCGCCGTGCTGCTGACGCTCGTCGACACGGGCGTGGCGCTGCTGCACGCCATCAACGAGCGCGTGGCGAAGGTCTACGAGGAGGGTGACCGGCCCATGCCGCGGGTGCTGCGCCCGGCACTCGCGGTGACCATCATGGTCATCTCGGTCTACGCGGCCTCCGCCATCGGGCTCGTCGACCTCATCTCGAAAGGCTACGGGTATCTCACCTACGCGTTCATCGCGCTCTTGATCGTGCCCGTGCTGACGGTCGGGCTCTGGCGGCTGCTGCGGTCCTGACCTCGCGTCGCCGCCTGCACGTCGGAACGCTGGCCGCTCTCGCGGCCGCGGCGTTCTCGGTATGGCTGTTCGTGGAACTCGCGGACGACGTGCTCGAAGGCGAGACGCGCGACTTCGACGAGAAGGTGCTCCTCGCCTTTCGTGAAGACGCCGACCGCGAAGATCCCGTGGGTCCCGCATGGCTGGAGGAGATGGCCCGGGACGTCACGGGCCTCGGCGGCATCGTGGTCCTGACCTTCACGACGCTCGCCGTGGCGGGATTCTTCCTGCTGCAGCGCAAGTGGCACCTGGCGATCTACGTCGCTGCCGCCGTGGCGACGGGCGCGCTCGCAAGCGCCTTCCTGAAGTCGGGGTTCGATCGGCCGCGGCCAGACCTCGTCGCGCACGGCCAGGTCGTGTACACGGCCAGTTTTCCGAGCGGTCACTCGATGATCTCGGCGGTCGTGTTCCTGACGCTCGGAGCGCTGCTCGCGGAGGCCCTGCAGGACCGTGCGCTGCGCGGCTATGTCCTGGGGCTGGCGGGCGCGTTGACGCTCGCAGTCGGCGTAAGCCGCGTTTATCTCGGCGTCCACTGGCCGACGGACGTCCTGGCGGGCTGGGCCGCGGGCGCCGGCTGGGCACTGGCGTGCTGGGCCGTGTCGAGGCTCTTGCGCCGGCGCGGCCAGATCGAATGACCTGGCCGCGCCGGAGGTTCAGTCCGTCAGCAACTGGTAGCCGAGGATCGCGGCGATGACGCCGCCCGCGATCAGCCATTCGTCGTTGACGCCTTCGATGACGTTGCCGTCATCCTTCTTGCGGCCGTACTTCTGGCGGTCGTAATAACCGTCGTCATAGCCGCGCTGGAATCCCTCGCGGAAGTAGTGGTTGTACTCGTCCTGGGGGATGTAGCGACCGTCGTAGCCGTAGTTCGCGTCCTGGTAGGCGAAGGCTGAGCGATAGTCATACCGCCAGCGGTCCTGCCGGTCGGCGCGGCCGGCCCGGTAGCCCTCGTTGTACCCGGCCTGCAGGGCCTGCTCCAGCTTCTTCATGCCGTACTGGTTGGTCTGGTAGTACTGCCCGTTGCGCTGGTAGCGGTAGTTCGGCGCGGTGTAGTAGTACGGGTCGTTCTGGTAGTCGTAGCGGGCCTGGTTCAACTGCGCACGCTGCGCGCGCAGGCGCTCTTCGTACTGCTCCTGGAAGCGCAGGTGCTGGATGCGCTTCTGCTGGCGCAGGATCTGCGCGTCGCGCTCCGCGAGCTCCTCGCGCAGCGCGATGTTCTTGCGGTAGACCGCGAGCTGCTGCTCCTGCTTCTGGATCCGCGCCTGCATTTCCTGCTGCGACACGCGCTTCTGCTTCAGCTGGCGCTGCTCCTCGGCGCGCTTCTGCGCAAGCGCCCGTTCCTGCTGCTTCTGCTGCTCGATGTCCCGCTGCCGCTCCTGCTGCTTCTGCTGCTGCTGTTGCGGCGTCAGCTGCGGCGGCGGCGGCTGCTGCTTCGAATTGTCGTTCTTCTTGTTGTTGTTCTCCTTCTCCTTTTCCTTCTCCTTGTCCTTCTCGTCATCCTTCTTGTCGTTGGCCGCATGCTCGGGGGGCTGGGCCGGGACGGCCTGCGCCTCGGTGCGCTGCAGGGCGGACAGTGCCAGCAGGCATATGAGGAGGGTCGCCAGGGAGTACTTGCCGAGTTGGATATTCATCGTCGGGTGCTCGTGGTTGAGGCTGGTGTCGCCATTGACGAATAATCCGCATGAACGGCGCATGAACGGCAGTCGTCATACTCTGCAAGCGCCGACGGACTAGTCCCACAAATGCCTACAATGGGTACAACCACGATCGGGGCGGCACATGAGCAAGGCGCGCAAGCAGAGCAAAGGGCCCAGAAAGGGCAAGTCCGGCGGCAAGTCCCTCGCGCCGAACAAGGAACGACGCGGCCTCGAGGCCGCAGACATCGCGCTTTCGATCGACGACGAGCGGATTGCGGCGCTGGCCGGGCAGGTGCGCGAGTGCGGCGGTGCGCCGATCGGCGCGTATTGCGAGCCGCTGTCCGGCAGCACGGTGCTGGTGGCCGCCCTGCCGCTGGCATCGGTGCAGCCCACGCCCTTCCAGCGCGACCTCTCGCCCACCCACACCAGGCGCCTCGCGCAGAAGATCGACGAGGCGGGCTCATTCCTCGACCCGATCATCGTGGTGCGGGACGAGAAGGGCGGGTTCTGCACGCCGAACGGGCGGCACCGGCTTGCCGCCGCCAAGGTGCTCGGCCTCAGGCAGATCACGGCGCTCATCTCTCCGGACGAGGGCCTCGCGTTCCGGATCCTCGCGCTCAACACGGAGAAGGCGCACAACGTCAAGGATCGCAGCCTGGAGGTCATCCGCATGGCGCGCGCGCTGGCGAAGCGCGAGCCGCGCGCCAAGGAAACCGATTACGCCGCCCAGTTCGAGTCGGCGGAGTTCCTGACGCTCGGCGTCCTCTACGCCCGGGACGGGCGCTTCGCCGGCGGCGCGTACAGCTCGTTCCTGAAGAAGGTCGATCGCTTCTCAGACCGGACGCTGGCGGTGAGCTTGCGCGAACGGGAGGGCTATGCCGCACGCCTGCGAGACATCGACTCGCAGGTGCGAAGGATCATCAAGTCGCTGGAGGCGCGCGGCTTCAAGTCGCCGTATCTGCGCGCGTTCGTCGTGGCGCGCATCAACCCGGTTCGCTTCCACCGCGCCAAGCCGGGTGACACGCGGCCGGCCATGCCGATTGCGGCCGCCCTCACGCGCATGACGGCCGCCGCGAAGGGATTCGACGTCGGCAAGGTGCGCACCTCCGACCTCGCATTGGTCGCGGCGCTGTCGAGCGAATGAGGCGGCGCCCAATCCGCCTGGCCCAAGCCGCGCTGGTGGCCGTGCTCGCCGCACTGGCGGGTAGTGCCGCCGCGGACGCCGTGCAGGTGGAACGGGACGTGGCGGTCCCGATGCGCGACGGCGTCGTGCTGCGCGCGGACATCCATCGACCCGCGGGCGAGGGCAGGTTCCCGGTCCTCGTCTTTCGCACGCCCTACGGCAAGCACAACGCGGCGGAAAGCGACGGCGTGCACGCGAAAGCCGTCGCGCGCGGCTATGCGGTCGTGATGCAGGACGTGCGCGGCCGCTACGCATCGGATGGTCACTTCGATCCGTACCGGCAGGAAGGCGCGGACGGTTACGACACGATCGAGTGGGCGGCGAAGCAGCCATGGTCCGACGGCCGGGTCGGGACCTACGGCCTTTCGTACCCGGGCGCGGTGCAGTGGCTCGCTGCGATGCAGGGGCCCCCGCATCTGCTTGCCATGGCGCCCGCGATGACATTCTCGTCGCCGCGCCGCTTCTTCTATATGAGCGGCATCTTCGATCGGTCGTGGCTGCCGTGGATCTACGAGAACATCGCGCCGGACGCACGTCGCCGTCTTGGCCTGCGGGAGGATGGAGACGCCGACGCCAAGTGGAAGTCGGTCGCCGGCGACTACCAGTCGTGGCTGCCGCTGCGTGATTTGCCCTGGCTGCGCCGCGAAGCGCCGTATTACTTCGAATGGCTGTCGCATCCGCCGGAAGACGCGTGGTGGGACTGGGCGGAGCTGCAGGGCCGTTACGAACGGGTCTCGGCCGCCGTCCTGAACCTCAGCGGCTGGTACGACGATGCCTACGGGGTCGAGGGCGCGGCGACGAACTTCAACGGCTTGCGCCAGGCTCGAGCCTCAAAGGGCGGCGCGCGCACGCATCTCGTGCTCGGACCCTGGGATCACGGCGCGCCGTCGGCGACTGATGGCCGGACCGGTGAGCTCGACTTCGGGTCGGCTGCCGCGTTCGACTACGACGGCTTGGTGCTGGATTTCCACGACCATTACCTGCGCGGCGTCGCGAACCGATTCTCGACCGAGGCACCCGTGCGCTATTTCCTCATGGGTGCCAACGAGTGGCGCTATGCCGGCGAGTGGCCGCCGCGTCCGCGGCGCACCGAAACGCTTTATATCGATTCGGCGGCGGGCGGTACCCGCAAGTTGACCGCCCTCTTGCCGACGTCTGCTTCGCAGGACGCGTTCACGGCGGACCCGGCTCGCCCGGTCGTGGATCCTCACGACATGCCGGGCCCGCGTGACTACAGCGCGCTCGCGTCGCGCGAGGATGTCCTGACCTTCGACACGGAGCCGCTCGCCGCGGACTTGACCGTCGCCGGCAACATCGCCGCGTACATCTTCGCCTCCTGCGATTGCCGTGACTTCGACCTGTGGGTCAGGCTGCAGGATGTCCATCCCGGCGGGCGCGCCTTCAACCTGATGAGTCCCGGCAACGACGTGCTGCGGGCCAGTTACCGCGAACCCGCGGCAGGCCGGCAACGGGTGGAGCCCGGGCGCATCTACGAGTTGCATTTTCCAGTCTTGATGACAGGCATGCGGTTCGGGAAAGGCCACCGCATCCGCGCCCAGGTCTCGGCGTCCTTCGACCCGCACCTGTCGCGCAACCTCCAGACCGGCGATTCGGAAATCGTCTCAGCCGAATCGCACCCCGCCACGATCACGATCCACCAGGGCGCGGACCACGCCTCGAGGCTGCTGCTGCCCGTCCAGGACTGAGGCTTCCACTGGCCTTGCCGCCGCGTCGACTCGTCGCATGAGCTCTGGATTCATGCGCGACGGGCCCTAGCATGCCGGGCATGAATCCGAAATCGATGGCCATGGTCGCCGCACTCGCGGCCTGTCTCGCGGCGTCGGCAGCACGCGCGGCCGACCCGTTCGAGATGGAATGGCGCGAACTCGCCTCGGGCGTGTGGGTGGGCGAGCGGCCGATATCGTACCGCTCGCCGGTGACGACCAACACGACCGTGGTCATCGGCGACAAGGGCGTCCTCGTGTTCGACGCGGCCGGCTTCGCCATCCAGGGCGAGCGGCTGGTGAAGAAAGTCGCCGAGCTGACCGACAAGCCGATCACGCACATCGCGATCAGCCACTGGCACGGCGACCACAGCATGGGGAACTACAAGGTCCTCGAGAAATTTCCGACCGCGGAGGTGATCGCGCACGAGTTCACCGCGCGCTACAACGCAAGCCCCAATGGCGAGAAGCCCGAGCCGCGCGATCCGGAGGAAGAGGCGGAGTACCGTGCGCGCGTCGAAAAAGCGCTTGCGACTGGTGTCCGCTCCGACGGCACGCCGGTCACGCCGCAGATGCGCGCTTCTTACGTCGAGCTGCTGGAGCACTACGAATTCCTCAACGCGGAAGTCGCGCGGCGGGGCGTCACGCCGCCGACCCGGACCATGACGGACCGCGTGGTGATCGACCTGGGCGGCAGGACGGCGGAGCTGCGGCACATCGCCCCCGGCAATACCAAGGGCGACATGTTCCTGTGGCTGCCCGGGGAGAAGATCCTGGCGACCGGCGACATCGTCGTGCGCCCGACACCTTACGGCTTCTACAGCTACCCGCGCAGCTGGGCCGCGGTGCTGCGCGAGCTCAAGGGATACGGCGCGAAGTACCTCGTGCCCGGCCACGGCGGCGTCATGACCGACACCGCGTACCTGGACCTGCTCGCGGAAACGATGGACCTCGTGGCGGGACAGGTCGACGCGGCCGTCCAGGCTGGAAAGACGCTCGACGAGACTCGCGCCGCGATGGACTGGACCCCGGTGGAACAGCGCTTCGTCGGCGAGGACGGCATGCTGCCCTTCCTGTTCAACATCTGGTTCAAGACGCCAATCGTCGAGGCGCAGTACAACCTGTCGAGTGGCAACGACAACGAATCGCTCGAGGCGCCAAAAGACCCGAATAACTAGCCGCCGCCCTTCAGTCGGGTAGACTCCCCCACTTCAATCGGGGGATGCCATGAATTCACGGATGTCCGGGACGATCGCTGCGGCCGCGATCCTGCTGACCGTCATCGGCGAATCGTCCGCGCAGGCGGGCGCGCCGGATGCGGACGAAGTCGCGTTTCGCGCCCTCTTCAAGGAGCTCGTCGAGATCAACACGACGCGGTCGGTCGGCAACTGCACGCAGGCCGCCGAGGCGATGCAGAGGCGCCTGCTCGCGGCCGGCATTCCAGCTGGCGACATGCAGATCCTCGCGCCGCCCGAGGCGCCGAACGACGGCGCGCTCGTCGCCTTGCTGCGCGGCCGTGACCGTTCGGTGAAGCCGATTCTCCTGCTCGCGCACATCGACGTCGTCGAGGCGAGGCGCGAGGACTGGAAGCGCGACCCATTCAAGCTGGTCGAGGAGGACGGCTGGTTCTACGCGCGCGGCGTCAGCGACGACAAGTCGATGGCCGCGATCTTCACGGACAGCCTCATCCGCTACAGGAAGGAGGGCTACGTGCCGCGCCGCGACATCAAGCTCGCGCTGACCTGCGGCGAGGAGACGGCGGGCGCCGGCCTGTTCGACAGCGTGCGCTGGCTCGTGCAGACGCGCCCCGAGGTCCTCGACGCCGCATTCGCAATCAACGAGGGCGCGGGCGGCGAGTACGACAAGGACGGCAGGCCGGTCGCGCTGCAGATCCAGGCGGGCGAAAAGGTGTACCAGGACTTTTCGCTGGAGACGACGGACGCCGGCGGCCACAGCTCCCGCCCGACCCGAGTCAACGCCATCGTGCGGCTTAGCGAGGCCCTCGCGAGGCTCGGCGCCCACCAGTTTCCCATCATCCTGAACCCCGTGACCCGCAGCTACTTCGAGGCGATGTCGAATCTGGCCGAGCCCGCCATCGCGGCGGACATGCGCGCCGTGCTGAAGTCCCCCCCGGACGAAGCGGCGGCCCAAAGACTGTGGACGGCGGACCCGTCCTGGAATGCCATGCTGCGCACGACCTGCATCGTCAGCGAAATCGAGGGCGGGCACGCGCCGAACGCGATTCCCCAGCACGTCGAGGCCACCGTCAATTGCCGCATCATGCCGGCCACGCCTGTCGCCGACGTGCAGGCCGAAATCGCGCGGGTGATCGCCAACGACGCGATCACCGTTACGCCCAAGGGCGAGGGCGGCGTCCAATCCGAGATGCCGCCACTGACGGAAGCCATCGTGGGGCCCGCGCGCAAGGTGGCCGAGTCCATCTGGCCCGGCGTCACGATCGTGCCGACGATGCTGCCCGGCTACACCGACGGCAAGTACCTCAACCCCGCGGGCGTGCCCACGTACGGCGTATCAGGCCTGTTCGAGGACGCCGAAGGCAACTACATCCACGGCCTCAATGAGCGCATCAGCGTGAAGTCGCTGATGGAGGGGCGCCGGTTCCTCCACGAGGTCGTGAAGCTGTACGCGGATGGCCAGGACTAGGCGCGAGGCCGCCACCTGCCTGCTGGCGCTCGCCGGCTTCGCGTCGAATGCCGGCGCCGAATCCTGGTGCGATACGGCCCCGGGGCGTCACGTCGTTCCTCGTGACCGGGTCGAATGGTGCCGTCCTGTTCGACTCGGGCCTCGGCGTCGCGGCGATCCGCGATGTCGTGCGCCGGCTGACGCCGCTTCCGGTGACCGTCGTCAATTCGCACACGCATTTCGACCACGTTGGAAGCAATCGCGAATTCGAGGACGTCCGCAACCTCGATGCGCCGTACAGCCACGCGAGCGCACGCGGCGAGGTGGCGCAATCGATAGCCGACTACGCGAAAGCAACGCTCGACGAGGATCGCGTGTGCGGACCCTTGCCGTCAGGAGTCACGAGCCGCGCGTACAGGATTCCGCGGTGGCGCATCTCGGCACAGCTGCGCGATGGTGAAGTGCTGGAAGGGTCAGCTCAGAACCAGCACCGGAAGGCCGGCGCATTTTCCGGTTCGATCACTTCTCTGTTCTGATGAAGCCCATCAGGGGCGACTAGAATTGCCAGCCCACCCCTACGAATACTTCCTCCTGAAGCGTGCGCTCTTCGCCGCTTTCGATGAGATCGAACTCGAACCAGCGCATGCCTGCATACACCGTGAGCCGCTCTTGCAGGCGAATCTCCGCCCTGGCGCTCAGGTCGGTAAGGTTGTCGGCACTGCCGAACGTCAGGATGTCGGGCGCATAGTAGGCTTGGCCTGATATCGCGAAACCGGACGACCGATCGAGCTCGAATCGCACCTCGGCGCCCAAACTCGCGGCCAGGACGTCGGTGTTTTCATCTTCCAGCAGGGCGGCATAAAAGCGCGGGCCGAAAAGGATCTGCAACCGGTCATAGTCGAAACTCGCCGGGAACAGGACATCCCCGCTCAGCACGATGTCGCGGTCCTCGCTCAGGAACAAAGTCCCGGAAATCTGGCTGCCGCGTCCGGCATCGATGCGGTCGCCGCTGTCGATGTAGCGAAGCTGCAGGCTGTCGTCCGTGAAGCTGACTTCACCTCGAGAACCATTCTCACTATTCGCTTCCTGAGCCACTGCGCTGGCAACGGGTGCCAGAACAATAAGTGCTGCCATTGCCGGAATGATCCGTGCGGACATGTAACTATCCTCGTTGCTTACAGCATGATTGACTCGGGATGCCCGATGGCTCATCGGCAATCACCGCTATCGGTTGTCGGACGATCGTCGCTCCCCGCCAGACCGTTGACTGGCTGTGTGGCGATGTAGGACGGCAGGACGGAGCAAGTCGTCTGACGGCCGACTGGCCCGCGCAGCTCGCCGACATATGGTCTGTGCAACGACCGAAGGCAGGTGTCGGATGGTGGCGGCGGGAGCTCGATTGCAGCGGACGCAATGGGATGTCGTGATCGTCGGCGGCGGGCCGGCGGGCCTCAGTGCAGCCCTGGTCCTCGGCCGGGCGTGCCGCCGCGTCCTCGTCTGCGACTCGGGCACACCGCGCAGCTGGGCCTCGAAGGCGATGCATGCCTTCCTGACGCGGGACGGCATCCCGCCCGACACCTTTCGCAGGCTGGCGCGTGCGGAGCTGCGCCGCTACCGGAACGTCACGTTCCGGCGGGTGGAAGTGCAGGAGGCGGAGCGTGTCGGGAGCCAGGGCTTCCGACTGCGCACCGCGGGCGACCAGCCGGCCTCGTGCCGCAAGCTTCTCATCGCGACCGGCGTTTTGGACCGGCTGCCGCCGATCCCCGGCATTGTCAATTTCTTCGGCACGAGCGTGTTCCAGTGCCCGTACTGCGACGGATGGGAACAGCGTAATACTCAGGTCGCGGTGTACGGGAAGGGCCAGCGCGGAGTCGAAATGGCGCGCTCCCTGACGGCCTGGACACGCGACATCGTGTGGTGCAGCGACGGGAAGGCGAACGTCCCGGACGGACAGCGCGCCCGCCTGCGCAGCAACGGCATCCGGATTCGCGAGGAGCGGATCGCCGCGCTGGAGGGGAAGGACGGCCGGCTGCGATCGATCGTGTTCAGGGATGGCAGCCGCCTTGCTCGGCGTGCCCTGTTCTTCGACACTCCCGTCGCCGCGCAGTCCCGGCTGGCCGAGTCGCTCGGCTGCCAGTTCGGGCGGCGCGGAGGCGTGCGATGCTGGCGCTACGAGGCGACGAGCGTGCCGGGCGTCTTCGTCGCGGGCAACATCATCAAGGACGTCCAGCTCGCGATCGTCGCTGCCGCGGAGGGCGCCCGCGCGGCGTTCGGAATCAACAAGGCGCTCACGCGCGAGGACTTCGAGCGCCGGGCGACGGGTCGCCGGGTCGTGGATCATCCGGTCCGGGGGCAGGCACCTTGATTTCGCCCGCGAGCGGCAAATGATCGGAAAGCGCCGACCAGTCCCGGGAACGGACTGCAGAAGGCCGTTGCCGGACGTCGCGGACATAGATGCGATCGAGGCGCAGGACGGGCACGCGCGCCGGAAACGTGCGCGCCGGACGGCCGTTCGCCGCGGCATGGATTTCCGTGAGCCCGCCTTCGCGGACCAGGCGCCGGTGCATGCTGCCGCGCCAGTCGTTGAAATCGCCGGCCAGCACGAGCGGCGCGCCGGCGGGTACCTCGCCTGCGACGAGTCCGAGGAGCCGCGCGAGCTGGGCCAGCCTGTGGGACTCCCGCAGCGCGAAGTGCACGCAGATCGTGTGAAGCGGCGCACAACCGCCCGGCGGCTGGATGACGGCGTGGAGGAATCCGCGCGGTTCGGCATCGCCGACCGAGGCGTCGACGTTGCGCCAGGAGACGATCGGGTACTTCGACAGCAGGGCATTGCCGTGGTGTCCCCCGGTCGCGACGGCGTTCCTCCCGTAGGCGTGCTGCGTCCACACGCCGTCCGCAAGAACCTCGTACTGATCGCCCGTCGTCGCGGGGCCCGCGGCGGCGCCGATTTCCTGGAGGAAAACGAGGTCGGCGCCCGATGCGCGCAGGGCATCGCGCGTCCGCAGCAGGGTCTCATGCCGGTGTCCTGCGCGAAGGCCCTGGCGGGCGTTCAGGGTCAGCACGCGTATCCAGGAGTCATCGCCATGGCGGTCCGGTGACATACTTCCACCCTATACCCGGAACGCCGGAATGAGCGAACTGGAAATTCCCACAGCCGTTGCCGTGTCGGCGGTCGTCATCACCGTCGCCTTCTTCATCCTCCTCATCTGGTCGATGAAGCGGCACCGCGATCCGCAGCTGACGGTCGACTGCGATTCCCCGATCGAGGAGCTGCTCCCGTCGCTCGCCGGCCTCACGCTCGGCAGCGTGGTGCCGGGCAACAGCGTCGAAGTGCTGGAAAATCGCGCATTCTTCGAGGCGCTGATCGGCGACATCCGTTCCGCCCGCCGGTCCGTGCACTTCGAGACATTCCTGTGGAAGGAGGGCGCGCTGGGATCCCGCCTGGCCGAAGCATTTGTCGATCGCGCCCGCGCCGGCGTCGCGGTCAGGATCCTGCTCGATGCGACGGGCAGCAAGCGGATGGGAAAGGCTATCGAGGAGAAGCTGCAGCTCGCGGGCTGCCGGCTGAAGAAGTTCCACACCTGGAGCCTCGCGAACATCGGCGTGCTGAACGAGCGCGACCATCGCAAGCTCGCGATCGTCGACGGCCGGGTCGCATTCGTGGGCGGTCATTGCGTCGTGGACGGCTGGCAGGCGGAACCCGGCACCGAAGGCCACGTCGCCGACGTGAGCGTCAGGCTGCGCGGGCCGATCGTGCACAGCATGCAGTCCGCATTCAGCGAGAACTGGGTGGGGCGGACCGGCGAGCTGTTCCTCGGCGAGGACGTCTTCCCGCCGCTCGAGCGGGCCGGCGAGATCGCCATCCACGCGGCATTCGTGAAGCCGGAAGGGTCCGCGCCGGCGGTCAAGATCCTCCACCATGCGGCCATCTGCTGTGCGCGGAAACGGATCTGGATCCAGAACCCGTATTTCCTGCCGGAGCCCGACGCGATCGACGCGCTCGGCGAGGCCGTCAAGCGGGGTGTCGACGTGCGCGTGCTCATGCCGTCGACGTCGGGCTCCGACAATCCGATGGTCCAGCACGCCGGACACCGGAACTTCGAGAAGCTGCTCCGTTGCGGGGTTCGGCTGCTGGAGTATCCGTCGGCCCTGCTGCACCAGAAAGTCATGACGATCGACGGGTCCTGGTGCGCCGTGGGGACGGCCAACTTCGACGACCGTTCTTTCGAGACCAATGACGAGATCACCGTTGCGTTCATCGATGCCGCGACGGCCGGCCAACTCGACGCGATCTTCGAGCGCTATGCCGCCGATGCGTCTGAGATCGAGCTGGCGCGCTGGAGCAAGCGCAGCTGGGCACACCGTTTCGTCGACCAGGCGTACTACCTGTTCAACGAGGTGCTTTGAGTTCCCGCGCCATCGGCCGCACGTGCCATTGACATTACGAGAATACTTGTAATATCGTAACGCCGATGAAGCAACCGGTCGCCATTCGCGCGCTAGGGGCGCTCGCCCACGAGTTCCGCCTCGAGATCTATCGCCTCCTCGTGCGCCAGGGCCGCGCCGGGCTCCCGGCGGGCTCGATCGGGGAGCACGTCGGGCTGGCGCCTTCGTCGCTCACGTTCCACCTGCAGGCGTTGCAACGCGCCGGGCTCATAAGACAGGCGAGGGTCAGCCGCCGGCTGTTCTACAGCGCCGACTACGCCGCCATGAACGGCCTCGTCGGTTACCTGACCGACGAGTGCTGCGCCGCGGGCCTGGCCTGTGCGACCGACTGCGAGCCGAAAACGGCGCCCCGGAAGCCCCGGTCGGCCCGGGCGGCCTGAGCCCGCCCGTGAAGCCGGCATCGGGCATCGAGATCGTGCCGGGACCGACCCGATCGGGCGCCGAGCGATTGTTGGCAGCCGCCGGCCTGCCGACCTCCGATCTCGCCGATGCGAAACTCGAGAATTTCTTCCATACCGGACCGGCCTCGGCGCCCTCGGGACTCGTCGGCCTCGAACTGTACGGCGAGGTCGCGCTGTTGCGTTCGCTCGTCGTCGCACCATCGTCCCGGGCGGGCGGGGCGGGTACCGCATTGCTGGATCACGCGGAGCTCAATGCGCGCTCGCAGCGGCGTGCGCAGTCTCTTCCTGCTCACGACCACGGCGGAGGAATTCTTTGGACAACGAGGTTATGCCCGCGTCGCCCGGGAGTCCGCGCCCGAAACGATCCGTTCAACCCGTGAGTTCGCCGACATCTGTCCGGCCAGCTCCGTATTGATGGTGAAGCACCTGTGAAAAGACTGCATGTCCATGTCAGCGTCGCGGACCTCGACGAGTCCGTGCGCTTCTACGCCACGCTGTTCGCGGCCGAGCCGACCGTGCGCAAGGACGACTACGCGAAATGGATGCTGGACGACCCGCGCGTCAATTTCGCCATCAGCCGGCGCGACAGGGCCACGGGAATCCGGCACCTCGGCATCCAGGTCGAGGACCGCGCCGGGCTCGACGAAGTGTTTGCGCGCATCGAGCACACGCAGAGGCCCGTCGTGAACGAGGGCCAGACGACCTGCTGTTACGCCCGCAGCGAGAAGAACTGGGTCGAGGACCCGCAGGGTGTGAAGTGGGAAACCTTCCTGACGACCGGCGAAAGCACCATCTACGGGCCGGGGCAGGCGACGGCAGATCCTGCTCCATGCTGTGAACCCAGGGGCACGTAGCCGCGCCATGCCGGACGACAGGTACAACGTGCTGTTCCTGTGCACCGGGAACTCCGCACGCAGCATCATGGCCGAGAGCATCCTCAACCAGCTGGGCAGCGATCACTTCGTCGCATACAGCGCCGGCAGTTTTCCATCCGGCCGGGTCCACCCGCTCGCGCTGGATCTCCTCCGCCACAACGGCATTCCAACCGGGCACCTGCGCAGCAAGCCCTGGGACGAGTTCGCCGTGCCCGGAGCGCCGAAGCTGGACTTCGTTTTCACGGTCTGCGACAAGGCTGCCGGGGAGACCTGTCCCATCTGGCCCGGGCAGCCGATGACGGCACATTGGGGGATTTCCGATCCGGCGGCCGCAAGCGGGACGGACGAGGAGAGGCGGCACGCATTCTCGAACGCATTTTGCGAACTCAGCCAGCGCATCAGGATCTTCACGAGCCTCCCGATTCGCTCGCTCGACCGGATCAGGTTGCAGGAGCGGGTGGACGCAATCGGCAAGGCGGCGCCCGCTGGCCAGGGAGCCTGAGTTGCCCGGGTTCCGAAATCCGTCGCCGTCCCGGCGACCCTGATCGTTCAGTTGTTGTCGTCGATCTCGTCGACCGAGGCCTGTCCCGTCAGCTCGCGCCGCACGATCGCCCAGGACATTCCGACGCCGAGGATAAGGCCGAGAGAGACCAGCACGACCCATGCCATCGTGGTCGCGTTGCCGATGTCGAGCCAGCCCCAGGACACGAACAGCCAGACGAGCGCGGCCGTGAATGCCGCCATGAGCACGAGCCCCATCGTGCCGATGGCCTGCATCATCGAGCGCCACAGGAAGATCCACAGCACGAGGAGCCCGATACCGACGACGGCCTGGGCCGGCGTGAACGCGGGAAAGTTGCCGCGGATCCAGTGGAAGTAGCTCCAGCCGGCCGGATTGAAGGTCAGCAGTACGAGCGCGAGCGCGAAGGCGATGCGCCAGGCAAACCCGCCGATCGAGAAATTTTCCATCGCCGCCGACTCCCCGCTGCCCGCGGAGCGGATTATCGGGGGTTTGCAGGCGATGCGCGAGCCATCGCCCTCGCCAGGTCCGCGATCTGCCCGGGACCCACGCGGCAGCATCCGCCGACCATTCGCGCGCCGTCCCGGATCCATTGCGGCGCGAGGGTCGCAAGTCCTTCCCGGACCGCCGCTCCGTGCCAGGTCTCGTCCCCGGCATTCCAGCGCTCCCCGGAATTCGGGTAGACGATGATCGGCTTGCTCGTGCCCGCCTTCAGCGCACCGATGGCCCGGGCAACGACGTCGGGCTTCACGCAGTTCACGCCGACCGCGACCACGCCGGGGTGGCGGTCCGCGAGCCGCGCGCATTCGACCAGCGGCTCGCCGTGCGACGTGTGCTCGCCATCGGGCGAGGTGAAGCTGAGCCAGGCACGCGCATCCGGCTGGCGTTCGAGCAGTACGGCGTATGCGCGGGCCTCGTCCAGCACCGGAATCGTCTCGCAGGCGAGCAGGTCCGCGCCGGCCGCGCACAGGACCTCGAAACGGCGGGCGTGGAACGCGACCAGCGCGTCGATGGCGAGGCCGTAGTCGCCGCGGTACTCGGCGCCGTCATGCGAGATCGCGCCATAGGGCCCGACCGACGCCGCGACGAGCAGCTTCCGCGCGTCGCCGGGGTGGTCGCGGCGATAGCGCTCGCGGGCGGCGCGCGCGAGCTCGACGGAGCGGCGCAGCAGGCGGGTCGTCTCCTCGGCGGCGATGCCGATCGAGGCGAAGCCTTCGTAGCTCGCCTGGTAGCTGGCCGTGATCGCGACGCCCGCTCCGGCCGCGTAATAATCGTAGTGCAGCTGCTCGATGGCGTCGGGGCGCTCGCGCAACACGCGCGCGGACCAGAGCGCGCCGGAAATGTCGCAGCCGCGTGCCTCGAGCTCGGTCGCGAGCCCGCCGTCCAGGACTACCGGTCCGTCGCCGAGTAGCGTCATCGGAGTATCATTCCCGCCTTCACCATGATCGCATTCCTGGAAGCCCGCAAGGCCGGGCTGTTTCGCCCGGGCGAAATCTGGCGCAACGTCGTCGCGGGCGTCGTCGTCGGCATCGTCGCGCTGCCGCTCGCGATGGCCTTCGCGATCGCCTCCGGCGCCAAGCCCGAGCAGGGGCTGTACACGGCGATCGTCGCCGGGCTTGCGACATCCGTCCTCGGCGGCACGCGCGTGCAGATTTCCGGGCCGACCGGCGCCTTCATCGCGGTGCTCGCCGGCATCACCGCGCAATACGGCATCGCGGGGCTGCAGGCTGCGACCCTGATGGCCGGCGTGATGCTGCTCGCGATGGGGTTCCTGCAGCTCGGCAGCGTCATCCGCTTCATTCCGAATCCCGTGATCGTCGGTTTCACGTCCGGCATCGCCGTCATCATCTTCGTGGGCCAATGGCAGTATTTCTTCGGCCTGCCGCCGGTGGCGCCCGCCGACGCCCATTTCCACGAGAAGCTGTGGGCACTGGCGGAGGCACTGCCGGGGCTGCATCCCGCGACCACGGGCATCGCGGTGCTTTCGTTCGCCATCGTCGTGGCCGGAAGGGGCCTGCTGGACCGCGTCCCCGCCCTCGGGCGCATTCCGGCGCCGCTGGTCGCGATGCTCGCGGCGACCGCGATCCAGGCGGCCTGGCAGTTCCCGGGCGTCGCGACCATCGGCACGGCGTTCGGCGGCATCCCGCGCAGCCTGCCTGCGCTGCACTGGCCGGAGATCGCCCTGTCCGACGTGCTGCGGCTGGTCGGGCCAGCGTTCGCGATCGCACTGCTCGGCGCCATCGAGTCGCTGCTGACCGCCGTCGTCGCCGACGGGATGACGGGAACGCGCCACAACCCGAACCAGGAGCTGGTGGGGCAGGGCTTTGCGAACGTGCTGGCGCCGGTATTCGGCGGCTTTGCCGCGACCGGCGCGATCGCCCGCACGGCGACGAACGTGCGCAACGGCGCCACCAGCCCGCTCGCCGGCATCGTCCACTCGGTGTTCCTCGTGCTGGTCATCGTGCTGTTCGCGCCGTTCGCGTCGCACGTGCCGCTGGCCGCGCTCGCCGCCATCCTCTTCTTCGTGGCGTGGACCATGTGCGACGTGCGCCACTTCGGGCGGCTGTTGCGGCGTGCGCCGCGGTCGGACCGCATCGTCCTGCTCGTGACCTTCGGGCTGACCGTCTTCGTCGACCTGGTCGTCGCCGTGAACGTGGGCGTCGTGATCGCCGCGCTGCTCTTCATGCGCCGCATGGCGGAATCGGTGAGCGTGCAGCAGGAAGTGTTCGGCGGGCCCGAGACCGCGGGCGATGCCGGCGAGCCGGCGCCCGCGCTGCCGCCGAACGTGCTCGTCTACCGCATCGACGGGCCGTTCTTCTTCGGCGCGGCCGAGAAGCTCGAGTCGACGGTCGAGCGCGCCCAGCTGCACGTGGAGAGTGTCGTGATCCGCCTTGGCAAGGTGCCGTTCATGGATGCGACCGGCATGCACACGCTCTCGGAGATCATCGAGCGTTTCCATCGCCGCGGCATCCGCGTGCTGCTGGTCGAGATCCAGGAGCGACTCTCCCGATCGCTGGCGCGTGCCGGCCTGCTGGAACTGGCCGGCCCCGGGAACGTGCACGCGGACCTGGCCGGCGCCTTGCGCGCGCTCGGCCGCGGGGCGCCTGCAGGCAAGGACTGACGGCGGCCCTCAGGCGGCGTCGAAGAGCGGCCGGGCGCGTAGCCTGAAGGGTGCATCGAGCGCGGCGGCCCACTCGGCGTCCTGGCCATAGAGGTCGCGCCGGAAGTTCATGCGGCCCTCGGCATCGACCCAGGCCGTCCAGTAGGCGAGCAGCACCGGCATCTTGCGCTTCAGCGTGACGTTCTGGAGCTTGCCGCCCGCAATGACGCCGTCGATGCTGGCGGCGTTCCATTGCTGCGGCTCGTCGAGCACGATCGCCGCGAGCTCCAGCACGCGCTCGACCCGCACGCAGCCCGAGCTGAATGCGCGCTCGGCGCGGTCGAACAGCGCCTGCGACGGAGTGTCGTGCAGGTAGACGAAGTACGGGTTCGGGAACATCAGCTTCACGCGCCCCAGCGCGTTCTTCGGTCCCGGGTCCTGGCGCAGCGTGTACGGGATGTGTCCGCTGGAATAGCGCGACCAGTCGACGGATGCGGGATCCACTTCGCTGCCCTTGGCGTCGAGCACCTTGAGGCCCTTGCGCGTGATCGAGCCGGGGTCGCGCTTTGCCGCCGGCAGGATGTCCGCGGCGATGATGCCGGGCGGCACGGTCCAGGTCGGGTTGAACACGAGGTAATTCATCTCCGAGCGGAAGATCGGGGTCTTGCGGTAGGGCTTGCCGACCTGCACGCGTGCGCTCCACACGATGTCCTGCCCCTGCACCACGTACGCGGTGTAGCCCGCGATGTTCACGACGACGAATTTTTCCGGCAGGTCGTGCAGCAGGATGCGCCCGCGGTCGAGGTTGACGCGAAGCGTGCGCATGCGCTCGGCGAGCGGCACGTTGAGCTCCGCGATGGTGCCCGCGCCCGCGACGCCGTCGCTCTCGAGACCCATCCGCGCCTGGAAGCGTTGCACGGCTTCCGAGAGCGCCGCGTCATAGAGCGCCGGGTCCGGCGCCTCGCCGGCTGCGAGGTCGCCGCTCGCAGCGAGGCGCGCGCGCAGCAGCGGAATCCGCGCATCGCTCGCTCCGGGCTTGAGTGCGGCACCGGCTGGAATCGCGGCCGGTTCCGAGCTTCCCGCTGCCGTGCGATAGCGCGCCAGCTCGCGCTTCAGCCCGACATATATGCGGTGGGTCGGCTTGAGGGCTTCGATGCGCCGGTAGATGTCCTTCGTGGCGAGCGCATCCTCGATCTGGCGCTCGACGTCGCGATGCGCGAGCGTGCGCCCGAAATTCCACTTCGGGTCGAAGCTCTCGGGATCGACCTTCCCGAACGAGAGGTGATAGGCGAGCCGCAGCAGCGCTTCCGTGTGCAGGATGTCGTGCTGCGCGCGCAGCACGTTCGACGCCGCCGGCACTTCGACCTCGCGCCCGAGGCGCGTGAGGAGCTCGAGTTCGTAATCCGCCGGGTCGAGCCCGTCGGCGGCACTGTCCGCGAGCGCGCGGCGCAGCTCCGCGGCGTTGCGGGCGTCGCCCCAGGCGGGCCGGAAGGCGCGCCGCGCGTAGAACGACTGGATCAGCTCGTGCATGGCGATGTTCACGCCGAGGATCGGGGCGGGCTCCGGGCTCATCAGCGATTCGAGCTCGGTGGCGATCGCCATGGCGGCCGGGTCGACGAGTGTCGCCGACGGCTGGGCCGGGACCGCCGGTGCGAAGGCGAGCGCGATGATGAGCGCGAGGGCAGCGGGGGTGGGCGGAATTCGCGGCATTTGGGAGACCTGCGTCAGGACGCGGCCTTGGCCTCTTCCCGTAGTTTCTTCTGCTCGACGACCATCTGGTAGGCGAGGTAGTACTTGTAGATGTTCGCGACGTACTGGACCGTCTCGCGGCCAATGCTCTCGGCGGCGACGATCTCCACGTTGTTGAACCACTTGTTCGGATCGAGGCCGCGGGCCGCTGCCTTTTCGCGGAGCCCGCGGATGCGCGCGGGTCCCGCATTGTAGGATGCGAAGGCAAACAGGCTCTTATTCAGGTCGTCCATCGGCTCGTTGGCGTAATAGCGGTCGATCATGAACCGCATGTACTTGACGCCTGCGTGGATGTTGGGATCCAGCTGGCGGACGTCGCCCACCTTCTGTTCGGCGCCGGTCTTCGGCATCACCTGCATGACGCCGATCGCGCCGACATGGCTCCTGCGTGTATGGTCCAGCCCGGACTCCTGGTATCCCTGCGCCGCCATGAGCAGGTAGTCCATGTCGTATTGGCCGCCGTACTTGCGCATCAGTTCGATGACGTCGCGCAAGCGCTTCAAGTCGGCGTCCGCAGTGGCCGGCTTCGCGTACTTGATGCTCTTGAGGTACTTCTCGAGCAGGACGTTCCGGGTCAACGAGCCCTGCGGGTAGCGCGCGAGGAAGGCATTGAGTTCCTCCATCAGCTTCGGGCTGCGCTTGCGCACCATCATCCCCGTCTCGCCGTCGGTTCGCACCGCCGCAGCGCCGTTCAGCACGATGTTCGGGAACACCTGCTGCCAGAATTCAGCAATGTGGTCTTCGACCAGTGTGACCGGCACCAGGCCCGCGCTGACCATCTCGATCATGTCCTCGTCGGCGAGTACTTCCGGCGCCGGCCGGATTCGCACCGGCGGCTTGCCGGCCTTGGCCAGATCGGCGTTGAAACGGTCGACTGCGGCTTTCGGGGCGTCGGAAGGACGCAGGTAGATCTCGCGGCCGGCGAGGTCCTGCACGTTGTTGATCGGCGGTATTCCGGGCCCGCTCACTGCAATGACGGAAATACCGCTGCGCGTGGGATTGGTGAAGTCGACCTGCTCCTTGCGCCAGGCACTGATGAGCTTGCCCGCAGCCACGATGTCGCCCCGGCCCTCGAGCAGGGCGGGCACGAGCTCGTCGTGGGCCACGGGAACGATCACGACCTGGACCCGCACGTGCTTGTTCTTGAGGCGTTTGTTGAGGTCGTCCTCGAACAGCTTGAAGGTTTCCGTCACGAGGCCGCGCGGGGTGCCCTGATCGATGAAATAAGACGTTTTGGAGTACGTCGTCAGTACGCGGATGAGGCGCCGCTCGATCATGCCGTCGAGGTCACCGGTCCAGGGCGCGAGCGCGATCGCCGCGATGCCGGAGTCGGGCATATCGACCGTGCGCTCGGGCTCGGGCGCGGCGGCCGGCGCCGCGGCCTGGGGCGCGGCTGCAGCCGTGGGCTCGGACTCGTGGCCACAGCCAGCGGCAAGAAGGCCCGCCATCAACAGGGCAATGGAAGCTTGAATCCGGATCCCGAAGTGAATGCTCATGGCGGCCTTGATCCTCGCGTGCTGCCGCGCATTCTGCACTCCGCCCCGAAAGGCAGGTGGATCGACCGATAAGTCGATGATTCCGCTGGAGCTACCCGCCTGGCCAACTCCAAACGCAAATAATTCCCATTACGGTCGACACCGGCTCCTCATTTCGCTAGCATATTGAGAATCATTCGCATTTGCAGGGAGCCTCGGATGAACTTCGGACTTCGATTCGCCATCGTCACGATCCTTGCAGCGGCAGCTTTCCAGGCCGCTTCGGCCGATGACGCCGCGGCCAGCACGCCGACTCCGCTACCGAAGGTGACCGTGCTCGGCGAGCACGAGTCCGACGGCTACCTCACCGAGCGAAGCCGCACCGCCACGAAGACCGACACGGCACTCATCGACGTTCCGCAGTCGATCTCCGTCGTCACGCGCGACCTGATCCAGGACCAGTCGATGCAGAGCCTGACCGACGTGGCGCGCTACGTGCCCGGCGCGGGCATGGCGCAGGGCGAGGGCAACCGCGACACGATCATCCTGCGCGGCAACAGCTCGACCAGCGATTTCTTCCTCGACGGCGTGCGCGACGACGTCGAGTATTACCGTGACCTGTACAACCTCGACCGGGTCGAGATCCTGAAGGGCCCGAACGCGATGATCTTCGGTCGCGGCGGCGCGGGCGGGGTCGTGAACCGCGTGTCGCGCCAGGCGAACTGGCAGCCGGTGCGCGAGTTGTCGTTGCAGGGCGGCTCCTGGGACGGCAAGCGCGCGACCTTCGACGTCGGCGATGCGATCAGCGAAGGATTCGCCGCGCGCATCACGGGCGTGTACGAGGACTCCGAGAGCTACCGCGACGGGTTCGAGCTGGAGCGCAAGGGCGTGAACCCCACGTTCGCCCTCGCGCTCGGCGAGGCGACGGTGCTGCGGGTCTCCTACGAGTACTACGATTACGACCGCGTCGCCGATCGCGGCATCCCGTCGTTCGCGGCGGAGACCGCGGTGGACCGGCCGTTCCGCACCGATGCATCGACGTTCTTCGGCGACCCGGACCAGAGCCCGACCGCCGCGACGGTGAACCAGGGCTCGGTCACGATCGACCATGCATTCAACGACGACGTGCGCATCCGCAACCGCACGGTGTACGCCGACTACGACAAGTTCTACCAGAACGTCTATGCCGGCGGCGCGGTCGACCCGCTCACCGGGCTGGTCCCGCTCGCCGCATACAACAACGAGCAGCTGCGCGAGAACATCTTCAACCAGACCGACCTGACGTTCCGCGCGGCGACCGGTTCGATAGGCCACGAGTTCCTGGTGGGGATGGAGCTCGGCGAACAGACCACCGACAACCAGCGCATGACCGGTCTTTTCAATGGAACCGACATCGCATTGCTGGTGCCCGCCGATGACCCGAACGTGTCGGTACCGGTGACGTTTGCGCCGGTGGAGACCGACAACACCAATCACGGCCGTGCGACGATCGCGGCGATCTACCTGCAGGACCAGGTCCAGCTCGCCGCGAACTGGCTGGCCGTAGTGGGCCTGCGCTACGACAAGTTCGACATGGACTTCACCGACCGCCGCGGCGCGGGCATGGAGATCGACACCTCGGACGACCTGCTGTCACCGCGCGGCGGGCTGATCTACAAGCCGGCCGAAAACTGTGTCGCTGTACGCGAGCTACAGCATGACCCACGTGCCGCGGGCAGGATCGCAGCTTTCGTCGCTGGCGATCACGAACGAGGCCTTCGACCCCGAGGAGTTCGAGAATTTCGAGGTCGGCGCGAAATGGGACCTCGGCCCGTCGCTCGCCGTGACGGCCGCGCTGTTCCAGCTCGACCGCAAGAACGTCATCATCCCGGACCCCGCCAATCCGGCCGATCCCGCCGCGTCGCTGCTGGTGGACGGGCAGCGCACCGAGGGCATCGAGCTCGGAATCAGCGGACGCATGGACGATTCCTGGATCGTCCAGGGCGGATATGCATACCAGGACGGACACCTCACGGAGGACCTCGGCGGGACGCGGCTCGCGCAGCTGCCCCGGCACGTCGCCACGCTCTGGAACCGGTACGACTTCAGCCCTGCCTTCGGCGTCGGCCTCGGCGTGATCTACCAGTCGGAAATGTTCGCGTCGGCCGACAACCTCGTCGAACTGCCCGGGTTCACGCGCGTCGATGCCGGCGTCTATTACACGCCGAACGAGCGGATGCGCCTGCAGCTCTTCGTCGAGAACCTGTTCGACGAGCGCTACTATCCGAATGCCCACAACAACAACAACATCACGCCGGGATCGCCCCCCGCCGTCCGCGTAGCGGTGACCGCGAGCTTCTGAGCCCGCGTTCGGCGAAGGCGCCGCATGACAGGGCCGCCGCGTGCGGCCCTGTCTTATTCTCCGTGAACCGGATTATCATCGCGGCACGTCGACACCGTAAGAGGGGGTTTCGCAGTGCACAAAAAGAATCTCGCGACGGCCGTTGCGGCGTCGCTCGGCAGCCTTGCGGCCGCCGGATCCGCGATCGCGCAGGAAACGACCGTCTTCGAACCGGTCATCGTGACCGCGCAGAAGCGAGAGCAGAACATCTACGAGGTACCGGTCGCGATCAGCGCGTTCACGGCCGATACGATCGAGAAGCAGGGCATCACGACCCTGACCGATATCGGCAAGTTCGTACCGAACCTGAACGTCACCGAGTTTTCGGCCGGCCACACGTCGTCGGCGAATCCTTTCATCCGCGGCATCGGCCTGCAGGACCACCTGATCACCACCGACCCGGGCGTCGGCGTCTACGTGGACGGCGTCTACCTCGGCCGCCAGGTCGGCCAGAACTGGAGCCTCGCCAACATCGAGCGCGTCGAGGTCCTGCGCGGCCCGCAAGGCACGCTGTACGGGCGCAACTCCATCGGCGGCGCGATCAACATCGTCACCGTGAAGCCCGGCGACGAGGACGGCGGCCGGGTCTCGTTGACCGCGGGCTCGCGCGGCCGCATGAACGCGGACTTCTATTCGAACATGGCGCTGTCGGACCAGCTCGCCATGTCCGTGACCGGCGCATTCCAGCACCGCGACGGGCTGGGACGCTTCCTGCTGCTCGAGAACCCGCGCAAGGAAGTGGGCGAGATGGAGGACATCTCCGGTCGCGTCGCGCTCAAGTGGTCGCCGAACGACCGCCTCTCGTTCCTCGTCACGGCCGACGCCAACGAAGGCGACGGCGGACTGCGGCCGTACGACACGCTGATCGACGAAGTGCCGAACGGCGGCGTGTACGCGGCGGGCTATCGCAACTCGGACGGCGCCGCGAACCCGTACAACAACAACACCGGCCAGGAGTCACAGATCGCGGTGACAAACGCGGCCGAGGGCGTGTCGCTGACCGTGGACTACGAGCTCTCGGACAACATGGCCGCCAAGTTGCTGTGGAGCGACCGTCACTCCGAGTATAAGTCGGGGCTCGACGACGACGGCTTCTTCGACGACTTCCTGAGCTTCCCCGAGAAGGGCGAGGCGGACCAGCAATCCGTGGAACTGCAGCTCACCGGCGAGTTCGGCGCATTCGACTACGTCGCCGGCCTGTACTGGTTCGAGGAAGAGGGCGAGAACAGCCAGGACCCGACGATCTTCCTCGGCGGCCCGGGCGACTTCCTGCTCGCGCAGGAGGTCGACAGCCAGGCGATCTACGGCAACGTCGGCTATCACGTCTCCGACGCGCTGCGGGTTTCTGCGGGCCTGCGCTACACGCAGGACGACAAGACTGCGCGGCGTGAACATCAACAGCGGGTCTGATCGATGCGACACGAGACTCGTCGCGCGACTGGTCGGAGATGAGCTGGGACCTGTCGGCGAACTACGCAGCTGAGCGACCGCATGAACGTGTACGGCACGATCCAGAGCGGCTACCAGTCGGGCCAGTTCCCGCCGCGTCCGTTCTGCCTGTTCGGTTCGCTGGATTTCGCGCCGACGGCCCCGGCCACCTCGAACCCGACAACTGCTTCGAGGCCAACGACAACGTCACCGCGCTGAATTACGAGGTCGGCATCAAGGGCCAGCCGCTCGACAACCTGCAGATGAGCGTCTCGGTGTTCTACACGAACTACTCGGACCTCCCGTACCAGGTCAGCACGACTGCGGGCGGCGGCGGCTTCAACACCGTCAACATCATCGTCGACCAGACCTCGATGGGCGTGGAGTGGGAGGGCATCTGGCAGGTGACCGATGCCTTCCGCCTGCATTCGACGCTCGGTTACATCGACGCCGACGTGGACGATCCGAACCCGGCGGCTGTCGCGCCGCTGACGCCGGAGATCACGGCCTCGCTGAGCCCCGAATTCAGCTTCCCGCTCGGCAGTGGGAACCTGACCATGCGGGCCGACTGGTCGTTCCGCGACGAGATGTTCGGCGAGCCGAGCTCGGACCCGGGCCGGTTCACGCAGATCGACAGCCGCGACCTGATCAACGTCGACATCACGTACGAGCCGGCCGACGGGAACTGGTCGTTGTCGGCGTACGGCAAGAACGTGACGGACGAACGCTACGACAACGCGCGGCTCAACACGGGTGACTACATCATCGTCATCCTGTCGAACGACGCGAGCGAGTACGGAGTGCGCGTGACCCGCGAGTTCTGACGGCCGCAGCCCCGGGTTTTAGCGCCGTTGTCCTACACGTCCGACAGCGGCAGAATGAAATCCTATGCCTATGCGCAGGGGCATGCTCGCGGCGTTCCTCGTGTCTGCGGCGGCCTTCGTGCCGCCGCTGTCCGCCGCTGAGAGCGACTACCTCGGCCTCCTGCGCGCGCGCGACCTCACGACTTTCGGCTTCCTGCGCCTCGACATGCGGCCCGGCGCACGCCATCCATTCCGCACCCGGCACCTGGGCGATCGAGGCGGAACTCGCGCACCAGAACACCTGGGCGCTGAGCGGAGGCGCCCGCGATTACCTCGACACGCTGCCTGGCAGGCGCAGCCTGGGGCCGGACGAGGTGGCGGACATCCTCGCGCTTCCGGGCGAGAACTATCTGTTCGACATGGAACTCGCCCAGCTCGACGTGACCCTGCACTACAAGTTCACCGAGCGCTGGGGCGGGTACCTCGTGATGAGCGGCGTGAACTACAGCGGCGGATTCATGGACCGCGCGATCGAGAGCTTCCATGACGCGTTCGGGTTCGACAACAACGGCCGGCCGGCGGCCGAACGCAACGCGGTGAACCTCATCGCGGACCTGAACACGGGGAACATCGCGGTGTTCGACTCGCCGACGACCGGCGGCCTTCTGGACCCGACCATCGGGATGCGCTACTCGGGTCCGGAGCAGGTCAGGGGCTGGAACTTCGTCCTCGAGGTGGCGGCCAAGCTCGCGCTGCAGGGGGAGGAGGAGTTCCTGTCGACCGGCAAGTCCGACTACGGCGTGCAGGCGACGCTGCAGCGCTTCGGCGACCACCACGCCTGGTACGTGGGCGCGTCCGCGGTCTACTACGACGGCCGGTCGAGCATCACGCCCACGGACCCCCAGGTCGTGCCGACACTGGTGCTCGGCTACGAGCGAAAGCTCGACGACAAGACGCACCTGGTCCTGCAGACGTACATCAGCGACAGCGTCTACTCGAAGGACGATACGCAGCTCAACGAGCTGCTCGACACCAAGCTGCAGCTCAGCCTCGGGTTCTACCGACGCATCGGACGCAGCATGCTCTCGTTCGCGATCACGGAGAACCTGCAGAACTTCAACAACACGCCCGACGTCGGCCTGCAGCTCGGCTGGGCCTACAGCCCGGCGCTCGCGAAGACGAGCGACTGATCAGGCGGGCTGGACGTTCGCGTTCAGGCGGAACAGGTTCTTCGGGTCGTACTTCTTCTTGATCCCGCGCAGCCGGGGCAGGTTGCCCTGGTAGTTGTCGTCCACGACCCGCTGGCCCTCGTCGGCCGTCTCGTTGGTGTAGTAGCCGTCCGTGAAGCGCTCGAGCGCCGGCCAGTAGCCGCGCAGGTAATCCATGTGCGGCTTGGCGTCGTCGTCGAGGTTCCAGGTCACGAGCGATAGCATGTTGTGCGTCGCGCGCCGGTGCGGGAAGGCCGTGGCGTCCGCCGCGACGCGGCCGATCGCCCCGCCCGAATGCTGGAAGAAGAACACGGTGTCACGCTTCGGGTCGGCGCGGAACCCTTCCGTGATGGCCGCCGGCAGATCGGCGGCGTAGTTGTCCAGGAAACCGGACTTGAGATAGGTGCCCTCGTTGCGCGGATCGCTGTCGTCGGTGCTGCGCTGGAGCGCGACGTAGTCCCAGGCCTTGATCGTGTCCCGCAGCGGCGTGCCGAGCTTGCGGATCGGGGCGAACGCGCGCTCGGCGTCGGCCGCGGGGCCCGACCAGACCGGGGCCAGGATGAACATGCCGGGGCGCCCGCGCGCAGCCGACACGATTGCGTCGACATACAGTTCGTCCGGGGCGGCGTTGCTGTACTCGCCGTAGAAGGCGAGCAGTTCCCGGGCACGCTCGATCGGGAATGCGACCGCGCCCGCGATGACTTCCCGGTTCATCGGGTGCAGGCCGAACTCGAAATTGGTGACTACGCCGAAATTGCCCCCGCCGCCGCGGACCGCCCAGTAGAGGTCGGGGTTCTCGTCGGCGCTGGCGTGCCGCAGCTCGCCGTCGGCCGTGACGATATCGACCGCCTTGACGTTGTCCAGCGCGAGGCCGAAGCGCCGCGCGATGCGGCCGAAGCCGCCGCCGAGCGTCAGCCCGCCGACGCCGGTATGCGACACCGTCCCCGCGGTCGTCACCAGGCCGAGGGCCGCCGTTTCGTGATCCATGTCGCCGAGGAGGCTGCCGCCATCGACCCAGGCACGGCGGGCCGCGGCGTCGACGCGTACGCCACGGAAGCGCGACAGGTCGATCTGCATGCCGCCGTCGCAGGTCGACTTGCCGCCGGGGCTGTGGCCGCCGCACTTCACCGCGACGAGCAGGTCGCGTTCGCGCGCGAACGTCACGGCGTTGCGGACGTCGGCGACGCCGGTGGGCTGGACCACGAGGGCCGGGTGCTTGTCGAAGGATTCGTTCAGGACGCGTCGCGCCTGGTCGTAGCCCGCGTCGCCCGCGAGCAGGACGGAACCGCGGAGGCTGTCCCGCAGCTCCTTGAGCGCGGCCTGCTCGATGGTCGTCGGGCTGCCGTCGAGCCTCACCGCGGCGATGCCACCCGCGGCCTGCGTGGCCGCCTGGTCGAGCGCGTAGAGGCGCGGTCCCGGCAATGCGTACGCAACGGCGGCGGCGAGCGAGGACTGGAAGAAATGACGGCGGTTCATCGCGTGTCTCCGATGGCTTCCTGCGAACCCTTGATGGCCGAGCGCAGCAGCAGGAACGCGGCGTACAGCACCACCACGACCACGCCCCAGCGCAGCCAGACGATAGGCATTTCCTTGACCAGCAGCGCCGCCACGATCGTCGCCGGGATGCCGCCGATGGCGATGCCGATGACGATCCGGAGGTCGATGCGGCTGCTCTTCACGAAGCTGAAGCCCGTCGCCGGCATCAGGAAGGCGCAGGCGCTGGCCATGATCGGGAATGCGAGCCGAGGGTCGAGGCCGAGCAGGCTCAGCAGGATCAGCGAGGGCGCGTAGAGCCCGATGCCGAAGGCCATCAGCGCCCCGAGCAGGAAATGCACCGAAACCGCGATGATCATCTGCGCGGGCGGCAGCCCCGAGGCGGCGCCGCCGATCGGGAACATGTCGAGGTTGCTCATGGCGTACAGCGCGGCCGCGATCAGCAGCGCGACGCCGACGATGCCCTGCACCAGCCGAACCGACGCGCGCACGACCAGCGGCACCCCGATCAGCGAGCCGAGCACCGCGGCCGCGATGCAGGAGGCCAGCAGGACCGGGTCGACGCGCACGCCGAGGATCACCAGGTAGATCGCGGACTGCACGACGGTCGGAATCGCATGGCCGGCGTTGAGCGTCGCCGGTATGAAGCTGTCCGGGACCATGCGCCGGAACTTGATCCAGGCGGTCGTCGTCGCGAAGGAGCCGATGCCGAGCGTGTCGAAGAAGTTGGTCACGGCGCCGAGGCCGATCGCCTCCGGATTGGGCCGGGTCTCGCCGCGTTTCGAGGCGGTGCCGAGGAGGACGATGGTGAAGGCGATGCCGAGTGCCGCGAGCGCAACGAGCAAGACGGTAATCGTCACTTGACCCCCCGTTTGCAGGACGCGCGTACTCTACATCAGAATGTCCGCACCCGCTCCAGAGGACCGAACCGATGCATCCGATCTATTCCGGGCACTGCCTGGGCGCAGCGCTGTTGTGCCTCGTATCGCTCGCGGCCCCGGCGGCGGCTGACACTGCCGTCCCGCCGGCCGTCTCGGCCAAGTCGCTGGAGATGCTGCAGCGCTCCGTGGGGTTCAGGACGGTCGAGGGCGAAGGGCAGGTCCCGGCCTACGCCGAATACCTCGCGGGCGAGCTGAAGGCGCACGGGTTCGCGCCCGAGGACATCACGATCACGCCGCGGGGCGAGACCGCGACGCTGACGGCGCGCTATCGCGGGACCGACCCGAAGCTCAAGCCGATCCTCGTCTCATCTCACATGGATGTCGTGCCCGCGAAGCGCGAGGACTGGCAACGGGATCCGTTCACGGCGGTGGTCGAGGACGGGTTCGTGTTCGGCCGCGGCGCCAACGACAACAAGTTCGGTCTCGTCACCTCGACCGCCGCGCTCTTCTGGCTCAAGCAGGAGGGATTCAGGCCGAAACGCGACATCGTCATCGTGCTCTCCGGGGACGAAGAGACCTCGATGGAGACGACCGCCGCGCTCGCGCAGGAACTGAAGGACGCGGAGCTGCTGCTGAACAGCGACGCCGGCGGCGCCAACCTGGGCGACGACGGCAAGCCGATCGTGTACGCGATGCAGGCGGCCGAGAAAACCTACATGGACTTCGAGGTCACGACGACCAACCCGGGCGGGCACAGCAGCCGTCCCGGTGCGACGAACGCGATATACGACCTCGCGCGGATCGTCGACCGGCTCGCGGCGTTCCGCTTCCCGCCGAAGACGAACGAGATCACCAGGGCCTACTTCAAGGCGGCGGGCGCGATCACGCCGGCGCCCGCGGGCCCGGCGATGCTGCGCTATGCGGACAATCCGCAAGACAAGGAGGCCTACGAACTGCTGGTCTCCTACCCGGATTACGTCGGCCAGGTCGGCACGACCTGCGTCGCGACGACGCTGCGCGGCGGCCATGCGCCGAATGCCTTGCCGCAAAGCGCGACCGTCGGCATCAACTGCCGCGTTTTTCCGGGGGAGTCCGTCGAGTACGTGCAGTCGACGCTGGCGAAAGTGGTCGACGATCCGAAAGCCCAGATCAAGCTGATCTACAGGCCGGTGCCGAGCGACGCATCGCCCCTGCGCGACGACGTCATGAAGGCGCTGCGCAAGGCCGTCGACCTGCGCGCCCCGGGCCTGCCGATCGTCCCGTCGATGTCGGCCGGCGCAACCGACAGCCTGTACTTCCGCAATGCGGGCGTGCCGAGCTACGGCGTCGGCGGACTATTCATAAACCCGAAGGACAGCTTCTCGCACGGCCTGAACGAACGCATCCCGGTCGCGTCGATCGACGGCGCCATCGTGCAGTGGCGGAGCCTTATCAAGGATCTGTCACGCTAGCCCGCGGCCGACCTTCGCGGTGCAGCAGGTACAAGCCGGCCGCCACGACGATCGCGGCGCCGGTGAGGGTGCGCGCGCCGGGCAGCGTGTGCCAGACGAACCAGTCGATGCCGACGCCCCAGACCAGCGCCATGTATTCGTAGGGCGCGACGGCGGAGGCCGGCGCGAGCCGGAACGCCTCGGTGATCAGGTGCTGGCCGGCCCAGCCGGCGAGGCCGACGCCCAGAATCCAGGGCCAGTCGGCGGCGGCGATGGCCACCCACCCGGGCGCCGCCAGCGCGCCCGCACCGAGTGCCACCATCAGCAGGAACCAGAACACCATCGACGCCGTGGTCTCGGTCGCGGACATCACGCGGACCAGGACCACGACGAACGCGTAGGCCAGCGCCGAGGCCAGCGCGGCGAGGCCCGCGAGGCTCGCGAAACCGGAGGTCGTCGGCGCGAGCATCACGTAGACGCCGGCCAGCCCGACGAAGATCGCGATCCAGACATGCCGGTTCGTCTTCTCTCCGAGCAGCAGCGAGGCGCACAGCACCACTAGGAGCGGCGCGCTCATGTATACGGCGTACGTGTCCGTGAGGCTCGCGCGTGCGAGCGCCCACACGAAACCCCACAGCATCAGGATCGCGAGCACGGCGCGGACCACGTGCAGCTGCCACCGACGAGGGCGCAGCAACGCCAGCTGGCCGGTTGCGGCATAGGCCGCGAACACGAACGGCAGCGAGCTCGCGCCGCGCAGGCAGGCGACCTGAAGCGGAGGATAGTGCTCCGTCAGTTGCTTCATGAGCGCGTCCATGATCGAGAAGATCCCCACGGCGGCGATCATCATCAGGACGCCGCGCAGGCGATCCCGGCGCTCAGCCATCGGGCATCGGCAGGCGTTCGACGAGGCGCCGCGCAAATCCGGCGAGGGCCGTCAGGTCCTGCTCGTCGGGGCCGTCGGGATCGCGCGCGTTCGAAAAGGCGGCGACGATGACTCGCCGGCCGTCCGGGAGTTCGGCGTGCACGATCTCCGCCAGCGTGTCGTAGGCATCGCCGATCTTGCTTTCGTAGACGGTTCCGTCCGGGAACCCGCCGCCCATGCTGCTGTTGCGGGACAGGAGCGGGCGCCGCAATCGCGAACGGACGTAGTTTGCCGAAGGCCGGCCGAACGCGCCGCTCACCAGCGCGAGCATCAGGTTCGCGGCACCGTCCGCGTGCATCATGTTGCGCCCGTGGCGCTCGCGCGCGAGCGCCTCCAGTCCAGCCGGTTCCTCGCCGGAATTGGTCGGGTAGGTCTTGTTGATGAAGCGCTGGCCGGCGAGCAGCCCGCGCTCCCCGAGGAAGTTCTCGGTGTAGAGGCGGCGCGCGAACCAGGCTTCGTAATCGGCGCTCCCGGCCGGGCCGTTCGGCGCGCCCGTGATGGCGTCGACCACGACACCGGTCGCGACGTTGTCGGAGTCGCGCAGCATCGGCAGCACCGCTTCGTCGAGGCAGTCCGCGGGCCGGCCCGCGGACTCGCACCAGTGCACGGCCGCGACCGCGAAGCCGAGCTTCACGCAGCTTGCGGGATACCAGGGCTCCGTTCCGCCGACGCTGCCTCGGCGCCAGGCGCCGTCCGGCGCGGCCAGCAGCACGGTGACGTCGAGCCGGTCGAAGCGGGCGGTCGCCAGGAAGTCCGCGCGCGCCTGCTCGACCGCGGCCTGCACGGCGGCATCGTCCCGGACCGGCGGCAGGGCATCGCCGGCCTGCGCCGGGACTGCGGCAAGGGCGAGCACCGCGGCCGCGGCGGGCAGGGCCGCTCGGATCAATCGACGAGGCATCGGGCGACTCCCGGTACAATCCCGCCACACTAGCGTCCCGCGGGCAGAGCGACAATCACCGATGAAGGTCTACGGAAACGTGCTCGAGATGATCGGCCGCACGCCGATGCTAGAGATCAGCAAGCTGGACACCGGGCCGTGCCGGCTGTTCCTCAAGCTCGAGTTGCAGAATCCGGCCGGCTCGATCAAGGACCGCATCGGGCTCTCGATGATCGAGGAAGCGGAACGCCGCGGCGACCTCAGGCCGGGCGGCACCCTGATCGAGGCGACCGCCGGCAACACCGGGCTCGGCCTCGCGCTCGTCGCGCTCCAGAAAGGCTACCGCGTGGTGCTGGTGCTGCCGGACAAGATGAGCCAGGAGAAGATCTTCAACCTGCGCGCCATGGGCGCGGAAGTCGTGCTCACGCGCTCGGACGTCGAAAAGGGCCACCCGGAGTACTACCAGGACCTCGGCGCGCGCCTCGCGCGCGAGCGCGGCTACTACCACGTCAACCAGTTCGGCAATCCCGACAACCCGAAGGCACATCGCAGCACGACCGGCCCGGAAATCCTCGAGCAGATGGAGGGACGCCTCGACGCCATCGTGGTCGGCATCGGCTCGAGCGGAACCATCGCCGGGCTCACGCAGTTCTTCCGCGAACGCAAGCCGGACGTCGAGATGATCCTCGCGGACCCGGAGGGCTCGGTGCTGGCGGACCAGGTGAACAAGGGCAGCTACGGCAAGGCGGGGTCCTGGCTCGTCGAGGGCATCGGCGAGGACTTCATTCCCGAGATATGCGACTTCTCGATGTGCCGCAAGGGCTACAGCATCCCGGACGCCGAGTCGTTCGCCGTCGCGCGCGAGATCCTGCGCAAGGAGGGACTGCTGGTCGGGTCCTCGACGGGAACGCTGGTCGCGGCTGCGCTGCGCTGGTGCCGCGAGCAGTCCGCGCCGAAGCGCGTCGTGACCTTCGCCTGCGACACCGGCAACAAGTACCTCTCCAAGCTCTTCAACGATTTCTGGATGGAAGACCAGGGCTTCATCCAGCGTGAGCAGCATGGCGACCTCAGGGACCTGGTCGGGCGGCCGCATGGCGAGCGCGCGACCATTACGGTCGGGCCGGGAGACGTGCTCGCGACGGCGCACAACCGCCTGCGCAACGCGGGCTTCAGCCAGCTCCCGGTCATGGAGGCCGAGCGGCTGGTCGGTTTCATCGACGAGGACGCGATCCTGCGGCACGCCTTCGGCAAGCCCGAACGCTTCAACGACCCGGTGTCCGCGGCGATGTTCAGGGACTTTCCCGTGGTCGAGCCGACGCTGCCGCTGGCCGAACTCGTCGCAATGCTGGAGTCGACGCCCTACGTCGCCGTGATCCAGGGCGGCACGTTCCACGGGCTCATCACGCGCGCCGACGTGCTCAACTACCTGCGCCGCCAGATGACCGCTGCGCACTGAGGGACCGATGAAGGACACGAAGAAGACGCTCGGATTCTCCACCCGCGCGATCCACGGAGGGCAGTCGCCCGACCCGACGACCGGCGCCGTGATGCCGCCGATCTACGCGACCTCGACCTATGCGCAGTCGAGCCCCGGCGTGCACCAGGGCTACGAGTACTCGCGCACGCAGAACCCGACGCGCATGGCCTACGAACGGTGCATCGCCGACCTCGAGGGCGGCACGCGCGGCTTTGCGTTCGCATCGGGGATGGCCGCGACCGCGACGCTGCTCGAGCTGCTGGACTCGGGCGACCACGTGGTCGCGATGGACGACCTGTACGGCGGCAGCTTCCGCCTGTTCGAACGCGTGCGCCGGCGCTCGGCGAAGCTCGACTTCACTTTCGCGGACCTCGCGGACCCGCGCGCGGCCGCGGCCGCGATCGGGCCGAAGACGCGCATGATCTGGATCGAGACCCCGACCAACCCGCTCTTGAAGCTGGTCGACATCGCCGCCGTGGCCGAGGCGGCGCGCGGCCGCGGAATCCTCGTGGTCGTGGACAACACCTTCGCGACGCCGTGGTTCCAGCGCCCGCTGGAACTGGGCGCCGACATCGTCATGCACTCGGCGACCAAGTTCCTGAACGGCCATTCCGACATGGTGGGAGGCGTCGCGGTGGTCGCGGACGCCGAGCTCGGCGAACGCATCGGTTTCCTGCACAACGCCATCGGTGCGATCGGCGGGCCATTCGACAGTTTCCTCGCGCTGCGGGGCCTCAAGACCCTGCCGTTGCGGATGCGCCGCTCCAGCGAATCGGCGCACGAGATTGCCTCGATGCTGGAGCGACATCCGCGCGTCGAGCGCGTGATCTATCCGGGCCTGCCCTCGCATCCGCAGCACGCGCTGGCGCAGCGGCAGATGGCGCGGGGAGGCAGCGGCATCGTCACCTTCTTCCTGAAGGGCGCGCTGCCCGAAGCGCGGCAATTCCTCGAACGCCTCGAGGTGTTCACGCTCGCCGAGAGCCTCGGCGGCGTCGAGAGCCTGGTGGACCACCCCGCGATCATGACCCACGCCTCAGTGCCGCCCGAAGCGCGCGCGAAGCTCGGCATCAGCGACTCGCTGGTGCGGCTCTCCGTGGGAATCGAGGACGTCGAGGACCTGACAGCCGACCTCGCGGCCGCGCTCGGCTAAGGCGCCGCTACTCCTCGTCGGGGTCGATGTCCTCGACCGTTCCGTCCTCGGAAATGATCTTCGCGTCGCCGGACTCCAGCGTCGTCGTCACGTCGCCACCGGCGAACCGCACCGTCACCGTGTAGTCGCCGGGCCAGGGCGTGCCGACCAGCAGGTCGTACATGTTCTGGGCCTGGAGGCCCGACCCCGAGTCCACGGTGCGCGTCATGATGCGGGCAGGCGCCAGTTCCGGCACCACGCGCACGATGCGGCCCTGCTGGTTGCGCGCGCCGTCCGCGCCCACGATGCGCAGCTGGATGCGGCGCGACAGCGAGCTGGCGCCGCGCATCAGCCGGTACGTGCCGCCCGGGCCCCAGCGCGAGATGAAGTCGATCATGCCATCCGCGTCCTCGTCGCCGCAGGCGAGGCGGGCATTCGGCGCGAGCAGGCTGCCCGGGCTCGCCGTCGTACCGCGCTGTGTGGCCGAAAAGAGCAGGCTGCCGTTCACGTTCAGCAGCGTGCGGGGCGTGCCACGGCCGGAGTCGAGGCCGTTGCGGGCCACGATGACGTCCTCGAAGCCGTCGCCGTTGATGTCGCAGGCGTTCAGCCCGAGGCCCTCGCTCGGGACGAGCGGGGCGTCGAGCGCTTCGCCGCCGTCGAACACACCCCCCGTGTTGCGGAACAGGCGCGTGATCGAGCCGTCGTGATGGACGAGGTCGAAGTCACCGTCCAGGTCGACGTCGATCAGCTTGAGGCCCTCGTCGGCCAGCACGGGCAGGTTGGCGGCCCCGCTGCCGTCGCTGAATGTGCCGTCGCCATTGTTGAGGAGGAGGCGCGAGCCGAACAACAGGTCGACGAAGCCGTTCTCGTCGAAGTCCACGGCCTGGCCGCCACGCGGCACGTAGGCCTCGCCGGCCGGGTTGTCCTGCACGCCCGCGGCGGCGGCAGCGTCCGTGAACCCGCCGTCGCCGTCGTTCAGGAGCAGCCAGTTGCGCGCGCCGTCGCCCCGGTTCTGGTCGTTGGGCGCGAACACGTCCACGTCGCCGTCGTTGTCGAAGTCGGCGGCGAGGAGGGTGCCGCCGAACCCGCCCATGGCGAGCGCAGAGACCTCGGGCGACGTTTCGAATTCGCCATCGCCCTGGTTCACGTGCAGGAGGGCGATCGAGTTGGCATTCCCGGCGGGCGCCGCCACGTTGCTGAAGATCTCGTCGAAGCCGTCGCCGTTGAAGTCCGCCAGGCGCACGTCCCCGACCTTGCGCGGCTCCGCGGTCAGGTCCTGGAGGCCCACCTCGTCGAGTTCGCGCGTCGCAAAGCTGCCGGCGCAGAAATCCTGGTTGACGCTGCCGAGCGCCGTGGGCAGGTCGAGGCAGTCGTCGTCGTCCACCAGGCCGAATGCGGCGCCGGCAATGCCTTCCGTGCCCAGGTTGTGCTGGCTCACGATCCGGGACGGCGACACGACCACCGGGCCGCCGGTGCCGATCCGGGAGTCGTTCATCGGAAATACGCGGTAGAAGAGGGCCGAGGTCACGAGAATGTCGCGGCGCACGCGGGGCGATTCGTCGGCTTCGATGAAGAAAGTGTCGGGCCGGGGCGTCGCGAGCTGCGATTCGGCGCCCGCGTAGTAAATGCGATAGTGGGTCGCATTCTCGGCCGGCGGAAAATAAATGGTATGTCCGGGGTTCTGGGCGGTCACCACCGTCCATTCCACGCGGGAGCGCGGCACCGGTCCGGGAATCGCGGTGACGGCACGGCTCTCCGGCCCGCGCCCGCCGCTGGTCTCCGCGACGATCTTGTAACGGTAGCGGACGAGATTCTCGAGCCCCTCATGCGTGTAGCTCGTGCCCTCGATGCCCGTGATCTCGTTGTCGTACGTGGCGGCGTCGGGGTCGTTGCCCCAGCGGATCACGTAACGCGTGGCGTCGGTGACCGCCCCCCAGTTCAGTTCCACCCTGCCGTTGCGGCCTTCCGCGGACGGATTGGAAGGTGCCGCGTGCGGCGGACTCGTGCCGAGGGCGCCTTCGCAGGCCGAGAGGGCGAGGAGGCCCCACAGGGCACAGATTCCAGCTGCCGCCCGGGCGGCGGCGCGTACTGCCAATGCCATTCGCAAGAGATCCCGCTCAGTTGAGGTGTGGCGACCGATAGACGGCCGCGGTGTCAGACAGTTCCGTCCGGCCGGCCCGGGCGGGAACCCCGGCATTATAGCGGGACCGCCTCAGGCCGCGGCCGTGCGAAGGTCGAGGCGGCTGGGAGACTCGAAGCAGTAGATCTCCACCGGGCGCGTGCGGCCGCGCAGCACCAGGGGCGGCAGTTCGACGATGCCCTGGGGCACCGGGTCGAGCGCCTGCTTGACGGAGAGCGAAAACAGGGCCTCGCCCGCGCGCGCGCGCTGCACCAGCCGGGCCGCGACGTTGACCGCATCGCCGATCAGGGTGTAACTCGGGAGCTCGGGTGCGCCTACGTCGCCGACGATCACGTCGCCCGCATTGATTCCGATGCCGATCCCGGTCTCGATGCCGAGGCGCGTTTTCCAGTCGGCCGCGAGCTTGCCGAACCCGGAAATCATGCCCCGGGCGGCGGAAACCGCCCGGCCGCTGGCGTCGTCGGCTGGCAGCGGCAACCCGAAACCCGCCATCAGGCCGTCACCGGCCATGTGAAACACGGTGCCCCCGTGCTCGCGGGTGATGGCCGAGAGCATGGAGAAATACTCGTTGAGCAGCGGCACGACGTCCGAAGGTGACAGGCGCTCGGCCACTGCGGTGAAGCCGCGCATGTCGGCGAACAGGACGGTGCCCGAAACGCGCGCCTGTCCGATGCCCTCGCGCGCGCGGGCCGTGCAGCGGCAGGTTCCGAGCTGATGCAGCTCGATCAGGTTGCCGGCGGGGTCCGCCAGGAACACCCGGCGCGAGTCGGGGCCCAGCCGGCCATGCACGACGCGGTAAGGGACCGCCAGCCGGTCGAGCTCGGCCTGGGCGTCCTCGATCGACATGACCGCAAAGGCCAGGTGGGGCGAGGCCAGGTCGAGTTCGCCCGTCGCCAGCGCGCCCCGGGCCAGCCCGGGCACGAGGTGCACCTGGGCATGGCTGCCGGCGTTGATGCGCTGGTCTTCACCTGCCCGGTCCCACGGGACGTGGTCGCTTTCGAACCCCATCACGTCGTTGTAGAAGCGCAGTGCCGCCCCGGCGGCGTCGGGACCCGCCGGGATGCGGACGGCGCAGTGGTGCAGTTCGGCGACCTTGAGCGTCATGTCCCGGGAAGCGGGTCGAAGATCTCGACCGAGAGTTCCACCTTGCGCTCTTCCCCGGGCGCGAGGCCGCCGACGCCGATGACCTTGCGCGCGAGCTCTGCGCCACCCGCGTCGCGGATCACGACCACCACGTGGTACTCACCGGCGCCGGCCGCGGCCTCGCGCGCGAACTGCCCGGATACCTTGAGCGCCACCTGGCTCGCCGCCTGGGGCAGCTGTTCCGCCGCGCCGGTTCTCGAAACGCAGGTGATGGCGGCAGGCCGGGCAGACCGCTGCGCTTTCGAGAATCGTCGCCCGGCAGTGCGGGCACGACCGGGTCTTGCCGACCGCCGCGCGCCGCTCTGACGGACGCGCCATGGTTCAGCGGCTTCCGCCGCTCTTGCCGCCCGTCTCGCTCCAGCCGAACTCGGCGCGGCCGCGCATGCGCGCGCCGTCCGCGACGGTCAGGGATCCCGCCGAGACGTCGCCATTCACGATGCCGCTCTGGTGCAGCTCGACGCGCTGCGCACCCTCGATGTTGCCCTCGATCTCGCCTGCCACGACGACCGAGCCGGCACGCACGGCGCCCGCGAGATGCGCGCCGGCCTCGACGGTCAGCGTGCCGTCGACGTGGACGTCACCCTTGAAACGGCCGGAAATGCGCACGTGGCCGGAGCCGTCGATCTTGCCTTCGAAAGTGAGGCCCGCGGCAATGACGGTTTCCTTGAGCTCGCGGCGTCCCGGCGGCGCACTCGGCGCGGCGGACGGCGCGGGGATGTTCGCGACCACCTCGGGACGCGGCCGGTTGACCGGCGGCGGGCTGCCTGCAGCCGCTTCGGGCTGCGTCGAATCCTTGGCGACGATGTCCTTCCAGATGGCCATGGCGAATCCTCCGTTGGGGAGCTAAGAGTAGCCACTTGGCCGGCCGCGGGCGAGCACGCAGTCCCAGTTTCGCCATTTGGCGGCAGCTCCAGGGCCCTGGCTGATCCTCTTAGAAAATGCCCGGGAGGTGGGCCTGCGCCGCCGTCGGCCGGCGGCTTTGCGGGACCCGGAAGTCCTCCTGGCCCTTGTGTAGGCGGGTGTCGGGGCCCAGGACTTCGCTGCAGGCGCCGGTTCCCAGCCAGGACAGGGCCTCGGCGGTGGACGCTTCCGCCGTATCGCCGGGCTCGCGCGTGAGGTCGTCACCCGCACGGCAGGCAAATGGCAGGGACCCGGCCAGGCCGTCGTAGTACGCCCCGTCGTCATTGGCGTTGGTGAACTGGAAGGCGATGAGCCGCAGCCTGAGGTCGCAGCCGGACAGGTCAAATCCGGACTGCCCGACCGGCTTGCCGAGCGTGTCTTCGCCGACGATCGCGACCTCGGTCCAGGGCGCCAGCGAATTGACGACGAGCTCGCTCGCCGAGGCGCTGAGGCCCGTGGTGATGAACGCGATGCGTACGGGAGCCACCGATTCAGCCTGCGGGCGAAAGCGGCGGACGCTGTTCTGCCCGGACTTGGCCGGGTTGAACAGGGTGTGGAGGTAGATGTCGGAGTCGTCGCGCGCCTGTCCGTTGAGGTCACCGATGAGTTCGGCGATGCGGACGAGCCCGCCGCCGTTGTAGCGCAGGTCCACGATGAAGTACTCCACGCCCTGGGCCCGGAACCCGGCGTAAGCCTCGCGCAGCGGCGCCTCGGCCGTGGTCGTGAACGTGCGCAGGCTGAGGTACCCGACCGGTACGGTCGGGTTCGAGGGTAGCGCGAGGACTCGGACGCCTTCGGCGGGCACCGGCAGGATGGTCACGATGTCCTTGACGAACACGCCCTCCGTGGATGCGCCGCCCGGCGGCACGAAACGGAAGCCGCGCTCGACGCCCTCGGTGGCCGGGCCAAAGGCCTGGTCGAGGTCCGGGTCTTCCTCCAGCACCGTGGCCATGGGCACGTAGCCGCTGCCCGAATCGAGGTGCGTGATCTCCGTGCCGCGCGAGAGTCCCCCGCGCTCGGCCGGACTGTCCTCGTAGACGTCCGTCAGCCAGAACCGGCCGTGCTCGATGCGCGAGCGGAAACCGAACCCTGCGAACTGACCTTCCTGGAGGATGGCGTCGTCGGCCTGGCGCGTGGTCACGTAGCTGAAAAAGCGGTCCTTGCCTTCGGCCCGCGCGTCCGCGGTGAGCGCGTCGAGCAGCTCTTCGGCCGTCGCGAACTGGCCGGCGTCCACGCCGTCGGGCAGGAGTTCGCTGAACAAGTACCACTCGCGCGCCGTGTCCAGCACGAAGTCCTTCTCGCGAGTCGCCGAACAGGCCGTATTCCCGTTGCTGTCGCCTCCGTTCCCGCCCCCACAGGCGGCCACCAGCGTGCAGACGATGCCTGCCGCCGACGTGAGGATCCGGGACATGCGCCCGTCAGGCGAGCTGGGCGTCGAGCAGCTCGAGGCGGCGATGCTGCATGCGCAGCTCGGCGAGAAGTGCGCGCGTCTCGGAGCGGAAGCTGGCCTCTTCCCAGCGCTGGACCAGCTGTTCGCGGGTCTTCTGGTACCAGGCGTCCGTCAGTTTCGACCACTTGGCGAGGGTCGCCGAGAACTGCTCGTACTCATGGGCGACCATCGCGCGGATCCGCTCGATGTCGACGTGTGGCAGCCGGGCCCCGCGCTGCTGCAGGTTCTCCTGCACGCGGCGGAACTGCATGGTGAGGCGCGCACGCTGGATGACCACCGCCGGCGTACGGCGCAGGCGCGTCGTGAGCCCGACCCAGGACAGCGAGAAGATGATCCACTTGCTCGGGTCCCACTGCCACCAGCGGATGCCGTTGCGGTAGTCGTGGGCGAACTGGTGGTGGAAGTTGTGGTAACCCTCGCCGTAGGTCAGGAAGGCGAGCCAGCCGTTGTCGCGCGCACTGTGCTCGTCGCTGTAGGGCTGGCGGCCGAAGGCGTGGGCGGCGGAATTGATGAGGAACGTGAAATGGTGGCTGACGACGAGGCGCAGCACGCCAGCGAGCAGGAACACGCCCCAAACGTCGCCGTGCAGCCACCCGAGCGCCAGCGGCAGCAGCACGTTCATGCCGAGGGCGATCGGCAGGTAGAAGCGATGCTGGAACGCGAGGATCGGGTCTTTCTGCAGGTCCCGGACCGTCGACAGATCCGCGATGCCGCTCGGGTAGCTGCGGAGCATCCAGCCGATATGAGAGAACCAGAGCCCGCGCCCGGCGGAGTAGGGGTCGCGATCGTTGTCGTCCACGAACTGGTGATGACTGCGGTGGTTCGCGGCCCAGTGCAGGACGCTGTTCTGGAGCGCCATCGAGCCGAAGAGCATCAGCAAGAAGCGCACCGACCAGTGCGCGTCGAAAGTCTTGTGCGACCAGAGGCGGTGATAGCCGGTCGTGATCGCGAGGCCGTTGGCATAGAGCAGTGCGGCGAACCAGACCCAGGCCGCCGCGCTGAAGCCGTAGGTGAATCCGTACCAGGGTACGACGGTCACCGCGACCGCGAACGTCAGGACGAACATGAGTACGCGGGACCAGGCGAGCGGTGCGCGCTCGTCTCGGACAGTGGGGTTCATCCTCGGGATTCCGGAAGCCATAGACCCGCACATTGTCCCCCATAGGGGCGGGAATGCCTAGCCCAAACAGCGAGTTTGGTCACTTTTTGGGGTCAAATAGCGCGTCGAGCGCCGTTCGGGCCGAATCCGCCGCGGGATCACCCCTCCGAAAGCGGCCCGTCACCGGCTCGAAATAGCCGCAGAAGTTGGCGCGCTCCTTGCTCAGCACGGGATCGGCGACCGGTTCGGCGCACTGCTTCGCCTTGGAGAGGTCGTAGAAGCGGCACATCCGGCAGACGTGGACCTCGGCGCGGCAGGCGCGGCATTACTCGGTTCGCAGGAACGGGCAGGCTGAGATCGGCGAGCGAGCGCCGCACTTCCAGCAGAGAAGCGATGTCAGTCATGACGCAGGGCCGCCGTTGCTGCCAGCAGGGCCGGGACATGGAATCGAGACCGATGTGGTGGGGGATCTCGTCGCGCTTCTTCAGTTGGCGGCGCGACAGCGTCAGGTGTTTCATCGTTTGTCTTTTTGCGGAAACTGGGGTTGATTGCTGATTTGGATGCCGCAGGGAGGCGAGTGTATATTGGTAGCAGCCCGAGGGCTTGCGCGTGAGCCTGATGATCGACAACATCATTAATCGGGAGCTGCCAGCTTCCGCCCCCGCAGCCAGCGCAAACCACGATGACCCTGTCTCCGCACCCGCCATGACTTAGCGTGTACGCGATCCTCGCGTTCGGCCTGCTGCTGGCACGACGCTACGGCCGAGGCACCTCCTGATGTGCGCGCAATGATGACCCCCGATGAATTCAACGCGGCCGGGCTCGAGCGCCTGAGCCCCTCGGAGCTCGAGGCCCTCAACCGGTGGCTGCTGCGTTACACCGCCAGACAGGCATCGGAGCTGCGACAGAACAGGAGCTGGTCTCGGAGGAGATCCGCAAGTTCGAGCAGGAAGGAATACGAACGCGCATAGTCGGCGAGTTCCGCGGCTGGGACGGAGACACGGTGTTCCGGCTCGAGAACGGCCAGGTGTGGAGGCAGCGCCTGCCCGGGCAGTGGTCCTACCGCGCGAGCGATCCGGAAGTGGAGCTCAGCAAGAAATGATGGGGTACTGGATGCTCCGCATCTTGAGCGCGGACCGCGCCATCGGAGTGACACGCATCGAATGAGTTGCGGGTCATGGCAATTTGTGAGAGTGCGCCCGTGCGTAGCTGCGAGTCCCGCGTACCAGGCGATTGACGGCGCGAAGTACTGCAATGCTTCACATGACGGAAGGCGCTCGTGCCATAGCGCGTGCGCGGGCGTTGGTTGCCGTGCGCCAATTCGCGAGATGCGGAACAGGAATTGCTGCATGTGCTCGAAGCCGACCCGCAAGACCGCGACCTGCTCGAGGCCCTGGTGGATTTCTATGGATTGACGGGCCAGCCGGCGCAATCGGCGCAGGCCCTCGCGCGCCTGATAGAACTGCCCCCTGGAGAGCCCGGGCACTACTTCGCTCTGGCCGCCAGCTACGAACAGCTTGGCAGGCTGGACGACGCCGTGGAGGTTTCTCGCCGCCTGACCGTCGGCGCGCCCGGACCTTGCGGTCGCGCACTTCAATCTGGCCTGCTACCTGCGTCGCCTCGGTCACCTGGAGGAGTCGCTCGCCTCGCACAGAAGGGCACTCGGGCTCGGTATCGAACGGCCCGAGGAGGCCTGGACAAATATCGCGGTGATCCTCGCCGACCAGCATCGCCACGACGAGTCGCGCGAGGCGCTCGGGCAGGCGCTTGCGCTCAATGCCGACTGGATTCCCGCGCTCTACAACCTTGCCTTGTGGCACGAAGAGCATGGAGATCTGGCCGCCGCGACGAATATGTTTGAGAGAGTCCTCGCGATCGATCCCCACTACGACGATGCACTGATCCGGCTCACGTACATGGGCGCTGGTGAGCTCGGCGCAGAATCCACTCATAGCGCGGCTGGAGCGCGCATTGGAGCGCCCGGGGCTGGATCCGCTCGTGCGCGAAGGGCTGCACTTCGCCCTCGGCAAAGCGTTCGACGATTGCGGCAACTACGCGCAAGCCTTCGATCACTACCGCGCCGGCAACGAGGCGAGCCACAAGCGCCTGCCCCCCTATGAGCGCGCGGCGACCGAACGCGAGTTCCTCCGCGTGCGCGAACGTTTCACGGCGGAGTGGCTCGGAAAGGTAGAACCGGTTTCCGACCGGCCGCTCTTGTTCGTCTGCGGCATGTTTCGCTCCGGGAGCACGCTGCTCGAACAGATGCTGGCAGCGCACCCGGCGGTGACCAGCGGCGGCGAGCTCAATTGGTTCAATGCGCGCCTGGCGCGCAACGACAAGCGCTGGCCGGAGCGCGTGACCCCGGAACTGTTGCGCGTCGCCGGCAAGGGCTATCTCGACCATCTGGAGAACCGCTTTCCGGGCGCCGCGTGCGTCTGCGACAAGCGCCCCGACAAGTTCCTCTACCTCGGCCTGCTGAAGGCGCTGTTCCCGCGGCTGCGGGTGCTGCACACGGTGCGCGAAGCGCGAGATGTCTGCCTGTCCATCTACTTCCAGCAGTTCGGCAACGCGCTTCCCTACGCCGCCGATCTCGGCGACATTGCGCACTACCTGCGCGAGTACCGCAGGCTGATGCAGCATTGGCGGGAGCTGATGCCCGAATCTATTCTCGATGTGCCTACGGTCGGCTTGTCACCAGCCCGGAGCACGAGCTGCGGATGGTGTGCCGCTTTCTGGATCTGGATTGGTGCGCGGGGATGCTTGATTATCGCGATGCCGCGGCGCGGGTACGAACGGCCAGCGTGTGGCAGGTGCGCCAACCGCTCTACAGCCGCTCCCTCGGGCGCTGGCGCCACTACGCCGGGCAGCTCGGCGCGCTCGGCGACCTGATGGAGGAGGACTCGAATGACCGTTGAAGGGAGTTCGCCGGTGAAGCAGTCGATTGCCGCGGCGCTTGCCACACTGCAGCGTGGAGACGCGCACGGTGCACTCGCGATGTTGCTCGAGGCCGAGAGGTCCGATCCGAAAGATCTGGGCGTCAAACTCCACCTGGCTCTGGCGCAACGAACGCTAGGGGACTTCCCGGCGGCACTTCGGGCGCTCGACGCAGCGTTGGCGATCGACCCCTACTTCTTTCTCGCTCTGCTGTCAAAGGGCGTCGTGCTGGAGCGCATGGGCCGGACGAAGTTCGCAGCGCAGGTCTATCGAAATGCGCTCAGGATCGCGCCGCGACCCGAGAACACCGCTCCTTCGCTCGAAGCGCCGATCCGACGTGCGAGCGAGGTGGTCGCCGCGAACGCGGTGGCGCTGGCGCAGTACCTGCGCGAGCAGGTCGAGGAGCTGCGAGGGAGGTACGTGGGCGAGCCGCTCGCGCGCTTCGACGAATGCCTCGACGTCTACGCCGGAGCGAAGCGCGTCTACAACGCGGAGCCGGTGCAGTTGCACGTGCCTCGTCTGCCGGCCATTCCATTTTTCGACCGCGATCTGTTTCCGTGGCTGCCGCGGCTGGAGGCCGCGACGGACGACATCCGCGCTGAACTGGTGGCGTTGCTGGAGGCGGGTATGCCGGGCTTTGCTCCGTATGTCGCGTACTCGCCCGGTACACCGGTCAATCAGTGGTCGGAACTCAATCACTCACGGTTGTGGAGCTCGCTGTGGCTGTGGCGTGATGGCGTACGCCAGGTGGAAGCCATGGATCGATGCCCTCGAACGACGGAAGTGCTTGCGGAAATGCCGCTCGCCGACCAGCCGGGTTTCGCGCCGACCGCGCTGTTTTCGGCGCTCGCGCCGCGTACGCGGATTCCGCCGCATACTGGCTCGACCAATTCGCGCCTGGTAGTTCACTTGCCGTTGGTGATGCCGGGTCCGGCGCGCTTCCGGGTCGGTAACGACACCCGGGCCTGGCGCATGGGAGAGGCCTGGGTTTTCGACGATACGATCGAGCACGAGGCGTGGAACGATGCGGACGAGACCCGCGTCATCCTGATTTTCGACATCTGGAATCCGCTGCTGTCGCAGGCTGAACGGGAACTGATCTCCGCGATGATGACGGCACACAGCAGCTGGCATCAGCAGTAGTGCTAGGCGAATTCGTCCTGCGGCGCAATCAGGTCTGCCCGTACGAGACGGTCGTGAACGCGTCTCAATCCGGGCGCAGCGCGTCGCCAGGAGCCGACCGAGTCCGTGTAAATGGGCCTCCTGACCTGCGCCGCACTCGCGGTCATTGAAGGCAGCTCAAGCTCGGGGTATGCGAGTACCGAGTCTTCCCAGGGCAGGCCACACCACTCCAGTACGCGGCGGGCCTGGCCTTCAGGGTCGTGCACGAGCTCTTCATATCGCACATCGAGGATGCGGCCCGGCAGCACCCGATGCCAATGGTCCATCTGTTCACGATAGCCCACGTAGTATTCGGCGAGTTCGTCGAGGTCGTAGGACCAGTAATAGGCGTTGAAGAACAGTGTCTTGAAGACCGCGTAGCAGGTATCCATGGGATCCCGCATCAGGTGGATCAGCTTTGCGCCGGGCAATGCGGCTAGGATGTAGCCGCAGTAGAGGAAATTGAAGGGGAGCTTGTCCACGAAGTAGGCCCGCTCGCCTGCGAGCTGCCTTGCGGCGGCCATGTACCGCCGTCCCAGCTCGCGAAAATCGATGCGCAGGGACGCGTCGTTCGCCCGCTCGACCTCCGCTGCATTTGCCAGCCTCTTGTTGATGTGCTCGACGAGCAGCGGCGGAAACACGGTGAATTCCCCGACAGACCAGACCTGGCTGTGGCTGCCCAGCAGGCGTTCCAGCAATGTGGTGCCGGTTCTCGGCATCCCGACGATGAATATCGGCCCCTCCGCCTCGAATCCCGGCGCCGAGCGAACGGAACGCGTCCGGAGTGAACACCTGTCTTACCGCTCGGAGCGACGACATCTCGGCCTGCGAGTCGTATTTGATCGTGCTCCGGTGGGCGCGAGCGCCGCGCTCGAGCGCTCGAAACGATTTTTCGTACTGCTGCAGGTCCTCATATTCCTTGGCGAGGGCATAACTGCAGCGGGCCACGATATCAGGGCGCTGTGACGTGCGCGCCAGCCGACCCTCGAGGTCCTCGATGTGGTTCCGCTCGCTCGTCTGGGTGCGCAGCATCGACCGTAATCGCAGCGCGCCCGGATGGAACGGCGCGAGCTGGAGCAGCGCGGCGAGGTGTTGCTCCGCCTCATCGACGCGGTTCAGTTGAAACTCCGCGACCGCGAGGTCGAACAGTATCGCGATCTCGCGTGGAAAGCGCGCGTGCGCCTGCTCCAGGCAGGAGCGCGCTCCCTCGAGGTCCTGGCAGTCGGCGAGTATCCGGGCGAATGCCCGGAACTGCCGGACCTCCGACTGCACGTGGCCGGCACCGGCCTGGGCGACGGCCCGTCGCTTCTCCGCGGCGGTGGTCCGCAAACAGCAGTTGCGCCTTGCGCAGCAATACGCCCGGATTGGTCGGTTCGGCCTGCAATACGGTGTCGAGCTGGCCGATCGCAGCCTTGCGGTCGCCCCGGGCGCTCGCAAGTTCGGCGGCGAACAGCCGCACGCGAACGTCGTCGGGAAACTGGTCGAGCAGCCTGGCGGACAGCGCCTGCGCCTCGTCGCGGCGCCTTGCCTTGAGGAGCGCGGCGCCGGCCCGGAGCTGTTCTTCGAGCGGCTGCTGTCATGCGCTGTCAGCCATGCGGGACTAGGTCGAACGCCACGGTGATGCGCGGCTGCTCTGAGCTGAAGGGCACGGTACCGTGCCACATATACGACGGGAACAGGGAGAGCACGCCGATCTCCGGCTTGACGACTCGCCGCGGGGGCACGGCAATTGCCAGTTCGGCGGGCGGCACGCCGAACTGCAGGTGCCCCGCATCTCCTCGCCATCGCGAACTTCCTCGGGCAACGCCACATAGAGAGCCGAACTGATCCAGCCCTGCGGATGGATGTGGTTGGTGTGATAGCCCTGGCTTCTGAGGCGCACCGACCATGCACCAGCAAATCGGAATCCGTCGCTCTCGGGCCGGTTGAGGCGGCGACTCCAGTACGGATGCTCCGGGTCGCGGGGAAACGACGCGAGTGTCGCGCACACCGCCAGGCGGATCTGCTGCTCCAGTACCCGCAACAGCGGATGCTTGAGCCGGAACAGGAATCCGTTCGTCTGCGTGCCTCCACGCACGGTCTGCTCGATCGGATGGGCCTGCATGCGGTGCATCGTTTCAAGCACACCTCGCACTTCATTGAAGAACATTTCGCTGCTGGCGTAGCCCGCCGGCGGCGGCACCTTCACCTGCGTGACCATGCGTTCATAGTCGAGCAGCCATGCTTCGCGGGGATCGCCGAGCAACTGCCACGCCGTGCCGCGAAAAGCCCAGGCGCTCTGCTCGAGAGGCTGCTTTTCGAGAATTTCCGCGCACAGAACCTCCGCGCGCGCCGGATCACCGGCCGATAGCAGGTGCTCGGCGAAGGCCAGCTTGAATCCCGACCGGTGCGGGTGAGCGGCGACGAGGCGGGCAAACAGCTCGGTTGCCCGCGACAGCTTGCCGGTCTTGGCGTGACAGATTGCGTCCAGCAACTGCAGGTCCGGGGTTTGCGGACACCCGATGCGTCCATGCCTCGTCCAAGGCCGAACGGCCTTCTTCGGCGCGACCGAGCCGGTTCAGGAGGTCGACCAGGACTTGCCACAGCGCGGCATTCTGCGGATCGGACCGTGCCGCCTGCCAGAGGGCGATCAGTGAATCGCCGGGGCCACCGAGCTGCCAATGGAATCGCGCCCACAAGCCATGCAGCAGCGCGCTGCTCGGAAAACGCGCAATGCCCGCCGCAAAACTTTCCAGGGCCTGCTGGAGATCACCGGCTTCGTAGAGGGCCTCGCCTCGATTCTGGTAGAGCTCCGGAGTTTCGTAGCCGCAGCGTCGGGCATCTTCGTATGCGTGCGCCGACTCGGCGAAGCTGCAGTCCTGCCGCAACAGCTGGCCCAACGAGTAATGCAGCCGTTTGGCGGCCGGGCTGTGTTTGAGCCCGTCCCGGCAGGCCGCGATGGCCGCATCGAGACGCCCCTGCCGCTGCTCGATTGCCGCCAGCAATTCCCATCCCGCTGCATGACGCGGTGCCAAAGCCGTGACTCGAGTTGCGCAACCGCGGGCATCACTGAATTTTTCGATGTCCAGTAACAGGATGCCGAGGCTGTGCCAGCCCGGGACGAAATCCGGCGACCACTCGATCGCTCGACGCAGCAGGTCCCGGCTTCGGCAACATGACCCTGCGCTCGCAGGAAGTTGCCGAAATTGACCAGTACGCCCGGCTGCCGCGGCGCCTGCGCTAGGCTCTTCCGGAACAGGCTCTCGGCCTCCGCAGCGGCGCCGCGGTCCCGCGCCGCCAGCGCGAGCAGGTGCAAGGCTTCGGGCTGAGCCGGCGCCAGGCTCAGCACCTGCCGGCAGAGCGCCTCGCCTTCCGCGATGCGGCCGCCCTGCATCAGTGTCGCCGCTTGCTGCAGTTTCGCGGTTTGTTCCATGTCCGGTGCGTACTTTGCGCCCGCGCCGGGCGCAAAAAAGAGGCCGGCAAGAGCCGGCCTCATCAAGCAGGGAAGCGTCGGGCGGAGCGCTCTCCGCCCGACTTGGTCCGATCAGAACTGGAACTTCGCCCCCAGGAACCAGTACATGCCGAGGTGGTCGTACACGCCCGAGTAGGTGTTGCCGTTCACCCGCGCAGTCACGCCATCGGTGACGATCGGCGGTTCTTCGTCCAGCAGGTTGTTGACGCCGAGCGTTCAAAGTGACGAAGTCGGCGACATCCCAGCTGGCCGCCAGGTCGAAGTAATCCTGCGAAGAGATATCGATCGGCGTGGCACTCGCTTGTTCCTTCACGCCGTCGATAAAGCGCCACGTCAGGTTGAGCGAGAAGTCCCACGGCGAGACCCACGTCGTCGAGAGGTTGTTGCGGATTTCCGGGGTCGGCAAGTTGCAGGAACCGGCGTAGGTGCCCACGCACTCCTCAATACCGGCGCCCGGGTACTCTTCCTGCTCCCACGAGTCGATATAGCCGAGCCGATCGGTGAACGCCAGGGTGCCCCCCCGACCGATGTCGAAGCTGTAGATCGCCTCCAGGTCGTAGCCCTTCACGCGGAAAAAGCCGATGTTCTGGGACAAGGCGTTGATGCCGTTCGTCGGGGTTGACGTGCCGAGCCACAACGTGTCCCCGGCGCCGCGATGGACGAATTCGCAATTGAGGTTCTGCTCGATGCAAACCGTCAGCGTCGTGTCGGGATCGATGAAGGTAATGGCGTCCTGGACATCGATGTCGTAATAGTCAAGGCTCACCTGCAGTCCATTGACGAAGGTCGGCGTGAACACGAAGCCGAACGACACCGTGTCGGACTCCTCCGGGTCGAGCTCGAGTGTTGCCGCCGAACAGGGCGTTGTACTGCTCCGCCGGGGAGTTGGTCGGACCGCCGGCATCCCAGACGGCCTGCGACACGCCGCTGCGGGCGCACTCCTCGAAGGTATAACCCAGTTCGCTCAGCCCCGTACCCGGGTCGACGTCTGAGCATGGGTCGGTCGTCCATGGCGAACAGCCCGCCCCCTGCGGCGCGAACAGGTCGACGATATTCGGCGCGCGCACCGCGCGCTGGAAACTGCCGCGTAGCATGATGCTGTCGTTGATGGCCCAGGAAAGCGCGGTCTTCTAGGTGTCGGTCTCGACGTCGGTGTCGTAATCGGAGTAGCGATAGCCGAGATCAAGCGTGATCGCCTTCATGACCGGTCCTGTCCTGGACGAGCGGGATGCTGGCTTCCGTGAAGCACTTCCATGACCTCGTATCCGCCGTCAACCGGGACCAGCGGCGCGGCCAATCCGCCCACGTCGCCCCGCTGAGACGCATCGTCCGGGAGGAACGTCGAGGCTTTCCTCGCGCCACTCGGCGCCGAACACGACGTCGATGCCGCTCTCGGCCGTCGGCAGCTTCACACCATACTCACCGAGGCTACCCTGCACGTAGCCGGTCACCACCTTCTGGTCGGTTTGGCCGTTCAAAGTAGGTCTGCGAAAAATAGATCGGTCGCCGCCTGTGTGACACCGCCCGTCTGGAAGATATTCCACGGCACGCAGTCCGGATCGCTGCCATCGATCACCGACGCGCATTGGCCACTTGGGTCACCACATTGAGCTGCCTGCTGCATCGTGTTCGTATCGGTGTAGTTTCCGTTGACTGGCGCATGTCGACTTCTGCGTACTGCGCCGACACGTCGTAGCGCCAGGCCTCGTTGATATCGCCGCGCAGCCCCAACACGCCGCGGTAGGTGGTGTGGCGTATGTCGCCCGCTCGCGGTCCGCCCTCCACATTGCGCCGACCGATGTAGACACCGATGACGTCGTCGGGACCGGTGCAGCCCATCGTCGTGACCTGCTGTGCGGACAGCAGCGGGTTGCTGCACGGGATGGTGACGCCGCTGTCGAAGAACATGCCGGCGGGTGCGAATTGCGCCACCGTGCGGTTGTCCATGAACATCAGCTGCGTGTAAACGTCGGCATGCTCGCTGAGCTGGTAATGTCCGAGGGCGCCAAGCGTCACGCGCTCGTCGGGACGCTGGTAGTAGCTCGGCGGGGCGAAATTGAAAGAGTACGGTACCCGGCACGAACTGGTCGCCCTCGACGTGGAAGCCCTGGTTGAAATTGTCGTTTGGCGAAGTAGAAAGTTCCAGGTGCGCTGGTGGCCGAGCCCCGCAGGACCCGTCGATGGCGTCAATCGAGCACGCACTGTAATCGCGCTCGCTCATTGTGATGGCGTCGATTGGCGGTACGTCGCATAGGCCGTGATGTTGCCGCGACCGTCGTTGAGGTTGCCGCCGATAATGAGGCTGGCGTCCGTGATGTCGCCATCGCTGGAGGTGCCGGTCGCTACGTCAAAACCGGCTGCGTCGGCCCCGTCGGCCACTAGGTTGCCGTCGTTTTTGTGATAGTAGCCGCTGGCTTGGTAGTCGACCCTCACGCCCTCGAAGTCTTTGATCGGGATGAAGTTGATGACGCCAGCGACCGCATCCGACCCGTAGGTCGACGAGGCCCCGCCCGTGAGAACCTCCACGCGCTCGACCAGCGCCATGGGGATGAAGTTCAGATCCGCGGCGGACTCCGTGTCAGAAGGCGAGGCGATGGGCAGGCGCTTGCCATCGAACAGGGCCAGGGTGCGGCTCGCAGCCGAGGTCGCGCAACTGCAGCGTCGCGATGCCAAGGGATTCGATCGACTGGCCCGAATCCTGATCCATGGAGATCTGCGGCAGTTGTCGACACGCGCGTCTTCGATTCGCGTGGCGCCAGTGAAGCCGAGCTCCGCGGCGTCAATTTGCCCTACCGGGCTGGACGACACCATATTCGCCCTTTGAATGCGCGATCCGGTAACGACGATCTCGCCGAGTTGACGCGTCGGCGCCTCCTGCGCGAGCAATGGGAACGCAATGACCATGGTTCCCAGACCCAACGCGGCGCGTACCGCGAGCGTCAATGGCTTCTTGCGCAACATATTGATTTCCTTAAACGTGTGAGGCGGAAATGGCAATTCTGAAAAGTAAGATTGGCCGGCTCGATCAGGCCACAATGTTGCCATTAAGGCTTCATGACCCTGCTATGCATTCGAATCAAAGCACCACAACTTATCAATGTTGCAAAACTCCAAACCTGTCAGTGCGGCGATACTACCAGCAAAGCCGAAAAAAATACAAATGTTGTAAAAAAGTAACAGCTAAGGGGCGGAGAGCCGGATTTCGCACCCGGTCGCCAGCGACCAGGCCGATGCGCGCGGCCGTACCCGCTGCAAGCTCGAGTACGCCCGTGACCGGCGCGACTGATTCGATGGGCGTCAGCGACAGCGGCTGGGTGCTATGGGCGATGTTTGCGATCACCCCGTCCGAAGCGATGAACACGATGTCGAGGGAGACATAGGTGTTCTTCATCCAGAAAGACGCCAGCTGGGGCCGTTCGAACAAGAACAACATCCCCTGATCGGCCGGTAAATCCTTGATAAACATGAGTCCCTGCTGCCTGCTCCGATCGTTATCGGCTACCCAGACCTGGAACGACATGCCGGCCGCCGGCGGTTTCGATCTGTATCTCGGAACGCGGCAGGCCGGCAAGCGGTGCAGGTGGTGGCTCGCTGACAATTTGCGCAGATGCAGCACAAACGCATGCAAATGCCAGCACGGCCAGCAGGTGTTTCATTGGGTATGTTGCGGCGGGTCGGGCAGCGCGCCATCGTCTTCCTGGAAAGTCACCCGTCCAGCGAAATCGAAGCGCGTCAGAAGCACGGCCCCGTTGCCGTCAAGGGCGCGCGCCGGCACAGTGCAGAAACCGCGCGCACTGACCCGGAAGGTGCGCGGAGGCAGCGATGTCATCTCGACAGGGGCGCTGCTCTACGGAGTCAAATTCGCAGCGGCTGTCCCCCTGCGTGCCGTAGATGCGCTCGCCGGCGCTCATCGATCAGCGTTACGTTCACGGGCACGCCGCGAGCGGAACTGCCGATGCCGAGCTCGGGTGCGGCAAACACAACGTGAGCGAGCTCTGCCGTCGAGGGGGCCCGCAAATCGCAACCGCAATCCCTTGCCGTCGGGGCGCGCCATGCCCGTGCATTCGAGTGCGGGTTCGGTCCAGTGCACTTCCTGTTCGATGCTGCCGCGGAGGCGCATGGTGATGAAGCCGTCCCGTTCCGGGAGGCAGCGCATCCCGCCGGCCAGGCGAGCTCGGCAACGCCCCGGCTTGCGACATGAGCAACGGCAGCGAGCAGGGCGGCAATCATCAACGGTCGCCTCACCCGCGTCGGAACGCGCAACCAGCAGGTGCTTGGCGAGCATCCGTGGCCGCGGCCGATCGCCCGGATAAGGTGCAGGACCACCGTCAGGAGCAGCACGCCGCCGATCAACAGGAAAGGAGCCGCGAGCGGCGAAGGGCCGTAATAGACCGCGTGGTCGTCGAGCGAAATGCTGCCGCCGCCGACGCCGAACGCCAGCAACACCGCCGCCAGCGAGCCGCCGACGAGTCCGAAGCTGACGCAGATTCCGCACGGCGATCACGAAGTACAGGATGCCCAGCGGCAGCATCAGCAGGAAGTAGAACATCGTGGTCCAGGTGCGGCGGTCGACCAGCATCTGCTTGATGCGCTCGAAAATCGGCATGCCTTTCGCCGGATAGAGCGGACGTCGCGGCATGCGCTGTCCGAGAAGCCCCTCGACCAGGCGCCCTTCCGCAAGCGCGAGCACACGCGTGAATCCGACGAACAGCAGGAAGAACGGGATGCCGATGATCAGGAAGATGAGGCCCATGGACGTCGACAGGCCGGTGACCACGGTCGTGAAATAGAAAACGCCGGTGACGAGCGCGAGCAGCATGTAGAACAGCGCCGTCCAGGTGCGCGAGTCGCCGTAAACGGCGAAGAAGCGGCCGAATGCGGTGCTCGGCGCCTTGCGCGGCGGCGGCGCGAGTGCCGTGCGCACCTGTTTCTCGGTCGTTCGATAGGCCGCGGCGACCTCCTCCGGTGCGCCGTAGGTACTCGAAATGAGCTCGAGCGTGTCGGCCTCGCTGCGTCCGGCATTGGCGGAAACCTCGGCGCGCAGGTATTCCTCCGCGTCATAAAGGGCGTCCTGCACGAGCGCGGGATCCTCGCCGGCGAGCGCCGCGCGCAATGCAGCGAGGTACTGCTCGATCGAGCGGGGGGCGGTGTTTTCGTTCATGAGGAGGCTCCGTTCGCTTCCGTAAACCCATCGACGAAATCGCGCGTGCTGCGCCAGATCCCACGCCACTCCGCAAGGGTCGCGCGCCCGGCTTCGGTGATCCGGTAGTAACGGCGCGGCGGGCCAGCGTAAGACGGGACGATTCGGCTCGCCAGCAAGCCATTGGCGGACAGCTGGCGAAGCACGGGATAAAGGGCGCCCTGCTTGACGGGCGGGCTGCCGTCCGCGAGGGCCTGCAAGCGCTTCGCGATCTGGTAGCCGTACAAGTCTTCCTCGGCCTGGTCGAGGACCGCGAGCAGCACGAGGCCGACCAGTCCGGCGTTCAGTTCCCTTTGAAACTTAAGGGAAAGTCGCTCCTGTTCATCGCGACTTTCGGCGGTCGGGTGGTGCTGGATCCACAGAGGATTACCTAATCATCAGCATTATGAAGTGGATAGTACTATTAACTAACTAGTAGTCAAGCGTTCCCCCTTGAATGCGTCGCCAGATCAGGCATGGTCAGTCCTGCGAATCCGATCCATGCTGCCGGCGCTCGTGACCCTGGCCCTCGGCGGTTGCGCCGCCTTGCCGACGAATCTCAAGACGCCCGAGATCTCTTTCGTCGGGCTGCGCGCCGTCGAGGCGTCGGTGTTCGAGCAGCGCCTCGAAGTGCGCATGAAAGTGCACAACCCCAATGACATCGAATTGCCCGTCAATGGCCTGGACGTCGACATTGAGCTCGCCGAGGAACCGTTCGCGCATGGCGTCTCCGCGCGTGAGTTCGTGGTGCCGGCGCGTGGGGAGGCCGAGTTCGACATGCTGGTGACGGCGAACGCGGCGACCGCGCTCCTCAAGATCGTGGGCGCAGACCACAAGACGGATTCGATCGACTACAAGGTGAAAGGCAAGCTTTCCACCAAGATCGGACTGCTGCGCACCATTCCGTTCGAGGAAGCCGGGACGCTGCCGATCGCAGACCTGCTCGGCAAGCGCGCAAGGGCGGTTGAGCGCCAGCAAGATCCGGGTTGCCGCGCGCACGGGCGGCATCATTCTGGCGCCATGATCGAATCCACCAGTTACCGCCGCATCGAGAAAGTCATTGCGCATATCGACCGCCACCACGAGCGGCAGCCGGACCTGGGCGAGCTCGCCCGTGTCGCCGGCTTGTCCGTATTCCATTTTTCGCGCGAATTCCGGCGCTGGGCCGGGCTCTCGCCGACGCGCTACCTGCGCACGCTGTCGCTGTCGGTTGCCAAGCGCGAACTGGACGGACGCGGCTCCGTGCTGGCGGCTGCCTGGGCTGCCGGCCTCTCGGGCGGCGGCCGGCTGCACGATCTATTCGTGCAGTTCGAGGCGGTGACGCCCGGCGAGTACAAGGCCGGCGGCGAGGGTGTCGCGCTGACGCACGGGTTCGCGGAGTCACCGTTCGGCCGCGTCCCGCCGCGACCTCGGAGCGCGGGCTCGCCTACCTCGCGTTCGTGGACCACAGAGAAGGGCGCGCCATCGCGGAGCTGGAGCGGCGCTGGCCGCGCGCCGTGCTTTCGCGCGACGACGCGTCAGCCGCGCGGATCGTGCGCCAGGTGTTCGTCGGGCGTGCGGGCCGCGTCGCGCTCGCGCCGATGGGCACGAATTTCCAGGTCAAGGTCTGGCGGGCGCTGCTCGATCTCGGGTCGCGCGGGCCGACGAGCTATGGCGAGCTGGCGGCGGCGATCGGCAGCCCCGGCGCCAGCCGCGCCGTCGGTCAGGCGGTCGGCGCCAACCCGGTCGCGTTCCTGATACCTTGCCATCGCGTGCTGCGCCGCAACGGCGGGCTGGGCGGGTATCACTGGGGCGTCGAGCGCAAGCGAGCGATACTCGGGTGGGAGCATGCAACGATCGCGCGCTCGCGCGGGACGGGAGTGCATGTCTCTCCTGTAGCATGATGGCTCGTGTTGGAGCCGCTGGATTTCGTGGCCCGGCTCCATCCTTCCCCCCACTCCCCCCCTCCAGCAGTCGAGCGCCTCAGCCATAGCCGAGAATCTCCCTGAGCCCGGGGCCGCAAATTCGACCAGCTTTTTCTGTGAATCAGGCAGCTCGTCGGGGACCTCGGCCGCTACGCCGCGCAGATTTTCGCGGGCCGTCCCGCTCTGTCCGCGATCGGACCCCACGCGAATGCGCGCGCGCCAGTCGCTCGGCAAGGCGTCGATGCCGCAGCTGGAAAGCAGCGAAGTGAAGTAGGTTTCGCCCGCCGGCGTGTCAAGCACTGCGAGACCCTTGACGAGCTCTTCATAGCGCACGAGCGCAACATCGGTTCCGAACCATGCGACTGCGTTGTGCAGGAAGATCTCCTGCAAGGTTGGCATTTTTTCGTGGACTCCGAAAATCATCATGTTGAGGACTTCGTTCGCCGTTACGCGACCGCCCTTCAGGTGTTCGATCGAGCCCTGAAACGTGTCGGATAGAAAAAAGCGCGCTCGCGCGAGGACCCAGTCGTGGGGGTCGCGAACGAGCAGGACCTTGCGAGTTTCGTGCAGCACGATCGCGGCGGCGTCGGAGAAGAAGAGATGGCCCCAGCTCAGCATGGGAGTCGCAGGGTTGAAAGCGGCCATGTGCTGACCCAGGACCGCGTGCTGGATATACGTCTTGTTGTACTGCTGCTCGACCGGCACGAACATGCGGACAATATTGCGCAGCAGGTGAGTGCCGCATTTTGGCACGCTGTTGAGGAATACGGGGCACTTCAACGGCGTCTGCGCGTAGTTCCTGTTGAGCTCATCCAGGTTGTCGGCTTTCACGACAATCGTCGGCATCCAATTCACCCCTCAGACTGCCGGGCCTCAGCAGTATAGAACTGGCTCCACTGGCGCACGCATGCCGCGAATGGCGGCCAAAAAGAAAGTGCCGCCCGTAGGCGGCACGCTGAACGTCACGCCGATCATCAGCCGGCGTACTAGAACTTCTTGGTCAGGTTCAGGAAGAATTGCGTCCAATCCAGTCGTACTGCGAGTAAAAGGCAGAATTGCCGACCGTTATGTTTTCGCCGCTGGTGGCGCCGATCGTGGAAAGCTTCGGTGGCTCCTCATCGAATACATTTGAGACGCCGAGCAGCATCGTCAGGCCCATGTCCTCGAATTCGCGGGTAACCGAAGCGGTGTGGTAGTGGACCATGTCCGTTTCCAATATGACGTCGTACTCCACCCCCTGATAGGCGCCAGTGTTCTTGCCGTTCAACTCCTGGTAGCGATCCCGACTCGAAGAGGAACCAATGAACTGGACGCCCCAGAAGTAAGACCATGCTCCCCGTGCGAAAGTCAGGTTGAGGTGCCCGACCCACTCGGGATCGCCCAACAGGCCGTTCAGGTCCTCTGGTGTCTGCGCGAAATAAGGCGAGTACGTCCTCTTCCTGGAACGTGTGCTGGTTTCGATCGCAAGCTCTCCCCAGGGCAGGGTCGTATGCCATTGCGCCGCGACATCGTAGCCCTTGTTGGTCTGGCTTGCGATGTTGATGAAACTGTCCCTGATGTTGTCCACCCCCCCGGTGATGGGATCGCGCTCGAACAGGTCGCAGCGCGGATCGGTCGGGAAGAACGCGGATTCATAGCAACTGAATACAATTACGTCCGCACCCAGCTGGTCGACCTCATCGCGGACCTCGATATCGAAGTAATCGACCGACACCTGGAGATCTGCGAATTGCGGCGTCCAGATGAGCCCGATCGTCTTGGACGTCGAAGTCTCCGCTTCGAGGGTCCCAAAACCGCCGCCGGCGATGGTCGTCGCATACACGCTCCCGCCGAGAAAGTTTGCTGCAATCCCGTCGGCCTCACAATTATTGGCGGTAACCTGAGTGATGGTGCCCGAAGCCAATTTTTCGCCCCAGCCGATGCAAGGATCCACAAAACGCTGCGCGATGAAGCTCGTCTGGTCGGCCAGATAGAGCTCGAACAGCGCTGGAGCGCGGAAGGAGGTTCCCTGGCTCGCGCGGAGACGTATCGTCGGCGTGATTCCCCAGTTCAGTCCCACCTTATAGGTGTCGCCGCTGCCATAGGATTCGACGTCTGTGTATCGGCCGGATGCCGTGAAGGTCAGGCTATCGGCCAGGAACTTCTCCTGCAGCAAAGGGACTTCGACCTCGGCAAAAATCGCCTTGGTCTCATCCTTCCCCCAGGTAATGCCGGCGGTTGACGATCCCCAGACATTGCCGGACGCAGTGATTTCGCCGGGGACGTCCAGGATTTCGTCCTTCTGGAAGTGAACGCCAAAAGCGATGCCGAGCGGGCCGGCGGGCAGGTCGAAGACCGAGCCTGACATGTAGGCTTCCGCGGACATCTGGTCGTATTGCGTGTTGCCCGTCTCCTTGCCGAACAGGTATGCCTGAAGCTCAGGCGAGATGTCGCCAGCCAGGAATTGCGGGTCAAGCCAGGGGACGTCCATGCAGGGCACGCCACGGATCGGCGTGGTCGTTCCAACGCAGGAACCAGCCACGAAATCGACGGGCGTAATGGCATCATCGAAGACCTGATCGTCGGTATAGTCACCATCCGAGGTGCTGTACTGAGCGGACACGTCCCAGTTCCAGCCGGATTTCAGTTCGCCCCGCAATCCGACCACATAGCGCTGATAGTCGACCTCGACCAGGTGTCGGACGGTCGTGATGGACAACGGGCTCAGGAACACGGCGCCCTTCCAGCCGGCGCTCATATGGATCGCCACCGGTCCCCGGCGCGAAGTTGGCAAAATCGAAATCCGCCGAGTACTTGTAGGACCAGAACTGGCGATAGCCATTGTCTTTTGTCTTGCGCCGGTTCAGCAGGACTTCGGCATACGCCGAGATGTTGTCCGTCAGGTCAAACTCGCCATCGGCAAAGATAGTCACCAGCTCGTTGCGCGGGATGAGCGACTGCTGGTCCTGGAAGGGATGATCCGAATTGACTATGGAATCCGAATTCCGGTCATAGCTGGTCAGGTACCAGCCCGCAGGCATCGACAGGTTCCAGGGCTCTGCCGGATCGGCGACCGTGCCCGGGACATAGTTGCCGAGGTCGCCGTCGTAATCGAATTGCGCAAGCAAGCTGAACGCCCCGGCGCATTGCCGTTGCCCCCGTCGCCCTCAAAGGCGTATTGGTAGTTGTAGATCCACACGTGACCCCAGGGAAGGTCATTGCAATGTCCCTTGCCGGTGCGCGGATCGATAAGGTCTGCCCGCTCGCCCGTGTTCACATCGAATACGTTCTGCTGGCCGCACTTGAAGTAGTCGCGGTCGCCGCGCGCCAGTTCTTCCTCGACGTGATAGTCCGCCGTGACGCGGAAACTGCCCCGCTCGAGGCCCTTGCCCCAGGAGAAGCTGAATCGCGATTCCTCGCCGCCGCTCTGGTTGGGTATGCCGATGAAAGCATCCGCCGTGGCGCCGTCGTCTTTCCTCGTGATGACGTTGACGACGCCGGCCACGGCATCCGAGCCGTAGATCGAAGACGCGCCGTCCTTGAGGATCTCGACGCGCTCGATGACCGAGAGCGGCAGGACGTTGAAGTCGAACGACGACACTTCGCCGCGCACACCCGCAGGTCCGGCGCGGCGTCCATTCAGCAGGACCAGCGTCCGGTTGGGCCCAGGCCACGCAATGACAGGGTCTCTGCGCCAACGCCGCCGGCCTGTACGAAGGCTGAAGAGCTGGCAGACGTGACCTGCGGCGAGCCCGACGCCACCGTGGTGGTCTGGAGCATTCCGCTGACGCTGCCGATGCCCTGCACCGTTGCGGTTTCCGGGACGACAACGTCGACCGGCTGCGCGCTCGAATACGTGTCGTGGCGAATTCGCGAACCCACAACGACTACTTCGCGATTTCGGCGCTTCCGCCTCGGAACTTCCTGTTCCTGCGCCAGGCTCTCGATCGCGCCGAAGCGCTCGTGGCGAGGACGCAACTGATTGCGCGCGCCAGCGTTGAATTCTTGGCCATGCTGATCCCCCAAAAGTGGGTAATTGCGTCGCAAAGATGCAGTTAACTCGCATGGACAGAATTTGTAAAGTTTGGCAGGTGGCGGAAAAACGTCAGCGCGCGCTCATTTCAGGTGTGTCGCTCGCGTCGGGATGATGTTGACCACGCCTGAAAATGGCCGCGGATCCATAGAGGGCCGACTGGGTGCCGGGAAGGACGTCGTTGCGATCGATCATGGCGGTCGGGATGTTCGCCAGGCCGGTTCGAGTTGCGCCTGACCTTGCGCCGATTCGCTGGCCGCGCTCTCAGTGAATGAGCCTACAGGCTGTTCTTCTTGGGCTCGGCGGCGGTGGCGACTTCGTCCGATTCCGCCGCTTCCCTCGGCCGATTGGCTGACCGCCCCGGGCGCGGCCCGCCCATGAACGCGAGCATGCTCTCCTGCATGCGGTTCCACATTTCCATGTTCTGGCGCGACAGCTCTGCCATGGCATTCATCGGCGGCGGCGCGGTCGTCAGCACCTGGGAGAACTGCTGCTGGACGTTTTCCTGCTGGCGCATGAAGGCCGCCACGCTCTGTTCCAGGTAGCCGGACATGAAGTCCTGCATCGGACCGCCGTAGTAGCGGATGATCGACTCGAGCAGCTGGGTGGTCAGGATCGGCTTGCCGAACTGCTCCTGCTCGGCAATCACCTGCAGCAGGATCAGGCGGGTAATGTCCTCGCCCGACTTGTCCTCGACGACCTTGATCTTCTCCCCGCGCACGATGAGGTCGCGAATGTCCTCGAGCGTCACGTGCTTGCTGATCGAGGCGTCGTAAAGCCGGCGGTTGGCGTACTTCTTGATCAGCCGTTCTTTGGTCATGAGCGCCAGTCTACCGCAGAGCAAAAAAAAGGACGGCGGCCTGATGGCACGCCGTCCCGAGGGGGGAGGATTGAATCCGGTCAGGCGGCCTTCTTGGCGCCCTGTGCGGACTCGGAAACAGTCTGGTCGAACCACTTCGTCAGCTGGGCCTGGTGCTCCGTGGACAGCTTGATCAGGTCCTGCGAACGCTGGGTCGCGCGCTCGGCGAACTGCGTCGACAGCTCGATCTGACGCGAGGTCAGCTCGTTGATGTCGCGCGCGGAGCTCGCGAGCTGCCACTGCTGCAGCGAGAAGTCGAGCATCTCGCCCACGAAGGCGTACTGCTGGCGCGCGATGCGCTCGAAACCGGCGAGCGAGAGCTCGTTGAACTTGACGGCCGGGGCCATCGCCTTCTTGCCGGCGTCGAGGAACGCGTTGAAATCGAAAGTCGGCTGGGTCATTTCTGGCATCCTTGAAATCGAATCGGTCGAACCGCGATGGGCGCATTCTAGCGCGGGTCTTGTTGCAGTGCAACAGGATTGGGTCAAGGCGCTCGATGCGAACTCGGTAATGCGATATTGTTATTTATAAAATCAATAGGATAACGTCGGATACGGATAGCCATGGACGAGCGCTTCCACGACCCGCATATTTTGCAACGCACTCTCAACGAGTACGCCCAGGGATTTGCCGCCCTGGCAGCCGTCGCGTGGGTCATGCCGGGCCGGGCCTGGCGGATCCCGGGTCGCTGGGCCGGCCTTCGCCGCGGGTTACCAGAAACTCTTCGCGCCGGGCGGACTGGCCGCCGCCGGGCCGGCCTCCGGAAGCGGGCCGGCCTTCGAGCGATACCAGCGGGCCGCCGCGCGCTCGTCCGCACTCGCCGCGTCCATCGCCGCGGACGCAGGCGGTCGCCTCGCGCGGGCGCTGGAAGCTGGAGGCCCGGCCGCACCGCCGATCACGAGCCTCCGGGAACTGCAGGCGCTGTGGGTCGACTGCGGCGAAGCCGCGTACGGGGAGGCCGCGCGAAGCGAGGAATTTGCCGAGGCCCAGGCGGAACTGCTGATGGCGCTGGTCGAGCTGCGGGCGGCAGCGACGTGACCGCCTCCCGCCTCGCGCTCGACCCGCTGCGCGCGGCCGCCGAACTGACGGATTTCTCGCAGCGCATGGCGCGCGCGACGGCCGAGCTCGCGAGGCTCGACGTGAAGGCGGAGGGCTGCACGCCGCGCGTCGAGGCACTGCGGCGCGGCAAGACCGTCCTGTGGCGGTACGCCTGCGAGGGCCCGGAGGCGGGCATCCCGCCCCTCGTCATCTGCTATGCGCTCGTCAACCGGCCGTACATGCTCGACCTGCAACCGGACCGGTCGCTGATCCGCGGACTCGTCGCCAACGGTCTCGACGTGTATCTCGTCGACTGGGGCTATCCCGATCGCGGCGACAGCCACCTCTCGCTCGACGATTACGTGAACCGGCACCTCGGCGCGTGCATCGACCACGTGCGTGCCGCGCACGACGTCACGGCGGTGAACCTGCTCGGCGTGTGCCAGGGCGGGACGATGTCCATCTGCCACACGGCCCTGCACCCGGAGCGTGTGAGGAACCTCGTCACGATGGTCACGCCCGTGGATTTCCACACCGAGGACAACCTGCTGTCCCGGTGGGTGCGCAAGGTCGACGTCGACCGCATGGTCGAGGTGCTCGGCAACGTGCCGGGCAGCCTGCTGAATGCCGCGTTCATCGCTCTGATGCCGCTCAGGCTAACGGTTCGCAAGTACGCCGGCCTCGCGGACATCGCCGGCGACCGCGCGGCGCTCGAGAACTTCCTGCGCATGGAACGCTGGATCCACGACAGCCCGGACCAGGCCGGCACCGCGTTCCGCGAGTTCATCCGCGGGTTCTTCCACGAGAACCGGCTGCTGAAAGGCGGCCTCGAGATCGGCGGCCGCCCCGTCGACCCGCGGCGGATCACCTGCCCGGTGCTCAACATCTACGCGCGGCAGGACCACCTCGTCCCGCCCGCGGCTTCGCGCGCGCTGGAGGGCCTGACGGGCAGCCGGGATTATTCGGCGTTCGAGTTCGACGGCGGGCACATCGGCATCTACGTCAGCCGGACCGCCCAGGAACTACTCCCGCGGACCATCGCCCAATGGCTGCGGAGCCGCTAGCATGGAAGGTCGATGAAAGGTACCCGGCAGTTGCCGATTTTTCGCGTCTGCGCGCTCGCCGCGCTGTTGCTGCATGGTTGCGGAACCGACCTGCCCGGCGCCGGCGGCGCGCCGCCGCCGACCGCGGTCGTCACCGCCCGCGTGGCGCCGATCGAATGGCGCGACACCATCGAGGCGCTCGGCACGGCGCGCGCGAACGAATCGGTCACGCTGACCGCGAAGGTGAGCGAGACCGTGCGCAAGGTCGGCTTCGACAGCGGCGAGATCGTCCGGGCCGGCGACGTAATTGTCGACCTCTCGAGCGGCGCGCAGCTCGCCGGGCTCGAGGAAGCGCGCGCGTCGTTCCAGGAGGCCGAGCGGCAGCTCGCGCGCGGCCAGGAACTCGCGCCGACCAAGGTCATCTCGGAGAGCCAGCTCGACACGCTGCGATCGACGCGTGACGCCGCGAAGGCGCGCATGGACGTCGTGCGCGCCCAGCTTTCGGACCGCGTCATCACGGCGCCCTTCGACGGCATCCTCGGCCTGCGGCAGGTGAGCCCGGGCACGCTGGTGACGCCGGGCACCCCGATCGCGACGCTCGACGACATCTCGGTGATCAAGCTCGACTTCACCGTGCCGGAGCGCTACCTCGCGGTGCTCGCGAACGGGCAGGACGTCGTGGCGAGGAGCGAAACCTACCCGGACCGCGCATTCGCCGGCCGCATCGCGAGCGTCGATTCGCGCGTCGATCCCGTCACGCGCTCGGTCACCGTGCGCGCCGAGATCCCGAATGCCGACCGGCTGCTGCGGCCGGGCATGCTGATGTCGCTCGACGTATTCCTCGCGCCGCGGCAGGCCGTCGTCGTCCCGGAGATCGCGGTCCTGCAGGTCGGCTCGGACGCCTTCATCTACCGGGTCAGGGCCGACCAGACGGTCGAGAGGGCGAAGGTCGGCCTCGGGTCGCGACGCCAGGGCGAAGTCGAGGTCCGCACGGGACTCGCGGCAGGCGACCGCGTGGTCACCGAGGGAACGGTCAAGCTGCGTGAGGGCATGAGCATCGTCGAAGCGGGCACCGGGCCGCGCGGGTCCGCGTCTTGAACCTCTCGGACCTCTCGATCCGCAGGCCGGTCTTCGCGACCGTCATGAGCCTGCTGCTGGTCGTGCTCGGCGTGATCGCGTATTCGCGGCTCACGCTGCGGGAACTTCCGGCGATCGACCCGCCGATCGTCTCGGTCAACGTGAACTATCCCGGCGCCTCCGCGGCGGTGGTGGAGACGCGCGTCACGCAGATCCTGGAGGACTCGCTGTCGGGCATCGAGGGCGTGGAGACGATCGACTCGCGCAGCCGCAACGGCGAGAGCAGCATCAGCATCGAGTTTTCGCTGTCGCGCGACATCGAGGCGGCGGCCAACGACGTGCGCGACGCGGTGAGCCGCGTGCTCGACCGCATGCCGCAGGAGGCCGACCCGCCGGAGATCGAGAAGGCGGAGTCCGATTCCGAGGTGATCCTGTGGCTCAACATGCGCTCCACGCGCATGGACACGCTGCAGCTCACGGACTACGCGTACCGCTACGTGCTCGACCGGCTTTCGGCCATCGACGGCGTGGCGCAGGTGCGGCTCGGCGGCTCGCAGCGTTACGCCATGCGCGTGTGGCTGGACGCCTCCGCGCTCGCCGCGCGCCGCCTCACCGTCGCGGACGTCGAGGCCGTGCTCGAGCGCGAGAACATCGAGCTGCCGGCGGGGCGCATCGAGTCGACCGACCGGGACTTCACGCTGCGGGTGCAGCGCGGCTACCGCGAGCCCGCGGACTTCGCGCAGCTCACGCTGGCCAAGGGCGAGGACGGCTACCTGGTGCGGCTCGGCGACGTGGCGCGCGTGGAGCGCGCCGCCGAGGAACGGCGTTCGTACCTGCGCAGCAACGGCGAGCCCAACGTCGGGCTCGGCATCATCAAGACCTCAACGGCGAACAGCCTCGATGTCGCGCGCGCGGCACGGGCCGCGGCCGAGCAGATCCAGAAGACGCTGCCCGAGGGCACCCAGATCTTCGTCGCCTTCGACAGCACGGTGTTCATCGACGCCGCGGTCGAGCGCGTCTACATGACGCTGCTGGAGGCGATCGCGCTGGTCGTGGTGGTGATCTACCTGTTCCTCGGCAGCGCGCGGTCGGCGCTGATCCCGGCCGTCACGATACCGGTGTGCCTGGTCTCGGCCTTCGCGGCGCTGTGGGCGTTCGGCTTCTCGATCAACCTGCTGACCCTGCTCGCCATCGTGCTCTGCATCGGGCTCGTCGTGGACGACGCGATCGTCGTCGTCGAGAACATCCAGCGCCGGGCCGATCGCGGCGAGCCGCCGCTGGTGGCGGCGAAGCGCGGCACGGCGCAGGTTTCGTTCGCCGTGGTCGCGACCACGGCCGTCCTGGTCGCGGTGTTCCTGCCGGTCGGGTTCATGGAGGGCAACACCGGGCGCCTGTTCCGGGAGCTGTCGGTCGCGATGGCGAGCGCGGTCGCGATCTCCTGCTTCGTCGCGCTCACGCTCACGCCGATGATGTCGTCGATGCTGGTGCGCCGGCATACCGCGCCGAAGGGGCTGAACGCCTGGATCGAGCGCCAGTTCGGCCGCATGACCGCGCGCTACCGCGCGCAGGTCGCGCGGACGATCGGCAAGCCGGTGGTGTTCGGCGCGGTCATGGTCGCGAGCCTCGTGCTGATCGTCGTGCTGTTCCAGGTGGTGCCGGACGAGCTGGCGCCGGACGAGGACCGCGGCGCGTTCCGCATCTCGATCGACGGCCCGGAAGGGGCCGGCTTCGATTACACGGTCAGCCAGATCCAGAAGGTCGAACGGCTGCTGGCGCCGATGATCGGCGAGGACAAGCCGATCCAGCGCGTCAACACGCGGGTGCCGGGCGGCTTCGGCGCAGGCGAGGAGATGCACACCGGACAGGCCATCGTGTTCCTGCAGGAGTGGGACGATCGCGACGTGACCACGGCCGAGATCGTGGAGGAACTGCGCGCGAAGCTCGGCACGATTCCCGCGGTACGCGCGACGCCCCGGGTGTTCGGCGGCCTCGTGCGCGGCACCGGGCAATCGCTCCAGGTCGTGCTCGGCGGGCCCGACTACGCGGAGCTCGCCGGGTGGCGCGACCGCATGCTCGCGCGCATGGCGGAGAACCCGGGGCTGCAGGACGCGGACTCCGACTACAAGGAGACGCGGCCGCAGATGCGCGTCGAGATCAATTACGACCGTGCCGCCGATCTCGGCGTCTCGACGGAGGAGATCGGCACCACGCTCGAGACGATGATGGGCTCGCGCCGGGTCACGACCTTCGTCGAGGACGGCGAGGAATACGACGTCGTGCTGCAGGCCGGCCGCCAGGACCGCACCGCGCCGGCGGCTCTCGAGAACATCTACGTGCGCTCGGCCCGGACCGGCGAGCTGGTACCGCTGTCCTCGCTGGTGTCGCTGACCGAGCTCGCGGAGCCCGGAAGCTTCAATCGCTTCAACCGCCTGCGCGCGATCACGCTGTCCGCGAACCTCGCGCCCGGCTACACCCTCGGCGAGGCGATCGAGTGGACGGAGCGGACCGCGGCCGAGGAGCTGCCGGACTACGCGCAGCTCGACTACAAGGGAGCGGCGCGCGAGTACCGGACGGCCGGCGGCGCCGTGCTGTTCACGTTCGCGATGGCGCTCCTCATCGTCTACCTGGTGCTGGCAGCGCAGTTCGAGAGCTTCATCCACCCGCTCGTCATCATGCTGACGGTGCCGCTCGCGGTGCTCGGCGCGCTGATCGGGCTCGGCGTCACGGGCGGGACGCTGAACCTCTTCAGCCAGATCGGCATCGTGATGCTGGTCGGCCTCGCGGCCAAGAACGGCATCCTGATCGTGGATTTCGCGAACCAGCTGCGCGACGAGGGGCGGGCGGTCGCCGACGCCATCGTCGAGGCGGCCGGCGTGCGCCTGCGCCCGATCCTCATGACCTCGATCGCGACCATGGCGGGCGCGGTGCCGCTCGTCGCCGCCGGCGGCCCGGGATCCGCGAGCCGCTCGACCATCGGGGTGGTCGTGATCTTCGGCGTGGCGTTCTCGACCCTGCTTTCGCTCTTCGTCGTGCCTTCTTTCTATGCGCTGCTCGCGCCCTACACGCGCTCGCCCGAGGCCCTCTCGAAGCGCATGGAGGCGCTCGAGCGGCAGACCCCGGAGCTCACCGGACCTGCCTGAACTGGCCCGGGCGCGAACGGAGGTGTCAAGGCGGGACTTTATTCCTAAGCCGTTGAAAACAATCAGTAATAGTGAGATCCGGGGGTCGTGCCAGAGGCCCCGCTGGTAGAATCGGCTGCGCATCGAGGGCCTTCGCGAAACCTGCTGCGGCCTTCCACCCGGTGACCCAGGAGCGGCGCTTTGGCGACGGCGACCCCGTATCAGCAGCTCGAGCAGGAGTTCCGGCGCCTGCACGCCTTCCGCGGCGTCCTCGCGCTACTGCGCTGGGACGCTGCCGTGACCATGCCGCGCGCCAGCGCGGACGTGCGCGGCGACCAGCTCGCGGCCCTCGAGATCGAGACCCATACGCTGCTCGTTTCGCCCCGTATCTCGCGGCTGCTGGATCGCGCCGACGCGAATGCCCAGTCGCTGGCAGGCTGGCAGTCGGCAAACCTGCGGGAGATGCGGCGCCTGCACGACCACGCGATCGCGACGCCGCAGTCGCTGATCTCACGCATGGCCAAGGCCTTCGCCCGCGCCGAATCGCGCTGGCGCGAGGCGCGCGAGGCGAACGACTTCAATGTGCTCGCCCCGCAGCTCGAGGAGACGGTCAAGCTCGTCCGCAGCAAGGCGGAACTGCTGGGCCAGCGTTTCTCGCTCGAACCCTGGGACGCGCTCGCGGACGAATTCACCCCGGGCCTGCTGTCGCGCGACATCGAGGCGATCTTCACGCCGCTCGCGCAGCGGCTGCCGGCGCTCGTGACCGAGGCGATCGAACTGCAGGCCGCGGCGCCCGCGCTGCCGATCGAGGGCCGGTTCTCGGTGAGCCGGCAGCGCGGGCTCTGCATCGACGTGATGAAGGCGCTCGGATTCCCGTTCGACCGCGGCCGTTTCGACGAAAGCGACCATGCCTTCACCGAGGGCGTGCCGGGCGACATCCGCGTCACCACCCGCTTCGTGCAGAAGGACCCGTTCCAGGGCCTCCTGGGTGCGCTGCACGAGACGGGCCAGGCGCTGTACGACCTCGGACTGCCGTCGGAATGGGTCGACCAGCCGGTCGGCCAGGACCGGGGCATGGCGCTCGAAGAGAGTCAGTCCCTGCTGCTCGAAATGACGGTGGGCCGCAGCCGCGCGTTCGTCAGCTACCTGCGGCCGCTGCTCGAGAAGCACTATGGCGCCGCCGGGCCCGAGTGGACCGAGGACAACATCTTCCGCCACCTCAACCGGGTCGCGCGCGGCACCAGCCGCATGGACGCGGACGAGCTCACCTACCAGACGCACATCTGGATGCGTTACGAGCTCGAGCGCCGGATGCTGACGGGCGAGCTCGCGGTGAAGGACCTGCGCGAGGCCTGGAATGCGCTGTCCGCCGACCGCCTCGGCCTCGTGCCGGCGAGCGACCTCGAGGGCTGCCTGCAGGACATCCACTGGGCGATTGGATCGTTCGGGCACTTCCCCTCGTACGGCGTCGGCGCCGTGATCGCCGGCCAGCTGTGGGAGACGATGCGCGAGCAGCTGCCTGGCATCGAGGCCGAGATTGCGGCGGGGCAGTTCGGCGGCCTGATGGCGTGGCTGCGCGAGCGCGTGCACGCGATGGGCGCGAGCATGGGCGTGCCGCAGCTGGTGCAGCATGCCACCGGGCGGCCGCTGTCCGCGGCGCCGTTCATGCGTTACCTGGAGCGCAAGTACCTCGCCGAATCCTAGAATGGCGCCAATGATTCCCGCGCAATCGGAAACGAGCTCGAACTTCAGGCGCCTCAGTGCCCGCATCCGCGGCCTCGTCGGCAAGGCCATCGCCGATTTCGCCATGATCGGCGAGGGCGACCGCGTGATGGTATGCCTGTCCGGCGGCAAGGATTCGTACACGCTGCTCGACATGCTGCTGTCGCTGCAGCGCGCCGCGCCGGTCCGCTTCGAGCTCTGCGCCGTCAATCTGGACCAGAAACAGCCGGGCTTTCCGGCACACGTGCTGCCGGCGTGGCTGGAGTCGCTCGGCGTGCCCTTCCACGTGATCGAGCAGGACACGTACTCCGTGGTGCGGCGCGTCATCCCGGAGGGTCGCACGCAGTGCGGCCTGTGCAGCCGGTTGCGCCGCGGCGCGCTCTACCGCTTCGCGCGCGAACGGGGCTTCACGCGCATCGCGCTCGGCCACCACCGTGACGACCTGGTCGAGACGCTGTTCCTCAACATGTTCCACGGCGGCAGGCTCAAGGCGATGCCGCCGAAGCTGCTGTCCGACGACGGCGCCAACGTCGTGATCCGCCCGCTCTGCTACGTGCCCGAGCGCGAGATCGCGCGCTATGCGCGCGCGCGCAACTTCCCGATCATTCCCTGCACGCTCTGCGGCTCGCAGCCGAACCTGCAGCGCGAGGCGATCGGCCGCATGCTGGAGGAGTGGGATCGCGCAAGCCCGGGGCGGGTCGACTCGATATTCAGCGCACTGTGCAACGTCGAGCCCTCGCATCTCGCGGACCCCGCCGCGTTCGATTTCGCCGGGCTCGAGCGCTCGCCGCCGGGGGACGGCCCGTAGTGGCCCGCGCGCCGCTGCGCAACAGCCACTGGATCGAGCCGGGCAGGCTGCTCGCGGGCGAGCATCCCTCCGGCGACGGCGCGCGCGCAACGAAAAAGCGCATCGGCAAGCTGCTGGACGCCGGCATCGACTGTTTCCTCGACCTCACCGAGCCCGGCGAGCTCGACGCCTACGAGACGTTCCTCGTGAAAGCCGCGCGCGGCCGCGAGATCCTTTATCTGCGCCGTCCGATCCGTGACCACGGCGTGCCGGTCTCGGACGACGCGATGCGAGAGATCCTCGAGGCGCTCGAGGGGGCGCTGGCCGAGGGCCGCAAGGTCTACCTGCACTGCCGCGCCGGAATCGGCCGCACCAACCTCGTGGCCGGATGCTGGATGGCGAATCGCCACGGCGCGGGCGCGCTCGAGGAACTGAACCGCAGGTGGCGCGGCAATTCGCGTTCGCGCACCTGGCCGACCGTCCCGGAAACGCCGGCGCAGGCCGAGTTCGTCCGCGGCTGGCCGCGGCCCGTCGCCGCGGCACTGCCTGACGCCACGCCTGCGGCCGCGCCCGCGACGGCAGCCGGCACGGACCTGCGCGATCGTGTGCGCGGGATGCTGCTCGGGCTCGCAGCAGGCGATGCGCTCGGCCATGCGATCCACGGCCTGCCGGGCGGCGCGTGGTCCGACAAGACCGCGATGGCACTCTGTCTCGCCGAGAGCCTGGTATCGCAAGACGGGCCGGACGCCGCCGACCAGGTCGTTCGCTATTGCGAGTGGCAGCGCGCCGGCATCTGGTCCAGCACCGGCAGTTGCGTCGGCATCAGCGCGGCCACGGCCCGCGCGCTTGCGGCGGCGCAATGGTCCGGGAATCCCTACGCGGGCTCGCACGATCCCGCGCACGCCGACGCCGAGCCGCTGGCCCGCATCGGGCCGGCCGTCGCCTGGTTCAACGCAGCGCCGGGCGCGGGTATCGACGCCGCGGTCAACGCGGCCCGCGTGACGCACCAGGCGCCGCTCACGCTGGACTCCGTCCGCTTCCTCGCCGCGCTGCTGGCGGGCGCGCTCGCAGGCACCGGCAAGGACGAACTACTTTCCGCGGATTTCAGTCCCGATCCCTCCGCCTACGACCCGCACACGCTGCGCCCGCCGCTGCGCGATCTCGCCGCCGGCGCCTGGCGCGGACGTCGTCCGCGCCGGATGCTGCGCGGGAAGTTCGGCGCCGTCGCCGCGCTCGAATCCGCGCTCGCCGCCTTCGAGGGCACGGACGGCCTGGCTCAATGCCTGGATGCGGCGGCCTCGCGTCCGGGCGATGCGGCGACGGCAGCGGCGATCGCAGGCCAGGTCGCGGGCGCGTACTACGGCGCGGCCGCGCTGCCGCCCGAAATGCGGGCATCCCTCGCTCGCGCCGACGAGATCGAGGCGCTCGCCGACACGCTGGTGGACGCGAGCCCGGGCGGGACGCGGCGTTGAAGCGACGCCATCCGGACTGGGCACGGCTGCCTGACGAGCAGCTGCTCGCGCGGCGCATAGCCGGGCTCAGGCTGTCGATCCGCGGCACCCCCGTCGCGCGTGCCATGAAACGGTTGTGCCGCGAGCTGCAAGGCCGCGGACTCAGGCTGCACCCGCACGCCTGGGTTGCGCTCGAATGGTTTTCGCCGGACGGGATTCCCGGCATTGCCGTGCCGTTCTATCTGCTGCATCCGCGCCTGCGCGCGCTGCAACAGCGGGCTGCCGGCGAGGTCGAGGGCGGCAACGCAAACGACCTCATGCGCATCCTGCGCCATGAAGCCGGCCACGCCATCGACAACGCTTTCCGGCTGCGGCGGCGGGCCGGCTGGCGCGCGGCCTTCGGGCCGGCGTCGCGACGGTATGCCGGCAGCTACCGGCCGCGACCTGGCAGCCGGCGTTACGTACAGCATCTTGCGGGGTGGTATGCGCAGAGCCACCCGGCCGAGGATTTCGCCGAAACGTTCGCCGTCTGGCTGCACTCCCCGCTCGGGCTGGCGGCGGCGTTACGCGGCCTGGCCGCCCGCCTTGCGCAAGCTGCACTACGTGGATGGGCTGATGCGCGAACTGCGCGGGCGTCGGCCGGCCGTCCGCTCGCGGCGCGTGGTGGAGCCGGCACGCGAGTCGAAACTGACGCTCGGGCGGTACTACGGCCGCTTCGCCGCGCGCGGCCGGGGTCCGAGCGCGCCGCGCATCGACGCGGCGCTGAGGCGGCTGTTCGCTCCGGCGAGGCAGGGCCGGCGGCGGAACGATGCCGCGCGCCTCTTGCGCGAGGAACTGCCGCGCCTGCGGAGCCAGGTCGCGCGGGAGCTCGACGTCAGCGAATATCTCGTGGGGGAGGTCGTGAACCGCATGATCGTGCGCAGCAGGGCGCTCAGGCTACAGCTACGGGGCAGCCGCCCCGACGCGCGGGCGCGCCTCGCGGGTCTCGTCGCGGCGGAGACGGCGCGCTGGATGCGCCAGTGCGGACCGCGCCATTCACTATGAAGAGACTGAGGATCCTCGTGCTGGTCCATGAGACTCTCGTCCCGCCCGAGACGCTCGTGGGCGTGCCCGAGCAGGACGTGGCCGAGTTCCGCACGGAGTTCGACGTCACGAGCTGCCTGCGCGACATGGGCCACGACGTGCGGCCGATCGGCATCGGCGACAGCCTGACCGAGCTGCGAGTGACCATCCAGGACTGGCAGCCGCAGGTCTGCTTCAACCTGCTCGAGGAGTTCGGCGGCATCGTCACCTACGACCAGCACGTCGTCGCCTACCTCGAGTTGCTTCGCCAATCCTATACGGGCTGCAATCCGCGCGGCATGATGCTCTCGCGCGACAAGGTGCTGTCGAAGCAGATCCTCGCCTACCACCGTATTCCCACGCCGCAGTTCGCCGTGTTCCGACGCGGCGGCGCGCTGCGGTTCCCCAGGGCGCTTCGCTATCCGCTGTTCGTCAAGTCGGCTACCGAGGACGCCTCGCTCGGAATCTCGCAGGCTTCGATCGTCGAGGACGCTGCGCGGCTCCGGGAGCGCATCGAATTCATACACGGACATACGCAGTCGGACGCGCTGGTCGAGGAGTACGTGGAAGGGCGGGAACTCTATGTCGGCGTGATCGGCAACGATCGGATCCGGACCCTCACGCCCTGGGAATTCCTGTTCGGGGAGTTGAAGGCCGGCCGCGCCGCGATCGCGACACGCAAGGCGAAGTGGGACCGCGCATACCAGAAGCGGCACGGCATCACGAGCGGCAGGGCCGAGAGCCTGCCGGCCGGCCTCGCGGACCGGCTCGACCGTCTCGCGCGCCGAATCTACCGTGCGCTGCACATGACGGGTTATGCGCGCATCGACTTCCGGGTGCGCGACGACGGCACGCCTTTCGTGCTCGAGGCAAACGCGAACCCGAACCTTGAGCGCGAGGAGGACTTCGCGGACGCCGCGCGGAACGACGGGATCGCGTATCCCGCGTTGTTGCAGAAGCTCATCACCCTGGGCCGCGCGTACCGCGCAGCATGGCGCGTATAGAAGGGGCCGGGTCGCACTTATCGCACTTATATGAGTGCGATAAGTGCGACCGGCACCTCCTCGCGGCACTCCCGCTATTTCAGGTAGCGGTCGAGCCAGCCGAGCACCTCGGCGTGCCACTGCAGGCTGTTCGCGGGCTTCAGGATCCAGTGATTCTCGTCGGGGAAATACACGAAGCGGCTTTCGATGCCGCGACGCTGCAGCGCCGTGAAGGTGGCGAGGCCCTGCGAGTCGGGGACGCGATAGTCGAGCGCGCCGTGGATGACGAGCATCGGCGTCTTCCACGCCTTCACGAACTGCGCGGGACTCGAGCGCTCGTGGCTTTCCGGAGCCTCGTGGTACGGGCCGCCGTGGTCCCATTCGGGGAACCACAGCTCCTCGGTCGTGTAATACATCGAGCGATGGTCGAAAAGCCCGGCGTGGTTGACGAGGCAGCGGAACCCGTCCGGCCAGTTGCCCGCGATCCAGTTGACCATGTAGCCGCCGTAGGAGCCGCCGAGTGCGCAGGCGCGGCCGCCGTCGAGCCAGGGAAACCGCTCGGCGGCGGCCGCGAGCCCCAGACGGAGGTCCTCGAGCGGTTTGCCGCCCCAGTCGCCGCTGATCGAGTCGGTGAATGCCTGGCCGTAACCGGTCGACCCGTGGAAGTCGACGAACACGACGCCGTAGCCCGCGCCGGCGAATACCTGCGGATTCCAGCGATAGCTCCAGGTATTGGCCATGCTCGACTGTGGCCCGCCATGCACGATCAGCGCGACGGGATAGCGCGCCCCCGCCCGCCAGTTCCAGGGCTTGAGCGCGTAGCCGTAGACTTTCTCGCCGCCCGAGCCCTCGAAGGCAAACTGCTCTGCCTCGCCGAACCGGACATCGGACAGGCGCCCGGCATTTACCTGCGTCAGCGGTCGCGCGGGCGCGCGGCCCTCGACCAGGTACAGGTCGGCCGGCGCGGTCAGGCTCTGCAATGCGAACACGATGCGGCTTCCCGCGACGTCGAACTCGGGGACGTGGCCGGGCGCGGTCAGCTTGCGCCGCTCGAGGCTGCCGACGTCGATCGCGAACAGCGGCCGCTGGCCGAGATCGTCGGCGGTGGCGAGGATCTCGCGCCCGTCAGGCGCGAACCGGAACGCCGCGATCGAGCGGTCCCATTCGCTCGTGGTGAAGCGGATCGCGCCGCTCGCGGCATCGCGCACGACGAGGCGGAAACGGTCGGCCTCGAAGCCGGGACGTTCCATCGCCAGGTGCGCGAGCAGGCGGCCGTCGGGTGAGTAGGCGGGCTGCGCGTCCCAGGCGGGATTGTCCGGTGTCAGGTTGACGGGCGCGCCGCTGCCGTCGGCCGGAACGCGCCAGACGTCGAAGTTGGTGGAGACCGGCTCGAGCTTCCCGCGCAGCCGCGCGGAAAACACGACCTGCGATCCGTCCGGGCTGAACGCATAGTCCGCGCGCCCGCCGTGCGGCTTCGTCGGGATGTCGGCGTCGACCGTCGCCGTCAGCGGCACCGGCTCGCCGCGCGGCCGCCGCTCGCCGTCGAGCGCGACCGAGAAGAGCTGGGAAACGCGGCCGTCCTCCCACGTGTCCCAGTGACGGACGAAGAGCCTGTCGTAGGCCTGGGCGCGCGCCTTCGCCGTGCGTTTCTCGTCGAGCCGCTTGCGGGTGCATTCGAGGTCGCGGCAGTCTGCGAAGACCTCCATCGCGACGACCAGCCGGCCGCCGCGCGGCGACGCCCGGAATCCGGCGACTTCGAGCGGCAGCCGGGTGACCTGCGTCGCCTCGCCGCCGCCGACCGGCAGGAACCATACCTGCGGCGAGCCGCTGCGCGAGGAGAGGAAGAAGACGCCGCTGCCATCGGCGGCCCAGTCGGCGGCGCCGTCGTTCTCCTCGTGGCTGGTGAGCCGGCGCGCGGGTCCGCCGCCATCCAGTTCGAGCATCCACAGGTCGGTGCGGCCGCGGTCGGCCGCGAGGTCGGTCTCGCGCAGCGTGTAGACGAGCAGGCGCCCGTCCGGCGAGATCGCAGGTTCCGAGACTCGCGAGAATCCCACGAGGTCCTGGGCCGTCAAACCGTGCGGCGCGGCGCCGGACAGCAGCGGGAACGCCGCCATCGCGGCGGCCGCCAGGAGTCTTCCCATCACGCCGCCCTCGGCCTGATCAGGCCAAACACGCTGGAATAGCCGTGCACGAAGGTCGCGCCCTGCACGGGCGCGATCTCGCCGGCGCTGAACATGCCGGCGACGGGTACGTCGACCATGCGCCGGAGCGTACCCGAGTCGTGGCCGCTCACGCCGAACATCTGGCGTCCGCGGCCGGCGCAGGCGAACAGCAGCGCAGCCGAGGGCGGCAGGGCGCCTTCGAGCGATGCCGCGAGCCGCCGCTCGAGCTCATCGGACGCGGACTCGCCGTCGCGCAGGTGGAACTGCACGATCGCGTTCGGCGCGATACGCGACCCGATCCAGAGTGAGCCGCTGTCCGGGTCGAGGCCGAGCACGTTGCGCATCAGGAAATCGCCGGCGCCGACGGTCTGGCGCGGGCCGGGCAGCGCAAGTCCGATGCACAGCGATTCGCTGAAACGCGATCGATCCGCCTCGTCGAGCGACCCGAACAGCGACGTGAGGATGTCCCGCGGGCGCCGGCCGTCGAGCTCGGCGATCAGGTTGCCGTCGCAGGCCGTCACGAACAGCGGGTCGCCCACCGGCCGGCAGCCCTGCGCCAGTACCGGATCGATGGAGACGTTTCCGGAGAGCGCGAGCAGCACCGCACCGGTGCGGTGCAGTTCGTCGCCGCCGATGATGCGTGACGCGCCGGGCTCGAGCTCGCCGCTCGTCAGCCCGCCGACGACGGTCGAGCCGGGGAATGCGCGGTCCAGGCCGCGCGAGCAGGCCTCGGCATCGAGCGTAGACGGATCGGCGAGGAGTATGAAGCTCGCGCCGGATTCCGGCGTGAGGTCGAGCAGTCGCCACCAGTGCTCGCGCGATGCCAGCAGCGGCGGGAGCGTCGCCTGCTCGACGTGCCGGCAGGTCACGACGGCGTCCGGCAGGCGGCCGCAGAGGAGCGCGATGCCCGGTTCGTCCTCTTCCTCGCTGCCGCCGCCGATCAGGCCCCCTGCGTTGCAGCCGACCAGCAGCGCCTCGCCGACGTGCGGCCGCAGGAGTTGGGGCAGGCGCTCGATCGCCGATCCGTAGGCTGCGGAGACGAATGCGACCGCAAGGTCGAACCCCTCCGTGCCGGCCTCGGTCCCGAGTTGCTCGGCCGCGTCATCGATCGCCGCATCGAGCCGGTCGCCGAGGCCGATGGCGCTTGCGAATGCCATCTGGCCGCGCCGTTCAGGCGCCGGCACCGACTTCCTCATGGGGAATGACCCGCGTTTCGCGGACCGACGCCTCGACCCAGTCGAGGAGGTGCCCGTCCGACAGCATGGTTTCCTGGTAGCGACGCGCGAGCTCCGAAAGCGGAAGCCCGTAACAGCGCACGCGCAGCACGACCGGCGCGAACATCGCATCGGCGATGCTGAATTCGCCGAAGAGGAAGGTCCCGCGGTCGCCGTGGTCGCGGCGGCAGCCGGACCAGATGGCGTCGATGCGCCGCAGGTCGCGCTCGAGCGACGGCGTCATCGGCACCCGCCTGCCGGAGGCGCGCGCATTCATCGGGCAGGCCGAGCGCAGCGCCGCGAAGCCCGAGTGCATCTCGGCGGCGACCGCGCGCGCGGTGGCACGCAACGCGCTGTCGCGCGGCCAGCCGCGGCCGTCCGCAATCTCCGAGACGTACTCGCAGATCGCGAGCGACTCCCACACGCGGATCGCGCCGTGCAGCAGGACCGGTACCCGGCCTGTGGGGGAGAGTGTCGCGATCGCGGCCTCGAACTCCGGCGTGTCGAGCTCGACCTGGCGTTCGGTGAACTCGAGCGCGAGGTGTTTCATCAGCAGCCACGGCCGCAGGGACCAGGAGCTGTAATTGCGGTTGCCGACGACGAGCTCGAGTGCGCTCATGCGGCCGAGACTGCGCGTCCCGGCGCGGACGGTCAACAGGTCATTCGTCCTTCGGCTTGCGCGACCTGATCCAGTCAGAAAGCTTGCGCAGGTCCTTCTTTTTCTTCCATTCCTTCTTGACCAGCGCGCCGCTGTCGTAGGGGTCGTATCCCTTCTTCAGGCCGAGCTGGTTCTGCTGGATTCGCTTTTCCGTTCCGGGCCAATGATCCGTGCTGAAGGCGAGCGCCGGGTCGTCGAGCAGGCGGCGCATGACCTCGTCGCTCGAGTGGCCGGAGGCCGGCACCCAGATCGCGTTGCCGAGCTCGTCGAATTCGATGCGGCCATGGCCGAGCCTCTGCTCTTCAGCGTAGTGGCTCATCTCCCTGGCGTTGTCACCGATCCTGAGTGATTTGTCCTTGTCGCCCATCGGGTTACCGTGCGCGGGGCTCCGCCGAGCTGCAAAAGGTAGCGAAGCGCCACCGCGGGTTCCGCGAAGGCATTCACATAATCAAGGCGTCCGCAGCGCCGGACGGTTCTGTATGGGTGTACAGCGGCCCGAGTAACCCCCGAAGCCTGCCTCAGGGCAGGAGGCGCGATGGCCGCCGTCGCGAGCACGACGTAGGACTCGTCGTGCAGCAGGCGGAGCTCGTAGTCGCCCGGCTGGATGCGTCCGTCGGCGGTGTCCGGCAACGATGGCGGCTTCGCCCGCAAACGCCGCTTCCGTATAGATGAAGCCCAGGTAGCGAGAGACGTCAGTCTCGCCGGCGCGATACAGGCCGACCCAGTCGCGCAGGTCGCCGGGCGCGCCGCGCCAGCGCACGTGGATCGGCTCGCCGATTCGCGTCGCGGCCGAGACGGCCTCGATCTCGGGCCGCGCGCCCGGAACGGCGATCGTAAAGCCACAGCGACCCAGCACGGCGCCATCTTCGCCGACGAGGAGCGCGTCGTAGTCGCCGGACTCGAGGCCGACTGTCGAGAGCGGGATGCTGCGCTGCCAGTCGTGCGCCATGTCGCGCACGCCGGTCAACGCATCCGGCGGTGCGCCGCCGCGGCGCACGACGAGGGCCGTCCACGCCGGCCCCCAGGGGTCCCAGGTGCGCACGAGGACGCTCGCGCCCGGTTGCACCACGCGCGGCGTCGCCGAGATCAGCGCAGGCGCATCGGCCGGCGTGACCCGGAACGTCGAGACGACGGCGCGGTGATCCGACGGCCAGGGGAAGACCGGGATGTCGGTGTGAATGCCGTCGGCTTCACCGACGATCTCCGACCCGAGCGTCTCGCTGCGACCGGCGGTGAAGACGTAATCGATGCGGCTGCGATTGCCGGCGGCGTCCACCAGCGGGTGCGGCGCCCCGGGCGACCAGGTAAATCCCTGTCGCGCTTCAGCGTCCGGATGCGCCTCGCGGTAGCTGTCCCGCAGGCCGGCCGCTGCCAGGGAGCGGGTGACGGCGCGATCGAGCGGGTTTTCGCCGTCGCTGCGGCCGCGGCGCAGCGTGCCCGGACTGTCGAGGTGCGAGGACGTGTTGAAGTCGCCGGTAAGGAAGACGGGCGTTCCATCCGCAGCCAGGCGGCCCAGTGCCGCGAGCGGCTCGGCTTCCGCAACGCGGATGGCGGTTTCGTCGGATCCGCTGGACAGGTGGACGTTGGAGACGGCGACGACTTTGCCCGGTCGCACCATCACCCACGCATGCAGTGCGGAGCGGTCAAGCGCCGTGGTCGAATACGGCGAGGGTCCGGTTTCCGTGCGCACGCCCGTACCCGAATCGAACAGCGGCCATCGCGACAGCAACCGGCGGCGAGGGTCGACGTAGCGCATGCCGGCGACCTCGGCGATGCGCTCGAGGTTGCGGTCCGCTTCCTGCACGCCGACGATGTCCGCGTTGGCCGCGCGGATGGCCTCGCCGACCTTGTCGAGGCTCACCTGCTCGCCGCCGTACCAGACGTTGAACGTCATGACGCGCAGCGTCACGGCCTCGTCCGCCGTCGCGGCGGCGGGCACGGATGCGCCGGCCGGCCACAGCAACAGCGCGAGCCAGGCGCGCCTCATCGCGCGCCGGCCTTACTCGGGCTTGCGGAAGCGCAGCGTGAAGCGGTCGCTCTCGCCGATCGCGAGGAACTTGTCGCGGTCCACGTCGCCGCCCTGCAGCGTCGGCGGCAGCGACCAGACGCCGTTCGGGTGGTTTGCGGTGTCCTTCGGGTTGGCGTTGACCTCGCTCTTGCCGATCAGCTTGAAGCCCGCCTTCTCGATCATCGCGATCGCGTAGTCCTCGCGCACGTAGCCGGACTCCGCCTTCGGGTCCTGGGGCTTGTCGGTCTTCGCGCGGTGCTCGACGACGCCGAGGATGCCGCCCGGCTTGAGCGCCGCGAACATCGCCTTGAACATCGCGTCGGCCGCGTCGTCGCCCATCCAGCCGTGGATGTTCCGGAAGGTCAGCACCATGTCGACGCTGCCGTCCGGCACCGGCTTCAGCGCGCTCGGCGCCTGCAGCGCGGTGACCGTCGCGCGGTCGTAGAGTTCGGGCCGTGCGGCGAGCTTGTCCGCGAACTTCTTCGAATTCTTCTTGGCGTACTCGCTGGTCGAGTTCGGGTCCCAGCCCGCGGCGATGTACTTGCCGCGATCACGAAGCGCCGGTGCGAGCACCTCGGTGTACCAGCCGCCGCCGCCCGGCGAAACTTCCATCACGGTCATGTCCTGGCGGAAGCCGAAGAACTGCAGCGTCTCCTTCGGGTGGCGCCAGGCGTCGCGCGCCCGGTTCTCCGCCGAGCGGTGGTCGCCCACCAGAACCTTGTCGAGGGTGGCGAGGGTCGCCGCGTCCGTGACGGGCGGTTCCGCCGCGGCCGCCGCGAATGCGGCGAAGCAGGCGAGGGCGGTGGCTGCGGTGCGGGAAAATCGGGTCCTGTTCATGGGTGTGCTCCTAAGCTTGCGCCATCAGGCGGCGCCATCTGGTTCGAGATACGTGTAGCCGGCGAGTTCCGATTCGTAGAAGCGCTTGAGCGCCTGCCCCTCGGCCACCGAGAGGCTGCCGTCGCGCATCGCGCGCTCGCAGTCGCGGGCGAAGCGCGGGTAGAGCTCGCCCGGATCGTACTGCATGTAGCCGAGCACGGCGCGCGCGGTGTCGCCCTTGATGATCTCCTCGATCCACCAGCCGTGGGCGTCGTCGAGGCGGATGTGCACGACGTGCGTGTCGCCGAACAGGTTGTGCAGGTCCCCGAGCGTCTCCTGGTAGGCTCCTACGAGGAATGCGCCGAGGTAGTACTCCTGGCCCGGGACGAGCTCGTGCACCTCGAGTGCGCGCTTGGTCTCGCGCTGGGAGACGAAGCGGTCGATCTTGCCGTCCGAATCGCAGGTGATATCCGCGAGCACGGCGCTGCGCGTCGGGCGCTCGTCGAGCCGGTGCAGCGGCATGATCGGGAACAGCTGGTCGATGGCCCAGCTGTCCGGCAGCGACTGGAACACCGACATGTTGCAGAAATAGATGTCGGACAGGATCGTCTCGAGGTCCTCGAGTTCCTCCGGCACGCGGCCGAGCTTGCGCGTCGCGTCGCGCACCTTGGCGCAGGTGGCCCAGTAGAGGCGCTCGGCGAGGCTGCGCATCTCTATCGTCAGGTAGCCGACGCTGAACATCTGGTGCGCCTGCTCGCGCGCCTGCTGCGCGTCGTGCCAGCACTCCACCAGGCGGCGCTCGCTGACGGTGGCGTGGGCGTCGTAGAGGTCCTCGACCGGCTGCGGCAGGCTGCCGCCGCGCGGCCGCTCGGGCACGCTGAACAGGTCGAGCCGCGCCGCGCCGAGCACGTTGAATAGCAGCACGCTGTGGTGGGCCGCGATCGCGCGCCCGGACTCGCTCAGGATCACCGGGTGCGGCAGGCCGCGCGCGTTGCAGACGCTGGCCACGCGATAGACGACGTCGTTGGCGTATTCGCGCAGCGAGTAGTTCGTGGACGACTCGAAGTTCGTGCGCGAGCCGTCGTAGTCGATGCCGAGGCCGCCGCCGACGTCGATGTACTCGAGGCCCGCGCCGAGGCGCGCGAGCTCGGCGTACACCATCGCGAGCTCGTTGACCGCATCCTTGACCCGGCGGATGTCGTGCAGCTGCGAGCCCGGGTGGCAGTGCACCAGCTTCAGGCAGTCGAGCATGCCGTGCGAGCGCAGCACCTCGACCACCTCGAGCATCTCGGTCGTGAACAGGCCGAACTTCGAGCGGTCGCCCGCGGATTCACGCCACCTCCCGGCGCCCTCGGCCGCGAGCTTCACGCGCACGCCGATCTGGGGCCGCACCTGGTACTTCTCGGCGTGGCGCAGGATGTATCCGAGCTCGGAGAAGTTCTCGATCACCGGGATGATCGATCGCCCGAGCTTCGTCGCGAGGATCACGGCCTCGATGTAGCTGTCGTCCTTGAAGCCGTTGCAGATGATGAGCCGCTCCGGCGCGTCGCCGGTCATCGCCATCACCGCGAGGAGCTCGGGCTTGCTGCCCGCCTCGAGCCCGAAGCCGAGGTCCGCGCTGCCCCGGTAGACCTCCTCGACGACGAGCCGCTGCTGGTTGACCTTGATCGGGAACACGGCCGCGTAGCGGTTCTTGTAATCGTTCTCGGCGATGGCCGAAGCGAAGGCGTCGTGCAGCGCGCGCAGCCGGTCGCGCAGGATGTCCGAGAACCGCAGCACCATCGGTGCAGTCAGGTCCCGCGCCTCGAGCTCGCGCACCACCTCGTACAGGTCGATCTCGCGCGCGCTGTCGCGGCCGGGCCTGCACACGACGTGGCCGGCGGCGTTGATGCCGAAGTACCCGCTGCCCCAGGAGCCGGTGGAGTAGATCTGCTCCGAGTCGTCGACGCTCCACGGCGTCCGTGGAGCGACCTGCCCGCGCGTCACGCTGTCCAAATCGCGGTCCCGTTCGCTGCCAGAGGGCGCGGACGATAACAGATCACGCCATGCCCCGCGCAACGGGCCGGGCCGGGTCGCGGATCCACTCGCTCCAGGACCCGGCGTAGAGCCGGCCGCCGTGGATGCCGGCCGCCTCGAGCGCGAGCAGGCCCTGGCAGGCGGTCACGCCGGAACCGCACATGCAGACCGGCGCGCGGCCCGCGCCCACCCCGGTGCGCGAGCGCCACAGGGTCGCAAGCTCCGACGGCGCGCGGAAGCGGCCATTCGCCGCGATGTTTTCAAGATAGGGCAGGTTGACGGCGCCGGGCACGTGGCCCGCGACCGCGTCGAGCGGCTCCGACTGGCCGGCGAAACGCTCCGCGCCGCGGAGGTCCACGAGCGTCTCGCCCTCGGCGAGCGCCCGCATGACGCCCTCCGTGTCGAGGACCATGCCGGGCCGTGGCCGCGGCACGAACGTCGCGGCCAGCGCCGGCGGAGGATCGGTCGAGATCGGCCGGCCTTCGGCGACCCAGGCGGCGAAACCGCCGTCGAGCACGGCGACCGCATCGTGGCCCGCCCAGCGCAGCATCCACCAGAGACGCGCGGCGAACGCGCCGGACCCCGCGTCATAACAGACGACCCGGGTGTCGTTGCCGATGCCGAGGCGCCCGAGCGTCGCGGCGAATGCCGCGTGCGACGGCAGCGGATGACGGCCCGATGACGGCGTGACCGGCACCGAGAGGTCGCGCTCGAGGTCGGCGTGCACGCTGCCCGGGATGTGCCCGGCTCGGAACGCGGCGATCCCCGCGTCGGGCTTGCCGAGCTCGAAGCGGCAATCCACGATCCGCCAGCCGGGCTCCGAAATCCCGGCCGCGAGTTCGTCCGTCGATATGAGGGGTGTTCGCAACCTTTTTTCCGCCCGCTGCATCTTACTCGCCATGAAGGCGATGCAAGAGAAAGTGCCGGGCACCCCGGGGGGAACGCGGGAGCCGGATCCGAGCCTGCCGCTCGTGACGGGCGCCGAGCGTGAATTCTGGCGTCGCGCCGTCGCCGCGGAGCGCGCGCGCCAGCGCTGCGGTCGCCCGGCGCCGTTCCCGTTCCAGCCCGCTTAGCGTCGAGTCGGCAGCCGTCCGGCCGCGGCCAGCGCCACGAGCACGATCGTCGTGCCCGCGAGCGCGAGCGCCATGTCCTTCTGTCCGTCCCAGATGTCGCCTTGCGTCCCGAGGTAGGCCTGGCCGAGATCGCCGCCGAAGACCACCGCCGCCGCGAACTCGATCAGCTCGTACACCACGGCATGCCCGGCCATGAACATCCACGGGAACAGGAAATCCCACGGCCGTGCATAGCGGCCGTAGTGCGCGAACAGCTCGACCGCGGCCGGCGTGACCAGCAACCCGTACGCGAAGTGCACGATGCGGTCGTAGTGGTTGCGGCCTTCGAGCGGCGCGCCGCCGAGAGACTGCCACCACTCGTCGTACGGGACGAGCGAGTACGTGTAGTGCGCGCCGACCGAGTGCAACGCGAAAAAAACGAAGAGGCAGGTGTACGCGAGATCGGTGAAGCGCAGGCGCCTCGCCGTGAGCACGAACAGGGGGATCGCGACGAAGACGATCGCGTTCTCGAGCAGCCAGTCCTTGCGGAACACGGGCTCGACGGCGAGGGCGAGCCAGATGATGCCGTAGGCCGCGAGCAGGCCCAGGGGGTAGCGCCACGTCGATGTGGATTTGCGGTACATTCGGCGCCCTTGGCAACCAAGATAACGGATTCGCGCACATCATGAGCGAGCACACGATCCACACGCATTTTCCGGGCCGCCTGATCTTCATCGGTTTCGGCAGCATCGGCCAGGGCGTGCTGCCGCTGATCCTGCGGCACCTCGGGGGGCTCACGCCGGACCGCATCACGATCGTGACCGCCGACGACGCCGGCCGCGACGAGGCGACCAAGTACGGCATCAAGTTCCTCAACCATCCGCTCACGCGCGAGAATTACCGGCACGTGCTCGAGCCGCTCGTCGGCCGCGGCGATTTCGTCCTCAACCTGTCGGTGGACGTCTCCAGCGTCGCGCTCATCAAGCTCTGCCACGAGAAGGGCGCGCTCTACCTCGACACCTGCATCGAGCCTTGGCCGGGCGGCTACACCGACCCGAACATCCCCGCGAGCCGGCGCACCAACTACGCGCTGCGCGAAGAGGTCCTCGAACTTCGCAAGGGCTGGAGCAACGGGCCGACCGCCGTCATCACGCATGGCGCGAATCCCGGCCTGGTTTCGCATTTCGTCAAGCAGGCGCTGCTCGACATCGCCGAGGACACGGGCCACGACGCCGGCGACCCGCAGGGGCGCGAAGCCTGGGCGGCGCTGGCCCGGGACCTCGGCATCAAGGTGATCCACATCGCCGAGCGCGATACCCAGGTCTCGAGCCGCCCGAAGATGCCGGGCGAATTCGTGAACACCTGGTCAGTGGACGGCTTCGTAAGCGAGGGCAGCCAGCCGGCCGAGCTCGGCTGGGGCACGCATGAGCGGCACTTCCCGCGCGACGGGCGCCAGTACGACTTCGGGCGCAAGAACGCGATCTTCCTGGCGCAGCCCGGTTGCGCGACGCGCGTGCGCACGTGGACGCCGGAGGCGGGCCACTTCCACGCCTTCCTGATCACGCACGGAGAGTCGATCTCGATCTCCGATTTCCTGTCGGTGCGGCAGAACGACCGTGCGGTGTACCGGCCGACCGTGCACTACGCCTACCATCCGTCCGACAATGCCGTGCTCTCGGTGCACGAGTTCTGCGGCAAGAACTTCCAGCTGCAGGCGAAGAAGCGGATCATGATGGGCGACATCACGAGCGGCATCGACGAGCTCGGCGTGCTGCTCACGGGGCACAAGAAGAACGCCTACTGGTTCGGCTCGCAGCTCTCGATCGACGAGGCGCGCCAGCTCGCGCCGTTCAACAGCGCGACTTCGCTGCAGGTCACCGTCGCGGCGCTGTCGGGGATGATCTGGGCGATCGAGAACCCGGCGGCGGGCATCGTCGAGCCGGACGAAATCGACTTCCGGCGCAACCTCGAGATCTGCCGGCCCTACCTCGGCCCCGTCGTCGGCAAATACACGGACTGGACGCCTCTGTTCGAGCGTGGCCGCCTGTTCCCCGAAGACCTCGACGAGAGCGATCCCTGGCAGTTCAAGAACATCCGGGTGATCTGATCACTCGTATTCGATGGCGGTGACCCGGGCGCGCAGCATCCCGCCCGGCAATTGCACCTCGAACTCGTCGCCGACGCGCTTGCCGAGCAGTGCGCGGCCGAGCGGCGCATCCATGCTGAGATAATCCGGCTCGCGGTCGAACTCGTCCGGCCCGACGATGCGGTGGCGCCGCGCGCGGCCCTCCGAGTCCGTGATCGTCACCCAGGCGCCGAAGAACGCACGGCTCCTGTCGGCCGGCGGCACCGCGACGACCTGCAGCCCGTCGAGCCGTTGGCGCAGGAAGCGCACCCGCCGGTCGATCTCGCGCAGCCGGCGCTTTCCATAAATGTATTCGGCGTTCTCGGAGCGGTCGCCCATTGCGGCGGCTTCCGACACCGCCTGGGTCACGGCGGGGCGTTCGACGAGCCACAGCTGGTCGAGTTCCGCACGTAGCCTTCGGGCGCCTTCGGGCGTCGCGTACTTCGATCCCATGCGAGGCCGTTCTGCAACCATTTGATTCTCAATGCGTTTCCAATTAGACAGAATGCCCTCTCCAAACTGTGGCGCGGTTCACGTCCTGACGGCAAGCCGCCGTCTAGGCTGGAGGCCGTTATTTCTGCCTACGTCAGTATCCCCCGTATCCCCTAGCGGACTTCCTTCCCTTCACCGAAAGTCCGCACTTCAGCCCCGGGCCAAAACCCGGGGCTTTTTTTTGGCGGTGCCGTTGGCGGTGCGGCACATATCGCACTTATTGCGATTCAATAAGTGCGATATGTGCGACCCGGCACCCTTCAAGGACCATTTCTCGCGCCAGTCGGAGGCCTACCGGCGATTCCGGCCCGGGTATCCCGCGGAGCTGTTCGAATGGCTCGCGTCCGTTGCCCCGGCGCCAGGGCTCGCGCTCGACGTCGCGAGCGGCAGCGGCCAGGCGGCGATCGCCCTCGCAGGACATTTCGATAGGGTCGTCGCGACCGAGCCTTCCGCGGCGCAGCTCGCCCAGGCGCCCGCGCATCCGCGGGTCGAGTACCGCCCCGAGGCCGCCGAATCGATTTCCGTCGCCGCCGGCAGCGTGGACCTGCTGGTCGCGGCGCAGGCGGCGCACTGGTTCGACTGGGCGGCATTCGTCCGCGAAGCAATGCGCGTGCTGCGGCCGGGCGGCGTGCTCGCCTTCTGGACCTATGGCAACTGCCACGTCACGCCCGCGATCGACCGGCTGGTCGCGGATTTCTCGCGGGACGTGGTCGGGCCGTACTGGCCGCGCGAACGCCGGCACGTGGACGAAGGTTATCGGCACCTTATCGTGCCGCTCCCGTCGCTCGATCCGCCTGCGTTCGAGATGAGCACGGAATGGGACGCGCCGGCGATGCTCGGATACCTCGACACCTGGTCGGCGGTGCGCCGCTGCCGGGCACGCACCGGGCGCGATCCGCTGGCGCTGCTCGCGGCCCCGCTGGCACACGCCTGGGGCGCGGGGCGGCGGCGCGTGCGCTGGCCGCTGGTCGTGCGGGCTCATCGCAGATGAGCCACGACTGGTCGCGGCGTGGAGCCTGCCCGCCGCAGCCCTGGCTTATAATCCGCGCCCTCCCAGACTGGAGATCCGGCATGTCCCTTCGCATCCTTACGCCCGCCGTACTGTGCCTGGCAGCGAGCGCCGCGGCACTCGCCGACAACGTGGCCGGACAGCCGCTCGCGACCGGCATCGACGCAACCGCGATGGACAAGGCCGTGCGGCCCCAGGACGACCTGTTCCGCTACGTGAACGGCACCTGGCTCGCCAATACGCCGTTCCCCGCGGAGTACGCGAGCGCCGGCATCGGCATCATGCTGTTCGAGAAGGCGCAGGCGGACGTGCAGGCGATACTGCTCGAGGCCGCGGCCGCGGGCGACAAGGCCACGCCGGAAATGCGGCGACTCGGCGCCATGTACGCGAGCTTCATGGACGAGGCGAAGGTCGAGGCGCGCGGGATCGAGGCGTTGAAGCCGCTGTTCGCGGAAATTGCCGCGATCGACGGACCATCCGCGCTCGCGACGTGGTTCGGCCGCGCACAGGGCCGCTCGATCAGCACGCCGCTCGGCGTGTACGTCTACCCCGACGGGCGCAACTCGACGCACAACGTCGCGTACGTGGACCAGGACGGGCTCGGCCTGCCGAATCGCGACTATTACCTCAAGACCGAGGACACGTACGTCGAATTCCGCCGCAAGTACGTCGAGTACCTGGCGAAGCTGCTTACGCTCGCCGGCGAGCCGGACGGCCCCGCGCGCGCCGCGAAGATCCTCGAGCTCGAGACTAGGATCGCGACCGACCAGTGGACGCCGGTCGAGAACCGCGACCCGATCAAGACCTACAACAAGAACAGCCTCGACTCGGCCGCGGCGCTCGCGCCCGGCTTCGACTGGAAAGCATGGCACGCGTCGACCGGCCTGCCTGCCGGCGACTTCGTGATCCGCCAGCCGAGTTACGTGACGGCACTCGGCAAGCACCTCGGCGACGCGGACCTCGCGACCTGGAAGGATTACCTGAAGGTGCGCACGATCGGCGCCTACGCGCGCGTGCTGCCCGCCGCATTCGTCGAGGCCTCGTTCGACTTCAACTCGCGCACGCTGCGCGGCACGGAGACGCTGAGGCCGCGCTGGAAGCGCGCGGTGCAGGAGACCGACAACGCGATGGGCGAGGCGATCGGCGCCGCGTATGTCGCGCGTCACTTCCCGCCCGAGGCGAAGGCGCGCATGGTCACGCTGGTCGACAACCTGCTCGCCGAGTTCGACCGTGGGATCGACCGGCTCGAGTGGATGAGCCCGGCGACCAAGGCCGAGGCGCACGCGAAGCTGAAGAAGATCAACGTCAAGATCGCCTATCCCGACAAGTGGCGCGACTACGACGGACTCGATATCCGCGCCGACGACCTGGCCGGCAACGTGATGCGCGCCAGCCAGTTCGAATGGAACTGGCAGGCCGCGCGCGCCGGCAAGCCGAAGGACCCGACCGAGTGGTTCATGACGCCGCAGACGGTGAACGCCTATTACCTGCCGACGAACAACGAGATCGTGTTCCCGGCCGCATTCCTGCAGCCCCCGTACTTCAACATGCAGGCTGACGATGCCGCGAACTACGGCGCGATCGGCTCGGTGATCGGCCACGAGATCAGCCACGGCTTCGACGACAAGGGCCGCCAGTACGACGGCGACGGCAACCTGCGCGACTGGTGGACGGCCGAGGACAACGAGAAGTTCAAGGCCAAGGCTGCCGGGCTCATCAGGCAGTACTCGGCCTTCGAAGCGCTGCCGGGCCTCAACGTGAACGGCGAGCTGACGCTCGGCGAGAACATCGGAGACCTGTCGGGCGCGGCCGTTGCCTATGGCGCGTACATTCATTCGCTGGGCGGCGCACGGGCGCCGGTCATCGACGGCACCACGGGACCGCAGCGCTTCTTCCTCGGCTACGCGCAGGCCTGGCGCACCAAGTGGCGCGAGGGGCTGATGCGCGAGGTCGTGCTGACGGATCCGCACGCGCCAAGCGAGTTCCGCGCCAACGGCGTGGTCGCCAACATGGATGAGTTCTACGCGGCGTTCGGCGTCAAGCAAGGCGACAAGCTGTGGCGCCCGGCGGCGGAGCGCGTGAAGATCTGGTGATCGCGGGCCGGGCCGGGGATAATGCGCGGGCCATGACCCGGCCCGCCATCCGCCTCGCGATACCGCTCCTGGCGGCGCTCATCGCCGCCTGCACGCCGTTCGAGTCGCTCTGGAAGAAGCCGAAGGGCGGCGACAAGCCCGCGGCCGAAGCGCCCGCGCCGCCGCCGCTCCCGCTCGCCGAGGCGACCCACCGCTTCCTGGTCAGGCCCGACCAGGACGTGGTCGGCAAGGTCCAGGTGACGGTGGCGAAGCACGAGGACACGTTCGCCGACATTGCCCGCCGCTTCAACGTCGGCTACACGGAGCTGGTGCGCGCCAATCCGCGCGTCGATCCGTGGCTGCCCGGCGAGGGCACGGCGATCGTGCTCCCCACCGAGTTCATCCTGCCGGACGCGCCGCGCGAGGGCCTGGTGCTGAACCTCGCGCAGATGCGGCTCTATTACTACCCGAAGCCCCAGAAGGATGCGCCGAAGGACGGCCCGGTCGAGGTGGTCACGCACCCGATCGGCATCGGCAAGGTCGGCTGGGCGACGCCCGAGGGCTCGACCAAGGTCGTCTCACACGTGAAGGACCCGACCTGGACGCCGCCCGTTTCCGTGCGCAAGGAGCACGCGAAGGACGGCGACATCCTGCCGGCCACCGTGCCGCCGGGACCGGACAATCCGCTGGGCCGCCACATGATGCGGCTCGGCTGGCCGAGCTACCTGATTCACGGCACGAACAAGCCGCCTGCCGTCGGCATGCGCGCGAGCGCCGGCTGCGTGCGACTCTACCCCGAGGACATCGCGCTGATTTACGAGGCCGTGCCGGACGGAACCAAGGTCACGGTCGTGAACCAGCCGGTGCTGCTCGGCTGGCACGGCGACCGCCTGATGGTGCAGGCCTACGAACCCCTGGTCGATGACAAGCGCGACTGGTCCGACGTGCCGAAGGCGCTGCGCGCGAACCTGAAGAAGCCGAGAGCGCCGCTGTGGAAGAAAGTCGCGGAGCACGACGAGGCGATCGACTGGGACGCGGTGGCTGCCGCGGCGAAGGAACCGAGCGGGATCGCGTTCTCGGTCGGGCCGGGACCGGGCCGCGACCTTGCGGGAACCGTCGCGGCCGCCCCGAAGGTGCGAAACGCATTGCCGGTGGGCGCGACCTGGGACGGGGTCGAGGACCAATACGCCGGCGATCCGCGCTTCGCCAGGCCCGAAGGGGACGAGGCCGCGAAGGCGAGCTCGGGCAACTGAAGGCGCGCGTCCCCGTCAGTTCCGGAGCGCGCAGGCGATCGATCCGGCGACCACCATCAGCGCGCCGGCCACCGACAGCGCGTTGAGGCCTTCGGGCGGCACAATTCCGAGGCCCATCCACTCGACGAACCACATCGCGCCCAGCGTGAAGAGCGGCGCCGTTGCGATCACCGCGCTGACGCGCGCCACGTCCCAGTAGTAAAGCGCCTCGACGAAGGCGCCGTAGGCCGCGAGCGTGTTGGCGCAGCAGAAGGCGAACATGCCGAGCTGCAGGCCGCCGAGCGCGCCGATCCCGGCGGGCTTCGCCGCCGGCAACAGCAGCACGGTCGCGCCGACGTAGATCATGAACAGGACCTGCTGCGCCGAGAAGTGCCGCTGCAGCTGCTTCTGCGCGAGCCCGTAGATCGCCCAGGAAACGGCGGCGCCGACCGTGAGCGCGACGCCGAGCCCGAGTCCCTCGGCGGGGCGGAGCAGTTCCGGCAGCCGTGCGTTGAAGAACAGGACCAGGCCCGCGGCAAGGACGACGAAGCCGGCCCACTGCGCGCCGCCCAGCCTTTCGTGGAACACGAGCACGCCGCCCACCAGGAGCAGCAGGGGCGCGAGCTGGATCACGACCTGCGTGACCGAGGGCGTCACGTGGTCGAGCGCGACGAGATACAGGACGAAGTTCCCGATCAGGGTGAGGGTGGCCACCGCCACGAGCGCGATCGCCGCGCGTCCCGCGCCGCGGATCTTCGGCAGCGCGCCGCGCCATGCCAGGAACGCGCCGAGCCCCGCCATCGCGATCGCGAAGCGCCACCAAACGATGGTGTACGCGTCCATGGCCTCGAGCACGACCTTGAGCGCGATGGGCAGCAGTCCCCACAGCGCGGCCGTCGTGAGCGAGAGCGTGAATCCGATCCGCCAGTTCGTGTAGCCGCCTGCCATGCCCGTTCATGATAATCTGCGCGCGTGCTGGGGGAGTCAGCCGTGACGGAACGACTGGCCGGCATCAAGGTTCAAGAAGAAGCCGGCTTCGGGCAATCGATCGGGGAGGCGCCGACGGCCGTCACGGCCTTCGTCGGGCGCTGCCTGCGTGGTCCCGTCGACCGCCCCGTGCGCATCTCCGGCTTCAACGAATTCCAGCGGATCTTCGGCGGCCTGTGGCAGCCGTCCACGCTGTCCTACGCCGTCGAGCAATACTTCGAGAACGGCGGCCGCGCGGCGGTCATCGTGCGCGTCACCAACGGCGCGCGCTGCTGCACCATCCGGCTGGCTGCCGGGACCCAAGCGCTGGTGCTCGAGGCACTGGCGCCCGGCACGCGCGAGTTCCTGCGCGCCGCGGTCGACTACGACGGCATCGGCGACAACGACGAGGAAAGCTTCAACCTCGTGATCCAGCGCGTGCGCACTCCGGGTTCGGAACACATCGAGGACCAGGAGATCTACCGGCGCCTGTCCATCGCCCCGGACGCCCCGCGCTCGGTCGCGTCGATACTGGCGGAATCGGCCCTCGCGCGCGTCGCGGGTGACCTGCCGCGCGCGCGGCCCGACCCGACCCCGCGGCAGGATCCGCGCGGGCTCGCCGGTTACGTGCTTTCGGGCACGGATGCCGACGACGGCGCCCCGCTCACGGATTACGACATCATCGGCTCGGCCGCTCGCGGGACCGGGCTGTTCGCGCTGGACGCGGGCGACGGATTCAATTTCCTGTGCATCCCGCCGCTGGCGCGCGACGTGGACGCCGGCGCGAGCACGCTGCTCGTCGCCAACCGGTTCTGCCGCGAACGGCGCGCGATCCTGTTCGTGGACCCGCCGGTCGCCTGGGACAGCGCCACGAAGGCGCTCGCCGAGATGCGCCACTGGGCGCTCCCGTCGGATTCCGCGTGCATGTTCTTCCCGCGCCTGCTCGGCTACGACAAGCTGCGCGGCCGCTTCGAGGCCTTCGCGCCGTCCGGAGCCGTTGCGGGCATGCTGTCGCGCGCTTCGGAACACTGGCCGGTCTGGACCAGCGCCGGCGAGGAAGCCATCCTGCGGCCGGGACTTCGTCCGGCGTGCGCAGTCGACGACGAACAGCGCAACCGCCTCGCAGCCGCCGGCGTCAATACCGTGCAGGCCGTGCGCCGGCCCGGGCGGGACGTGCCGCGCGCCTGCACGCTCGCCGGCCCGGGCGCTGTGGCCGCCGACTGGCGCTCGCTCGCGGCGAAGCGGCTGTCGCTCCTCGTCGTGAACAGCATTGAACGCGGCACGCGCTGGATGGTGTTCGAACCCAACGAGCCCTCGACCTGGCGGCGCGCGACGGCGCAGCTGCGCGAATTCATGGCGACGCTGGAAGAGCGCGGCGCATTCGCGGAGCGCGGCCAGGGCGATCGCTGGTTCGTGGTCTGTGACGAGCGCGTGAACCGCGACCGCCAGCGCGAGCAGGGCATCGTGAACATCCTGGTCGGCATTCCGGCGCTGCGTCCGGGCCACTTCCATGCCTGGATCGTCAGCCATCGCGCGGGCGGCAGCCGCGTGCAGACCGTGAGCCCGAACCTCGCGGGCCTGCCCGACACCGGCCTCACGCAGGTGCTCGCCGAGCTCGAAGTTCCGCCTGACGTTTCCTAGCCGAACCCCCCGCCGCCTGGCGTCTCGATCCGGATCGCATCGCCCGCGCCGACGGCCGCTGCCGCGCAGGCCGGCAGCTCCTTCGTCGCGCCGTCCGCGCGCAGGATCCGGTTGACGCCAGTCGCGCCCGGCGCGCCACCGGCGAGGCCGAACGGCGCGATGCGCCGGTGATTCGAGAGCACTGCGACCGTCATCGGCGCGCGGAATTCGATCACGCGCACGAGGCCGTCTCCGCCGCGGTTTCGCCCGCGGCCACCGGAGCCGGGCCGGTAGCGGAATTCACGCACCAGCACCGGATGCCGGCTTTCCAGCACCTCCGGGTCCGTGAGGCGCGAGTTCGTCATGTGCGTCTGCACTCCCGAGGCGCCGTCGAAGCCGGGACCTGCGCCCGCACCGCCCGCGATCGTCTCGTAGTACTGGTGTCCGGCGTCGCCGAACGTCAGGTTGTTCATGGTGCCCTGTGAGGCCGCGAGCACGCCGAGCGCGCCGAACAGCGCGTCCACGATGCATTGGGACGTCTCCACGTTGCCGGCGACCACGGCGGCGGGCGGCACGGGGTTGACCATCGAGCCGCGACCTGCACGGATCGAGAGCGGGCGCAGGCAGCCCTCGTTCAGCGGGAATTCGGCGTCGACCAGCGTGCGGAAGACGTACAGCACGGCCGCGGTGCAGACCGCGAGCGGTGCGTTGAAGTTTCCCGGCTGCTGCAGCGACGTGCCCGCGAAGTCGACGGTGGCGCTCCTCGATGCGCGATCGACTTGCACGCGGACCTCGACCGCGCTGCCGTCATCCATCTCGTAGCGCAGGTGGCCGTCGCCAAGCCGGCCGATGACCTCGCGCACGCAGGCCTCGGCGTTGTCCTGGACGTGCGCCATGTAGCCCACGACCGTGGCCTGGCCCGCGCGATCGACCAGAGCCTGGAGTTCGGCTGCGCCGCGCGCGTTCGCGGCGAGCTGCGCCTTGAGGTCGGCGACGTTCTGGTCGGGATTCCGCGCCGGCCACGGCCCTTCGGCGAGGCCCTCGCGCAGCGCCTCTTCCCGGATCGCGCCGCCGTCCACCAGCAGGAAATTGTCGAACACGACGCCTTCCTCGCCGATCGTGCGCGAGGCGGGCGGCATCGATCCCGGCGTGATGCCGCCGATGTCGGCATGGTGCGCGCGCGAGGCGACGAAGAACGCCGGCTCCCGGCCCGCGCCCGTGAAGACGGGGCTCACCACGGTGATGTCCGGCAGGTGCGTGCCGCCAGCATAAGGTGCGTTCAGCATCCAGGCGCGGCCGGGCCGGAGTTCCCCCGCGTTGGCCGCGATGACGGCACGCACGCTCGCGCCCATCGAGCCGAGGTGCACCGGCATGTGCGGCGCATTCGCGATGAGCGCTCCGGTGGCGTCGAAGAGTGCGCACGAGAAATCGAGCCGCTCGCGGATGTTGACCGAGACGGCCGTCGCCTGCAGCACCGCCCCCATCTGCTCGGCCACCTGCATGAACCGGTGGTTGAAGAGCTCGAGTTGCGCGGGATCGGCGCGCCCCGCGTCGACGGCCTTCGCCCGCCGCGGTTCGTGGCGCGCGAGCCGGAGCATGCCGTCGGCCAGGCATTCGACGGACCATCCGGGCTCGATGACGGTCGTCGAATTGGGCTCCACCACGAGCGCGGGGCCCGCGAGCGGTCCCCGGCCAATAAGGGAGGCGCGCTCGACCAGGGGCACTTCGCGCCAGCCGTCGAACCAGGCCTCGACCCGGCGGCCCGCGCTTCCCCGCGGGCCCGAAACCGCCGCGTGCGCCTCGCGCTCGCCGGCGACGATGGCCTCGACCGCCAGCGTCGCGACGCGCGGGGCGGCTTCCGGCGGCGCGAACCCGAAGCGACGCGCGAACACGGCGCGGAACTCGCGCAGCACGTCCGCGAGCGGCGCATGCGCGACGTCGAGCGCGGTTTCCGTGCCGGGTGCGCGCAACTCGAGCGTGCGCCGCAGCCGGACCTCGCGCGGATCCGCCCCCTGGGCCGCCATGGCCGCGCGCAGCGGCTCGGCAATCGCCGCGAACGCGGCGTCGAGTTCCGCGTGCAGGCCGGGCGTCAGCGCGCGCTCGAGGCTCTGCCGGCGCACCAGCCGGCGGTCGGCGAGCCCGATGCCGAATGCAGAGAGCACGCCGGCGAGCGGGTGGATCAGGATCTCGCGGATGCCGAGCGAGTCGGCGACGCGGCAGGCGTGCTGCGGCGCCGCGCCGCCGTAGCACAGCAGGGCGAACTCGGCCGGGTCATGGCCCTCGCGGACCGACACGTGGCGGATCGCGCGCGCCATCGATTCGACCGCGACGTCGAGGAATCCCGCGGCAATCCGCTCGATGCCGTCCTGCGCCGTCTCGCCCATGGACCGCGCGAGCGCCTCGAATTTCCGGCGCACGATGCCGGCGTCGAGCGGTTCGTCGCCACGCGCGCCGAAGATCGCGGGGAACGCTTCCGGGCGGATCCGCCCGAGCAGCACCTGCACGTCCGTGACGGTGAGCGGGCCGCCGTTGCGATAGCAGGCGGGGCCTGGTTGCGAGCCCGCGGAACCCGGGCCGACCGTGAGCCGCCCGCCGGCAAACGCGAGCATCGAGCCTCCGCCGGCCGCGACCGTGTGGATGTTCATCATCGGCGCCTGCAGCCGGACTCCGGCGACGACGGTCTCGAATCGCTGGGGCAGGGCGCCGTCGTAGAGGGCGACATCCGTGGACGTGCCGCCCATGTCGAAGGCGATCAGGCGCGGCCGGCCGCTTGCTTCGGCGATCCGCTCCGTCGCGACCAGGCCGCCGGCAGGTCCCGACAGCACCGCGTTGCAGGCGCGGAACGCCTCGGGCGCCGCCAGGCCGCCGTTGCTCTGCATGAATTCCAGGCGCGCGCCGGCATGCCGCCCGCCGAGGCCTGCGCGGAACGCGCGCACATAGCGCGCCAGGAGCGGCGAGAGATAGGCGTCCACTACCGTCGTGTCGCCGCGGCTGACGAGACGGATCAGCGGCGAGACTTCGTGCGAGGCGACCACCTCCCGGAACCCGGCCACCCTCGCGAGCGCCGCCGCGCGGCCCTCGTGGGCGGTATGCCGGTAGCCGTGCATGAAGACGATCGCAACGCTCTCGATGCCCCCTTCCCTGATGCGCGCCAGGTCGGCTGCGAGCCGCGTCTCGTCGAGCGCCTGGAGCACCTCGCCGTCCGGCGCCACGCGTTCGGCGGCTTCGACGACGACCGCATAGATCGGTGCGGGAAGCTCGATGCGAAGGTCGAAGAGTCGCGGCCGGTTCTGGTAACCGATCGCGAGCGCGTCACCGAAGCCCGCGGTCGTGACCAGGGCGGTCGGCACGCCGCGGCGTTCGAGCAGCGCATTGGTCGCCACCGTCGTGCCGATGCGGATCGACTCGATGCGCGACTCGCCGCCGCCGTCACGCGCGAGCAGTTCGAGGATGCCGGTGACGCCCGGGTCGGTCGTGCCGCCGCTTTCCGACAGGCGCTTGGCCACGTGCAGGCGGCCGTCGGGCGCGCGGCCGATGATGTCCGTGAACGTGCCGCCCCGGTCGATCCAGAACTGCCAGCCGGCTGTGCCTGCCATGCGGCTCAGGATAGCGTGCCGGGGGCGTAAACCTTCGCGAGTCGTTCGAGTGCGCCGGCTTCCAGCCGCCGGCAGGCATCGCGGTAGCCGATCTCGACGGCGCGCTCGAATCCCTTCCAGTCGAGGAGCTCCACCGACTCGAGCGCCGGTGTGATGAGCAGGTCGCTCTGCAGGCGGCGCTCGAGCGTCGCGGTCGTGCTGTTCACCATGCCCGCACGCCAGAGGATCTGCAGGATGTTGGGACGCCGGCGCGGGCCGCGGCCGCCGAACAGCGACCATACCGAGGGTGTCTCGGTCGCCTCGACGTCCGTCGTGAACGCGCGGTCGGTGCCGCAGTCGACGCCGATGACCGGTCCGCGCCCTTTGGCGCGCATCACGTCCACGGGCAGGTTGTTCATCGCGCCGCCGTCGACGAACACCTCGCCGCCCTGGAACACGGGCGGCAGGACGCCGGGGATCGCCACCGAGGCCCGCAGCCATCGCCACAGCGGTCCTTCCTGGTGCACGGCGATGCGGCCGGTCGTCAGGTTCGATGAAACGCAGAAGAACGGCAGGGGCAGGTCCGCGATGTCGATGTCGCCGAGCTCCTGGCGCAGCAGCATTCCAACCTTGCGTCCCGATACCAGCGAGACCAGCGGCAGCGTGAAGTCCGACAGGGGGTTGGTTTCCACGAAGCTGCGCTTGAAGCGCAACCGGAGCTCCGCGTCGTCCCAGTCCGCGGCGACGCCCGCGGCGAGGATCGCACCCATGCTGCTGCCGCCGACGATGTCGATCGGCACGCCGTGCTCCCGGAGCGCGCGAACCACGCCGAGATGCGCGAAGCCGCGCGCGCCGCCCCCGGACAGGACGAGGCCGACGGCACGGCCCGTCAGCATGCGCACCAGCCTGCCGTAATCGGCCGCGCTGCGCAGGTGGTGATGCGCCATGCCGGGGAATGCCGCGCACCAGCGCGGGGCCGCGCCCTGCGCGAACGCGCCCTCGTGCAGGAGCAGGAGCTCGCCGCGGCGCATCCCGCCGTCCAGCCAGCCGTGTCCGCCCCTTTCGGGGACGCTCCCGCCTGCGCGCGCCGCCAACAGGACGACGTCCGCCTGCCTGAGGCACAGGCGGGTCCAGGCCGTGTCGCCGGGATCGGCCGTGTACACGACGAAGTCGTTGCGCGTTTCGCGCTCGTGGAACCACTGCGGGCTGTGGCTGCCCGCGCGCTGGCGCCCGACGAGGTCGGCGCGGCCGAACCGGGACAGCGCATCGACCAGCCTGCCGGCGTGCTGGGCCAGGTCCACGGACTCGTCGAGCGGAACCAGCGCGAGCGTGCGCGGCGTCATGACGCGCTGCCGGTCGGCGTCGCGGTCGTCGATCCGCGACACCGTCAGCCGTGCGAGCCGGAGGATCGCCTGCGGGTGGCCGAGGAGAACGCGTTCGAACGTTCCGGCCGAAAGCATCGCGAGTTCCGAGTCGCGCAAGGCCCGCACGGTCGCCCGGCGCGGGCGCGAGACGATGAGTCCCATCTCGCCGACCGTTTCGCCGGCCGCGATGCGCCCGACCAGCTCGCCGCCCGGCCCGTAAACGCCGAGGCAGCCGCTCACGACGAAGTAGACCGCGTCGGCCGGGCTTCCGGCCTCGAACAGCAGGCCGCCGCCCGGCAGGGACATCCACTCGAGTTCGCTGACGGTCTCGTCGACGACGTGCCGGGGAAGGCCGGAGAACAATGGCAGCGCCGCGAGCATCGCCCAGGGATTGGCCCGCGGGTCGATCTGGGTCCGGTCTTCCTCGGCGTCCACGGCAGCGCGACGATAGCACGCAGCGCCGCCGCGGCTAGAATCGCCGTTCATGACTGTGACGGACCGCAAGCTGCTCGAACGCATCTGGAAGGCGGTCGCGGACATTCCCCGCGGGGAAGTCGCGAGCTACGGCGGCATCGCACGGCGCGCGGGCGCTCCGCGCCGCGCGCGCCTCGTCGGTCACGCGCTCAAGGTCGCGCCCGCATCGCTCGAACTGCCCTGGCATCGCGTGTTGAACGCGCAGGGCCGGATCAGCCTGCCTGCCGGCTCGAAGGCGCATCGCATGCAGCGCCGCCTGCTCGAGGAGGAGGGCGTGGTGTTCAGGAACGGCCGGGCGGACATGGCGCGCTCCCGGGGGCTCGACCTCGATGCGCTGCTGTGGAAGCCGCGCCGGGGCTGATACCATCGACGCGTCCTTCAATGGAGCGGTGCATGGCGAGTCGTCACGTCGTTTTCTCGCACGGTCAGGAAAGCGGCCCGTGGGGAACCAAGATCTCCGCGATGGCGGAAGTCGCGAAGAGCGAAGGGTGGAACGTCGACTCGGTCGACTACCGGGGCGTCAACGACGCGCGCGACCGCGTGACGCGGCTGCTCAGTTTCTGCCGCGACCTGCGCGGCGACCTCGTGCTGGTCGGCTCGAGCATGGGCGGTTACGTCGCGACTTCGGCGTCGGCGTTGCTGCATGCGCGGGGACTGTTCCTGCTCGCGCCCGCGTTCTACATGCCGGGCATGGAACAGCTGACCGCGAAGCCGGCCCCCTGCCCGAAGACGATCGTGCACGGCTGGAAGGACGACGTCGTGCCGGTCGAGAACAGCATGAAGTTCGCGCGCGAGCATTCGGCGACGCTGCACATCCTCGACTCGGACCATCGGCTGCACAGCGATATTTCGCTGGTCAACTACGTGTTCGAATACTTCCTCGTCGCGCTCGATCTCCCGAAACGCCGCTGACCCACGCCCTGCCACTCGGCGCTTGTCGCGCTGGCTCCGCCTTCGCGCCGGGCGGGTTGGCTCGCTCGTTCCGCCGGAACTTTAGTCACTCGCTCGCCACCCGCCCGGCGCTCGGCGTGCGCCAGCGCGACGCGCGACGTGTTGCGGCCGGCGCGGACAAGCGGCGGGCGGGTCCCCGAGCGCCGCGCAGTTCGCCCTCGACCGAAGCATGTCGTGGATAAGCGTTAGACTTGCCGGAATGCCGAATGGGAGGTGCAGCGATGCGCGCTAACTTTGCGGTCGGGATGCTGGCGGTCGTGGCCGCGCTCGCAGGCTGCGGCGGATCGGACAAGCCCGAGGAAGACGAACCGATGAAGGTCGAGGATACCGCCTTCGGGCCGCTGGTCGGCACGCAGGACAAGGCGCGCGACCGGGCGAACGCGGCCGTCGAAGTGCGCCGTGAGAACCTGGACGACCGCCTCGAGCAGGACGAAGGCGACAGCCGCAAAGAAGAGCCCGCCAAGGACTGAGCCGGCCTGCACGTGAACCGCACCCTCATGTGGATGCTGCGCGGCGCCATGCGCGTGTTCGTGCGCCCGACCGTCGTGCCGGAGGACGCCCTCGCGCGATTGCACGGCCGTGCGCGGCCGCTCGTGTACGTGCTGGAGGAACGCAGCACCTCGGACCTGCTCGCGCTCGAGATCGCGTGCATGGACGGCGCGCTCCGGCGCCCGGGCAAGCGCCTCAAGTTGCGCAGCTTCGACCTGCCGCACTCGGCGGTCGCGCTCGAGCGCCGCGCCGGCGTGCTGCGCCGGCGCGCAGACCGCCGCACGCCGCCGGAGCTCGCGCGCGCCGTGGCGGCCGCGGTTGCCGATCCCGTCCTCGAACTCGACGTCGTGCCCGTCGCCGTCTACTGGGGTCGCGCGCCGCAGCGGGAGAAATCCTTCCTCGGCATGCTGTTCTCCGAGAACTGGGCATTCGTGGGCCCGTTCCGCCGCCTGCTGTCGATCGTCTTCAACGGACGCGGCACGCTGATCCGCTTCGGCGAGCCGCGCCCGATCCAGGGCTATGCGGCCGCGGGGCCCGACGGCTCGCGCGGCGCACGCAAGCTGCTCAAGGACATGCGCGCGGAGTTCCGCCACATGCGCGTGGACACGCTCGGGCCGGACCTGTCGCGGCAACGGGCGATCATCGCGCAGGTGCTGCGCACCAGGGCCGTGCGCCAGGCCGTGCGCCAGGAGATCCGCGACACGAAGCGCACGCGCCGCGAAGGGCTGCTGGTCGCGCGCAGGCACGCGCTGGAGATCGCCGCGAACTACTCGCACACCTTCGTGCGCATCGCGGATCGCATCCTCAGCCGATTCCTGACCCGGGTCTACGACGGCATCGAGGTGCGGAATGCCGAGTACCTCGACAGGTTGCCGCCAGCCTGCGAGATCGTCTACATGCCCTGCCACCGGAGCCACGTCGACTATCTGCTGCTGTCGTACGTGATCTACAAGCGCGGCTACGCCGTGCCTTACGTGGCCGCGGGCGTGAACCTGAACCTCCCGGTCATCGGCCGCCTGCTGCGCAAGGGCGGCGCATTCTTCATCCGCCGCAGCTTCCGCGGCTCGGGCCTGTACCCGATCGTGTTCATGAAGTACGTCGACGTGATGATGAACCGGGGCCACCCGATCGAGTTCTTCATCGAGGGCGGGCGCAGCCGCACCGGCCGCCTGCTGCGCCCGCGCACCGGGATGCTCAGCATGACCGTGCGCAGTTTCCTGCGCGACACGCGCCGCCCGGTCGCGTACGTGCCGGTCTATTTCGGCTACGACAAGCTGCTGGAAGGGGAGTCGTACATCGACGAGCTGATGGGGCGCCCGAAGGAGAAGGAGTCGGTGGGCGGACTGTTCGGCGTGCTGCCCGAGCTGCGCAAGCCGCTCGGGCGCGTCTACGTGGCCTTTGGCGAGCCGCTGCTGCTCGACGCGGTGCTGGATCAGGTCCAGGCCGGCTGGCGCGCAGACGCCGTCGGCGAGGACACGCGGCCGGCCTGGTTCGGCGAGGCCGTGGATGCCGTGGCCGCCGAGGTCATGCGGCGAATCAACGCCGCCGCCGCGGTCACGCCGGTGAACCTGCTTGCGGTCGCACTGCTCGCCGCGCCGCGCCAGGCGATGCTCGAGGCGGACCTCGAGCGCCAGCTCCAGCTCTACATCGACCTGCTGAAGTCGTTTCCCTATTCACCCGATGTCTCGGTCGCCGGGGCGGACGGCGCAGCCATCATCCGCCAGGTCGAGCTCATGGGCATGCTCGAACGCCGCCCGCATCCCCTCGGCGACGTGCTGCGTATGGACGAGAAGAACGCGGTGCTCGCCACCTACTATCGCAACAACGTCCTGCACCTTTTCGCGATGCCGTCGCTGGTGGCCTGCGCCTTCCTCAACAATGCCGTCATGCGCCACGAGGACATCCAGCGGCTGCTGTGGCGCGTGTATCCCTACATGCGCGCGGAACTCAACCTGCGCTGGCGCGAGGACGAGCTGCCCGGGGTCGTCGACGGCGTGCTCGCCTCGCTCGAGAAGCTCGGCCTGCTGACGCGCAGCGCCGACGGGTCGACATGGCGGCGCTCGACGACGGGCAGCGCCGAGGCGGTGCGCCTGTCGGTCCTCGCCCAGGCGACGGTCCAGGCGATCGAGCGCTATTACCTCGCGATCGCGCTGCTGCTCCGCGCCGGGCCCGGCGCGCTGACGCCCGATGCGCTGGAGCAGCGCTGCGTCGCGATGGCGCAGCGCATGTCCATGCTCTACGGGCTCGCCGCGCCGGAGTTCTTCGACAAGGCCATGTTCCGCGACTTCATCGACCTGCTGCGACAGCGTGGCGTCGTGCGCCAGGACGGCGAAGGCAAGCTGACCTATGACGATGCGCTCGTCGCCGTCGCCGAGGACGCGCGCGTCGTGCTTTCCGAGCAGATCCGCAACAGCATCCTGCAGGTCACGCACAGCTGATCAGCCGCTGCGTTTTGCAGTGCAAAGCCCGAACGCTGATATATCCTTGCGCGAAATTCCGACCGGTCCTGGCCCTGGGGAAACACATGACCAAGACGTTGATTCGACCGCTGCCCGCGCTCGTCGCCGCGATCCTCGCGCCAGGCGCCGCCCAGGCGATTGATTTCGCGGCTGGCGGCTGGAACGGGAGCTTCGACACGACGTTTTCGTTCGGCCAGATCTGGCGCGACGAAGACCGCGACCCGCGGCTGATCGGCACCGCCGACGGGGGCACCGGCCGGTCGCCCAACATCGACGACGGAGATCTCAATTACAAGGGCGGCCGGGTCTCGAGCGCGTACAAGATGGTCGCGGAGCTGTCGCTCGATCGCGGCGAGAACTTCGGCCTCTTCGTGCGCGGCTCGTTGCTGTACGACGACCTGGTCGAGGACCACGACACCGCCCGCACGGAGATCTCGGAATCGGGCAAGGACCTCGCGGGCTCGTACGCCCGGCTGCTGGACGCCTTCGTGTACGGACGCTGGGACGTCGCCGGGCACCTGCTCGACGTGCGCGCGGGACGCCAGGTGGTGAACTGGGGCGAGAGCACGTTCATACAGGGCGGCATCAACGGCGCCATCAACCATTTCGACGTCTCGGCGCTGCGCGTGCCAGGCTCGGAACTGCGCGAAGCCTACCTGCCGCAGGAAATCCTCAAGGTCGGCTTCGGCGTCACCGACAACCTGACGGTGGAGGGCATCGGCATATTCGACTGGAACCGCACCCAGCCGGAGCCGGTCGGCACCTATTTCTCGAGCAACGATTTCGTGCCGCGCGGCGGCGAGGAAGTCTTCCTCGGTTTCGGCGCGTTCTCGGACCAGGGCACCGACTTCAGGCCGCTCGGCGGCCCGTTCATCGAAAATTTCCAGGGCGTGCCGCGCGGCGCGACGATCGAGCCCTCAGATTCGGGCCAGTACGGCATGGCAGTACGCTGGTACCTGCCGGACTTCGCGCAGGGCACCGAATTCGGCTTCTACTTCGTCAACTATCACAGCAAGCTGCCGCTGATCAGCGGCCGTACCGGCACGCAGGCCGGCGTCGCGAATTCCCTCGGCACCCTGACCGCGGCCATCGCCACGGCGCAGGGTCTCGCCTCCGGCCTGCCGCTCGACGCGGCCGTCGCAATTGCCGCGAACGCCGGCGCCAATGCCGCGGCGGCCAATGGCGGCGACCTCTCGCTCGAGACGGCCGCCGGTTACGCGACGATCGCGGGCAACACCGCGCTCGGCGGCGGCAGCGTCTCGGCGCAGGCCACTGCGCTTGCGACCCACGAGTACGCGCAGACCGCGCGCTACTTCACCGAGTACCCGGAGGACATCCAGCTCTTCGGCGTGTCCTTCAACACGCAGCTCGGCATGACCGGCATCGCGCTGCAGGGCGAAGTCTCCTATCGCCAGGACGTGCCGCTGCAGTTCGACGACGTCGAGGTCCTGTTCGCGGCGCTGACGCCGTTCGAGGCGGCCGCGCTCGCTGCGCAGGGCATCGCGGTGCCCGCGAGCTGCACCCCGGAGCTGCCGACGCTCGCGCGCTGCGGGCAGCTCGGCGCATACGGCCCCGACCAGGTCGTCCAGGGCTGGGACGTCTACGACATGTGGCAGGGCCAGATGACCGCCACCAAGGCATTCCCGCCGATGCTCGGCGCCTCGCAGTTGGTCGCCGTGGCCGAGGCGGGCTATACGCACGTCGCCAGCATGCCCAGCAAGACCGAGGGAGGCCCGACCGGACAGGGCCTGCGCTTCAATGGACCCGGCACCTCGGTTTCCGGCAACGAGGCGCTCGCCGGCCGGCATTTCGGCGAGGTCGAGCCCCTCAACCGCTTCGCCGACGCGGACTCCTGGGGCTACCGCGTGGCGCTGAGGCTCGACTACCTGAGCCTTATCGGCGCCTGGAACTTTTCGCCGCGCTTCGTCTGGTCACAGGACGTCGACGGCACGACGCCGGGCCCGGGCGGCAATTTCGTCGACGGCCGCCGGGGCGCGACCTTCGGCGTGCTGGCGAGCTACCAGTCGCAGCTCGAGTTCGACGTGAGCTACACGACATTCGACGGCGCCGGCCGCTACAACGAGCTGGGCGACCGTGATTTCCTGGCGGCGAACATCAAGTACTCGTTCTGACCCGGGGCGGAGGAAAGCCATGAAGAAGCTGAAGTACATCCTCGGTGCCGGAGTCCTCGCCGCCGGAGCGCTCGGGCTCGCGGCCGCCGTGTCCGCCCAGGGCATCGGCGCGGACCTGACGCCGATGGGCGCGGAGAAGGCGGCGAACGCCGCCGGCACGATCCCGGCGTGGAACGGCGGGCTGAAGTCGGCGGCCGACGCCGGCGCGCCCGGGTTCAAGTCGGGCGGGCATCATCCGGATCCGTTCGCCGCCGACAAGCCGCTTTACAAGATCGACGCAACGAACGCCTCCCAGTACGCGGCCAACCTGACCGCGGGGCACAAGGCGCTTCTCGCCGCGTACAAGGGCAGCTACTTCCTGAACGTCTACCCGTCGCGCCGCAGTGCCGCCTTCCCGCAGCGCATTTACGACGCGGTCAAGGCCAACGCCGCTTCCGCGAAGCTGACGGGCAGCGGCAACGGCGTCACCGGCGCGATCGGCGGCCCGCCGTTCCCGGTGCCGAAGACCGGCGTCGAGGTCATCTGGAACCACATCCTGCGTTACCGCGCGGACATCGCGGAGCGCGTGATCGGCCAGGCGGCGGTGACCCGCGCCGGCAGCTACAACATGGTCAAGTTCCACGACGAGACCTACGTCGGCTATGCGCTGCCCGGCGCGACCGAGGCGGCGCTCGACAACGTGATCCTCTACTTCATCCAGGAAACCGTCGCGCCGGCGCGGCTCGCCGGCGAGATCCTGCTGGTGCACGAGACGCTCGACCAGACCAGGGAACATCGCAAGGCCTGGCTGTACAACCCGGGCCAGCGCCGCGTACGCCGCGCGCCCAACGTCGCGTTCGACAACCCGGGTACCGGCTCGGACGGCCTGCGCACGTCCGACCAGTTCGACATCTACAACGGCAGCCCCGAGCGGTACGACTGGAAGCTGGTCGGCAAGCAGGAAATCGTCGTCCCGTACAACGCCTATCCGCTGCACAGCAACAAGCTGAAGAACGGGGACATCCTGAAGCCGCTGCACATCAACCAGCAGCACGCGCGCTACGAGCTGCACCGGGTTTGGGTCGTGGACGCGACGCTGAAGCCCGGCCAGCGCCACATCTACAAGCGCCGCACCTTCTACGTCGACGAGGATTCGTGGCAGATCCTGGTGGTCGACTGCTACGACAACCGCGACCAGCTCTGGCGCGTGCAGGAAGGCCATTCGATCAACTATTACGAGATCCCGACCTTCTGGACCACGCTCGAGACGACCTACGACCTCCAGTCCGGCCGCTACCTCGCGCTCGGCCTCGACAACGAGGAACCGGTGACGGTCAACTTCAATGCCAGGAAGACGGCCGCCGACTTCACGCCGGCCGCGATCGCCAACCGCGGCACGCGCTAGGCCGAGGCCGGGGCTGCGCTTGAGGCTCGCGCTCGCGGCGTTCGCCCTCGCGTTGGCGGCACCGGCGCCTGGCCAGGACGCGGCGCCGGAGGATCCGGCCGCGCGACCCGCGGTCATCGCCCCGCTCGCCGTCCGCTCGTTGCTGCTCGACGTCGCCTGGGCCGGCAAGCGTGTCGTCGCGGTGGGCGAGCGCGGGCACATCCTCCACTCCGCGGATGCCGGTCGCACCTGGACGCAGTCGCCGGTCCCGGCGAGCGCCAACCTGACCGCCGTGTATTTCGCCGATGCGCAGCACGGCTGGGCCGTCGGCCACGTGGAGACCATCCTGCGCACGCGGGACGGGGGCGATTCCTGGGAACTCGTCCACTTCGAGCCGGAGAGCCCGCAGCCGCTCCTCGACGTCGCCTTTGCGGACGCGATGCGTGGCGTCGCCGTCGGCGCGTACGGCGTCATCTACGTGACGACGGACGGCGGCGCGGTGTGGAGCCAGGTGCCGTTCGAGCCGGCGCCGCTGCCCGGCGCCGCGAAGGTCGAGGCGGCGGTGGACGAGATGGAGGCCGACGTGGACCTCGGCTTCGAGTTCCACCTGAATGCGATCACCGCCGGGCCGCCGGGGCGCATGTACCTCGGCGCGGAAGCGGGGCGGCTGTTCCGCTCCGACGACGACGGCGCGAGCTGGCGTGAGCTGCCGTCGCCCTACGACGGCTCGTTCCACGGGGTCCTCGCGCTCGATGGCGACGTGCTGCTCGCCTTCGGCCTGCGCGGCAACCTGTTCCGGTCGGAGGACGGTGGCGCGACCTGGGCCGCGATTCCGACCGGCACGACGGCGCTGCTCGACGCCGGCGCGCGCGTCGGCCCGGAAACCGTCGTCGTCGCGGGCACCGCGGGCGTGATGCTGGTGAGCCGCGACGGCGGGCGTAGCTTCGAGCTCTCCCAGCAGGACGACCGCAAGGCGATCGCCGCCATCGTGGCCTCGGGCGACGGCGACCTGGTCGTGGCGGGCGAGGGTGGCGTGCGGCGCCTGCCGCTGCCGGGCGCCGGCGCGCCATGAGGGAATCCGGCGACCAGCGTATCGCGGCCTGGCTCGAGCCCCATGTCTTCGGCCACCGCGCGATCATCCTCGCGGCCTTCGCGGTGGTGACGATCGCGCTCGGCTGGGTCGCGGTGACGGGCCTCAAGCTCGACACCAACTTCAACAAGCAGTTGCCGCTCGAGCACGAGTACATCCGCACCTACCTCGACCACAAGGAGGAGTTCGGCGGGGCCAACCGGCTGCTGATCGCCGTCGTCGCGCGCGACGGCAACATGTTCACGCCGGAGTTCTTCCAGGCGCTGAAGGTCGCGACCGACGAGGTCTTCTTCATCAAGGGCGTGGACCGCGCGCGGGTGCAGTCGCTCTGGACGCCGAACACGCGCTACACCGAGGTCGTGGAGGGCGGCATCGAGGCCGGCGACGTGATCCCCTCGGACTTCCAGCCGGACGCCGAGGGGCTCGCGCGCGTGCGCGAGAACATCCTGAAGGCCGGGATCGTGGGGCGCCTGGTGGCGAACGACTTCTCCGGCGCGATGGTGAGCGCCCAGCTCGTGGACGCGGATCCCGAGACCGGCCTGCCGGTCGACTACATCGCCGTCTCCAGGGAGCTCGAGGAGAAGGTCCGCGCCCGCATCGAGCGCGACAAGGTCGACATCGCGGTGCAGGCCCCGGTCTCCGTGCACATGATCGGCTTCGCCAAGGTCGTGGGCGACGTCGCCGACGGCGCGCTGTCGGTCGTGACGTTCGCGGTCGTGACCGTCGCGCTCACGCTGCTGCTGGTGTGGATCTACATCCAGTCCTTCCGGATCGCACTGGTGCCGGTGGTGTCCTCGCTGGTCGCCATGGTGTGGATGCTCGGCCTCCTCGTGCTGCTGGGCTACGGGGTGGACCCGCTCGGAATCCTGGTCCCGTTCATCATCTTCGCGATCGGAACCAGCCACGGCGTGCAGAAGATCAGCGCCGTGAGCGACGCCGCGATGAGCGGCGCCGACAGCAACGAGGCCGCGCGCCGGACCTTCCGGCTGCTGTTCCTGCCGGCGATCATCGCCCTGCTCGCGAACCTGGTCGGCTTCATCACCATCCTGCTGATCCCGGTGCAGGTGATCCGCGAGATGGCGGTGACGGCGAGCCTCGGCATCGGCGTCATCATCCTGACCGACCTGGTCCTGCTTCCCGTTCTGGTGTCGTACGTGCCGATCACCGGCCGCTTCCGCGACCGCGTCGCGAGACGCCAGCACGCCCTTCAGGGCGTCTGGGAGCGGCTCGCGCGCATCACGCATCGCGGGCCCGCGGCCGTCATCATCGCCATCGCGGCGGTGCTCGGCGTGCTGGGCGCGATCAAGGGCCTCGAGACGCCGATCGGCGACACCCAGGCCGGCGTGCCGGAGCTGCGCGCCGATTCGCGCTACAACCGGGACAGCAACCTGATCAGCAGCCGGTTCTCGATCGGCACCGACATCATCAACGTGATCGTCGAGACGAAGGCGGACGGCTGCATCAGCTTCCCGATCATCGACGCGATCGACCGCTTCGCCTGGCACATGGCGAACGTCGAGGGCGTGCGCGACGTCATGTCGCTCGCGGGCGTGTCGAAGGTGGTCAGCGCCGGCTGGAGCGAGGGCAGCCTCAAGTGGCGCAACCTGCCGCGCGACGAGCGCCAGCTGGTCCAGGCGCAGAACTACATCGAGACCAGCACCGGGCTGCTCAACCGCGACTGCAGCGTGATGCCGGTGATGCTGTTCCTGTCGGACCACCGCGCCGAGACGATCGAGCGCGTGGTCGCCGAGGTCAGGGCCTACCGCGAGAGGCACCCGACGCCCGAGGTGACCTACCGGCTCGCGACCGGCAACGTCGGCGTCATGGCCGCGCAGAACGAGGAAGTGAAGGCCAAGGAGTTCGTGATCCTCGGCTGGGTGTTCGCGGCGGTCACCATCATGTGCCTCGTGAACTTCCGCTCGGTGACCGGCACCATCATGGTGATCATCCCGCTCGCGCTGGTGTCGATCCTCGTCTATGCCGTGATGGCATTCGTCGGCATCGGCCTCAAGGTCAATACGCTGCCGATGGTCGCGCTCGGCGCCGGCATCGGCGTCGACTACGGCATCTACCTCTTCAGCCGCATGCAGGAGTTCCTGGACCGCGGCCACAACGTCCACTATTCGTACCTCGCGGCCCTGCGAGTCACCGGCGCCGCGATCTTCTTCACCGGCGTCACGCTCGCGATCGGCGTCGCGACCTGGGTGTTCTCGCCGCTCAAGTTCCAGGCCGACGTGGGCCTGATGCTGACGTTCATGTTCCTCGTGAACATGCTGGGCGCGATGCTGCTGCTGCCGGCGCTGGGTGCGTGGCTGCTGCCGCGGGGCAAGGCCTCGAAGTAGGGTGCCTGCCGGGGCCGCGGATCGGCTATTCGAGCGCCGGCCGTCCCCGCAGGGCCTTCTTGACCTTCTGCAGTCTCTTTCCGTCCAGCCGCCGTGCCTTGGCCGCGCGGCCGGGGCGCGTCTGCTTGCGCGGCTTCGGGACGTGGCGGGCCTGCTCGACCAGGGCCTCCAGCCGCGCGATCGCGTCCCGGCGATTGGCCTCCTGGCCGCGATGGCGATGCGCCTCGATGACGATCTCGTCGTTCTGCGTGAGCCGGCGGCCCGCGAGGCGGCGCAGCCGCTGCCTGCCTTCCTCGTCCAGAAGTGACGTCGCGGCGACGAGGAAGCGCAGCTCGCAGGCGCTCGAGACCTTGTTGACGTTCTGGCCGCCGGGACCGGGGCTGCGGACGTAGGAGAGCGTGTACTCGCCCTCTGGAATCATGCTCAGTCCTGCCCGTCGTCGGACGGCACGACCGGCCGGGCTGTCTCGCGGCGCGAGCGCGGATGCCGACTTGCCGCCCTCGAGGATGCGGATCTCGCGCTGGGCCGGCGGGATGGTGAGGCCCTTCGCGCGGAACAACGCCCAGATTCGCCGGTTCACGTCCGAGCGGACGTTGTTGACGCCCTCGGCGGGGTCGCCGATCCAGAAGCGCAGCTCGATCTCCATGCCGTAATCGGCGAACTCGAGCAGCCGCGCCACGGCCGGCGGGTCGCGCAGGATCCGCGGGTGATCGGCCGCCTGCAGCAGGAGCTCGAGCGCGAGCTCCACGTCGTCGTGGTAGGCGATGCGAACGGGAAGCCGCAGGCGCACCCGCGGATGGCCGTAGCTCCAGTTGATGAGCGGGTTCGTGATCACGTTCTGGTTGGGCACCAGCGTCGCGACCCCGTCGCGGTCCCGGATCACGACGTGCCGGCCCCTCAGTTCCTCGACCCAGCCGAAACCCGTGGTGCTGGTGCCCGTGCTGCCGGTGAAGCTGATGACGTCGCCGGGCTTGATCGAGCGGTCGATCAGCAGCACGAAGCCGCTGACGAAGTTCGCGGCGATCGCCTGCAGGCCGAAGCCGAGTCCGAGGCCGATCGCGCCGGAAAAGACGGTGAGCGCGGTCAGGTCTACGCCCGACGCCTGCAGGCCGAACAGCACGCCGAAGGCGATCAGGAACGCGTAGGCGAACTTGCCGATGCCGATGCGCGTCGACGGCGCCAGTTCCTTGATTGCGCTGATGCGCTTGTCGATCCAGCGCGCGACCCAGACGCTCACGACCACGAACACCGTGACCGTCGCGATCGCCTTCAGCACCGACCAGATCGTGATCCGTGTCTTGCCCTCGACGAGCCCGATCGAATCGAGCTGCGCGATCACCGGGTCGAGCCAGCCGAGGACCTCGGCCGCGATCACCGCCCAGACGATCAGCGTGGCGCGCAGTTCCCAGGCCTTGATAGTGCGGCTCTTCCCGAGCGAGAGCCTGAGCAGGAACATCACGAGGCGGATCAGGGCGAGCAGCGCGAGCAGCGTGGCCGCCGTCTCGAACCACGGCCGCGGCGCGCCGCCCGCGGCGAACAGCGCAAGGCCGGGGATCAGGAGGCCGACGAGGTAGGGGGCGACGACGGCGAAGGCGTCGGCGACGATTCCGCCCGCATGGCCGTTCGTGCGCGCGAGATACCAGCGCCGGCCCCAGAGCACGCCGACAGTAACGAAGATCGCCGTGGCCGCGATCACCGGGAACTGGGGATTTCCCACGAACGCCCCGACCGCGCCCAGCAGTGCGGCGGCGCGATCCATCAGGCGTTGAGGTCCGGAATCAGCTCGCTCTCAAGCCGCAGGATCTGGTCCTTGAGGAGCAGCTTGCGTTTCTTCAGGCGCCGCAGCTGCAGCTCGTCGATGTAGATGTCGAGCGACAGGCGGCAGATGACGTCGTCGAGGTCCCGGTGCTCGATGCGGAGCTCGCGCAGGCGCTGCATGCGCGCGAACAACTCGGTGTTTACCTTGTCTTCGTCGGTCATGACGCCAGGGTGTCGGTCTCGAGGACAGGGAAAGCGGGGTCCAGCCACACCGGTCGGACCGACCCGGGAAGCTTAGCCAAACGACCCGGAGGATTCCACGGCACCGCCGGGTCGTGGAAGTCCGAACCGACCGAGCCTTCGAGGCGGCAGCGGACGGCGAGCGAAATGGCGGCCTCGCGATCGCGCGGGCTGCCCCCGCCGGTCATGACCTCGACGCCGCGGCCGCCCGCCGCGGCGAATTCCGCGCACATTTCGCGGCGCGCGCCGGCCGAGAGCGGATACCGCATCGGGTGCGCGATCACCGCCTTGCCGCCGGCGCCGACGATCCACGCCGTCGCCTCGACAAGCCCGGGCCAGTCGCCGCCGACGTGTCCCGGCCGTCCGCGCCCGAGCCAGCGCTCGAAGGCGGCGCCCATGTCGGCGGCCATGCCGAGCGCGACCAGCTCGCGCGCAAAGTGGGTGCGGGTCGGGAGGCTGCCGTCGGCGCGGATTGCCGCGAGCGCCGCGCTTCCGGGTGCGCCCGCCGCATCCAGCCGGGAGGCGATCCGCTCGGCGCGTGCCTCGCGCCGCGCCTGTTGCGCCGCCAGTGCGCAAGCAAGCGCAGGCGAGGCGGGGTCGATCGCGAGCCCGAGCACGTGGATGGACCGCCCGCGCCAGCTCGCCGACACCTCGACGCCCGCGACGAACGCGAGGTCCAGGACCCGTGCAGCCGCCGCGGCGGCCTCGACGCCCGCCACCGTGTCGTGGTCGGTGAGCGCCATCAGCTTCACGCCGTGGGCGGCGACGTGGGCGACGAGCGCCGCCGGATCGAGCACGCCGTCGGAGGCCGTGGAATGCAGGTGCAGGTCGACCGGCGAGTGCGGGCTCATACGGCGCGCGGGCCGAGCCCGACCGAGTCGACACGGTCGCCCGTCACCACGACGAATCCACGCTGTCGCGCGTAACCATCGGCCGTGTAGTCGAAGACGTAAGTGCGATGCCAGGCCAACGGGGCGTCGCCGCTACGCACCACGCGCAGGCGCAGGATCGAAACCGTGCCGTCCAGCATCTGCACGTTGGCACCGGCGCAGGTTTCCTGCGCGACGCGATTCGCGAGCTCGCGGGCCGCGAGGCTGGAATGCCAGAAGGCGACGGCTATCGCGAGCGCGGCGACGGAGAGCAGGAGCCCCCAGGTCATCGCACCAGCGCGAGCCAGTCGATGTCGGCGTCGGCGAATGCCACGAAATTCGGGTTGAGCGTGTCCTCGCGGTTGTACTCGAGCGGATCGCCGTCGAGCTTGAGGACCTGCCCGCCCGCCTGTTCGAGCACGCACTGGCCTGCGGCGGTGTCCCACTCGCAAGTCGGCCCGAGGCGGGGATAGACGTCCGCCAGGCCCTCGGCGACGAGGCACATCTTGAGCGAACTGCCGACCTCCACGAGCTCGTGCGGACCGACCCGCGACAGGAAGGCGTCCAGCGAGCTGCCGCGGTGCGAGCGGCTGCCGACGACCCGCACCGGGCCGGGGCCGCGCTTCGCGACGCGGATCGGGCGGCCCTGGGCGGTGGCGTCGGAGCGGAATGCGCCGATGCCTTCGCAGGCGAGATAGTCGCGCTCGAGCACCGGCGCATGGACGACGCCGAGTACCGGCCGCTGGTTGTCCACGAGCGCGATGTTGACCGTGAATTCGCCGTTTCGCTGCACGAACTCCTTGGTGCCGTCGAGCGGGTCCACGACCCAGAGCCGGCTCCACTTCCGGCGCGTGGCGAACGCGGCCTGGGCGGATTCCTCGGACAGCACCGGGATCTCCGGCGCGATGCGCCGCAATCCGGCGAGGATCAGTTTCTCGGAGCGCAGGTCCGCCTCGGTGAGCGGCGAACTGTCGGCCTTTTCCTGGACGCTGAACGAGGACGCGTAAACCTCGAGGATGGCGCGTCCGGCCTCGCGCGCCAGCGCGGTCACGTCGAGCAGCAGCTGGTTCGGGTCGGTGGTCATTTCGGCTCCGGAAAGTGGCGCGTTATATCATAGGCGCGTGCACGGGAGCGCTCATTCCCCCGACTGGTCCGCCATCGACACCGTCCTGCTCGACATGGACGGCACGCTCCTCGATCTCGACTACGACAAGCGCTTCTGGGGGGAGCACCTGCCCCGGCGCTTCGCCGAGAGCCGCGGCATCGCAGTCGAGGAAGCCCGCCGGCTGATGCGCCCGATCTTCGAATCGACGGCGGGCACGCTCGACTGGTACTGCGTCAATTACTGGAGCCGGGTGCTCGCCATCGACATCGCCACCATGAAACGCTCCACCCGGCACGAGGTCGACTGGCTGCCCGATGCGCGCGCGTTCCTCGACCGGGTCCGGGCCGCCGGCCGCCGGCTCGTCCTGGTCACGAACGCGCATCCGGACACACTCGCGATCAAGGATGCCCACCTCGGCATCCGGCGCCGCTTCGACGCGGTCTATTCATCGCACGAATTCGGCGAACCGAAGGAGGGCGCGGGGTTCTGGCGGAAGTTCGCCGCGCGCGAGCCCTTCGACCCGGCCCGCACCCTGTTCGCGGACGACAACGCGGCCGTGCTCGAGGCCGCGCGCGACCACGGCATCCGCTGGGTGTACGCGGTACGCCGACCGGTGCATCGTGCGCCGGCGCGCGCTGCGAACGGATTCGCGGGCGTGGAATCGGTGCTGGAGCTGGCGCAGGGCCTCGCGGCCCGGACCCAAGGCTAGCGCGACCCGCCGCCGCCGGGCCCGCTGCGGCGCCGGCGGCGCCTGCCGCCGGGAGGACCCGAGCCTGCGCCGCTGCCTTGAGGGCGGCCCGCCGCGCGCTCGACGTCGCGGGGCGACGGCCCGTCCTCTTCCTCGTCGCCGAAGGAGCGAGGCGCGAAGTGGGCGGGCCGGAGTTCCCCGAGTTCCGCGGGATCGTAGCTGCCGACCGGTATGCGGTGGCCGATGAACGCCTCGATCTGCGGCAGCGATTCGACGTAATGCTCGCAGCCGAAGCTCACGGCATCGCCCGCCGCACCGGCGCGCGCGGTGCGCCCGATCCGGTGCACGTAGTCCTCCGCGTCCTGCGGCAGGTCGTAGTTGAACACGTGGCTGACGTCGGGAATGTGCAGGCCCCGCGCCGCGACGTCGGTCGCGACCAGCGCCGCCAGCTTGCCGTCGTGGAACTCGCGCAGCATGCGCATGCGCTTGCGCTGCGGCACGTCGCCCGACATCGCTGAGGCGACCACGCCGTTCGCCCGCAACAGGCGCTCGAGCCGCTCGGCGAGGCGCTTGGTGTTGACGAACACGAGCGTGCGGGTGGCCGCTCCCTTGCGCAGCAGGTGAACGAGGAGGGCAGCCTTCTCCTCCATCGCCGGGAAGTAGATCACCTGGCGCACGCGCTCGGCGGTGATGCGCTCGGGCTCGATGCGGATCAGCTCGGGGTCGTTCATGTGCTCGTAGGCGAGCTCGAGCACGCGGTGCGAGAGCGTCGCCGAGAAGAGCATGTTGAGGCGATGCTCCGGCGCCGGCAGCCGGCGCAGCAGGAAGCGGATGTCCTTGATGAAGCCGAGGTCGAACATCCGGTCGGCCTCGTCGAGGACCATCACCTGCACGTGGCGCAGGTCGAAGACGTGCTGGCGGAAGAAGTCGATGGTGCGGCCCGGGGTGCCGATCAGCAGGTCGACGCCCGCCGCGAGCGTGCGACGCTGCTTTTCGTAGTCGACGCCGCCGAATGCCAGGCCCAGCGCGAGACCGGTGTACTGCGACAGCACCTCGGCGTCGCGGTGGATCTGGATCGCGAGCTCGCGGGTGGGCGCGAGCACCAGCGCGCGCGGCGAGGTGGCCGGCCGGTCCGCGGCGGCCGGGTAGCGCAGCAGGTGCGTGAAGAGGGCGACCAGGAACGCGGCCGTCTTGCCGGTGCCGGTCTGGGCCTGGCCGGCGACGTCGAAGCCAGCCAGCGCCCGCGGCAGGGTCTGGGCCTGGATCGGCGTGCAGTGCTCGAACCCCGCGTCGGCGATGCCGCGGGCGACGGGTTCAGGCAGGTTCAGTCCGGTAAAGGAAAGGTCCGAGAATTGCTGATGTGTCAACGGATCACTACTTTGGGCGTCATCACTTGAAAAAAGGCCTCCGACACGTTACAAAAGGGTCCTAGCGGTGCGGTTCCCCGCACGTATTGCTCCCAAACGCGCTGAATATTGTGCCGCATCGGGCATTCGCCCGTCACCGATCAACTTGAAATCAGGAGAAATGCCCGCGTGAGCGGCAATATCGTCCATACGACCGACGCGACGTTCGATACCGACGTCCTCAAATCCGATACGCCCGTACTGCTCGATTTCTGGGCCGAATGGTGCGGACCCTGCAAGGCAATCGCCCCCATCCTCGACGACATCGCGAAGGACTACGCGGGCCGGGTCAAGGTTGCCAAGCTCAACATCGACGATAACCGCCAGACGCCCGTGAAGTACGGCGTCAGGGGCATCCCGACGCTGATCCTGTTCAAGAATGGCGCCCCGGAGGCGCAGCAGGTCGGCCTCGTCGGGAAGTCCAAGCTGGCTGCCTTGCTGGACCAGCACCTATGAGGGGCTATCTCGGCAACCAGGCCCGTAATCGCCAGAAGGGCGGCCATCGCAACCGCGGCGGCGGCGGACCGCGCCACAGCCAGGAAGGACTGCCGGTCGACGACCACACCGGGATGGACGGCCCGGACGGCGACATCATCTCGCCGGAGGAGCTCGCAGCATCGCGCAGCGCGATGAGCCTCACGGTGCTGAAGAACAAGCCCGTGCACGAGCTGGTCGGCATGGCGGAGTCGATGGGCCTCGAGAACATGGCCCGCCAGCGCAAGCAGGACGTGATCTTCTCGATCCTGAAGGCGCACGCAAGGGGCGGCGAGGACATCTACGGGGACGGGGTCCTCGAGATCCTCCAGGACGGATTCGGCTTCCTGCGCTCCGCGGACAGCTCCTACCTCGCCGGGCCCGACGACATCTACGTCAGCCCGAGCCAGATCCGCAGGTTCAACCTGCGCACCGGCGACTCGATCTCGGGCCTGATCCGCCCGCCCAAGGACGGCGAGCGGTATTTCGCGCTCCTCAAGGTCGGCGAGATCAACTACGACACGCCCGAATCCGCGCGCCACAAGCTCCTGTTCGAGAACCTGACGCCGCTGCACCCGACCAAGCGCCTGAAGCTCGAGCGCGGCAACGGCTCCACCGAAGACCTGACCGCGCGGATGATCGACCTGATGGCGCCGCTCGGAAAGGGCCAGCGCGGCCTGATCATCTCTCCGCCGAAAGCCGGCAAGACGATGCTGCTGCAGAACATCGCCACCTCGATCACCTGGAACCACCCCGACGTCTACCTGATCGTTCTGCTCATCGACGAGCGGCCCGAGGAAGTGACCGAGATGTCGCGCACGGTGAAGGGCGAGGTCGTGGCCTCGACGTTCGACGAGCCGGCGAGCCGGCACGTGCAGGTCGCCGAGATGGTGATCGAGAAGGCCAAGCGCCTGGTCGAGCACAAGCGCGACGTGGTCGTGCTGCTCGACTCGATCACGCGCCTCGCGCGCGCCTACAACACGGTCGTGCCGAGCTCGGGCAAGGTGCTGACCGGCGGCGTGGACGCGAACGCGCTGCAGCGGCCGAAGCGCTTCTTCGGCGCCGCGCGCAACGTCGAGGAGGGCGGCTCGCTGACGATCATCGCAACTGCGCTGATCGACACCGGCTCGCGCATGGACGACGTGATCTACGAGGAGTTCAAGGGCACGGGCAACAGCGAGATCCACCTGGACCGCCGCATCTCCGAGAAGCGCGTGTTCCCGGCGTTCAACATCAACCGCTCGGGCACGCGTCGCGAGGAACTGATCACTTCCCAGGACGAGCTCGCCAAGATCTGGATCCTCCGCAAGCTCCTGCACCCGATGGACGAGCTGGCCGCGGTCGAATTCCTCATCGACAAGATGAAGGACACCAAGACCAACGCCGAATTCTTCGATTCGATGAAGCGCGGATGAGCGAGGCGCTGCGCCACCTGCGCCGGGTCGACCCGGTGATGGCGCAGCTCATTCGCCGCGCGGGTCCCTACGCGGTCAGGCCCGAGCGCGGCGCCGGGCCCTACGAGGCGCTGGTGCAGGCGGTCGCCCACCAGCAGCTCACCGGCAAGGCGGCCAGGACCATCCTCGGCCGCTTTTACGCGCTGTACGGCATCGACTGCTGCCCGGAACCGGCACGGCTCGTCGAGACCCCGGACGAGGCCCTGCGCGGCTGCGGCTTCTCGCGCGCCAAGACGGCCGCCCTCAAGGACATCGCGGCGCGTTCCCTCGACGGCAGCATCCCGCCCCGGCGCGCGCTCGCGCGCATGAAGGACGACGCCATCATCGAGCGCCTCGTCGAGGCGCGCGGCGTCGGCCGCTGGACCGTCGAGATGTTCCTGATGTTCACGCTCGGCCGGCCTGACGTGCTGCCGGTGGACGACTACGGCGTCCGTCTCGGCTACAAGATCGCCTACGGCAAGCGCACACTGCCGAAGCCGAAGTCGCTCGCGAAGATCGGCGAGCAGTGGGCGCCGTACCGCACGACGGCGTCCTGGTACCTGTGGCGGGCGGTGGACATGGAGAGGGCGCGAAGTGGACAAGCTGGCTGAGCTTCTCGGGCGGCGCAAGGTCATCCTCGGCGACGGCGCCATGGGCACGATGCTGCACCTCGCCGGGCTCACCGACGGCGCACCGGAACGCTGGAACGTGGAACGGCCCGACGTCGTGTCGTCGATCCATCGCGCCTACGTCGAGGCCGGCAGCGATTTCATCTCGAGCAACACTTTCGGCGGCACGCGCAATCGACTGCAGCTCGACGGCCTCGCGGACCGCGCCTTCGAGCTGAACCAGGCCGGGGCGCGGCTCGCGCGCGAAGCGGCCGGCACGCGGCTCGTTGCCGGCTCCATGGGCCCGACCGGCGAGCTCATGGATCCGCTCGGCCTGCTGACGCCGGACGGCGCGCGGGCGTCGTTCGCCGAGCAGGCGAAAGCCCTGAAGGCAGGCGGCGCCGATTTCGCGCTCATCGAAACGATGAGCGCGCTGGAAGAAGTGCAGGCGGCGGTCGAGGGCGCCCGCGAAGGCGGCTTGCCGGCCGTGGTCACCATGAGCTTCGACACGCATTTCCGCACGATGATGGGCATCAGGCCGGTGGACGCGCTGAAAACCGTCGCCGGGTGGGGCGTCACCGTGGTCGGGGCCAATTGCGGCAACGGGCCGGCCGAGATCGAGCGCGTCATGACGGAGATGGCGCAGGCGAAGCCGGAAGGCATCTTCCTGATGGCGAAATCGAACGCCGGCATGCCGCGCTGGAAGGACGACCGCATCACCTACGGCGGCACGCCCGGGGTCATGGCGGACTATGCGCGCCGCATGAAGGCACTCGGGGTGCAAGTCATCGGCGGTTGCTGCGGCAGCACGCCGGAGCACATCGCCGCGATGCACGATGCGTTGACCGCCCCTATGGCGTGAGGTAGACGGCGGTCAACGTCATGATGAAGGCGACGACCGCGACCAGCGCATGCACGACGATGACGCCGTTCGGCAGCCGCTTCTGGTCCATGTGCTGAGCCGCCAGATAGATGCCGCCCAGCGCCGCGATCCCGAACAGCCAGAGCGCCCAGGGTCCTGCGCCGCGCAGGCCGTATTCCCGCGACGCCAGCAACAGGACGATGACGCCCGACACGGCCAGCACGCCGTGCGTGGCCGCGACGATGCCGCGCGGCGGCGTGCGGCCACGGAAATGCTGGATGGCCATGTAGAGTCCGACCGCCGCACCGAGCGCGATGAGGAGCACGGCAATGTTGAACACGCTCTTTCTCCTTATTGGGACTTCGAAACGCGCCAGATGACGTTGCCGACGTCGTCGGCGACGAGCAGCCCGCCCGCCTTGTCGACCGCGACGCCCACGGGACGGCCCTGGGCGTTGCCGTCCTCGTCCAGGAACCCCGTCAGGACGTCGAGCGGCGGGCCGGAAGGCCGGCCGTCGCGGAAGGGCACGAAGATCACCTTGTAGCCCGACCGGGGCTTCCGGTTCCAGGAACCGTGCTGTCCGACGAACATGCCTTTCGCGAACTGCGGCGGGAGGTCCGCTCCGTCCGCGAGCGCGAGCCCCAGCGAGGCGGTGTGCGGCCCCAGCGCGTAGTCGGGCTTGATGGCCTTCGCGACGAGATCCGGACGCGGCGGCTGCACGCGCTCGTCGACGATCTGTCCGTAATAGCTGTAGGGCCAGCCATAGAACCCGCCGGGCGTGACCGACGTCAGGTAATCCGGGACGAGGTCGCCGCCGATCGCGTCGCGCTCGTTGACGACCGTCCACAACATGCCCGTCGTGGGCTCCCAGGCGAGACCGTTCGGGTTGCGCAGTCCGGTTGCGTAAGAGCGGCGCGCGCCGGTCGCCGCATCGATCTCGAGGATCGCCGCGCGGTCGACCTCCTTGTCCATGCCATGCTCGGCGACGTTGCTGTTCGATCCCACGGTGACGTAGAGCTTCGAGCCGTCCGGACTTGCGATGACATTCTTGGTCCAGTGGTGGTTCAGCGGACCGCCGGGAAGGTCCGCCAGCTTCGTCGCGCCCGCTTTGACCGCGGTCTCTCCCGGCCGGTAGGGGAAACGGACCAGGGCGTCGGTGTTTGCGACGTAGAGCTGATCGCCGACCAGCGCCATGCCGAAGGGCGAATTGAGCTCCGACAGGAATACGGATCGCAGGTCTGCGCTGCCGTCGCCGTCGGTATCCCTGAACAGCGTGATGCGATTCGCGCTCGGCACGGCGGCACCTGCGCGCTTCATCACCTTGCCCATCACCCAGCCCTTGACGCCGAGCAGCTCCTCGCGAAGCGGCCGCTCGGGTGCGTTGGTCTCCGCGACGAGCACGTCGCCGTTCGGCAGGACATGGAGCCAGCGCGGGTGGTCGAGATCGCCGGCAAACGCCGAGACCCGCATCCCGGCCGCGACGACGGGCTTTTCCCCATTGGACCAGCCGACGGCCGGCGCGATGTGGACGGTCGGCACGTAGCCCTCGTCGGCGGGTGGCGGCAGGGTCGGGTCCGGACCCGTCCCGTCCTCGACCTGGAGTTTCGCTTCGCTGCCGCAACCCGCAAGCGCGATCGCGGCGAACCATCCCGCCCAGGACTTGCGATTCGGTCGCATGGCTGCCGGCAGGGTCAGCCGCGTGTCTCCATCTGTCTGTCAGCCGGCGCCGCGTCCGGCGAACGGGCCCGGCTAGGCCTTGGCGTCGGGGAATTCCTCGTCGAGGATGCGAGCCAGCTCCTCGTCGATGCGGTCACGGAACATGGCCACCAGGAAACCGAGCCTGGCTTCGACCACGACGTCGTTCTTGCCGACCGTGACCTTGCCGTTGACGCTCGGATGATCGACGGACAGCACGTCGCCCTTCCAGGTGCATTCGGCGTCGAACTTCCTGGCGAGCACGTCGGCGACACGCTCGACTTTCCTGCGCGCCGCCTTCGGCGTGAGGTCGTGCTCGCGGCGCAGGTGAATCTTGCTCATAGCGCACGCCAGCCTATATCGCGCCGGTAGTGCATGCCATCCCAGCTAATGCGGCCGACGAGATCGTACGCGGCCCGCTGCGCCGCAGCCACGCCGTCGCCGAGGCCGACGACGCACAGCACGCGACCGCCCGCGGTGACCACGTGCCCGTCATGCGCGCGCGTGGATGCGTGAAAGACCTTGCCGGGCATCCGCGCGGCGTCGTCGAGGCCTTCGATCGCGTCGCCCGTGCGCGGATCGTCCGGATAGCCGCGCGCCGCGAGCACCACGCCGAGCGCGGCGCGCGGGTCCCATTCGGCCTGCACGGTGTCGAGCCGGCCCGCCAGCGCGGCCTCGCACAGCGTCACGAGGTCGCTGCGGAGCCGCGAGAGCACCGGCTGCGTCTCGGGATCGCCGAACCGGCAATTGAACTCCAGCACGTTGGGCGTGCCGTCCTTCGCGATCATGATCCCGGCGTAGAGGAAACCGGTGTAGGGCATGCCCTCCGCGGCGAGGCCGGCCAGCGTCGGGTCGATCACCTCGCGCATGATCCGCTCGTGCATCCGCGGGGTGACCACGGGCGCGGGCGAATAGGCGCCCATGCCGCCGGTATTGGGACCGGCATCGCCGTCGCCGAGGCGCTTGTGGTCCTGCGAGGTCGCAAGCGGCAGGACGTGGCTTCCGTCCGCCATGACGATGAAGCTCGCTTCCTCGCCTTCGAGGAATTCCTCGACGACGACCACGCGGCCCGCGTCGCCGAAGGCGCCCGCGAACATCCCCTCGGCTGCGCGTATCGCCTCCGCGGCGCTCGCGGCAATGACAACGCCCTTGCCGGCAGCGAGCCCGTCCGCCTTGACGACGATGGGCGGGCGCTGGGCCCGGATCGCTGCCGGATCGAAGGTCTCGCGCGTGAATGCGGCATAGCGCGCGGTCGGGATGCCGTGGCGCTCCAGGAATTCCTTGGTGAACTGTTTGCTGCCCTCGAGCCGGGCCGCGAGCTTGCGCGGCCCGAAGCAGGGCAGGCCCGCCGCCATGAAGGCGTCGACGACGCCGGCGACCAGCGGACCCTCCGGGCCCACGACGGTGAGTCCCGCACCCTCGGCGCGCGCCAGCGCGACGAGCCCGTCGACGTCCGTCGCGGCAACCGCCGCATTGCGGCATTTCGGCTCGAGCGCCGTGCCGGCATTGCCCGGTGCGACGATCACCTCGGTGACCCGCGGCGACTGCGCGAGCTTCCAGGCGAGGGCGTGTTCGCGCCCGCCGCCGCCGATGACGAGGACCTTCATGGCGCTCAGTGGCGGAAGTGCCGCATGCCGGTGAATACCATCGCGATGCCGCGCTCGTCGGCCGCGGCGACGACCTCGGCGTCACGCACCGACCCGCCCGGCTGGATCACGGCGCGGATGCCGAGCTCGGCCGCGGCGTCGAGCCCGTCGCGGAATGGAAAGAAGGCGTCCGATGCCATCACGCTGCCGGCGACGGCGAGCCCCGCATCGGCGGCCTTCATCGCAGCGATCCGGGTCGAGACGACGCGACTCGACTGGCCGGCGCCGATGCCGACCGTGCGCCGGTCCTTCGCGAACACGATCGCGTTCGACTTCACGAACTTGCACACGCGCCAGGCGAACAGCAGGTCCGCGAGCTCGGCCGCATCCGGGGACCGGCGCGTCACGGACTCGAGGTCCGCGGCGCCGACCGCGCCGGCGTCGCGCGACTGCACGAGCAGGCCGCCCGTGACGGACTTGAGCTCGGGCGCGGCGGGCGAACCATCCACGAGCGGGCCGGTCTCAAGCACGCGGATGTTCTGCTTGCCGGCGAGCGCCTCGCGCGCGGCAGATTCGCAGGAAGGCGCGGCGATGACCTCGACGAATTGCCTCTCGAGGATCGCAGCGGCGGTTGCCGCGTCGAGCGGGCGATTGAAGGCGATGATCCCGCCGAAAGCGGAAGTCGTGTCCGGCTCGTAAGCCCGGAGGTAGGCGTCGCGCAGGCTCGCCGCGACGGCGACGCCGCAGGGATTCGCGTGCTTGACGATCACGCAGGCGGGCGGATCGAACTGGCGCACGCATTCGATCGCGGTGTCCGCATCCGCGATGTTGTTGTATGACAGCTCCTTGCCCTGTATCTGCCGGGCGGAAGCCACGGACGCGCCCGCCGCGAGGGGATCGGCATAGAACGCCGCGAACTGGTGCGGGTTCTCGCCGTAGCGAAGGTCCTGCCGCTTGCGGAAAGCCGCCGCCAGCGTATCCGGAAATGCGGCGTCGCCCTGCTGGCGGCGAAGCCAGCCGGAGACCAGTGCGTCGTAATGCGCGGTGTGGCCGAAAGCTTTCGCGGCGAGCCGGCGGCGGGTCGGTTCAGAGACGTTTCCGCCGCGCAACTCCCCGAGCGCGCCGGCATAGTCCGACGGATCGACGAGCACGGTGACGCGGGCGTGGTTCTTGGCGGCGGCGCGCAGCATCGCCGGGCCGCCGACGTCGATGTTCTCGATCGCGTCCTCGTAGCGGCAATCCGGGCGGCGCAATGGTCTCGGCGAACGGATAGAGGTTGATGACGAGGACGTCGATCGGCTCGATGCCCTGTTCCCGCATGACGGCATCGTCCGTGCCGGCGCGGCCGAGCAGGGCGCCGTGCACCTTCGGGTGCAGGGTCTTCACGCGCCCGTCCATGATTTCCGGAAAGCCGGTCAGCGACGACACCTCGGTCACGGCGAGACCGGCATCGGCGATCGCGCGTGCCGTGCCGCCGGTCGAAACCAGCGCGAAGCCGAGCGCAGCGAGCTCGCGGGCGAGGTCGACGATGCCTGTCTTGTCGGAAACGGAGAGCAACGCCCGCCGGGCGTCCGGTCGCGTCATCTCGTCAGGATGCGAGTCCGTACTCGCGCAGCTTCTTGCGCAAGGTGCCGCGATTGATGCCGAGGATGGTCGCCGCGCGGCTCTGGTTGCCGTCGGCATAGTCCATCACGGCCTGGAACAGCGGCAATTCCACTTCGCGCATGACGAGGTCATAGAGGCGCCCGGGGCGGTGGCCGTTCAGGCTGTCGAAATAGTGGCTGAGCGCCTGCTCGGTGTGGTCGCGCAGGGGTATTTCGCGGCCGTGTCCGTTGACGGGACGGAGATAGTGCGGGCGGCGCGACGTCTGCGCCCTCTGCTTCGCGGTCATTGCCAAGTGGTCCCCGATTCTCGCAGCCGTCGTTGTGGGTCAGGCCGCCCGCGCCCTGAGGCCGATCAGGCCTGACAGGAAATCGCTCGCAAGCAGGTGCTGCTCCCTCGCGCATTCCGTCGTCAACAGCCCGGCTGGCAAGTGTCCGACCTCCGGATGGAGACGGCAATACCAACCGAGATGCTTGCGCGCCACGCGGACACCTTTTGCCTCGCCGTAAAACGAGTAAAGGGCCTCGAGGTGCGAAAGCATGATACCACGGACCTCTTCGAGCGCAGGCGGTGCGACCGTCATTCCTGCGAGCCCCGCGCGCAACTCGCGGAAGATCCAGGGCCGGCCCTGGGCCGCGCGTCCGATCATCACGCCGTCGGCGCCGCTTTGTTCCAGCGCGCTCAATGCCTTGGCCGCACAATCGATGTCGCCGTTGACGAACACCGGCACGCGCACGGCGCGCTTGACGGCCGCGACCGTTTCGTATTCCGCCTCGCCGGCGAAGAAATCGGCGCGCGTGCGGCCGTGCACGGCGAGGCCCGCCACGCCGGTGTCCTCGGCGATGCGCGCAATGGCGACGGCGTTGCGGTTGTCGCGGTCCCAGCCTGTGCGCATCTTGAGCGTCACCGGCACGCCGGCTGCCGTGACCACGTCGGCCAGGATGCGCGCCACGAGAGCCTCGTCGCGCATGAGCGCGGAACCGGCCGCGCGATTGCATACTTTCTTGGCGGGACAGCCGAAGTTGATGTCGATGACTTGGGCGCCCAGCTCGACGTTCATGCGCGCGGCGTCGGCCATCATGACCGGGTCGAAGCCCGCGATCTGCACCACGCGCGGCTCGGGCTCGCCGCGGTGGTCGAGCCGGTGGCGCGTCTTCGGCGTGTTCCACAACCTCAGGTCCGAAGTGACCATCTCCGATGCCGCGATCCCCGCACCCATGCTGCGGCACAGGCGGCGAAAGGGCAGGTCCGTCACGCCCGCCATCGGCGCGAGCGCGAGCGGCGCCGCGATCTCGTAAGGCCCGATCTTCATGGGCCCGCGGTCTTGATCTGGTTGGCGCAGCGCACGCCGCCCTTCGACTGCAGGCAGATGTCGAGCTCGAAGCCGACCGCTTCAGTGCCGGGATCGACGATGCGGATGAGCGCATCGGCGCGCTCTCCCGGCCCGAGGAGGTCGCCGACGCCGGCGCCCGGCAGGTAATCCGCCGGCTGGACGTCGCCTTGCCTCAGCGTTCCGCCGAAGCGGTCCTGCAAGGTGAGCCGCAGCAACGGGAAGGGCTGCGCGTACGTCGCGCGGTTGACGATGCTCGCCCGCAGGATGAGCCGGTCGGCCTCGTTGGGGTCGCTGGCCGCGCCCCACTGGCGCAGCTCATAGGCCGACAGGTCCGTCGGCGCCACGACCGAAAGGCCGAGAAAGGAATAGACACCCGCGATCGCAGGTCCGAGGGACGGGCTCCGCACCAGTTGGTCGCGTTGGCTATGCACCACCTGCAGCAGCAGGAGGATCCCGAGGGCCGCGACGCCGGCCACCCAGGGCCAGCGTTGCTCGAGCAATCCCGGAGATTCATCCTCCGCCTCGAAGGCCGCGGCCGCGGCCGCGCGCGCTTCGGCCTCCGCGGCGAGGCGCTTTCGCATCTCGTCGGGAATGAGAATTCGCGGTGCCGTAGGCCCGCCCGTCGCCGGCCGCGAAGGCGCTGGCGGCGCAGGCGCCGCGGGTGGCGCAGGCGCTGCGGGTCGGCTGCGGGTAGGAGGCTGCGGTACGGGGCCGGCTCCACGGTTTCGAGCACGATGGACTCGACCACGGGTTCGTCTGCCAATTCGTCCCGCTCGTCGAGCACCAGGATCGGGTGCTCGTCGGTACTGTCGAGATCGATGACAGGCTCGGCCTCGCCGGCCGGGGGCGCCGGTGTGTCCGCGGCGGCGTCGAACGGCACGAGCAATGATTCCTCGACGACGAACAGGCGATCGAGTTCGGCGTCGTCGCCATGAAACTCCATGGCGCGCTCTTCGTCCTGAACGTCGCCGGCCGGCGTCGATTCTTCAGTTCGGGATTCCGGCTGTTCGTGCGCATCACGCGGCAGGTTTGGTACGACCGCGAGCTCGACCGGCGACGACAATTCGATGTTCTCGCCGCCCGGCAGCTCCTCGACCGTCATCGAGTCGTCCGGATTGGGGGCATCGGCGTCCGACGCAGCCTTGAAGGCCTGTTCGCTCAGGTTCTCGAGCGCATTGAAGCTGGTCGAGCATACGCCGCAGCGCACGTCGCCTTGCGCGATCCGGAGCGCGTCCACGGTGACGCGAAAGACCGTCGCACAATCAGGACATTGCGTATACACGCCTACTCCGCGCGCCGGCGGCCCGCGAGCAGGGACCAACCCTCGCGTTCCGCTTCCGGGGCGATATCAAACCACGGCCCATAGGCCTGCGCTACTTCCGCCGCCTGGCGGACCAGCATGCCGGCGAGCACGATCTCGCCGCCCGCCCTGGAGAACCGGGCGAGGCGCGGCGCAAGCTGGATCAGCGGGCCCGACAGGATGTTGGCGACGACGATGTCGTAGGAGCCTGCCAGCGCCTCGCTGCGCTCCACCACCTCGACCCGCGCCGCGAGCCCGCTCTTCGCCGCATTCTCGCGCGTCGCCGTGATGGCTTGCGGGTCGATGTCGAAGGCGGCGGCCGATGCCGCGCCGAGCTTGAGCGCGGCGAGCCCGAGGATTCCGGAGCCGCATCCGTAGTCCAGGACGCGCTCGCCACCCCGGATCCTGCCGTCCAGCCATTCCAGGCAGAGCGCCGTGGTCGCGTGAGTGCCGGTGCCGAACGCCAGCCCGGGATCGAGCTCGAGGATGGCGGGGGCATGCCCGTCGGGACGCTGGCCTGCGGGCGCGACCCACAGGCGGCGGCCGAAGCGCATCGGACGAAAGTCCTTGAGCCATTCGCGCTCCCAGACCCGATCCTCGACGTGCTCGACGGTGATGGCGCCGGCCGGCAACCCGAGCACGACCGCGAGCGTCGCCGCCGCGACTTCGGGATTGACCGAGACTTCGAACAGCGCACGCAGGCGCACGGCCTGCCACACCGGGGTCTCGCCGGGGGCTGGCTCGAGCAGCGGTTCGTCGCCGGCGTCGGCCAGCGAGACGGCGATGGCCCCGAGCCTCGTGCAGGCATCTTCGGCCCGCGCCAGTTCGCGGCCTGGCAGCTCGAGGACGACCTGGTGATAAGGCATCGACCGACCCGACGCGCCTATTTCAGGCCGAGGCGGCGCTCGAGGTAGTGAATGTCGAGTCCGCCCTGCCGAAACGCCGAGTGCCCGAATATCTCCTGGTGCAGCGGGGCGTTCGTCTTGATGCCCTCGACGACCATCTCGGAGAGGGCGTTACGCATGCGCGCGATCGCCGTGTCGCGGTTCTCGCCGTAGGAGATCAGCTTCGCGATCAGCGAGTCGTAGAACGGCGGCACGTTGTATCCGGAGTACAGGTGACTGTCGACGCGCACCCCGGGCCCGCCCGGCGCGTGCCACAGCCGGACCGGGCCGGGCGATGGCGCGAACGTCTTGGGGTCCTCGGCGTTGATGCGGCATTCCATCGCCCAGCCGCGCAGCACGATGTCCTCCTGCTTGAACGGCAGGGGCTCGCCGGCCGCGATCCGCAGCTGCATCTTGACGATGTCGATGCCCGTGACGAGTTCCGTCACCGGGTGCTCGACCTGCACGCGCGTGTTCATCTCGATGAAGTAGAAGTTGCCGTCCTCGTACAGGAACTCGAGGGTCCCGGCGCTGCGGTAGCCGACGGCGGTGCAGGCGGCGACCAGGCGGTCGGTCATGTCGGCGCGCTGCTGCGCGGTGATCCCCGGCGCTGGCGATTCCTCGATGATCTTCTGGCGCCGGCGCTGCAGCGAGCAATCGCGCTCGCCGAGGCACACCACGCTGCCGTAGTTGTCGCCCAGCACCTGGAACTCGATGTGGCGCGGCTTCTCGAGGAATTTCTCCATGTAGACGGTGTCGTTGCCGAAGGCCGCGAGCGCCTCCGTCTTCGCGACGTTGATGGCATTCACGAGCGTCGCGTCGCTGTGGACCACGCGCATGCCGCGTCCGCCGCCGCCGCCGGAGGCCTTGATGATCACCGGGTACTCGATCGAACGCGCCATGCGGAAACACTCGTCCTGGTCCTCCGGCAGCGGGCCGTCGGACCCGGGCACGCAGGGCACGCCGTGCTCCTTCATGGCACGGATCGCCGAGACCTTGTCGCCCATCTGGCGGATGGTCTCGCTCTTCGGGCCGATGAACACGAAGCCGCTGTTCTCGACCCGCTCGGCGAAGTCCGCGTTCTCCGACAGGAACCCGTAGCCCGGGTGGATGCCGACGGCGTCCGTCACTTCGGCCGCGCTGATGATGGCCGGCATGTTGAGGTAACTCTCGCGCGAGGCTGGGGGCCCGATGCAGACCGTTTCGTCCGCGAGCAGGACGTGCTTCAGGTTCTGGTCGGCCGTCGAATGTACGGCGACCGTCTTGATGCCGAGCTCGCGGCAGGCGCGCAGGATGCGAAGCGCGATCTCGCCGCGGTTGGCGATGACGATTTTATCCAGCACCGGCGCTTACTCGATCGCGAACAGGGGCTGGCCGAACTCGACCGGTTCGCCGTTCTTGGCGAGCACCGCCACGACCTTGCCGGCGCGCTCGCTCTCGATCTGGTTCATCATCTTCATCGCTTCGATGATGCAGAGCACCTGGCCGACGCGGACCTCCTGGCCCACCTCGACGAACGACTTCGCACCCGGGGCGGGAGAGGCGTAGAACGTGCCGACCATCGGCGCGGTCACGAGGTTCTCATCGCGGGGGGCCGGCGCAGGCGCGGCCGCGGGCGGCGCGGGGGCCGGGACTGGGGCCGCGGCGGGGGCGGCCGCCGCCGTCGGGGCGGGTCCGGCGGCGTACTGCGTCACGACCTGGGCATGGGGGCTGTTCCGCGCTATGCGGACCGATTCCTCGCCTTCGGTAATCTCGATCTCGGCCAGGCCCGATTCCTCGAGCAGCTCGATGAGTTTCTTGATCTTGCGAATATCCATCATGCTCCCCCGGTAGGACGTTCGAGGCGGTCGAGCGCCGCCTGGAGCGCAAGCTCATAACCTTGCGCGCCGAGGCCGACGATGCTGCCCGCCGCGATGTCCGAAAAATACGAGTGCCGGCGGAAAGGCTCGCGCGCGTGCACGTTGGACAGATGCACCTCGATGAAGGGCACACCGACCGCCAGCAGGGCATCGCGGAGCGCAATGCTGGTGTGGGTGAAGGCGCCCGCATTCACGATCGCGAAGTCGACCGGCGAGGCCGCGAGCGCCTGGACCCGGTCGACCAGCTCGTGCTCAGCATTGCTCTGGAAACTCTCGAGCGCCGCCCCGCGCTTCGTGGCGAGGGCCCGCAGCCGCTCTTCGATGGCGGCAAGCGTCACGTCGCCGTACCACCCCGGTTCCCGGCGGCCCAGCAGGTTCAGGTTGGGCCCATTGATGAGCAGGATTCGGGGCATCGACGGCCTTTATTCCTCTGCATCCCCGTCAGAGGTCGCGCCATTCAACCGGACAATCGTCGAGTTGTCCAGAAAAAGCGGCAAAAATGCATCGAACGCCGTCGAACTGGCGCCAATCTAGCTGATCTTGGGGACATCCGCCCGGATCCGGGCTTGGGCGGTCTTCAGGTCGATCGTGCCGGCATCGACCTCGCGGACGATCGACAGGATGACGTCAGCCTGCGGCCGGTGCAACTCGCCCACATGGATGGTGACGATGCGGCCCGATGCATCCACGAACGCCGTGAACGGCAGGCCCAGGGACTCGACGCCGAACGCGCGTGCCGCATCCAGCCCGTCCTGCTCGCCGATCAGGACCATGTAGTCGATCGGCGTCGCCTCGAGGTATCGCAACACGTCCTCGCGGAAATCGACGGCAATCCCGACCAGGACGATCTCAGGCCAGGCGCCGTCTTTGGCCAGCGCATTCAACATCGGGATTTCGCGCCGGCAGGGGGCGCACCAGGTCGCCCAGAAGTTGATGACCTGCGGCCTCCCGTTCCATTCCGAGAGGGCGCGGGGCTTGCCGCTGCGGTCGGCCAGCGTGATCTCCGGGCGCCGCTCGGGAATGACGGTCGCAGGGGCGGCGGGTGCGGGCGCGAGCGGTGTCGCCACAGCGGGCTCGGGACTCGTGCCGCCGCGGCTCGCGAGGCGATAAGCGCCGAAGCCGGCGCCGAGCGCGAGCAGCAGTACGAGGATCCAGCGGCCGGTCGGTCCCATCGTCAGCATTCTCGCGCGAAGCGCGCGAGATGCGAACGGAAGTCATCCGCCTTGACAAAACCGACGAGCCGGAACGGCCGGCATTCACGGCCGTGCGCGCCGAAGAACGCGGTGGTGGGCGGTCCGTAGACGCCGAAGCGACGGAACAGGGCCTGGTCGGCCTCGTTGTTCGCGGTCACGTCGGCCTTGAGCAGCACGAACCCGGCGAGGTCCTTCTGCACGTCAGGCACGGAAAAGGTGTACTTCTCCATCTCCTTGCAGGACACGCACCAGTCCGCATAGAAGTCGAGCATGACGGGCTGGCCCGCCGCCTGTGCGGCCACGAGCTCGCGGTCGAGATCCTCGACGGAGGCGATCTTGCGAAACGGCAGTACCTCCGCCTGGCTCCCGGCCAACGTCCCGCCAAAGCCCGGCAGCGAGGCCCCACGCAGCGGTTGCAACGGGTCGTGCCCGCCCGCGGCGGCTCCCAGCAGCATGATCACGCCCCAGACTATGGCGGCGAGCCCGAGGCCCCGTGCGATCAGACGGCCGGCTTCACTGGCGGCGCCGGTGCGCCCGAAACCGCCGAAATAATATCCCCCGACGATGACGAGCAGGGCCCACAGCGCCAGCGTCAGCGAGCCCGGCAGGACGCGCTCGAGCATCCAGACCGCGACCCCGAGGAACAGCACGCCGAACAGGGCCTTGACCGTCGTCATCCACGGGCCCGCGTGCGGCAGGAAACGGCCGCCCGCAACACCGACCAGCAGCAAGGGCGCGCCCATGCCGATGCCCATGGCGAAGAGTGCCAGGCTGCCGCGAAGGACATCGCCGGTCTGGCCGATCACGGCCAGGGCCGCGACCATCGGCGGTGCGACGCAGGCGGTGACGACGAGGGCCGAGAGCGCGCCCATGACGGCCGTGCCCACGAAGCTGCCCGATTTCTGTCGGCCCGACAGTCCCGCGAGCCGGGTTTCGATCGCCGACGGGATCTTGAGGTCGAACAGGCCGAACATCGCGAGCGCGAGGACGACAAACAGCGCCGCGAAACCAATGATGATCCACGGGTGCTGGAAAAAGGCCTGGGCCTGCTGGCCTGCGGCGGCGAAGGCGGCGCCTGCGACCGTATAAGTGAGTGCCATGCCGAGCACGTACGTCACGGACAGCAGGAACGACCGCCTCGGGGTCGCCGCATCTCCCTGGCCGGCAATGATGCCGGAAAGGATGGGAATCATCGGCAGCACGCAGGGCGTGAAGGCGAGCAGCAGGCCGAAGCCGAAGAAGCTCGCCATGATTGCGAACAGGCTGCCGCCTGAAATAAGGCTCGACAACCGGTCCTGCTCGGAGACCATCGGCGCCGCATCGCTCGCCGGCAGCGTGCCGGGCGCGGGCATGTCGATGGCGACAGTCTTGGTCACCGGCGGGTAACACAACCCGGCGTCCGCGCAGCCCTGGTAGGTCACCTGGATCTCGAACGCCGATGCGCCCTCGGGACGCGTCACCGGCACGGTCGCGCTCAGGATCCCGTAATACACCTCGACATCGCCGAAGAATTCATCCGTTTTCTTCTTGCCGTCCGGCATCGCGATTTCGCCGAGCGTAAAGCCGAGCGTCGCCGTCCTGGCCGAGGTGCGATGGCGGTACAGGTAATAGCCTGGCGCAATCTGCCAGTCGAGCAGGACGCGGTCGCCGCCGTCGGCCATCGCAGTGAAGACGAAGGCCTGGTCCACCGGCAGGAATTGATCCTCGTTGGAGACCGGCCCGAGCAGTCCCTGCGCCGCAGCGACACCGGAAAGGATGAGTCCGACGAGGGCGAGGGCATGCCTGAGTTTTTTCATGCGGGCGACAGGTTAGACGTCTGTCGCCGGATTGTCGCGACACCGCACCCGATTTTTCCATCGCCGCCGCCCGCGGGCGGTCTTGGCAGCACCAGAGCGGGCTGTAAAATCAACGGGTTACATGTCGTTATCACTCGACCTCCGAGAGTGCTTGAATTTGAGTCCGCCGGCCCTATCATTAGCAGCCGATCAGGGAGAGTGCTAAGGCAAAAGACTTGGCTGTCCCGGGCAACTACTGCGAATCATCCAAGGAGTGCTGAACCATGAAGATCCGTCCGCTTCATGATCGTGTGATCGTCAAGCGCGAAGACGAAGAGCGCAAATCCCCTGGCGGCATCGTGATCCCCGATACGGCGGCCGAGAAGCCGATCCGCGGCAAGATCATCGCGGTCGGCAAGGGCAAGATTCTCGAGAACGGGAACGTCCGTCCGCTCGACCTCAAGGTCGGCGACAAGATCCTGTTCGGCAAATACGGCGGAACCGAAGTCAAGGTCGACGGCGAAGACCTCCTCGTGATGCGCGAGGAAGATGTCATGGCCGTCATCGAAAAGTAATCCAGAGGAACACGCAATCATGGCAGCCAAGGAAGTCCGTTTTTCCGACGACGCGCGCACCCGCATGGTCCGCGGCGTCAACCTGCTCGCGAACGCCGTCAAGGCGACGCTGGGCCCGAAGGGGCGCAACGCCGTGCTCGAGAAGAGCTTCGGCGCCCCCACCGTCACCAAGGACGGCGTCTCCGTCGCCAAGGAAATCGAGCTGAAGGACAAGTTCGAGAACATGGGCGCGCAGATGGTGAAGGAGGTCGCGTCCTCGACCTCGGACGAGGCGGGTGACGGCACCACGACCGCGACCGTGCTCGCGCAGGCGATCATCCGCGAGGGCATGAAGGCCGTCGCTTCGGGCATCAACCCGATGGACGTCAAGCGCGGCGTCGACCTGGCGGTCACCGCGACGGTCGAGGAGCTCAAGAAGCTCTCCAAGCCCTGCAAGGACTCCAAGGCGATCGCCCAGGTCGGCACGATCTCGGCCAACAGCGACGAGGCGATTGGCAAGAAGATCGCCGAGGCCATGGAGAAGGTCGGCAAGGAAGGCGTGATCACGGTCGAGGAGGGCTCCGGCCTCGAGAACGAGCTCGAAGTGGTCGAGGGCATGCAGTTCGACCGCGGCTACCTGTCGCCGTATTTCATCAATAACGCCCAGAACCAGACCAGCGAGCTCGAGGGCCCGTACGTCCTCCTGTACGACAAGAAGATCTCGAATATCCGCGAGATGCTGCCGCTGCTCGAGGGCATCGCGAAGGCCGGCAAGCCGCTGCTCGTGATCGCGGAGGACGTCGAGGGCGAGGCGCTCGCGACGCTCGTGGTCAACACCATCCGCGGCATCGTGAAGGTCTGCGCGGTCAAGGCGCCGGGCTTCGGCGACCGCCGCAAGGAAATGCTGAAGGACATCGCGATCCTGACGGGCGGCACCGTGATCGCGGAGGAAGTGGGCCTGACGCTCGAGAAGGCCACGCTCAACGACCTCGGCAAGGCCAAGAAGGTCGTCGCCGACAAGGAAAACACGACGATCATCGACGGCGCCGGCAAGCCGGGCGACATCAAGTCGCGGGTCGAGAACATCCGCCGCCAGATCGAGGAGGCGACCTCGGACTACGACAAGGAGAAGCTGCAGGAGCGCGTTGCGAAGCTCTCGGGCGGCGTCGCGGTCATCAAGGTCGGCGCGGCCACCGAGATCGAGATGAAGGAGAAGAAGGCCCGCCTCGAGGACGCGCTGCACGCGACACGTGCCGCGGTCGAAGAGGGCGTGGTCCCGGGCGGCGGCGTGGCGCTCGTGCGCGCGCAGAAGGCGCTGGAGAAGCTGACCGGCCTCAACGAGGACCAGAACGTCGGCATCCGCATCCTGTCCCGCGCGATCGAGGAGCCACTGCGCCAGATCGTGCAGAACGCCGGTGAAGACGGCTCGGTCGTCCTCGCCAAGGTGCGCGAGAGCCGCGGCAGCAATGGCTACAACGCTGCGACCGGCGAGTACGGCGACCTGATCGAGATGGGCATCCTGGATCCGACCAAGGTCACGCGACTGGCGCTTCAGAACGCCGCGTCCGTCGCCGGCCTCCTGCTGACCACCGAAGTGATGGTGGCCGAGGCTCCGAAGGAGGAGCACGACCACCCGCCGATGGGCGGCGGCGGCATGGGCGGCATGGGCGGCATGGACATGTAAGGCCGCTCGGCTTTACGGTCGACACGGAAACCCCGCCGAATGGCGGGGTTTCTTTTTGTCGCGGCTCTCCCCTGAAATCGCGGCTGATCGTCCACTGAAGCGCCGATGTTACCCAGTCCTATCGGCAAGCCATGGGTGTGTGCACCTGACGGCGTCGGCCGGCACTGCGAGCAATCGGCATTAGCCTTCGTCTTCGAAGGCGGAGCCGCGAGACATGACGTTCGCTCGGAAACCCCGCGTCGCGGCGGACTCACTATTCTCGGAGCCTGACTGCGGGTTTCTCCTCGCAACGTGACGCGAGCGGACGGCTTCCTGGTTCCCCCACCAGCGGCCGTGAGTCCGTGCGTCGCCAGGATCCTTTTTTGGCGGCCTCGTACTCCGCCTCGGACAGCACGCCGGCCTCCTTAAGGCGGAAGTGCTCGCGCATCTCGTCCCGCAAATGATCAGCTCCGGGGCGTCGGCGGGCACCGGCGATGCGCAGGTGCGCCTCGAGGCGCGGCAGGAATGATCGGAACGCGCGCAATGTTCCGGGCCTCCCCGAATGGCACAGGAACTTTGCCCGCCCGTGCGGGCTGAAGAGCGTCAGCGTTTCCGAGGTCCCGTGCACCGCCGCGTACATTGCCGCGGCCGCGACCAAAAGGAACGCGACCGTGGCGGAAAGCCATTCGTGCCGCCACCACGGCGCAGTGGACGCGCCAATGCCTCGCATGCCGAGGATTGCAAGCAACAGGAACACGGCACCTAGCGCAATCCAGCTCCACGCAAGCTTTCGGGCGAGACGGATCGAGGAATCGACGTGGCGCAGGTCCAAGACGTAGCGCGCGCTGCGCGCGCGGGCCGTTCGCACGGAGAGGAAGAAGTAATCGATCAATGCCAGCTCCAGCGCGGGGCGCCACCTGTCGCCCGGAAGAACGATGCGCGCGTGGACCCTGCGCGAAGTTTCCAGGGTCGGAACCTCGCGCTCATCCGATTCGAGCAGGATGTGTTCGTCACGATCCACGTGAACAATCATCCCGCAAACCCTGTCGCGCTGCATCACGTCCCCGCGCGCGCGCCGGTTACGTCAAAACCGGTCGCGTGCTCCGTCGTTACATATTCGTGGTTGACTGCGCCGGACGCGGGGCGACTGACGCCCGCGACGTAGGTCACGTTTGAATTGAGGACTCCGTCACACCTGCGCGGGCGAACTGAGACAATAGTCGCACCGCGATTCAGTCAAGGGCAAAGCAGTCGAAAGGCTGCGACGCAAAGTCTCCGGTCTAACGGGCACCAGCCCCACGATAGCGGGACCGCCGGAATCTGAGCCCACCGCGGGCCCGATCGGTTGCTTTGCCCAGGATCTTTTTACGGGGCGAGTGATGCGAGAGGGCCACGCCATGCCGCTGATCATCCGACTTTTCCTCGCGGTCTCCCTGCTGCTCTGCCTTGGCATCGCGGTCGCGCGCGCCGAGGAAATGGACCGCGAGCAGATGAAGGGCCTCGACGAGCAGGTCCAGGACATCAAGACCGACGTGCTCGGCATCGCCGCGGAATTGAACCTGCTGGAGGAAAAGCTCCTGTACCCGTCGGGTACGCAGCTCGCGGTGTTCGTCGCCCTGGCGCAAGGCGACTCGGTCCGGCTCGACGCGGTGCAGGTCCGCATCGATGGCGAGCTCGTCGCGCACTACATCTACAGCTTCAAGGAACTGGACGCGCTGCGCAAAGGCGGCGTCCAGCGCCTCTACGTCGGCAACGTCCCGACCGGCGCGCACGTGCTCGACGTGTCCGTGGGCGGGAAGCTCGAGGGCGGCGCCGACTACAGCCACACCGGGCAATTCAGTTTCGACAAGGGCGTCGGTCCCAAGCTGGTCGGCCTGACGGTGTCCGGCCCCGGCGCGGGCCGCAGCCCGATCGAGCTCGGGAACTGGTGAGCCATGGCTTGCGCTCAGCTCCGTCGTGCCGTTCTCGCCGTCGCCGCCTCGCTCGCGGCCGGCCCGGTCGCGGGCGCCGAGCTCAGGGACCTGCACTTCGGCGAGGCGCTGTTCGAGGCCAACCAGGGCGAGTTCTTCGATGCGCTCGTGCGGCTCGACACCGAGCTCGCGCAGCATTACGGGCTCGACGAACCGGCGCTCGGCTCGCTGCACTACCACATCAACGGCGCCGAGTTCTCGGTGGGCGACTTCGAGCTCAACTACCGCATGCACAATCGTGCCGGACGTGCGATCCGCGCGGTGCTAGAGGGCAACGTCCCGGAGCCGGTGCGGAACGAAGCTGCGTTTCGCCTGGCCAGGATCCACTTCCAGAAAGACCAGATCGAAGAGGCCCTGCACGCGCTTGCCCGCATTGACGGCGAGGTGCCCGAGGGAATCCGCGACGACGTCGAGTTCCTGCGCGCCAACGTCTACCTGGCGGGCGGCCAGCCTCACGATGCGGTCGAGGTGCTGAAGCAGCTGCCGGATTCCGGCGAACTCGCGGCGTTCGGCGCGTACAACCTCGGCATTGCGCTGCTGCAGGACGGTGACCAGGTCGACGCGATCGAGCAGCTCGACCGCGCCGGCCGGATCAAGGCACGCGAGCGCGCCGACCTCGCCATCCGCGACAAGTCGAACCTCGTGCTCGGCACGATGCTGTTCGAGGCGGCCGACTACACGCGCGCACAGCAGACGCTCGACCGCGTGCGGCTCGACGGGCCGTTCTCCAACCAGGCCCTGCTGCGCGCCGGCTGGGCCGAGGTCTCGGCCGGACGGAACGAGCGCGCCCTGGTGCCGTGGAGCATCCTCGTCGAGCGCGACCCGACGGACGTGGCGGTGCAGGAGGCGCTGCTCGCGTATCCGCATGCATTTGCCGAGCTCGAGGCGCACGGGCGCGCGGCACTGCTGTACGGCCACGCACTGGAAACCTACAGCGGCGAGATCGGCAAGGTCGACTCTTCGATTGCGGCGATCCGCGAAGGCCGATTCCTGGAGGCGTTGACGCGCGAGGAGACGCGCCAGGACCGCAGCTGGGTGGTCCGGCTCCGACAGCTTCCCGAGTCGCCCGAGACCTTCTACCTGACCGACCTGATGGCCGCACACGACTTCCAGACGGCACTGCAGAATTACCTCGACCTCGAGGATCTTCGCACGAGACTGGCGGCGTGGCGGACGAGCTTCGACGCGTTCGAGGACATCATCCGCCTGCGCGCCGCGAACTACGAACCGATCCTGCCCGGCATCGATGCCGAGTTCCGCGAGCTCGACTCGCACATGCGCGTGCGGCTCGAGCAGCGCGAGCGCATCGCGACGCGCCTGCACTCGATGCTGACCGCGCCGCGCCCCGACTATCTCGCGACGGCCGACGAGAGGACCCTGCTGGAGCGCATCGACACCCTCGACGGCCAGCTGCGGGAAACAGGCGAGGGAGGGGCGCCGGAGCTCGATCGGCTCGCCCGCCTGCGCGGCGCACTGACCTGGCGGCTGGAGACCGAGTATCACGCGCGGCTCACGGATGCGCACGAACACCTGTTCGAGCTGGACCAGCACGTCGATGCCCTCAAGGCGAGGTATGGCTCGTTCGTACGGGCGCGGCAGGCGGCGACGCACAGCTATGTCGGCTACGACGCCGGCCTTGCGCGCCTGCGGGACCGCGTCGACGCGGCGCTCCAGCGCGTGACGATCGTCATGGCCCGCCAGGGACACGCGATCGAAATGGTCGCCATCGACCAGCTCAGGGCACGGCGCGAGCGCCTGGTCGCGCAGCAGACGCAGGCGCGTTACGCAGTCGCCGACAGCTACGACCGCGCGCGCGCATCGCAGCCCGCAGAGGCCGGGAAATGAGCCGCCGGACCGCACTCGCGCTCGCAGTGTCGGCTGCGCTGGCGGCAGGCTGTGCCGCGAGCCCGCAGAAGAGCACGCTCGCCGAGCTGCACTCGATCAAGCCCGACGCGGCGGAAGTCCCCGTGACCGAAGGGCTCGAGCAGGCCATGCAGGGCTACCGCCGCTTCCTCGACGAGACGCCCGAGACGGAGCTGACTCCCGAGGCCATGCGCAGGCTTGCCGACCTGCAGATCGAGAAGCAGTTCGGGATCAATGGCGACGGGCGGATCGTCGAGATGGAGGCTCCGGAGCGCGCCGCGATCACCGCGAACACCGAAGGCGCGGCACTCACGGCAGCGGCTGCGGGCGGCGCGACCCCCGAGTCCGAGCAGGAGTTCGAAGCGCGCACGACCGCGGCGACGGGCTTGCCGGCGCCTGCCGGTCCGGAGCCTGCGGACCCGTCCGCCGCGCTCGAGGCCATCGCGCTGTACGACCGGTTGCTCGCCGAGTATCCGGCCTACGAGCACAACGACCAGGTGCTGTACCAGAAGGCGCGCGCGTACGACGAGCTGGGGCGGACCGAAGAAGCCATGGAGACGATGCAGAGCCTCATCGCCACGAATCCGCATTCGGCTCACTACGACGAGGTGCAGTACCGGCGTGGCGAGTTCTACTTCACGCGCCGGAAATTCCGCGAGGCCGAATCGGCCTACGCGGCGATCATCGGGCTCGGTCCCGACTCCTCGTACTACGAGTTCGCGCTCTACAAGCTCGGCTGGTCGCTCTACAAGCAGGATTTCTACGACGAGGCGCAGCATCGGTTCATGGCGCTGCTCGATTACAAGGTTTCCACGGGCTACGACTTCGAGCAGGAGCACGCGGAAGACGAAGAGCGGCGGGTCGCGGACACGTTCCGGGTCATAAGCCTCGGCTTCTCCAACCTCGGCGGGCCCGACGTCGTGCGCGAGTACTTCGCGGAAAACGGGCGCCGCGACTACGAAGACCGCATCTACGCGAACCTGGGCGAGTTCTACCTCGGAAAGCTTCGTTACGACGACGCGGCCAAGACCTACCGCCTGTTCGTGGCGCAGAACCCGTATCACCGCTCGTCGCCCCATTTCAGCATGCGCGTGATCGAGGTCTTCACCGAGGGCAAGTTCCCCAAGCTCGTGCTGGAAGCCAAGAAAGAATTCGCGGCGACCTACGGACTGCAGGCGGATTACTGGCGCCACTTCGACGTAGCCGCGTCGCCCGAGGTGCTCAGCTACCTGAAGGGCAACCTCCGCGACCTCGCGGCTCACCACCACGCCCTGTACCAGAACGCGGAGCTCGCCGCCGAGAAGCCGGCGAACTACGTCGAGGCCCTGCGCTGGTACCGCGAGTTCCTGGCGTCGTTCCCGCAGGACCCGGAGTCTCCGCCCATCAACTACCAGCTCGCGGACCTCCTGCTCGAGAACGGGGCCTTCGGCGAGGCCGCGCTCGAGTACGAGCGGACCGCATACGATTACCCGGCGCACGAGAAATCCCCGGCGGCCGGCTATGCCGCGATCTATGCCCACAGGCAGGACTTGAAGGGCGCCGGCGAGGCCCGGCAGGACGACAGTTCGCGTCGCCACGGTCGCGAGCTCGCTCAGGTTCGCCGATGCATTTCCCGGGCACGAGCAGGCACCGACCGTTCTCGGCGCGGCCGCGGACGACCTGTACGGCATGAAGGATTTCCGGCCGGCAATCGCCGCCGCGCAGAAGCTGATCGACGGCTATCCGGCCGCCGAGCCCGCGCTGCGCCGCGCGGCCTTCACGGTGGTGGCGCACTCGTCGCTCGAGCTCGGCGAGTACCCGCAGGCGGAGCAGGCCTACAGCCAGGTGCTGGTGCACACGCCGACCGACGACAAGGACCGGCAGGCGCTGGTCGACAACCTCGCGGCGACGATCTACAAGCAGGGCGAGCAGGCGAACGCCGCGCAGGACTACCGCGCGGCGGCCGACAATTTCCTGCGCGTCGGGAAGGCGGCACCGGCGTCGCAGATCCGGGCCTCGGCGGAGTACGACGCCGCCGCGGCGCTCATCCGGCTGCAGGACTGGACCGCTGCGGCCGCAGTACTCGAAGCGTTCCGGACCAACTGGCCGGACCACGAGCTGAACCGGGAGGCGACGCGGCAGCTCGCTTCCGTCTACCGCGAGAACGGCCAGCTGGCGCGCGCGGCCGGCGAATTCGAGCGTGTCGCGACGGAATCCGCCGACCCGGCCATGCAGGGGGAGGCGCTGCTGGTCGCGGGCGAGCTCTACGAGAAGTCCGGGGCGACCGCACAGGCACTCGCTGCCTACTCACGCTACGTCGAGCAGTTCCCGCGGCCGATCGACGCCGCAATCGAGACACGCTTCAAGATCGCCGGCTTCCACCAGGCGGCGCACGACGACACGCTCTACCTGGAGCAACTCGGGCAAATCGTCCGGCTCGACGCCGAGGCCGGGCCGGACCGCACCAGCCGCACCCGGACGCTGGCCGGGCGCTCAGCGCTCGTCCTCACGGAGCGGCTCTATCGCGACTTCGCCGCTTTCGAGCTGCGCCAGCCTTTCGAGACGAGCCTGGTGGAGAAGAAGCGGCTGATGGACGAATCCGTGGACGCCTTCGAGCGGCTGATCGACTACGAGATCGGCGAGGTGACCGCGGCCGCGACCTACTACCTCGGGGAAATCCACATCGGGTTCAGCCGCTCGCTGATGTCGTCCGAACGTCCGGCCGGGATGTCCGACGCGGAGCTTGCGGACTACGAGCTCGCGCTCGAGGAGGAGGCTTTCCCCTTCGAGGAGCAGTCCATCGCGATCCACGAGAAGAACGTGGAGCTCCTGCGCCGCGGCACGCTTAACTCGTGGACGGACAAGAGCCTGGCCCGGCTCGCGGAGCTCCTGCCCGTGCGCTATGCAAAGTCGGAGCTGTCGAGCGGCTACCTCGGCTCCATCGAGCGCTATGCCTACGTCATGCCGCCGGCTCCCCAATCCGCATCGACGCAGGCACCGGTGGCAGAGGATCCGCAGACGACGAGCGTCGAGCCCGAGGCGCAGGCAGTGGAGGTGTCCCTTGCGGGCGCCCTCTGACAGGCCCCGCACGGTTCGACTGGCGGCGCGCGTGGGCGCTGCGGTCCTGGCCTGCGCCTGCGCCGGCCCGGCGCTCGCTGCGAAGCGGCCGCCGAAGGTCGAGATCGTGCCCGACGCCACGGGGTTCACGATAACGCAGGACATTCGGGTCAGCAGCGAGGTGCGCGCCGACTACGATCGGGCGCTGCAGCTCCTCGTGCGGCAGGATTCGGCGCCGGGCATCTCGATGCTCGTCAAGGTCACCGAAAACGAGCCCTCGGCCATCGCGCCGCACATCGACCTCGGCATCGCGTACGCGCGCGCGGGCGAGCTGGATCGCGCGGAAGAAAGTCTCGGCAGGGCGCTCGCCATCAACCCGGATCATCCTGTCGCCAACAACGAGCTCGGCATCGTCCTGCGCCGCAAGGGCCGCTTCGCCGAGGCGCGCGCGGCCTATGAAAAGGCCCTCGTGATCTCGCCGGGCTTCCACTTCGCGCACCGCAACCTGGCGATCCTCTGCGATCTGTACCTGGCGGACGCCGGCTGCGCGATGGCGCACTACGAGGCGTACAGCCGCGCCGTGCCGGATGACCCGGACGCCACGAAGTGGATTGCCGACCTCAAGGCACGGTCGGGAATCTAGGAGGACGCATGTTGCGCCGAACGATGTTGCTCGCATTCATGGTCGCCGGAGCCGCAAGTCGCGCGGACGAGGCCGCTGTCGACGAGGCGGCGTCGCCGGCTGCCGCGGAGACCGCACAGGTCGCAGTGGCGCAGCCGAAGCCGGAAGCGGCCGGCAGCAAGACCCTGTCCGGCATCTCGATCCTGGGGAACCAGGAGGCGCCCAAGGCGCTCGTGATCGTGCCGTGGAAGAGCTCGGAGATCGGCGACCCGCTCGGCCTCGACGAGAATCTCGATGGCTCGCGCCGCCCGGTGGACCGGGAGGTCTTCATGCGCGAGCTCGACTACTACGACATCCGGTCGGGCCCGGAGTGAGGCCGGCCCGCAGGCTTTCGTTCGTCTGAGGATCGTTTCGCTACACCCAACTGCTGCTTCAAGAGGAATCGAACCGTGGACATCTTCTACACAATCGTCAACTTCTTCGCCCAGGGCGGTGCATTCATGTACCCGATCCTGGTCGTCGCGGCCGTCGGCGCCGCCATCGCAGCCGAGCGTTACGTGACACTGGTGCGAACGGGCGCAAGGAACCGCGCCGCCTGGGCAAAGGTCGAGCCGTTCCTGATGCGCGGCGAGTTCGACAAGGCGCGGGAAGCGACCAGCAAGGATGACACGGTCATCTCGCGGCTCCTGTCGATCGGCCTCGCGCTGCAGGGCACGGTGCGCCGGCGCGACGACGTCGAAAAGGCGATGGAGGAGAGCATGATGGAGAGCATCCCGCTGCTCCAGAAGCGCACTCACTACCTGGCGACGTTCGCGAACCTCGCGACGCTGCTCGGCCTGCTCGGCACCGTCAGCGGCCTGATCCACGCGTTCGCGGCCGTCGCGACCGTGAACCCGGCGGAGAAGGCGAACCTGCTGTCGGCATCCATCTCCGAGGCCATGAACTGCACGGCCTTCGGCCTGGTGACCGCGGTACCGCTGCTGTTCCTGCACGCGCTGCTGCAGACCAAGACCACGGAGCTGATCGACGGGATCGAGACCGCGTCGGTCAAGTTCCTGAATGCGCTGGCGGCCCGCGCGCACGCCCGCGCGAGCGTTCTCGAACTCGCGAAGGCGAGCTGAGGAAGCGACATGCGCCACAACAAAGCGCGGCGCGTGCAAAAGCCGTCGGAGCTGCTGCTCGTGCCGATGATCGACATCTTCACGGTACTGGTCACGTTCCTGCTCATGACCGCGGTGTTCTCACGCATCACGATCATGGAGCTGGAACTGCCGAGCGCCGACGGCGGGCCCGCGACGACCGAGCCCGAGTTCCGGCTGGAAGTGATCCTGCGGTCCGGCGGATTCGAGCTGACCAACGGGACGTCCGTCATCGCGACGGTCCCGAAGGCCGGCGGCGAATACGACCTCGCGGAGCTCTCGAAGCTGGCGCAGTCCCTCAAGCAGGAGCACCCGGACGTCGACGACGCGTCCATCCTGCTCGAGCCAAGGGTCGAGTACGACGACCTGATCCAGGTCATGGACACGATCCGCAGCGCCGATAAACCCGCGGCGGGCGGAGTCGCGACCGGGGCCGCCGTGAACCCGGGCGTGGACGACGCCCGCCCAGGGCGCGTCGCGCTCTTCACCGACATCGCACTGGGAGATGCCCCATGATCCGCCGGAACCGCGGCAGCAGGGACCATCACCTGCACAAGCGTGAGGACGCCGAGCTCAACCTGATTCCCCTGATCGACATCCTTTCGGTGATGGTGGCCTTCCTGCTCGTCTATTCCGTTGACGTCGAAGTCGTGCAGAACTCCAAGGGTGTGGAGATCCCGCAGTCGACGGCGGATGTGCTGCCAAACCAGTCGGTCGTGGTGATGATCACCCGCGAGCAGCTGTTCGTGCAGGGCGAGCTCGTGGCGGACATCGCCGAAGTAGAGCGGGCCGAGGAGGCGTACATCGGGCCGCTGCTGGCGGTGCTCGCGCGGCCGATGGTCGGCGTCGAAGCAGACGCCGAGTCGCAGCAGGCGGCGCTCGCAAGCCGCGAGATCACGGTCGTGGCCGACAAGTCGCTTCCCTACGAAGTGGTCAAGAAGGTGATGGCGACCTGCACCTCGGCGGCCTACGGCCGCATCTCGCTGGCGGTGATCCAGAAGGACAGGCCCGCCGGCATCCACGGCGCCGCCGCGACCTGAGGTCATGACGTGAGCGCGCAACCCACAATTCCAAGCCGCAGGTGCTTCCATGGATTCCGAGACCAACCAGGACAGCCAGGCGCTCCTGCCGCAGCTTGCCGAGGTCCGCGAGAAGCTCGACGGGCTCGTCGCGGACCTGCGCGGCGCCGAGGCCGAGCTCGCGGCCCTCGCGCCGCAGCGTGAACAGCACGGCCTCGTGTCCGACGCCTGCGACGCGCTCGAGAAGCTGCGTGAGACGGGCGGAGCCGGCCTGTTCTGGGGCGAGCGCGACGTGTCGTCGGCCGACGAGCAGCTGCGCCGCGCGCGCGACCGCTCCAACGTTTTCGGGAAGCACGTCGGCGGCATCGAGGACAGGCGCCGGTCGCTGATCGGGCGGATCCGGGAGCACGAGTTCCAGGCCGGCATCATCGAGGACGACCTGTTCGAGGCGCAGGAAGAGGAGGAGCTTCGCAAGCTCGACTGGATCATCGAGCGCGAGCTCAAGGAGCTGCCGGCGCGCGAGCTGGTCATGCCGTGGACGCGTCGCGGCGAGGAAGACCGGCGTTACCGCAAGTCGCTGGCAGCTTCGCTGCTCTTCTGCATGCTGCTTGCCATCGTATTTCCGATGATCGACCTGCCCCTCCCCGATGCCGACGAGGTCGCGAAGGTCCCGGACCGCATCGTGCGCATGTTGGTCAAGGAGCGGTCGAAGCCGCCCACGCCGGTGCGCCAGGAAATCAAGCCGCCGGAGGAAGTGAAGCTTGCCGAGCAGCCGGTCGAGAAGCAGAAGCCGAAGCCTGTGATCGTGGACGAGGTGCAGCCGGAAGCGGTTGCAGCCGCGCCGGCCGAACCAAAACCGGAGCAGGGCATCCTGGCATTCCGCGAGAAGCTGGCGTCCTTCAAGGATTCGCGCGTGAGCGACCGCCTCGGCTCCAGGCAGGTCAAGGCGGCCGACGACACGGCGGCCGGACTTCCCGAACGCTCGATGCTGACGAGCAACGCCCCGGGATCGAGCGGCGGCATCAACCTGGCCGCCATCAGCCGCAACGCCGGCCCGGGCGGCGGTTCCGGCGGTCGCGGCATGCAGGGCGTCGAAGTCGGCCGCGCCTCGAGCGCGATCGCGGCGATCGGCGGCGGATCCGACCGGCCGCTTGCGCGCGGCGGGCCGGGCTCCTCGCGCACCGACGAGGAAATCCAGATCGTGTTCGACCGCTACAAGGCGGCGTTCTATCGCCTCTACAACCGCGAACTGCGCAAGGACCCGACACTGCGCGGCCAGATGGTGCTGAAACTCACCATCGAGCCGGACGGGAGCGTGTCGATGTGCATGCTGCAGTCATCCGACATGGACGCGCCCGATCTGTCGGCGCAGGTCGTGGACCGCGTCCGCACGATCAACTTCGGCGCCAAGCCCGAGGTCCAGGCGTTGACGATCGTGTACCCGATCGACTTCCTGCCGGCGGCCTGAGCCGGGCGGCAAGGCACATGGACGACATACGACGGAGGTTGCCAGTGAACTGACGAAACTGAATTCGACGCGATGTTGACAAGGGCAAAGCCACCGAAAGGTGGCGACGCAAAGTCACCGGTCTAACGGGCCCCGCAGGGCCCCATGACGGCGGGACCGCCGCAATCCAGTCGGTACGACGGAGTGCTCCGGTCCCATGGCGATCGCATCGTCAGGTTCGTGGAACGAGGGCACAAATGACGACCAGCAGCGAATTCGGCACGAGTACTACGGGCATGCGGGCGGCCAACTGGCTGCTCGCTGCACTGCTATTGCTGGGTGCCGCGTTCCCGGTGCGTGCCGAGAACTGCTCCGACTATCCCGGCGGCGTCCTCGACGGCGCCGCAGGCACGGTGGCGCCGGTCCAGCTGAACATCGACCAGGACTGCCGTGTACAGAACTACACGCAGGCCAACCCGTTCGACTCCAACGCGAACTTCGACACGGATCCGGGCGACCCGAATTCGCAGCGCTACCTGATCATATTCAACAACGTCTATTTCACCGGCCAGATGTCGTGCAACGACAACCACATCCATAACCACCGGCTGTGGTTCACGAACGGCACGATCGCGACCAACCTCCAGCCGCAGTGCCGGGACCTCTTCATCCCGGTCGAGAAGATCGACAAGCAGAACCCGGCCGGCACGACGACGGCGACGATCGGCGTGCCTTTCAACTACACGCTCACGATGCCGGTGATGTGGGACCCGATCACCGGCACGGTCATCAGCGGCCAGGGCTCGCTCGACGACCTGCACGGCATCACCGTGACCGACGACCTCAACGAGTCGGCCGCGCAGCTCACGTATGTCAGCCACACGATCCGCTGGGAGAGCACCGGCACGCCCCTCGTCGAGGGCGCGGATTACTCGTTCACGAACGTGGGCGGGCTCCTGACTTTCGAGCTCGGTTCATCGGGGACCATCATCCCGGCCGGCGAGCAGATCGTCATCGATCTGACAGTCGTGCTCGACGACGACCCGGCGAACGTGAACGGGCTGCAGTTCGTCAACACCTCCCGCTGGGACTTCGGCCGCCTGATCGACGGTGAATTCTACGAGCCATTGCCCGGCGAGAACGGCATCACGCCGCCGCTGACCATCGCGGCACCGGAGCTGGTCGTGACCAAGACCGGCCCGGCGACCCTGAATCTCGGCGCCTGGGGCGAGTTCGTCATCGACGTCACGAATTCGGGTCTCGCCGACGCGTGGGACGTGGGCCTGCGCGACCTGCTGCCGGACGGCGCGACCGGTGGCATGTGCGACATTCCGCCCGAGATCCTGAGCGCGCAGGTCTTCGCCGCGGACGGCCTCACGCCGGTGCCAGGCAAGCCCGTTCTCGCGGCAGGCAGCGGCTATAGCGCGAGTTACGACGGCGCGCCGGACTGCACGCTCGATCTCGCGTTCGTCTCTCCGGCCGCCGTGATCGGACCCGGCGAGCGGCTCGTCGTCCGGTACCGGACCCAGCTCGACGTGGACACCCAGGACGGCGTCGCGCTGACCAACGTGGCCGGCGCCATCCGCTGGTTCAACGGCGACAGCAGCAATCCCGATCGCCAGCCGTACACGCGCGCGCTGACCGACGGTACGCCGGCGATCGCCGACCACCAGGACCCGCACACCGTCAACACCGCGCTCGAGGGATACTTCTTCGAGAAGACGGTCGCCGACCTGACCACCGGCGCGGAACCAGCCGCCACGGCCACGCCGGGCGACACGCTGCGGTACACGCTGCGCTTCCGGTCTTTCGACCAGGCGATCAGCGGCTTCCGGATCCGCGACGCGCTGGGCGCCCTCAACCCCCTCGCTGTATACGTTCCCGGCTCGCTCAGCCTGGTCACGTATCCCGCGGGCGCGGACGTCAGTAACACGAGCGCCACGGGCGGCCCGAACCAGGCCGGCGTCGTCGACATACGCAACCTGAACGTTGCCCGTGGGCGGGGAGGTGATCGTCCAGTTCGACGTCACGCTCGCCGCTGCGCTCGCCAATGGCACCGTCATCACGAACCAGTCGCGGCTGCTGCTCGCGAACGGATCCACGTTTGCGCAGAGCGACGACCCCAACATCAACGGCACCGCCGATCCCTCGGTCGCCGGCGACGAGGATCCGACGCGGGTGACGATCGCGTCCTCCGCGCTGTTCCAGGTGCAGAAGACCTCGACCGACCTGACCGGAGACCCCGCGGTGCTGCTCGCCGGTGAGACCCTGCGTTACACGCTGACGGTGCGCAACATCGGAAACGACGACGCCGTGGACGCCGTGTTGCGCGACGCGATCCCGGTGAACACGACTTACGTCGCCGGCAGCACCACCTTGAACGGCTCGCCGCTCGCCGACTCCGGCGGGCTCTCGCCGCTGGTGAACGGCACGTCGATCCGGACGCCGGCCGATCCCGCGCCGGGATCGATGCCGGCCGATCCGTCCTCGGGTCCAACCACCGTCGCGACGGTCACCTTCGACGTCGTGGTCGATCCGGACGTGATCGATCGCACGATCATCTGCAACCAGGGATTCGTTTCGGCGCTGCAGAGCAACATCGCCGATTACCCTTCGGACGACCCGGCGACCGACATCCCCAATGACCCGACCTGCGACATCATCGGCAACTACCCGCTGCTCTATGCCGAGAAGCGCGCCGAGCTGTCGATCGACCTGCTCTCGCCTGGCATCGTCGATCCGGGCGACACGCTGCGCTACACGATCACGGTCCAGAACTCCGGTGGGGTTCCCGCGACCGGCGTCGTGCTGACCGACCAGGTGCCTGCAAACACGGCCTACGTGGCGAATTCCACCCAGCTGAATGGCCTGCCGGTCGGGCAGCCGGACGGAGGCGTTCCGCCGCTCGCCTCGGGAATCGACATCAGTTCCTCCGACTTGACGCCGCCGCTGCCGGATGCCGGCGCCGGCACGCTCTCGCCCGGCGCGGCCGCGGTGCTGCAGTTCGAGTTGCGCGTGGACGACGGCACGCCGGCGGGCACGCTCATCATCAACCAGGCCGTCGCGACGAGCGTCGAACTCGGCGACCTGCTGACCGACGGCGACGGCAACCCGGCAACCGGCCCGGAGCCGACGGTGGTCGTCGTGGGAGCCGGCCAGCAGCTCGCGATCACAAAGTCGGTTGCGGTGGTTGGCGGCGGTCCCGCGATACCGGGCTCGGTGCTCGAGTACGTCGTCACGGTTGCCAACATCGCGGCCGTGCCGGCGCACGAAGTCGTCATTCGCGACGACCTCGACGCGGACAGCCCGGGATACCTGCTGTACGTGGACGAGTCCGCCACGCTGAACGGGGCGGCGACGGGAGTCAGTTTCGCCGGCACCACGATCACCGCGGAGTACGGCACGACTTACGGCCCGCTGGAGCCCGGCGCGACCGTCACGCTGCGGTTCCGCGCGACGCTCAACCCGGACGTCGCAGTGGGCACGACCGTGACCAATACCGGCGTCGTCTACTGGAACACGCCGCCGCAGACTGCGAGCGCCAGCGCGTCGATTGTCGTCGGGGCGATCCCGGGCATCGCCGTGCTCGGGGGCGCGGCCTGGCATGACGCCGACTTCGACGACCTGCAGGACCGCGGCGAGCGCGCCCTGGCCGGCTGGTCGGTCGAGCTGTACCGCGACGGCGGCCTCATTCACTCCGCGCTGACCGACGACAACGGAGCCTGGCGAATCGTCGGCGTGGCGCCTAACGACGAGGTCAACTACCAGTACGAAGTGCGCTTCCTGGCGCCCGGCGCCGGCGCCAACACGGCGCCGCTCGGCACCGCGGCATCGGACTTCACGAACGCGCTGCAGCGCATTTCCGAGATCGTCGTGCCGTTCGGCGCGAACGTTCTCGGGCTAGACCTGCCGATCGACCCGAACGGCGTCGTCTACAACTCCGTCTCGCGGACGCCGGTTGCCGGCGCAACGCTGACCCTGCGGAGCGCGGTGAGCGGTGCGCCGCTCCCGGACGCCTGTTTCTACGACGAGCGGCAGCAGGGGCAGGTGACGCTTGCGGACGGCTACTACAAGTTCGACCTGAACTTCAGCGACGCCGCCTGCCCGAGCGGTGCCGCGTACCTGGTCGGCGTGGACGTCCCGGCCAACTCCATCTACGTCGCGGGCTACTCGCAGGTCATCCCGCCGGCGTCCGACGACTCGACCGCCGCGTTCTCGGTGCCGGCCTGTCCCGGCACCGCCAACGACGTGATCCCGGGCACGTCGCTGTTCTGCGAGGTGCAGGCCTCCGAGTTCGCGCCGCCTGCCTCGGTGCAGGCGCGCACGACAGGAACGGTCTATCAGCTGCATCTCACGCTCGACAACAGCGCGGTGCCCGGTTCCGCGCAGATCTTCAACAACCACATCCCGATCGACCCGGACGTGAGCGGCGCGCTCGTCATCACGAAGACGACGCCACTGCGGAACGTGACGCGCGGACAGCTCGTACCCTACGTGATCACGTTCAGCAACAGGGCCGGCCTCCCGCTCACCGACGTCGAGATCCTCGACCGCTTTCCGGCCGGCTTCCGGTACGTGGAAGGCTCGGCGCGCATCGATGGCAATGACGCCGAGCCGGTGGTCGCCGGGCTCGAGCTGACCTGGCGCGGCCTCACCGTCGCCAGCAACGGCCAGCACACCCTGAAGCTGCTGCTCGCCGTGGGGGCCGGTGTCGGCGAGGGCGAGTTCGTGAATCGCGCCCAGGTGCTGCAGGGAATCACCGGCAATGCGATGTCGGGCATCGCCACCGCGACGGTTCGCGTGACGCCGGACCCCACCTTCGACTGCACCGACGTGACCGGCAAGGTGTTCGACGACGTCAACCGCAACGGCCTGCAGGAGGACGGCGAGGGCGGCCTCGCAGGGGTGCGCGTCGTGACCGCACGCGGGCTCGCAGCGACGACCGACCAGTACGGGCGCTACCACATCACCTGCGCCGTCACGCCCGACGAGCGCCGTGGAAGCAACTTCGTGATGAAGCTCGACGACCGGACGCTGCCCAGCGGCTTCCGGCTCTCGGGCGACCAGCTGCAGATCAAGCGGGCGACGCGCGGCAAGGCGCTGCGCTTCAACTTCGGCGCCTCGATCCACCGCGTCGTCGGATTCGAGCTGGCGGACGCGGTATTCGAGCCCGGCAGCACCGAGATCCGCGTCCAGTGGCGCGGGCGGGTCAGCCTGCTGGTCGAAGAGCTCATGAAGGCGCCGGCGGTGCTGCGGCTCGCCTACCTCGCGGACGTCGAGGACGAAGCTCTCGTCGGTCAGCGCGTCGAGGCTGTCGAGCGGCAGATCACCGAGGCCTGGACCGCGATGAACTGCTGCTACCGGCTGACCATCGAGCGGGAGGTTTTCTGGCGGCTCGGCGGACCCCCAAACCGGCCCGAGATACCCGCGCCGGAGGGCAGGTGAACACCATGAACAGCCATCGTTCGCTGCTGATGCTCGCCGCGTTTCTGCTTCCGGCGCTGGCCCGTTCGGGCCCGGTCGAGGAGGCCATCCTGGAACCGGCGGAACGCCACCTCTCCGACGACCAGACGTTCACGCGCTGGGCACAGGATCCCGCCGTGCTCGATGAAGAGCGCGGCGACCGGCTGGAAGTCCGGCAGGTCGAAGGCGAGAAGCTGGAGACCGTCAAGCTGCGGAACGTCGTCCCTCCGATCCGGTTCGAATCGGGCGTGGCCCAGATCCCGCCTGAATACGTCACGGCCCTCAGCGAGATCCTCGACGGCATGCGCGACCGCCGGAACCTGCGCGTCCATTTCGTCGGCCATGCCGACTCGCAGCCGCTGTCGTCGACCCTCGCGCGCGTGTTCGAGGACAATGCGGGCCTCTCGCGCGAGCGTGCCGGCGAGGTGGCGGAGTATTTCAAGTCGGTGCTCGACCTGCCGCCCGATGCCATCTCGTACGAATGGGCGGGCGACACGCAGCCGGTGGCGACGAATGCGAGCGATGAGGGGCGGGCCCTCAACCGCCGCGTGGAAGTCGAGGTCTGGTACGACGAGGTCGGCACCGCGCTGCGGGACGAGGAGGTCGTCGTCGCCGAGGACATCCGGCGCGTCAAGGTCTGCCGCATGGAGACGGTCTGCAAGATGCGCTACCTCGAGGGGCACGCCCGCAGGGCTCGCATCCGCAACCTCATCGTGCCGCTGCGCTATGACGACGACACGGCCGCCGTGCCCGAGGCATTCACGACCCAGGTCCGGCAGGCGCTCGACAACCTCCGCGACCGGCGCAACGTGGCGGTCCGCTTCATCGGGCACACCGACGACGTGCCGTTGACCGGTCGCAACGAGCGCATCTACGGGGATCACCTGGCGCTGTCACGCTCGCGCGCCCACCGCGTGGCGCTCGCCATCCAGGATGCGTTCAAGCTTCCGGCAGCGTCCGTGCAGAGCGACGGTCGCGGCCTCACGCAGCCGGTCGCTTCCAACGAGACGGCACAGGGGCGCGCCCTGAACCGCCGCGTCGAGGTCGAGTTCTGGTACGACGACCCGCTGCAGGAGCTGCCCGACGAGCCGCAACTCTGCCCGGGCGAAGCCGGCGAGGAGATGGTCACGAAGGTCTACGACCCGCCTTGGGGGCGGATCGCGCCGCTCGCCCTGGCGCATGGCGAGGCGGTGCTGCCGCCCGGGTACGCCGCTGACCTCGCACGCGCGCTGTCGGACGTCGCGGGCCGCGACAATCCGCGCCTGCGGTTCGCTGGATACACCCGCAACGAACGCCTGGACCGGCGCACGGCAGCCGTCTATGGCGACGATATCGGGCTGTCCGCCGCGCGCGCGCGTCGCGCGAAGGAGGCAGTCCTCCAGGACCCCGCACTGGCAGGCGCAGCGGCCGAGCACGAGGGCCGCGGCTACGTGCATTCGGACGATGTCGTCAATGCGGGCTTCGTCCAGGGCGCGGACAGTTTCGTCCGCGTGCAGGTCGTGTACGACGAGCCGGCCGTGAGCGACGACCTGGAAGGCGTGGACATCCAGCGCATCACGCGCGAGCTCGCGCCGGAGAGCCCGTTCGCGCTCAACCTGATGCGCATCACGGTGGACGGCGATCCGATCGACGATCCGGCACGCAGCTCCGCCGACGTGCAGCGTTGCACCGACGTCGCGCTCGACAAGGCCGACATCCGGTTCCGGTTCGATAACCTCCAGTCGCGCCCGCGGCTCGGAGTGGCAGCCCACCCGCGCGCGGTGCAGTTCAGCGGACAGGGGGAGACCGCCGCTGCACCCCCGGTGCGCTTCCGCATGTATGCCAACTACGCACACTTCATAGATCGCGCCGAAATCCGGGTCTTCGAGGCAGCGCGTCCCGTGAGCTCGACGCCGGCGGCGGTCGTGGACGTCGACCGTGCGGGCCTCGCCGAATGGCAGCCCGGGACGGACATGCTCCGTTCCTCGCACGAGCTCAAGTTCGTGCTCCGCGCCTACGACTCGCGCGGCAACTTCGACGAGACCGACCCGCAGATGCTGTGGGTCTACCACGAGTCGGAGCAGCCGCCCGAGGCGGCAACAGACGCGGCTGCCGCCGCGGGTGTGGAAACCACCTCGCCGGACCCTCACGCGGAACGCGAGCTGCTGGCCGCCTACGGGGAAAATGCGCTGGCGCTCAGGAACATTCCGCTCGGCAGCGGCACGGTCAGCGTCCAGGGCAGCGGCATCCCGGCCAATCACTCCGTCTGGGTGGCTGGCCGCGCGGTGCCCGTCGATGCGCGGGGCAACTTCGCGGCGGAGGAGATCCTGCCGACCGGCGCGCATACGGTGGAAGTCGCCGTCGTGGACGACGCTGGCAACGGCAACCTGTACCTGCGCGACCTGCAGTTCAAGCGCAAGGATACGTTCTACGTCGGCGTCGCGGACTTCACGCTGTCCGAGAACCGGACGAACGGGCCGGCGGAGCTGTTGCAGGGCGCAAACGCGGCGACGGATCTCGACTCGCCGGTCGACGGCCGGTTGGCGTTCTACCTGAACACCGAGTTCGGCGAACACTGGAACGTCACTGCGAGCGCGGACACGCGGGAGGGGCCGGTCGAGGACCTGTTCAGCAACTTCCTCGACAAGAGCCCGGACTCGCTGTTCCGGCGCATCGACCCGGACAACCATTACCCGACCTTCGGCGACGACGGCATCGTCGAGGAAATGGCCGCGACCATGGGCAAGTTCTACGTCAAGGCAAGCCAGGGCGAGAACTACGCGATGTGGGGCAATTTCGCGGTCGGCTACATGGGCAACGAGCTTGGGCAGGTCGATCGGGGCCTCTACGGCGCCAACGCCCACTACGCGTCCGAGCAGTCGACCGGGTTCGGCGAGCGGCGTTTTTCCGTCGACGGCTTCGCGGCGGAGCCCGGCACCATGGCGAGCTACGAGCAGTTCCGCGGCACCGGCGGATCGCTCTTCTACCTGCGCCATCAGGACCTCCTCGGCGGATCCGAGCGCGTGCGCATCGAGTTGCGCGACAAGGTTTCCGGCATCGTCACGGGTGTCGTCAACCTTCGTTACGGCACGGACTACGACATCGACTACCTGCAGGGCCGCGTGCTGTTGTCCGAGCCGCTGTCGTCGACGGCAGACGACAACCTGCTGGTGCGCAGCAGCGGACTCGGCGGCGACGAGGCATGGCTCGTGGTCCGCTATGAGTTCACGCCCGGGTTCGACGAGCTCGATGCGATGGCGGTCGGCGGCCAGGGCCAGTACTGGTTCAACGACCACGTGAAGCTCGGCCTGACCGCGAGCAGCAGCGACGAGGGAGACGCGGACAACAGCATGAATGCCGCGGACCTGATGCTGCGCAAGAGCGCCGACACCTGGCTCAAGCTGCAGGCAGGCCGCAGCGAAGGTCTCGTATCCGGCATGCAGCGTTCCGACGACGGGGGCTTCGGCTTCACCGGTTACGACGACACGTCATTCACGGGGGCGGAAGCCGGTGCGTACCGCGCCGACGTCAGCGTCGGTCTCGGCGACATCCTCGCGGGACGGGACGGGCGCGCCACGCTGTACGCACAGACGCTCGAGGAGGGCTACTCGGCCCCCGGGCTAGCGACCGTCGCCGACACCGAGAACTTCGGTGGCACGTTCTGGATGCCGCTGACGCCGCGCGTGAGCGTCGGCGCCAAGGGCGACCGCCGGACCATCGACCAGGGGCTGGAAACCACGGCCGTCGAGGTCAATGCCGGCTTCCAGTTCACCGAGCGCATGAAGATGAGCGCCGGTGTCCGGAATGACGATCGCACCGACAGCTCGCCGGTCGTCCCGTTGACGCAGGAGCAGGGCGAGCGGACCGACGCCGTCATGCAGGTCGATTACGACCCGGGCGCGTCCTGGCGCGGGTACGGCTTCCTGCAGGAGACCGTCTCGTCCACGGGCGACCGCGAGGACAACGGGCGCGTGGGCGTCGGCGGCTCGTACCGGCTCACCGAGCGCCTGCGCATCGACACCGAGGTCTCGGACGGCGACCTCGGGCCGGGCGGGCGCGTCGGCAGCAGCTTCCTCTACTCCGAAAGCACGAACCTCTACCTGAACTACGCGCTCGAGAACGAGCGCGGCGACAACGGGATGCTGATGCGGCGCGGCAACCTCGTCTCCGGCGTCAAGCACCGGATCGCGGACGGCTCGAGCGTGTACTTCGAGGAGCGGTACCAGGACAGCGGCGCGGCCACCGGCCTCACGCACGCGACCGGAGTCAGCCTCGCCGCCAGCGAGCATTGGGACCTCGGCGCCAACGCCGACATCGGAACGATGACGGATTCGCTGACAGGCGCGGAGACGGACCGCATGGCCGGCGGCATCCGCGTCGGCTACGGATTCGAGAACGTCCAGTTCTCGAGCGCCGTCGAGTACCGCGTGGACGAAGCCGAGCAGCTGGACACGAGCATCACGGAGCGCACGACCTGGCTGCTGCGCAACAGCATCCGGTACCAGCTGAGCCCCGACTGGCGCCTGACCGGGAAGTTCGACCATGCCGTCAGTGAGAGCTCGCTCGGGGAGTTCTACGACGGCGGCTACACCGAGGCAGTCGTGGGTTATGCGTACCGGCCCGTCGCCAACGACCGCTTCAACGCGCTCGCCAAGTTCACCTATTTCTACAACGTCCCGACGACCGACCAGGTGACCGGGCAGAGCGTCGCGGCGGAGTTCATCCAGAAGAGCCACATCGCGTCCTTCGACCTCAGTTATGACCTGACCGAGCGCTGGACGATCGGCGGCAAGTACGCCTACCGGCTGGGCCAGATGAGCCTCGAGCGCGAGAATCCCGAGTTCTTCGACAACACCGCGCACCTGGCGCTGCTGCGCGCCGACTGGCGCTTCCGCGAGGCCTGGGAGGGCATGCTCGAGGTCCGCGCGCTCGAGCTGCCCGACCTCGACGAGCGGCGCAGCGGCGCGCTCGTTGGCCGTGTACCGGTACGTCGGCCGCAACTTCAAGGTGGGCGTCGGCTACAACTTCACGGACTTCTCGGAAGAGCTCACCGACCTGAGCTACGACCACCAGGGCGCGTTCCTGAACATGATCGGCGCGATGTAGCCCCGCGATTCGAGCCGACTCCCCGGCTTTCTTGTAGCTTGCACGAGATTTGGAACGTCCGTTCAGGAACCAGCGCGGCGCGTGGCTCTCCGGGCAGTCAAGTTGAGATCTGGCGGGTCCAGGTCGCCGGCTTGCATCGCGCGCAGCCGCTGGGACCGGATGTCCTGCTCGACGGTAGTAAACGCCTGCTTGAAGAGCGGTTCCTGTCGCAATTCGTCCAGGGCCGGGTCGAAGTCGCGATAGAAGCGCCAGTACGGCCCCGCCATCCCTTCTCGACAGCTTGGCCAGGAGCTGCAGTGCGGTGTTCTCGTCGCCGCGAATTGCGGCAACGCGTATTTCGTCGATAAAGTATTCGTGAGTGCCGTTTCGTCGCGCGACCGCCAGGAAGGCGGACGCGGCGTCGAGCAACCGTCGCGAGCGCTCCGCGTCACCGATCATCTGCAGCTCGAGCGCGAGGTCGTGGCCGGCATCAGGCTGGCACGACGTATGGGCGTCACGCCGTTACCGGCGAGTTCCGGGTAGCTGGATTGCACCGTGGCGATGACCTTTGCCGGGTCGCGCCGGCCAAGGAAGTCCGCGTCGAGCACCATGAAGGCGGTGGTGTCGAAAGGATCGAGCGCGAGGGCGCGACGTGCGAAGTCGATCGCCTCGGCTGATCCACCGTTATAGAGAGCCAGAAGCCCGGCATGGCTGTGCGAGCCGTAGACCTGACGGCCATCCTTCATGGCGTTTTCGAGCCAGATCCTTGCGCCGCTGGGGTCGTCCAGTTCAAGGTGCCACCGCGCCGCTCGGACCAGCGAGTTTACCGCTTGCGGGTCGAAGTCGTGTGCACCCGCTCCCAGCGCAGCGCCTCGTCGAATCGGGCGGAAAATGCGAACGCCATCGCCTTGCCCACCGCCCAGGTGCGGCGCATCGGGTCGATCTCCCGCGCTTTCTCCATCCATGCGAGGGACTGCGAGAGGTCGCCGAGCTTCGCGACTGACAAGCCCATGTTGACTCGCTTCAAGGCGGACATCGGATCGAGGTCGACGGCGCGCTGGGTTGCCTCGCGCGCCTCGACTTCCCGCTCTGCTGGTAAAGGAGTTGCGAGTACCAGCCGTAGGCTGGCGCATAGCTCGGGTTCAACTCGAAGACCTGCTTGTACACCGCTTCTGCTGTTGGAAAATCGAGTCGCTCCTGGGCGATCTTGGCCCGCGTGGTCAGGGCTTCAGCGAGATTCGAGTCGAGTCGCAGCGCCTCGATTCACGAGACGCTCGGCCTCGATCATGGCCGCGGGCAAAGGCAAGCCCACTTGCTCTGCCTTCAGCGAGACGGCGTCTGCCAGGCCTGCATACGCGCGTGCATATTTCGGGTCGAGTGTGATCGCGTCGCGGAACAGGCGTTCCGCTTCCGCCAGTGATTCCGGCGTCCGGCGCTCCAGCAGTACGCGAGCCGCATTCTCCGCGGCCCAGGCATCGAGGCTGTGCGTAGAAACCGTGCCGGCTCCACTCGGCACTTCAGCCGTCAGGTCTGACTCCAGCTCCAGCTCTTTCGTAACGGCGCGCACGATCTCGTTCCTGGCGACGAAAAGTTCCGTGGCCGCGAACTCGCGGTCGACCTCCTCGGCCCAGACCTGACCTGAGGTTCGCGTGTCGCGAAGCCGGGCCTGGATCCGCATCCGTTTCCCGGCTTTCTGGACGCTGCCTTCGAGCACGTGCGTGGCGCCAAGCACCTGTCCGGCTTCGGTCGAAGAGACCGCCCGGTCGCGGTACCCCTCGACCGAGGTGGCAGCGACCACGTCCAGCGATGGATTTCGCGACAGCTCGGCCAGGATCTCCGACTGCAGGCCGTCGGCAAGGGATCGATCAGCGGACACCCCGTGGTTTGCGAAAGGCAGTACCGCCACAACGGGGCGGGGTGCGGTCGGATACGGTTCGGGCGACAGCGGGCCGCTGTCAGTCACCTGTCGACGAAGCGTCGAAACCGCGACCGCCATGGCAATGCCCGCGAGCAGTGATGCCGCAGCCAAGACGGCTCTTTTTCGGTAGGGCTAGCGACGACCCATCGGATCGCCAGCCGCGCCAATCCCACTGGGGATCATGTGCGCGCTGACGGCGTAGCCACTGGTGCGGCCAGCTCGACTGTGGCCGACACCGGCGTCTCCGCCTCAATCAACGCGACCGGCGCCACCAGCCTGTATCCGCGGCCCGGATTCCCAGGATGTAACGCGGGTTGTTCGGATCGTCCCCCAGCGCACGTCGAAGCAGCTTGACGCGCTGACTGACAGTCTCCGGGCTCACCACCAAGCCTGGCCATACGCGCCGCTGCAACTCATCGATCGAGACGAGGTTCGGCGCGGCCTGGATCAGCACCAAGAGCAAGTCGAACGACAGCCGGGGCAAAGGAATCTCGGTATCGCCACGAATGCGTGAGCCAAACCGACGTCGACCGACAGGTCACCGAGTCGATATCGAGCCGAACTCTTCGCGACCATGGCGTTGCGCCGCCTCCGTGCCATCCAACCACGGACTACGTGGACGACCGAAGCCCCACGCCAGTTGCGCAGGGGCGCCCGCGGTTTTCTTCGCGTAACTTTACGCCAAACCCATTTCATCGGCGCTTTCGGGTCATTGCCCCGCCTCGCGGGTCACACGGGCGCTCGGGCCCCTGTCCAGGTGGTGGATATCAGCTGGTCTGGCTTGGGGCCCGGTGACGGGCGCTTGTCCTGGGCAACAGGCGCCCGGCTGCCGCGGTTATAGATTTACGAAGCCGACGTACGTCTCGGTGGCGCTGAGAGGATTGGAGTCAGGGTCGAACACCACGCCGAACCACCCGCTTCCAGACAGGTTCTCGTAGGCTCGGTCCCTCGGCCCACGACAGAAAACGGCCCGTCGAGGTCGAACCCCTCTCTGGGTCGGGAATTACCTTGCGGATGGAGGCGGATGACGAAACTGCCGCTGTTGTCGTCGCACGTGAACCGATGAGTTGCATTCACGTCGAAGGCCGTCGGTCCGATTCCATAGTATTCGTCGACCAATTCGACGATGCCCGTCGGGCAAATCGGTCCCGTGGCCGTGAACGTACCGTAGGTCGACGGATCGAACACCACCTGCGTCACTATGGTGACCGGCTGCGGCGGTCCGGCCAAGGCCGGTAAGGCGATTCCCGTGAAAGCGAGAGCCATTGCGGCGCCCAGCATCGAGTTGATCGGACGAATTTTCGTAATCATGGTCCTACCCCTTGACGGTTATTGCCGTCCTCGGCCCCCATGGCCGTTGTGGAGCGGCAAGTTCACGCGACCCGCTGCTGTGGCCGCATGAAGAAAGCCGTAAGCTTTCGTGAAGATTGATGATTCGCGACTCGGCTGGCCGGAGCGCGCGGCTCACGGCAGCCACGCACTGCTGGCACCGGCATGACGAAGGGCGGGGAGGGACACCTGGCCTTTCTCTTACGGGGCGACGCGGCGCCGAGCCTTGAGCAGCACGGCCACCGGCTCCGGCCGGCCGTTCCAGTAGTCGAGCCGCACGCGTCCATCGGGGAGCTGGCTCACCGTCGCGGGAATCGAGCTGAACGCGCAATACCAGCCCGACGGCAGCACGACGGCATTGCGCGGCCTGCCGAGGCTGCGGTCGAATACCAGCTCGTCGCCGTCCAGCCGGTAACTGGCCGGTGCGGTGTAGGTCTCCGCGATCCGCAGTCGCAGAGACTGTCCCGGCTGCACGGGCTTGAAGGGAATCACCACCACGCGCGCCTCCGGTCGACGGGTTCGCCGGCATCGATCCCGAGCGCCGCCATCTCGGCACCGCTCATCTCCTTCGCTTCCAGCGGCTCGCCGGTGTCGAGGATGCTGGCGGATGGGTGGCTGGCCGTGCTGCCCTTGCGGACGACGTTGGCGTAGCCGTTGATGCCCGGGCGCGATTCCGTGTAGTCGTGATAGAGCATGAAGGCGTGCGACTCGGGCTGCTGCAGGAAGTAGACGATGTCGCGATCCTGGTGCGCGCGCTCGGAGAGGCGATCCTCCTCGGTCTCGCCTTCGTACGGCGATTCCCAGCTTCGCTGCTGCGAGGCGGCTTTCGGCGCGGCGGCCGCGCCGGTCCGCGCGCCCTTCGCCGCGCGCAGCACGAGCGGTGCCTCCGCTTCGGTGCCGTTCACGAAGCTGATGCCGATGCGGCCATCCGCTTCGGTGAGGATCTGCGAAGGCACCGTCAGGCCGACGACCTCGTAGCCCGCGGGCAGCACGACCTTGTTGCGCCGTATGCCGAGCGAGCGGTCGAACACGATCGTCTTGCCGTCGACGTAGTAGCTCTTGCTGTCCTCATAGGTCTTGAGGATGACGAGGCGAGCCTGGCCGTTCGCCGGCACGGGGCGGGCGAGCGTCACCCTGATGTAATCGGTATCCACGTCGGCGTCCGGCATCAAGGGGTCCTTGCGTGCGTCGGCGCCGGTGACGACCTCGAAGTGCAGCGGCTTGCCGGTCATCGCGTCCAGCACGGCCTCGTCGCTCGCGGCGCTGCCCTTGCGGATGGGGTTGTAGAACTTCCTCGCACCGGGGGTGGTGGCGGTGACTTCGTAGGTGATCCTGAACTTGCCGCTGTCCGGTGCGAGCAGCTCGTAGCGCGTGTATTCGTCAGTTTCGGTCTGGGTCGCGGCGGTGGGGATGTAGATGCCGTCTGCGGGCGGCTGCGCGGCAGAAGCGCCCGTAAGGACGGCGGCGGCGAGGGCGAGGAGAAGTCCGACCATGGGCCGGATGATACGCATCTACCGCGGGCCCGCCGTGCCTTCCCGCGGGAGGAACAGCGCCGGGTCGACCATGGTCCGGTTCAGCGTCACGCCGAAATGCAGGTGCGCACCGGTGACGCGTCCGGTGGCGCCCACCGCGCCGATCGTCTCGCCGGCGCGCACCTCCTGTCCCGCCTTCACGTCGGTCCTGCTCAGGTGGCAGTACATCGTCACGAGCCCGGAACCATGGTCGACGATCACGGTGTTGCCGTTGAAGAAATAGTCTCCGACATCGGCGACGGTTCCAGCCGCGGCCGCCTTGATCGGCGTGCCGGCAGACGCCGCGATGTCCATGCCGGTGTGGGGGCTCCGCGGCTGGTCGTTGAAGAATCGGCGCAGGCCATACGAACTCGAGCGCTCACCCGGCACGGGCTGCACCAGCGCCAGCGTCACGGGCGGACGATCCGTGTAGGCATCGAGCGCCTTGCGGATGCGCTGCTTCTCGGCCTCGACGCGTTCGAGGTCGCGCTTCGAGAGGTCGACCTGGCTCGGCGCAACCTTGAGCTTCTGGATGTCGTAGTTCTTGCCGGCGACGTCGAAAGCGAGGCGCTCGGTCCTGCCGCCGTGATTCACGACCAGTTCCTGCCGGCCGGGCTTGGTGCCGAGCGGGATGCCGACGACGGCGACCCAGCGATCGTTGTCGCGCAGCACCATCGCACGCGCACCATCGAGCGTCGCGACGGGCCGAACATCTGCAGGCGCGTCGATCGGCAGGATGACGACGCCGCCCGGCACGGCTGCCGTGTCCGGGAGGTCGACGGGCATCGATCCGTCCCCGTCGCCTGCGTCACCAGCGTGCGCGGCGTTCAGCAGACCCGCGAACAAGACGAATGAAACGAGTGTTTGCGCGGCCGCCCTCATGTCAGGCCGGCACCCGTCGTTGATTGAGCCATCGTCGCGCGCCTGGATCGCGAATTGCACCGCCTCGCGCTCCTCCGGCCTGAGATCCGGATGATGCGCCTCGAATATCAGCACGACCCGGTCCGTGGAAGCCCGGTTCCAGGCTTCGTGCTCGAAGCTGTCGTCGAACGCGAAAAGCTCACCTTCGCGCCACGCATGGCGCGCACTGCCTACGCGGATCTCACAGTCGCCCGGTACGATTAACGGCAGGTGAACCGTAATCCGGTGGTTGCCGGTCCCGAAGTGTGGCGGGATATGCGCACCAGGCAGCAGGCGCGAAAAGAGCAGCTCCACCGGCCGCCCCTCGAGGCGCACGACGTCGGCGGCCTCGAGTGCCGCCAGTGTCTTCGGGAACAGCTTCACAAACGGCGTTTCCGCTCCAACCTTGTAGAGATGAAGCGAAGACCAGTCGAGCTTGCCGCGCAGGTTCTGCCAGATCGGTCCGCGGGTAGCCGCGTCCACGTAGGGCGCGTGCGCTGCGCCGCCCGCGACCGCCGCAAGGTACTCGTCGCGCACGTCGGCGGCCCGCGCTTCGATCGCGGCGGCCCAGGGCAGCCGCTCGCGCAGCGTCACCGGCATCGCCGGCAGGTCCTGCATGTAAAAAGGCTCGGCTTCTGGTCCGGCGTGCGGTAGCTGAACGGGCGATCGTGCGTCTGGACCCAGATCGCGTTGCGCACCCTCGTCAGGTCGGGCGGCTCGCCGCCAGCCTCCGTCGCCTGGCGCTCGAACACCGACACGGCGGAGGCGTGCAGCTGCGTGAAGTGCTCGCGCATGACGCGGTCCGCGGTCGCCGAGCGTCGCCGGATTTCCGGGTCGACGTCCGGGCGATCCTTGGCGCGCCGCACGGCCAGGTCGATGTCGTCGCCAAGGGAAAAGAGAACCGCGGCGTCTTCCCGGCGACCCGCGGCCTCGAGCGCCGCCCCGCGAACAACGCCAGGCGCGCATCCTTCGGGTTCAGCCGCCAGGCGGCGAGATAGGCATCGACCGCGTGCGCGAGGTCGCCCTGTTTCTCGCGGGCTGTGCCGAGGTTGAAGTGAAACGCCGGTTCGCGGGGCATCAGGGAGACGCAGCGTTGATAGCCCGCCGCGGCCTGCGCCATATCGCTGCTGCACCGAATGCCCTGGTGGCCTCGACCGCGATGGCCGCGACGGCGCCCTTTTGCTCACCGCATCTCGGTCGCGACGATGACGCCGGCGCGCTCCAGCCGATCGAGGTCGGAGGCGAGGGCGGCCCGGTCCGCGACTGGCTGCCGCGCGAGCGCGTCGTCCACCGAGAACATGCGCTGCTTCAGGATCCACTCCAGGGTGGGATAGGTGGCGCCCACCGGGATCTCGCCGCCCTCGAAGGCGATGGCGAAGCCCGTGTCGCGGCGCAGCAGCTGCGCGCGGCGCGCGACGGAATACCAGGCGGGCGGCGATTGTGCCGGCAACCCGTAACGACGCGGGCGGACGCGCCGAGGTCGCGCTGGTGATTCAGGACGTCGATCGCGAAGGCCGGCGAGGTCATCACGGCGCGGACGCGCTCCGCGAGGCGGGCGAGCCGCTCCGCGAGCTGCGCTTCCATGCGGGCGTCCGGCAGGTACGCCGGAACTCGCTTTCCTTCGCGAGGGCGCTCTCGAGCAGCCTGAGACTGCGAGTCTGGTGGCGGGCGCGACGCCGAAGGTCACGTGCAGCGAGGCAGCGGTCGCCGGTGAGCGCGTCGTGGTACTGGCCGCGGGGCAGGTACAGGACGTCGCCCGGCTGCATGTTCGCCTCGAACAGCAGCTTGCCGCGCGACTCGGTCAGCCACTTCTCCCACTCGTCGCCCGGTGGCACCGGGTTCAAAACGGGGGTATCGGCGCGCGACTCATACGACGCGCCAGGTCTTCTCGCCCTCGGCCTGGACAGCGAAAACGTCGTGCAGGTCGAAATGGGTCTGGAACGCCTGCACGCCCCTGAAGGAGCAGTACACGTTCGCAAAGGAACGCGCGGCGAACTCGCGCTCGAGCATGCGCGACTACGGCGCCGACCTCGGGGCAGACGCGGTGCAGGTTGTTGGCGACGATGCTGGCGCCGAGCGCGGTCAGCGCCTTCAGCTTCGCGGGATTCACTGGCGCGAGAGTTCCTGGCCGGACGTCCGCGGTGTCGCAATAGGTCTCGCGCAGCGCCGCGCGGCTCTTGAAATAGACCTTCAGCGACTCCTCGTTCCAGTACGGCGTGAGCGCGAGCACTTCGTTGAAACGCCGCCACGGGCAAGAGGCCGGTTACCGCGCCGTTCCTGCGGACGTGCAGGGGCCGCCTGCCGTAGTACTGCGAGCGGAACGTGCTTGCATCGAATGGCCCGAGAAATTCCGCGAAACTCCATGGCGTCCGGACGTTACCATTGGCCGTCCGTTCCTGTCGAGAAAGGCACCCGCATGCAGGCGACGCAAGGGGACTGGCTGCCGGCGCGCGCCGCCCTGCACCCGACGGGCCTCTATCTGGCGCTGCGCGACATCCGCACGGCGGAACTCCAGGATCCGTTCATGCAGGAGACCATCGCGCGCGTGACGGCGCGCGAATCGGTGGTGCAGTTCGCCCGCGAGGACGTCGGCAAGTGTGCCGCGGGCACGTCGCCGGCCGGGATCGTGTTCCACGTCTCGCGCTGCGGTTCGACGCTCGTCTCGCAACTCCTCAAGCAGCACGTCGGCGTCGTCGTCTATGCGGAGCCGCTGCCGGTCAACGAGATCCTGCTGCCGCCGCACAGGTGGTCGCGGGCCGAGACGGTCGGGGCGCTGCGTTCGCTGGGCGCCGCGTTTCTCGCGCCATGCCCGCAAGCCGTACATCCTGAAGCTGACCAGCTGGAACACGCTGTTCTGCGACGTCGTCGCCGAGGCATCTCCGGATTCGCCGTGGGTCCTGTGCCTGCGCGATCCGGTCGAGGTCGGCGTCTCGCTCCTGCAACGGCCCGCGGGCTGGATCTGGGAGGGCGGGGAACCCGCGGCGCCGTTCCGCAGGCACGTCGATCCGGAGGGCGCGGCGAAGTCGCGGGAGGAATATGTCGCGCGACTCTACGCGGCGTTCTGCGGAGCCGCCGACGGCCTCGAGCCGGGCCGCGGGCGGCTGGTCGATTACGCGTCGTTGCCCGCGGCGACCTGGGAGACGGTCGCGCCCCATTTCTCGCAGCCGGTGGACACGACGCTGCGCGCGCGCATGCAGGCCGCTGCCGAGATGAACTCCAAGGCGCCCGTCGGCCGGCCGGAAAAATTCACGCGCGGACGCCGCGGCGAAAAGCGCAGCGGCGAGCGTCGAGCTTCGACAAGCGATCGAGGAACTGGCCGGTCCGGCGTTCCTGCGCCTGCAATCCCGTCACGCGGCTGCCGCCGTCCGCCGTGAATGACGTGGAGGCCTGCGGCGGGACCGAGTCGCTGATCGGGCCGCTGGCGTGAGGCCGGCGGCGATCCCGGCGCGCTGCCTGCGCCGGTGCGCGACGCATTGCCGGCCGTCTTTGCCGCCAGCGATTTCGTGCTCGAATGCGCATCGCGCGAACCGGGCCTGCTGGCCGGGCTCGCCGCGTCCGGTGAGCTCGGCCGCGCACGCGCGCCCGGAGAAATCGAAGCACTCGCATCGGCACTCGTCGCTTCGCACGAGGACGAGCCGGGGTTGATGGATGCCCTGCGTAGCCTGCGGCGCCACGAGCTGGTGCGCATCGCCTGGCGGGACCTGGCCGGGCTCGCGCCGCTCGGCGAAACGCTGCGCGAACTGTCCGCGCTCGCGGACGGCGCGATACGTGCCGCGCTTGACTATGCGAACCGCGCGCTCGCGCCCCGTTATGGCACGCCGCGCTCCGCAGCCGGAGAGGCCCAGGAGCTTGTCGTCGTCGGCATGGGCAAGCTGGGCGGCCGCGAGCTCAATTTCTCCTCGGACATCGACCTCGTGTTCCTCTATCCCGAGCGCGGCGAGACCGACGGCCCGCGCGGAGTCTCGAACGAGGAGTACTTCACGCGCCTCGGCCAGTCGCTGATTCGGCTGCTCGATGCACGCACCGCCGGGGGATTCGTGTTCCGCGTGGACATGCGCCTGCGGCCGCTCGGCGCAGCCGGGCCCGCTCGCGATGAATTTCGGCGCGTTCGAGGACTACTTGCAGCAACACGGCCGCGACTGGGAGCGTTACGCGTGGGTCAAGGCGCGTGCCGTCACCGGCGCCGCGCGCTTCGCTGCGCTCCACGACGACGTGGTGCGCCCCTTCGTCTACCGACGCTACCTCGACTACGGCGTCTACGAGAGCCTGCGGGAGATGAAGGCGATGATCGCCCGCGAAGTCGAGCGCCGCGAGTTGCGGGACAACGTGAAGCTGGGGCCGGGCGGCATCCGCGAGATCGAGTTCATCGTGCAGTCGCAGCAGCTGATCCGGGGTGGTTCGGAGCCGGCCCTGCGCACGCCTTCGCTGATGGCCGCCCTGCCGCGGCTTGCCGGCGCCAAGCTGCTGCCGCCGGCGGCCGTCACCGAGCTCGCGGAGGCTTACGCTTTCCTGCGGCGCGTCGAGAACCGGCTGCAGATGGCGGCGGATGCGCAGACGCACGCCTTGCCCGAAACCGCGGCGGGCCGCGCGCGCCTCGCCGCGTCGATGGGTTTCCCCGAATGGGATGCCTTTCACGCGGCGCTCGTCACGCGGCGCGAGGCGGTGACCGCCCGGTTCGACGCCGTCGTGCTCGGGCGCGGCGGGCCGGGGCAGCCGCCGCCGGCCGCGCTGTTCGAGTCACTGTGGTCGCCCGAGGTATCGCTCGAACGCGTTGCGGAAGACGTCGGTCGGTCGGGCTTCGCGGAACCCGAGGCGGCGGCGCGCGTATTGCTCGAACTGCGGCAATCCGCCTATTTCCGCCGGCTCGACGAGTTCGGCCGCCGGCGGCTCGCCACTCTGCTGCCGAGGATCCTCGCCGCCGTGGCGCGGGTCGAGGCGGGCGCGGCGGGACTTGGCCTGCCCGTGCTGACGCGACTCGTGCGCATCGTCGAGGCGATCGGCGGACGTACCGCCTATCTCGCGCTCCTGAACGAGAACGCACAGGCGCTCGAGCGGCTGGTGCAGGCCTGCAGCATGGGCGACTACCTCGCGCGGCAGGTCGCCGCCCATCCGCTGCTGCTCGACGAGCTGCTCGATTCGCGCGTGCTCGAGACGTTGCCCGACCGTGCGCAGTTCGCGGAGGAACTGGCAGCGCGCCTCGAACATGCCGGGACCGACGAGGAGCTGCGGGTCGACGCGCTGCGCCATTTCCGCCGCGCCGCGACTTTCCGGATCGCGATGCTGGACCTCGCCGGGCGCCTGCCGCTCATGCAGGTGAGCGACCGCCTGACAGACGTTGCCGAACTGATCATCGAGCAGGCGCTGGCGCTCGCCTGGCGCCACACCGTGGGGCTGTACGGCGAGCCGCGCTGCACCGATGCGGCGGGCGACCGGACGGCGCGGGTCGGGATCGCCGGCTACGGGAAGCTCGGCGGCATGGAACTCGGCTACGCGTCCGACCTCGACCTGGTTTTCCTGCACGATGCCGCGGGCGCGGGGCAGACCGCCGGGCCGAAGGTGGTGGAGAACGAAGTGTTCTTCCTGCGGCTCGCGCAGCGGCTCGCGCACCTGCTCACGGTGCACACGGCCGCGGGCCGGCTCTACGAAGTCGACGTCCGCCTCCGCCCTGCCGGCAAGGGCGGACTCGCATTCACGCAGATCGGTGCGTTCGAGGAATACCAGCGGCGCGAGGCCTGGACCTTCGAGCACCAGGCCCTGCTGCACTCGCGCTGGGTCGCGGGCGATGCCGACCTCGGCGCCACATTCACGCGCGTGCGTCGCGACGTGCTGATCGAAGCCGTGAAGCGCGAGGGGCTGCGCGAGGAGATCCTCGCGATGCGCGAGCGCATGCGCGCCGAGCACGGCCGCACGCGGGACGGGCAATTCGACCTCAAGCAGGACCGCGGCGGCATCGCCGACATCGAGTTCCTGGCCCAATACTGGGTGCTGCGCAACGTCCGCGAGCACCCGCCGCTCGCGGCCTTCGCCGACACCATCCGCCACCTCGAGTCGGTCGGTTCGGCCGCCCTGGTCGATCACCGGGTGATCGACCGCCTGGTGGACGCCTACCGCGCCTACCGCAAGGCCGCGCATCACCTGTCGCTCGAGCAACGCCCGGCGATCGTGGAATCGGGCGAGTTCGCGCCCGAGCGGGCGGCCGTGGCCGGCGTCTGGGAGCGCGTGATGGTCGCGGGCGAAGACCCGGCGCCGCTATAATCGCGGGATGCCGCACGAGAGCCCCCTGCAGCCGCCGAACACGCGCGAACGCTACGACGTCACGACGGCCGACCTGCCGCTCTCCTGCCCGATGCCCTCGATGTCGCTCTGGAACAGCCATCCCCGCGTCTACCTGCCGATCGAGCAGACGGGCTTCGCCAAGTGCCCGTATTGCAGCGCCGAGTACGTGCTCAGTCGCTGATCGGCGATGCTCCAGCGGCTCGCAATCGACCGCGGCGCGATCCTCTACGATCCCCGTCGCGTCGCCCACCCCGGCGCGCAGCTCTTCGACCCGGCGTACTGGCGCGCGCGCGATGCGCTGCGCGAATTCCCGGCCGGGCGCGGCTCGATCCAGCTGATCGAGGACGAGGGCCGCAGCTGGGTGCTGCGGCGCTACCTGCGCGGCGGTTTCGCGGCGCGCTTCGCCCGTGACCAATACTTCTGGACCGGGGAGGACCGCACGCGATCCTTCCGGGAACTCCGCCTGCTCGCGACGATGCACGCGCGCGGCCTGCCGGTGCCGCCGCCGGTCGCGGGCCGCTACGTGAGGGCCGCGCTCACGTACCGTGCCGAGCTCATCACGGAGCGCCTCGCGGGCGCGCGCTCGATGGAGGCGGTGCTTGCGGGCGGGCCGCTCGACGGCGCGCGCTGGGAGGCCATCGGCCGTTGCCTGCGCCGCTTCCATGACGCCGGCGTGCAGCACGCCGACCTCAACGCAAGCAACATCATGCTGGGCGAGCGGGGGGAAGTCTGGGTGCTGGACTTCGACCGCGGCCGGCTGCGGTCGCCCGGCGCGTGGCACAGCCGCGTGCTCGCCCGCCTCGCGCGCAGCCTCGAGAATTCCGAAGCAGGCGTGGGCGACTGGCAGGGCGGATTCGAGCGCCTGCGCCGCGCGCACGATGCGTGAGGCGCGATGTACTACGTCTACAACGTGCTGGTCTATCTCGCGGCGCCTGTCGCCATCCTGGTGCAGGTGTGGCGCGGCCTGCGCGACCCGAGCTATCGCGAACGGCTCGGCGAGCGCTTCGGGCTGGGCTCCGCGATCCCAGGTTCGACGATCTGGATCCACGCCGTGTCGGTCGGCGAAGTGCAGGCGGCCCAGCCGCTGATCGCGGAGTTCCAGAAGCGCCATCCGCACTACGGCATACTGCTCACGACCGTCACGCCGACGGGTGCGGCCCGCGCGAGGCTGCTGTTCGGCGACCGTGTGCACCTGCGCTACGTGCCGCTCGACCTGCCAGGATCGGTCAGGCGTTTCTTCGACCGCGTGCAGCCGAAGCTCGCGATGATCCTCGAGACGGAACTGTGGCCCAACCTGTACGGCGAATGCGGGCGCCGCGGGGTCCCGCTCGTGCTCGCAAGCGCGCGCATATCGCCGCGCTCGGTCGGGAAGTACCGGCGCATGGTCTCGCTGTTTCGCAGGACGCTTTCGCACGGCATCGTGATCGCGGCCCAGAGCGAGTCCGATGCCGTGCGCTTCCGTTCGATCGGCGCGACTTCCGAGCGGACCCACGTCACCGGCAACATCAAGTTCGATTTCCAGCCGCCAGCGGGCATCGAGGCCCAGGGCCGGCGCTGGCGCGAGGAGCACGCGCCCGGACGGCCGATCTGGGTGGCGGGGAGCACGCACGATGGCGAGGAGGCCGTCATCCTCGACGCGCATCGCCGCGTGCTGGAGCGTTTCCCGGACGCGCTGCTGGTGCTGGTGCCGCGACACCCGCAGCGTTTCGACGGCGTGCGGGACATGCTGACCAAGCGCCACGAGCGCGCCGCCTGGCGTTCTTCGGGCGCTCCGATCCCGCCCGGGACCAGCGTGCTGCTCGGTGACACGATGGGGGAACTGATGACCTTTTATGCCGCCGCGGACGTCGCTTTCGTCGCCGGCAGCCTGGTCCCGATCGGCGGCCACAACCTGCTCGAGCCGGCCTCGGTCGGCCGCCCGGTGCTGACCGGGCCGCACAATTTCAACGGCGAGGAGATCGCGCAGCTCCTGGTCGACGCCGGTGCCGCAGTGGTCGTATCGGACAGCGCGGAACTCGCCCATGCGGTCAAGGGGCTGCTCGGCGACGCCAACCTGCGCGCCGTCATGGGCGCCGCGGGCCGGGCGGTGCTCGACGCCAACCGCGGCGCGCTTGATCGGCTGCTCACGCTCGTCGATCCTCTGCTCGAGTGACGGGGAACACGGATTGAAAACCGACCTGCGACTGCCTTCGCCGTACGAACCCGCGCGCCTCGAGGCGCTCGCCGCGCAATTCGGCTCGCCGCTGTTCGTCATCGACTGCAATGCGCTGCGCGGGCAGTACCACGCGCTCGCAACGGCGCTGCCGGGCGTCGACCTGCACTACGCGCTGAAGCCGCTGCCCGACCGCACGGTGGTGCAGGTGCTCGCGCGCGAGGGCGCCTCGTTCGACCTGGCGACGAACGGGGAGGTGGACCTGGTGCGCGACGCCGGCATTCCCCCGGGGCGCTGCGTGCACACGCACCCGATCAAGCGGGGCTCGGACATCCGCCACGCGCTCGATTTCGGCGTCAGGAGCTTCGTGGTGGACAACGCCGAGGAGATGGCGAAGTTCGTGGTTTCCCGCAAGCGCGTGCGCCTGCTGCTGCGGGTCTCGTTCAGGAACCCGGACACGATAATCGACCTGTCGCGCAAGTTCGGGTGCGACGCGGACGCTGCGGCAGGCCTTATCGAGCACGCCCACGGGCTCGGCCTGCGCGTCGTGGGCCTGTCTTTCCATGCCGGCTCGCAGCTGCGGCATCCCGGCAAGTACGTGGAGGCCATCGACACCTGTGCCCGCCTGGCCTCCGAAGCGGCGGCACGCGGGCTGCCTCCGCTCGAGGTGCTGGACATCGGCGGGGGCTTCCCGATCGGCTACCTGGAGCCGGTGCCGGACATCGACACGTTCTGTGCGCCGATCCGCGCCGCGCTGGCGCGCCTGCCGGCGGGCCTTCGCGTCATCGCCGAACCGGGGCGATTCATCTGCGGGCCGGCCGTCGTGGCGATCTCGACCGTCATGGGCCGGGCAAAGCGCGAGGGCCGCTGGTGGTACTACCTCGACGACGGCATCTACGGCACCTTCAGCGGCCAGCTCTACGACAAGATGCGCTTCCCCCTCGAGCCGCTTGCCGCGCCCGACCGCCCGCGCGAACCTTGCGTGATCTCGGGGCCGACCTGCGACAGCCTGGACGTCGTCGCCGAAGATCTGCCGATGCCCGTGCTCGAGGTGGGTGAACGCCTCCTCGCGCGGCAGATCGGCGCCTACACGATGGCCTGCGCGACGGATTTCAATTTCTTCCCGCGCGCGAAGGTCATCGCGGTCAATGTCGAGCCCGGGTCGGGCTGAGGCAAAGGGGTCACGGCATGCCCAGTGCTTTCTGGCAGGCGACAGGCCTGCTCGTCCTTTCCAACGTCTTCATGACGTTCGCCTGGTATGCGCACCTGAAGGAGATGAACCACAAGCCGTGGTACGTCGCGGCGCTGGTGTCGTGGGGCATCGCGCTGGTCGAGTACCTGTTCCAGGTGCCCGGCAACCGCGTCGGCTTCACGGTCATGAGCCTCCCGCAACTCAAGATACTGCAGGAAGTCATCACGCTCGTGGTGTTCGTGCCGTTCGTCGTCTTCTACATGCGCCAGGGCCTCAAGCTCGACTACCTCTGGGCCGCGCTGTGCATCGTCGGCGCCGTCTACTTCGTGTTCCGCGAGCCGTGACGACTTCCATCCATCGCCGCGTGGATGCGCTGCGCGCGGGCGACGACGCGACCTTCGTCGCGCGCCTCGCCTCCGGTTGGGCCGTGCTCGGGGAGCGCCAGGTGCTGCCGGGTTACTGCCTGCTGCTGCCGGACCCGGTGGTGCCCGCGCTGAACGCACTGCAGGGCGCGGCACGCGCGGCTTTCCTCGCCGACATGGCCGCGCTCGGCGATGCGGTGCTCGCCGTCACCGGCGCGGTGCGCATCAACTATGCGATCTTCGGCAACCTCGACCCGGCGCTGCACGCGCACGTCATCCCGCGTTACCACGACGAGCCGCCTGGACTGCGCACGGCCCAGCCCTGGGCCTACGACTGGGATGCGGCGCCCGCCTTCGATCCCGACCAGCACCGCGACCTGCGCGACCGCATCCATGCGGCGCTCGCGCGCCTGGCGTGACTGCCCGCATGAGAGCCGTACATTCCCCGCTGCACGCGCGCCACCAGGGCGGGATGGAGCTCTATCGCGGCGAGCTCGTACCGACGTTCGAGACACCCGAGCGGATCGCGGTGATCCTCGAGGCGCTCGCAGCCGCGCACATCGAGGTCACGGCGCCGCGCGACATTCCGGAATCGCGGCTGCTGCGCGTGCACGACGCCGGGTTCGTCGCGTTCCTGCGCGGCGCGCACGCGCGCTGGCAGGCCGAGGGCCGCCGGGGCAACGTGTTGCCGAGCGGTTTCCCGGCCCGCGGACTGCGGCGCGACCGCAAGCCGTCGGGCATCAGCGGAGCCCTCGGTTATTACGCGTTCGACGCCAGCACGCCGATCGTCGCCGGCACCTGGGACGCCGCGTTCGCTGCGGCGCGCTGCGCCATGACGGCGGCGGCGATCGTGAGCGAAGGCGAGGCCGCCGCGTACGCGCTCTGCCGCCCGCCGGGCCATCATGCCGGCCGCAGCACGTATGGCGGTTACTGCTACCTCAACAACGCCGCGCTCGCCGCGCAGTACCTGATCGACGAGGGTTGCCGCCGCGTCAGCGTCATCGACATCGACTATCACCACGGCAACGGCACGCAGGAAATCTTCTGGGAGCGCGACGACGTCCAGTTCGTGTCGCTGCACGGCACGCCCGACACGGAGTACCCCTGGTTCCTGGGCTACGCGGACGAGCGCGGCGAGGGACGCGGCGAAGGACACACGCTGAACCTGCCGTTGCCGACCGGCACCGGCTGGGACGGATACCGGGCCGCGCTCGGGACCGCGCTCGACGCCATCCGGTGCCATGCGCCGGATGCCCTCGTCGTGTCGCTGGGCGTCGACACCTTTGCGGGCGACCCGATCAGCGCGTTCAAGCTGGAGCGGGAGCACTACCCGAGGATCGGCGGTCTCCTCGCCGGGCTCGCCTTGCCGACCGTGCTGGTCCAGGAGGGCGGCTATGCTGTCGCCGAGATCGGCGGCATCGTCGCCGGCGTGCTCGGCGCGTTCAACGGCCGGCCGGCATAGACTAGGCGAATGCCTGTCAGCGACGAATTCCGCGACTTCGTGCTCGAGCAACTCGCCCCGGCGGGACGCGTCGCGGCGCGCGCGATGTTCGGCGGCGTCGGGCTCTACCTCGACGGGCTGTTCTTCGCGCTCATCGACGACGACACCCTCTACTTCAAGGCCGACGACGCGAGCCGCAAGCGTTACGAGGCGGCCGGGTCGCGGCCCTTCTGCCCCGACTCTGCGAGACCGGACCAGTCCATGGGCTACTGGCAGGTGCCGGCGGAGGTGCTCGAGGATCCCGAGGCGCTCACCAGTTGGGCGAGCGAGGCCGTCGGCGCCGCGCTTTCGAAGCGCGGCAAGCGCGGCACGCGGCGCCGCGCGCCGGCCGCGCGGCGGGGGACACGGCGATGAGCGCGCGCGCGGAGGATGCGTTGACCCGCCTTCGGCGCGACTGGGAGCCGCGTTTTCGCCGGTTCGTCGCGGACCAGCGGGCTGCGGACCCGGGACACGGCCCGATCCACCTCGAACGCGTGGTCGCGACGGCGACGCGCCTCGCCACCGAGGAGGGCGCCCGCCTCGACATCGTGCTGCCAGCCGCCTGGCTGCACGACTGCGTGCACGTCGCCAAGGACTCGCCCGAGCGTGCGCGCGCCTCGCGACTCGCGGCGGATCACGCGCTGCGGTTCCTCGAGGGCGCCGGCTATCCGGCGGCCTGCCTGCCGGAGATTCGCCACGCGATCGAGGCGCACAGTTTCTCCTCCGGCATCGCGCCGCAGACGATCGAGGCGCAGGTCGTGCAGGACGCGGACCGGCTGGACGCGCTCGGCGCGATCGGCCTCGCGCGTTGCCTGGCGGTCGGCACCGCCCTCGGCCGGCCGCTTTACCAGCCGGCGGACCCGTTCTGCCGCGCCCGTGCGCCGGATGACGGCGGCGCATCGGTCGACCATTTCTACGCCAAGCTGCTGAAGCTCGCGGGGACGATGCAGACCGCGGCCGGGCGCCGCGAGGCCGGCCGCCGCACGGCGTTCCTCGAGGCCTTCCTGGCCCAGCTCGAATCGGAGATCGCGCCGTGAGCCGGCGCGTCGCGGCGAGCGACGCGCTGGAGAAGCTACGCGAGGGTAACGCGCGCTTCGCGGCGCATGCGCGCGGCACCGGCACGTTGCTCACGGCCGCGCGCCGCGCCAAGCTCACCGCGGCCCAGGAGCCCTTCGCGATCATCCTCGGCTGCTCGGACTCGCGCGTGCCGGTCGAGCTGGTCTTCAACCAGGGACCGGGTGACCTGTTCGTGATCCGCGTCGCCGGCAACATCGTCGCGCCGTCGCTGATCGGCAGCGTCGAGTTCGCGGCCGACCGGTTCGGCACGCGCCTCGTCGTGGTGCTCGGGCATTCGTCCTGCGGCGCGATCGCGGCGACGATCGAGGAGCTTCATCGTCCCACCATGAACCCGTCGCCCAACCAGCGCGCGATCGTGGACCGCATCCGGCCGGGCGTCAGGGAGCTCGTCGCGCGCCATGAAGCCGAGGGCGCGCTGGTCGTCGAGCATGCGGCGATGACGGCGAACGTGCGCGCGTCCGTGGACCAGTTGCGCCATGGGTCGGCCATCATCGAGAACCTGATCGCGAACGACGGCCTTGTCGTGACCGGGGCCTGGTACTCGCTCGAGAGCGGGAAGGTCGAGTTCCTCGACGACGCGCGCCCGGCCTAGGGCTCAGCGCCGCAGGGCGGCCAGGAACGTCTCGACGTCGACGTTGCCGCCGGACAGGACGATCGCCGTCGTGCGTCCTGCGAGCGCGACCCTGCCGGCCAGGGCTGCCGCCAGCGCGACGGCCCCGCCCGGCTCGACGACCAGCCTGAGGTCGCGGAAGGCGCGCGCCATGGCGGCCTGCACCTCCGGGTCGCTGACGGTCAGGATGCCGGACAGCAACTCGCGGTTGATCGCAAAGGTGAGCGTCCCCGGCGGCGAGGATTGCAGCGCGTCGCAGATGGAGCGCGCTTCCGGCGGGTTCTTAAGCAGCGCGCCGGCCGCGAGCGAGCGGCGCGTGTCGTCGAAAGCCTCGGGCTCGACGCCGTAAATGGCGGCGGCCGGCGAGAGCGCGCGCACCGCGATCGCCGTTCCGCCGGTGAGCCCGCCGCCGCTCGTCGGCACCAGCACCTGGTCCGGCGTGAAGCCGAGTTCTGCCGCCTGCTGCATCAGCTCGAGCCCGACCGTGCCCTGGCCGGCGACGACGTGCGGGTCGTCATAGGCGGGCACCAGGGTCGCGCCGCGCTCGGCGACGAGCTTGCGCGCGAGCGCCTCGCGGTCGCCGGTGAAGCGATCGTAGAGGACGACCTCGGCGCCGAGGGCGCGCGTATTCTCGAGCTTGACGGCCGGCGCGTCCGCCGGCATCACGATCGTCGCGGAAATGCCGAGCATCTTCGCCGCGGCGGCGACGCCCTGGGCGTGGTTGCCGGACGAGAAGGCGACGACGCCGGCGCGGCGCTGCCCGGGATCGAGCTGCACCAGGCGGTTATATGCGCCGCGGAACTTGAAGGATCCGGTCCGCTGCAGCGATTCCGCCTTGAGCAGGACCCGACCGCCGAGCGCTTCGTCGAGCGGCGTCGCCGCCAGCAACGGCGTGCGCCGAACGATGCCGGCGAGCCGGCCGGCGGCGGCCTCCACGTCGGCAAATGCGGGGAGGGGAGGGTAGTCGTGCTGCGCGTTCACCGGATGCTATGTTAGCTGCATGCCGCGCAGCTTGCGCACGGCGCATCGCGCCCTCTCCAGCCTGCGGCCTGGCCGCGTCCGGGGTGCATCATGACCGACCCGATCTGGATTCCCTGCGCCGCGCTGGTGGGCCTCACGGCACTGGTCTGGTTCAAGCTGTATGCGGACCGGCTCGGCGAGATGCGCGCGCGGGGCGTCGACCCGCAGCAGCTCGCCACGGTGAGCGCGGCGGCGGGAAAGCTGCAGCGGACCGCGGCCGCCGACAACTTCCGCAACCTGTTCGAGGTTCCGGTGCTCTTTTACGCGCTCTGCGCGGCGCTCGCGCTGAACGGCGGATCGACGGCCGCGTACGTCGCGGCGGCCTGGGGATACGTCGGCCTGCGCGCGCTGCACAGCCTCATCCACGTGACCTACAACCACGTCGTGCACCGATTCCTGGTCTACGTCGCGAGCACGCTCCTCCTGTTCGGCATGTGGATCGCGTTCTTCACCCGGATCGCGCCGTGAGCGAGTTCGAGGGCCGCTGCCTCTGCGGCGCGGTGCGCTTTGCGGTCACGCCGCCGACGCTCTTTTTCGCGCATTGTCACTGCCGCTGGTGCCGGGAAGCGCACGGCGCGGCCTTCGTGAGCTGGGTCGGGGCCGCGGAGGAACGCTTCCGTTACCTGCCGGGATCGGCGCAGCCGACGTGGTATGCATCATCTCCCCAGAGTCGCCGCGGTTTCTGTCCCACCTGCGGCACGACGCTCTTCTTTGCCTCGACGGTGTGCCCCGGCGAGATCCACGTTGCGCGGCCGGCGATAGTGGGACCCATCGACCGCGGGCCGCAGTGCCACCTGTTCCACGACCAGCGCGCCGAGTGGATCGAGCTCGGCGACGCCCTGCCGCGCTACGACAGCAACGATCCGGGACTCGGGAAGTTCAAGCCGATCCCCCGCTGATCGCCAACGCCGCGATGTCATGGATCGGCTCGGAACACACGGGCCCCCGGCACACGTAGGCGAGAGTCCGGTCGAGCGCGCGCTTGCCCGCGAGCGCTTCGGGCAGTCCGGTCGCGTTAGCGGGAATCGCGACGACCATGCGCCGGGGCGCATAGGCTCGCGCCAGTTCCCGCCGCCAGGCCTCGGCATCGGCGCCGTCGCCACGGATGATCACGATCTCCACCGGGTCGAGGTACTCGTCGAGCGCGATCAGCATCGCGGCGTGCGCCTCGGGCGCGCGTGCGATGGCGGGCCAGGCCCCACGCAGGGCCGCTTCCGCCGCATCGAGGTATCGCATTTCGCCTGTGAGCCAGCCGAGGCGCGCGAGCGCCTGCGCCGCGACTCCGTTGCCTGACGGCATCGCCTCGTCCGCGAACGACTTCGGCCGGTGGAGCGGCGGGTCGTTGCCGGCCGCAGTGAACCAGAATCCGCCGCGCTCACGGTCGGCGAAGCGCTCGAGGAGCGCGTCGGCGACGCCGCAGGCGAAGCGCAGGTCTTCGGCGCGAAAGCGCGATTGCAGCGCCTCGATGAGCGCGTCCAGCAGGTAAGCGTGGTCATCGAGATAGGCCGGAAAGCGCGCCTCGCCGGCTTTCCAGGCCGCGTACAGCACGCCCTCGCGCCAGGCGTTCGCCCGCAGGAAGTCGAGTGCGGCGAGTGCCGCGTCGATGAACCGCGGCTCGTCGAGCTGCCGCCCCGCGATCGCGAGGCCGCGGACCATCAGCGCGTTCCAGGCGGTCAGCACCTTGTCGTCGAGTCCCGGCCGGACGCGCTGCGCGCGGGCGGTGAGAAGCTTTGCGCGGGCCGAGGCGAGCAGGGCATCGGCCTGCGCTTGCGGCAGGCCCCGTTCCTCGGCCACCCGGTCCATGGCGACGAAGCCGTGCAGGTGCCAGGCGCCCTCGAAATTCGGTTCCCGGTCGAGACCGAAGCGCCGTGCGAGCACGCGGAACTCGTCGGCGCCGAGCAGGCGCTCGACCTCCCCCCGTTGCCACACGTAGAAGCGGCCCTCGTGGCCTTCGGAATCCGCGTCGAGCGCGGCGTAGAAGCCGCCTTCCGGCGCGCGCATCTCGCGCAATGCCCATCGCGCGGTGGCGCGCGCGGTGTCACGCAGGATGTCGTCCCCGGTCGCCACCGCGGCCTGGGCGCAAAGCGCGAGCAGCGGGCCGTTGTCGTAGAGCATCTTCTCGAAGTGCGGGATCATCCAGTAGGGGTCGACCGAGTAGCGGCAGAACCCGCCGCCCAGCTGGTCGAAGATCCCGCCCTCGGCCATGCGGCGCAGCGTCGTGACAGCCATCGAGCGCGCATCGGCCGCGGGTTCGCGCAGCAGCAACTCGATGGACGCGCAATGCGGGAACTTCGGCGCCGGGCCGAAGCCGCCGAAGCGGGGATCGAAAGTCGCGGCCAGGTTGCGGCAGGCCGCCTCGAGCGGCTCTCGCGTGAGCGCGACGGCGGTTCCGGGCCCGGGCGGGCCGAGGTCCGCAAACACCGCGCGCAGCTCCGCGTTCTGCGAGCGCACGCCCTCGCGCTGGTCGCGGTAGAAAGCCGCGACCCGCTCGATCAGGTCCCTGAAGGCGGGCATGCCGTAGCGCGGTTCTTTCGGAAAGTAAGTGCCGCCGAAGAAAGGGGTCAGGTCGTCGGGGGCGAGGAACATCGTCAGCGGCCAGCCGCCGCCGCGCTGCGTCAGCACCTGGTGCGCCAGCTGGTAGACCTTGTCGAGGTCCGGCCGCTCCTCGCGGTCGAGCTTCACGTTCACGAACAGGCGATTCATGACTTCGGCCGTCGCCGGGTCCTCGAAGGACTCGTGCGCCATCACGTGGCACCAGTGACAGGCGGAATAGCCGATCGAGAGGAGGATGGGCCGATCCAGCTCCCGCGCACGCGCTATCGCCTCGGCACCCCATGGATGCCAGTCCACGGGGTTTGCCGCGTGCTGCAGCAGGTAAGGACTCGTTTCGTCCGCGAGCCGATTGCGCGGCCCTGCGGGAGGCTGGCCATGCATGGCGATGCCGTCGCGGTCGGGTAGAATTGCGCTCACTATAGCCACCGCGCTGTGATCCCGCATGTCGAGCCTGCCTGAATACGCCGCCCGGGCGGCAAGCGCGCTGCCGCCGCTCGTGCTGAAGCCGAAGGAAGAGCGCCGTCTCCAGGCGGGCCACCTGTGGGTCTTCTCGAACGAAGTCGACACCGCGGCGACGCCGCTCACCGGCTTTGCGCCCGGCGCGCACGCCGCCGTGCGTTCCAGCGGCGACCGCTTCCTCGGCTATGCGTACGTGAATCCGAAGACGCTCATCAGCGCGCGACTGGTCGGCCGCGACCCGGACTACCCGCCCGGCAAGTCCTTGCTGGTGCACCGCCTGAAGGTGGCCCTCGCGCTGCGCGAGCGCCTCCATGCCGCGCCGTACTACCGGCTCGCCTATGGGGAGGGCGACTTCCTGCCGGGCCTCGTGATCGATCGCTACGGCGACGTGCTCGTCGGCCAGCTCAACACCGCCGGCATGGATGCCATGAAGCCCGATGTCGAGGAGGCGCTCGGCAAGGTCCTGCCACCGGCCGCGCTGCTGTGGAAGAACGATTCGCCGATGCGAGAGCTCGAGGGCCTCGAGCGGCGCGTGGATGTCGCCTTCGGCGCGATCCCGGAATGGGTCGTCGTCCCCGAGGGCGGCGTGGATTTCCGCGTGCCGCTCGCCGGCGGCCAGAAGACGGGCTGGTACTACGACCAGACCGCGAACCGCGCGCTGTTCGCGGGCTACGCCCGGGGCGCCCGGGTGCTCGACGTCTTCAGCTACGCGGGCGGATTCGGCCTGCAGGCGATGCGCGCCGGCGCGGCCTCGGCCACGTGCATCGATTCCTCGGGGACGGCGCTCGCCGCCGCGTCGGCGACGGCGGACGCGAACGGTCTCGACGTCGAGCTCCTGGAAGGCGACGGATTCGAGGCGCTCGAGGCGCTGGTGGCCGAGCGGCGCCGCTTCGACGCGATCGTCGTGGACCCCCCCGCGTTCATCAAGCGCAAGAAGGACCATCCCAAGGGGCTCGCGGCATACCGCCGCATCAACCTGCTCGCGATGCAGCTGCTCGACCGCGACGGACTCCTGATGTCCTGCTCATGCTCCTACCACCTCGCGCCCGGGGAGCTGGTGGACGCGGTGCAGCGCGCCGCGCGTCACCGCGACCGGTTCGCGCAGCTGATCGCCGTCGGCGGCCAGTCGCCGGATCACCCGGTGCACCCGGCGATCGACGAGACGCGTTACCTGCGCGCCTTCCTGTTCCGGGTGACCGATTGATGCTGACGTACCCGGACATCGACCCGGTCGCGTTTGCGATAGGCCCGGTCAAGGTGCACTGGTACGGGCTCATGTACGTGTTCGGCTTCGTCGCCGGCTGGTGGCTGGCGCGCCGCCGCGCCGCGTTGCCCGGCTCGACCTGGAAGCCGGTCGACGTGGACGACCTCATCTTCTTCGCCGCGGTCGGCGTGATCGTCGGCGGGCGGCTCGGGTGGATGCTGTTCTACGGTTTCGACAACCTGCGCGCGGACCCGCTCGCGGTGATCCGCGTATGGCAGGGGGGCATGTCGTTCCATGGCGGCCTCATCGGCGTCATGGCCGCCATCGCGCTGTTCGCGCGGCGTCGCGGCCGGCATGTCGCCGACGTGTTCGATTTCACCGCGCCCCTGCCGGCTGCCGGCCTGTGCGCCGGCCGGATCGGCAACTTCATCAACGGCGAGCTGTGGGGCAAGCCCACCGACCTCCCGTGGGGCTTCCTCTACGAGGGCGAGGTGCTGCACCCGTCGCAGCTGTACGAGGCCGCGCTCGAGGGCGTCGTGCTGTTCGCCATCGTCTGGTGGTTCACGTCGCGGCCGCGGCCGCGCCTCGCGCCGTCCGGACTGGTCCTGACGCTGTATGCGATATTCCGCATCGCCGTGGAGTTCGTGCGAGTGCCGGATGCCGACATCGGATACCTCGCCTTCGGCTGGCTGACGATGGGCCAGGTCCTGTCGCTGCCGGTGCTGGCGACCGGCCTCGCGATGCTCGCCTTCGCGTACACTCGCCGGGAGCCCTCCGGGAACTACGCCTGAAATGCTCGCCTACCTCGACCTGCTACGCCACGTGCGCGAGCGCGGCACGCGCAAGTCGGACCGCACCGGCACCGGCACCTTGTCCGTGTTCGGCCGGCAGCTGCGTTTCGACCTGTCCGCGGGCTTTCCGCTGGTCACGACGAAACGCGTGCACGTCAAGTCCATGATCGAGGAACTGCTGTGGTTCCTGCGCGGCGAGACCAACGTGCACTCGCTCCAGGAAAAGGGCGTATCGATCTGGGACGAGTGGGCGGACGGGCAGGGCGAACTCGGCCCGGTGTACGGACGCCAGTGGCGGGCCTGGGCGACGGCCGACGGCGGGCACGTCGACCAGATCGCGCGCGCCATCTACCTGCTGCGCAACGACCCGGACTCCCGCCGCATCCTCGTGAGCGCGTGGAACGTCGGTGAACTCGACCGGATGGCGCTCGCGCCCTGCCATGCCTTCTTCCAGTGCTACGTCGCGGACGGGCGCCTGTCCTGCAGGTCTACCAGCGCAGCTGCGACATCTTCCTCGGCGTCCCGTTCAACATCGCGTCCTATGCGCTGCTCGCGCACATCCTCGCGCAACAGGCGGACCTCAAGGTCGGCGAGCTCGTCTGGACCGGGGGCGACTGCCACCTGTACCTCAATCATGTCGAGCAGGCCGACACGCAGCTCGCACGCACGCCGGGCAGGCTGCCGACGCTCGCACTCCTGCGCCGTCCCGCCGACATCGCGGATTACCGCATCGAGGATTTCCAGGTGCTGGGCTACGAGCCGCAGCCGGCGATCCGTGCGCCTGTCGCGGTCTGAGGCGGATGTCATGTCCCGGGATGCGGTCGCGATCGTCGCGATGGCCGACAACGGCGTCATCGGCCGAGGCAACGGCCTGCCCTGGCGCCTGCCCGACGACCTGAAGCGCTTCAAGTCGCTCACGATGGGTCATGCGCTATTGATGGGGCGGCGGACCTACGATTCGATCGGCCGCGCGCTGCCCGGGCGCCGGAACCTCGTGCTCACGCGCAATGCGGCCTGGCAGGCACCCGGCTGCGAGACGGTCACCTCGCTCGATGCGGCGCGCGCGCGCGCGGGAACCGAGACGCTTTTCGTCATCGGCGGCGCGGAGGTCTTCGCGCTCTGCTGGCCCATCGTCGGACGGATGGAGCTGACGGAAGTCCACGCCGACGTCGAGGGCGACACGGTCCTCGAGGGATTCGACCGTCGCGACTGGCGCGAGACGGCGCGCGTGACGCACGCCGTCGATGCGCGGCACGCGCACCCGTTCGACTTCGTGACGCTCGTCAGGCGTTGAGCGCGGCGTCGATCAGCTCGACGGCCCGCCAGCAATCCTCGTAGGAGTTGTACATCGGCGCGGGCGCGAGCCGGATCACGTCGGGCTCGCGCCAGTCGCAGGTGAGGCCGCGCGCCAGCATGCCGTCGAACAGCGCGCGCCCGTGGCCGCGCGCGCCGCGCAGGCGCACCGAGAGCTGTGCGCCGCGCGCCGCCGGATCGCGCGGCGTCAGGATCTCGATGCGCTCGCCGAGCCGCGCGTCCAGCAGTCGTTCCAGCCACCCGGTGAGGAGCAGCGACCGCTCGCGAAGGGCCGGCAGTCCGACCGCCGCGAATTGCGCGAACGAAGCCCGCAGCGGAACCATCCCGAGCAACGGGTGGTTGCTGACCTGCCAGCCGGCAGCGCCCCGGTAGGGCCGGAACGGCTCCGCCATCTCGAAGCGGGTGTCGATGTCGTTGCCCCACCAGCCGGTCAGTCGCGGGGCCTGCGAGTCGAAGTGGCGCTCGTGCACGAAGGCCCCCGCGGTCGCGCCGGGCCCGCCGTTCAGGTACTTGTACGAACACCAGGCGGCGAAATCCACGTTCCAGTCGTGCAGCGACAGGGGCAGGTTGCCCATCGCGTGCGCGAGGTCGAAACCCGCCATCGCGCCGACCCCGTGCGCCGCCGCAGCGAGCGCCGCGATGTCGAGCCGCTGGCCGGTCAGGTACTGCACGCCCGGGAGCAGCGCGAGCGCGAGCCGCGACCCGATGCGCTCGATGGCCGCGACGATGTCCTCGTGCCGCAGCAAGGCCTCGCCGGCGCGCGGCGCCACCTGCACCAGCGATTTCGCGGGATCCAGCCCGTGCCAGCCGAGCTGCGACGCGACGGCGTAGCGGTCCGAAGGAAACGCGCCGTGTTCGATGAGGATCACGTGCCGTTCCGGGGTCGGGCGGTAGAAGCTCGCCATCAGGAGGTGCAAGTTGATCGTGAGCGAGTTCATCACGACCGCCTCGAGCCGCCGTGCGCCGGCCAGCTCCGCCGCCGTGGGAGCGAGCCGTTCGTGCAGGTTGAGCCAGTCGGCATCGGGGTCGTGATAGCCGAGCACGCCGAGGCGCTGCCACTCGCCCATGAACGACGCCACGTCGGCGGCCGCGCGCCGCGGCTGCAGGCCGAGCGAATTGCCGCACAGGTACAGCACTTCGCGCCCGTCAGGCGTGCGCGGGAAATGGAACTCGGCGCGCCGCGCCGTCGCGGGGTCGGCCGCGTCTCGCGCCTGCGCGGCTTCGAGCGTGTGATCGGCGTTCATTCGGCGTGCACCGCGAACAGCAGCGGCCGCGAGGGCGCGGCATCGGTGAGGAACGCGGGCAGCTGCAGGTCGAGCAGGTACAGTCCGTCCGGAATTCCGGGCCCGATCCAGGCCAGTTCGGTGATGCTCGCGCGCGGTCGCGACGCGTCGGCGGCGCGCCGCGAGCCGCGTGGCAGGCCGAAGAAGACGCGGTGCGCGGTGAGCCTGCCGCCGTCGTCCGCGCGGTCGGCCGACGGCAAGTCGAGCACCAGCGTCTCGATGCCCCGCCCGACCAGGAACACGGCGGCCTCGCGCGTGAGATACGGCGCGGGCGCCGGCCCGTGGTAGGCGCGCAGGGGCTCACCGGTCCCGGTGCGCACGACGAGCGCCGTCGTCGGCGGCGCGTCGCCGTTTGCGAGCGCCGCTTCGAGCGCGGACGCCGTGAGCAGGCGGTCGCCGGGCGCGGGCAGGGGATCGCTGCCTTCCGTCGAATCGGACGCGGCGACGGGCGCGACCGTCACGAGCCGGGCCAGGCTGAGGCCCCCCGGCACGCGCTCGCTCACGGCCACGCGCTCCTCGGTCAGGTGTCCCACGCATTCGGTGTGCGTGCCGTTGCAATGCGGCGCGAGCGTCAGGACCTCGCAATTGCAGCTGCCTCCCGCGCGCGTGTCGCCCACGAATGCGCCGGCGCGCAAGGCGCGCGATCCGGCGCGTGGCGCGTCGAAGCAGGACGGCTGCGGTCCGCCGAAATCGAGCGGTATCGCGATCGAGACGGGAGCGCCGACATCGGCCCGGAAGCGCCGGCCATGGGCCTCGAATCGCATGACGTTCATTGTGTAATTATAGGCGCCCGACGGAACCGGACGGGTCGCTCCCGGGTCAGAGGTTCGGAACCATTCAGGAGTTTCGGGATGGCGCTGCGCGCCGCTTTCCTCTTTGTCCTGCTGTTCGCCGGAATGCCTGCCCTTGCGGACGACAGCCTGCCGGCCGAGCAGCCCGCCGTGTGGACCCGGCACGAAGTGGATTTCCAGTACATGGGGTTCACGACCCGCTATACGTGCAGCGGGCTCAAGAGCAAGGTCAGGCTGCTCCTCAAGTACATGGGCGTGCGCGACGACGTCAAGCTCCTCGAGCGCGGTTGCGAGTTCGGCTACCAGAAGGTCGCGGACTTCCCGCGCCTCAAGATCACGTTCTGGGCGCCGACGCTTCCCGAGCAGGGCGACAAGGATCCGGGTGAGCCGGTGCTCGGCGTGTGGAAGGCGGTGACGATCAAGCGCAATTCGCCGAAGGGCCTCGAGATGGGCGATTGCGAACTGGTCGAGCTGTTCCGCGACCGCGTGATGCCGAAGTTCCTGACGCGCGACATGCAGGGCGACATCAACTGCATTCCGCACCAGCTCGTGGGCAACCGCATCGACCTGCGCTTCGAGGTCCTGACCGGCGTGCAGCCGGTGGACGACGCCGCGGCCCGCGGCGACTGATCAATCTCCGGCCCGGCGACGGGCGCGGCATGGCAGCCTGACGGGCTGCGCTTCGACGTCGAGCCGCTGCGCCGTGAGCGCGCCGCCCCAGACGCAACCCGTGTCCAGGCAGAGCAGGCCGGGCTCGGCCAGGTATCCGAGCGCCGACCAGTGTCCGAAGACGAAGGCGTCCTTCCGCGTCGCCCGCTCCGGATGCCGGAACCATGGCATCGCGCCCTGCGGGGCATCTTCGATCGTGCCCTTGTGCCCCAGCACGAGCCGGCCCTTGCGGTCCACGAAGCGAAGTCGCGTCAGGCAGTTGACGATGAAGCGCAGGCGCGCTGTGCCCGTGAGCGTCGGCGACCAGCGATCGGGCTCGTCGCCGTACATCGCCGCGAGCAGCCCCGGCGCGTCCTGCGCGAGCGCGCGTTCGACCTCGCGCGCGCAGCGCCCGGCCTCGGCGAGGGTCCAGTCGGGCGGCAGCCCGGCGTGAATGAGCGTCCAGGGGATGCCGCGTTCGCGGTGCAGGAGCGGCCGTGCCACCAGCCAGTCAAGCAGTTCCGCGGCGTCCGGGGCGTCGAGCACGGCCTCGAGCTCCTTTTCGCGCTTGCGGACTCCCTTCGGTGCGAAGGCCATCGCGAGCAGGTGCAGGTCGTGGTTGCCGAGCACGACGGTCGCCGCATCGCCGAGCGACCTGACTTCGCGCAGCACCGCGAGCGACTGCGGGCCGCGGTTGACGAGGTCGCCGGTGAGCCAGAGGCGGTCGCGTGCGGGATCGAAGCCGATGCGCTCGATGAGCGCCATGAACTCCGCGTGGCAGCCCTGCAGGTCGCCGATTGCGTAGACGGGCACTCGCGCGGCCTCGCGGGCTGCCCTAGTGGATCTTGCCGGGTATCGCCAGCGTGAAGGCCGGGATCGGCGCTTCGAACTGCACGCCGTCGTCGGCGAGCATCTGGTAGGAGCCCTGCATCGACCCGACCGGCGTCTCGAGCACCGCGCCGCTCGTGTAGCGGAAGCCCTGGCCGGGCATCAGGTGCGGCTGTTCGCCGACCACCCCTTCGCCCCGCACTTCCTGGACCTTGCCGTTGGCGTCGGTGATCACCCAGTGGCGCCCGAGCAGCTTCGCGGGCACGGTGCCGCGGTTGCGGATGGTGATGGTGTAGGCGAACACGTAGCGCTGCTCGTCGGGGTCCGACTGGTCTTCGAGATAGCGCGTGTCGACCGCGACGCTGATCTGGTTGTCACCGGTGTCGCCCATGGGCAGCCTAGCGCAGGCGCACGGCAAGCACGTCGCAGGGCGCGGCGTGCAGCACCGTGTCTTCGGTGAAATTGACGAGGATCGACGGACCGCGGCGCTCGCGGCAGCCGAGCACGATCAGGTCGGCGTGCTGCTCCTGCGCCGCGCGCACGATCTCGGCCTTGATGTTGCCCGCCGCGACCTCGCGTCGCGCGGCGCCGATGCCGAGCTTTTCCGCGAACTCCGCGAGTTTCGTGGTCGCGCGATGCACGAGCTCCTCCTCGATCTGGACCGCCGGCAGCAGGGTCTCGCCCATCGGCTCGACTGGTACGTATTCGACCACGTGCAGGACCGAAAGCTCCGCGCCCGTGAGGGAGGCGATGTCGCGCGCGCGTTCGCCGATCCGCTCGCATTGCTCGCCGAGGTCCACCACCAGCAGGATCCTGCGGTATATCCCCATCGCCTGATTATAGCGCCGCCAGTCGCGCGAACTCGGCCGGGGCCAGTGTTTCGGGCCGACGGTCGGCCTCGATGCCGGCCGCGGCGAACTGGCCGGCATCGATGAGGCCGCGCAGGGAGTTCCTGAGCGTCTTGCGCCGCATCGAGAACGCGGCGGCGACCAGCCGCGCGAATCGCGCCCGGTCGGGCAGCGGAAACGGGTCGGCGGCATGCGGCATGAGCCGCACGACCGCCGAGTCGACCGCCGGCGGCGGCTGGAACGCGCCGCGTCCGACGCGGAACAGGGATTCTGCGCTGCACGCAGCCGCGAGCATCACGGTCAGGCGTCCATACACCTTGCCGCCGGGCGGCGCGACGATGCGGTCGACGACCTCTTTCTGCAGCATGAAGTGCATATCCCCGATGACTTCCCGGGAATCGAGCAGGTGAAACAGGAGCGGCGTCGAGATGTTGTAGGGCAGGTTGCCGCAGACCCGCAGTTTCGGGCCGGCGCCGTGCAGCGCCTTGAAATCGACCTCCAGCACGTCCGCCACGTGGATCACGAGTTCGCCCGACGCCCTCGGCCCGGGCGGCGAGCAGCGGCGCGAGGTCGCGGTCGATCTCGATCGCCTCCATGCGCCCGCACCGTTCGAGCAGCGGCAGCGTCAGCGCGCCGCGCCCGGGACCGATTTCGATGACGCGCTCGCCGGGGCGGGGATCCATCGCGTCGACGATTCGCCGCGAGCACGCCCGGATCGTGCAAAAAGTGCTGGCCGAAGCGCTTGCGTGCGCGGATCACCCGGCGCGGCCCAGGCGCCCTGCGAGCCGGATCGCCGCGAACAGGCTGCCGGGATCGGCGCGGCCCGTGCCGGCGAGGTCGAGCGCCGTGCCATGATCGACCGACGCTCGGTGGAACGGCAACCCCAGCGTCACGTTGACGGCGTGGCCGAACCCCGCGTGCTTGATCACCGGCAGGCCCTGGTCGTGGTACATGGCGAGCACGGCGTCGGCGCGCTCGAGGGAAGCGGGCGTGAATGCGGTGTCCGCAGGAACCGGGCCGGCGACGCCGATGCCGCGTGCCGCGAGCGACTCGATCGTCGGGCGGATCACGTCGATCTCCTCGCGGCCGAGGTGGCCGCCTTCGCCCGCGTGGGGATTGAGGCCGCACACGATGATGCGCGGCGCCGCGATGGCGAGCGACTCGCGCAGGCCGCGGTCGAGCACGAGCAGGGTCCGCTCGAGCCCTTCGCGGGTGACAGCTCGCGGCACCTCGGCGAGCGGCAGGTGCGTCGTGGCGAGCGCGACGCGCAGGCTTCCGGCGACCAGCAGCATCACCGGGTGCGGCGCCGCCGGCCTTCGCGGCGAGATATTCCGTATGGCCCTGGAACGGGATCCCGGCGTCGTTGATCGACGACTTCTGCACCGGGGCGGTCACCATCGCGCCGAAGCGGCCGGCGATGCACCCGTCGGCGGCTGCGTCCAGCAGGGCGAGCACGTATCGGGCATTCGCGGGGTCCGGCCGGCCCGGCGTCGCCGCCGCGCCGAGCGGTGTTCCCATCACGGGCAGGGTTCCGGCACGGTGCGGCACCGGCGCCGCGTCGGCACGCCATTCCACCGGTGCAAGCCGCAGTCCGAGACGGCTGGCGCGGGCCGCCAGCAGTCCGGGATCGCCGGCGAAGACGAGTTCGCAGGGCCAGTCGGAGAGGGCCGCCGCGAGCGCCAGGTCAGGCCCGATGCCGGCGGGCTCGCCGGTCGTGACGACTATCCGTCGCGCGCTCAGGGATTCCTGATCTCGACGTAGGCCTCGTCGCGCAGTCGCCTCAGCCACAACTCGGTTTCCTCGTCGACCTTGCTTTCGCGCAACGCCGTCACGACGCGCTGCCGGCGCAACTCGTCGCTCTGGTCATGGGTGCGCCGGCCCAGGAGCTGAACGATATGCCATCCGAACTGGGTGCGGAATGGCTCGCTGATCTCGTCGGTCTGCAGCTTCGCGAGGACTTCTTCGAACGCCGGGTCGAAGGCGCCCGGCGAGGTCCAGCCGAGGTCGCCGCCGCGGCTGGCGGAGCCCGGGTCCTCGGAGGTGACGCTGGCGAGCGCCGCGAAGTCCTCGCCCGCGAGGATGCGGTCGCGGATCGCGGACAGGCGCTGGCGCGTGGTCGCGTCGTCCTGCACCTCGTTGGGGCGCATCAGGATGTGCCGGGAATGGAGCTGCTCGACCATGACCGGGCCGCTTTCTCCGCCGCGCGTCCCGTCGAGGCGCACGATGTGGAAGCCGGTCGGGGTGCGCACCGGCTCGCTGACATCGCCCGGATTCATCTTGATGACGAGGTCGCCGATGAACTGCGGCAGCTGGCCCATGCGGCGCCAGCCGAGCTTGCCGCGCTCGAGTGCGGACTGCGCCTTCGAGTAGGCGAGCGCGAGCTGGCCGAAATCCTCGCCCGCGACCGCGCGGTCATGGACGTCGCGTGCCGTCGCCTCGACCTTGGACATCTCGTCGGCGGTAGCCGATTCCGGCAGCGAGAGCAGGATGTGGGAGACGTCAAACTCGGTGTTGACGCCCGCCTGGCTGGCGTCGCGCTCGAGCGCCTGCTCGACCTCGCGCGGCGAGACGTATATGCGCGGAAACACGTCGCGCTGGCGCAGCATCGACAGCATGATCTCGCGGCGCATCTCCTCGCGGTAGGTCGCGTAGTCGATGCCCTGCTGCTCGAGCGCGCGCGGCATCTGCTCGAAGTCCATGTTGTTGCGCTTGGCGACGTCGCGCAGCGCCTCGTTCAGCATCTCGTCCGGCACCTGGACGCCGAGGCGCCCGGCGCGCTGGACCTGGATCTCCTGCAGGATCAGGCGCTCGAGCACCTGCTGGCGGATGACGTCCGCCGGCGGCAGCTGCGAGCCCTGGGCCTGCAGCCGCTCGGCGATCAGGGCACTCTGCGTCTCGAGCTGGCTCTGCAGCACCACGCCCTCGTTGACGATGGCGATTACGCGGTCGAGCGCGACTCCGCTCGAGGACATGTCGCGCGTCTGGGCCCAGGCGGAACCGCCCGACAGCAGCAACGTGCACAGCAATCCGGTCAGGATTCGGGTCATGATTCGCCCGGTTCAGGGGTGGGTGGAATCGGAGGCGGGGGAGTATCCCCGAATGCCGCGTTCCAGGAAAGTGTCGCTGCGGGTTCCGACCGACGAAAGGCCCGTGAGTTCCACCTGCAGCAGGATCGAATTGTCGCTCTCGCCGGTGCGGTTCGAGACGTAATTGCGGCCGAGGAGGCGCAGGCGCCAGCAGCAGCCGGAATACTCGAACCCTGCGAAACGGTCGATCGACTTGTCCTCCAGCGTCGAATAGACCTGCCGCGCGTAGAGTTGCCAGGACGGCGACAGGCGCCAGGCGAAGCCGGCGTCCCATTGCTCGAGGAGCCCCTCGCGTGAGCGGTAGCCGACGTTGACCACGGTGTCCGGGCTGGGCCGGTACTGGACGCTCGCCTCGCCGCGCAGGGTGTTCGACTGTTCCGCGTCCCACTCGACCGCGGCGCGCGCGCTCCAGCTGCGCCAGGCGGTGAGCTCGACCTCGCCCACCAGGTTCGACGCGCTGCGCGTCTCCGCCACCTCGCCCGGCAGCACGACGCGCGGGCTCTCGAAATAGAAGCGCTGGCCGATCGTCGCCGAGAGGTACTGCTGCCCGCTCTCCGCGCGCACCAGGCGGGTCGTCAGGCCCGCGGCCAGCTCGTTGGCGTCTCCCAGGCGGTCGGCGCCGACATAGCGGTTGGCGCGAAACAGCTGCACGAGGTTCAGGTCCGGCAGCGCCGTGTCGAACACCGGCAGGTCGTCCTGGTCGCGGAACGGGATCCACGTGTATCGCAGGCGCGGCTCGAGCGTGTGCACGAACTGGTCCCGCTCGCCGGACAGGCGCTCGAACACGAGGCCGCTGTCGAGCGAGAGGATCGGCGCCGAGCGATGCGGCGAATCGTCGACGGCCGGCGCGGTATCCGAGAGCTCGTAGCCGGTGACGCGCCAGGCCGCGCTCGGCTCGAGGTGGTAGCCCGGCCCGCGCAGTCCCCACGCGACGCGCGGCATGGCGTCGGCACGCAGCCCGGTGACGCCGGTATCGCGCTCGAACCAGACGGTTTCGGCGTCGAACGAGGCCTCGAATCCGGCCGGCAGCGGCCACAATCCGGTGAAGTCGAGTTGCGGCAGGCGCGAGTAGGGCCGGTCGAGCGGGTCGACCGCAACGTCGATCACCTGGTAGTCCTGCACGCGGCCGTCGAGCCGCCAGCCATCGCCGAGCCATGAGAGCTGCACCCGGCGATCGAGGAAAGTGATGCTGGTGCCGTCCGGGCCGAGGCCGAAATCCTCGAAATAGCGGCTGTCGCTCACATCCGCGAGATCGGCGTCGAGCCGCAGGCGGTCCGTGAAATCGGTCTGGTGCGCAAGCGTCGAAAGCCGGCGGTCGCTGTTGGAGAGGTCGTCGCCCGGCAGGTAGTCCGTGCCGAACTTGCCTTCGCTGCGCTGGGTCAGGTAGCGGAAGTCCATGCCTAGGCCGAAGCCACGGCGGGACAGAAGGAAGGGCGTCAGCGTCAGGTCGTAGTTCGGCGCGAGGTCGAAGTAATACGGGACGCCGACCTCGAATCCGCTCTTGTCGGAGTTGCCGAACGACGGGAACAGGAAGCCGGACTTGCGCGCGTCGCCGACCGGGAACGAGATCACCGGCGTGAAGAGTATCGGCACGCCCTTGAGGTCGACGCGCACGTTGCGGCCCTTGCCCTGCTGCGTCTTCTGGTCGATCTCGATGCTGGACGCGCGCAGCTCCCAGTCGGTGACGCCCGCCGGGCAAGTCGTGAAACGCACTTCCGAAAGCGTGAGCCGGCCCTCGTTGTTCGTCTCCAGCGTCTCGGCCGAGCCGCGTGCGGGCCGCTGCGGCAGTTCGAATTCCGCGCCGGTGAACTGGCCCGTGCCGAGCGCGTTCCAGCTGCCGGAGCCGCCTTTCAGGCGCAGGTCGGGCGAGCGGTACTCGACGTCGCCCTCGACCTCGAAGCGCTGCTCCGACGCGTCGTAGGTCGCGGCATCCGCGGACACGGCGCGTTCTCCCTGGATGATCGTGACGCCGCCCGAGAGCTTCGCATCGCCCTCGCGCGTCATTTCCGCTTTCCCGCTCTGCACCTTGGCCGGCAACTCGTCAGGCGCCTTGGCGTCGGCCGCGGGCGACGCGGCCTCCGCGGGCTCCGGCGGCACGCCCGGCCACAGGCATTCGCTGGCGGCGGCCGGCGGCAGCACGCCGGTCGTCGCGAGCAAGGCGATGATTCGTCGAGAAATCACTGGAGTGGGGAAGTCTATAATGCGGGCACCCCGGCCGTCGCCCCTGCATGACAACGAACGACAACGCCGATCCGCGGCTGCACAAACTGGAACGATGGATCGCGGGCCTCCCGGGCCCGGCCGTCGAGCGCGTCGCGCCCGCCTCCGCCGACGCGAGCTTCCGGCGCTACTTCCGCGTGCATCGCGGCGGCGGCACGCAGATCGCGATGGACGCGCCGCCGGAGCGCGAGGGCCTCGATGCCTGGCTGCGCGTCGCGCGCGTCCTCGCCGCGACCGGGGTGCACGTGCCGCCGGTGATCGCCGTCGACGCGGAGCAGGGCTTCGTGCTGATGGGCGACCTCGGCCGCCAGCACTACCTCGAGGCGCTCGGCCACGGCGCGGATCCCGAACCGCTCTACGCCGATGCCGTGGATGCGCTCGTGCTGATGCAGTCCGGCGAAGCCGCGTCCGCGGCGGAGCTGCCGGCCTACGATCGCGACCTGCTGATGCGCGAGCTCGAGCTGTTCCCCGAATGGTTCCTCGTCGCGCCATCTCGCGCTCGCACCGGACGAGGACGAGCGCGCGATCATCGCGGCGGCCTTCGACTGGCTCTGCGACGAGGCGCTCGCGCAACCGGTCGTGCTCGTGCATCGCGACTACCATTCGCGCAACCTCCTCGTGCGCCCCGAGGGCAACCCGGGCATCGTGGATTTCCAGGACGCGGTGCGGGGGCCCGTCACCTACGACCTCGTTTCGCTGCTCAAGGACTGTTATGTCGTCTGGCCGCGCAGGCAACTGCTGGCCTGGCTCGACCGCTACCGCGAGCGTGCGTCGGAGGCCGGGATCCCGGTCGGCGCCGATCGCGAGGCATTCCTGCGCTGGTTCGACCGCATGGGGCTGCAGCGGCATCTCAAGGTGCTCGGCATATTCGCGCGGCTGTGGCACCGCGACGGCAAGTCCGGCTACCTCGGCGACCTGCCGCGCGTGCTGGACTACACGCTGCAGGTCACCGCGACGTTGCCGGAGCTCGCCGAGTTCGACGCCTACCTGAGGCGACAGGTGGTGCCGGAGTTCACGTGCGCCTCGCGGCGCGGAGGCCACGCGCGTTGAAAGCGATGATCCTTGCCGCCGGGCGCGGCGAGCGCATGCGCCCGCTCACCGAGAAGCTGCCGAAGCCGATGCTGGAAGTCGGCGGCCACCGCCTGATCGAGTATCACCTCGCGGCGCTGCACGAACTCGGGATCCGCGACATCGTGATCAACCTTTCCTGGCAGGGCGAGCGAATCCGCGAATCGCTCGGCGACGGCACGGCGCGCGGGCTCTCGATCCGCTACAGCGAGGAGGGACCCGAGCCGCTCGGCACCGGCGGCGGCCTGTTCGCCGCATTGCCGCTCCTCGGCGGCGCGCCTTTCCTCGTCGCGAACGGCGACGTCTGGACCGACTTTCCGCTGCGGTCGCTGAAGCTGCCGCAGGGCTCGCTCGCGCACCTCGTCCTGGTCGCGAACCCGGAGCACCACCCGCGCGGCGACTTCGCGCTCGCGCCGGGCGGGCGCGTGGTGGAGGGCGCGGATACGCTCACGTTCGCGGGCATCTCGGTCCTCGACCCGCGCCTCTTCGTCGGCTGCCAGCCGGGCGCCTTCGCGCTCAAGCCGCTGCTGGAACGCGCGCTGGAGGCGGGCCAGCTCACAGGCCAGCGCTACGGCGGCACCTGGCGAGACGTCGGCACGCCGGCGCGGCTCGCGGCCCTCGATGCCGACCTGCGGCTCGGCCGTGAGCGACACCCGGTCCTGTTTTCGCCGGTCGGCTAAAATGGCGTCTCGCCTTTGCGGGACGCGACACAAGTGGCTGATCTGAAAGGCATTCCAATCCAGGTCGAGCGGCATCCCGTCCGCAGCGGGGAGAAATTCGTCACGCCCCAGGGTTTCACGGCGATCCGCGACGGCATCAAGAAGGGCGCCGGCAGCCTGCCGTTCGCGCCGGGCGCCAAGCCGCGCTGGCTGCGGGCGCCGCTGGCGACGGGGGCGCGATACGAGTCGCTGCGCCAGACCGTGCGCGAGCATCGCCTGAGCACGGTTTGCGAGGAGGCGCACTGCCCGAACATCGGTGAATGCTGGAACGCGGGCACGGCGACGCTGCTGCTCATGGGATCGGTGTGCACGCGCGCCTGCCGCTTCTGCGCCGTGGACACGGGCAATCCGCGGGGCTGGCTGGACGAGGACGAGCCCGCGAACGCCGCGCGCACGGTGTCGCTGATGGGCCTCGGCTACGTCGTGCTGACGTCTGTCGACCGCGACGACCTCCCGGACGGCGGCGCCGCCCACCTCGCGGCCTGCGTGCGCGCGATCAAGGCCGCCAATCCCGCGCACGGCCGTCGAGGCGCTGACGCCCGACTTCCAGGGGGTGCTCGCCGACGTCGAAACCGTCGTGGACTCCGGCATCGAGGTGTTCGCGCAGAACGTCGAGACCGTCGAGCGCCTCACGCATCCGGTACGCGACCCGCGCGCGGGCTACCGCCAGACCCTCGACGTGCTCGCGCACGCCAGGCGCCACCGGCCCGGCTTGCTCACCAAGACGAGCCTGATGCTCGGACTCGGCGAGACGACGGACGAGATCCTGCGGACCATGGATGACCTGCGCGCCATCGGCTGCGACATTTTGACGCTCGGGCAGTACCTGCGGCCGACCGCGAATCACCTGCCGGTGGAGCGCTACGTGACGCCCGAGGATTTTCTCGCGCTGCGCGGCGCCGCGCTCGAGCGCGGCTTCCTCGAATGCGTGTCCGGTCCCATGGTGCGGTCGAGCTACCGCGCCGAGCAGGCGCTCGCCGGCAACAACTGCGGCATCGGGACGGCCTGATGCATCCCTTCCCGCACCAGTACCGCGTCCGCATCGGGATCCGGCCCGAGGGGGAGGTCACCCTCGACTCCGAGGGCCTGCCGCAACTGCGCTCGCTGCCGCCGCCCGAATGGGGCGGGCCGGGCGGTTACTGGTCGCCGGAAACGCTGCTGCTCGCGGCGCTCGGCGATTGCACCATGATGACCTTCCGCGCGATCGCGAAGGCGTCGCGGTTCGCGTGGAGCGAGATCTCCGCCGAGGTCGAGGGCAAGCTGGATCGAATCGACGGAAACAGCCGCTTCACCGAGATCACGATCCGGGTGCGGCTCATCGTACCCGCCGGCAGCGACGCCGCACGCGCCCGGCAGCTGCTGGAGAAGTCGGAGAAGGGTTGCCCGGTGTCGAATTCGCTGACGGCCACGAAGCGCATCGAGGCCGAGATCGTCGAGGCGGCGTGAAGGCAGTCGTCCGCCGGCTCGGCCGCGTGGCCTATGGGCCCGCCTGGTTCGCCATGCAGGCGTTCACCGACTCGCGCGACGGGGACACGCCGGACGAACTGTGGTTCCTCGAGCATGAGCCCGTCTTCACCCAGGGCCTGAACGGCAAGGCGGAGCACGTTCTCGCGCCTGGCGACATCCCGGTGGTCGGCATCGACCGCGGCGGCCAGGTCACTTACCACGGGCCGGGCCAGCTCGTGATGTACGCGCTGGTGGACCTGCGCCGGCTGCGCATCGGCGTGCGCGAACTCGTGGTGGCGCTCGAGAATGCCGTGGTCGCGCTCGCGGCGGGCCACGGTATCGCCGCGTCGGGCCGGCGCGAGGCGCCGGGCGTGTACGTGGCGGGGCGCAAACTCGCGAGCATCGGGCTGCGTGTCCGCCGCGGCTGCAGTTACCACGGCCTCGCGCTCAACGTGGACATGGACCTCGAGCCATTCAGCCGCATCAATCCGTGCGGCATCGCGGGCCTCGCGATGACGCAGCTCGTCGCGGAGGGCGCCCGGACCGACGTCGCCGCAGCGGCGGCCGCGCTGGCGCCGCTCGCGGTGGCGGCCCTCGGGCTCGAATGGGGCGGAAGGTTCAGCGGCGCGCCCGGCGGCGCGCGGATTCAGAGCGCGACCAGCACCACGCCGCTGTCGGTCAGGTCCTGGTAGATCCGGTCGAGCTGCGCGCGGGACTCGGCCCGGATCGTGTAAGTGAGCGCAAGGAATCGGCCCTGGCTGCTCGTGCGCTCGCTGATGCGGTCGGGAGGCAGCGCGCCGGCATGCCGTTCCACGATCGCGAGCGTCAGCGTGCGGAACGATTCCGAGTCACGGCCCATCACCTTGAGCGGGAACTCGCAGGGAAACTGGAACAGCTCCCCGGACCCGCTCAAGCAGGCAGCTCCGTGGAGAACTCGCGCTGCGTCGCCTTGAAGGCGGCGTAGACCCGCCGGTAGACCCCGCCCGGAGATCCGCCGCCGACCGGCCGCCCGTCGAGCGTGGTGACCGCGCGGATGCCTCCGCCCGCGGACGCGATGAGGACCTCGTCGGCTGCGCGCAGCTCGGCCTCCGTGACGGGGCGCCGTTCCGACGGTATCGCTTCGCGCTCCGCGAGCTCGAAGATCACGCCTCGCGTCGTGCCGGGGAGGATCGCGTTCGTCTGCGGCGGCGTGACGATCCGGCCGCCCACGACGACGTGCACGCTGCTCGCGCTGCCCTCGGTCGCGAAGCCGTCGCGCAGCAACAGCGTCTCCGTCGCGCCGGCGTCCGCCGCCAGCCAGCGCAGGAGCACGTTGCCGAGGAGGGAAGTGGACTTGATGTCGCAGCGCGACCAGCGGATGTCCTCGGCCGTGACCGCCGCGACCCCGCCCTCGATCGCCGATGCCGGTATCGCGGGGAGCTTCTGCACGCAGGCGAAAATCGTGGGCCGCGTCCCGGCCTGCGGCACATGGTTGCGTTCCGGTTCGACGCCGCGCGTGACCTGCACGTAGAGCAGCAGGTCGCCGCCGCCGTTGCCGTGCACGAGCCGGCCGAAGGCCGCAAGCCAGCCGGCGCGGTCGAGCGGCGGCGGCATGCGGATTTCGCCGAGGCTGCGGTCGAGGCGTGCCATGTGGGGCTCGAAGCGGTAGGCGCGCCCGCCGTACACCGGCAATACCTCGTAGGCGCCGTCGCCGAACAGGAAGCCGCGATCGAGCGGCGAGATCCGCGCCTCCTCGAGCGGGATCAGCCGGCCGTCGAGCCAGACCAGCGGCAGCGGCATTCTCAGGCGAACCAGGACAGGATGGTGTCCCACATCCTGCGGAAGATGTTGCCGCGCGGCACGTCCGCGAGCGGCGAGACCGGCACCTCGGCGACGACCTTGCCGTCGAGCAGGGCACGCAGGGTGCCGACGCGGTCCGATTTCGTGAGCGGCGCGAACACGCGCGGGGCGAGCTCGATCGCGAACTCGACGCGGTCCGCCTGGCCGCGCGGCAGGGTCACGACGAGGTCCTGCGCGATGCCCACGGCGGCGCGCCCGTCCGGCGCCTTGTAGATCCGGTGCACGGCGAGCGATTCGCCGGCCTTCTTGAGTGCGCGCGTCTCGAAGAAGTTGAACCCGTAGTTCAGGAGCGCGAGGCTCGCGTCCTCGCGCGCCTTCATGCTCTTGGTGCCGGTGACCACGGCGATCAGGCGGGTGCCGTCACGCTTTGCGGACGAGACGAGGCAGTAGCCCGCAGCCTCGGTCATCCCGGTCTTCACGCCGTCCACGCTCGGGTCGCGCGCGAGCAGGCCGTTGCGGTTCGGCTGGCTGATCTTGTTCCAGGTGAACTCGCGCTGCGAATACCAGCGGTAGTACTCCGGGAACTCGCGGATGATGGCGCGCGCCAGCTTCGCGATGTCCATCGCCGACATCTTGTGGTTGTCGCCGGGCAGGCCCGTCGAGTTCTGGAAGTGGCTCTGCGCCAGGCCGAGGCGCTCGGCGTACTGGTTCATCAGCGCCGCGAACGTGTCCTCGGTGCCCGCGACGGCCTCGGCGAGCGCGATCGTCGCGTCGTTGCCGCTCTGCACGATCATGCCCTGGATCAGCACCTCGACCGGCACGCGCGTGTTGAGGTCGAGGTAGGTGCGTGAACCTTCGGAACGCCAGGCGCGCTCGCTGATCGGCACCTCCGTCTCGAGCTTGAGCTTGCCGTCCCGCAGCGCATGGAACACCGCGTAGGCCGTCATCAGCTTGGTGATGCTCGCGGGCTCGACCGCCTCGTTCGCGCGCCGGCCGGCGATCGCCTGGCCGCTCAGCTGGTCGATGAGGACCCAGGACGTGGCTTCGAGCGCGGGGGGCGGAGGCACCGGTTGCGCCGCGGCATGGGCGGTTGCGGACACGGCGGCAAGCAGGAGGGCGGGCAGGATTCTCAAGGCAGACCTCACGGCGGGGTGGCGACTCATTATTACAGGGCGAGCCGGACGGCATCCGCGCCGGCGGCGCGCATGCGTTCGACCAGGCGGTCGAAATCGGGAAGGGTGGCCGCCGGGCCCGCGCGGACGCGGAACAGCGGGCCTCCGTTCGAGGCACCCTCGGTGACCATCACGCCCTCGATTCCGGCGGCGCGCAGCCGGGTGGCGAGCGCCTCGGCGTTCTCGCGGCTGCCGAAGGCGCCGGCCTGGGCATAGTACGCGGCGGGTTCGGCCGCCTGCGCCGCGACCGCCGGGGGTGCGCCGGTCGCGAGGCTCTGGACCTCGACGCGCGCCGTGCCTGCGCGGACCATGTCGAGCGCCTCGGCCGCCGCGCGCGACAGGTCGATGATGCGGCCGCGCGCGAAAGGGCCGCGGTCGTTCAGTCGCACGACGACGCTCCTGCCATTCTCGAGGTTCGTCACGCGCACCCAGGTCGGCAACGGCAGCGTCGGATGTGCGCCCGTCATGGCGTGCATGTCGTAGGTTTCGCCGGTCGAGGTTCGCCCGCCGTGGAAATCCGGGCCGTACCACGATGCCACCCCCTGCTCCGAGTAACCCACGGCGCTCGGCAGCACGACGTAGCGCTTTCCATCCACCTCGTAGAACGGCGGGTTGCCGTGCTTCGAGCGCGGCTCGTCGCGAGGGACACCCTCGCCGGCGGCGGGCGTCGCGGGAGCGGGCGGCGGCGCGGGACGCAGCGGTTCACGCGCGCAACCCGCAACCGCGAGCAGCGCCAGCGCGCAGCCTGCGGTCCGCAGCCGCTTCACGGGGCAGGCGCCGCGGTCGCTGCAGCCGGCGGCAGCCGCGCTTCGATGCGCCGGCCGAGGTCGTTCACCGCGAGCGCGTAGAGGGTGCTGCGGTTGTAGCGCGTCACGACGCCGAAGTTGTGGAAGCCCGCGCGCAGCTCCGGACCGCCGTCGCCGTCGACGCGGATGAACAGTGCGGGTGCCGCAGCGCCCTGCGTGGTCTCGAACGCGAGGCCGCGATCGCGCAGGGCCTTGACCGTCGAGTCGGGCGCGAGCTTGCCGGGCACGAGCCCGTCCGCTTTCGGGAACCACAGGCTGGCGGGCGCGACCACCGGCTCCCCCGCGCGCCAGCCGTGGTCGGCGAGGTAATTCGCGACGCTTGCGATCACGTCCGGCCAGCTGCCCCAGAGGTCCCGCTTGCCGTCCCCGTCGCCGTCGACCGCCCACTCGCGGTAGCTGCGCGGCATGAACTGGCCGTTGCCCATCGCGCCCGCGTAGGAGCCGAGCACGGCCTTCGTGTCGAAGCTTTCCTCGCGCGCGAGCAGCAGGAACTGCTCGAGCTCGGCGCGGAAGTAGGCCGCGCGCGGAGGGTAATCGAAGGCCAGCGTCGAGAGCGCGTCGACGACGCGGAACTTGCCGGTGATGCGGCCGAAGAAGGTCTCGCAGCCGATGATGCCCACGATGACGTGCGGCGCGACGCCGCTCGCCTTCGAGATGCGGGCGATGGCCTCGCCGTGCTGCCCCCAGAAGGCGACCCCGGCGTCAATCCGCTCGGCGGTCAGGAAGTGATTGCGGTAGGCGTGCCACGGCATCACGGCCTCGGCCGGCTTGGTCATGAGCTCGATGATGCGCGGCTGCAGCGCGGCATCCGCGAGCACCGCGTCGAGCCAGGCCGCGTCGAAGCCGTGCTTCTCCTGCATCTCCGCGGCGAAGGCGCGCACGTCCTCGCGCTCGAGATCGAGCGCGCGCGCCGGCAGCGCCGCCGCGGCGAGTAGCAGCGCGAGCCATGGCGCCCGCAGCATCGCTGTCGCTGGTCTCATCCTCATCCTACGAGCTTTCTGCTGGAATGCAGCGCCATCAGGATACCGAAGCCGGCCATCAGGGTCACGAACGACGTGCCGCCGTAGCTGACCAGCGGCAGCGGGACGCCGACGACCGGCAGCAGGCCCATGACCATGCCGGCGTTCACGAACGCGTACACGAAGAACGTGAGCGCGATGCTGCCGGCGAGCAGTCGCGAGAATGCGTCGCGGCACTGCAGCGACATGGTCATCCCGCGGCCGACGATGAACAGGTAGCCCGCGAGCAGCGCGATGAGGCCGAGGAGCCCGAGCTCCTCGCCGATCACGGCGAAGATGAAGTCGGTCGACCGCTCGGGCAGGAACTCGAGCTGCGCCTGGCTGCCGTTCATCCAGCCCTTGCCGAACACGCCGCCCGAGCCGATCGCGATCTGCGACTGGATGATGTGGTAGCCGGCGCCGAGCGCGTCGCTCTGCGGGTCGAGCAGCGTCAGCACGCGCTGGCGCTGGTACTCGTGCATGTAATGCCAGGCGACCGGCACGGCCGCGCCCAGGACCGCCACGCCGCCGACGATGAAGGCCGGCGACAGCCCTCCCATGACCAGCACGATCAGGCCCGAGGCCGCGACCAGCAGCGCGGTGCCGAGGTCCGGCTGCTCGGCGATCAGCCCCACCGGCAGCAGGATGATGAGCATCACCGCGCCGACGTCGCGCAGCGACGGGGGCAGCGGGCGCTGGTGCAGGTACCAGGCGCACATCATCGGCACGGCGAGTTTCATGATCTCCGACGGCTGGAAGCGGATCACGCCGAGGTCGAGCCAGCGCTGCGCGCCCTTGCCGATGTCGCCGGCGAGCGCGACGACCACGAGGAGCACCAGCCCGAGCGCGTAGGCGGCCGGCGAGAGCATGCGCAGGAAATGGTCGGGGACCTGGGACAACACGGCGAGCAGCGCGAACCCGATGCCGACGCGCGCGACCTGGCTGAACCAGAGGGACGTGTTGTCGCCCGCGGCGCTCCACAGCACGAACAGCCCGAACAGCGTCACGGCGATGAGCCCGGACAGCAGCATGCCGTCGAGCCGGAGCGCGCGCAGCAGCCGCGCCATGCCGGTGACCGTGCGCTTGGTGCGGGAATGGCCGAGCTCGCCGTACATCATTTCGCCGCCTGCCCGACGAGGTATGCGTCGAAGATCGCCCGCGCGATCGGCGCGGCCTGCGATCCGCCGAATCCGCCGTTCTCGACCAGCACCGCGAGGGCCAGCCTTGGCGATTCCGCCGGCGCGAAAGCGACGAACAGCGCATGGTCGCGCAGCCGCTCCGCGACTTCCTTCTCGTTGTACTTCTCGCTCTGGCCGACCGAGAACACCTGGGCCGTGCCGGTCTTGCCGGCGATCGAGTAGGTGGCGCCGCGCGCCGCACCCGATGCAGTGCCGCCGGTCGTGACCGCGACCATGGCGTCCACGATGATCTCCCAGTTCTCCGGATGCGTGAGCTCGATGCGCGGCAATGGCTTTGGCCGCCTTTCCTCGACGGCGGCGGTCGCCGGGTCGACGAGCGCGCGCACCAGCCGCGGCTGGTAGGGCTGGCCCCGCATCGACAGCAGGGCGGTCGCCTTGGCGAGCTGCAGGAGCGTCGCGGTCCAGTAACCCTGGCCGATGCCGACGATCACGGTCTCGCCGGGGAACCAGACCTGCTGCTCGCGCGTCGAGAAGGCGGTCTTCTTCCAGGCGGGCGAGGGCATGATGCCGCTGCGCTCGCCGGCGATGTCGATGCCGGTCGGCTCCCCGAAGCCCATCCGCGACATCGAGTCGTGGATGCGCTCGATGCCGAGGGTGTTCGCAAGGCGGTAGAAGTACACGTCGCAGGACTTCATGACTGCGCGATGCATGTCGACCGGCCCGTGGGTGCCGCCGCGCTTCGGTTCACGGTAGCGGTGGCGCGAGCCCGGCAGCGAATAGCTGCCGCCGCAATACACCGGCTCCTCCGGGCGGATGACGCCGTTCTCGAGGCCGGCCAGGGCCATCAGCGGCTTGATGGTCGAGCCCGGCGGGTAGGTGCCGCGCAACACGCGGTTGAACAGCGGCTGGTCCGGGCTCTCGGTGAGCGCGAGGTAGTCGCTGCGCGAGATGCCGCGCGCGAAGCCGTTGGGATCGAAGGAAGGCAGGCTCGCGAACACGAGCACGTCGCCGTTGTTCGGGTCGATCGCCACGACTCCGCCGCGGCGGCCCGCGAAGGCTTCCTCGGCGACGCGCTGGAGCTCGATGTCGATCGTCATGCGCAGGTCGCGGCCGGCCTTGGGCTCGTGCGTGCTCAGCTGCGGGTCCGCGCCTTCGGCAAGGCGCGCCGGGCGTCCCTCGGCGTTCACCAGCACCTCGCGATATCCGCCGGTGCCGAGCAGGTCCGCCTCGTACGCGCGCTCGATACCGGTCTTGCCGATCACGCCGGTCCCGAAATACCGCTCGCGGTCGACGCGCACGAGGTCGGGTTCGCTGATCGTGCCCACGTAGCCGAGCGCATGGGCGCCGACCGTGCCGTAGGGATAGTGGCGCGCCATGCGGGTCTCGAGCAGCACGCCCGGCAGCTCGTGACGGTGCACGGCGTAGCGCGCGACTTCGGCGTCGTCGAGCTGCAGCAGGAACGGGACCGCCTCGAAGCTGCGGCGCGACAGCACGAGCTGGCGCACCCGGCCCACGTCGCCCGGCTCGAGCAGGCCGAAACGCACGAGCCGCGCCAGCGCGTCCTCCAGGTCACCCGCCTGTTCGCGGATCAGCTCGAGCTGGTAGGCGGGCGTGTTCTCCGCGATCACTCGGCCCGCGCGGTCGAAGATGATGCCGCGGTTCGGCGGCAGCGGCTCGATGCGGGCGCGGTTTCCCTGCGACAGCACGACGTAGTGGGCGTGCTGCATGACCTGAAGCCAGAAGGCGCGGCCGACGAGCGCGATCGCGATCAGCGTCACGAGCGCCGCGGCGAGCAGCACGCGCTGGAAGAACATGCGCTGCTCGAGTGCCTCGTCCTTGATGCGCACGCGCCGCATGGGGGTCCCCTTACCGCCGCGATGCGTAGCGTGCGAAGAAGCCCGCCAGCAGCGGCCAGAAGGCGGCGCTCACCGGGACGGACAGCCAGCGGCGCCAGTCGGTCACCGGGTGGCCGGCGACGCCGTCGATCCAGAACAGCAGGAACTCGTTGACCCAGAGGAGCGCGAGGATCACGGCCGACTGCTGCAGCGGCGGGAAGGCGCGGATCTGCAGCCGGAACTTGGCTGCCAGGTAGGCGATGACGGTCAGCGTCAGCGCGTGCTGCCCGAGCAGTACGCCCTGGAAGCCGTCGAGCGCGAGGCCCGCCATCCAGCCGTAGGCGAGGCCGAGCAGGCGCGGCGACAGCAGGCAGAACCACAGCACCGTCAGCGCGACGAAGTTCGGCCGGTAAGGCTCGAGCCATTCGGGCAGCGGCATGACCGTGGCCGCGAGCGCAAGCACGGTGAGCCCGATGACGCGCCCCCATCCGAAATTCGTGCCCATGCCGCGCATCAGGGCGGTCCACCCGCGGGCGGCGGCTGCTCAGCGGACGTCGCCGGCGCGGGCGCCGGTTGTGCCTGCGGCGGCGGCTGCGTGGACGCCGGCGCGGGTGCCGGCGCGGGTGCCGGCGCCGGCTGCTCCGCGGGCTCGGCGGCGGTCGTTGCGGTCGCCGTCGCCTCGGTTTCGTCCGGGGGCTCCTGCACCTCGTTGTCGAACCAGATGAGCAGCACCTCGGGGTCGCGGTCGAGTCCCGCGTGCGGTTCCGCCTCGACCGCGAGCAGCGGCTGGCCGGAATCGCGCGTGACCGCCGTCACCTTGCCGACCGGATATCCCGGCGGATACACGCCGCCCAGCCCCGAGCTGACGAGCAGGTCGCCGACGATCACGTCGGTGTTCTGCGGCAGGTAGGGCAGCGACAGCAGGCCCGAGCGCCCGGTGCCGAGCGCGATGCTGCGCGTGCCGGTGCGATTCACCTGCACCGGGATCGCGTGCTCCGGGTCGGAGATCAGGATGATCTCGGCCGAATAGGGGCCGACGCGCGTCACCTGGCCGTAGATCCCGTTCGCGTCGATGACGGCCTGGCCGCGGAACACGCCCGCGCGCGCTCCCTTGTTGACGAGCACGCGCTGGCGGAACGGGTCCAGGTCGACCCGCACGATCTCCGCAACCAGCGAACGCTGCACGACGCGCGCCGAGCTCGCGCGCAGCGCGCGCAGGCGGCGGTTTTCCTCCTCGAGCGACTCGAAGCGCAACAGCCTCAGGCGCAGCACCAGGTTGTCGGCGGCGAGCTTGACGTTCTCGGCCTCGACGCGTGTCTTGGTGGCGAAGGATTCGCGCATCGTCGCCCAGGCCTGGACCGGCGCCTGCACGGCCCACTGGATGGGGTAGGCGAGCGACGCGACGCCGTCGCGGATGATCGCGAGATGGTGCTGGCGATGGTCCGCGACCATGAGGCCGGCCGCCATGGCGGCGAGCACGATGAGGCGGAGGCCCAATGCGGGCCCGCCGAGCAGGAGTGGACGAGGATCCGGATCGTGCGGGGACACTTGGCCTCTATCTGAGGCCGAACAGCCCCGGATGCTCTTCGGACAGCTCGAGGATGCGGCCGCCGCCACGCGCGACGCAGGTCAGCGGATCGTCGGCGATGACCACCTGCAAGCCCGTCTCTTCCATCAGCAGCTTGTCGAGGTCCTTGCAGCAGCGCGCCGCCGCCGGTCAGCACGATGCCGCGCTCGGCGACGTCGGCGCCGAGTTCCGGCGGGGTCTGCTCGAGCGCCTGCTTGACGGCCTGCACGATGCCCTGCAGCGGCTCGTGCATGGCTTCGAGCATCTCGTTGGAATTGAGCGTGACAGCTCGCGGCACGCCCTCGGCGAGGTTGCGGCCCTTGACCGACATCTCGCGCACCTGCTGCCCCGGGTAGGCGGAGCCGATCTCGAGCTTGATGCGCTCGGCGGTCGCCTCGCCGATCAGGATGCCGTAGTTGCGGCGCACGTAGTTCGTGATCGCCTCGTCGAAGCGGTCGCCGCCGATGCGGACCGACTCCGCGTAGACGATGCCGTTCAGCGAGATCACCGCGACCTCGGAGGTGCCGCCGCCGATGTCGAGCACCATCGAGCCGCGCGCCTCGTTGACCGGCATGCCGGCGCCGATCGCGGCGGCCATCGGTTCCTGGATCAGGTCCACGCGGCGTGCGCCGGCGCCTTCGGCCGACTCCTGGATCGCGCGGCGCTCGACCTGGGTCGAACCGAACGGCACGCAGACCAGCACGCGCGGCGAGGGGCGGAGCCAGCGGTTGCCGTGCACCTTGCTGATGAAGTGCTGGAGCATTTGCTCGGTGTAGGTGAAGTCGGCGATGACGCCGTCCTTCATCGGCCGGACCGCGGTGATGTGCCCCGGCGTGCGGCCGAGCATGTGCTTGGCCTCCATGCCGACCGCGACGATGACCTTGCCGCCGCGGCCCGGTTCGTCCTGGATGGCGACCACCGAAGGCTCGTTGAGGACGATGCCCTGGCCGCGGACGTAGATGAGCGTGTTCGCCGTGCCGAGGTCGATGGAGATGTCGCTGGAGAAGTAGCCGCGGAGGTTCTTGAACATGGCAGGAGAGACCCGGACGCTCACTGAATGGAGCGCCGCGAGTCTATCCGCGGGCGGGACTTTCCACAAGCCGACATGTATGATTTCCGTCAAGTTTTTCCCACTTTTTCCGCTGTGGAGCACTCGTGACGCTGACCCGCCGCGACGTCGAAAACATCGCGCATCTCGCCCGACTCGAGATCACCGATGCGGAGCTGCCGGTGTACGTCGGCAGCCTCTCCGCCATCCTCGCTTTCGTCGAGCAGCTCTCCGGGGCGGCGACGGGCGACGTGGAGCCGATGGCGCACCCGCTGGAGGGGCAGGTGCAGCCGCTGCGCGAGGACTCCGTCACGGAAACGGACCGGCGCGGGGACTACCAGGCGAACGCGCCGGCCGTCGAAGCGGGCCTGTACCTCGTGCCCAAGGTGCTCGAATGAGCCTGCACCTCTCGACCGCCGCCGAGCTCGGGCGCGGGCTCGCGTCGCGCGAGTACTCGAGCGTCGAGGTGACCCGGCACTTCCTCGACCGCATCGGCCGCGCGAACGCGGCGCTCAATGCGTTCGTGACCGTCACGGCCGGGCGGGCGCTCGACGGACGCGCGTCGCGCGGATGCGCGCATCGCGCGCGGCGAGGGCGGGCCGCTCACCGGCGTGCCGCTCGCGCACAAGGACATCTTCTGCACCACCGGGCATCCTGACGAGCTGCGGCTCGCGCATGCTCTCGAACTTCGTCGCGCCCTACGACGCGACCGTCGTCGAGCGGCTCGACGCGGCCGGCATGGTCCTGCTCGGCAAGACCAACATGGACGAGTTCGCGATGGGTTCGTCGAACGAGACGAGCTAGTACGGCCCGGTCAGGAACCCGTGGGACACGTCGAAGGTGCCCGGCGGTTCGTCGGGCGGCTCCGCGGCCGCGGTCGCCGCCCGCATCGCGCCGGTCGCGACCGGCACCGACACCGGCGGCTCGATCCGCCAGCCGGCGGCGCTCACGGGCCTCACCGGCTTCAAGCCCACCTACGGCCGGGTCTCGCGCTACGGGATGATCGCCTTCGCGTCCAGCCTCGACCAGGCCGGCGTGCTCGCGCAGTCGGCCGAGGACGCGGCGCTCGTGCTCGGCGCGATGGCGGGGCACGACGCGCGCGACTCGACCAGCGTCGCCGCGACCGTGCCCGACTACGCCGCCGCGCTCGGGCGCCGCGTGAAAGGGCTGCGCATCGGCATCATCAACGAGTTCTTCGGCGAGGGCCTCGAGGCCGGAACCGGCGCGGCCGTGCGCGCCGCCATAGACGAGTTCCGCCGCGAAGGCGCGACCGTGGCGGAACTTTCGCTGCCGAACCTGCCGCTCTCGGTGCCGACTTACTACGTGGTCGCGCCCGCCGAATGCTCGTCGAACCTCTCGCGCTTCGACGGCGTGCGCTTCGGCCACCGCTGCAAGGAACCGCGCGACCTGATGGACCTCTACAAGCGCACCCGCGGCGAGGGCTTCGGCGCCGAGGTGAAGCGCCGCATCATGACCGGCACCTACGTGCTCTCGGCCGGCTACTACGACGCCTACTACCTCAAGGCCCAGAAGGTGCGCAGCCTCATCAACGCCGATTTCCGCCGCGCGTTCGAGCAGGTGGACGTGCTGATGGGACCGACCGCGCCGACGCCGGCGTTCGCGATCGGCGCGAAGACCGACGACCCGATCCTGATGTACCTCAACGACATCTACACGATCGGCGCCAACCTCGCCGGACTCCCGGCGGTGTCGGTGCCCTGCGGCCTCGTGGACGGGCTGCCGGTCGGCCTGCAGATCATCGGCCCGCACTTCGCGGAGGAGCGGCTGCTCGCCGCCGCGCACGCCTGGCAGCGGGCCACGGACTGGCACCGCCGGCCGCCGCCGGCCTTCGCGTGAGCGCCGCCATGGAATGGGAAACCGTCATCGGCCTCGAGATCCACGCGCAGCTCGCGACTCGCTCGAAGATCTTTTCCGGCTCGGCGACCGCCTATGGCGCGGCGCCGAACGTGCAGGCGAACCTCGTGGACCTCGGCTACCCCGGCGTGCTGCCGGTGCTGAACCGCGAGGCGGTGCGCATGGCCGTCAAGTTCGGGCTCGCGGTCGGCGCCCAGGTGGCGCGCCGCTCGATCTTCGCGCGCAAGAACTACTTCTACCCCGACCTGCCGAAGGGCTACCAGATCAGCCAGTACGAAGAGCCGGTCGTCGAGAAGGGCAGCGTCGAGATCCTGCTCGAAGATGGCGTGCGCAAGGTGATCGGGGTCACGCGCGCCCATCTCGAGGAAGACGCGGGCAAGTCGCTGCACGAGGGGCTCGGCCGCGCGACCGGCATCGACCTCAACCGCGCGGGCACGCCGCTGCTCGAGATCGTCTCGGAGCCCGACATGCGCTCGGCCCGCGAGGCGATCGCGTACATGAAGAAGGTCCACACGCTGGTCCGCTACCTCGAGATCTGCGACGGCAACATGCAGGAGGGCTCGTTCCGCTGCGATGCCAACGTGTCGGTGCGCCCGAAAGGCGCGCGCGAGTACGGCACGCGCTGCGAGATCAAGAACCTCAATTCCTTCCGCTTCGTGGAGCGCGCCATCAACCACGAGGTCGGCCGCCAGGTGCAGCTGATCGAGGCCGGCGGCAAGGTCGTGCAGGAGACGCGCCTGTACGACCCGGACCGTGACGAGACGCGCTCGATGCGCTCCAAGGAAGAGGCGAACGACTACCGGTACTTCCCGGACCCCGACCTGCTGCCGCTGGTCCTCGACGATGCCTTCGTCGAGGACGTGCGCGGCAGCCTGCCCGAGCTCCCCGACGCGAAAGCGGCGCGCTTCGCGCGCGAGCACGCGCTGTCCGAGTACGACGCCGGCGTGCTGACCGCGAGCCGGGACCTCGCCGCGTACTACGAGGAGGTCGCGGCGGCCTGCGGCGAGCCGAAGCTCGCCGCGAACTGGGTGATGGGCGACCTCTCCGGTTTCCTGAACCGCGACGGCCTCGAGATCGGCGCATCGCCCGTGCCGGCCGCCGCCCTCGCGGGGATGCTGAAGCGCATCGCCGACGGCACCATTTCGGGCAAGCTCGCCAAGGACGTGTTCGAGGCGATGTGGACCGAGGGGAAACCGGCGGACGCGATCATCGACGCGAAGGGCCTGCGGCAGATCACGGATTCGGCCGCGATCGAACAGGCGATCTCGAACGTCATGGCCGCCCACCCCGGCCAGCTCGCGGACTACCGCGCAGGCAAGGAGAAGCTGTTCGGGTTCTTCGTCGGCCAGGTGATGAAGGCGACGGCCGGCAAGGCCAATCCCGCGCAACTCAACGAATTGCTGAAGCGAATGCTCTCGGGAACATGACGGCGACGGGCGACCTGCTGCACCGTTTCCTGTTCGAGCGCCTGCCGGTCCGCGGGCACCTGGTGCGCCTCGACGCGAGCTGGCGCGCGGCGATCGAGCACCAGGCGTATCCCGAGGCGGTCACCGCCGCGCTCGGCGAGGCGATGGCGGCCGCGGCGCTGATGGCGGGCGCGCTCAAGTTCGAGGGCCGCCTGTCCCTGCAGTTCGAAGCCAAGGGACCGGTGCGCCTCATCCTTGCCCAGTGCACGCACCGCCACGCCGTCCGCGGCGTCGCGCGCCACGACGCGTTGCCCGAGGGTGTGCCCGCGCAGGGCGGGCTGTTCGGCGACGGCCAGCTGGCGGTGACCATCGAGCAGGCGGAAGGCGGCGAGCGCTACCAGGGCGTCGTGCCGCTGGTGACGGCGCGGCTCGCCGACTGCCTCGAGCAGTACTTCGAGCGCTCCGAACAGTTGCCGTCGCGTCTCGTGCTCGCGGCGACGGCGGACCGTGCGGCCGGCATCCTGCTGCAGCGTGTCGCCATGGGCGAGACGGGCACGGCGACCGAGCGTGCCGAAGCCGACGACGCCTGGAAGCGGCTGGGCCTGCTCGCGGCGACGGTCTCGCCGAAGGAACTCTTCAGCCTGCCGTCGCTCCAGTTGCTCCGGCGCCTGTTTCCCGAGGACGACATCCGCCTGTTCGAGGGCACGCCGGTCTTCTTCCAGTGCACCTGCTCGCGCGAGCGCGTCGCCGGCATCCTGCAGTCGCTGGGCGGCGACGAGGTCAACGCGCTGCTCGCCGAGCGCGGCGACGTGGAAGTGCGCTGCGAATTCTGCAATCGCGCCTGGCGCTTCGACGCGGTCGACGTCGCCGGGCTGTTCTCTCCCGGCGCGCCGCAACCGGCGCCCCCGGGATTGCACTAGCTTTCGACCGGCGGGCCTATTCCTTCCGGTGCGCCGCGAAGGAAATCTTGTCGAGCACGCCGAGCAGCACGGCGGACACCACGAAGGTCAGGTGGAGGATCACGTACCACATGATCTTGTCGTTCGGGGTATGCAGCGCGTTCATGAAGACGCGCAGCAGGTGGATCGAGGAAATCGCGACGATCGAGGCCGCGACCTTCAGCTTCAGCGTCCCGGAGTCGAGCTTCGAAAGCCAGGCCGGGGCGTCCGTGCCGGCATCGTGGTCGATGCGCGAGACGAAGTTCTCGTAGCCGGAGAACATGACCATGACGATGAGGCTGCCGACCAGCGCCAGGTCGATCATCGCGAGCACCGTCAGCACGAGGTCGGCCTCGGCGAGTTCGGTCACCTGCGAGAAGACGTGGAACGCCTCCTGGAAGAACTTGATGCCGAGGACGATCAGCGCGAGCGCAAGCCCGAGGTAGAGCGGCGCGAGCAGCCAGCGGCAGGCGAACAGGAGGCGCTCGAGGTTCCTTTCGATCATCCGTGGTCTCCGCTTACCGGTGGCCATTGTACCTGCGGCGAGCGGTGGCGATGGCGGGCCGAGGCGCGGGCCCCTGCCCGGGCGATACGGTAATATCCGGACGGCGTGAGCATCCGCATCACAGTCAATGGCGTCGATCGGGATTTCGCCGGGGACGGCGAAATGCCGCTGCTCTGGTACCTGCGCGACCACGCCCGCCTGACCGGCACCAAGTTCGGCTGCGGCGGCGGATTCTGCGGCGCCTGCACCGTGCTGGTCGACGGGGCCGCGCAGCGATCCTGCCTCATGCCGGTTTCGGCCGTCGCCGGCAGGCGGGTCACCACGATCGAGGGACTCGGCGCCGGCGGGCTGCACGCAGTGCAGAAAGCCTGGATCGAGGAAGACGTCGCGCAGTGCGGTTACTGCCAGGCGGGCCAGATCATGGCGGCCGTCGCGCTGCTCGAGCGGAACCCGGACCCCGCGCCCGCGGACGTGGACGCGATCACGAACCTGTGCCGGTGCGGCACCTACGTGCGCATCCGGAGCGCCATCGCGCGCGCCGCGCGCGAGCGCAAGGCCCCGAAATGAACGCGATGGCCGCCGTGGTCTCGCGCCGGCTGTTCCTGCAGACCTCGCTGTCCGCATCGGGCGGCCTGGTCCTCGTCCCGGGACTCGCGTTGGGGCAGGAGGCGCCGCAGCGGGCGCCGGAGAACCCGCTGGGCGTCCTGATCCGCATCGAGCCCGACAACCGCATCGTGATCGGCGCAACCGGGGCCGAGATCGGGCAGGGCGTCAAGACGTCGCTGCCGATGATCCTCGCCGAGGAACTGGACGCGGACTGGTCGCAGGTGACGGTCGAGCAGATGCCCATGTCGATCGACTTCAGCGGCGCCGAGCCGCGCTGGCGCTGGGGCGCTCAGGGCGCGGGCGGCAGCACCAGCATTCCCGACGGCTGGGCGGAACTGCGCCAGTTCGGCGCGCAAGGCCGCTGGCTGATGCGCCAGGCCGCGGCCGCGGAATGGGGCATCCCGTTCGCCGACGTGAAGACGGAAGCCGGACACGCGCTGCACCCGGACGGCCGCCGGCTGGCGTACGGGGCGCTCGTGGCGGCGGCCGCGGGACTCGCGCTGCCGATGGAGCCGGTGCCCGTCAAGTCGCCCGCGGAGTATCGCGTCATCGGCCGGCCGCGCCGCGTCGTCGACGCGGAGGAGATCGTGACCGGCCGGGCCCGGTACGGCATCGACGTGTACGAGCCGGAGGCGCGCACGGCGGTCATGCTGCGCTGCCCGTATTTCGACGGCGACATCGCGCGGCTCGACGACGGCGCGGCACGCGCCGTGCCGGGCGTCCGCGCCGTGGTCGTCGTGCCCGGACCCAAGCCGGGCGAGCCGATCACGGCCAACCTCGCGACCGGCATCGCGGTCGTCGCCGACGACATGTGGTCCGCCCTCAAGGGCCGCAATGCCCTGAAGGTCGAGTGGATGCGCGGCCCCTTCGCCGCGGAGTCGAGCGCCGCGCTCGATGCGCAATGCGCCGAGCTCCTGGCGAAGGCCGGCCAGGTGGTGCGCAACGACGGCGACTTCGACGCCGCGAGCCGCGACGCCGCGAAGCGCGTCACGGCGCGGTACCGCATCCCGTTCGTGAGTCATGCGCCGCTGGAGGCGCCCTGCGCATTCGTGCACGTGCAGGAAGGCCGCGCGCGCGTGGTGGCGGCCCTGCAGCAGCCGGGCGGCGCCTCGCGGGCCGTGCACGCGGTGACCGGCATCCCGCGCGCCGCGATCAGCGTCGAGATGACGCGCGCGGGCGGCGGCTTCGGCCGGCGCCTGACCAACGACTTCGTCGCCGAGGCAGCCCATGTCTCCAAGGCGACCGGCTGGCCGGTCAAGCTGGTGTGGACACGTTCGGACGACCTCCAGCACGATTTCTTCCGGCCGTTCGGCCACCACGAGCTCGCGGCTGCGCTCGGCGCCGACGGCCGTGTCACGGGATGGACGCATCGCCTCGCGAGCGCGTCGAAGTATTACCGGCGCGCGGGCGTGAAGCCGGAAGGAATGTGGGAGGCCGAGCTGTACCCGGACGATTTCCCGGCGCTGCTGGTGCCCAACTACCGGCTCGAGTGGCACGCGGTCACGAGCGGCATACCGCGCGGCTCCTGGCGGGCGCCCGCGCACACGGCCAATGCGTTCGTGGTGCAGAGCTTCCTGGACGAGGTCGCGCACGCGACGAGCCAGGATCCGCTGACGCTGCGGCTCGCGATGCTCGGGCCCGACCGCGAGTTCGACTACGCGCAGCACGGCGGACCGAAGTTCAGCACCGGGCGCCTGCGCACCGTGCTCGAACGAGTCGCGACCGAGATCGGCTGGGGCCGCGCACTCCCGCGCGGGCGCGGCATCGGGCTCGCCGCGCACTTCACGTTCGGCGGCTACGCCGCACACGCCATGGAAATCTCCGTATCGCCCGCGGGGGCGATCGCGTTCGAACGCGTCGTCTGCGCGGTCGACGTCGGGCGCCCCATCAACCCGCTCGGCATCGCCGCGCAGATGCAGGGCGGCACGATCGACGGGCTTTCGACGGCGATGAATCTCGAGATCTCCATCAGGGACGGCCGCGTCGAGCAGTCGAACTTCGACGGCTACCCGCTTGCGCCGATGGTGCAGATGCCGCGCGACATCGAGGTGCACGTGATCGACTCGCCGGTGGATCCGGCCGGCTGCGGCGAAATGGGCATCCCGACCGCCGCGCCGGCGCTCGCCAACGCGATCTTCGCGGCGACGGGCGTGCGCATCCGCAACCTGCCGATGCGCGACCAGTTGGCACAAGCGCTCAAACGAACGTAAGGCCTTCCCACGCGGGACCCGGCCTGACCTCGCAGCGCGCGCCGAGCGCTAGAGTCCGTTGAGCAGGGCGGTGCCGCCGAGGCCCTGCATCTGGCCGAGGATCCACGCCTGCCGGCTCCGCACGTACGGGCCGGGGTTCACGACGCGGTATCGGGTCGGGCTCGGCAGCACCGCCGCGAGCAGTGCGGCATCGTGGCGATCGAGCCGCGCAGCGTCCTTGCCGAAGTACGCGCGGCTTGCCGCCTCGACGCCCCATATCCCGCGGCCGAACTGGGCGCTGTTGAGGTACACCTCGAGGATCCGCTGCTTGGGCCACAGCAGCTCGATCCACACGGTGAACCAGACCTCGAGCCCCTTGCGCACCCAGCTCTGGCCCGGCCACAGGAACAGGTTCTTCGCCACCTGCTGGCTGATGGTGCTTGCGCCGCGCAGCCGCTTGCCGCGCTCCGCGTCCGACATCGCCTTCCCGATCTGCTCGAAATCGAAGCCATCGTGCAGCAGGAACTTCTGGTCCTCCGCCGCGATCACGGCGACCGCCGCCTGGCGCGAGATCCGGGGCCAGGGTACCCAGTCGTGGCGCTGGTCGAGGGGTCGCCCCGAATCCGCCGCGAGACGCTCCATGATCATGAAGGCCGTCGTCGGCACCGGCAGCCAGCGGAACCCGATCACCCCGAGGATGCTCGCGGCGGCGACGGCGAGGAGGCTGGTCACCGCCCACCGGGCCACGCGCGCCGGGAGCGAGCGGCTCATGGTGCGCGGGGCCTCAGGCTGCGGCGGTGCGCCGCGCCGACTTGATCAGCACCGGCTCGGCCGGCACGTCGTCGTGGCCCTGCCGGCGGCCGGTCTTCACCTTCGCGATCTTGTCGATCACGTCGATGCCGCCCACCACGCGGCCGAAGACGGCGTACCCGAAGCTGCCGGTGCGATGGTCGAGAAAGTCGTTGTCGACGAGGTTGACGAAGAACTGCGAGGTTGCGCTGTGCAGGTCGTTGGTGCGCGCCATCGCGAGCGAGCCCCGCAGGTTCTTGAGGCCGTTGTTGGCCTCGTTCCTGATCGGCGCATGGCCGTCCTTGTGCTCCATCGCGGCCGTGAAACCGCCGCACTGCACCATGAATCCCGGGATCACGCGGTGGAATATCGTGCCGTCGTAAAAGCCTTCGTCCACGTAGCGCAGGAAGTTCTGCGCCGAGATCGGGGCCGACTCCTCGTCCACCTCGACGCTGAAGTCGCCGTGGGAGGTCTCGAAACGAACCATGGGGTTTTGTGCGGGCATGGGACGGATTCTACCGGCTATCGCGGCCGCGTGCCTTGCGTCACCCGCTCGTGCCCGGCGAGGTCCATCCGGGTTGTCACCGCGGAAAGTCCCGCGGCCGTGAACAGTGCGCGCACCGCCGCGCCCTGGCTCGCGCCGTGTTCGACGACCAGGCTGCCTGCTGGCCCGAGATGCCCGGGCGCCACGGAGATGATGGCCGCGAGCGCCGCGAGTCCGTCCGCGCCCGCGACGAGTGCGGCATGCGGCTCGTGACGGAGCGCGGCGAGCGCCGGGTCGGAGGCCGCGACGTAGGGCGGGTTCGAGGCGACCACGTCGAAGCGGACGCCCGGGAGCGGCTCGAACCACGAGCCCTGCAGGAAGCGCAGGTTGCGCAATTCGAGCCGGCGGGCGTTGCGCTCCGCCACCGCGATCGCAGCGGGGCTCGCATCCGTCGCCGTCACGACGGCGTCCGGGCGTTCGCGGGCGATGGCGAGCGCGATCGCGCCGCTGCCGGTGCCGAGGTCGACGACCGCCGGCCGCGTCAGGCCGGCGATCGCCGCGAGCGCGCGTTCGACGACGAGCTCGGTCTCCGGCCGCGGCACCAGCACGTCCGGCGTCACCTCGAGATCGAGCGACCAGAACTCGCGCCGCCCGGTGAGGTAGGCGATGGGCTCGCCGGCGATGCGGCGGCGGGCGAGCGACTCGAGCGCAAACAGCTCCTCGGGCGCGAGCGCGCGCGCCGGGTCGGCGGCGAGGGCGGAGCGCCCGGTGCCGAGGACGTGCGCGACCAGAAGTTCCGCGTCGAGCGCGGCGGACGGCGATGCCGAGTCGAGCCGCTCCCGGAGCGCCGCGAGCAGGGCGGCCACCTGCGTCATTCGAGGGCGGCCAGCTCTTCCGCGCGGTGCTCGCGCGCCAGCGTCTCGATCACCTCGTCGAGGTTGCCGTCGACGATGTCGTCGAGCCGGTACAGCGTCAGCTCGATGCGATGGTCGGTCAGGCGGCCCTGTGGAAAGTTGTAGGTGCGTATGCGCTCGGAGCGGTCGCCGGTGCCCACCTGAAGCCGGCGCTTCTCGGCCTTCTCGGCGGCCTGCCGCTCGCGCTCGGCGGACAGCAGCTTCGCGCGCAGCAGCGCCATCGCGCGCGCGCGATTCTTGTGCTGGGAGCGCTCGTCCTGGCACTCGACCACGATGCCGGTCGGCAGGTGCGTGATGCGCACGGCCGAATCCGTCTTGTTCACGTGCTGGCCGCCGGCGCCGGAGGAGCGATAGGTGTCCGTGCGCAGGTCCGCGGGATTGATCTCGACGCTCTCGACCTCGGCTATCTCGGGCAGCACGGCGACCGTGCAGGTCGAGGTGTGGATCCGCCCCTGCGACTCGGTGGCCGGAACGCGCTGCACGCGGTGGGTGCCTGACTCGAACTTCAGCCTCGCCCAGACGCCGCGCCCCGCGATGCGGCTGATGATCTCGCGGTAGCCGCCGTGCTCGCCGCGGCTCTCGGAGATGACCTCGACGACCCAGCCCCGGCGTTCCGCGTAGCGCGCGTACATGCGGTAGAGGTCGCCCGCGAAGATGGCCGCCTCGTCGCCGCCGGCGGCGGCGCGCACCTCGAGGTAGACATTGTGGTCGTCGAGCGGGTCGGGCGGCACCAGCAGGCGCTGGAGCTCGGCTTCGTCCGCGGCGGTCGCGAGCTCCAGCGCCGCCACTTCCTGCTCGGCCAGCGTGCGCAGCCCGGCGTCCGGGTCGGCCGCCAACGCGCGTGCCGCGGCGAGCTCGCGCTCGCGGCCGGAGAGGCGTTCGAGCGCGCGCGCGATCGGGTCGATGCGCGCGAACTCCATCGACAATTCGCGAAACCGGTCCGAGCTGCCGAGCACCTGCGGATCGGAGAGCAGGCGCTCGACCTCCGCGCGCCGGTCGGCGATGCGCTCGAGGCGGCGGCGGATCGCGTCCTTCACGGCGTTTCGCGGCCGGTGCGGAACAGGCGGGCCGCCGCCTCGGCGAGTGCCCCGTCGCCTTTCTCCGCAGCCTCGCGCAGCGCCGCCGACGGCGCGTGCAGCAGCCGGTTGGTGAGCGCGGTCGCGAGCTGCTCGAGCACCGTGTCTGGCGGCTGGCCCGCGGCGAGCTGGCGTCGCGCGTCGGCCAGCAGCGCATCGCGCACGGCCTCCGCCTGGCCGCGCAGCTCGCGGATCGCGGGCGCGGCATCCCGCACCTTCAGGCCGGCCATGAACGTGTCCACGTCCGCGTCGATGATGCGGCGCGCGGCCGCGGCCTCGGATTCGCGCGCCTTCACGTTCTCGTCGACGACCTGCCGCAGGTCGTCCAGCGCGTAGAGGTAAACGTCCTCGAGCGCGCCGATCGCCGGGTCGATGTCGCGCGGAACGGCGAGGTCGAGCATGAACATCGGGCGGTGGCGGCGTTCCTCGAGCGCGCTTCGCACCTCGTCGAGTCCGAGGACGAAACCGGGGCGGGCGGTCGAGGAGACGACGATGTCCGCCTGCGGCAGGTGCGCGGCGAGCGCGTCGAGGCGGATCACCGACGCGGGCAGTCCTTCGGCGATTCGCTCGGCGCGCCTCGTGCTGCGGTTCGCGATGATCAGGCGCCCGATCTTCTGCGCGTGCAGGTGGCGTGCGGTCAGCTCGATCATCTCGCCGGCGCCGACGAGCAGCGCGGTATGCCGCTCGAATCCCGCGAACACGCGCCGCGCGAGGCGGATGCCCGCCGAGGCGACCGAGACCGCGCTCGCGCCGATCGCGGTCTCGGTGCGCACGCGCTTGGCGACCGCGAAAGTGGTCTGGAACAGCCGGTTCAGCAGCGCACCGGCGGTGCCGGCCTGTTGCGCGGCGCGATACGCGTCCTTGAGCTGGCCGAGGATCTGCGGCTCCCCGAGGATCAGCGAGTCGAGCCCGGCGGCAACCGAGAACGCGTGACGCACGGCGTCCGGGCCCTCGATGCGGTACAGGCAGTCCGCGAGCATCCGGTTGCCGCCGGACTCGGCGACCAGCCAGGCCGAGAGAGGCTCGGCCCCGGCGCCCACGCAGTACAGCTCGGTGCGGTTGCAGGTCGAGACGATCAGCCCCTCGGCAACGCCCGGCAGCGCGCCGAGCGACGCGAGCGCGCGCGGCAGCCGCTCGGCATCGAACACGATGCGCTCGCGCACTTCGATCGGCGCGGTGCGATGGTTCAGTCCGAGGACGAGGAGGGACATGCTGGACCGGGTGCGGAAATCCGCCGGAATTGTCCGGTAACGATCCCGGCAGCACAAGCGCTGGGCTATAGTGACGCGATGCACGCTCAAGTGCGCATCGCAGCGGCCGTCCTGCTCGCGCTGCCGGCCGCAACCGCGGCTCCGGCGGCGCAGGATCCGGCCTGTCCCCGCGGCGACGCCTGGTCGCTCTCCATCGACGCCGAGCGCGCGCTCGAGCGCGGCGCCTGGCCCGACGCCGCGCGCGCGTACGCGTGTGCCGCGCGCGAGAGCACCGACGCCGCCGTCGCGGAACGCGCCACGCGCACCGCCTACGACAACCTGCAACTCGACCTCGCCGTGGGATCGTCGCGCCGCTGGCTGGTGCTCGCGCCCGACAGCGAGGTGGCGCGCCGCTACCTCGCGACCTCGCTGCTGCGGCTGTACGACGAGGAAGGCGCTACGGAGCAGTTCGCGAAGCTGCTCGAGACCTCGTATGCGGACCGGGCGCGCGGCTACCTGGTGCTGCTCGGGATCCTGTCGGCCGAGGACAACGACACCGGCGCGGCCCGCGTGATGGACCGTCTCGCGGCCGCGGATGCGTCCCTTCCCGAGGCGCAGTACGCTGCGGCGATGCTGTGGCAGCGCGCCGAGCACGGCGCCAAGGCGCTCGCGGCGGCCGAGCGGGCGCTCGCGCTGCGTCCCGAATACCCGCAGGCCGCGTTCGCGCGCGTGCGCGCGCTCACGACCGTCGGTCGCCGCGACGAGGCGCTGAACCTCTCGGCGAGGCTCGCGGCGACCGGCGATCCCTTCATGCAGCTCTCCCACGCCTGGCAGCTCCTCGGCGAGGAGCGCCGCCAGGACGCCACCGTCCTGTTCGACGAGATCCGCCGCGCCGGCAACGGGGCCTCGCCGGATGCCGCGTCGGCGCTCGCCTCGATCGCGATCGACGAGAAGCGTTTCGAGGACGCGGAGCGCCTGGTCGACGACGCCGCGCGCGATCCCGAGCAGGCCGCCGGCGCGCGCTGGCAGCGCGCGCGAATCGCGGAAGAGAGCGGCAACAAGGCCGATGCCGCGCGGCTGTACCAGGCGATCGACACCGGTCCGCGGGCGCTGGGCGCGCAACTGCGCGCGCACGCACTGCTGCGCGAGCAGGGCGCGCCCGAGATGGCCGAGCTGCTGCTCGACGACTATCTCGCCGAAACGCCGGGCGACACCGTGGATGTCGTCTCCGGCATCGCGGCAAGCCTCGTCGAGGAGGACCGCGGCGACGAGGCCATCGCGCTGGTCGATAGGGCGCGCGCCGTGCTGCCGGGCGACGGCCTGCTGCTCGCGCGCGCGTTCCTGCTGGAGCGGCTCGACCGCGTGCCGGAGGCCGTCGCCGACATGCGCGAGGTGGCGGAGCGGCGCCCGGACGATCCGACCGCGCTCAACGCACTCGGCTACACGCTCGTCGACCGCACGCGTTCGGTCGAGGAGGGCACGCGGCTGATCGCGCGCGCGATCGCCGAGAAACCGGACAGTTACGCGATCCAGGACTCGATGGGCTGGGCGCACGTGCAGGCCGGCCGCCTCGACGAGGGCAAGTCGTGGCTCGAGAAGGCCTGGGCTGGCTCCGAAGACCCGGAGGTCGCCGCGCACCTCGGCGAGGCCCTGTGGCGCATGGGACGCACCGCCGAGGCGAAGAAACTGTGGGACGAGGCGCTCGCCAAGAACCCCGACAGCCGCCCGCTCAAGCGCGCGATCGAGCGCCGGGCGCAGTGACGCTGCGTCTCGCGGCCCTCTCGCTCGTGCTGTTCGCGGGCGGATGCGCGACCCTTCCGGCCCCCGCACCGGGCGACGACTGGCCGGCGCGCCGCGCCGCGCTGCAGGCGCTGGACGCCTGGGCGCTCGACGGGCGCATCGCCGTCGCGGCGGGTGACGACGGCTACTCGGGCGGATTCGACTGGCGCCAGCAGGGCGCGCGCGCCGACATTGCGCTGACCGGACCGATGGGCGCCGCCGCGATGGACATCCGCGCGGAAGGCGAGCGCGCCGTGGTCTCTATCGGCGGCGAGAGCTACGAGGGTGAAGAGGCAAGATCGCTGTTCTCGAAG
>CAVVJB010000010.1:0-184346 GCA_963748465.1 uncultured Gammaproteobacteria bacterium
TGGCGCCCCGGGCCGGAGTTGAACCGACGACCTGCCGCTTAGGAGGCGGCCGCTCTATCCACTGAGCTACCGGGGCGGGCGGGGCAAAATCTTACCCGAGGACCGGCCCTGTCGGACCGGCCCCGGGTAAATGGAAAAGCGTCTGTCTCAGGCCGCCTGGGCGGGAGGCGCTGCCGTGGTCGGCCGCGCGTCTGCCAGGGACTGGTCGACGGCCACCGTCGCCTGTTCGACCTTGGCGGCCGTGGCGCTGATGAGTTGGTTCGCCGCCTTCTCGGCCGTCCGGGTCGCAGAACGCACGGTCCGCGTCGTGGTGCGAATCGCCGCCTTCGCCTCGCGCTTGACGGCCCCGACCTTCTGACGGGCCGAGCGTGCGACCTGGCGCACCGTTCGCTTCGCCTTGCGCACGGCCGACTTCTCCTTCACACGCGTCGACGCCTTGCGGGCCTTGGCTTTGACACGTGCCGCCGGCCTCCTGCGCACCACCTTGCGCCGTACCGAAACCTTGCGCCGTACCGAACGGCTCTTGCGAGCGCTCGGGCGGCGTCGTGCAGGCTTCTTCGCCTTCTTCCTCGCTGCCATGACTTTTTCTCCAGAAAATTCCGACGCCAATGCGGGCGTCGCCCGATGCCACGCCCCGGCTTCAACCTAGGCCTGTGTCAGGTGACTGTCAACGAGAGAAAGGAAGAGAAAGTGGTGGAGCGGAAGGGGATCGAACCCTCGACCTTCGCATTGCGAACGCGACGCTCTCCCAGCTGAGCTACCGCCCCACGAACGAGGGGCGGGATTGTAATGAGGCGCCGCCGCCCCAGCAAGCAATAGGGCTCCGGGTACGCGACGACCGCCCCACCGATGGGGTACCTTTCCGGCTCGTGTACCGCGGCCCGGAGTTCCACGAGGAGATGCTGCAATGCTGAAGCCGGGAGCCGAGGCGCCGGATTTCTCGCTTCCCGACCAGGACGGCAAGCCCCGCCGGCTGGTCGACCTGATCGAAGGCAATCCCCTGATCCTGTATTTTTACCCGGCCGATTTCACGCCGGGATGCACGCGTGAGGCCTGCGACCTGCGCGACCTGCACACCCGCATCCTCGCCTCGGGCCTGCGGGTGGTCGGCATCAGCCCGCAATCGCCGGAGAGCCACCGCCGGTTCCGGGCGGAACATGCCCTGCCGTTCATGCTGCTGTCCGACGAGGACAAGGTGGCGATCAAGGCTTACGGCGTCGATGGGCCGCTCGGCATCGGCGTGCGGCGCGCAACCTTCCTGATAGATGCCCGCCGTCGCATCGCCGACGTCGTGCTGGCCGACCTGATGATCGCCAAGCACCACGCCTTCGTCGAGCGCGCGATCGCGGCTAGGGCAGGTCCAGGCGCGTGACCGCCGGGCGACTGAAGCGCGGCACCGCCACCAGGTAGAGGATGCCGTAGTCGGCTTCCGACATCGGCCCCACGTCGACACCCGAGAGTTCCTTCACGATCACGGGCACCGTGTCCGAGTGCGCGACGATCAGGACCCGCCCGCCACGGTATTCCGACAGGGCGCGCTTCGCGGCGCCGGCAGGGTCCCCGGCTTTCACGACGATCACGGGGATGCCGAGGCGGTTCGCGAGCGGGCGGACGGTGTCCTGGGTGCGGCGCAATTCCGTGACGATGATCGCATCAAGTGTCTGGCCCTTGGGAGCGCGGCCGAAGTGCTGCGCGAGTTCGAGCGCCCTCGCCTCACCCGCCGGCGCGAGCGCCGGATCCGGGTCTTCGGGATTTACCGTGAGCTTTTCCGCGTGGCGCATGACGAACACGGTAGTCGTCGAGGCCGCCGTCACCAGCCAGAAGCCGATCGCGATGACGACCAGGCCCGCGAGCGCCGCGATCCACACCGGGGCCAGCAGCGGCCGGCGACGCAGGCTCGCGTATTCTTTGCGCATGCCGCGAATGATAGCGCGCCCATGGGTGGTCCTGCTCGCAGCGGGCGGGTCACGCCGCTTCGGCAGCCCGAAGCAGCTCGCACTGGTCGGACGCGAGTCGCTACTGCGACGGGCGGTGCGCGTCGCGCTCGCGAGCGGGCCCGCTGGCTGCGTCGTGGTGCTCGGGGCTCATGCCGCCCGCATGCGGACTGAGCTGTCCGGACTCCCCGCGCGAGTCGTCGTGAACCGGAAGTGGCGGCAGGGACTCGCGGGCTCGCTCGTGGCCGGGATCGATGCGTTGCCGCGCAGCGCCCGTGCAGCGCTCGTCTTGCTCGCCGACCAGGTGGCCGTCGGACCCGCAGACCTCGCGTTGCTCGCCTCGGTGTCCCGACTCCGGCCCCGCGCCATCGTCGCGACCCGCGCGGGCGACGTGCTCGGGCCGCCGGCGGTGCTGCCGCGCAGCCAGTTTCGGGCCGTGCGACGCCTGCGCGGCGATTCCGGCGCGCGCGAACTGCTGCGGGACCCGGGGCGAATGGTGGTTGCCGTCGAATTGCCGCACGCGGCCTTCGACGTGGACCGCCCTTCCGATGTCAGGCGGATCGTGCGGCCGAGAGTGCGCGCCCGAATTGCGCGATCCGACCGATCGTTTCGCTCACGTCGTCCCAGGTCGTCTGGTGGGACATGATGCACAGTCGCAGCGAGTAGGTGCCCCGCAGCCGCGTCGACGAGATCATCGCCGTGCCGGACTGGATGACGCGTGCCTGGATCGCCTCGTTCAGAGTGTCGATGCGCGCTGGCGTCCAGTCCGCGTCCGGCGGCCTGTAGCGGAAGCACACCACCCCGAGCGATGGCGGCCCAAGGAGCTCGAGGTCCTCGGTCTCCGTAACCAGCGCACCGGCGTCCGACGCCAACTGGATGGTGCGCCCGATTGCGGCGCGAAATCCGGCGAGGCCGAAGGTCTGGATGGACATCCACACCTTCAGCGCGCGGAACGATCGCGTGAGCTGGTAGCCACGATCCGCGAAGTTGACGTGCTCCAGGCCCAGCTTCGTGTCCTGCAGGTAATCGGGATCGACGCTGAAGGCGCGCACCAGGTGGGCGACATCCTTGACCATCACGCAACCGGCCTCGAACGGCTGGTACAGCCATTTGTGCGCGTCGAGGCTGATGGAATCCGCGCGCTCGATGCCCTGCAGCAGCGCCTTGCCGCTCTCGCACAGCACGGCAAACCCGCCGTAGGCGCCGTCGACATGCATCCAGATGCCGTGGGTGGCGCAAAAATCCGCGATCGCCGGCAGCGGATCCACGGCTCCCGTATTGGTGGTGCCGGCATTCGCGCAGACGGCGATGGGCGTGAATCCCGCGGCCCTCGCCCTGTTGACCGCGTCGAGCAGGGCCGGCAGCGGGAGCCGGTACGCCGCGTCCGACGGTATCGAAACGATGCCGTCCCGCCGCACGCCAATGATGCGCGCGGCACGCTCGACCGCCGAGTGCGTCTGGTCACTCAGGAAAATGGCGGGGCGATCGGGCGCCCCGGCCCGCTCGCGCGCAGCGACCAGCGCGTCGAGGATGGCGGCGGATCCGCCCGAGGTGAATAGCCCGCCGGCTGATTCCGGGTAGCCGATCCAGTCGCGTATCCAGTCGATCACGACCAGCTCCACCTGGCTGGGAGCACCCGCACCGAGCCAGGTCCCCTGGAACGTGTTGAATCCCGCAGCCAGATAGTCGGCAACGACGCCGGGCCACGTCGGCGCGGACGGCACGAAGGCGAAAAACCGCGGGTGATCCACGCGCCCGGCGATGGGCAGCACGTCGTGCACCGCGCGTTCCAGTACCTTGAACGCATCCTGTGCCGTCTCCGGCGCGGGCTCGCGCAAGAGCGGCTCGAGTTGGGCGCGCGTGGCGCCGCGCCAGGGGACGTCGTCCCGGTAGACCCTCGAGCCGGGCGACCAGGGCGTCCGTCGCCGCGTGACCGAGGCGCCGCATGGTCTCCGCCGACAGGCCCAGGCCGCGGCCCGGTCTCCCACGCTGTCTTTCATGAGTTGTGGCTCCATGGCAGGTCCCCGGATCCTCGCGCCAGCGAGCTTACGTCGTGACTGGGCCGACCGGCGAAAGGTATCGCCGGCGTCGGGACTTTGCAGATTTGGATCGCGGACAGGTGGTCCGCATTTAGGAGCGCGAGGGCATCTTTCGCGTATCCAGTCAGGACGCGCGACGTGAATCGTAAATGGCTGCGCGATTCTCCCTTGCCAGGTCGCGACTCCTAAAGCGGTGGTCGGAGTCTGCACGGCGGCCCGGAGCGGCATAGCCGCCGGATTGCGCAAGTCCCCGTAGGACTCGTTCTGACGACTTTGACGTCGCCGGGACTCCCTGTCTTTATGTCACCCCGCGACGAGCAAGGCGTGGCGGAGAGGGTGAGATTCGAACTCACGAGGGCCTTGAACCCCTGCCGGTTTTCAAGACCGGTGCATTCAACCGCTCTGCCACCTCTCCGTCGGTCTGCCCGGACGCCATTGAATTCTAGATCATCACCCGAATCCGCAGCCCGCCGGGCCGGACGGGCATGCCGGGGGCCTGCGCTATAATGCTCCCTGAGCAGCCACTGGCCTGGAGGGTCGTGCCATGGAACGCAACACCGCAGTCGTCACGTCGCGCGCCGATGCGCGCGAATCCACGCTCTCGACCAACAAGGTCCTGCGCAACACCTACCTGCTGCTGTCGGCGACGCTGGCCTTCAGCGCCATCGTCGCGGGCGTCAGCTATGCGTTGAACCTGCCGTACCTCGGCCCGTGGATCACCCTCATCGGGTACTTTGCGTTGCTCTTCGCCGTGAACAAGACGGCGGACAGCGGCTGGGGCCTCCTGTCCGTCTTCGCGCTGACGGGCTTCATGGGCTATACGCTCGGGCCGATCCTGAGCTTCTACGTGAAGGCGATCCCCGACGGTCACTCCGTCGTCACGACCGCTTTCGCCATCACGGCGGTCTCATTCCTGGCCCTGTCGGCTTATGCCATCCGCAGCGGACGGCGATTCTCGTTCATGGGCGGCTTCCTGACGGTCGGCATCCTGACGGCATTCCTGCTCGGGGTCGCCTCGCTCCTGTTCTCGATGCCGACGCTGTCGCTCGCCGTATCGGGGATGTTCGTGCTGCTGATGGCCGGGCTGATCCTGTACCAGACGGGCGAGATCGTGCACGGTGGCGAGACGAACTACATCCACGCCACCGTGACGCTCTACGTCAGCATCTACAACCTCTTCACCAGCCTGCTGCACCTGCTCGGCATCGCCGCCGACGACTGATCAGGCGGGCTGGAGCCGCTCGAGGCCTCCGAGGTAAGGCCGGAGGACCGCCGGCACGACGACGCTGCCGTCGGCCTGCTGGTAATTTTCGAGCACGGCAACGAGCGCGCGCCCGACCGCTACGCCCGATCCATTGAGCGTATGCACCGGCTCCGGCTTGCCCGTCTCGGGGTTGCGCCACCGCGCCTGCATGCGTCGGGCCTGGAAGGCCTCGCAGTTGCTGCAGGAGGAAATCTCGCGATAGGCGCCCTGCCCCGGCAGCCACACTTCGAGGTCGTAGGTCTTGGCGCTCGCGAAGCCGATGTCACCTGCGCAGAGGGCCATGACGCGGTACGGCAACTCGAGCCGCTCGAGCACCTGCGTGGCGTGGCCCGTGAGCGCCTCGAGCGCCTCGTACGACTCCGCAGGGCGGACCACGTGGACGAGCTCGACCTTGTCGAACTGGTGCTGCCGGATGAGGCCACGCGTGTCCTTGCCGTACGAACCCGCTTCCGACCGGAAGCAGGGCGTCTGCGCGACCAGGCGCAGAGGCAGCTCCGCCGGCTCGAAGATGCGATCGCCGGCGAGGTTGGTGAGCGGCACTTCCGCCGTCGGGATCAGGAACAATTCGCTCTCCGGTGACTCGGCCGCGAGCTTGAAGAGGTCCTGCTCGAACTTCGGCAGTTGCCCCGTACCCGTCAGTGTCTTGCGGTTCACGAGGTAGGGAACCCAGGCCTCCCGGTACCCGTGCTCGCGCTGGTGCAGGTCGAGCATGAACTGCGCGAGCGCGCGATGCAGGCTCGCCACCGCCCCGGTCAGGACTGCGAACCGGGTGCCGGAGAGACGCCCGGCCGCCGCCGTATCGAGCCCTCCGAGCCTTTCCGCGATTGCCACGTGGTCGGCGGCCTCGAACGCGAGGGTTCGCGGCTCGCCGTGCCGGCGCACTTCGACATTCGCCGCCGCGTCGCGGCCGTTCGGCACGCTGTCGTGCAGGAGGTTCGGCAACTCGAGCAGCAAACGGTCGAACTCGCCCTGCAGGATTCCCAGGCCCTGTTCACCTGCCGCCAGCCTGCCGCCGAGTGACTCGACCTCGGCCAGCAGCGGCGCGACGTCCTGGCCTTTCGCCTTCGCCTGCCCGATCGCCTTCGAGCGCGTGTTGCGTTCGTTGCGCAGTGCGTCGACGGCCATCTGAGCCTGTTTGCGGCGCGCCTCGAGACCGGAGAACAGCGCGAGGTCGAAGGCGTAGCCGCGGCGCGCGAGGTTCGCGGCAACGCCCTGCGGGTCGGTCCGGAGCTGTCGGATGTCAAGCATGCCCTTCATCCCGTCCCGCGGTCTCGCGCGCCCGCCTCGCGGCGCCTTCCCGGATGCGCTCCAGCGCTTCCCGCAGCTTCAGCTCGAGTCCACGAGGGACCGGCTCGTAATAACGCCGGGGCTCGAAGCCGTCCGGAAAGTGCGTCTGGCCCGGCGCGAGCCCCTCGGGCTCGTCGTGGGCATAGCGGTAACCCTTGCCGTGCCCCATGTCGCGCATCAATCGCGTCGGCGCATTGCGCAGGTGCAGCGGCACGTCGAGGGTCCCGTGCGACTTCACGTCGTCCATCGCGGCGCCGAAGGCCGTGTAGATCGCGTTGCTCTTCGGCGCCAGCGCGAGGAACACGCAGGCCTGGGCCAGGGCGAGCTCTCCTTCCGGGCTGCCGAGGCGATCGTAGCTGTCCCAGGCCGCGAGCGAGAGCGTGAGCGCGCGCGGGTCCGCGTTGCCGATGTCCTCGCTCGCCATCCGCACCAGGCGGCGCGCGAGGAAGCCGGGATCGCAGCCGCCGTCCAGCATGCGGCTGAGCCAGTACAGGGCGGCATCCGGGTCGCTGTCGCGCACCGACTTGTGCAGGGCCGAGATCTGGTCGTAGAAGTAATCGCCACGCTTGTCGAAGCGCCGATGGGATCCGGCCGACGCTTCACGCGCGATTTCCTCCGTCAGCACTCCGCCCGACGCGGTGGCGAGGTCCGCGGCCACCTCGAGCAGGTTGAGCGCTCGCCTTGCATCGCCGTCGGCGGCATCGGCAAGCAGCTCGAGCGCCGCCGGCGCCGGCTGCACGGGATTCGCTCCGAGGCCGCGCTCGACATCGGCGATGGCGCGCTCGAGCAGGCCGACGAGATCCGCCGGCGCCAATGCCTTCAGCAGGTACACCCGGGCCCGCGACAGCAGCGCCGAGTTGAGTTCGAACGACGGATTCTCGGTGGTGGCACCGATGAAGACGAGCGTGCCGTCCTCCACGAAAGGCAGGAACGTGTCCTGCTGCGCCTTGTTGAATCGATGGACCTCGTCGAGGAACAGCACCGTCGGTCGCCCGCCGGAGCCGCGGGCTGCCCGGGCCTCCTCGACCGCCTCGCGGATGTCCTTGACGCCCGCCACGACCGCCGAGAGTGCGATGAAGTGCGCCTTGCAGGCCTTGGCCGCGAGCCGCGCGAGGGTCGTCTTGCCGCTGCCCGGCGGGCCCCATAGCACCATCGAGTGCGCGATCCCTTCGGTCAACAGCCGATGCAGCGGTCGCCCCGGGGCCAGCAGGTGCGCCTGCCCGGTGAATTCGGCGAGCGTACTCGGGCGCATCCGGTCCGCGAGCGGGCGGTAGCCGGTAGACGGCGATTCGATAGGCAACTCGGATTGCTTGCGCATGGCGAACGGATTCTAGCCGCTCGCGGCGATGTTCAGGACCTGCGCCGCTCCGAGAGCCGCTCGGCTGCCCGGAATCCCCAGCCGGCGCGGCCTTGCCCGGCGATCAGCCAGGCTGCGCCGATGCCCGCGACGTTGGCGGCGAGGTCCGCGAAATCCGCGACGCGATGGGCGGTCAGCAGCGCCTGGGCAATCTCGAGCGCCGCGCCCAGCAGAAAGCATCGCAGCATCGCGCGCCAGAGCCCCGCGGGCGTCGCGATCCCGGACCCGAGCAGGGCGAGCGAAAAATAGGCGAGGAAGTGGGCGGTCTTGTCCGAGACGGACTCGTTCGGCACCACCGGCACCGGCCACAGGCTCGAGGCGATGATCAGAGTGACGAGCACCACGATCGCCGCGATCCAGAGTCGGCGCAACGTCCCCGGGGTCACGCGCCGTCCGCCGGCGCGCGGCCGACCACGTCGACGCCCGGCGGCGGCAAGAAGCGGAAACCTTCCGGATCCAGGCGCGGGTTGCGCTCGATCCTGTCGAAATCGAGGCGCGTCGTCTGCCCGAGGCGGTCGACGAGAACCATGCGGCGCAGCAAGCCGTCGCCGATGCCGACGCGCAGCTCCCTGAAGTCGCTTTGCGCGTCCCTGGGCGCCAGCAGGCACCAGGCGAGTCCGTCATCCGTGCCGCCGTCGGACACGTCGAACTCGGCGCGCAGGTCGGCCTGGCCCGACAGCAGCAGCGCCGGAGTGCCGACCAGGGCTTCCGCAGCGGGCCGCACCGTCACCTGCGCGAGATCCGCGTCGTAGAGCCAGACGGTCGTGCCGTCGGACACGATCAGCTGCTCGGGCACGCGGTAGTCCCAGCGGAATCGGCCCGGACGCGCGAGCGCCACCGTGCCTTCGGCGGACTCCGTCTGCTGGCCGGCTGCATTGGTCACCGTCTGCCGGAACTCGGCGCGAAAGCTGGTGACGCCTTCCAGCGCTGCTTCGAGGCGCCCCGCCGCGCGCGCGTCGGCGGGCTCATCGGGCATCGCGGCCCAGGGCAGCAGCGCCGCGGCGAGCGCAAGGGCCGTGAGGCGCATCAGGATTCCGGGGGCGGCGGCGCGAGCACTTCGCGGCTGCCGTTCGACTGCAACGGTCCGACGAGCCCCGCTGCTTCCATCGATTCGACGAGACGGGCCGCCCGGTTGTAGCCGATCTTGAGCCGGCGCTGCACGCCCGAAACGGACGCGCGGCGCGACTCGGTGACGATACGCACCGCCTCGTCGTACAGCGGGTCCTGTTCACCATCCGCGCTGCCGTCTCCACCGCCGCCCTCGCCCGGTTCGTCCGGCAGGCCCGGAATGCTCTCCTGCGGACCCGTCAGCACTTCGTCGACGTAGACGGGACCGATCCCGCCCTTCAGCGAATTGACGACGGCGTGCACCTCGCGATCGGACACGAAAGCGCCATGCACGCGATCCGGCGTCGACGTACCCGGCGGCTGGTACAGCATGTCGCCGTGTCCGAGCAGCGATTCGGCACCGTTCTGGTCGAGGATCGTGCGCGAATCGACCTTCGCCGACACCTGGAACGCGATACGGGTCGGGATATTCGCCTTGATCAGGCCGGTGATCACGTCCACCGACGGCCGCTGGGTCGCAAGCACGAGGTGGATGCCCGACGCGCGCGCCTTCTGCGCGAGCCGCGCGATGAGCTCCTCCACCTTCTTGCCGACGATGAGCATCAGGTCGGCGAGTTCGTCGATCACCACGACGATGAACGGCAGCGGCTGCAGGCCCGGGATGTCGCCCTCGAACTTGCCGAGCGCCCGCAACTTCGCGATCAGCGGGTCCGGTATCGCCTGGCCGGCGGCCTGCGCGTCGCGCACCTTGCGGTTGAAGCCCGCGAGGTTCCTGACGCCGAGCTCCTTCATCAGGTGATAACGCCGCTCCATCTCGGCGACGCACCAGCGCAGCGCGTTCGCCGCATGCTTCATGTCGGTGACGACCGGCGCCAGCAGGTGCGGGATGCCTTCGTAAACCGACAGCTCCAGCATCTTCGGGTCGATCAGGATGAGCCGCACGTGCTCCGCCGAACTCTTGTAGAGCAGCGAAAGCACCATCGCGTTGATGGCGACCGACTTGCCGGAGCCCGTGGTGCCCGCGATCAGCAGGTGCGGCATCTTCGCGAGATCCGCGACCACCGGGTTGCCGCCGATGTCCTTGCCGAGCGCCAGCGCGAGCGGCGAATCCATCTCGTCGTAAGCCCGCGAACGCAGGATCTCGCCGAGCGTGACGAGCTCGCGCGACTCGTTCGGAATCTCGAGACCGACCACCGCCTTGCCCGGGATCACCTCGACGACGCGCACGCTGATCGCCGAGAGCGCGCGCGCCAGGTCCTTGGCCAGCGCGCTGATCTGGCTAACCTTCACGCCTGGCGCCGGCTTCAGCTCGAAGCGCGTGACCACCGGCCCCGGCTGCACGGCAACCACCTCGACATCGATTCCGAAATCCTTCAGCTTGATCTCGACGAGGCGCGAGATCGCGTCGAGCGCCTCGGGCGAATAAGTGCCCGGCCGGACCGGCGGCTCGTCCAGCAGCTTGAGCTCCGGCAGGTCGCGCGAGGGCGGCTTGGCGAACAACTGCACCTGCCGTTCCTTCTCGACGCGGCGGCTCGGCTCGGGCACCGGCGGCGCCGGCGGCTCGATGCGCGGCGGCGTGCGTTTTTCGGCCTTCTGCTTGACCTGGCGCACGGCGATTTCACGCGCCTCGCGCGACTCCCGTCCGACGGCCTGGTCGCGCGACATCGTGAAGCGCGAGCTTGCCCATGCCGCGGCGGCGAGTACGTGGTGCCCCAGCCAGTCCATCACCGTCAGCCAGGACACGCCGGTGTAGAGCTGCACGCTCGCGAACCACAGCGCGAGCAGGAGGAGCGTGGCGCCGAGGAGCGACGCGATTCCCGCGAGCCCCTCGCCGACGAGGCTGCCGAGGATGCCGCCCGCGCCCGCGGGCAGCGAGCCGGCCGAGAAGTGCAGCGTGGCGAGCGCGCAGCTCGTCGCGAGCGCGGCGACGAGACCCGTGACGCGCAGCGCGACCGTGGTGCGCCCCTGCCCGGGGTCCCCCGGCGCGCGCTTGAGCCCGACCCATGCGCTGAACGCGATGGCCAGCGGAAACAGGAATGCCGGCCACCCGAACAGCAGGTAGAGCGCGCTCGCGAGCCAGGCGCCGAGCGGGCCGATCAGGTTGCTGACCGCCCAGGCTCGCCGGTGTAACTGAAACTACGGTCGGCCTGGTCGAAACTCGCGAGCGCGATGAGGAGCACGAGCGCGAGCGCGGCGAGCAGCCAGAACAGCGCCTCGCGCAGGGCGCGCGCGAATACGGGATCGAGCTTGGCGTCGGGACCGATTGCCTCTGCGGCGGACTTGGCCACGGATCAGAATTCCGGTAAGGAAAAGTTCATAAGCGTTTGATTATAAGAGCGTTGCAAATCGCGCGGCAAGCACCCATGCTCGCCAGCCTAGCGAGCGCGAGACGCGCGCTCGAAGCGGAGTTGACTATACATGACGACCCCCCGCCACTCGCGGCTCATCATCCTCGGATCGGGACCCGCCGGTTATTCGGCGGCCGTGTACGCCGCGCGTGCGAATCGCAAGCCGCTGCTCATAGCCGGCCTGCAGCCCGGCGGGCCAACTGATGACAACGACGGAAGTGGACAACTGGCCGGGGGACGTCCACGGCCTGCTCGGTCCCGACCTCATGGACCGCATGCGCCGCCACGCCGAACGCTTCGGCGTCGAGATCGCCTCCGACCACGTGACGCGCGTCGATCTCGGCCGCCGGCCGTTCCGCCTCGTCGCCGAGAACGGCGAATACACTTGCGATGCGCTCATCATCGCGACCGGCGCCTCCGCCCGTTACCTCGGCCTCGAATCGGAGACGGCGTTCCGCGGCCGCGGCGTTTCTGCCTGCGCGACCTGCGACGGGTTCTTCTACCGGGGCCACAGGGTGGCGGTCGTCGGCGGCGGCAACACCGCGGTCGAGGAAGCCATCTATCTCACGCAACATCGCGCGAGCACGTGACGCTCGTGCACCGGCGCGACAAGCTGCGGGCGGAGGCAATCCTGCAGGATCGCCTGCGCGCGCTGGCGGACCAGGGCAAGGTGTCCTTGCGTCTGGGACCATGCCGTCGAAGAGGTCCTCGGCAATGACCAGGGCGTGACCGGTGCCCGCCTCGTGTCCACGCGCGACGGCAGCAAGCGCACGATCGACGTGACCGGGCTCTTCATTGCGATCGGCCATACGCCGAACACCGAGCTGTTCCAGGGCCAGCTCGACATGAAGGACGGGTACATCCAGGTCAAAGCCGGACTTTCGGGCGATGCCACGGCGACCAGCGTGCCGGGCGTGTTCGCGGCCGGGCGACGTGGCGGACCACGTCTATCGCCAGGCGGTCACGTCGGCCGGCACCGGCTGCATGGCAGCGCTCGACGCCGACCGTTACCTCGAGCGCCTCGCCGCCGCCTGACGCGACGTGGACGCGCGCATCATCCGCTCGCTCGCCGAGGTCGATGCGGCGGAGTGGAATGCGCTGCCGGGTGCAGAGGCGCCGTTCCTGCGTCATGAGTTCCTGCTCGCGCTCGAGTCGACCGGTTGCGCCACGGCGCCACGGGCTGGGATGCGCGCCACGTCCTGGTGCGCGCGCAGGACGGCTCCCTCGCGGGTGCGATGCCGCTCTACTTGAAGTCGCATTCCTGGGGCGAATTCGTCTTCGACTTCGCCTGGGCGGAGGCCTACCACCGCGCGGGCCTGCGCTACTACCCACGACTCGTGTCGGCCGATGCCCTTCACGCCGGCCACCGGGCCGCGGATCCTGTGCGGCTCGGGGACGCAGCCTCGGGCCGCGCTGGTCGAAGCGGCGCGCGCGCTCGCCCGCTCGCTGCAGGCGTCTTCACTGCATGTCCTGTTCCCGCGACCGGACGATCGGGAGACGCTCGAAGCGCAGGGCTTGATGCCGCGCCTCGACTGCCAGTTTCACTGGCGGAACGAAGGCTATCGCGACGTTCGACGACTTCCTGGCCGGGTTCACCGCGGAGAAGCGCAAGAAGCTCCGGCGTGAGCGGCGGCGCATCCTGGAATCCGGCATTGCCTGCCGGACCCTGACCGGCGCCGACCTCGACGAGCGGCTCATCGACATCATCTTCGGCCTGCATGCGACGACTTTCATGCGCCACGGCCACGCCCCCTACCTCAATCGCGCCTTCTTTGCGGAACTCGCGCGCGTGATGCCCCGAGAACCTCGTGGTCGAGCTGGCAAGCGTCGGCGAGCGAGCCGGTCGCCTGCGCGATCATGTTGCGCGGCGCGGAGACGCTTTACGGACGCTACTGGGGCGCGAGCGGCGACTTCCACAGCCTGCACTTCGAGCTCTGCTACTACCGCGGCATCGAGTACTGCATCCGTGAGGGCCTGGCCCGTTTCGAGCCCGGCACGCAGGGCGAGCACAAGCTCCTGCGCGGCTTCCTGCCGACGCCCGTGTGGTCCGTGCACGAGATCCTGGACCGCGCTTTGCCGCCGCCATCGGCGACTGGCTGGCCCGCGAGCGGGCGGGCCGCCGCGAATGGTTGCGCGAGGCCGCGACCCACCTGCCCTTCCGGCGCGCCGACATCCCGGCTAGGCTCGAAGCCGATGTCCGGAATCGCCTGGCTCCAGAAGACTGACCCGCCGGCGTCCCTGCCGCCGACGTCGCGCGCGCTCACGGAACCCAACGGGCTGCTGGCGGTGGGCGGTGCGCTGACGCCCGAGTGGCTGATCCACGCGTACCGCCACGGCGTGTTTCCGTGGTTCTCGGCCGAGCAGCCCATCCTGTGGTGGGCACCGGATCCCCGCGCCGTGCTGCTGCCTGGCGAGTTCCGGGTCTCGCGCAGCCTTGCGCGGTCGATCGCCAGGCGCGGCTATCGAGACGCGCGATCAACACGGCATTCACGGCCGTCATCGAGGCCTGCGCCGGGCCGCGGCGCGGCATGCCGGGCACCTGGATCACGCGGCGAAATGCACGAAGCCTACGTGCTCCTGCACCGCCGCGGGCTCGCCCACTCGTTCGAGACCTGGCACGAGGGCCAGCTGGTCGGCGGCCTCTATGGCGTAGGACTCGGGCGCGTGTTCTTCGGCGAATCCATGTTCACGCGCGCGACCGACGCCTCGAAGGTCGCGCTCGCGCGCCTCGTCTCGGAGTGCCGCGCGCGGAACGTTCCGCTCATCGACTGCCAGATGCCGAGCCCGCACCTCGCAAGCCTCGGCAGCCGCAGCATTCCCGCGCTGGGATTTCGAGGCGCGGCTCGCCGAACTCATCGATTCCCGCGTGCCGGTGTGGCGGGAGAGCCACATTTAATTGCGCATGCGGTGCGGCTGCGGCACAATCCGCGCGGTTTCTGCTACAGCAACGGGGCGCGATGGCCAAGGAAGAAGCGATCCAGATGGAGGGCGAGGTCGTCGAGACCCTGCCCAACACGACGTTCCGCGTGCGCCTGCAGAACGATCACGTGGTCACCGCCCACATCTCCGGCAAGATGCGCAAGCACTACATCCGGATCCTGACGGGCGATACGGTGACGGTCGAACTGACGCCCTACGACCTCACCAAGGGCCGCATCATCTACCGCGCGCGCTGATCATTCCTGCCCGAGCAGCTCGGGCGACTTGACCGGACGGATGTCGAGCACGAGGCTGTCGCCGCCGGGCGCCAGCCTGACGAGGACGTGGCCGCCGCCCGCCAGCTTGCCGAACAGCAGCTCTTCCGCCAGCGGGCGCTTGACGTGCTCCTGCAGCACCCGCGCCATGGGGCGAGCGCCCATCTTCGGGTCATAGCCGCGCTCGGCGATCCAGCGCCGGGCCGCGTCGTCGACGGACAGGGTCACGCCTTTCTGCTCGAGCTGCGCCTCGATCTCGATGACGAGCTTGTCGACCACGCGCTCGATGGTCGGCGCGTCGAGCGGCGCGAACTGGATGATCGCGTCGATGCGGTTCCGGAACTCCGGCGAGAAGATGCGGCGCACCGCCTCCATGCCGTCGCTCGCGTGGTCCTGCTGGGTGAAGCCGATGCTCGCGCGTCCCATCTCGGCGGCGCCGGCATTGGTCGTCATCACGATGATCACGTGGCGGAAGTCCGCCTTGCGGCCGTTGTTGTCCGTGAGCGTGCCGTGGTCCATGACCTGCAGCAGCAGGTTGAACACGTCCGGATGGGCCTTCTCGATCTCGTCGAGCAACAGCACGCAGTGCGGCTGCTTGCCGATGGCCTCGGTCAGCAGGCCGCCCTGGTCGAAGCCCACGTATCCCGGCGGCGCGCCGATCAGGCGCGAGACCGTGTGGCGCTCCATGTATTCGGACATGTCGAAGCGCAGGAACTCGACGCCGAGCGCGATGGCCAGCTGGCGCGTGACTTCGGTCTTGCCGACGCCGGTCGGGCCCGCGAACAGGAAACTGCCGACCGGGTGGCGCTCGTCGCCGAGGCCCGCGCGCGCCATCTTGATCGCCGCGGCCAGTGCATCGATCGCGGCATCCTGGCCGAAGATGACCAGCTTCAGGTTGCGCTGCAGGTTCGCCAGCACCTCGCGGTCCGAGGTCGAAACGTTCTTCGCCGGAATCCGCGCGATGCGCGCGACCACGGCCTCGATGTGGCTGACGGTCACCGTCGGCTCGCGCTCGGCGGGAGGCTCGAGCCGCAGCGATGCGCCCGCCTCGTCCACCACGTCGATCGCCTTGTCCGGCAGGTGGCGATCGTTGATGTGGCGCTCGGCAAGCTCCGCCGCGGCGACCAGGGCGTCGTCCGCATAGGTGATGCCGTGGTGCTCCTCGAAGCGCGACTTGAGCCCGCGCAGGATCTCGATCGTCTCCGCGACGCTCGGCTCGACCACGTCGATCTTCTGGAAGCGGCGCGCGAGCGCATGGTCCTTCTCGAAGATGCCGCGATATTCCTGGTAGGTGGTCGAGCCGATGCAGCGCAGCTCGCCGTTCGCCAGCAGCGGCTTGATCAGGTTGGAGGCGTCCATGACGCCGCCGGAGGCGGCGCCCGCGCCGATCACGGTGTGGATCTCGTCGATGAACAGGATCGCGCCGGGCTTCTTCTTGAGCTCGCCGACCACGCCCTTCAGGCGCTTCTCGAAATCGCCGCGGTACTTGGTGCCGGCGATCAGCGCGCCCATGTCGAGGGCGTAGATCGTGCAGTCGGCGAGCACGTCCGGGACCTTCTTCTCGACCACCAGCCGCGCGAGGCCCTCGGCGATCGCGGTCTTGCCGACGCCGGCCTCGCCGACGTAGAGCGGATTGTTCTTGCGGCGGCGGCAGAGGATCTCGATGGTCCGCTGCACCTCGAGCTGGCGGCCGATCAGGGGATCGACGCGCCCGGCGACGGCCTGCGCATTCAGGTTGACCGTGTATTTCTCGAGCGCGCTCGCCGCGCTCGTCCTCCGCGCCCTCGCGTTCGCCGGCCGCGTTCTCTTCCCGCGCGGACTCGCGGCCCTCGCCCGAGGATGGCAGGCCATGGGAGATGAAGTTGACGATGTCGAGGCGCGTCACGTCCTGCAGCGAGAGCAGGTAGGCCGCGTGCGACTGCTTCTCGCTGAAGATCGCGACCAGCACGTTCGCGACCGTGACTTCCTTCTTGCCGCTCGACTGCACGTTGAAGACCGCGCGTTGCAGCACGCGCTGGAAGCCGAGCGTCGGCTGCACTTCGCGGTCGTCCTCGGCCGCGAGCGCGGGCGTCGTCTCGTCGATGAACTTCTGCAGCTCGGCCTGCAGCCGCGCGAGATCGGCGCCGCAGGCCTTCAGGATCTCCCGCACGCGCGGCGCGTCGAGGATGGACAGCAGGAGGTGCTCCACCGTCATGTACTCGTGGCGCGCGTCACGGGCCTTCTGGTAGGCCTCGTTCAGGCAGTACTCGAGCTCACTCGACAGCAATCAGGTCTCCTCCATCGTGCACAGCAGCGGGTGCTGGTGCTGCCGCGCATAGGTCATCACCTGGGCCACCTTGGTCTCCGCGATCTCGAACGTGTACACCCCGCAGACGCCCTTGCCCTTCGTATGCACCTCGAGCATCACCCGCGTCGCCCGCATCCGGTCGAGGCTGAAGATCCGCTGCAGCACGTCGACCACGAATTCCATGGGCGTGTAGTCGTCGTTCAGCAGCACCACCTGGTACTGGGGTGGCTTGCGCAGCTTCGGCTGCGCCTCCTCCACCACCAGGTCGAGCCCGCCTTGCCCGATATCGCGTTCCTTGTCGCCGGCCACCCGTTTTCCCCGTCCTTCGCCTTCGGCTCATTTATAGGGGTCGAGAGCCGGTGGCACAAGTGACGGGTCCGGCATTCGCCAAATGGCGGACGCCATTGCAAGCCAAGTTTGAGAAGTGTCGCACAAGTGCCCGTCGTTACTTCGTTTTCCCGCCCCTTTCGCCTTGTGGCCCCGCGCCGGCACCCCGTATCATGTCCCGGTTTCCCGGCCCCGGCGGACCAGGCACCGCATGCAGCTAGTCGATCGAATCGTCGCGCCCTTGCGCCGCCCCGCGGGCGGCGTCCAAGGGCTTGCGGCCATGGCGCCGTCGATCGCCACGGTCAGTCCTCGCGATCGTGATCGCGGCGCAGCTCGCTGCGCTCGTCTGGCGCGCCCTCGGCTCGGCCGGCGAGGGCGACGTCGCTGGAAGTCGCCGGACGTCCAGCCGGCCGCGCCGGTCGTCGACCTTCCTGCGATCGTCAATGCGCATCTGTTCGGGATAGGCGGCCGATACCGGCGACCCATCCATGGCGCCCGCGACCTCGGCGAACCTGTTGCTGACCGGCACGCTGGCCGGCCGCGAGCCGGAGCACGGCTGGGCCATCATTGGCGCGAGCGGGCAGGCCGCACGCGTCTACGCGACCGGCACCGCGCTGCCGGGCGGCTCGAAGCTGTTCGCGGTCTATCCGGATCGCGTAATCCTCGACCGCAACGGTTCGCGCGAGTCGCTGATGCTGCCGCGCCTCTCGGGCGGCTCCGGCTGCAAACGTCGCGCCACGCATGGCGAACCAGGCCCAGGGCGGCGAGCAGAACGCCTCGCTCGCCGACAGCGTACGGCAACTGCTGGTGCAGAATCCGCAGGCGGGCGGCGACCTGCTGCGGCCGCAACCGGTTTTTGCCGGCGGCTCGCTGCGCGGCTATCGCGTGTATCCCGGACGCAATCGCGCGCAATTCGCAGCGACTCGGGTTGCAGCCCGGGGACCTCGTGATGGCCGTGAACGGGGCCGCGCTCGACGATCCCAATCGCGGGCTCGAGATCCTGCGCGGCGTCGGCCAGGGCTCGGCCGTGACGCTCAGCGTCGAGCGCGGCGGCCAGCAGCAGCAGATCACCATCGATCCCGTCACGGCCATCCAGGAAATGCAGGCGCCAGCCGCCGAGGCACCCGTGGAAGAAGAGGACGCGAAGAGGACGAGCGATGGAAGACGAGTCGACGAAGAAGAAGAGCGCGCGACCGAATGAGGACCGGCATCCCAAAGGAATGAATTCATGATCCGACTCATCCGGATGGTCGCCCTCCTTGCCTGCGCGCTGCCGCTCGCCGCCGCCGCGCAGCAGGGCGCGCAGATCACGCCGAACTACAAGGACGCGGACATCGCCCAGGTGATCGAGGCGGTGAGCCAGGTCACGGGCAAGAGCTTCATCGTCGATCCCGCGCGTGCGGGCGCAGGTGACGATGCTGTCGACGACGCCGATGAGCCCCGACGCGTTCTACGAGGCCTTCCTCGCGATCCTGCAGGTCTACGACTACATCGCCGTGCCCTCCGGCAACGTGATCAAGGTGCTGCCGAGCCTCAACGCCCGGCAGGTGCCCGCGAACGACCTGCCGGACCGGGTCAGCTCGACCTCGGACGAGATCGTGACCCAGGTGCATGCAGGTGCGGAACGTGTCGGCCGGGACAGCTGGTGCCGATCCTGCGGCCGATGATGCCGCAGGCGGCGCACCTCGCGGCGTACCCGAGCGCCAACATGCTGATCATCTCGGACCGGGCCGCGAACGTGAACCGCATCATGCGCATCGTCCAGCGCATCGACCGGAGCGGCGACGAGGACATCGAGGTGATCCGGCTCGAGCATGCCTCCGCGAACGAGATCGTGACGGGTCATCAACTCGCTCTCCTCCGCGCAGGGTGCGGACGCCGCGGGCGGCTCCCGCATCGTCTCCGACGAGCGCACCAACAGCGTGCTCGTGAGCGGCGAGAAGTCGCAGCGCCTGCAGCCTGCGCACGCTGGTGGCCCACCTCGACACGCCGCTCGAGGCAGGCGGCGACACGCAGGTGCGCTACCTGCGCTATGCCGACGCCGAGAAGCTCGCCGCCAAGCTGAAGGAGCAATCGGGCGCCGCCGTCGCGGCCGAAGGCGGCGCAGGCAGCCGCCCAGGCGGCGGCGAGCCCCGGCACGGCCGACAAGTCCATCACGATCTGGGCGGATCCGGAAACCAACGCGCTCGTCATGACCGCGCCGCCGAAGGCCATGCGCTCGCTGATGGCGGTCGTCGACCGGCTCGACGTGCGCCGCGCCCAGGTGATCATCGAGGCGATGCTGGTCGAGGTGTCGACCGATGCATCCCGCGACCTCGGGGTCAACTGGGTGGTCGACGGCTCGGGCGACAACTTCCTGGTCGGCCTCTTCAACACACCGATCGCCGGCGTTTCGCTGGGCGACATCGCGCGCGGGGTCCAGGACCCGTCCTCGGTGACTTCCGCTCCGGGCGGCTTCACGATCGGCGGCGGCCGCCGCGAGGACAGCGGCACCAACTTCGCCGCCATCCTGCGCGCGCTCGCGAGCAACGGCGACACCAACGTCGTCTCCATGCCCTCGGTCATCACGCTCGACAACGAGGAGGCGCAGATCAAGGTCGCCCAGGAAGTGCCGTTCCTCACCGGGACGTTCACCAATACGGGCGGTGCCGGCGGCGCGGTCAACCCGTTCCAGACCATCGAACGCAAGGAAGTCGGCAACATCCTCAAGATCACGCCGCAGATCACCGACGAGGACACGATCCTGCTCAAGATCGAGCAGGAGGCCTCCGGGTATCGCGGCGGCCGCCGCGCAGGTCTCCACGACCGACCTCGTGACCAACAAGCGGACCATCTCGACGCGCGTGCTGGTCGACGACGGCGGCATGATCGTGCTGGGCGGCCTGATCGAGGACCGGCTGACCGAGAGCGAATCGCGCGTGCCGGTGCTCGGCAAGATACCCGTGATCGGCGCCCTGTTCCGCGTGCGCAACACGCAGAAGACCAAGACCAACCTCATGGTCTTCATCCGCCCGCGCGTGCTGCGCACGGCCGAGCAGGCGGCGATCGAGACCAACTCGAAGTACAACTACCTGCGGGACATGCAGCTCAACCGCAACGACGGCAAGGTCAGGATGATGCCGGGCTCGACGCAGCCGATGCTGCCGCCGCTCGTCGGGCCGACGCAGCCGACACCGAACCCGCCGCCGCCGGCCCCGTCTGGAAACGGCGGCCCCGCCGTCGAACGGGCCGCCACCGCCGACCCCCGGAGGCCGCGGAATCGACCGAAAGCCCGCCCGAGTGACGCGGAACGCCCGATGATCGCGGGGATGCCGCCCAAGCCGATCGCGCCAGTCGGTCGCCTGCCATTCGCGTTCGCGAAACGGCACGGCGTGCTGGTGCGCGGCGTAGCCGACGGCAAGGCCCAGGTCGTTTACCGGGAAGGCGCACAGCCCTCTGCCGTCGCGGAGCTGCGCCGCTTCCTCGGCATTCCACTGGTGATCGAGCGCGTGGCGGAGCCCGCATTCGACGAGCTCCTGCGCAAGGCGTACGAAGGCGGCAGTGGCGAAGCAGGACAGATCGTCGAGGGCATCGAGGGCGAGACGGACCTCGCCGGGCTCGCCGAGGGCCTGCCGGAGCCGTCGGACCTCATGGAGAGCGAGGACGATGCCCCGGTCATCCGCCTGATCAATGCAGTGCTCTCTCAGGCGATCAAGGAAAACGCCTCCGACATCCACGTCGAGCCCTACGAGAACCGGCGTGGTCGTGCGGTTCCGAGTGGATGGCGTGCTGCGCGAGGTGTTGCAGACCAAGCGCGCGGTCGCGCCGCTGCTGATTTCGCGCATCAAGATCATGTCGCGCCTCGACATTGCCGAGAAGCGACTGCCGCAGGACGGCCGCATCAGCCTGCGCATCGCCGGACGCGCGGTGGACGTGCGGGTTTCCACGCTGCCCTCCGGCCACGGCGAGCGGGTCGTGCTGCGCCTCCTCGACAAGCAGGCGGGCCGCCTCGACCTTTCCTCGCTCGGCATGGAGCCGCGCGTGCAGGCCATGATCGACGAGCAGATCCACAAGCCGCACGGGATCATCCTCGTCACCGGCCCGACCGGCTCCGGCAAGACCACGACGCTCTACGCGGCGCTCGAGCGCATCAACGACCGTACCCGCAACATCATGACGGTCGAGGACCCGATCGAGTACTACATCGACGGCATCGGCCAGACCCAGGTCAACACCAAGGTCGAGATGACCTTTGCGCGCGGCCTGCGCGCCATCCTGCGCCAGGACCCGGACGTGGTGATGGTCGGCGAGATCCGCGACACGGAGACCGCGCAGATCGCGGTGCAGGCCTCGCTGACCGGCCACCTCGTGCTGTCGACGCTGCACACGAACACCGCGGTCGGTGCGGTGACCCGCCTGCGCGACATGGGCGTCGAACCGTTCCTGCTCGCCTCGACGCTGCTGGGCGTCGTCGCGCAGCGCCTGGTGCGCGTGCTGAACCCCGACACCCGCATCGGCTACCCGGCCGGCGACTACGAGGCGAAGCTGCTCGGCGTGCCGCTCGGCACGACGCTGTACCGCCCCGGCGCGGACGCGGGCAACGGCTATCGCGGCCGCACCGGCATCTACGAGCTTGCGATCGTCAACGACCGCATGCGCGTCATGATCCACGACGGCGCCGGCGAGCACGAGCTCGAGCGCGCGGCGCGCGAAGTCACGTCCGGCATCCGTGACGACGGGCGTACCAAGGTGCTCTCGGGCGTCACCTCCCTCGAGGAGCTGTTCCGCGTCGCCCGAGAGGAATGATGGCGGCCTACGAGTACACGGCGCTGGACGCCCAGGGCCGCGAGTTGCGCGGCGTGCTGGACGGGGACAGCGCACGCCAGGTTCGCCAGCTGCTCCGCGACCAGTCGCTGCTGCCGGTGACGGTCACCGAGGTGAGCGACGCGCCGGCGCCCAAGGCATTTTCGTTCTCCTTCGGCAACAGCATCGGGACCTCCGACCTCGCGCTCCTGACGCGCCAGCTCTCGACCCTCGTCCGCTCCGGGCATCCCGCTCGAGGAGGCCTTGCTCGCGGTTTCGCAGCAGAGCGAGAAGGCCCGCGTGCGCAGCGTCATTGCCGGCGTGCGTTCGCGGGTGATGGAAGGGACGCACGCTCGCGGAGGGCCTGGCCGCCGTTCCCGACGGTCTTCCCGGAGATCTACCGGGCGACGGTGTCGGCCGGCGAGCAGTCCGGGCACCTCGATGCCGTGCTCGAACGCATGGCGGACTACACGGAGAACCGCCAGATCCTGCAGCAGAAGATCCGCAATGCCATGATCTACCCGGTGCTGCTTACGTTCGTCTGTCTCGGCATCGTGGCGCTCCTGCTCGCCTACGTCGTGCCGGAGGTCGTGCGTGTGTTCGAGGCCGGCGAGCAGGTGCTGCCGCTCATGACGCGGATCCTGATCGCGATGTCCGATTTCCTGCGCGCCTGGTGGTGGCTCCTGATCGTCGCCGTCGCGGTGGTGGCCGGTGGGGCTTCCGCCGCTGGGTGCGCAATCCGGCCGCACGACTTCGCTATGACGCCTTCAAGCTGCGCCTGCCGCTCGTCGGGCGCATCACGCGCGGCAACAATGCCGCGCGCTTCGCCCGCACCTTCTCGATCCTGGCCGCGAGCGCCGTGCCGGTCCTCGAGGCGCTGCGGATCGCGGCCGAGGTCGTCACCAACACCACCATGCGCCGCGCCGTGCAGGACGCCGCCGTGCGCGTGCGCGAGGGCGCCCCGATCGCGCGCTCGCTGGGCGCGAGCAAGCTGTTTCCCCCGATGCTGGTCCACCTGATCGCGAGCGGCGAGACCAGCGGCGAGCTCGAGGCGATGCTCGAGCGTGCCGCCGACAACCAGGAACGCGAGCTCGACGGCGTGGTCAATACGGCGGTCGGCATCCTGGGGCCGGTGATGATCCTCCTGATGGGCGGCTTCGTTTTCGTGATCGTCATCGCGCTCTTGCTGCCAATCTTCCAGCTTAATCAGCTGGTGCGCTGAGACCCCTTGCGGCCGGGGGCCCCGGCGCTTTATAAGTCGGCCCGCAGTGACCCTGGACTGGTCGCATGAGCGAGAAGCCGAAAGAAGAGTTCGAAGACGAGGAGCCGGACGAAATCGAGGAAGCCGCGGAGGACCTCGACGTCGACCAGTTGATGCGGGATTTCGATACCCGCAAGCGGCGTGGCGCCCGCGCCGCGGCCGGCGAGCCTGCCTGGCGCAAACTCGAACGCATGCGCGAGGAAAAGCGCACCGCGGGCCTCCTGTCCGACTTCGAGGACTACGACGTCGACGAGTCCGGCGCGGAGCCCGGCGAAGAAGCCACGCCGCGTCCCGGCTCCCCGGCGGCGCTAGCGGAAGCTCCTCGCCTTCGTCAGTCAGGCTCCCCAGCAGCGCGGAGCGGTCCTCGAGCGCATCGACCACGACGTGCCGGACCTCGCCCTCCCGTTGCAGCCGCCCCCGGACCCCGAGCAGCCGCGCGCCCAGCATCGCCTTGCGGTGCGCGTCCGCGATACGGCTCCAGACCACCAGGTTCACGTAGCCCGTCTCGTCCTCGAGCGTCACGAAGATGACCCCGCCGGCGCTGCCCGGCCGCTGGCGCGTGACGACGATCCCGCCGGTGCGCAGGGGCGCGCCGTCGGCAAGGTCCGCCACCTCGGCGGCCGTCAGCCAGCCGTCCTGCGCCAGTCGCGGGCGCAGCAGCGCGAGCGGATGCCGCGCCAGCGTGAGCCCGAGCGCGCGGTAGTCGGCGACGATGTCCTCGCCCTCGGTCGGTGACCGGAGCAGCGGCAGGCCCTCCTCGCGCTCCGGGGCCGGCAGGAGCGGCAGTGCCGGCTCGACGCCCAGCACCTCCCAGGCCGCCCGGTGCCGGTGGCCGGCGAGGCCGGCGAGCGCGCCCGCGGCGGCGAGCGCACCGAGGTCGCGCCGGCCGAGGCCGAGCCCGGCGCGCGAGCTCGGTGACGCGCCCGTAGCGGGCCCTCGGCGCGGGCGGCAGACGATCCGCTCGGCGGCCTCGCGCGCGAGCCCTCGCACGCGGTCGAGGCCGAGGCGCAGCGCCTGCGTGCCGCCCTCCGCGGCCTCGAGCGTCGATTCCACCGCGCTCTCGTTGACGCCGGCAGGCAGCACCGAGACGCCGTGCGCGCGCGCGTCGCGCACCAGCTGCGCCGGCGCGTAGAAACCCATCGGCTGGCTGTTGAGGAGCGCGCAGCAGAAGGCGGCGGGCTCGTGCCGCTTGAGCCAGGCCGAGACGTAGACGAGCAGCGCGAAGCTCGCGGCATGCGATTCCGGGAAGCCGTACTCGCCGAAGCCGAGGATCTGCTGGAACACCTGGCGCGCGAAACCCTCGTCGTAGCCGCGCGCGCGCATGCCCTCGACCAGGCGTTGCTCGAACGGACCGAGCGAGCCCTTGCGCCGCCAGGCCGCCATCGCGCGCCGCAGGCTGTCGGCCTCGCCGGGCGTGAAACCCGCGGCCACGATCGCGAGCTGCATCACCTGCTCCTGGAAGATCGGCACGCCGAGCGTGCGCGAGAGCACGCCCTCCACCTCCGGGCCCGGGTAGGCGACCGGCTCCTGCCCGCTCCGCCGGCGCAGGTACGGATGCACCATCTGGCCCTGGATCGGGCCGGGACGCACGATCGCGACCTCGATGGCAAGGTCGTAGTAGCTCTGCGGGCCGGAGCCGCGGCAGCATCGCCATCTGCGCGCGCGACTCGATCTGGAACACGCCGACCGTGTCGGCGCGGCAGATCATCTCGTAGACGGCCGGGTCCTCGGCCGGGACGTCCGACAGGCGGAATTCCGCACCCCGGCGCGCCGTGACCAGCGCGAGCGCGCGGCGGATAGCGGTCAGCATGCCGAGCCCCAGCACGTCCACCTTGAGCAGCCGCAGCTCGTCGAGGTCGTCCTTGTCCCACTGGATCACGGTGCGCTCGGGCATCGCCGCGTTCTCGATGGGCACGAGCTCCTCGAGCGGCCCGCGCGAGATCACGAAGCCGCCGGTGTGCTGCGACAGGTGGCGCGGGAAGCCGATCAGCTCGCGCGTGAGCGCGAGCACCCGCGCGACGGCCGGGTTCGCCGTGTCGAAGCCCGCGTCTTGGATGCGCGAGTCCTCGACCTCGTGGCCGTCCCACCACTGCATCGCGCTGCGCGAGGCGCTCCACCTGCGGCCGGGTCGAGGCCAAGGGCCTTGCCGACGTCGCGCACGGCGCTCTTCGGCCGGTAGCAGATCACGGTCGCCGTGAGCGCGGCGCGGGCGCGGCCGTACTTCGCGTAGAGATACTGGATCACCTCCTCGCGCCGCTCGTGCTCGAAGTCCACGTCGATGTCGGGCGGCTCGTTGCGCTCGCGCGAGACGAAGCGCTCGAACAGCATCGACATGCGCGCCGGGTCCACCTCCGTGATGCCGAGCGCATAGCAGGCGGCCGAGTTCGCCGCCGAGCCGCGCCCCTGGCACAGGATGCCGCGCCCGCGCGCGAACTCGACGAGGTCGTGCACGGTCAGGAAATAGCGCTCGTAACCGAGCTCCGCGATCAGCGCGAGCTCGCGCTCGATGAGCTGCGCGCACCGCCGCCGGCGTTCCCGCGGGCCAGCGCCGCGCCGCGCCCGCCTCGACCAGGCGGCGCAGGTGCGCCGCCGGCGTCGTGCCCGCCGGCACGATCTCCTCCGGGTACTCGTAGCGAGAGCTCGTCGAGCGAGAACCGGCAGCGTCCGGCGATGTCCCGCGTCGCGTCGACGAGCGGGCGCGGGTACAGCGACTCGATGCGGTCGAGCGGGCGCAGCACGCGCTCGCCGTTCGGGTGCAGCGCGCGCCCGGCGTGCGCGACCGTCGTCTTCAGGCGCACCGCGGTCAGCAGGTCCTGGAGCGCCCGGCGGCGGCGCTGGTGCATGTGCGACGTCGCCCGCCGCGACCGCCGGAAGCGAGAGCTCGCCCGCAAGCGCGGTCAGAGCCGCTCGAGCCGCTCGCGGTCGGCGCCCGAGGCGGTGAGCTCCACCGCGACCCAGAGCCGCCCCTCGAAGCGCGATCGCAGCCACGCGCCCTCGTCGCGCACCGGCTCGGCGCCCGGCAGCCACAGCGCGAGGCAATCCGGCAGCCCCGCGTCGAGGTCCGCGCGCGTGAGCCGGTACTGGCCTTTCGCGGCCGCGCGCCGGCCCTGCGTGACGAGGCGCGCGAGCGCGCCGTATCCGCCGCGGCTCTGCGCGAGCGCGACGAAGCGCAGGCCGTCCGCGAGCCGGAACTCGCTGCCGACGATGAGCGGCAGGCCCGCCTCGCGCGCAGCGGCATGGGCCCGCACGACGCCGGCCAGCGAGCACTCGTCGGTCAGCGCGAGCGCGCTGTAGCCCAGCGTCCTTCGCGCGTTCGAACGAGCTCCGCAGGATGCGAAGCGCCGCGCAGGAACGTGAAGTTGCTGATGCAATGCAGCTCCGCATACGACATCGCGCATCACATCCGCGCGAAGTCACGCCCGCCGCGCGGGCGTTGCGCGGCCAGGACTCCGCTCGCTCGCGCCGGAACTTGATGCGCTCGCTCGCGGGTCCCGTCCGCACGCACCGCGCGGCGGACGCTGCCACGACCGGCCGCCCGCGCGAGGTGGCGTGGTCTCGCGAGCGAACCCGTTAGGTTCCGGCCGAGCGCCGGGCGGGTCCCCGCCGGATCCCGCGCAGTGCCGGCCAAGTGAGGGTCCCCGCGCTGAAGTGCGCTCTATCCGAACACGCCGTGAAGGAACCAGCGTTGTCCCGGCGGGCGCTCGCGGAAGATCCAGAGGCGGACGCCGGCGCGGTTCTGAGCGACGTAGTAGTCGCGCCGGACGTCATGCCCGTCCCACCATCCCGACTCGATGCGCTCCGGCCCGGTGATCAGCGTGCCCTCCCAGTCGTCGAGCGGCTGCGGGTCGGCCAGCATCCACAGCGGCCGCGTGGCGCGCGCGGCGGCGCTGCAGGGCATCGGCGGCGCCCCCGCGGCGCCCGGCTCCGCGATGCGGAAGGCGCGCTCGGGGCGATGCTCCGATACCGGCATCACGCCGAACACCGCCTCCTGCCCGAGACGTGCGCGCAGGAGGTCGAGCAGGCGCGCCGTCGCTTCCGGGTCCGCGCCCTGGCCGCGCTCGAACAGCCCCGCGTCGCGCAGCACCAGCGGCGACAGCACGCCGGAGCGCAGCCTGAGTCCGACGACCGGCAGCTCGGGCCGGCAGCGCCCGAGCCGTTCGTCGAGCAGTTCTTCGAGCTCGGCTGCACCGCCTGCCAGGCGCGCCAGCGCGATGCGAAGCCGCGTCGGCGCCGCGTCGCGATGCAGGAGATCGACGCGCAGCTCGCGGATACCCGACGCGCGGGCACGCAGGAAGGCCGCGAGGCGCGCCAGCAGGTGCCCGAGCGCGGGTTGCAGCACGGCCACGGACTCCGCGGCCGCTGGCAGTTCGAGCCGTTCGTCGAAGCGCTCCGGCACGACATGGCGCCGGCGCGGCGCGGGACGGCGGCCAAGCCCCTCGTCGAGTTCGTCGAGCAGCTGCGGCCCGAAACGCGCGGCAAACCCAGCCCGCGGCAGCCTGAGCAGGTCCGCGACGCTCGTGATGCCGAGCCGGGCGAGCGTGGCGACCGTGTCTTCGGGCCATTGCAGGCAGGCGAGCGGCAGCCGCGATGCGATGCCGGGCAACGCATCGGCGCGGGTCACCGTCATCGCGAGCTCGGCGCGCGCCAGCCAGAGCGCGCCGCGCGCCGTCGGTGCGAGCGCGAGCGAGGCAGACAGGCCGCTCGCCGAGAGGCCCGCGAGCGCGCGCCGCAGCAGGGACATGACACCGCCGAAAAGATCGAGGCTGCCGCGCACCTCGGCGAGCACGGCGCCCGGCGGCTCGAGGCTCACGACCGGCGTGAACTGCAGGGCCCAGCGCCCGAGGCGGTCGAGCAACGCGGTTTCCGCCGTGGGCCTCTGTTCCAAGGCGCGCAGCCCCGGCACGAGGGCGAGCGCGGCATTCAATCCCATGCCCGGCGCAATGCCCTGGCGTGCGGCGCGCTCGTTGCAGGCGATGACGGCCCGGCGGGGATCGCTCGCCGCGGTGACGACGGTGGCGCGCGCCCGCCCGGTGCCCAGCACCAGTGCATCGAGCGGCAGGCGGGGAAAGTGGGCGGCGAGCCAGAGCTCGCCTGCCGCGGCGGCCGGTTCCGTGCGCGGCGCCGGCACCGGCGCGAGTGCGCGCCGACGACTGGCCGCTGCCGGCGCGATCGGTGCCGGACGGGGTTCGGACATCCGGGGCGCGCCTAGTGGATTGGCAGGCGCTCGATGCGCGCGGGGCCGCATCGGCTCTTCACGACTTCGACGTCGAGGCCGTACTCCCGGGCCGTGAGTGCGAGCCGGAGTGCAGCCGGCGAGGCTTCGTGGCGATGCACGGAGGGCCGCAGCAGGAAAGCCGTCGTCCCGCCCTCTTCCGCGGCCAGCTTCAGCCGGCGCAACACCGGATCGCGGGCCTCGCCGGCCCAGCCGAGCACCGCGGCGCAGGCACCGGATCGCAGGGCCTGCTCCATCGCCCAGAGCCGGTCGAGTCCCGCGCGCGGACGCACCACGAGCATGCGTGCGGGATCGAGGCCGGCCTCGGCGAGCGCAGGCGCGTACGGCAGGTGCGGTGGCGCGAGCCAGGCCACCCAGCGCGGTTCCGTGCCATCCGCCGTGAGGTTGCGCAACGCCGGCAGCAGCAGGCGCACCTCACCCACGCCTGCCGCGGGCACCAGCAGCTCGATCAGCGACGCGAGTGGCCAGCCGCCGCCCGGCAGGCGTGCATCGAGGGCGCGAAAACCCGTGGGGACAGTCTCGGGTGCGCCTGCGTCGCCGCCGCGCCAGAGCGCGGGATGACGCAAGATCTCCGCGAGCGCGTCGCTCACTGCATGACGTCCGCGCGGCTGCGCCGCAGCACGCCGACCACCACCCCCTCGATCGTCATCGACTGCTTGCGCAGGTCCACGCGGATCGGCTCGAAATCCGGGTTCTCCGGCATCAGCCACACGACCGAACCGTCCTGCTTGTAACGCTTGACGGTCACTTCGTTCTCGAGGCGTGCGACGATGATCTGGCGGTTGCGCACGTCGGTCGAGCGGTGCACGGCGACGAGGTCGCCGTCCAGGATGCCGACGTCGCGCATGCTCATGCCGCTGACACGCAGCAGGTAGTGCGGGCGCGGGCTGAACAGCGCCGGGTCGACCTGGAAGCGGCCCTCGATGTGCTCTTCGGCGAGGATGGGGCGGCCGGCGGCGACGCGGCCGATGAGCGGCAGCCCGAACTGCTCGCGCAGCGCATCCTTCAGCACGATGCCGCGCGCGCTGCCTGCGACCAGGGTGAGCACACCCTTGCGCTGCAGGGCCCGCAGGTGTTCCTCGGCGGCATTGGCGGAGCGGAAGCCGAGGGCATGGGCGATCTCCGCGCGGGTGGGCGGCAGGCCGTTCGCGGCGATCGCGTCCTGGATGAACTCGAGGATCTGGCGTTGGCGGGGCGTGAGGTCCGACATGGTCCACCTGTACGGATGATCAGGTGCTGTGATTATATACAGGCAGAGCGCGCCCCTGGCAAGCGCTCGTTACAGGCCTGCCGCGATCGCCGGCCCCGCATTGCATCACCCGCGCGGCACGCAGCCAACGCTTACGGCTCCGCTCGTTCGCTCCGCCGGAACTCCAATCGCTCATTCGCCGCAACCCGGCCCGCTCGCCTGCGTGCCGCCGTTCCGTTCCCATGCGACGACGCGAACATGAATAGCACGACACTCCGACCGGCGTGGACAAAACGACACGGGCGCGCCAGCGTGTCCGACAAAGACGGCATGCGAGTTGTCGCCGCCCGGCGACAAACGTGCACGCGACTTTCACCTGCCGCCCCGATACGTTACGATCCGCATCGCCACCGCGCGGGGAGGAAGGACCGCCGGCGCCGTGCATCCGCGGAAGCGGCTTGTAACGTTCCATGCAACCTTATGGAGAAAAATCTCATGTCCAATATCCTGAAGGTGGGCGTCGCTGCCGCCGTCATCGCCCTCGGCGCCGGCTGCACCGATCTGAAGCCCTTGCAGGCGGAAGTCGACTCGCTCAAGTCGCAAGTTGCCAAGATTTCTGGTGACCTCGACGGCGTGAAGACCTCGGCGGATGGCGCGAGCCGTGCCGCTGCTGCCGCACAGCAGGCTGCCACCTCGGCGCAGAACACGGCCAACCAGGCTGCGTCTGCGGCGCAGGCGGCGCAGCAGTGCTGCGATGCGAACAGCGAGAAGCTGAATCGCATGTTCGAAAAGTCGATGTCGAAGTAAGTCGACTTCGCAAGCCGATAAAAAGCCCCGCGGTGGCGACACCGCGGGGCTTTTTCTTTGGCCGCGGCGACTACGGGTCGGGCGAGAGCGCCGCCGTGCGCGCAGGCTGCGCGGCGACCGCCGTCGGGATGCCCCGGGCCTCGCGCCAGATGCGCTCGGCGCCCATCCAGTCGATCGCGAGCGGTTCCGCGCTCGTCGCCTCAACCAGCAGGCGCGTGAGGTCGGTCAGGCTCGGCGGGGTGCCCGCATCCTCCTGCAGCGGCGGATGCACCTCGATCAGGAGTTCTCCGTCATGCCATCCCCACTTGTAGGGCTGGTTCACGATCATGACCGGCGTGCCGATCGGCACCATGGCATAGAGCGCTTCGATGTCCTCCGGATACAGCCGCATGCAGCCGTGAGTCACCTGCATGCCGATGCCCGCGGGCCGGTTGGTGCCGTGGATCAGGTAGGCGCCACCGGGAATCCCAAGCGCCATCTTGTAGCGTCCCATCGGGTTGTCCGCACCGCCGGGCACGACCGCCGGGAAGAATCTCGCCACGCTTCGCGTGTTCCTCGCGCACCGACTTCGGCGGAATCCACGGGGCATCCTTGGCCTTGGACACGATCGCCGTCCGCCCCAGCGGCGTGTTCCAGTCCATCTTCCCGATGCTGACCGGGAAGGTCCGCACCACCGGCGGCTTTCCCGCCGTGACGGGCGGATACCAGTAGAGGCGGTGCTCCGGCAGGTTGATGACGATCCCGGTGCGCGGCGCGCGCGGCAGCAGGCGCCGCTTCGGTACGACGACCGCGGTGCCGGCGCCGGGCAGCCACGGGTCTATGCCCGGGTTCGCGTTGGTGATTTCCTCGTAACCGAGGCCATAGCGCCGCGCGATGTCGAGCAGCGTGTCTGCGGGTTCCGCCGCGGTCGTGATCGTCTCGCCGATCACGTCGCTGGCGGCCGGCGGCAGCGGGAACTCGCCCGCTCCTGCGGGCAGCGAGATCGAGGACGGCGAGTGACGTGATGAATGTCCGCATGCGTGAATGAACGGCCTCTGTCCGCCGCGGGTTTCCGCTTCAGTAGCGTATCAGCGCCGATCCCCAGGTGAAACCGCCGCCGAACGTCTCGAGCAGCAGCATCTGCCCGCGGTGAATGCGTCCGTCGCGCACCGCCGTGTCGAGCGCGAGCGGGATCGAGGCGGCCGACGTGTTGCCGTGGTTCTGCACGGTGACGACCACCTTCTCCATCGGCAGGCCGAGCTTTTCGGCAGCCGACTGGATGATGCGCAGGTTGGCCTGGTGCGGCACCAGCCAGTCGATGTCGCCGCGCTCCACGCCGTTCTTCGCGAGCGTTTCGTCGACCAGCTTCGACAGCGTGCGCACCGCGACCTTGAAGACCTCGTTGCCCTGCATCATTAGGCCAGCGGTCGAATTGTTGCGGAGCGTGTCGAACCCCTTCGACACGCCGTAGGGGAAGTACAGCAGGTCCTGGTACTTGCCGTCCGAATGCAGGTGCGTGCCGATAATGCCGGGCTCGTCGGCGGGCGTCAGCACCACGGCCCCGGCCCCGTCGCCGAACAGGACGGCCGTGCCCCGGTCGGTCCAGTCGATGAATCGGGACAGGCATTCCACGCCGACGACCAGCGCGCACTTCGACTCGCCGAGGCGCACGAACTTGTCCGCGACGGAGAGCGCATAGACGAAGCCGCTGCACGCCGTCTCCAGCGAGAACGCGGGGCAGCCGTGGATGTCGAGGCGCTGCTGGAGCAACGTGCCGGTGTTCGGGAAGATCAGGTCGGGCGTGGTCGTGCCGACGACGATGAAATCGACGTCGGCCGGCGCCAGGCCCGCCGCTTTCAGCGCGCGCCGGGCCGCGTGCTCGGCCAGCGATGAGCTCGTCTCGTCGGGCGCCGCGATGTGACGCCTCTCGATGCCGGTGCGCGTGCGGATCCACTCGTCGCTGGTGTCGATCGTCTTCGCGAGGTCCGCGTTGGTGACGATCTTCTCCGGCAGGTAACTGCCAGTTCCGGCGATGCGCGAGTAGCGGTTCATGGCAAGGCCGGCCGCCGCGTGGCGGGTACCGGGCCTACTCCTGTCCCGTGTCCTCGGCCGGCACGTCGATCACCTTGCGGCCCGCGGTAGAAGCCATCGCGGCTCACCCGATGGCGCAGGTGCGTCTCGCCCGTGGTCGGGTCCTTCGACAGCGCCGGCTTCGTGAGACGGTCGTGCGAACGGTGCATGCCGCGCTTCGACGGCGTCTTTCGGCTTTTTTGAACGGGCATCGGCACTCTCTCCAGCTCAGTGTTTCAGCAAATCCTTCAATCCCGCGAATGGCCGGCGCATCTCGGGCGCCTCCGCCACCGGTTCGACCGTCAAGCCTGCCATGGCCAGCTTGCAGGCTTCGCCCGCCTCATGATGCGGGAAGAGCGGCAAGCCCAGCAGCAGCTCGTCCTCGACGAGCGCCGCAAGGTCGAGCTTGCGGGGATCGCCGCCGATCGCTTCGAAGCCGCCCGGCAACTCCGGCGCGCCCTCCTCCGCGAACACGAGGTTCGACTCCAACGACAGCTTCCGCCGCATCGGCCCGAGGCAACGCTGGCAGGTGAGCATGAGTTCCGCGGTCACCGCCAGCCGCGCCACCGGCCAGCGACCCTGCAATCCGAACTCCGCCCGTGCCTTCGCCGTCCCGGTCGGCTCCGCCAGCCGGTCGCGCCAGCCGCGCAAAGCCGGCGACCTGGAACTCGCGCTCGACCCGCGCCGCGCTGCGCGCCAGACCGAGCGCATCGAGCGGCCGATCGGGGGGCATCGACATGGGGGCGGTATCATAGTGACCGTGCATCGGAGTGTCAAAGAACTCGCTGCGCAAATCATTGTTTTGTAAGCCCTGAGCGCCATGGCGCCCACCCTGATCCTGGCTTCGACTTCGCGCTTACCGTGCCGACCTCCTGGGGCGCCTTGGCCTGCCGTTCGAGGTCGTGGCTCCCGGCGTCGACGAACTGCCGCAAGGCGGCGAGTCGCCGCGCGCACGAGCGCTGCGCCTGGCCCAGGCGAAGGCCGATGCCGTCGCGCGGCGATTTCCGGGCAGCTGGGTCATCGGCTCCGACCAGGTCGCCGACCTGGGCGGCCGGATCCTGGGGAAGCCCGGCGACGCCGGGCAGTGCCGCGCGCAACTGGCCGCTGAAAGCGGCAGCGTCGTCGAGTTCCACACGGCCGCGGTCCTGCTGCGCCTCGAGCCGCGGTCCGACTTCGAGCACGTCGACCGGACCGCCGTGCGCTTTCGCACGCTGACCGCGGACGGAAATCGCGCGCTACGTCGAGCTCGACCGGCCGTTCGATTGTGCCGGCGGCTTCCGCAGCGAAGGGACTCGGCGCAGCGCTGTTCGAATCGATGGAGACGCGCGACCCGGCCGCGCTCGTCGGATTGCCGCTCATCTGGCTCGCGGGCGCGCTGCGCGCCGCCGGTCTCGATGCGCTCGCGCCTCAGCCCTGACCCGCGGCTTCGCGCAAACGCTCGAGCACACGCCTGCAATTCGGGCGGCAATGCGGCTTCGGCGCGGAAAGCCGCGCCGGTATCCGGCCAGCGGAATGCGATCGACGACGCGTGCAGGAACATGCGGCGCAATCCGAGCGCGCGCAGGCGGGCATTGCATTCCTGGTCGCCGTATTTCTCGTCTCCCGCGACCGGGTGGCCCGCGAAAGCCGAATGGACACGGATCTGGTGAGTGCGGCCGGTGCGGATCGCGACGTCCATGAGCGTCGCGATACCGCGATAGTGCGCCGATCGACGTTGAAATCGGTCAGCGCGATCTTGCCCGCGCGATGGACGCGCACGACGCGTTCGCCGCCCTCGCGCGCGTTCGTCAGCACCGGAGCGTCGATCGTCTTGCGGCCGAGCCGCCAGCGGCCGGCGACAGCGCCGCGTAATGCTTCTCGACCGTGCCCTCGCGCAGCAGCGCATGCGGCAAGGCGCAAGGCCGGGCGCGTGCGCGCGACCAGCAGGCATCCGCTCGTGTCCCGGTCGAGCCGATGCACGAGCTCGAGCGTCTCGTCGGGGCGCAGTGCGCGCAGCGCCTCGATCGCGCCGAACGACAGGCCCGAGCCGCCGTGCACCGCGAGGCCGGCGGGCTTGTCGAGCACCAGCAGGCGCTCGTCCTCGTGCACGATCGCGGATCTGACGGTCGCGAGCAGCCCGTCAGGAAGGCGCCGCGGCGACGAGTCCGGCGCGGGCGCCTCCCGCAGCGGCGGCAGGCGAACTTCGTCGTCCGCCGCGAGGCGGTAGTCCGCCTGCTTGCGCTTGCCATTGACCCGGACTTCGCCCCGCCGCAGCAGGCGGTAAACCCGGCTGCGAGGCACGCCCGCCAGCTCGCGCAGCAGGAAATTATCGAGCCGCTGCCCCTCGGATCCGGCGCCGGCCCGCACCCGCCTCACGCCAACCGATTGATTTCGATCCGCCGTCACGGACACTCTCTAACGTATTGATTTTCCGGGCGCATCTGTTATCTTAACCGTCAGTCAGGTCTTACGGCGCAGGCTTCACGAAGCGAAGCGTGGCCGCTGACCGGTACGCGGTCACTCCCCATCGGCCCCGTTCAATCGTGGTGTCGTGGCGGGCAGGCCGCATGTTAGTTGGTCCGGCTGGTCCGGACCATCGCCGGCCCTTCGTTCGGATGTGATGTTCCCCGCGCGTGTCGACCACGAATGGTTCGTGCAGGAGCGATACGACCCGCAGCCAGCTGCTGCGGCCCGCTCGCGTGCGCCCGCGGTCCGCGCCTGCGGTGATGCCGACATTTTCCATGAAAGCACGTGACATCCCTCGCGACTGGGCCCCAAGCACCTTGGATGGGGCACATGAAGAGAATGCTAATCAACGCGACTCAGCAGGAGGAGTTGCGCGTCGCTCTGGTTGACGGCCAGAAGCTGTACGACCTGTCGATCGAGTTACCGTCCCGCGAGCAGAAGAAAGGCAACGTCTACAAGGCGCGCGTCACGCGCGTCGAACAGAGCCTCGAGGCCGCTTTCGTCGAATACGGCGCCCAGCGCCAGGGCTTCCTGCCGATCAAGGAAGTCGCGCGCGAGTACTACCGCTTCCAGCCCGCGCCGGGCGCCCGCTTCAACATCCGCGACGTGCTGCAGGAGGGCCAGGAAATCCTCGTGCAGGTCGAGAAGGAGGAGCGCGGCAACAAGGGCGCGGCCCTCACGACCTTCATCAGCCTCGCAGGCCGCTTCCTGGTCCTGATGCCGAACAACCCGCGCGCGGGCGGGGTCTCGCGCCGCATCGAGGGCGAGGAGCGCGACGTCACCAAGGACTCGCTGGACCAGCTGCACGTGCCGGACGGCATGGGCACGATCGTCCGCACCGCGGGCGTCGGGCGCAGCCCCGAGGAACTGCAGTGGGACCTCGACAACCTGCGGGCAAACTGGGACGCGATCGTGACCGCGGCGGGCGAGCGCCCGGCGCCGTTCCTCGTGTACCAGGAGAGCGACGCGGTCACGCGGTCGCTGCGCGACTACCTGTCCGACGACATCGGCGAGGTGCTGATCGACGAGCCGGGCGCCCACCAGCGCGCCATCGAGTACGTGCAGCGCTTCCAGTCGGGCGACGGCGCCAAGCAGCTCAAGCTCTACACCGACGACGTCCCGCTGTTCACGCGCTTCCAGATCGAGAGCCAGATCGAGTCGGCGTACTCGCACTCGGTCACCCTCCCGTCCGGCGGCGGCATCGTGATCGACTACACCGAGGCTCTGGTGTCGATCGACATCAACTCGGCGCGCGCGACCCGGGGCTCGGACATCGAGGCGACCGCCTACAACACGAACCTCGAGGCCGCGGACGAGATCGCCCGGCAGCTGCGGCTGCGCGACCTCGGCGGCCTGATCGTCATCGACTTCATCGACATGGAATCGAAGAAGAACCAGCAGGGCGTCGAGGATCGCCTGCGCGAGGCCGTCCGCTCCGATCGCGCGCGCATCCAGCTCGGGCGGATCTCGCGCTTCGGGCTCATGGAGATGTCGAGGCAGCGCCTCAGGCCTTCGCTCGGCGAATCGACCCACATGGCCTGCCCGCGCTGCAGCGGGATGGGTTCGATCCGCAGCGTGGAGTCGATGGCGCTCGCCGTGCTGCGCCTCATCGGCGAGGAAGTCCGCAAGGACCGGACCACCCGTGTCGTCGCCCAGCTGCCGGTCGACGTCTCGACATTCCTCATCAACGAGAAGCGCGAGTGGCTGCACCGGCTCGAGAGCGCGCGTGAAATCGACATCGTGCTCGTGCCCGACCCCAACATGCAGACGCCGAATTATTCGATCCGTCGCGTGCGCGACGACGAGATGACGTTGCCCGAGAACGCGAAGACGAGCTACCAGATGGCCGGGGCCGGCGCGGTGGAGCTCGATTTCCAGACCCAGGCCGACAAGCGACCCGCCGCCGCCCCCGCGGCGGTGCAGCAGATCGCACCGTCCGTGCCGGCACCGACGCCCGTTGCACCGCCTCCACCGCTGGCGGTGAGCCGCCCGGGATTCTGGGCGTGGCTGCAGGGCCTGTTCGGCGGCGCTGCGCGCAACGAACCGGTCGAGACGCCTGCTCCAGCCCGGCGTGAAGAACGGCCGCCCGGCCGCCATCGTCGGGACCATCGCGAGGACCGGGGTGGCCGGCGCCCGCACCGTGGCGACCGGGAGCGCGGTCCGCGCCACGATCGCGACCGCGACCGCGACCGCGACCGGGACCGAAATCGCAACCGCGATCGCACCGACCGCGATGCGGAACGGACGGAGCAGCCGGACCGCCCGCGCGGCGGCGAAGGCCGTGACGACGGCAATCGCCAGCGTGAGCGGCAGCCGGAAGGAGCGCGCGTGCCGCAGGCGGCACAGCAGCCGCAGCAGCAGCAGCCACGGCAGGAACCGCGACAGGAGCCGCAGTCCGGAGAGGGTGACCCCCAGCGTCGCCGGCGCCGGCGCCGTGGTCGAGGCGGCCGCGGCCGTCAGGAGGGATACCGGCCGACCGACACGCAGCCGATCTCGGTGCCGACGCACGGCAATGCCGATTCCCCGGGCCAAGGCCCGCCCACAGTAGCTGCGAGCCCGTCTCCCTCGGGCGAAGCCTACTCGCAGCCATCGGCTCCAGCGCCTGCACCTGCACCTGCGCCGGCTCCGTTCGTGACCTCGGCGCCCGATGCGCCCAAGGCCGGTTCGAACTACACGGTGTGGTCGTCCTCGCCCGGCGAGGGCCAGCACTTCGACCCGAAGGAATGATTCAGGGGCGCGCGGCCAGCGAGTCGAGCAGGCCGCGCGCGCCCTCTTCCACCATGTCCAGGACTTCCTCGAAGCCGGTCGCACCGCCGTAGTACGGGTCCGGCACGCTGCGCCGGTCGGAGCCGGGCGCGAATTCCATGAAGAGCACGAGTCGCGCCGCCTGCACGCGCGGCGCCAGGCGCTGCAGGTGCCCGTAGACGTCCTCGTCCATTGCGACCACGAGGTCGAACACGCCGAAATCTCCCGACTCGACCACGCGCGCGCGCAGCGACGTCAGGTCGTAGCCGCGCCGCCGGGCGGCGGCAATCGAGCGTTCGTCGGGCGGGCTGCCCGTGTGGTACCCGTGCGTTCCCGCCGAGTCCACTTCGAGCTCGAGGCCGGGCCGCTCACGGCGGGCGAGCTCCCGCACCACGGCCTCCGCCGTCGGCGAACGGCAGATGTTGCCGAGGCAAACAAATAGCACCTTCACTCGACCACCTGCATTGCCATGGACAGCTTCGCATCAGTATGTGCCGCTCGTATCGGTTCCGTCATCTCCGCGCTCAACGCAGCTGAAGATTTGGTTCGCTGATTGTTCGTGTCAGCAAGCCGAGCTCAGGCGGCGACTGTATGTTGCAGGAATTCCAGAGCGTTCGACCACTTCCGCTGTGGTTACTTGATGTAATTTATGCTGCCAATGACTACCGCTGCGTAGGCGGAGTTCCGCCTGTGCGAGACATGTTTGTGCTTCACGATATTTGTCATGCACATAGGCTCAATCATTCGTATCGTGTCGGCCCTGGAATCAATGAAGCGTCGCAGAGCGCGGGTGTGGGACGTCTGTGACCGCGTAGGAGAACAGGTTGATGAACGGAGGCGTCGCGTGACCGACCGCTCGATCGCGGCTCGCCAAACGTTGGCGCTATCCCGCTATCGCGATTCTGGATGAGCATGGTGCCCCGGCCCACAGATCCAGCGCGCTGAGCCGACCGTCACCCCTGATCTTCTTATCGATAGCTCTCGTCAGAAATCTGGGGACCGGGACGAAATCAAGCTAAGCCTTTCCGGCCAGTATCGGTATTCCCCGAAAGGAGTATGTCGTTCCAACCGCATCAGCAGGACGCCCCAAAAAAGGGGGTCATGCGCGCTTGCGCCGGCGCAGCCAGCCGTCGAGCAGCTCGATCGCGCGCAGGGTCTCGGCGGTCGACACGGCGAACGAGATGCGGACGAAACGGTCACCCTGGGCGCCGTCGAAGTCCCGCCCGGTATTCAGGGCGACGCCGGTCGCATCGAGCAGCTCGAGGCACCACGCGAGCGAATCGCGCGTGAAATCGCCAACGTCCGCATAGAGATAGAAAGCGCCGTCCGGCGGCGCGATCCGGTGGATCCCGAACCCGGCCAGCGCAGCGGTCAGCAGGGAACGGTTGTTCGCGTAGGTCGCGACATGCGCCTCGAGCTCGTCCTTCGCGTCCATCGCCGCGAGCGCGACATGCTGGGAGAGCGTCGGCGGCACGAGGAACAGGTTTCCCGCGAAGCGCCGCATCGGCACCACCAGGTTCTCCGGCACGACCGCCCAGCCGAGCCGCCAGCCGGTCATGCACCAGTATTTCGAGAACGTGTTCACGACGACGGCATCGGGCGCGTGCGACAGGACCGATTCGGCGCTCGCCCCATAAGTGATGCCGTGATAGGTCTCGTCGGACAGGATCCGGATGCCGCGCTCGCGGCACACTGCCGCGATGGCGGCTAGCTCCGGGCCCGGGATCATCGACCCGGTCGGGTTCGAAGGGCTGGTGAGAATCAGCCCGGCCGGCACCGGGTCGAGCGCCGCCACCATTCCGGCCGTCGGCTGGAAGCGCGTGTCGTCGCTGCAATCGAACTCGACCGCCTCGAGTCCGAGCGCATGCAGGGCATTGCGGTGCGCGGGATACCCCGGACGCGGCACGGCGACGCGGTCGCCGCGGCTGAACAGGACCGACATCGCGAGCACGAGCGCCGCTGACGCGCCCATCGTCAGCACGATGCGCTCGTGGCCGATGCCGAGCCCGTAGGCTTCGAGGTAGTGCTGCTCGAGGCGTTCGGCGAGCGCCCCGCTTTCCCAATAGCCCTGCGGGCAATCGGCGAGCGCGCGGTGCCCGGCTGCGATCGCCGATGCCGGCGCGCCGGCCGACGGCTGGCCGACCTCCATGTGGATTACGGGCAGGCCCTGGCGCTCGCGCGCGTTCGCAATGCGGTTGATTTCCACCGCGTAGAACGGGGCGACCCGGGCGGCGGCGTGGTTCATGGGCGTCGCGCCTTTTGCAGGATCGCATCCGCGCGCGCGAGATCCTCCGCCGTGTCGATGCCCGGGCCGGGCAACTCCTGCGCGTCCGCGACGACGATGACGAGGCCCATGGCGAGCGCGCGCAATTGCTCGAGCCGCTCGCGGCGCTCCAGCTCGGCGGGCGCCGTCGACGCGAGCCTGAGGAGCGCCGCGACGCGATACGCATAGAGCCCGAGGTGCCGTCGGCTGCCGTGGTGTCGGCCGGCGGCAACGGGAGCCTGCGCCGCGCCGTCGCGGTCCCACGGAATCGGCGCGCGGCTGAAATAGAGCGCCGTCCCGTCCGGGCGCGCGACGACCTTAACGACGTTCGGGTCCAGGTACTCGGCTTCGCCGAGGATCGGCGTTGCGAGCGTCGCGATCGCCGCGGCCGGCGTCGCGGCGAGCAGCGCCGCCACCTGGCCGACCAGGGCCGGTGGCAGCAACGGTTCGTCACCCTGCACGTTGACGACGATGTCGTCTCCAGCCCAGCCGCGGCGCCTCGCGATCTCGGCGATGCGATCCGTGCCGGAGTCATGGTGAGCGCCGGTCATTTCCACCGCACCGCCCGCCGCCTCGCAAACGTCGCGGATGCGCGCATCGTCGGTCGCGACCACGACCTCCGCGGCGCCGGAATGCAGCGCGAGGCGTTGCACGTGCAGGATCATCGCCTCGCCCGCGACCGGCAGGAGCGGCTTGCCCGGCAGGCGGGTGGACGCATGCCGTGCCGGGATGACGATCCTGAACACGGTCAGCGGCCGGTCAGCGAGCTGTCGTCGGAAGCGAGGCGCCTGGCCTCGTCGGGCAGCATCACCGGGATGCCGTCTCGCACGGGATAGGCAAGCCGGTCCGCGCGGCAGACGAATTCCTGCGCTCTCGTGCTGCCACGTCAGCGGGCCCTTGCAGACCGGGCACGCCAGAATGTCGGTCAGCCGCTCGCTCACGATTCCGTACCTCGCTTCCCGTCCACCATGCGGTCGATGCTGCGCAATCAGTTTCCCGGCCGCGGCGCCGTCAACGACGGGCGCCACCTCGACGTATCCCGCGTCGCATCCAGCCCACGCCGCTGCATTTTACGGCATCCTTCTCGGTCAGCAGCACCGGCTTTCCCCGACCCGCGCCCGCCAGCGCGGGCGTGAAGCGCGCATGGTCCGGAAGCGTGCGCGTCTCGACCCGCAGCCCATGCTCGCGCAGCATCGCGAAATACCGTTCCGGGTTGCCGATCGCCGCCGCCGCGATGACCTCGCGGCCCGCATAGTCGGACAAGGGCCGGCGCGAGCCGTCGCGGAATGAGACGACGGCAACGGGTTCGAGCTGCATGCGGATCGCGCCAGGCCGTTCAAAGCCCGGCCCGTTGACGACCACGGCGTCGGCTTCCTCGAGTGCGCGCCGCGGGCTCGCGCATCGGCCCCGCGGGCAGGCGCCGGCCGTTGCCAAAGCCGCGCATGCCGTCCACGACGACGATCTCGACGTCGCGGGCCAGGGCGTAGTGCTGCAGGCCGTCGTCGCACAGGATCAGGTCACAGTCCGCTTCGAGCAGGCGCACGGCGTCGGCACGCCGCGCCGCCACCGCAACCGGGACCGACAGGCGGCGACGGATCATCAATGCCTCGTCGCCGGCAGCGGCCGCCGAGTCGGCATCCGTCAGGCGCCGTGCCGCGCCGCCGGCACTGCGGTAGCCGCGCATCGCGACCCCGACCCGCAGATTCCGCCGCGACAGTTCGCCGGCGAGCCAGATCACGAACGGGGTCTTGCCGGATCCGCCGACCGTCAGGTTGCCGACGACGACGACGGGGCGCGGCGAGCGGTAGCGGGCGCAGGATGCCTCGCTCATACAGCCCGCGGCGCAGGCGCGCCAGGCCCGCGAACAGCCAGGCGAGCGGCAGCAGCCAGCGGCCGCGACCCGTGCCGCCATACCAGGTCGCGATGAACCAGTCGTGCAGGCGCGTGCCCATGCGGGGGAAGCGCGGCCGCTCAGGCGTTGAACTGCATGCGGTGCAGCGCGGCGTAGACGCCGCCCGCAGCCAGCAGCTCGGCGTGGGTGCCGGACTCGACGATGCGGCCGCCGTCCATCACGACGATGCGGTCGGCGCGCTCGATCGTCGTCAGGCGGTGCGCGATGACGAGCGTGGTGCGGCCCTCGAGGAGGCTGGCCAGCGCGGTCTGCACCAGGTGCTCGGATTCGGCGTCGAGCGCCGAAGTCGCCTCGTCGAGGATCAGCACCGGCGCGTTCTTCAGGATCGCGCGCGCGATCGCGACGCGCTGGCGCTGCCCGCCGGACAGCAGCGCGCCGCGCTCCCCGATCACGGTGTCGAGGCCTGCGGAAGTTCCGCGGCGAACTCGAGGACGTGCGCGGCCTGCGCCGCCCGCTCGACGTCGGCTGCGCTCGACGGCGGGCGCGCTGAAGGCGATGTTGTTGCGGATCGAGTCGTCGATCAGCATCACGTCCTGGCTGACGAGCGCGAGCTGGTTGCGCAGGTCCGCAGGCGGTAACTGCGCGGATGTCGACGCCGTCGAGCAGCACGACGCCGCTGTCCGGGTCGTGGAAGCGCGGCAACAGGCTGACGAGCGTCGATTTGCCGCTGCCCGAGCGGCCGACGATCGCGACGGTCTCGCCCGGCGCGACCTGGACGCGGATGCCCGTGAGCACCCGGCCTTTCTCGGCGTCGTAGGTGAATGTCACATCGCGGAACTCGATGTCTCCCCGGGCGCGCCGAGCGCGACTTCGCCGCCGCGGTCCTCCGCCGGCGGCATCGAGCACCTCGAAAACGCTTTCCCCCGCCGCGATGCCCTGCTGCAGAGGGCCGACGACGCTGACGAGGCGCCGCAGCGGCGCGGTGACCAGGAGCAGCGCCGTCAGGAAGGACGTGAACTCGCCGATGGACAGGCCCGCGCTCGAGCACGTCGCGGATGGCCATGTACATGACCGCGGCAAGGCCCGCCGCGGCGATCATCTGCACCACGGGATTGGAAACGGCCTTGACCGTGATCAGCTTCATGTAAGCTCGACGCGATTGCGCTCGTTGACCTCCTCGAATACCGCCGCCTGCTGCGCTTCGGCGTTGAAGACCTTGATCATCCGCTGGCTTTCGAGCGATTCCTTGGCGACGCGGGTGACGTCCCCCATCGAAGCCTGGATGCGCGTGCTGTAGCGCCGGAACTACTGGCTGGTCGCACGGATAGTCCGACGATCAGCGGAGCGACCGCGAGCGCGAACAGCGTCAGTTTCCAGTTAAGGTAGAGCAGGTAGCCGATCAGCCCGATGATCGTGAGCGTGTCGCGGATGATGAAGGTGACGGCGTTGGTCGCGGCCTCCGCGACCAGCTCGATGTTGTAGGTGAGGCGCGACAGCAGCTGCGCGACGCCGTTCCTGTCGAAGTACGAAACCGGCAGGTGCAGATAGCGCGCAAAGACGTCGCCCCGGATCGACTTGATGACCTGGCGCCCGACCCAGCCCGGCGCATACACCGACAGGTAATCGCCGATCCCCGCACCAGGAACAGCACGATGATCCCGGCCGGCACGTACACCAGCATGCGTGGGTCGCGCTCGACGAAAGCGCCGTCCAGGAATTTCTTGACCAGCACCGCGAAGCCCGTGTCGACCGCGGCTAAGAGCACCATGCCGACGACACCCAGCAGGAACATGGCCCAGTGCGGGCGCGCGTACGCCAGCAGGCGCAGGTAGGTCTTGAGGCCGCTCGCGCTGAGCGGCGGCAGCGGGACCTTATTTCTTCGGCTTGCTGGCTGACAGTCGCAATGTTGACCTGCGTGAAGCCCTGCTTTGCCGTGACGTCCATGGCGGTCACCACCGACTGGTGGGTCGCCCGCGCGTCGGCACGGATCGTTACGGGCTCCTTGCGCGTGCCGCCTGCGACCTGGCGCAGCGCGGCGCTCAGCGTCGCCCGCTCGTTGTTGACCAGGGCGCGGTCGTTGACCCGGTAGCTGCCCTGCGCGGAGATCGTGATGACGATCGGCTGCGCCGAGCGTCGGCGACGGCGGCGCCCGCCTCGGGCAGCTCGACGCGCAGCCGCGCGTCCTGCACGAAGGTCGTCGACAGCATGAAGAAAATGACCAGCAGGAGGACGACGTCGACCAGCGAGATGAGGTTCAGCTCGACCTCGTCGGCGCGCTTGACCTGCAACCTCATGACGCCGCTTCGCGGCGGCGCGACCCGCGCTCCACGCGCTTCTGCATCTGGTCGAAGGCGCGCACCAGCTTCATCGCCTCCTTCTCCATATCAACGACCAGCACGTCGACGACACCGCGCAGGTAGCGGTAGGCGAACAGTGCCGGGATCGCGACGATGAGCCCGGCGGCCGTCGTGATGAGCGCCGTGCCGATGCCGCCCGCGAGCACCTGCGGGTCACCCACGCCTTCCGCGGAGATGGCCTCGAAGGCCTGGATCATGCCGGTCACCGTGCCGAGGAGGCCGAGCAGCGGCGAGACGGCGGCGATGGTCCCGAGCGTGCCGAGGAAGCGCTCGAGCTCGTGCACCACATGCCGGCCCGTGTCCTCGATCGCCTCCTTCATGATGTCGCGACCCTGGTCCTTGTTCGCGAGGCCGGCCGCAAGGACACGCCCGAGGGGCGAGTTGTGGGCCAGCGCCTCGATGTGGCGCTCGTTGAGGCTCTGCGATTCCACCAGCTTCCAGATCCGGTCGGTGAGTTCGCGCGGAATGACACGCTTGCGCTGCAGCGTCCACAGGCGTTCGAGCACGATCGCGGCGGCGACCACCGAGCACAAGATGATCGGCCACATGACAGGGCCGCCGGCCAGGATGATTTCCCACATGGCGCGGCATGATACCGTGCGGGGCTCCGCTGCCCGCGACCCCTCATCGGCCGGGCCCGGCGCGCCACCAGCGCCGATTGTCGCGTACGTTCGGTCTCGATCGAGATGCGACCGGCCGCGGGGGCAAGCGAACCCGGACCGCGCCCTGCTCCGCCGTGTTGATCACCGTCGTTCCGGCCGCGCGCCAGCGTGCCACCACGTCGCCCGCGGCATCCCCCAGCGATTCCCGAAGCCGGCGGACGCGATGCCGACGCGGGCCGACACCGCTGCGACCAGCGCCGGCGACGAGGAGGTCGCGCTGCCGTGATGCGGGACGAGGACGACGTCCGCTGCGATCGCCTGGCCCGTCAGCATCCGCCTCCGCCGCCGCTTCCGGATCCGCCAGCAGGAGCACCGAGCCGCCGGGACCGCTGACACGCGCAACGCGCAGGAGCGGTCGTTGTCACTGCCCTCGAATGCTGCCGGGGGATGCAGGACGCGAAACGTCGATGCCGTCCCACTCCCATCCCGCGCCCGCCGACGCAGGCTCTTCGCCGGCGGCGCGGCTTCCGGGCGGCGCGAGCGTGCGATGCACGGTCTCAATCGCGCGCCGCAATGAGCGCGTGCGCCGCCCGCATGATCCTGGTCGTCGTGGCTCAGTACCAGCCGGTCGATCCTGCGGATGCCGCGCGCGCGCAGGTACGGCAGCAGTGAAACGCGGGCGGCCACCGTCCCGCCGCGCCACCGCGGGCCGGTGTCGAACACCAGCACGTGATCCGACGGTCTCGACGACCGCGGCCAGACCCTGGCCCACGTCGATCACCGTCAACGTGAAGGTTCCGGGCTCGACGGGTTCCGCCCGTCCGCAGACCAGCGCTACGAGCAATACGGCAGCGACGGCACAGTGAGCCCCTGACTGCGGCACGAGCAAGGCGCCGAACGCGAGCACGCCAGCGCCGGCCACCAGCGCGAAAGGCTGTAGCGCGGGGGCCATGCTCGCCGCGGGCCAGTCGGCGACCCATCCCAGGACAGGCCAGGTACCGTCGAGGATTGCGGCCGAGCACGCGCCACAGGAGCGCGGATGCCGCGGGCGCAACGATCGCGATCGCCGTGCCGAGCAGGACGGCCGGCAGGATCAGCAGGCTGAAGCAGGGATTGCAACGGCGTTGACGAACGGCGCGACGAGCGAGAGGCGGCCGAAAGTCGCCGCCAGCGCCGGTGCCAGCACGACAGTGATCGCCAACTGGGCGCGCGCGAAACCGCCGATCGCGGCCCGCCATCCACTGCCGGCGGAGCCCGCGGCAAAGAGCGCCGATGTCGCAACGAACGAAAGCCAGAATCCTGCCGAGGTGACCGACAGCGGATCGGCGGCGACCAGGATCGCCGCCGCGAGCGCGAGCGTGCCCGCGAGCGGCGACGAGCGCCGGAGGCTGCGCAGCAGGCCGAACAGCGCAACCATCGCGAGCGTGCGCAGCGCCGGAACCGAGGCGCCGGAAAGCGCGCGTAGGCGGCGGTGACACCCACGACCGCTACGCTCTCGATCGCGAGCCGGAAGCGCGTCGGCGGCAGCGCGTCGCCAGCGCCACGCAAGCCGCAGCAAGAGCAGTATCGAGAGCGCACACCCCGTGACGTGCAGTCCCGAGATCGCCACCAGGTGCGCGAGACCGGTGACCGCAAACGCTTCCCAGAGACGGTCCGGGATGTTGCCGCGCACGCCGACGGAAAGGCCCTGCAGCACCGCGGCGGATGGTCCCGGCGGGCAGTGCAGCGGCAATCGCGCTGGCAACGCGTTCCCGCAGCCGCTCGACGCCAAGCGCACGTCGGGCCGCCGATGCGTTCCGGGGCGTGCCCGGCGACGACATAGCCGGTCGCGTCGATGCGCTCGCGCAGCAGTGCCAGTTCACGGTCGGGCGCGCCCGGGTTCGCGAACCCGCGCGGGCAGCGCAGTGTGGCCATCACGCGCCAGCGTTCGCCGACGCGCGGCACGCGATTGGCGTCGTACCAGGACAGGCGGGTTCGCCGAGGCCAGTCCCGGCCTATCGATGCGTACGCCACCTCGAGATCGAAATCGGTGCGGTCCGGCCGCACGAGGGCAGGGCGCAGACAATGTAACCGTCCAGCTCGACGGTCTCACGGTCGCGGGCGCACGGCCAGGCTCCTGCCAGCGCAGTCGATACCGAGTACAGCGCCCACGCGCAACCGGCGAGGCACGCCGCAAGGACCGGTGCGCGACGAAGCGCACAGGCCGCCATGAACGCGGGTACGGCCGCCATCGCCATGTGGCCAGGGCGACCGGCAGGATATGGATCGCCGCCGCGCCGAGGCAGAAGGCGAGCGCACTGCGGAGCATGCGGCGGCCCTGCAAGCCGAAGGCCTGCAGCATGCCGGCGCCGGCAGCCGCCCGGCGCAGCGATCAGGCGCTGCGTTCGCGCAGAATTCCGTCCTCCAGCAGCAGCACCCGGTCCATGCGCGCCGCGAGCGCATGATCGTGGGTCACGATCACGAGGCTCGTCCCGAGTTCGCGGTTGAGCTCCATCATGAGTTCGAGCACCTGGCGGGCATGGCCGCCGTCGAGGTTGCCGGTCGGCTCGTCCGCCAGCACGATGCGCGGCCGCGTGATGAGCGCGCGGGCGACCGCCGCGCGCTGCCGTTCGCCGCCGGAGAGCTGCGAGGGCCGATGCCCGAGTCGCGCGCCAAGCCCGACGCGCGCCAGCAGGGCGCCGGCCTCGCGTGCCGCCTCGGCGCTGCGGCAAGCCCGCGGATCAGGAGCGGCATCGCGACGTTCTCCAGCGCGCTGAACTCCGGCAGCAGGTGGTGGAACTGGTACACGAATCCCATGGCGGCGTTGCGCAGGCGCCCGCGCTCGGCGTCCTCCGAGCGCCGACATCTCGCGCCCGTCGATCCGCACGCGGCCGGCGGTCGGCAGGTCGAGGCCGCCGAGCAGCTGCAGGAGCGTCGTCTTGCCGGAACCGGACGCGCCGACGATCGCGACGCGCTCGCCCTGGCCGATGACGGCGTTCACGCCCTGCAGCACGCGCACCAGGGCCGGGCCCTGCCGGAACTCCTTCACCAGGCCTTCGCAGGCGAGTACGACGTTGTCGCTCATGGCAATCGGTCAGACCTCGTGGCGCAGGGATTCGGCAGGCTGCGTCCTGGCAGCGCGCCAGGCCGGATACAGGGTTGCGAGCACGCCGAGCGCGAGCGCGACGCTCGCGATCAGGACCACGTCTCCCGGACGGATCTCGGAGGGCAGCTCGGAGATGAAGTAGACGCGCGGGATCCACCAGCGCGATGCCCGTGATGCGCTCGAGCCCGGAGGCGATCGCCGTCACGTTGGCGGCCACCAGCAGGCCGAGGCCGACACCGATGGCCGTGCCGAGCAGCGCCGATGATCGAGCCCTGCGTCATGAAGATCGCCAGCATGTCGCGCGGCGAGCCGCCGAGCGTGCGCAGGATGGCGATGTCGGCCCGCTTTTCCTTCACCACCATCACGAGGGTCGAGATGATGTTGAAGGCCGCGACCGCGACGACCATCAGCAGCACGAAGAACATGATCGACTTCGTCACCTGGATCGAGCGGAAGAAGTTGCCCTGGCGGCGGCTCCAGTCGCTGATGTAGTAACGGCCCTCGAGGCCTTCGGCGATCGCGCGGATCCGCTGCCCGGCGCTTGCCGGGTCGTCGAACGTATAGCGCAGGCCGGTGACGGCATCGCCGAGCCGGAACAGTCGCCGCGCGTCGTCGAGGTGCACCAGCGCGAGGCCCTGGTCAAACTCGTACATGCCGGCGTCGATGAAGCCCGCCACGGTGAAGCGCCGCATGCGCGGCGCGACGCCGGCGGGCGTGACGTTGCCCTGCGCGATGACGACCAGCACGCCGTCGCCCGGCGACGACGCCGAGCTTCTCGGCGAGCCCGCGCCCGAGCAGGATGCGCCAGCGTCCCGGCACGAGTTCGTCGAAGCCGCGGCCCGACAGGTGCCGCTCGAGCGCCGAAACCCGCCGCTCCGCCTCGGGCTGGACGGCACGCAGGTCGACGGCGGCCGAGCGTTCTCCCGCCACGACCATCCCGCGGCCTTCGACGAATGGCGCGACGGCGACGACGCCCGGCCGCGCTGCCCGTCTTGCCCGCGATCTCGCGCCAGGCGTCGAGCCGGCCGCCGTCGCCCTCGAGCGTCGCGTGCGCGACCACGTCGAGGATGCGCCGGCCGAGGTCGCGCTCGAAGCCATTCATGACCGACAGCACGACGATCAGCGTGAACACGCCGAGCGCGATGCCCGTGATCGCGATGCCCGAGACGAATCCGACGAAGCGGCTCCCCTGGCGCGCGCGCAGGTAGCGCAGCCCGATCCAGGCGGCGCGTCTTATTCATAGCGGAGCGCATCGGCCGGTTCCGTCGCTGCCGCGCGTCGCGCCGGATAGATGGTCGCCAGCAGCGTCAGCGCAAAGGCGGTCACCGACACCAGCGCGACGTCCCTGGCGCGCAGCTCCGAGGGAATGCGGCGAGATGTAGTAGACCGCCGGGTCGAAGAGCTCGAATCCGAACCAGCGCTCGAGCACGTGGACGATGTCGCCGGCATTCAACGCGAGCAGGATGCCGAGCCCGATGCCGGCGAGGGCGCCGATCCAGCCGATCACGTGCCCTGCACGATGAAGGTCGCGATGACTCCGCCGCGCGAAAGCCCGAGCGTGCGCAGGATGGCGATGTCATTGCGCTTTTCCGACACCACCATGACGAGGCTCGCGACGACGTTGAACGCGGCGACCGCGACGATCAGGAGCAGGATGACCGTCATCATGGTCTTCTCGAGCCGTATCGCGCGAAAGTACGCGGCATGCTCGACCGTCCAGTCCGTCCCGGTCGCGGTGCCGAGCGCAGCCGCCAGCAACGGCGTGCGTCGCGGCGCGTCGAAAGGGTCTGCGTAGAACACGCGCACTCCCGCGCTGGCCGCCGGCCCCGCAAGCGCCGCGACGTCCTCGAGCGATGCGAACGCGAGCGTCAGCGTCGTGGTCGGCGAGCCCGATCTCGAAGCTGCCCGACACCGTGAAGGCGCCGATCTTGGGCGCGAGTGCGCCGTCCGCGCCCGCGCGCAGCAGCAGCAGGCCGACATCGTCGCCCTGCCCGGCCTGGAGCTGGAACGCGAGCGCGCGGCCGAGCGCGACGCGAAGGCTGCCCGGCGACGAGATCCGTCACGCGGCCCTCCACCATCGCCCGCTGCGAGCGCTCCGCCCTCGGCCTGGTCGCGCGCGTCGATCCCGCGCAGGACGGTGCCGGCCAGCGTGGCGCCATGCGAAAGAAGTCCCTGCACCTCGACGAACGGCTCCACGCGATCGACCCCCGGCTGGCCGCGCGCCCGCGCGGCGAGGTCGCGGAGCGCCGCGGGGTCGGCCGGCGCCGGCAGTGTCGCATGGGCGGAGAGTGACAGGAGCCGCATGCGCAACTCGCCCTCGAAGCCATTCATGACCGACAGGATCGCGATGAGCGCCGCGACGCCGAGGCAGATGCCGGCGAGGGAAACCCAGCTGATGAAGGACACGAAATACTGGTGTTGACGGGCGCGGACGTAGCGCAACCCGAGCCCGAGGGGCAATGGCGTCAACATGTGCGGTAGTTCACAGGTTTCGGGATGCCTATCAAGGATTTACCGTGGCAACCTCGACAGGCTTCCACCCGGTGCTACACTCGAAAGCGGAGGTACCGCGATGCCTATCCTACGCATTTTGCTGCTGGTTGCGCTCGGCACGGCCACGCCCGCGCTTGCGGAGACGCTTGAGCACGGATACCGGCAATCCGGCCGCGGCCGGCGATCGCCCGAACCGGGGCAGCTCCATGGCGACGGTCGAGAGCCGTTTCGGCGCGCCGTCCAACCGGCATGCCGCCATCGGCAGTCCGCCGATCAGCCGCTGGGACTACCCGCAGTTCTCGGTCTATTTCGAGAATGACCGCGTGCTGCACACCGTCCTCGTGAGTAGCGCGCCCGCCGGCTGATCCGCCGGCCGCTCGGACACGAGGTATCCTGCGCAACGAGACCCCGCCGGGTTCGCCCGGAACGGGGAGTTTTGCCTGCAGGATCCTCCATGCCCGAACCGCGGCCCGCCTCGATTCGACTGCCCACCGGCACGCAACGCCTGCGCTGGGGCGAGCTCTACGGCAGCAGCCCCGCGTACTTCCTCGCGGAAGCGGCACGCGCATCCGCGCCCGCTCGTCGTCGTGACGGGCAGCGGCCGCGAGGCGGACCAGTAGCTCGCGGAGCTTCGCTTCTTCGCAGCGCGGGCGCGTCGGCATATGGTCGTTTCCGGACCGCGAGACGCTGCCATACGATCCTTTCTCGCCGCACCCGGACATCGTCTCCGAGCGGCTGCGGACGCTCGCCGCGCTGCCCGAGCTGGAGCGCGGCATCGTCGTCACGACCGTGGCCGCCTTGCTCGATCGCCTGCCGCCGCGCACGTTCATCGCGGCGCACGCCTTCACGCTGGCGGCCGGCGAGCGCATCGACCTGCCGCGGCTGCGCAACGCGGCTCGCGGATGCCGGCTACGCGCAGGTCACCCAGGTACTGAGCCCCGGGGAGTTCGCCGTACGCGGGCTCGGTCGTGGACCTGTACCCGGCCGGGTGCGCCGCAACCGTATCGCCTCGACCTGTTCGACGACCTGATCGAGTCCGTGCGGCAATTCGATCCTTCCGACCAGCGATCCGGGGCGCGGCTCGCCGACCGTGCCGCTGCTCCCGGCGCGCGAGATCCCCTCGTCTCCCGAGGACGATCGCCGGCTTTCCGCGGGCGCTGGCGCGAACGCTTCGAAGGCGATCCGCAGCAGTCGGCGGTGTACCGCGCGGTGACGGCGGGGCAGATGCCGGCCGGCATCGAGGCCTGGCTTCCGCTGTTCTTCGGCCGCACCTCGGGTCTTTGCGATTACCTGCCGCCGGGCAGCGTGATCGTCGACCTCGTCGACCTCGAGCGCGTCGCTCGCGCGGCTTCGGCGCCGAGATCGAGTCGCGCCACGAGGAACGGCGCCATGACCGCGAACGGCCGCTGCTGCCGCCGGCCGAATCCTTCGTGCCGCCCGGACGAGGCGCTTGCCGCCATCGCCCGCCATCCCGCGCGTCGACGCTGACGGCCGTCAAGGTGGAGCCGATCGGCGCAACCCTGCCGTTCGAGAACTTCGCGTCCGGACCGCCGCCGGAACTGCGCACCGAGGGCCGCGAGGTCGCAGCCGCTCGAAAAGCTCGCCGCCTTCCTCGCCGCGATTCGACTGGCCGCACACTCGTCACCGCGGACTCGGCCGGCCGCCGCGAGGTGCCTGCTCGACATGCTGCGTCGCCAGGGCCTCACGGTCGGACGTGATGGCCGACTGGCCGTCGTTCTTCGAAAGCGGCAGCGCCGCTCGGGCTCGCCGTCGCACCCGACGTCCGCGGATTCATCCTGCCGGACCGCGCGCTTGCGCTCGTGGCCGAGGAGCAGCTGTTCGGAGCGCGCGCCCGCCAGGAACGCCGGCGCCGTCGGGCGGAGCGCGATCCCGAGGCGATCCTGCGCGAACTCGCCTCGCTCTCGCCGGGCGCGCCGGTGGTGCACGAGGACTACGGCGTCGGACGCTATCGCGGCCTGAAAGTCATGCAGGTCGCCGGCCATCCCGGCGGAGTTCCTGGTGCTGGAGTACGCCGGCGGCGACCTGCTCTACGTGCCGGTGCACGCGCTCGACCGCGTCACGCGCTACACCGGCGGCTCGCCCGACTCGGCGCCCTGGCACAAGCTCGGCACCGAGCAGTGGGCGCGCGCGCGCCGCCGCGCGGCCGAGCGGGTGCGCGACGTCGCCGCGGAACTGCTCGACCTCTATTCGCGCCGTGCCGCGCGCGAGGGCCGGCCGATCGCATTCGACGAGAATGCGTATCGCGCCTTCGAGGCTGCGTTCCCGTTCGAGGAGACGATCGACCAGCACGAGGCGATCGAGGCCGTGCTGGCCGACATGCGATCGGGCAAGCCGATGGACCGCGTGGTCTGCGGCGACGTCGGCTTCGGCAAGACCGAGGTCGCGCTGCGGGCCGCGTTCGCCGCGGTCGCCGGCGGCCGGCAGGTCGCCGTCCTCGTGCCGACCACCCTGCTCGCGCAGCAGCACGCCCAGACCTTCGCCGACCGGTTCGCCGACTGGCCGGTGCGCGTCGAGAACCTGTCGCGCTTTCGCACCGGCCCCGAGCAGCGCGCGGTCGTCGAGGGCCTCAAGGCCGGCACGGTCGACATCGTGATCGGCACCCACCGACTGCTGCAGCGCGACGTTTCGTTCCACGACCTCGGGCTCGTCGTGGTCGACGAGGAACATCGATTCGGCGTCGGCCACAAGGAGCGCCTCAAGCAGATGCGAGCGGACGTCGACATGCTCACGCTCACGGCGACGCCGATCCCGCGCACGCTCAACATGGCGCTCGGCGGGCTTGCGCGACCTGTCGCTGATGACGACGCCGCCGGCGGAGCGCGTCGCCATCGAGACCTTCGTCGCCGAATGGAGCGACGGGCTGGTGCGCGAGGCCTGCCTGCGCGAGATCCGCCGCGGCGGCCAGGTCTACTTCGTGCACAACATGGTCGAGGACATCGAGGCGTTTCGCGGAGCGGCTTCGCCGCCTGGTGCCGGAAGCGACGGTCCGCGTCGGCCACGGCCAGATGCGCGAGCGCGACCTCGAGCAGCTGATGCTCGATTTCTACCACCGGCGTTTCCAGGTCCTGGTCTGCACGACCATCATCGAGTCCGGCATCGACGTGCCGACGGCCAACACGATCCTGATCGACCGCGCCGACCGTTTCGGGCTCGCGCAGCTGCACCAGTTGCGCGGCCGCGTCGGGCGCTCCCATCACCGCGCCTTCGCCTACCTGCTCGCGCCGCCGGTGGCGACGCTGCCGGACGATGCGCGCAAGCGGCTCGAGGCGATCGAATCGCTGGAGGACCTCGGCGCGGGCTTCACGCTTGCGACCCAGGACCTCGAGATACGCGGCGCCGGCGAGCTGCTCGGGGAGGAGCAGAGCGGCCAGATCCAGGAGATCGGGCTCGGCCTCTACCTCGAGCTGCTCGAGCGCGCCGTGGCGGCATTGCGCGAAGGGCGGGATCCGGCGCTCGACGCGCCCGTCACGAGCGGCTGCGAAGTGGACCTGCAGCTCCCGGCCCTGCTTCCGGAGGATTACATCCCCGACGTGCACCTGCGCCTGCAGCTTTACAAGCGCATGTCCGGCGCCGACGGATCGCGACCGACTGGACGATCTCGAGGCCGAGCTCATCGACCGTTTCGGCCCATTGCCGCCCCCGACGCGGACGCTGTTCGTCGTCCATCGCCTGCGCCAGCGCGCCGCACGCCTCGGCATCCGTCGTCTCGAGCTCGGCACGGCCAGCGGCGTCGTGGAATTCGGCGCGGAGAACCGGGTCGCGCCGGAACGGGTGGTCCGGCTCGTTCAGCGGCCCGGCGGCCGCTACCGGCTCGACGGCCCGACGCGCCTGCGCCTGCGCCTCGAAGCCGCCGACGCGGCGGTGCGGATCGCCGCCGCGGAGTCGCTGCTGGACGAACTCGGCGGCTGAGTCAGGCGGGACGGTCGCCTTCGAGCTGGAGCGCCGGGCGATCGACGAGGCTGCGTGCCGCGGCGACGGCGCCTTGCCAGCGCGCATCGCGCTCGACCGGGTGCGGGTCCCGCATCGCGGCCATGCAGTCGCGCGAGCCGCATCTGGCTCACCGGGTCCGGCGCCAACCGCATCGCGTCGAGCAATGCGATCGCCGCCGCACGATCGTTGCAGACCGGCAGCACGTCGCAGCCGGCTTCGCGCGCGAGGCCTGGCGCGCGCGACGATGTCGCCGAAAGCCGCGGCGCCCGCCATCGAGAGGTCGTCCGCGAACACGGCCCCCGCGAAGCCGAGTTCGCCGCGCAGCACCTCGCGTACCCAGCGGCGGGAGAGGCTCGCGGGATGCGCATCGACGGCCGGGAACACGACATGGGCGACCATCACCGACGGCAGCCCGTTCGCGATCAGCCGCCGGTACGGGCCGAAGTCAGCCTGAACGTCCGGCCATTCGCGCCGGTCGACCGGCAAGGCGACGTGGGAGTCCGCGGCGACGGCCCCGTGGCCCGGGAAGTGCTTGGCCGTCGCTGCCATGCCGGCATCGCGCATGCCGAGCATGTAGGCGACAGCCAGCTCGCCGACCGCGCCGGCATCCGCATGCAGCGCGCGGTCGCCGATGACGCTGCTGACGCCATAATCGAGGTCGACGCAGGGCGCGAATGACATGTCGACACCCACCGCGCGCAGCTCCGCGGCCATCAGCCATCCGAGCTCGCGCGCGAGGCCAGGCCCGCGGCATGGTCCGACGCATAGCGACGGCCGATTTCGCGCAGCGGCGGCAAGCGCGTGAACCCGTCGCGAAACCGCTGCACGCGCCCGCCTTCCTGGTCGACCGCCACGAGCAGTGACGGCGACCGGATCGCGTGAATTTCCGCCGACCAGGCGCGAAAGCTGCGCCGGGCTTTCGTAGTTGCGCGCGAACAGGATGACGCTGCCGACCTGCGGGTGCGCGAGCATGTCGCGCTCCTCGGGCTCGAGCGCGATGCCGCCGAGGTCGACCATCACGGGACCGAGTGTCATGCGCGCGGCTCGAAAAGCGCGATGGACTCGACGTGGGACGTGTGCGGGAACATGTCCATGATGCCGGCGGTCACCAGGCGGTAATCGTGCTCGCGCACCAGTATGCCTGCGTCGCGAGCGAGGCTGCCAGGGTGGCAGGACACGTAGACGATCCTGCGCGGGCGCGAGGCCGTGGCGATGGGCAGAACCTCGCGCGCTCCGGCGCGCGGCGGATCGAGCAGCACGAGGTCGTAGGCGCCGCGCGCCCAGGCTCCGGCCGGATCCGCCGCCGCGAGGTCCGCGACGTGGAACGCCGCATTCGAGATGCCGTTGCGATCCGCGTTCGCGCGCGCCCGCGCGACCAGCGCCGCATCGCCCTCGACGCCGTCCACGCTCGCCGTCCGGAGCGCGAGCGGCAGGCTGAAATTGCCAAGTCCGCAGAAGAGGTCCAGGGCGCGGTCGATCGGCCGCGGCGCGAGAAGCTCGATGGCGCGATCCACCATCAGCCGGTTGAGCGCGACCGTTGACCTGCACGAAGTCGGTCGGCGCGAATTCAATGCCTGCGGTCAGTCCGGGCAGTTCATAGCGCAGCGGCACGGCGGGCGGCGTCAGCGGCGTGACCGTGTCGAGTCCGCCGCGCTGCAGGTAAAGCGCGACGCCGTGCGCTTGACTCGAAAGCCGAGAGCTTGGCCAGGTCGCCCGGCGTCGGGTCGTCGAGCACGCGCAGCACGAGCGCCGTCGCATTCTCCCCGACCGCGACCTCGACCTGGGCCACGCGGCGCCTGATGATCGAGCGTGCCGACCAGTTCGGCCAGCGGGGTGAGCAGGGCGCCGACCGGAGGCGCCAGCACTTCGCAGGACTCGAGGTCTGCGAGCAAGGGGCTGCCGCGCTCGCGGAAGCCGACCAGCACCTTGCCTTTCTTGTCGACGAACTTGCAGCCGAGGCGTGCCCGCCGCCGATAGGACCAGGCGGGACCCGCGAGCGGCTGCGAGCCAGGCGCTCCGGCGTCACGCTCCCGATGCGCTCGAATGCGTCGGCAACGATGCGGGCCTTGGCCGCGAGTTGTGCGCCATGCTCGAGGTGCTGCAGCGAACAGCCGCCGCACGTGCCGAAATGGCGGCAGCGCGCGTCGACCCGCTCCGCCGAAGCGCGCAGGACCTCGATGACCTCCGCCTCGTCGTGGCGGCGCTGGCGGCGCGTGCGCTGGAAGCGGACAGACTCGCCCGGCAGTGCGCCGTCCACGAACACGGCCTTGCCGCCCGACGCGAGCGACGCCGCGCCCTTCGTGATCCAGCGACTCGATCTCGGCGGTCTCGACCGCGGCAGCCTGCTTCAAGCGCGCGGCCCAGGCGCTGTCGTACTGGCGCCAGTGCGGCTCGTCGTGCTCGGCGAGCCAGGCCCGCACCCGCGCCGTCTCGGCTGCGTACTCGGGCGGCTGCAAGCGCCCGCGCACCTGCTGGAATCGCAGCCAGACCAGGTAGGTATTGAGCACGTCAGTCTCGCAATAGGCGCGGATCTCGGCGATGCGGCCGGACCTCCAGTATTCGAACACCTGCTCGCCGCCCATGCCGAGCTTGCCGGGCAGGCCGAGCAGGAGCGCGACGTGCTCGAGGCTCACGCGTCCGCGCGCCTGGTAGGCCGACAGGACGTCCATGAGGTCGAGGTGCCGCGCGTGATAGCGGTTCAGGTAATTGTTCCACTTGAAGTCGCGGTCGTCCTCGCCGGTATCCCAGTAGGTCGGCGATGCGATGCCATGCCGCAGCATGCGGTAGTGCAGGACCGGCAGGTCGAATCCGGACCCGTTCCAGGAGACCAGCGTCGGCCGCAGCTTCTCGAGGCCGCTGAAGAAACGACGCACTCAGGTCCTCCTCGGTGCTGTCCACGGCGCCGAGACTCCAGACCTGCAGCTGGTCGTCGCTGCGCAGGACCGTCGAAATCGCGACCACGCGGTGCTGCTCGAGCGGCAGGAACGAGGAACCGGTCTCCTCCAGCGCGCGCGGCGAGCATCTGCTCGGCCACCGCGTGGTCGTCGCCCTCGAAGCCGAGCCGGCGCCCGAGCTCCGCGTCGGGGACCGTCTCGATGTCGAACACGAGGCAGTCGGCGCCGCCGCTCATGCGCCCTTCTTCATCAGGACCGCGAAGGCGACCACGAGGCCCGCCTCGTCGGTGAGGCTCACGTGACCTTCACCGGCGCCGAGCTGGTCGGCGACGGCGCGCCCGCGCAGCCGAAAAAATGACCTCCGGCTTGCCGCGCGCATCGGCCCGGAAACCGAAATCGCGGATCCAGACGCCGTGCCGGAAGCCGGTGCCGAGCGCCTTGGAGATCGCTTCCTTCGCCGCGAAGCGCATGGCGAGGAAGCGCACGGCGCGGCGCTCCGGATCGAACAGCGCACGCTCTTCCGGCATGAGCAGCCGATCCACGAAATGCTCGCCGAAGCGCCGATACGTCGCCTCGATGCGTTCGACCTGGACCAGGTCGGTGCCGACGCCGAAGATCATGCGCGGCGCACGCCGATCATGAGCCGCTTCATCTCCGCGACGGCGGGACCGAACCCGCTCATGACGGCACGCGAGACGATCGCGTGCCCGATGTTGAGCTCGACGAGCTCCGGTATCGCGGCCACCGGCTGCACGTTGTGGTAGTCGAGACCGTGGCCGGCATTCACGACCAGGCCCGACGGCAGCCGCGCGCCGTGCCGCGTCGGCGAGGCGCGCCAGCTCGCGTGCGCGCTCGGCGCCCATCGCGCCTCGGCATAGGCGCCCGTGTGCAGTTCGACGGCGGGCGCGCCTGCGCGCGCCGCGGCCTCGACCTGCCCGGCATCCGGGTCGATGAAGATCGACACGCGTATGCCGCCGGCGGCGAGGCGGCGACAGGCGTCGGCGATCGCCGGCACCTGTCCCGCGACGTCGAGACCGCCCTCGGTCGTCACCTCGGTACGCTTCTCGGGCACCAGGCAGACGTCCGCAGGAAGCGACGTCGAGCGCGATCGCGATCATCTCGGCCGTCGCGGCGATCTCGAGGTTCATGCGCGTCTGCAGCGCGTTCCGCATCGCCCGCACGTCGCGGTCCTGGATGTGGCGGCGGTCCTCGCGCAGGTGCAGCGTGATGCCGTCGGCGCCCCACTGCTCGGCGACCAGCGCCGCGTGGAGCGGGTCCGGCGACCGGCCGCCACGCGCCTGCCGCAGTGTGGCCACGTGGTCGATGTTCACGCCGAGCAGGATCGAAGTTCCCGTCATCCGTCACGCCCTCGCCGGCGCATCGCCAGCATCACGTCGCGGCTGGCCAGCCCGCGCCCTTCGAGGCAGTGCGCGATCGCGGCGCCGAAAATTCCGCGCGCGGCGCGTTGCGCATCGAGCGCGTCGAACTCGCCGCGCGCGACCGCGAGCATGGCCCGCCCTGCATGGATGTCGGATCCCGGCTCCCCCTCCCGGACGGCGAGCACTCCGCGGCCGGGCTCGAAATGATAGTACCGGTCGGCCTCGAGCGGGCCGGTGGCTGCCGGCCTCGCGCGCGAGGTCGAGGCCATAGCCGAGCTCCTCGAGCAGCACGCGCTCGAACGCGCGCAGGGCCGGCTGCTCTTCCGCGCAGGCGAGCGCGGCGAGCGCTTCCCCATAGGCGTCGTGGAGCGTCTCGTGGCGGTCTTCCTTCGGCAGCAGCTTCATGCAGCAGCTCGTTCAGGTAGAACGCCGAGATCAGCCGGCCCGGCGCCAGTGCCGGCGATCCGCCGGCCGTTTCCACCGCCGTCAGCGTGCCGCCGTCCGCGTTGCCGGACCAGGACACGAGCAGGGGCACGAAAGGGCGCAGCACCGCGCGTTGCTGCGATTTCGGACGCCGCGCGCCATGCGCGAACAGCGTGACGCGCCCGTGCTCGCGCGTCATCAGGTCGACGATCAGGCTGGAGTCGCTCCAGGGGCGGTGGTGCAGAAGCCAGGCCGGCTCGAGCAGCTTGCGCCGGGTCGCCGGTCATGACGGCTCGTGGCCGAGCCGCTGCAGCATGCGGTCGTCGTCGCTCCAGCCGGCGCGCACCTTCACCCAGGTATTGAGGTGTACGCGGCGCCCGAACAGCTCGTTCAGCGCGAGCCGCGCGGCACTGCCGATCGCCTTGAGGCGCGCGCCCTTGGTGCCGATCACGATCTTGCGCTGGCCCTCGCGCTCGACCCAGATGACCGCGTCGATTTCGGTGCGGCCGTCCTCGGTCGGTTCGAACCGCTCGATCTCGACCGCGATGCCGTAAGGCAACTCGTCGGACAGCGCGAGCATGAGCTGCTCGCGCAGCGCCTCGGCTGCCTGGAATCGCTCGCCGCGCTCGAGGGCTGCGGGAGCCTCCTCCACGCTTCCTTCCGGGAGGTGGGCTGCGGCAGCCTTCACGAGTGCATCGAGGTTCTCGCCGCGTGAAGCGGAGATGGGAACGAGTGCGGCGAAATCGTGCCGGCCGGCCGCGCGTTCCAGGAACGGCAGCAGCGCCGCGCGCGGCTTCATGCGATCGATCTTGTTCACGGCCAGCACGACCGGCAGGCCGGCTCGAGCGACGCGCGCAAGGGCAGCGTCGTCGCCGGAGGCCCAGCGCGGGGCGGCGACGACCAGGATGGCGACATCCGCGCCGCCGATCGCCGCCTCCCCTTCACGGTTCATGAAGTGGGCGAGCCGGCTGCCTTTTGCGGCGGCGGAACCCGGCGTATCAGTCAGGATCATCCGGAATCCGGGACCGGAGACCAGCGCCTCGACGCGATGCCGGGTCGTCTGCGGCTTGGGCGTGACGATACTGAGCTTGCGGCCGGCGAGCGCGTTCAGGAGCGTCGACTTGCCGACGTTCGGGCGGCCGGCCAGCACGACCGTGCCCCAGCGGTGGGTGTTCTCCGGGCTCACCCTGTGGATTTTAGCGCCGGATCCTCCAGGATACGCTGCGCGGCCTCCTGCTCCGCGCGCCGCCGGCTGCTGCCGTCCGCCACGGCAGTGAGTTCGAGGCCGGGAACCTCGCATCGGACGCGGAATTGCTGGTCATGGGGTTCTCCGGACACCTCGAGCACGCTGTAGGTCGGCGGTGCCTGTCCGCGCCCTTGGAGCCACTCCTGCAGGCGGGTCTTGGGATCCTTGAGTTCGGCGGCGGATGGCAGGTCGGCGAGCAGCCGGTCGAACAGGCGCTCTGCCACCCGGCGCGCCCCGCCCAGGCCCTGGTCCAGGTAGATCGCGCCAAAGACCGCCTCGAGGCCATCCGCCAGGATAGTCGCCCGGCGCCGGCCGCCGGACTTCATCTCCCCATCGCCGAGCCTGAGCTGCTCGCCGAGGCCGAGCTTCGCCGCGATGGCCGCGAGCGCCTCGCCGCTCACCAGGCTCGCGCGATAACGCGAGAGCTCGCCCTCGCTCGCGTCGGGATAGCGCCGGAACAGCATTTCAGCGACGACGAATGAAAGGACCGCGTCGCCCAGGTACTCGAGCCGCTCGTTGTTGGCTGCGCCGTGGCTGCGATGCGTCAACGCCCGCGCCAGCAGGCCCGGGTCCGAGATGTCGACGCCGAGACGCTCAGCAAGCCAGCGGGCCGCCGGATCCACGGCGTCGCCGCTCAGCGTGCGTTCACGACGACCGACTTGTCGAACTCGACGAGGAACCAGACGTTGCCGGCGAGCGGCACGGTGTCTTCATAGAAAGCGCGCATGGTGAAGGTGCCGCCTTCCTTGCGTGATCTCGATGTCCTCGGCCGTGATGACCTCGACCATCTCGATGTCGAAATGGCGTTCGACGGACTTGCGCAGCATGAACTCGGTCGATCCCGGGTTGCTGTCGAACTCATCCCGCACCTTCTCGAGGGTCGCCGCGACGCGCATGTACTCGAGGTACTTCGGCGCCAGGCGGATGCCGGCATAGACCCAGCCGCCGACCACGATGATCAGTACGAGAATCCCGATGAACGTCATGCCACGCTGTCTGTGCTGCATACCCAAGTCTCCCTAGCGGATTCCGGTGCCCATGCGATCCCAGAGCAGGTGCCACCTGCGGTCCGGGTCGAACGAAAGCCAGATCGCCTCGGCCTTGCCGATGATGTTGGCTTCCGGCACGTAGCCGACGTCGGGGTAGCGGCTGTCCTGGCTGTTGTTGCGGTTGTCGCCCATCATGAAGTAGTGACCCGGCGGCACCTGCCACTCGCCCTCCAGGCCGGTCCGGGTCTGGACCAGCAGTACGGCGTGCATGGCATCTCCCAGGTGCTCCTCCCCGACCTGCGTGAAAGGATACTGCTCGCTCTTGGGGCCGGTGTACAACTCGCCGACCTCGATACGTGACGGCGTACCGTTTATGAAGACCCGGGTCCCGGAGACGCGGATCCTGTCCCCCGGCATCCCCACGAGGCGCTTGATGAGCACCAGCGATGGCTCCGTCGGCTTGCGGAAAACCACGACGTCGCCGCGCTGCGGCATGCTGATGTCCACGACCTTCGTGTTGACGACCGGCAGCCGCAGGCCATAACGCCACTTGTTCACGAAGATGAAGTCGCCATGCACCAGCGTCGGCATCATCGAATCGGACGGGATGCGGAATGGCTCGTAAAGGAACGAGCGCAGCAGCAGCACGATCAGGATGACCGGGAAGAACGAGCGCGCGTAGTCGACCAGCACCGGGTCCTTCGCAGCGCCGCGCGCGCGCCGTTTGGCCTCGAACAGCCAGTGGTCGACGCCCCAGATTACGCCGGTGAACGCCGCGAGCGCGACCAGCACGAACGAGAAGTCAAAGACCATCAGCCACTCCCGCCTGTCATTTCTTGCTCATGCTGAGCACGGCGAGGAAGGCTTCCTGCGGGATCTCGACCGTGCCGAGCTGCTTCATCCGCTTCTTCCCTTCCTTCTGCTTCTCCAGCAACTTGCGCTTGCGCGATACGTCGCCGCCATAGCATTTCGCCAGCACGTTCTTGCGCAGGGCCTTGACCGTCGCGCGCGCGATGACCTGGCCGCCGAGGGCCGCCTGGATCGCGACCTCGAACATCTGCCGCGGTATCAGTTCCTGCATCTTGTCGACCAGCTCACGGCCACGCTGGTAGGCGCTGTCGCGGTGGACGATCATCGACAGCGCATCCACGCGGTCGCCGTTGATGAGCACGTCGAGCCGCGACAGCGGCGCCGCCTGGAAGTGGCTGAATTCGTAGTCGAAAGACGCGTAGCCGCGGCTCACGGACTTGAGCCGGTCGAAGAAGTCGAGCACGACTTCCGCGAGCGGAAGCTGGTACTGCAGCGACATCTGCGTGCCGAGCTGCAGCATCTTCTTCTGCACGCCGCGCTTCTCCTGGCAGAGGCGCAGCACGCCGCCGACGTGCTCCGGCGGCACCAGGATGTTCGCGGTGATGATCGGCTCGCGCAACTCGCGGTAGTTCGGCGGCAGCTTCGACGGGATTGTCGACCAGGCTGCACTTCGCCGTCCGTGCCGACGCACCTCGTAGACGACGGTCGGTGCGCTCGTCACGAGCGCCAGGCCGTACTCGCGCTCGAGGCGCTCCTGGACGATGTCCATGTGCAGCAGGCCGAGGAAACCGCAGCGGAACCCGAACCCGAGCGCCGTCGATACTTCCGGTTCGTAGTGCAGGGCCGAATCGTTCAGCTTGAGCTTCTGCAGCGCGTCGCGGAAGGATTCGTACTGGTCCGACTGGACCGGGAACAGCCCGGCGAACACTCGCGGCTGCACCGACTTGAAGCCGGGCAGCGGGTTCTGGCAGGGCCGCGACTCGCTGGTGATCGTGTCGCCGACCGGGGCGCCGTCGATGTCCTTGATCCCGGCCGTCATCCAGCCCACTTCGCCGGTCGACAGCGAGTCCGCCGTGACGCGCTTCGGCGTGAAGCGGCCGACCCGGTCGACCTGCCACCCGCGCCCGGTGGACATCACCTGGACGCTGTCGTTCGGCCGCAATGCGCCGTTCATCGACGCGCACGAGCGATACCACGCCGACGTAGTTGTCGAACCACGAATCGATGATCAGGGCCTGCAGCGGGGACTGCGTGTCCCCGCGCGGCGGCGGGATTCGCCGTACCAGCTCCTCGAGGAGCTCGGGCACTCCCGCCCCGGTCTTGGCGCTGACGCGGACCGCGTCGGTGGCCTCGATGCCGATGATGTTTTCGATCTCCTCGATCACGCGTTCGGGATCGGCCGACGGCAGGTCGATCTTGTTGATGACCGGCACGACTTCGAGCCCCTGTTCCAGCGCCGTGTAGCAGTTGGCGACGCTCTGCGCCTCCACGCCCTGCGCCGCATCCACGACCAGCAGCGCGCCCTCGCAGGCGGCGAGCGATCGTGACACCTCGTACGAGAAGTCGACGTGCCCGGGCGTGTCGATGAAGTTGAGCTGGTAGTCGAGCCCGTCCGCGGCGCGGTAGTTGAGCGTGACGGACTGGGCCTTGATCGTGATGCCGCGCTCGCGCTCGAGGTCCATCGAATCGAGGACCTGTTCTTGCATCTCGCGCGCCTCGAGGCCCCCGCAGGTCTGGATCAGGCGGTCGGCCAGCGTCGATTTGCCGTGATCGACGTGCGCAATGATCGAGAAATTGCGTATCTGCTGCTGCATCGGGGGGAAAGGGGACGCCTTTGCCGGACCGGCGCGTCCGGGGAAAAAGGGATTATACCAGCCGGCGGGCGCCGGCCCCGGTCAACGCCGGGTGAGCCGCAGGACCGCGTCGTGATCGAGCCGGCCATGGCAGATCGACGCTGCCGTCGCAGGTCAGCACCGGCACCTTGAGTCCGAAGCGCCGGCGCGCCGTCGCGTCTTCGTCGACGTCCCGCACGTCGAAGTCCGCGAGAATCGCGGTCAGTTCCGCGACGAAATCGTCGCAGAGCGGGCAGTCGTCTGCGCGTGTGGACGACGAACCGGTGTCCCGGCATCCGCGCTCGTCAGTTGCGGCGGTTCGCCGCGGCGCGCGCCTCGTCCGGCGTCGGCGGCCGCCGGACGCAGGCTGGTGGCGATGGTCTTCAGCGTGCGCGTCGGCACCTCGCCGACCGCGGTCACCTGGTGCCCGTCGACGACCGTCGTGTACGCGGACGCGACACCCGAGCGGCTCGTGCCGTCCGCGGGCACCTGGCCCGGTCGCGGCACGCGGATGAATACGGACACCGTCGCGAGCCCGTCGGAATAGACGAGATGGCCGACCGGCGCGTTCGGGCCCGCGAGCGCCTGCACGCCGCTCGCGGACAGGCGGAACCCCGGCGGGACCTGTGCTGCACGCCAGGCCGGGGCTTCGTCGTCCGACTGCGGGGACTGCCGCACCCAGCGCAGCTTGCGGCGGTCCAGCGCCGGTTCGAAGGCGGAATCGGGAATGGCGTTGTCGAACTTGAGCCGGGTAAAGCGCAGGCGCTCGATCACGCGACCGGAGCCGTCGGAAAGGTCGCTGCGCACGGGCATGTGGGAATCGACGTCGATCCACAGCCGGTAGCCGAAGCGAAAGCTGTCGAGCGGACGCACGGCGACGACCGCGGTCGGGCCGAAGTCATCCAGCGTCTCGCGCCCGACCCAGTCGACCTTGTACCAGGCCGCCATGCGTCCCTCGAACTGGGGCAACGCTCCCAGCAGGTCGCTGCGGCCGGAACGGCGCTCGATGATCGCGAGCTTCTGGTCAGGCAGGTAGACCACGACTTCGTCGTTCTCGCGCACCAGCTCGCGCCCGTGCCCGGTCAACGACACCAGGCGCTCGGATACGACGCCATCGCGGACGCGGTGCGTGATCGCGAATCGCTCGGTGCGGCCGGCGGATTCGGAGACGAATTCGCCGAGGTAGCTCGCGTTGCTGAGGGCCGCGCCCATGCGCGCGAGCCATTCCTGCCCGCTTTCGGCGAAGGCGGGAGTCGCGGCGAGGCCGAGCGCCAGGGCGATGGCCGGACGCGGCGTCACGGGTCGGTGGTCTCCGCGGGGGGCAGTTGTTCCACGAACGCCGGGTCGTCGTCGCTGATGAGGCCGGCGCCGACGCTGCGACGGGCGAGCGGTGACGCATAGCCGTAATGCGCGACCAGGTAATTGGCCAGCTCGGCCGGCGGGATGCCGGCGGGCGCATCGGGCGCAGGGGGCGTGACATAGATGTCCGCCGATCCCGTCCAGAGGATCCAGGTCGTCGGTCACCGGCTGCACCGGGGGAAGGTCGGCCTGCGCCATGACCGCATCGGGCGCAGCCGCGTCCTGCGACTCGATCTGCTGGACCAGCAGCACCGCACCCAGCGCAACGCCTGCTGCGACAGCCGCTCCCGCGGCCGCGCGCAGGAACGCGCCGTAACCGGGCAAGCGCACGAAGCGTGTCCCGCGCGCCGGCTCGCGGGCGATCGCCGCGCTCACGCGCGCGGCCACCTGCCGCGCGGCGGGCACGTCGCCGTCGCTGCGCAACACTGCGCCGATCAGCGAGTAGCGCGACAGGGCGCCGCGCAACTCGTCGTCGCGCTCGAGGCGCTTCAGCAGCAGCGCCGACTCCGGGTCCGGCAGTTCGCCGTCCAGGAATGCCGAAAGCTGTTCCTTGATTCGATCCGTCATTCGAAATCTCCGATTCGCCCCAGGCCGCCGTCGAACACCTCGCGCAGGCTGCGATCGATCGCTTCGCGCGCGCGGAAGATCCTCGAACGGACCGTGCCCACCGGGCATTCCATGGTCTTCGCAATGTCCTCGTACGACAGTCCCTCGAGCTCGCGCAGGACGATCGCGAGGCGCAGGTCGTCGGGCAGCGCCTCGATCGCCTCGTTCACCGTGCGGCGAATTTCGTCCGTCAGCGCTAGCGCTTCCGGCGTCTCGGTGTCCGAGAGCCGCGCGTGCGCCTGGACCTGCGCGCCGTCCTGCAGGTCGAGGTCATACGACACCGGGCGCCGGCGGCTCGCCACCAGCGCGTTCTTCGCCGTATTGATCGCGATCCGGTACAGCCAGGTATAAAAAGCGCTGTCGCCCCGGAAGGCCGGCAAGGCGCGGTATGCCTTGATGAAGGCCTCCTGCGCGATGTCCTCCGCTTCCGCGGGATTGCGAACGTACCGCTGCACGAGCTTCAGCACCTTGTGCTGGTACTTGAGCACCAGCGCGTCGAAGGCGGCCTTGTCCCCTTTCTGGACACGGCGCACCAGCGCGATATCGCCTGCTTCAGCCCGCATTGGCTCGACGACTTGCGCTGCGCCCTCTACGTGCACGCCCGATATGACCGGTTGACTCCTGGTTAGTTCGCAAGGTCGTGATTGGGCGCGCGACTGCCCCTCCTTTCGTGAAACAGCCCACGAATTCTAGCAAGTCACGCGGATCCAGGCCTTGAGCCTTCTGAAAGGGCCTGCCGGGACGGTGCCCCGTGGCAGCAGCCAGGCATAGCGCCGTCCCCCGGCCCGGACGTCCAGGCAGGCCAGGCCGGCAACGGCCCGCGAGCGCGGCCCGATTTCCGCCGCGAGCCACTGACCGCCCTCGCGCAACCGCACGCGGCATCCATCGCGATCGCACCGCAGACCCGCGAGGCGGTGGTGAGGCCCCGGCACGGCGGCAAGCGTGGAAGCGAGTCCCGCGAGGGCGAGCAGCGATAGCGGAGCTGCCAGAGCCGGCGGGACACGCGCGATCCAGGGGCTCGCGGCCGCGGCCAGGTGCACGAGCAGCGCGAGCGCCGCAAGCCGCGCCTGCGCGGGCGGCTCAATCGCGAGGGCGAAGGATGTCATCGACGAGCGCGGCATGCGCGGCGTCCGGCGGGCGCGCGCCGCCGACCAGCCAGTCGGCGAGGTCCGGGTCGGGCTGCTCGAGCAGCCATTCGAAGGCAAGGCGGCGTTCCGTCCCGGCCTCCGCCCAGGCGCACTCGAGCCACCGCACCAGCAGGATGTCGAGCTCCTTCATGCCGCGGCGGCATCGCCAGCGAAGCCGTGCGCGCCTGGGATCGCTCACCCTTTACTCGTCGCGTTCGAGGATGCGGCGCTTGATGTCGGAGATGGCGCGCGCCGGGTTGAGGTCCTTCGGGCAGGCCTCGGTGCAATTCATGATCGTGTGGCAGCGATAGAGCTTGAAGGTCTCGTCGAGCTCGGCCAGGCGCGCCGCCTGCGCCCCGTCACGCGTGTCGACGATCCAGCGATAGCTCGCAAGCAGGGCCGCGGGGCCGAGGAAGCGGTCGGAGTTCCACCAGTAGCTGGGGCATGAAGTCGAGCAGCAGGCGCACAGGATGCACGCCGACGGCCGGTCGATGTGCTCCTGGTCCGCGGGAGCCTGGCGTCGCTCGCCCGCCGCGGGCGGCGACGCACGCGGGCTTGAGCCATGGTTCGACCGCAGCGTACTGGGCGTAGAACTGCGTCAGGTCCGGCACGAGGTCCTTCACCACCGGCAGGTGCGGCAGCGGGAAGACGCGCACCGCGCCCTTGATGGAGTCGATAGGCTGGGTGCAGGCGAGCGTGTTGACGCCGTCGATGTTCATCGCGCAGGAACCGCAGATACCCTCGCGGCAGGAGCGTCGGAACGTCACCGTCGCGTCGACCTCGTTCTTGATCTTGATGAGCGCGTCGAGAACCATCGGACCGCAGCGATCCAGGTCGATGTCGTACGTGTCCACGCGGGGCTGGGCGTGCGAGTCCGGGTCCCAACGGTAGATGCGGAACTGGCGCGTTCGGGTGGCGCCCGCGGGCGCCGGGTGGTGGCGGCCCGGACGGTCGTCATAGCGCGAATTGGGCGGCAATCGGAACTGTGCCATGGCGCTGCAGGCTCCTTTCAGTACGCCCGGATTTGCGGCGGGATGGCTTCGACGTCGCCCGCCCCGGTCCCGCGCTCGACCGGACGGTAGTCGAAACGGACCCGGCCGGCGGAGTCGACCCAGGCGAGGCTGTGCTTCATCCAGTTGGCGTCGTCGCGCGACGGGAAATCCTCGCGTGCGTGCGCGCCGCGGCTTTCCGTGCGGTTCCGGGCGGAGTGGATCGTCGCGAGTGACTGGCGCAGCAGGTTGTCGAGTTCGAGCGCCTCGACGAGGTCGGTGTTGAACACCAGCGAGCGGTCCGAGATCCGCAGCTCCCGCAGCGCCGCGAAACAGCTTCCGAGCGCGGCACAGCCCTCGGCCAGCGAGTCCCCGGTGCGGAACACGGCGGCGTCGCGCTGCATCGCGCGCTGCATTTCGTCCCGCAGCGTCGCCGCCGGACGCCTGCCCGCAGCGCTCCGGAACCGGTCGAAGCGCGCGAGCAGCGCGTCCATGGTCCGGGGACGCGGTTCCGCGACGGTAGCTCCGGCCTGCAGTGTTGCCGCGCAGTGGGCCGCCGCGGCACGGCCGAACACGACCAGGTCCAGCAGCGAATTCGAGCCGAGCCGGTTCGCGCCGTGCACCGAGACACAGGCGGCCTCGCCGATCGCCATCAGCCCGGGCACCACCCGTTCGGAACCGCCGTCGCGGGTCAACGCCTCGCCTCTCACGTTGCAGGGAATGCCGCCCATGTTGTAGTGGACGGTCGGTTGCACGGGGATCGGCGCGCGCGTGACGTCCACGTTGGCGAAAACCTTGGCCGTCTCGGCGATGCCCGGAAGGCGTTTTGCGATCACGTCTGCGCCCAGGTGCTCGAGGTGCAGGTACAGGTGGTCGCGATGCGGACCGACGCCCCGGCCCTCGCGGATCTCGATCGTCATGGCGCGACTCACGACATCGCGCGAGGCGAGGTCCTTGGCGTTCGGGGCATAGCGCTCCATGAAGCGCTCCCCGTCGGAATTCCTGAGGATGCCGCCCTCGCCGCGCACGCCCTCGGTGATGAGGCAGCCGGCGCCGTAGATGCCGGTCGGGTGGAACTGGACGAATTCCATGTCCTGCAGCGGAAGACCGGCGCGCAGCACCATTCCGTTGCCGTCCCCGGTGCAGGTGTGGGCCGAGGTGCAGGAAAAGTAGGCGCGCCCGTATCCGCCGGTCGCGAGGATCGTGGACTGGGCGAGAAACCGGTGCAGCGTGCCCGCCGCCATGTCGAGCGCAAGCACGCCGAGGCAGACGCCCTCGTGCATGATCAGGTCGATCGCGAAGTACTCGATGAAGAATTGCGCTCGATGCTTCAGGCTCTGCTGGTAGAGCGTGTGCAGCATGGCGTGCCCGGTACGGTCCGCCGCCGCGCAGGTGCGCTGCGCGATGCCCTTTCCGTAATGGGTCGTCATCCCGCCGAATGGACGCTGGTAGATTCGCCCATCCTCGGTGCGCGAGAACGGCAGCCCGTAGTGCTCGAGCTCGATCACTGCGGCCGGCGCCTCCCGGCACATGTAGGCGATCGCGTCCTGGTCGCCGAGCCAGTCGGAGCCTTTCACGGTGTCGTAGAAATGGTAACGCCAGTCGTCGTCGCCCATGTTGCCGAGGGCGGCGCTGATGCCGCCCTGCGCCGCCACCGTGTGGCTGCGCGTCGGAAACACCTTTGTGACGCAGGCAGTCTCGAGTCCCGCCTCGGCAAGACCCAGCGTTGCGCGCAATCCGGCGCCCCCGGCGCCCACGACGACGACGTCGGTGCGGTGGTCGATCACGGGGTACACGCTCATGCGGCGCCCCCGTATGCCAGACGGGCGAGGGCCGCGGCGAGCGCGATGCCGGCAGCGAGGTGCAACAGCCGCGCGATGACGATGCACGACGTGCGCAGCGTCCCGGCGACATAGTCCTCCAGCACGACCTGCAGGCCCTGCATCGAGTGCCACAGCAGGGCGACGCCGAACAACGCGCCGAGCAGCGCCTGCACGGGGCTGGCGAACCAGCCGGCGACGATCGCGTGATCCAGCGCGGGCTGCCCGAGCAAGGAGAACAGGAACCAGAGACCGAGCGGCAGCAGCGCGATCGAAGTCATTCGCTGGTTGCGCCAGTGGCGGCTCGCGCGACCCGCGTTCACGACAGGCCCGCCAGGAAGCGTCCCGCGGGAGACAGCAGGAGCGTCGCCGCGCAGGCGGCGGCCGCCAGCGCCACGACCAGGGCACCGGACCCACGCGCCACCTTCTTCTCGAAGCCGAAACCGGCGTCCCAGGCGAGGTGGCGGATGCCGGCGAACAGGTGATACCAGAACGCCGCGAGCGCCACGGCGAGCGCGATGCGCATCGGCAGCGTGCCGATGAAGTTCGTCACGCAGGCATAGGCGTCCGGCCCGAGCGCGGCGGCCGAGATCCAGGCGACGAACACGAATCCGCAGGCGGACAGGTACAGCCCGCTCGAGCGATGCAGGATCGACAGCACCATGGTGTACATCGGCCGGTACACCTGCAGGTGCGGGGACAGCGGCCGGTCGGCGGGATAGTGGCATCGCTAAGCCATTCTGCCAGAAGGGATCAGGCCTTCCCACGGCCAATTGCCGCGCGTTCGGCGAGATGCGCTGCGCTACGATGTCGCGATGACGAACGTCCGCACCGCGCTGCTGCCCGACCTGGCCGTCGTCGCGGTCACGGGACGCGACGCGCGCAGCTTCCTCCAGGGCCAGCTGTCGAACGACATGCTGGGGCTCGAGCGACATCCCGGCATGCTGGCGGCGTTCTGCAACCGCCAGGGCCGCGTGCTCGCGACGCTGCGGCTGGCGGCGGACGGCGACGACGTCCTGCTCGTGCTCCATCGGAAGCTGGCGCACGACGCTCATCGCGCAGCTTTCGGCCTACGTACTGCGCGCCGACGTCCGTTTCGAGGACCGCAGCCGGCTGTTCGAGGTCGCCGGACTCCTCGATGCCGAGCCGGATGCGCGCTGGTCGCAGGCAGCCGCGGCGGCCGCGGGCCTCGCCATGATGGTCGCAAGCCCGCGCCGCATCCTGCTCGCAGGCACGCGGCCGGCGCTCGATGCCACGCTGGCCGCGATCCCGCGCACCCGACCGGAGGAATGGGACCGCGCATGCATCGCAGACGGCGAGCCGTCGGTGATGCCGGCGACCGCGGCGCTGTGGCTGCCGCAGATGCTGAACCTCGACCTCATCGGCGGCATCAGCTTCAGCAAGGGCTGCTACGTCGGCCAGGAGATCGTGGCGCGCGCGCAGCACCTGGGCCGGCTCAAGCGCCGCACGCTGCGCTACGTCGGCCCGCCCGACGCCACGTTGCAGCCGGCCCAGGCACTCTTCAGCGGCGAAGCACTCGCCGCGCAGGTCGTCGTCGCCGCACGGGACGAGTCATCCACCCAATGCCTCGCGGTCGTCGAGCTGCGCTTCTGCAGCGACCTGCTGGGCACCCGGCCCGGCGGCTCCGAGTTCGTCCCCGCCGACCTCCCCTACGCGATTCCGCCGCCCGCGCCCATCGACGCCGAGGACTGACGCGGGAAACGCCCCCGTCGTCAGGCTCCTGCCTGATCTTCGACCTGGTGACGGAGCTGCGGGAACAAGAGCACGTCGCGGATGCTCGGCGAATCCGTCAGCAGCATCACCAGCCGGTCGATGCCTACGCCGAGTCCCGCGGCGGGTGGCATGCCGTACTCGAGGGCCCGGACGTAGTCCCCGTCGAAGTACATCGCCTCCGCGTCGCCCGCGGTGCGCCGCCGCACCTGCGCACGGAACCGCTCGGCCTGGTCCTCCGGATCGTTCAGCTCGGAGAAGCCATTCGCGAGCTCGCGGCCGTCGACGAAGAACTCGAAACGATCGGTGACGAACGGGTCCGAGTCCCGTGGCCGCGACAGCGGCGAGACTTCCGTCGGGTAGGAATGGACGAAGGTCGGCTGGACGAGGCCATGCTCCGCCGTCTTCTCGAAGATAGCCATCAGCAGCGCCCCGGCTCCGTCGTCCTTGCCGGGCTCGAGACCGAGCCTGGCGCAGGCGGCGCGCAGGCAGGCCGCGTCGCGGAGCTTCGCGCGGTCGAGGTCCGGGTTGGCGGCGGCGACCGCCTCCTCGACCGACAGCCTGGCGAAGGGCGTGCCGAATTCGATGCGCCGGCCCTGGTAGTCCAGGCTGCGCGCGCCCAGCACCGCATCCGCGAGGCCCTGCATCATCCGCTCGACCAGCACCATGAAATCCGCGCAGTCGGCATAGGCCTGGTACAGCTCGAGCATCGTGAACTCGGGGTTGTGCTGCGTGGACAGCCCCTCGTTCCTGAAATTGCGGTTGATCTCGTACACGCGCTCGAAGCCGCCGACGACGAGCCGCTTGAGGTACAGCTCCGGTGCGATGCGCAGGTACATGTCCTGCCCGAGCGCGTTGTGGTGCGTCACGAACGGCCGCGCGACCGCGCCGCCCGGGATCGGCTGCATCATCGGGCGTCTCGACCTCGAGGAAGCCGAGGGCGTCGAGGAAGTCGCGCAGGAACCGCACCACGCGCGTGCGCGTGCGGAATGTCTCGCGCGCGGCATCGTTGACGATCAGGTCGACGTAGCGCTGTCGGTAGCGCGTCTCGGTGTCGGCGAGGCCGTGCCACTTGTCGGGCAGCGGACGCAGCGCCTTCACCAGCAGGCGCACCGAGTCCGCGCGCACCGACAGCTCGCCGGCACGCGTGCGCATGAGGACGCCTTCGGCGCCGACGATGTCGCCCACGTCCCAGCCCTTGAACGCCTCGTAGGCGGCCCCGAGGGCATCCGCCTGCAGGTACAGCTGGACCTGGCCGCTCGCGTCCTGGAGCTTCGCGAACGACGCCTTGCCCATGAGGCGCTTGAACATCATGCGCCCCGCGACGCGCACCCGCACCGGGTTCGCGGCGAGCCACTCGTCGCCCCTTGCCGCGTAGGTCGCGTGCAGGTCGGCCGCGAGCGCATCCCGCCGGAAATCGTTCGGGAAAGGCGATGCCCGCCTCGCGCAGGCGCGCGAGCTTCGCGCGCCGCTCGGCGATCAGCGCGTTCTCGTCCGCGGGCGGCTTCTCGTCGTTGCGATTCATGGTCGAGAGCTTACAGTCCCTGCTTGAGGCTCGCTTCCATGAACGGATCGAGCGCCCCGTCCAGCACGGCCTGGGGATTGCCGGTCTCGTGGCCGGTCCTGAGGTCCTTGATGCGCGACTGGTCGAGGACGTAGGAACGGATCTGGTGGCCCCAGCCGACGTCCGTCTTCTGGTCCTCGAGCACGCGCGCGGCGGCATTGCGCTTGTTGACCTCCAGCTCGTAGAGCTTGGCCTTCAGCATCTTCATCGCGGTCGAGCGGTTCTTGTGCTGGCTGCGCTCGCCCTGGCAGGCGACCACGATGCCGGACGGCAGGTGACGCAGGCGCACCGCCGAATCGGTCTTGTTGACGTGCTGGCCGCCCGCCCCGCTCGCGCGGTAAGTGTCCATCTCGATGTCGGCCGGGTTCACCTCGATATTGATCTCGTCGTCGATCACCGGCGAGACGAACACCGATGCGAAGGACGTGTGCCGCCGGTTGCCGGAATCGAACGGCGACTTCCGGACCAGCCGGTGCACGCCGGTCTCGGTGCGCAGCCAGCCGTACGCGTAGTCGCCGTCGACCTCGATCGAGGCGCTCTTGATGCCGGCGACTTCGCCGGGACTCTGGTCAGTCACGGTCACGGTGAATCCCCGGGCCTCGGCCCAGCGCAGGTACATCCGCAACAGCATCTGAGGCCCAGTCCTGGGCCTCGGTGCCGCCTGCGCCGGCCTGGATGTCGAGGAACGCGCCGCGCGGATCCATCTCGCCGGGAAACATTCGCGACAGTTCGAGCTTGCGAACGCGCCGGTCGAGGACCGCCGTGTCCCTGGCGATCTCGGCGAATCCCGCCTCGTCGCTTTCGGCCTCGACGAGGTCGAGCAGCTCCGCGGCGTCCGCGAGCCCGGCCGCCAGCTGGTCGAGTTCGGTGGTGATGGACTTCGAGCCTCGCGCGCTCGCGGCCAAGGGATTGCGCCTTCTCCGGCGTGTTCCAGATCGCCGGATCGCCCAGCTCGTGGTTCAGCTCCTCGAGACGCTCCCGCTTCGAGTCATACTCAAAGGTACCCCCTCAGCGCCTTCAGGCGCTCCGTGAGGTCCTCGATCAGCCGGCGTGTCGGCGCGGTTTCCATGGGGGCGGCAGTCTAGCAGAGGCTCAGGCCCGCCATTCGACGTGCTCGGCGAGCAGCTCCGCGCGCGGCGTGCCGCCGAAGCTCGTGGACTGCAGCCGGTATGCGAGCCGCGCGCGCGCGCCGGCCGCCGGGCGCCTGGCGCCGTCCTCGTCGAAGTAGCCGAACGCGATCGCCTCGACCGGTTGCGACGCTGGATCGAGGCGCAGCCACAGCTTGAGGTGCCGCTCGCCGACGACGCGCATGTCCGCGACCGTGAACTCGCCTTCGAACACCGGTTCGGGGAATGCCTGGCCCCAGGGTCCGCCGGACTCGATCGCCCGCGCCGTCGTCGAGCGTGAGTTCCGCCGCGGAAAGCTCGCCGTCGGTTTCCAGCACGTTCTGCATCTGGGCCGGCGTGAGCCGGCGCCCGACCTCGTCCGCGAAGGCGTCCGCGAATTGCGCGAGCGCGGGCCGCTTCAGGGTGAGTCCCGCGGCCATTGCATGGCCGCCGAAACGGTCGATCAGCCCGGGATGGCGAGTCGCGACCGCTTCGAGCACATCGCGCACGTGCACTCCCGCGACGGAGCGCGCGGAGCCGCGCAGTTCGTCTGCGGACGCAGGCGCGAACGCGACCACCGGCCGGTGCAACCGGTCCTTCATGCGCGAGGCCACAAGCCCCACGATGCCCGCGTGCCAGCCCGGATCGAACAACGTGAGGCCCGGCGGCAGCTGGCCATCCGCGATGCGGAGGTTGCGCACCGCAGACACGGCCTGTTCGCGCATGCGGGCCTCCAGGTCGCGACGCTCGCGGTTGAGCCGGTCGAGTTCGCCCGCGAGCGACAGCGCTTCGGCGGGGTCGTCCGTCAGCAGGCAGCGGATGCCGACTGCCATGTCGTCGATGCGTCCGGCGGCATTGAGGCGCGGCGCGATCTGGTGCCCGAGCTGCCGTGCCGACATCTCGTCCATGCGGCAGCCCGCGACGCGAGCGAGCGCCATGAGGCCGGTCGTCGCCGCGCGCGCGCGCAGGCGTCGCAGCCCTTCCTGCACCAGGATCCGGTTGTTGCGGTCGAGAGGCACGACGTCCGCCACCGTGCCGAGCGCCACCAGGTCCAGCAGGTCCGCCACCGGGGCCAGGCGCTGGCCGCGCCGTCCCTCGAGCTCGCGCGTCAGCGACGCCATCAGGTAGAAAGCGACGCCGACGCCGGCGAGCGCGCGGCTGCCGAAGGCGGCCTCCGGCAGGTTAGGGTTCACGTGCGCGGCGCACTGCGGCAGCGCGGGCCCCGGCAGGTGGTGATCGGTGACGAGGACTTCCATGCCGAGCTTGTGCGCGGCCTCGATGCCGGCATGCGCCGAGACGCCGTTGTCCACCGTGATCAGCAAGTCCGCCCGTTCGTCCACGAGCTCCGCGACGAGCGCCGGTGTCAGGCCGTACCCGTGCCGCATCCGGTCGGGTACGCGCATGCCCGCGTTCTTGTGGCCGAGGCGAGCCAGCTGGCGCAGGACGAGCGCCGTGCTGGTCGCGCCGTCCGCGTCGAAGTCACCGACGACCAGGATGCGCGAGCCGCGCTCCACGTGCGCGGCGAGGAGCTCCGTCGCGGGCCCGATGCCGTCGAGCGTCGAGACGGGAAGCAGGCCGCGCAGCTCCAGAGACAGCTCGTCCGCGCTGCCGACGCCGCGCGATGCATACACGCGCCGCAGGACCGGGTGCAGGCCGTCGGGCAGCGCGCCCGCGTCTCCCACTGGCCTGCGCCGAAGCTGTGGCGGGTCGGCGCGCGGCAGGTCACGGAGCTTCATCGGCGGCATCATAGCGGTGGTCGGCCGCAAGGATTGGCTATATTGTCCGGCAGCACCATGCAATTCACACGCGAGAATTCGGACCAGGCGAATGCGATCGTGGCCTGCACCGACCGCGAGGTCCGCCTGCAGGGACGCTCCATCGCGGGCAGCGTGATCGTCACCCGCGACGTGGTACTCGAGGACTGGCGGCCTCCCGCCGTGGATGCGCTGTCCATCGGCGACTTCGAAGCATTGGTCGCGCTGCGCCCCGAAGTCGTCCTGCTCGGGACCGGCGAACGGCAGCGCTTGCCCGGTCCAGCGCTCTATGCCGACTTCGCCGCGCGCGGCATCGGCCTCGAGGTGATGGACAACCGCGCCGCCTGTCGCACCTACAACGTGCTGCTCGGCGAACTTCGCGACGTCGCCGTCGCCCTCATCCTCTAAGAGGTGCCGGGTCGCACTAATCGCACTTATTGCGCGATGGCCACGGCAGACGGCGTCTGCGTGGGCCAATCGCGCAAATAAGTGCGATAAGTGCGACCCGGCACCGACTAACGCGGCGGTAGCTGCGTCAGCGGGTCGAGCGCGTCACCCTCGAGCCGGATTTCGAAGTAGAGCATCGGCCGTTGCCCCGGCCCGACCCCCATGGACGCGATGCGCTGGCCTGCGCGCACTTCCTCGCCCTCCTTCACCTGAACGAAGGCATTGTGGCCGTACGCCGTGAGCCAGCCACGCGCGTGATTGATGATGACGACCTGGCCATAGCCAAGCAGGCCGGTGCCGGTGTACACGACCTTGCCGTCGGCCGCCGCGAGGATCGGCTGGTTGAGCCCGCCGTCGATGCGAAGGCCGACGCCGCCGGAGGGTTGGCGCACGACGCCAACCACCGTGCCGACGTCGACCGGCCAACGCCAGGCTGGCGGGCGGTGCTCGGGGTCGTCGGGCGAAGCGCGCGGCGCTGGTGGCGCTTGCGCCGGACGGGCGGCCGTGACGGCTCGCCCCGGGCGACGGAAGGCGCAGGCGTTCCCCGGGCCGGATCAGGTAGTCGCCGCCGATGCCGTTGACGCGCGCGAGCTCGCGCCAGTCGAGACCATAACGCCCGGCAATGGAGTACAGCGTCTCGCCGGCCCGAACGACATGATGGTCAGGCGCGTCGGGCCTGCGGTCGGGGCCGGAACAGCCGGCGATCGCAATCAGTACGGCGCATGCGGCCCATGGCCTCAGGTCACACCGCCCAGCAGGGGTACAAAGCTGACGAACCCGAGCCGCTCGCGCAGGAACTGGTCCTTGTGCCGCGTGAAGCGCAGGAGTTCCTGGCGCCCCTCCGGACCCACCGGGGCGACGAGTCGTCCACCCTCAGCCAGCTGCTCCAGAAGCTTCTGCGGCAGCGCGTGCGGCGCGGCAGCGAGCAGGATCGCGTCGAATGGCGCCTGCGAAGGCCATCCCTCCGCGCCGTCGCCATGCTTGAAGCGCACGTTGCGGATCCCCAGCTCGCGCAGCCGCTCCCGCGCGCGGTCCAGCAGCGGCTCGATGCGTTCGATGCTGTAGATGCGCCCGACCAGCGGCGACAACACCGCCGTCTGGTAACCGCAGCCCGTGCCGATCTCGAGCACCTTGTCGGGCGTGCCGCCGATCGTCACGGCCTCGGTCATGCGCGCGACGACGTAGGGCTGCGAGATGGTCTGGCCGTGCCCGATCGGCAGTGCCGTGTCCTCGTAGGCGCGGCTGGCGATCGCCTCGTCCACGAACAGGTGCCGCGGCACGTTGCGGATGCGGTCGAGCACGCGCGCATCGCGGATGCCCTGCTCCGTGAGGCGCTGGATCAACCGCTCGCGCGTGCGCGCGCTCGTCATGCCGATGCCGCTGCGCTCGCTGCTCAAGCGGTCGGCTCCCGCAGCCATTCACGCAAGCTCTCGAGCGCGGCATGGCGCGTGAGGTCGACCTGCAACGGGGTCACCGACACGACGCCGTTTGCGACCGCGTGGAAGTCGGTGCCGGGTCCCGCGTCCTGGCCTGCGCCGGCGGCCCCGATCCAGAAGATTTCCCGGCCGCGCGGGTCGAGCCCGCGGACCGCGGGCTTGGCGCGGTGACGGTGACCGAGCCGCGTCACCTCGAAACCCTGCAGCGCCTCGTAAGGCAGGTCCGGCACGTTGACGTTCAGGATCATCGACCGGTGCAGCGGCTTCGCGAGCAGGCGCAGCACCAGCTCGCGCGCGACGCGCGCGGCGGTCGCGAAGTGCGGGCCCGCTCCGCCCCCGCCCACCAGCGACACGGCGACCGTGGGCAGCCCGAGGAAGCGTCCCTCGATGGCGGCGGCGACGGTCCCCGAATAGAGCACGTCATCGCCGAGGTTCGCGCCGTCGTTCACGCCCGAAACCACCATGTCGAACTCGAAATCGAACAGGCCCGTGATCGCCAGGTGCACGCAGTCGGTCGGCGTGCCGTTGATCACGTACCAGGTGTCGGCATCCACCCGCTGCACGCGCAGCGGCACCTCCAGCGTGAGCGAATGACTGGCGCCGCTGTAGTTGCGGTCGGGCGCGACGACCGTGAGCGGCGCGACGCCCTCGAGTCCCTCCCGCAAAAAGCGCAGTCCCTCGGCGCGATAGCCGTCATCGTTGGCGAGCAGGATCTTCACGGTCCGGTATACCTTCCCGGCCGCGTGTTTCGCGACCGGGGCGCACTATACTGTAAGAGCGCCGTCGCGGCGCATGGACGGAGTTTGCCGCCATCAAGGACGAGGATCGCGCGCTGTTTCGTGCCGCGGTACGCGACGCGAAACCCCTCAAGCAGCCGAAGCGTCCGCCGGAGCGCGAACGCCGCCGCCCGCGCGCCGCGTCCCGTCGCGCGGACGAAGCCCGCGTCCTCGCCGACCTGCTCGCGTTCGACGCGCACGACCTCGGCGTCGAGTCCGGCGACGAGCTCGGGTTCCGCCGCGACGGCATCTCCGATGCGGTCCTGCGCCGGCTCCGGCGCGGCGAGTACTCGATCCGCGACGAGCTCGACCTGCATGGCATGACGCAGGACGAGGCTCGGGCCGCGCTCGGCTCGTTCCTCGCCGAGGCCGTTTCCCAGGGACAGCGCTGCGTGCGGATCATCCACGGCAAGGGGCTGGGCTCCGGCCATCGCGGGCCCGTGCTGAAGTCCGCGGTGAATCGCTGGCTGCGCAGGCACGGCGACGTGGTCGCGTTCTGCTCGGCGCGCCGCAACGACGGCGGCACCGGCGCACTCTACGTGCTGCTGGCGCGCTGACTTCAGTCGCCGGCCGGTTCCGGCACACGCACGTCGACGAGTTCGCGCAGGAAGCTGGTGGCAAACGCGCCCCGCGGCAGGTCGAACTCGATGTCGAGCGTGTCGCCCTCGAGCCGGTGGCGGACGGGGCCCGGCCGCAGGACCAGGGCGCGCCGCTCGCCGCGCATGCCGACCGCCGCGAGCAGCCCCGGGACCGGCGCGACATCCGCGAGGGCCGCGGCCTCGATGCGCGCGGCCTCGCCGCCCGGCAGCACACCGCCGGTACCGCACAGCGGGCCGGTCGGCGCGACGTCCCCCTCCTCCAGCCGCCGGTGCAGCCCTTCGTCGGGGTGTTCGGCGGCGAAGACCGACTGGCTGCCGGCCAGGTTCACGACCTCGCCGGGCAGCAGGCGATTCCAGGTGCCGGCGGCGACGCGCGCCGACAGCACCGCGTTGAACGCCAGCGAACGCGCGGACGAGAGCAGGAACGCTCGCGGCTCCCGGCCGCGCGGCAGCCGGCCGCTCGCGAGCCACTGCCGCACGCGTCCGAGGTTTGCGCCGTCGCGGCCGAAGCGCTGCAGCCCGTAATAGTTGGGGACGCCGGCGGCCGCCAGGTGCGCGATGCGCGCGTCGATGGCGCGGGCATCGCCCTGCAGTCCGCGCACGCGGATATGGAACTTGTTTCCGGCCAGGGCGCCGCGCCTGAGTTTCCGCGAGTGCGGATGTTCGGCCAGCACGCGGAACCCCTCGCCCGAGTACCCGACGAACGAGGCGGTGCTCCTCGACGCGGGCACGGAGAACCACTGGCGCGCGATCGCGCGCCGGTCCTTCTGCCCGGCGAAGCCTATGTTCGCCGGCGGGAATGCCGGCACGTACCGCGAGCGCTCGCGCGACGAACAGCGTGTTGGCGCCGGCTTTCTCGACCAGCAGCAGCCGGTGCGCCTCGCCGCCGTCGGCTGCGAAGCCAAGCCGTTCCTCGACGTGGAAATCCGCGAGTTCCACCCGCAATGCGCCCGACACCGGCGTTTCACCCCAGGCGCGCGGCGGGTCGAGCGCGATGCGCTGCCACGGATCCGCAGCCGGCGCTTCAGCCGTCATTCGTGTCCCGCAGCAGCGCGACGGCGTGCCCGGAGAGGCCCTCGCCGCGGCCGACCGCGCCGAGGCCCTCTGCGGTGGTCGCCTTGAGGTTCACGCGGTCGCGCGCGATGCCGAGGTCGGCGGCGATGGCGGCGCAGATTGCGTCGCGGTGCGGCCCGATACGCGGCGACTCGGCGACCAGCGTGAGGTCGCAGTTCTCGATCGCGAAGCCGCGCGCCACCACGCGCGCCACCACGTCGCGCAGCAGCACGCGGCTGTCGGCGCCGGCATAGCAGGGCATCCCCGGGCGGGAACAGGAGCCCGATGTCGCCGAGGCCGGCGGCACCCAGCAGCGCGTCCATCAGCGCATGCAGCAGCACGTCACCGTCGGAATGGGCAACGACGCCCTGGGAATGCGCGATCTCGATCCCGCCGATCCGGACCGATTCGCCGGGCCCGAAGCGGTGCACGTCGAAGCCGTAGCCGATCCTCAAGCGCGCCTCCGGCCCATGCGCAGGACCGCCGCGGCGAAAGCGAGGTCGGCCGGACGGGTCACTTTCACGTTGAGCGGCGAGCCTTCCACGAGCAGCGGCGCATCGCCCAGCTTCTCGATCGCGGCGGCTTCGTCGCCCGGCTCGAATCCCGTGGCCAGGGCCTGCGTCAAGGCCGCGAGCAGCCGGCCATGGCGGAACATCTGCGGCGTCTGTGCAAGCCACAGCCGCTCGCGCGGCACCGTACACGCGCTGCGCCCGCGGCCGTCCGCCTGCTTCACCGTGTCCGCCACCGGCACCGCCAGCAGGCCGCCGACCGGGTCACGGCGGCACGCGGCGATGAGGGCTTCCACATCCGGACGCCGCAGGCACGGCCGCGCCGCATCGTGCACCAGCACCCAGTCGTCCGGCGCGGCCGTGACGAGCGCCTGCAATCCATGCAGCACCGAGGCCGCCCGCGTCGGTCCCCCGGCTACGGCTACGACGCCGCGCCGCATGACGGGCGGCAAGCGCTCGTAGCGCCGGTCCCCGTTCGCGAGCACGACGACGCCGCCGGCGATGCCTTTCACCGAGCCGAACATGCGCAGGCCGCGCTCGAGCATCGTCCTGCCGGCAATGCGCAGATAGGGTTTCGGGACCGGCCCGCCGAAACGCCGGGCCTGGCCCGCTGCGGCGATCACGAACCAGATACGCACGGCCACCGGCGCGTCAGCGGGTGATCTGGGCCTGCATCGAGGCGGGCGCGGCAGGCTCGCCATCCGGCGCGCTGTGGCTCGCGTCGACCACCTGGTAGAAGGTTTCGTTGGCGGCGATCATGCCGAGGTCGTTACGGGCCCGTTCCTCGACCGCCATGAGGCCCTGCTTGAGGTCAGCGACCTCGGCCTTCATCTGGGTGTTGCGCTCCGCGAGGAGCGCATTCTCGGCGACCTGGTTCTCGACCGCCTCGCGCAGGTGCCACACCTCGCGCATGCCCTCGTCTGAAACCCACAGGCGATACTGCAGCAGGACGAGGGCGGCGAGCAGCGTGGCGAAGGCGAGCTTCATGGGGCCGGGAGCGTAGCATGTTCCGCGGGCATTCGGCTCCCTACGGCTGGCGGCATTTCACCGGGAACGCGTCGCGTCCGGCATAACGCGCGCGCGCGCCGAGCTGTTCCTCGATGCGCAGCAGCTGGTTGTACTTCGCCATGCGGTCCGAGCGCGACAACGAGCCGGTCTTGATCTGGGTTGCCGCCGTGCCGACGGCGATGTCCGCGATGGTGGAATCCTCGGTCTCCCCGGAGCGGTGCGAAACGACCGCGGCATAGCCGGCCCGGGTCGCCATTTCGATCGCCTCCAGGGTCTCGGTCAGCGTGCCGATCTGGTTCGGCTTGATCAGGATGGCGTTGGCCACGTTCTCGGCGATGCCGCGCGCGAGGATCTCCGTGTTGGTGACGAACAGGTCGTCGCCGACGAGCTGCACCTTCTGGCCGAGGCGCTGCGTGAGGAGCGACCAGCCGTCCCAGTCGGCCTCCGCCATGCCGTCCTCGATGGTCAGGATCGGGTAGCGCTCGGCGAGCGACGGCCAGGTAGTCGGCGAACTGCGCGGCATTGAACTTGCGGCCCTCGGATTCGAGCTGGTAGGTGCCGCGCTCGTGGAACTCGGTGCTCGCGACGTCGAGCCCGAGCCAGACGTCATGGCCCGGGTGGTAGCCGGCCTGCTCGACGGCCTCCAGGATCACGCCGAGCGCCGCCTCGTTGGATTGCAGGTTCGGCGCGAATCCGCCCTCGTCGCCCACGGCGGTCGCGAGCTTGCGCTCGTGCAGGATCTTCTTCAGCCGATGGAAGATCTCCGCGCCGCAGCGCAGTGCCTCGCGGTAGCTCGGCAGGCCGGCCGGCACGATCATGAATTCCTGGATGTCGAGGCTGTTGTCGGCGTGTGCGCCGCCATTGATGATGTTCATCATCGGCACCGGCAGCACGACGGCGTCGTCGCCGCCGAGGTGGCGGAACAGCGGCAGGCCCTGGCTCTCGGCCGCGGCGCGCGCGTTCGCGAGCGAGACCGCGAGGATCGCGTTCGCGCCGAGGCGCGACTTGTTGTCGGTGCCGTCGACCTCGCGCATGCGCCGGTCGATGCCCGCCTGGTCCGCAGGGTCGCGGCCGACCAGGGAGTCGCGCAGCACGCCGTTCACGTGCTGCACCGCATGCAGGACGCCCTTGCCGAGGTAGCGCGCGGCATCGCCGTCGCGCAGCTCGACCGCCTCGCGCGTTCCAGTCGAGGCGCCGGACGGCACCGCAGCGCGGCCGACCGTGCCGTCCTCGAGCTCGACGTCGGCCTCCACGGTCGGGTTGCCGCGCGAATCGACGATCTCGCGGCCGCGGATGTCGACGATGCGCATCAGAGCGACGCCTCGGCGAACGGGCGTGCCTTGACGGCCCGGTCGAGCTCGACGAGGAGCGAGAGGAGTTCCTTCATGCGCGGCAGCGGCCAGGCGTTCGGCCCGTCCGAAAGCGCCTTGTCGGGATCCGGGTGCGTTTCCATGAAGATGCCCGCGACACCGGCGGCGACCGCCGCGCGCGCGAGCACCGGCACGAATTCGCGCTGCCCGCCCGAGGCCGTGCCCTTGCCGCCCGGCAGCTGCACGGAATGCGTGGCGTCGAACACGACCGGCACCCCGAATTCGCGCATCACCGCGAGCGCGCGCATGTCGGAGACCAGGTTGTTGTAGCCGAAGCTGAAGCCGCGCTCGCACACCATGATCCCGGCGTTCCCGGTCGAGCGCGCCTTCTCGACCACGTTCGCCATTTCCCAGGGACTCAGGAACTGGCCCTTCTTCACGTTCACGGGCTTGCCCTGGGAGCAGACGTTGACGATGAAGTTGGTCTGGCGGCACAGGAACGCGGGCGTCTGCATCACGTCGACGACCGCCGCGACCTCGCCCAGGGGGGTGTCCTCGTGCACGTCCGTCAGCACCGGAACGCCGTGCTGGCGACGCACGTCGGCGAGGACCTTGAGGCCCTGCTCGATCCCGGGACCCCGGAACGAGCCGCGCGAGGAGCGGTTCGCCTTGTCGTAGGAGGCCTTGAACACGAACGGGATGCCGAGCGCGCCGGTGATCTCCTTGAGCTCGCCGGCGATGTCCTGGGTCAGCTGCGGGCTCTCGACCACGCATGGACCCGCGATCAGGAACAGCGGCTGGCCCGGGCCGATCTCCCTGCCGGCGAGCTTCACGCGCTCGCCGCCCGCGGGAGCTTGCCGGCGGCGCGCTGCTCGCGCGCCGCGCGCACGAAGCTCGTGAACAGGGGATGCCCGTCGCGCGGGTTCGAGGTGAACTCCGGATGGAACTGCACGCCGATGAACCAAGGATGCGCCGGCAGTTCCACGATCTCGACCAGCCCGTCTTCCGAGTATGCCGAGATCGAGAGGCCTGCCTTCTGCATGGCCTCGAGGTAGTTGTTGTTGAATTCGAAGCGGTGCCGATGGCGCTCGTGGATCACGTCGCGGCCGTACACCTGGCGTGCCAGGGTGCCGGTCAGGATGCGCGATTCCTGCGCGCCGAGGCGCATGGTGCCGCCCAGGTCGGAGCGGTCGTCACGCGTGAGCGTCTCGCCGCTCCGGTCGCGCCACTCGGTGATGAGCGCGATGACCGGGTCCTTCGCGCCGCGCTCGAACTCGGTCGAGTTCGCGGCCGCCAGCCCGAGCACGCCCCTCGCGTACTCGATCACGGCGACCTGCATGCCGAGGCAGATGCCGAGGTAAGGCACGCCGTGCTCGCGGGCAAAACGCACGGCCGCGATCTTGCCCTCGATGCCGCGCTCGCCGAAACCGCCTGGCACCAGGATCGCGTCCATGCCGGCCAGGCTCGCCGTGCCGGCGGTCTCGAGGTCGGTGGACTCCACGTAATGGATCTGGACGCGGGTCCGCGACTTGAGGCCGGCGTGTCGCAGAGCCTCATTCAGGGAAATGTAGGAATCCCGGATCTGCACGTACTTGCCGACCATCGCGATGTTGACCGTCGCGTCGTGCTGCTGGCGGCCGGCCACCACTTGCTGCCATTCGCGCAGGTCCGTCGGCGGCGCCTCGATGCCGAGCTTGTCGCACACGATGGCGTCGAGGTGCTGCTCGTGCAGCAGGATCGGGATGCGGTAGATGTCGTCGGCGTCCACCGCCGAGATCACCGCGCGCTCCTCGACGTTGGTGAACAGCGCGATTTTCCGCCGCTGTTCCTCGGGCAGCGGGTCGCGGCAACGGCACAGCAGCACGTCCGGCTGGATGCCGATGCCGCGCAGCTCCTTGACCGAGTGCTGCGTGGGCTTGGTCTTGATCTCGCCCGAGCCGCCGACGATCGGCACCAGCGTCAGGTGGATGTACACGCAGTTGCCGCGGCCCTGCTCGAAGCCCATCTGGCGGATCGCCTCGAGGAAAGGCAGGGACTCGATGTCGCCGACGGTGCCCCCGATCTCGACCATGCAGACGTCCGCGTCGCCCGCGCCGAGGCGGATGCTGCGGATGATCTCGTCGGTGATATGCGGAATGACCTGGACCGTCGCGCCGAGGTAATCGCCGCGGCGCTCGCGCGCGATCACCCGCTCGTAAATGCGCCCGGTCGTGAAGTTGCTGTTGCGCCCGGTCGTCGTGCGCACGAAGCGCTCGTAATGGCCGAGGTCGAGGTCGGTCTCGGTGCCGTCCTCGGTGACGAACACCTCGCCGTGCTGGAACGGGCTCATGGTGCCCGGATCCACGTTGATGTAAGGGTCGAGCTTGACCATGCGGACCTTGAGCCCGCGGCCTTCCAGTATCGCGCCGAGGCTGGCCGAGGCGAGGCCCTTGCCCAGGGAGGACACCACGCCGCCGGTCACGAACACGAATTTCGTCATCAGGGACCCCGCCGCCGAAGTAAACAGGAGCGGGCCGCTGCCGGCCCGCTTGCGACGGATGATCAGTCTAGCGGAGCGGCGCTTGGCGGACCAGCCTAGTCAGGGCAGACGCCCGTCATGGTCGTGGTGACGTGGGAGTACCCGGCGGCGCGCACCGACAGCACGCGCTCCTGGGAGCCGAGAGGGTCGTTGCGACACACGGTGATGGCCGCGGTCGTGGCGCCGATGCCGATCGGCTGGAACGCGATCGGCGTCGTGCCGCCCGCCTGCGTCATCTGGTAGCCATCCGGCAGTCCCGCCTGCTGCTGGATCACGGTGGCGCCCGCGTCGACCACGATCCAGCCCTGCTCCCAGCCGCCGCCTCCGGCGCAGGTGGCGCCGTCGGAGGAAGCGCAGACCGTCACCGGCAGATTGCGCTTGATCGCCTCGCTGCGCGCGAGCTGGATGCTCGCGAGGAGGTTGTTGGCGGCCGCGCTCAGGCGGCCGCCGAGCGACGCGTCGCGGAACATCGGCACGCCGATCGCGAACAGGAGCGCGGCGATCGTGAGCGCGACCAGCAGCTCGATCAGCGTGAAGCCTCGCGAGCGGCCGCTGCCTGCGCGGCCGGGTGACGGTCATGCTTTCGCTCATGGCTCGCCGGCCTACTTTTCCGTGAGCCAATACGTCAGGCTCTTCGGCTGCGTGCCCGTCGTCGGCGGCGTCGGCAGGCTGCTCTCGAGCGGCGAATCGCCCACCGCGCCGATGATGAACGGAACGACGGTGCCATCGTCGAGCTCCACCATGCCCGCCACTGGCGGCGACGGCAGGCCGCCGCCCGCGACCGGCTCGTCACGGTTGTTGTTGGCCTCGCCCGCGATCCCGGCATTCGAGAATCGCACGTTGTAGACCCGTGCAATGCCGAGGTTCGACGCGCATGTGCCCGCTGACGCGATGGTCGGCGTGTGGGTGCTGAAGGTCGTCGTGCCGAACACCGTGATGGCGGAGGTCACGGCCTGCTCGTGGTCGCGCAGGTCGAGCGCCCAGCCCTTGTGGGCCGCCAGGTCCGCGGGATCCGGGTCGGCCCCGTCGAATTCGATCGCGACGAGCGAATCGAGGCACATGACCGCGGAACCGCAGGTCGCGGTCTCGTCGGAGAGCCAGTCCGGGTCCGAGGGATTGTCCCTGACCATGAAGAACTTGTTCTCGACCTCGTAGGCTGTGGCGAACGCCTGCAGCGGCTTCTCGCGGTCACCGGAGCCGATCAGCAGGTGATACACGCCGTCCTGCTCGACCACGTCGGGGGGCGACAGGAACTTGCGGTTCATCGGGCAGCCGATGGACGGGCTGGTGACGCCCGCACCGTCGCAGCCGAGCGAGGCGATCTTCGTGATCGTCCAGGCCGACGGCGCGGTCGTGTCGAACGGCTGGTTGGCGGTGGCGCCGGAGATACGGTAGAGGTTGCCACCGGTATCCGCCACGTAGGCGAACTTGGCGAGCCCGGTGTCGGTGTCCGGCACCACGAAGACGTTGGCCGCGACCGGCCGGTCCGTCGCGAAGCTCATCAGCAGGCTGCCGTCATTCGCATCCAGTACGTACACGCCCCGCCCCTTCGCGGACGCGGTGCAGGAATGCGGATCGCCATCCTCGCACGCGTCGTAGCCGCCGCCGAACATCAGCATCGGGAGCGGCGTGCCGGTGGCCGTGTAGCCATTGGTCTTGACGACCTGCGGAGCGGACCAGGTCTGCCCGAGGTCCTCGAACCCGCTCGAGCAGTCTGAGTCGTCCCCCAGGTTCGGGCAGCCGATCTTCCATTTCAGCGTCGCGGTGCCGGGTGCGCTGACCATGGCGCCCACGTCGAAGGCGTAGAGGAACCGGCCGCCGCGCCGCATGGACGCGAACACCCACCGGGTGGCCGCATCTTCATAGGACACGAGCGGCCCGTCGAACCCGTAATCCTTGGGCTCGCGGTCGGGCGGCGGCGCCGGCGATCCCTCGAACTCGATCGGCACTTCGTTGTCGCGCAGCCGCTTGATCTTGCCGTAGAACTCCGGCGCGACAAACGACCACATCTCGTCGCCCGCGGCGAAGCCGCCGATCGCGTTGGCGCGGTTGCCGTTCACGGCGCGCAGCACCCCGTCGTTGCCGCCGTAGAGCACGACGACGTCGGGGGTGGCCAGCGGTCCGAAGTTGATCGCGATCGGGCGCGAATGCAGGACGTCGCCGTGCACCGACGGGCGCATCTCGGTCGTGTTGCCGTTGACGTTCTCGTCGTCGACGTCGAGGCCCCGCATCCAGCTGATGAGCGTATCGCGCTCTGCGTCCGTGGCGGCCCCCAGCAGCGTGTTCGTGATCGCGGAGTTCGCGATGTTGAAATCGGTGAGCGTCGTGCAGGAGGCAAACGTCGGGCTGCAGGTCTTCAAGGTGCGGGTCGTCGCGTTCCGCAGCCGGTAGCCTTGTGCGCCCTTCTCGACGATGTTGCCGTCCGGGTAGTTGGACACGTCTGAATTCGTCACCGCGATGCAGTCGCCCTGCGGCCGGAACGCCCAGTACGTGTCGGTCGTCGTTGGCGTCCAGAAGCTGCGGGCGCATTCCGACAGGAAGCCGGTTCCAGGATTGATGGCGTTGAACTCGTCGGCATCCAGTGTCCTCAGCTGGTTGTTCACGATGCCGAGCTTGTATTGCTTCAGGTTGCCCGGCCAGCGCGGCAGCGCGTCGGCATCCGGCCGGAACTGGCCGATGTAGACCTGGTTCAGGAAGGTGCCCTGGGTCGTGATGTTGGCCGGGAGGCTCACCGCGGCGAACACGCTGTTGACCGCCTGGATCTCGGAGAAGATGCGGCCGAAGGCGTCTTCGAGCTCGGCGCCCCCGTTGCCCGAGGTGACGTCGAAATAGCGGCCGTTGCTGACGCCCGCCATGCTCCTGAGGAGCGCGCTCCAGCCCGGCCCCTGTCCGGTCGCGATCTTGTCGACGTCGACCGTGTACGTGATGATGCCGAGGCTGCTGCGGCGCATGAACCGGGCCCATTCGTCGGCCGGATTGGTCTGCGATCCGCTCGGCGAAATCGGGATCGTGTTGGTCGCGCCGGAAATGTCCTCGCCGCTCGCTGCCTGGGCCAGGAACGTCGTTCCGGTCGCGATGTCCGAGTTGTTGTCCTGCGCGGCGCCGTTGCTGATGAAGATGATGTAGTTGCGGCCGCAGTCGCCGTCGGCGACCGGGCTGTGGTAGGGCGAGCCGTTGAAGGCGCCGATCGCGTTCTCCGGCAATGCATAGATCGCCTTCGACGCCGCGTTGCCGGCGTTGTTGTTCGTGTAGTCGGTCTTGACCTTGTTGTTGCCGGCATAGGGCGCGATGCCGTCGTAGTAGCGCCAGGCCTCCGCCATCGCGAGGCCCGCCTTGCCGCCGTCGGACTTGTCGCCGTTCGCATTCAAGCCGTTGAACAGGTTGATATACAGCGACTTGTTGGCCGCTGTCATGTCGCGGATCGCCGCCCGCACGTAGCCGCCCTTGACGTTGCTGTTCGGGTTGCCCGTCTCGGTGTACATCATCAGGCCGACGCGGATGACGGGGCTGCCGTCGGCGTTGACCGGTATGTTCGCAAGCGTGTCCACGAGCGCGTCGAGCTCGTTGATCACGATCGCCTGGCCGTCCACGGTGCGGCTCCAGTTGGCCGTGTTGTCGAGGATGATCAGTACGTTAGGGATGCCGGTATTCCCGCCAGCGGGCTGGACGAACAGGTCGATGTCTTCCGCGCGCGCGGCGTGTTGCCAGAGCAGCAATCCGCTCGCGACCAGCGCTCCGGCCACAACCCTGCTTTTCATGGAAAGGCTCCTGAAGAATTCTTGTGTCATGGGCACACCGCGTCCTTTTCGGCCTCGGTGAGCAGCACGCGGACGCCCGCGCGCACGCGCGCGTTGGCGCCGACGATGTTGTCCGCGTCGGTTGAGGTGGCATCCAGGTCCCAGACCGTGTTCCAGGTGGAGGAGGCCGACATGCTCACAGGCAGCGACAGGCTGCTGGGGTCGGCGCCGAATGCCGGCTGGGCGTAGATGCACTGCGGCACGGCCACCTGGACTTCGTAGTCCGTGTCAGCATCGTTGTCGATGTCGACCTCGATCGTTTCCGCCGCCGGCGCCGCGGTGAAAGGCGTGCTCATGACCTGCTCGATCGCCTTGTTGGCGGCGGCCACCGCCTCGCTGCGATACTGCATGTTCGCCACCGCGCGGAAATTCGTCGTGCCGAGGTTGAGCGCGGTGATCAGCATCAGCGTGATCAGCACCAGCATGATCATGCCGACCACCAGGGCAGCTCCCTTCTGGCCCGCGGGCGCGACGTTGCTCATGGCGTGATCCTCCGCCCCAGCACGTTCGGCAGCCTGATCGTGGTCACGAACAGGTGGCGCTGGAATGCGTCATTGAAAGGCCCCAGAACCGCGTCTCCGAGCGCATAGGCCTTGCTGTCCACGTGTCCTTGCGAGGGCTCGCGGCTGCGCGCGAGCACGTACAGCCGCACGGCCGAGACGTTCGTCAGGTCGCCGACGGCGCAGGGAACGGCGGTCGTGCAATGGACGAATGCATCGTCGGGCACCCCGTCCCCGCGGTTGGTGGCGGAAGTGCGTGTGTCGGGATCGACCCAGTCCACCGCAGTCGTGTAGTCGACTGCATCGCCCGTCTCGCTCAGGTCGTCAATGCCGAATTCGACGCGGAACCCGTTGATCCCCTCGATCAGCGGCACCGCGGGCTGGTGGGCAAGCACGCCGCCCGCGAGGTCGAACTGCGAGCGCATCAGCGTCGGGATCCCGTCCCCGGGCGCCTCGGCATAGTCGCGGACGTAATAGAGGGTCGACATGAACCGGCGCTGCTCTGCGGGTGTCACGCAGTCGCGCTGGGTCAGCGGGAAGCCCGCCGTGTCGAGCACGTACGAGTCGACATCCGTGAGGCAGAGCGAGGCCTGGAAGTACAGCCGGCCGGCGACCAGGGCCTCGCAATTGGGGGAGCCGCCAGGCACGCAGTTCTCGGCATGGCGCACGATCAGCACGTCGGTTCCCGCCAGCCGGTCGGCAATCACGCCGGCGCAGACCGTCGCGTCGTCGTATGCCTGCATCGGCACCCCGATCAGGTTCTCGATGTAGTTGCCCGTCCCAGGTCGCCGGGTCATACGCGAAGCAGGGATCCGGCACTGCGGTCGGCGCGTCGAGCGGGACGCCAGTCGCGGTCTGGTCGTCGAAACCGGCGACGTAGGTGCCCCAGTAACCGGCATGCAGGATGTCCGCTTCCAGCACCTGGATCGCGAGCCGGCCACTCTCGATCATGCCGTTGGCGCGCGCAAACTCGCGATTGCTGCGGCTCGTGTTGGTGAACAGCGCGACCAGCGCGCCGAGGATCAGGAGGCTGATGGTCATCGCGACCATCAACTCGACGAGGCTGAGCCCCGCCTGCCGGACGTACGCCGTGAACGTCGCGGGCCGCGTTTCGTGCTGGTTCATGTGAGTGTCGCTATCCGCACGACCGTCGTCACGACGCGGCGGCAGAGGTCATCCTGGCAGGGACTCTCGTCCGGGCCGTCGTAGAGGGTCGCGCCGCAGCCGACGCTGGGCGGCGGCGCGGACAGCGGCGCCATGCCCTGCCAGGCGACGGTGACGAGATACTCGCCGGCGGCAATGTTCTCGACGCAGGCGCGCGCGCCCACCATCGCCCCGACCTGGTTGGCGCCGAGCGTTTCGGCTGCGCCCTGGAGCGCGGCACACCATTCGTTGGCGTCGATTTCCTGGCGCGTCGCGCCGCCGACGCCGCAAGCCATGCCGGTGCCGAGCGGGTCCACGGTGACGTAAGAGTCGGCAGCGTTGCGATTGAGCTGGACGCGGCTTGCGATGTCGTTCAGCAGGATCAGCGCCTGCGAGCGCTGGTAGGACTCGAGCTGCAGCACATGGAGCCGGCCATGCAGCACGACGAGGCTCAACAGGCCGATCGAAAGGATGATCATCGCGACCAGGACCTCGACCAGCGAGACGCCGTCCTGGCGGTTCCTGTGCAACGGCGATGCCATGGCTACCACTTTTCCGCCGGCGTCTTGCCGCCCAGGCTGTCGACTGTCAGGTCGCCGTCGCTCGCCTGTCCGCCCAGCGCCGTGAACGTGATGGTGAACAAGGGCGGCGGGCCGGCATCGAGAGCGATGTCGAAGTCGTAGTTGCCGCTCACGTCCGGCGGCAGTGTGTAATTCAGCTCCGCTTCCGTCGCATAGGTACGGTTGGCGAGGAAGTACTGTTGCTGCCGGTTGATCATTTCCATCATCACCGACTGCGCCGCCCGCCGGTTTCCCTTGATCACCGACTGGCGATAGGCGGGTATCGCGATGGCCGCCAGGATCCCGACGACCACGAGAGTGATCATCAGTTCGATGAGCGTGAATCCCCGGGAACGGGTCATGTCGGGCCTCTCGGGTATGTCGGCACGCCGAGACATTACCGTGCCCCTGACGGGCCGGCGGCGGCAGCCGCCGTACGGTCGCCGGCGGGTCACGAACGGCCGGGCCCCGGGAACTGCGTCACATTTTCGGCCCCAGGAGACGCTTTCTTATGTCCGCAATGCGCCGGTCGGGCTGGCATTCACGTCGCTATCAATAGAGTCGCGGGCGACCGCTCCAGACCGGCGTGAGCGAGGGCGCGCCGGGTGCCACGGCGAGATCCGCGTCAAGCCAGAGGTCGCCGACCGCCGCAAGGCGATCCCCCGCGCAAACCAGCGGGAGGCGGTCGCGCATCCAGGGCACGACGCCCGCTTCCTGGCACAGGTCCTTGAGACGCTTGCGCGGCCGGCCCGCGTGTGGCCGCAGGCTCTCGCCTCCAGTGCGAAAACGGATGGTCCAGGCCTCGCCCGCAGGCAGGCCCCCGGCCTGGCCCGCGACGAGACCGAACCGCCCGAGCCCCGGCCCGAGCGAGGCCAAGCCTGCGAGATCCGCGGCGACTGCGCCAAGGCGCGCGGGAGGCGGAGGAAGGGCATACAGTCGGCCCCGATAGCGTCGCAGTTCCCCGCCGTCCCAGCGCAGCAGCGGCTGCGAGTCGCCGCGCGCCGCGAGGAACGCCGGCAGCGCCGCGGTCAGGCGTGCCGTCGGCGGCGGTCGCAATCCTTCGCGCCGCAGCCACCAGCGCAGCAGGTTGACCTGCCGCTGCCGCGAGAGGTCGCCGAATGCGGCCAGGGACAGCCGGCCGTCGTCGATCATCCCGGTCGCGTCCACAGCCGCGATTTCGGCGAGCAGCTGCGCGGCGTCGCCAAGGTGCGCTGCGCTGCGCGCCACGGTCGCAGACGCGGCGGGCCAGCGCTCGCGGATCGCCGGCAGCACCCGCGCACGCAGCCAGCCACGGTCGAAGCGAAGCGCCCCGTTCATCGGGTCCTCGCACCAGGCGAGGCCCCGGCCCTCCGCGAAGGTACGAAGCTCCTCGCGATCCACGTCGAGCAGCGGCCGCAGTTGCCAGCCCGGACCAAGGCGCGCGCGCACCGGCATCGCCGACAGTCCGGCCACGCCCGCGCCGCGCAGCAGCTGGATCAGCACGGTCTCGAGCTGGTCGTCCCGATGATGCGCCGTCAGCAGGCGCTCGCCGGGCCCGAGATTCGCTGCGAGCGCGGCGTAGCGCGCTTCGCGCGCGGCGGCCTCGAGGCTCGCGCCCCGCGGCGCATCGAGCCGGAGCGCGATCACCTGCAACGGAATTCCCGCCGCCGCGCAGGCTTCGCGGCAGGACTCCGCCCAGGCGCGGGAATCCGCCTGCAGTCCGTGGTCGACGTGCACCGCCCGCAGCGAGAACCGCTGGTTGCGCGCGAGGTCGGCCATCGCGTGCAGCAGGACGCTGGAGTCGAGGCCGCCGGACAGCGCGACGCAGGCACCGCCGGCCGCCCAGCCGGGATCGGCAGCGGCGAGCGCGGCGGCGAGCCGATCGGCCGCGAACGCCATGGACCTCAGGCCCCGCCGTAGACCCCGAATCCGCGCAGCCGCTTGCGGCGCTCGGCGAGGAGCGCCTCGACCGGCATCGCCATGAGGTCGCTGAGGTGGCGGGTCAGCGTGTCACGCAGGCGTTCCGCCATGAGCTGGGGTTCGCGGTGCGCGCCTCCGAGCGGCTCGGGCAGCACCTCGTCGATCAGGTCGAGCTTCGACAGGCGGTCCGCGGTGATTCCCATCGCCTCGGCCGCGAGTTCGCGCCGGTCCGCGCTCTTCCACAGGATGGACGCGCAACCCTCGGGCGAGATCACGGAATAGACGCTGTACTGCAGCATCAGCAGGCGGTCGCAGACGCCGATCGCGAGCGCGCCGCCCGACCCGCCCTCGCCGATCACGCAGGCCACGATCGGCACGGCGAGGCGCGACATGTCGAACAGGTTGCGTGCGATGGCCTCGCTCTGGTTGCGCTCCTCCGAACCGACGCCCGGGTACGCCCCCGGCGTGTCGATGAGCGTGACGACGGGAAGGCCGAAGCGCTCCGCAGTCAGCATCAGGCGACGGGCCTTGCGGTATCCCTCCGGTTTCGGCATCCCGTAGTTCCGGCGCACGCGCTCCTTGGTGTCGCGTCCCTTCTGCTGCCCGATAAGCATGACCGGCGTCCCGCCGAGCCGCGCGACGCCGCCCACGATCGACTGGTCGTCCGCGTACATGCGGTCGCCGTGCAGTTCCTGGAACTCGGTGAACACCAGCGGGATGTAGTCGAGCGTGTACGGCCGCTGCGGATGGCGCGCAAGCTGGGTGATCTGCCACGGCGTGAGGTTCGCGAAGATGCTGTTGGTGAGCATGCGCGCCTTGGCGCGCAGCTTGTCGATCTCCTCGCCCGTGTTGAGGTCCGAGTCCTCCGAGAGGAAGCGCAGCTCCTCGATCTTCGCCTCGAGCTCGGCGATCGGCTGTTCGAAATCCAGGAATTGCAGCGGCATCGCGACAGTATACGAAAACGAAGGGCACGCTCACCTTCGTCGGACGGGCTCGCACCGGGGCTGCCTGGCCGTCAATGAAGGTGAGCGTCCCCTTCGTTCCCGGCCCGCGGCCCGTAGCCGAAGCGCAGGCCGTCGCGGCCGACCAGTCCCGCGAGCTGGTCCACCAGCGCGCGGCTCGGCCGCACCGCCCAGGTCTCGTCCAGGGTCAGCGTGCCGCGCGCCTCTCCGCCGATGTAGTGCAGGCAGACCGAGCAGCGCCCGCCGCGGCCGCTGCGAAGCACGTCCTCGAGGCGCGCGATCAGGCGGCCGTCGGCGGCGCCGGCCGGCAGGCGTATCGTCAGCCTGCGCGCCTCGCGCTCGCGCAGCTCGTCGAGCGCCGTCAGCTTCTTCGCGTTGATGCGCCAGTCGTCGATGAACTCGTCGTAACGCAGCTGCCCTTCGACCACGAGGATCGCGTCGCGCACGACGATCGCGCGGTGCTGCTGCCAGACGTCGTCGAACAGGCTCACCTCGATGCGCGCACTGCGGTCGTCGAGCACCAGCGTCATGCGCGAGCCGCGCCGACGCATCTCGAGCACGAGGCCCGCAATCGTGACGCTGCGGCCGCCGCCGAAGCGCGGCTCGCCCGTGGGCCGCGGGCCGCCGAGGTCCGCGATGCGCGCGGGCGCGACCTGCCGCAGTTCCTGCTCGTGTTCCGAGATGGGATGGCCCGTCAGGAACAGGCCGAGCGTCTCGCGTTCGCCCGCGAGGCGCTCGCGCTCGCTCCATTCCGGGAGCGTCGGGATCTCGATCGTCCCGCGCTCGTCCGCCGACGCCGGCCCCGCGAGGCCCCCGAACAGGTCGTCCTGGCCGGCCGCGTGCGCGCGCGTGCGCTGTTCGCCGAGCTGGATCGCGGCCGGCAGCGCCGCGGCGAGCGACGCGCGCGTGTGCCCGAAGCGGTCGAAGCAGCCGGCCTTCAGCATCGCCTCCAGCGTGCGCTTGCCCGCGAGCTTGAGGTCGACGCGCCGGCACAGGTCGAGGAGCCCGCGGAACTCGCCGCCCCGCTCGCGCTCGCCGACGATCGCCTCGACCGCACCCTCGCCCACGCCCTTGATCGCGCCGAGCCCGTACCGGATCGTGCCGGGGCCGGCCACGGTGAACGCGAAGCTAGAGGCATTGAGGTCCGGCGGCTCCACCTCGATGCCGAGGCCCGAGCACTCGTCTATGAACGAGACCACCTTGTCCGTGTGCTCCATGTCGCAGGACAGCACGGCCGCCATGAACGCCTCCGGGTAATGCGCCTTGAGCCAGGCTGTCTGGTAGGCCAGCAGCGCATAGGCAACCGAGTGCGACTTGTTGAACCCGTAGCCCGCGAACTTCTCGATCAGGTCGAAGATGTAGCCGGCGCGCGCCGCCGTGACGCCGCGCGCGACCGCGCCGTCGACGAACGTCGAGCGCTGCCGCGCCATTTCCTCGGGCTTCTTCTTGCCCATCGCGCGTCGCAGCAGGTCGGCGCCGCCGAGGGTGTAGCCGGACAGGATCTGCGCGATCTGCATCACCTGCTCCTGGTACAGGATGACGCCGTAGGTCGGTTTCAGGATCTCGGCGAGGCTCGGGTGCAGGTAGTCGATCGTGCCGGCGGCGCGCCCGTGCTTGCGGGCGATGAAGTCGTCGACCATGCCCGACTGCAGCGGGCCGGGCCGGAACAGCGCGACCAGCGCGACGATGTCGTCGAAGCGGTCGGGCTGCAGCTTGCGCACCAGGTCGGTGATGCCGCGCGACTCCAGCTGGAACACCGCGGTCGTGCGCCCGGACTTCAGCAGCTTGAACGTCTCCACGTCGTCGAGCGGCAGGCGCGCGAGGTCGAGCGGCGGCTCGCCCGCGGCAAGGCGCTTCGCGTTGATGAGGCGCATCGTCCAGTCGATGATCGTCAGCGTGCGCAGCCCGAGGAAATCGAACTTGACGAGGCCGACCTCCTCGACGTCGTCCTTGTCGAACTGGGTCACGATGCTCTGGCTTTCCGCTTCGCAGTAGAGCGCGGTGAAGTCCGTGAGCGGGCCCGGCGCGATCACGACGCCGCCCGCGTGCGTGCCCGCGTTCCGCGCCAGCCCCTCGAGCCGTCGCGCGAGGTCGATGAGGTCGCGCACCTCGTCCTCGGCGCCATAGCGGCGCTTGAGTTCCGGCTCCTTTTCGAGCGCGTCGTCGAGCGTGATGCCGAGCTCGAACGGGATCAGCTTGGCCACGCCGTCCACGAAGCCGTACGGAAGCCCCAGCACGCGGCCGACGTCACGCACCACCGCTTTTGCCGCGAGCGAGCCGAAGGTGATGATCTGCGAGACCCGGTCCCGACCGTAGCGGTCGGCCACGTAATCGATGACCTGGTCGCGGCGCGACATGCAGAAGTCGATGTCGAAGTCCGGCATCGACACGCGCTCCGGGTTCAGGAAGCGCTCGAACAGCAGGTCGTGTCGGATCGGATCGAGGTCGGTGATGCCGAGCACCCACGCGACCAGGGAACCTGCGCCCGAGCCGCGCCCCGGACCTACGGGGATCTCGCGCCCGCGGGCCCAGCCGATGAAGTCCGCGACCACGAGGAAGTAGCCCTCGAACCCCATTCCGCAGATGACGCCGAGTTCCTGCTCGAGCCGGGCGTGGTAGCTCGCCGCCTCCGGCGACGCAGGGCCAATACGTCGTGCGAGGCCCTCGACCGCGAGTCGGCGCAGGTAAGCCGGCGCGCCGGTGCCGTCCGGCACTTCGAATGCCGGCAGGAAGATGTCGCCGCGGGCGAGCGGCAGCGAACAGCGGCGCGCGATCTCAACGCTGTTCTCCAGCGCCTCGGGCAGGTCGCGGAACAGCGCCGCCATTTCGTCAGGCGTCTTGAGGTACTGCTCGGGCGTGTACCGCTTCGGGCGGCCGGGATCGTCCAGGCGGTGCCCGCCGTGGATGCAGACGCGCGCCTCGTGGGCCTCGAACTCGTCGCGCGCCAGGAAACGCACGTCGTTGGTCGCGACCAGGGGGGCCGGCCGTTGCGCGACCAGCGCAAGGACGCCGGCGATGTGCGCTTCCTCGTCCGGACGGCCGATGCGCTGCACCTCGAGGTAGAAACGGTCGCCGAACAGCGCAACCCACCCTGCAAGGAGCGCCGCAGCTTCGCCCAGCCGGCCGGCGAGCAGCGCGCGGCCGATGTCTCCCTGCGCTCCGCCGGACAGGGCGATCAGCCCCGCGGTGCTGGCGGAATCCAGCCATTCGCGCGCGATCAGCGCCCGGCCGCGGCCCTGGCGTTCGAGGTAACTGCGCGACACAAGCCGGGCGAGGTTGCGGAAACCCGGCAGGTCCTTGGCGATGAGCGTGAGCAGCAGGGGGTCTGCTCGTTCATGGTCGCCCTCGATCCAGAGGTCGGCCCCGATCAGTGGCTTCACGCCCTGCCGTTCCGCTTCGCGGTGGAACTTCACCATCGCGAACAGGTTGCCGTGGTCCGTCAGCGCCACGGCGGGCATGCCGGCGTCGGCGACCGCCCGCATCAGCCGCGGCACGCGGACGATGCCGTCCACGAGCGAATACTCGGTGTGCAGCCGCAGGTGGACGAATGCCGGGCTGCCGGCGCGGACCTCTCGCAATGGCATGCGCGGGATCTTACCGTCTCACGGGGGAGAAGCTCTGCCGGTGAAGCCGGCAGGGCCCGACGCGCGCCAGGCACGCCAGGTGATCCTCAGTCGGGTAGCCCTTGTGGCGCTCGAAGCCGTAGTCCGGGTAGAGCCGGGACACGCGGGTCATGAAGGCGTCCCGGGCGGTCTTGGCCAGGATCGACGCTGCGCTGATTTCCCGGACGGTCTCATCGCCCCCGATGATGGCCTCGAACTCGCAGGTGAGGCCCAGCATCAGCTGGCCCGGACACCGGTTGCCGTCGACGCAGACCCGTCCCGGCGCGACGGCGAGCCCGAGGATCGCGCGTCGCATCGCGAGCAGCGAGGCCTCCAGGATGTTCAGGACGTCCACTTCCGCGGCATCGGCCCAGCCGATGGCCCAGGCGATTGCCCTGCTGCGGACTCGGGCGGCCAGCCGTTCGCGGTCCTGCGGAGACAGCTGCTTGGAGTCGCGCAGGCCGGGAATGGGCCGGTTGGCGCTGAGGATTACCGCGGCGGCGACGACCGGCCCCGCCAGGGGCCCGCGGCCGGCTTCGTCAACCCCTGCGGTCCTGCCTCCGGCCAGGCGAGGCCGGGTCACTGCCAGGCCGCTCATGGGGCCGCCTGGCGGGCGATCGCGAGCACCGCCTCGGCGGCTTGTCCGCTGGCGCCCTGGCGCAACTGCCTGTGGATGGCCGTAAACAGGGCCGCAAGCTCCGCGACCGCCTCGGGCTCGTCGAGCCAGCGTTCGATTTCACGGCCGAGGCGCTCAGGACGGACGTCGCCCTGCGCAAGCTCCGGCACGACCTTGCGGCCCGCCAGCAGGTTCGGCTGCGCGAAATAAGGCGCCTTCAGCAGGCCCAGGTGCTTGAGCGCAAATCCCGTGAGCGCACCGAGCCGGTAGGCCACCACCATGGGCCGCTTGCATAGCAGGGTCTCGAGGGTCGCGGTGCCGGAAGCGACGAGCACGACGTCCGCGGCGGTGAGTACGGCCTGGGAGCGTCCGATGAACAGCTGGACCGTGACTCCCGGCGCATGCGTGGCGAGCGCCGACTCGAATGCCTCGCGAGTCGCTTCGCCGGCGAGGGCCGCGACGAACGCGAGGCCGGGCCGTCGCGCGGCGAGCCACGCGATGGCCCCGGCGAAATCCGCGGCGAGCCGCGACACTTCGCCTGCCCGGCTGCCCGGCAGCACTGCGACCACGGGGCCGGGGCCCGGCAATCCGAGCGCACCGCGCGCGGCGGCCTTGTCGGGTTCGAGCGGCAGCTGGTCTGCGAGCGGATGGCCGACGAAGATCGAACGCAGCCCTGCGGCGTCGTATACGCCTCGCTCGAACGGCAGCAGGCAGAGGACCAGGTCGAGGAAGCGCGCCATGCGCGCCGCGCGACCTCGCCGCCACGCCCAGACTTGCGGGCTCACGTATTGCACCGTGCGCAGGCCGGCCGCATGCAACGCCGGCGCGAGGCCGAGGTTGAACTCGGGGGCGTCTATCCCGACGAAGACATCCGGCCGGCGGTCGAGCAACGCGCGGCGGATCCGCGCGCGCAGCGCCAGCAGGCGCGGCAGGTGATGCAGGACCTCGAACAGCCCCATCACCGCGAGCTCCTCGGCGTCTGCGAGGCTCTCGCAGCCGGCCGCCTTCATGCGCGGCCCCGCCACGCCGACGAAACGAGTGCCGGGCGCGCGCTCCGTGATCGCCGCCATCAGCGCGGCACCCAGGTTGTCGCCCGAGGACTCGCCAGCGACGAGGCCGATCGTCAAATAAAGGGGACGCCCCCCTTCAACGTCAGCGTGCATGTTCGTGGGAAGTCCTAATGCGTTGAAGGGGAGCGTCCCCTTTTGATCAGCGGATGATGCTGCGTTCGCTGGCGCCGAGGAAATCGACGAACGCCGCCAGTTCGGGCTGCGACGGCACGAGCGTCCTCAGCTCCTCGGTCGCCTCGGCGAGCTTGAGGCCGGAGCGGTACAGCACACGGTAGGCGTTCTTGATGTTCGCGATCTGCTCGGCGCTGAAGCCGCGGCGCTTGAGGCCCTCGCTGTTGACGCCCTTGGGCTCGGCCGGCGAGCCGGCGACCAGCAGGAAGGGCGGCACGTCGCGCGTCACGGCGGCGTTGTTCGCCAGGAAGGCGTGCGCGCCGATCTTGCAGAACTGGTGCACGCCCGCATAGCCCGAGAGGATCACCCAGTCGCCGAGCTGCACGTGGCCCGCGAGCGCGGTGCAGTTCGACAGGATGCACTGGCTGCCGACGATGCAATCGTGGGCGACGTGCGAGTACGCCATGAACAGGCAGTCGTCGCCGATCGTCGTGACGCCGCGGCCGGCGACCGTGCCGCGGTTGACGGTGCAGAACTCGCGGAACACGTTGCGGTCGCCGACTTCGAGCCGGGTCGGCTCGCCGGCGTACTTGCGGTCCTGCGGGGCATCGCCGATCGATGCGAACTGGAATACGCGCGTGTCGCGGCCGAGCGTGGTCGGCCCCTTGATCACCGCGTGTGAGCCGATCCAGCTGCCCGCTCCGATGCGCACGCCGGCACCGATGACCGCGAACGGCCCGACCTCGACGCTCGGGTCGAGTTCGGTGCCGGGGTCCACGATCGCATGCGGGTCGATCAAGCCTTGATCTCCGGCGCGACCATCATCGTCGCGGAGGCGGCGACGGCGCCATCCACCTCGGCGACCGTGTCGAACTTCCAGATTCCGCGGATGGCGCGCTCCAGCGTCGCCTTGAGGACCAGCCGGTCGCCCGGCACGACGGGCCGCCGGAAGCGCGCCTTGTCGATGCCGACGAAGTAGAAGCGCGAGTTTTCGTCGGGGACGACACCCGCCGTCTTGAAGGCGAGGATCCCGGCCGCCTGCGCGAGCGCCTCCAGGATGACGACGCCCGGCATGACCGGATTCCCGGGAAAGTGGCCGGGAAAGAACGGCTCGTTCACGGTCACGTTCTTGATCGCCTCGATGCGCTTGCCGGGCACGCACTCGATGACGCGATCGACCAGCAGGAACGGGTAGCGGTGCGGCAGCTGCGCCAGCACCTCGCGCGCGTCCATCGGGAAACCTTCGCTCATTCGTCCCCCTGCCCGCCCTTCGTGCCGCGCCCGCGTCTCGCGTCCAGCCGGTGCAGTCGCGCCACCGCACGACGCCACCGGCCCGCCTCGATCGCCGGCATGCCCGAGGAATACATGCCCGGGCCCGGGAGCGAATGCGTGACCAGCGAATAACCGGTGACGATCACGTCATCGCCGATCTCGAGGTGACCCGCGATGCCGACCGCGCCGCCGATCATGCAGCGGCTGCCGATGACCGAGCTGCCCGAGATGCCGACGCAGCCCGCGATCACCGTATGCGCCCCGATGCGGCAGTTATGGCCGACCTGCACCTGGTTGTCCAGCTTGACGCCGTCGGCGATGACCGTGTCCTCGAGCGTGCCGCGGTCCACGGTCGTGTTGGCGCCGACCTCGACGTCGTCGCCGATGCGCACGTTGCCGAGCTGCGGCACCCTGACGTATCCGTCGACGTCCGGAGCGTGGCCGAATCCGTCGCTGCCGATTACTGCGCCCGGCTTGAACAGGCAACGCGCGCCGATGGTCACACCGTGGCACAGCGTCACGCCGGCCTGCAGGCGGCAGTCGTCGCCGACCTGCGCTCCGGGCTCGATCACGCAGTGGGCGCCGATCGAGCAGCGCTCGCCGATCACGGCGCCGGCGCCCACCACCGCGTTTGGCCCGATCCAGGCCGAGCCGGCGACCACCGCGGCCGGGTCGACCTGCGCGCCCGGGGCACGGCCGGCGCGCACCGGCGGCTGCGGGTGCAGGCCGTTCGCGATGCGTGCCCAGGCGGCATACGGACGCGGGCTGACGAGCGCGGCGACGGGACAATCACCGGCGAGTTCGCGCGGCAGCACGACCGCGGTAGCGCGCGTCGACGCGAGCTGCTTGCGGTACTTCGGCCCGGTGCAGAAGCTGAGCGTGCCCGGCGGGGCGGCAGCCAGCGGTGCGACGCCGTCGACCCGCTGGCCGGGGTCGCCGGCGAGTTCGAGTCCGTAGCGGACCGCGATCTCGCCGAGCGTCATGGCCATGCGGCGCTCGCCCTAGGGCTTGGGCGTCGCCGCGGCCGCCGGGGCCTTGGACTTGATGGCGGCAACGACCTGCGGCGTGATGTCGATGCCCTCGGCCGCGAACAGCACGCCTTCGCTGAGGACCAGCTGGAAGCCGTTGGCGCGGGCATAGGCCTGCACTTCCTGCAGCAGCGCGCGCTGCATCCGCCCGACTTCCTCGTTGCGGCGCAGGTTCAGGTCCTCCTGCAGTTCCTTGAAGCGGCGGTTGACGTTGAGCTCGAGGTCGCGGACCTCCCGCTCGGTGCGCACGCGGTCGGCCTCCGACATCACGGCCGCTTCCTTCTGCAGCTTGTCCGCCTTCTCCTGCAGCGACTTCTGCTGCGCGGCGACGTCGCGCTGCCGCGGCAGGAACTCGTTCTCGAGCGCCTGCTGCGCCGCCTTGGCCTGCGGCGATTCCTCGAGCAGCCGCCCGAAATTCACGACGCCGATCTTGAGCGCCTGCGCGCCGGCCGTGGGCGCGCCCGCGAGGGCCGCCGCGATCAGCAGCGCGCCGAAAACTGTTGTGCCTGGTCATGTGTGTCGTTTCGCCTCGAATATCAGAATGCGGAACCGATGGTGAACTGGAAGCGTTCGACCTCATCCTCGTAGCGGATGCCGTCGCCCTTGAACTCGTTCAGCGGGATGCCGTAGCTGAACCGGAAGATGCCCAGCGGCGCGAACCACTGGATGGCCAGGCCCGCCGACTGCTTCAGTTCATTGTAATCGAACTCGTAGTCGACCGGCGTGCGGCCGTCGCGGCCGACGAAGCGGATGCCGGTGCCCTGCGAGAACACGTTGCCGATGTCGAAGAAGGCGCTGATGCGCGTGCTGGCGCGCCACTTGGCCGGCACCGGGAACAGGAGCTCCGCGCGTCCCGACCACCTTGAGGTTGCCGCCGTAGGGATTGCCGAAGCCGTCCTTCGGGCCGAGGCGGCTCTCGGTGAAGCCGCGCACCGTGTCCGGGCCGCCGGCGAAGAACTGACGGTATGGCGGCAGCGACGTCGTGTCCTTGCCGAGCGCGTCCCCATAGGCGAGGTCGCCGGCGAATGCGAGCGTCCACTGCTTCCAGATGGGCAACAGCTGCAGGTAGTTGTAGCGCATCGTGTAGTACTCGACCTCGCTGCCGGGCGCGGTGACCGCAAGGCTCATCGAGTGCTGCAGCCCGCGGTCGGCGAAGATCGCCCGGTTGCGCGTGTCGAAGTACCAGCTGCCGACCAGTTCGAAGGTGTTGAACTTGGTGCCGAACAGGATGGTCTCGAGGATCGTCGGCGGGTCGTCGGGGTCGACACCCGGCACCTCGCGCTCGATCACGCGCGTGTACGGATTGCCGTTGTTGCGCACCCAGCTGACCGCTTCCGGCGCGCTGCTCACGGGATTGACGATCAGGTCCGAGCGCTGCGCCACGACGCCGAAGCGCAGGCCCTGGTACTCGGTGATCGGGTAGCCGAACTCGAGCGTCCCGGACATCGTCGTGGTCGAGAAGTCCGACGCCGCCGAGACGTATTGCGTGACGTCGCGATACTGCAGCGCCATCGTCCGGGACACGCCGTCGATGTTGGTGTACGGGTCCGTGTGCGAAAGGCTGTACTGCTGCGAGTAGCGGCCGGTGACGAGTTCGAGCGCGACGCGCTCGCCCGAGCCCATGAAGTTCGAGTGCACGAAGCTGCCGTTCAGCATGAACGACTGCGACTCGGAGTAGCCGATGCCGCCGCTGAACTGGCCCGGCAGGCCCTCCTTCACGTTGAAGTCGACGTCCACGAGGTCCGGGCGTGCCCGGCACCGGCGTCGTCTCGAAGTCGACTTCCTCGATGTACGGCAGGCGCTGCAGGCGTTCCTTGGACCGCTCGAGCAGCGCGTTCGACAGGTACGAGCCCTCCATCTGGCGCATCTCGCGCCGCAGCACCTCGTCGTCGATCGCGCTGGTGTTGATGAAGTTGACGCGCCGCACGTAGGCGCGGTTGCCGGCGTCGACGAAGAACGTGAGGTCGATCGTCTTGGTTTCCTCGTTCGCCTGCGGCACCGGGTCGATCTTCGCGAACGCGTAGCCGTCCGCGCCGAGCCGGAAGGACATCAGCTCCTGTGTCTGGGTGATCAGCTTGCGCGAGTAGGTCTGGCCGGTCTGGACCATCAGCAGGCGCCGAAGCTCGGCCTCCGGCACCTTCATCGTTCCCGCGACCTTCACCTCGCCGACCTTGTAGACCTCGCCCTCGGTCACGTTCATCGTGATGAACATGTCGTCCATCTCGGGTGCGATCGCGACCTGGGTCGACTCGACGGCGAAGTTGGCGTAGCCGCGGTCCTGGTAGTACGAGCGTCAGCTTCTCGATGTCGCCCTGCAGCGACTCGCGCGAATAGCGGTCGTCCTGCTGGTACCACGACAGCCAGTTCGGCGTCTTGAGCTCGAAGATGTCGAGCAGCTCCTCGTCGTCGTAGACCGTGTTCCCGACCAGGTTGATCTGGCGGATGCGCGCGCGCGCGCCCTCGACGATGTCGATCTTGATGCGCACCTTGTTGCCCGGGCACTTCCTCGACCTTGGGGTCGATGCGCACCGCGTACTTGCCGCGGCTGAAGTACTGGTCGGTCAGGAAGCCGCGGACTTCCTCGAGCACGGAGCGGTCGAAGGTCTTGCCGGTCGCGAGGCCGACGCTGCGCAGCGATTGCTGCAGGTCCTCGGTCTTGACGTCCTTGTTGCCCGCGAGTTCGAAGCTCTCGATCGAGGGCCGCTCGCGCACCACGACCACGAGCGTCGCGCCGTCGCGCCGGAACTCTATGTCGCTGAAGAACCCGGTGGCGAACAGCGCGCGCACCGCCTCCTGGATCCGCCGCTGGTCCAGCCGGTCGCCGATGTTCACCGGCAGGTAGTTGTATATCGTGCCCTCGGCGATGCGCTGCAGGCCCTCGACGCGGATGTCGCCGACGGTGAAGTCGACCGGCGACTGCGCGCGCGCGGTTCCGGCCAGGCCGGCGCCGGCCAGCAGGATCGCGGCGACGCTGCGCGCGACGAGGCCCCGGCCGCTGGCGCCGCGCCATCAGCCGAACAGCCGCGAAAGGTCGTTGTAGAACGCGAATCCCATCAGCGCCACCAGCATCGCGATGCCCACTTTCTGCCCGAGCACCTGCGCTTCCATCGACAGCGGGGCGCCTTTCGCCATTTCCGCGAGCTGGAACACGACCTGGCCGCCGTCCAGCACGGGCACGGGCAGCAGGTTCAGGACCGCGAGCGAAATCGAAACCAGGGCAAGGAACCCGAGATAGTAAGTGAAGCCCTCGGTCGCCGTCAGCCCGGCGTACTGGGCGATGTTGATCGGCCCGGAGATGTTTTTGGTCGAAACGTCGCCGGTCAGCATGCGCCACAGGAATCGCACGGTGAGCGCACTCTTGTCCCAGGTCTCGCGCGTCGCGGCGAGCACGGCCTCGAACGGGCCGTAGCGCTCGACCGTGCGCATCGTCTGAGGGAACAGGCTTGCGTCGCCGCGCGCGGCACCGAGACCGATCTTTCCGATCGTGCGGCCTTCTTCCTCGACCGCTTTCGGCACCAGCTCGACTTCTCGCCGCTCGCCGCCGCGCAACACGGCGAGGCGCGTCGCCTCCCCCGCCCGCCCGCGGATGCGCTCGACGAAATCGGGATAGTCGTCGACCGGCTCGCCGTCGATCGCGACGATGCGGTCTCCGAGCGCGAGCCCGGCCAGTTCGGCCGGGAAGCCCGGCGTCAGCTCTCCGACCACTACCGGCTGCGGCGGGTACCAGAACGAGAAGCCGAGGCCTTCGAGCAACGTGCCGGGTTCGGTCAGCGCGCGCCGCTCACCCTCGGGAACGCGCAGCGTCAGCCGGCGCGTGCCGCCGCCCTCGCCCCGCACTTCCACCGGCACGGCGCCTTCCTCGACGACGCCCTCGAGGATCGCGAGCACCGCTGCCTGGCGCGTCGGCGTCGCTTTGCCCGCAACCGCCGTGATCTCGTCGAGCGGACGCAGGTCCGAGTGCGCCGCCAGCGAGCCTTCGGCGACGTCGCCGATCACCGGCTTGAGCCCGGGGATGCCCTGCATCAGCAGGATCCAGTACGCCACGATCGCGAACACGAGATTCGCGACCGGCCCGGCGAGCAGCACGGCGATGCGCGCGAGCGGCGGCCGCCGGTTGAACGCGCGATGGGCGTCCGCCGGCGGCACCGGGCCGTCGCGCTCATCGAGAAGGCGGACGTATCCGCCGAGCGGGATCGCCGCGAGCACGTACTCCACCGCGTCCGCGTCGCGGCTGACGCGTCGCAGCAGCGGCTTGCCGAATCCGATGGAGAAGCGCAGCACCTTGAAACCAAGCCGGCGCGCGACCCAGTAGTGGCCGAACTCGTGCACCGTCACCAGGACGCCGATCGCGACAATGAAGGCGGCGATGGAAGTCAGGATGGCGGAACTCATGCGCCGGCCGCCTGCCGGGAGGCCAGTGCGGCGGACGCGTGCTCCCGCGCCCAGGCGTCGGCCGCGAGCGCGTCTTCAAGGCTTCGCACGGGGCCGGCCTCGTGTTGTTGCAACACGGACTCAATGACTGTCGCGATGCTCGCAAAGTTCAGCCGCCGGCCAAGAAACGCGGCGACCGCGACTTCGTTGGCGGCGTTCAGCACGGCGGGCATCGTGCCACCGGCCCGGGCTGCTTCCTGCGCGATTCTTAAGCATGGAAATCGTTCAAAATCAGGATCTTCGAACGATAATCTCGCAATCTTGACGAGGTCCAGCCGCGCCGCGCCCGAGGCGATGCGGTCCGGCCAGCCGAGCGCGTGCGCAATCGGCACGCGCATGTCCGGTTCGCTCATCTGCGCGAGCACCGAGCCGTCGTCGAACTCCACCAGCGAATGCACGATGCTCTGCGGGTGGATCACGACCCGTACCGCATCGGCTGCAACGGCGAACAGGTGGCAGGCCTCGATCAGTTCGAGACCCTTGTTCATCAAGGTCGCCGAATCCACCGAGATTTTCGGCCCCATGCGCCAGTTCGGGTGCGCGACCGCCTGTTCGGGCGTCACCGACGCGAGGTCCTCTCGGCGCGTGCGCAGGAATGGGCCGCCGGACGCCGTGAGCAGGATGCGCGCCACTCCCGCCGGCGGCGAGCCGGTCACGGTCCCAGCGGGCAGGCACTGGAATATCGCATTGTGTTCGCTGTCGATCGGCAGGATGGTCGCCCCCGAGCGCCGCGCGGCCTCGAGCAGGAGGCTGCCCGCGAGCACCAGGGATTCCTTGTTCGCGAGCAGGATCTGCTTGCCGGCACCGGCCGCCGCGAGCGTCGGGGCGAGGCCGACGGCGCCGACGATGGCGGCCATGACGGCGTCCGCTTCGGGCATCGTCGCGACGGCCGCGAGCGCGTCGGCGCCACCTATGACGCGCGTCGGCAGGCCTGCGGTTGCGACCCGTTGGGCCAGGCGGGCCGCCGCGGCACGGTCAGCGAGAGCGGCCACGGCGGGCCGGTGTCGCTCGACCTGTGCAAACAGCGCTTCGTGATTCGAGTGCGCGGCGAGTGCGATGATGCGCACGCGGTCCGGGTGGCGGCCGGCCACGTCCAGCGTCGCCTCGCCGATGGTGCCCGTCGAGCCGAGGACCGCGAGTCCCTTCACGCGACCATCCCGAGCCAGCCGAAGCCGAGCGCGAGCAACGGGACCGAGGACGTCAGGCTGTCGATCCGGTCGAGCATCCCACCGTGTCCGGGCAGGAGGCTGCCGCTGTCCTTGAGGCCCTGCTGGCGCTTGAACATGCTCTCGAGCAGGTCGCCGACCACCGACACGAGCACGGCCGCGACGCAGAGCGACAGAAATCCCGCGGCGGGCAGGTCGAACCAGGCCTGACCGGCGAGCGCGACCAGGACACCCGCGACGAGGCCGCCGAGCACGCCCTCCCAGGTCTTGTTCGGGCTCACGACCGGCGCGAGCCGCAGCCGGCCGAACTTCCGCCCGGCGAAGTAAGCGCCGATGTCGGCCGCCCAGGCGAGCAGGACCACGAATACCACGAGCTCCCGCCCGTTGCCGTCCTGCAGGTACAGCCGCGCGAGCGCAAGCCAGGTCGGCGCGAGCGCCCACAGGCCCGCGATCGCCGCGAGCCCGTTGGCGCGGAAGCGCGGCGCCAGTGCAATCCACGCGAAGAGCGGGATCCAGCCGACCATCGTGAACGTCATCACGAGCTCGAAGTCCGCGGATTCCCGCGTCACGTACCACAGCCCGGCCATCGCGGCGGCGCATGCGGCGGTGTAGGCGACGCGCGCGGCCACGCTCGAGAATCCGGCGAGACGCCCCCACTCCCAGGCCCCCATCAGCACCAGGGCGCCGAGCGCCAGCACCGCGAGGTCGCGCGGCAACACGACCAGCACCAGCGTGAGCACCGCGACCAGCCCGAACGCGGTCATGATCCGCTGCCCGAGCATCAGGCGCTGCCTGCCGGGCGAGCGACGCGGCCAAAGCGGCGCTCGCGCCCGCCGAAGTCCTCGAGTGCGGTGGCGAAACAGGCCGCGTCGAAATCCGGCCAGAGCGTGTCGGTGAACCAGAGCTCGGTGTACGCGAGGTCCCAGAGCAGGAAATTGCTGATGCGCCGCTCGCCGCCGGTGCGGATGAAGAGGTCGGGGGCCGGCCGCCCCGCTGTCTCGAGACTGCCGGCAACCGTGTCCTCGTCGATCCCCGCCGCATCGCGCCGGCCCGCCGCGACGTCGAGCGCGAGGCGCCGGGCCGCCTGGGCAATGTCCCAGCGGCCGCCGTAGGCGACCGCGATCACGAGGTCGAGGCGTCGGTGGCGCGCGGTCCGCGATTCCGCCGCGATCATGCGCTCGACGAGCGCCGGCGCGAGCCGCGAGCGGTCGCCGATGAAACGGATCCGCACCGAGTTGGCGTCGAGCTCGGCGACCTCGCGGTCGAGCGCCTCGAGGAAGAGCTGCATCAGGAGGCCCACCTCGCCGGCCGGGCGCTGCCAGTTCTCGCTCGAGAAGGCGAACAGGGTGAGCGCCCCCACGCCGTGCCTGACCGCCTCCTCGATCGTCGTCCGGACCGCCTTGGCGCCCGCGCGGTGCCCTGCCGCGCGCGGCAGCGAACGCTGCTCGGCCCAGCGCCCGTTGCCGTCCATGATCACGGCGACGTGTCGCGGCACCGCCAGGGCGCCGGACTGTTGCGGTACTGCTGCGGGCATGTCAGACCTGCAGCAACTCTTTTTCTTTCTCGGCCAGCACCTGGTCGATTTCGTGGACGTGCCGGTCCGTGAGCTTCTGGATCTCCTCCTGGACGCGGCGGTCGTCGTCCTCGGAAATCAGCTTCTCCTTCAGCATCTCCTTGAGTTCGTTCATGTGGTCGCGGCGCACGGCGCGCACCGCGACGCGCGCATTCTCGGCCTCGTGACGCGCGACCTTGGTCAGTTCCTTGCGCCGCTCCTCGGTCATCGGCGGCAAAGGAAGCCGGATCACCTGCCCCGCCGTGTTCGGCGTGAGGCCGAGGTCGGACTTCTGGATCGCCTTTTCCACCGCCGGGACGGCCGACTTGTCCCAGGGCGACACGACGAGCGTCCGGGCATCCTCGACGCTGATGCTGGCAATCTGGCTGAGCGGCACTTCGCTGCCGTAGTAGTCGACCTTGAGGCCGTCGAGCAGCCCGGTATTGGCGCGGCCCGTGCGCATCTTGCGGTAATGCTCCTTGAGGAGCGCGACGCACTTCGACATGCGTTGCGTCGCATCGCGGCTGATTTCCTCGTGCATGATCGTCCCCTGCCTCTACAGACCGTTTGCGACCAGCGTGCCGACATCCTCTCCATCCACGATGCGCAGCAGGTCGCCCTCATTCATCAGGTTGAACACGCGCAGCGGCAGCCCGTTGTCGCGGCACATGACGATGGCCGTCGCGTCCATCACGCCCAGCCGGTCGTCCAGGACCTTGTCGAACGACAGCGTCCGGTAGCGCGTGGCCTTCGGATTGCGGACCGGGTCGTCGTCGTAGATGCCGTTGACCTTGGTCGCCTTCAGCAGCAGGTCGGCGCTGATCTCGATCGCGCGCAGCGAGGCCGCCGTGTCGGTGGTGAAGAAAGGGTTGCCGGTGCCGGCCGCGAAGATCACGCAGCGTCCCTTCTCGAGATGGCGCACGGCGCGGCGGCGTATGTAGTCCTCGCAGACTTCCTGGACCCGGACGGCGGACATGACCCGCGCGTAGCTGCCGAGGGATTCGAGGGCGTCCTGCAGCGCGAGGCCGTTCATCACGGTCGCGAGCATCCCCATGTGGTCGGCCGTCACGCGGTCCATGCCCGCGCGCGCGAGGCCCGCGCCGCGGAAGATGTTGCCGCCGCCGATGACGACCGCCACCTGGATGTCGCGCGTCATCACTTCCCGGATTTCCGAGGCGATGCGCTTCAGGATCGCGGGGTCGATGCCGTAATCGGCCGCCCCGAGCAGCGCCTCGCCGCTGATCTTGAGCAGGATCCTCGTGAGCGGCTGCCGGGCTTGCGTGTCAGCCATGCTGCTCCCTCGTTTCAGGCCCTGCCTTTCGCGGCCTCGACCTGGGCCATAACCTCGGCGGCGAAGTTTTCCTGCTTTTTCTCGATGCCCTCGCCGACCTCGTAGCGCAGGAATCCGCTCACCGCGGCCTTCGACTTCTCGAGCAGGGCCCCGACGGTCGTGTCGGGATCCTTCACGAACGGCTGGCCGGTCAGGCAGATCTCGGCGAGGTACTTGCGCAGCCGGCCTTCCACCATCTTCTCGACGATGGCGGGCGGCTTGCCTTCCGCGGCGGCCTGGGCCGACAGGATCTCGCGTTCCTTCGCGACCACGTCGGCGGGCACTTCGGCCGGCGAAACGTATTGCGGGTTCACGGCCGCAACATGCATGGCGACGTCGCGCGCGAGCGCATCGTCGCCGCCCTTGAGGCCGACCAGGACGCCGATGCGCGTGCCGTGCACATAAGCGCCGATGCGATCCGGGGCCTCGAGGCGGCCGGCGCGGCGGATGTCGATCTTCTCGCCGATCTTCGCGATCAGCGTGCGGCGAGTCTCCTCGGCCGTCGGACCATCGGAGAGCGCGAGCGCGGCCAGCGACTCCGGGGTCGTCGCGCGGGCCGCGAGCGCGGCCTTCGCGACCTCGGCCGCGAACGCCTGGAATTCCGGCTGGCGCGCGACGAAATCCGTCTCGCAGTTGACCTCGACCAGGACCGCCGAGCGGCCATCCGCCGCCATCGCCGTCGCGATCGTGCCGTCGGCCGCGATGCGGCCGGCCTTCTTGTCGGCCTTGGCGAGGCCCGACTTGCGCATGATCTCGGCCGCGGCATCGAGGTCGCCGCCGGTTTCGAGGAGCGCCTTCTTGCACTCCATCATCCCGGCGCCGGTGCGCTCGCGCAGCGTCTTGACGGTTTCAGCGCTGATGCTCATCGTCATTCTCCGGCCTTTTCAGGCTTGCGGGCCGCGGGCCGGCGGCGCCCGGGCGCCCCCTTCGGGCTCGCCGCGTCGGCCACGGCCGCGACCTCGTCCACGGCGACTTCGTCATCGGCGACGTCCACGACGACCTCGGGCGCCCCGACCGGGGGCATCGTGGCGGCCGACGACGTCTCCGCCGACTGGCGGGCGCGGGCCGGCGCCTTGCGACGCACGTTCGCCGGCTTGCGCTGCGCGCGGGCGGCCGACTTGCGGCGCGGCTGGCCTTCCTCGTCGAGCTCGACGAATTCGTCCTCTCCCGCCGGCACGACCGGCACCGAAGACTTGCCGTCCAGCACCGCGTCGGCGATGCCGGCCGCGTAGAGCTGGATCGCCTTCATGGCGTCGTCATTGCCCGGGACCACGTAGTCGATGCCGTCCGGGGAGCAGTTGCTGTCGACGATAGCGACCACCGGGATGCCGAGCTTGCGCGCCTCGTGCACCGCGATCTCCTCGTGGCCCACGTCCACGACAAAGAGCGCGTCCGGCAGGGCGCCCATGTCCTTGATGCCGCCGAGGCTGCGGTTCAGCTTTTCCATCTCGCGGCGCAGCATCTGCGCTTCCTTCTTGTTGCGGCGATCCAGCGCGCCGGAGTCACGCAGCTCCTCGAGCTCGTGCAGCCGCTTGATCGACTGGCGGATGGTCTTGAAGTTGGTGAGCATGCCGCCCAGCCAGCGCTGGTTGACGTACGGCATACCGCAGCGGGCCGCCTCGGACTGGATCGCGTCGCGGGCGCTGCGCTTGGTGCCGACGAAGAGCACCTTGCCGCCGTCGCCGACCACGCCCTTCACGAACGACGCGGCGTCGTTGTAGAGCGGCAGCGTCCGCTCGAGATTGATGATGTGGATCTTGTTGCGTTCGCCGAAGATGAACTGCGCCATCTTCGGATTCCAGAAGCGGGTCTGATGACCGAAATGAACCCCCGCCTCAAGCATCTGCCTCATGGACAGACTGGCCATGATGAACTCCTTTCGGGTTAGCCCTCCGCGGACCCGCATGCGGCAACCGGTCAAGGGACCCGGCACCCCGCCGCACGTGACGGTACGCGTGTGGATTTGGTTGAGAAAAAACGCCGCGCTTTATACCATCTTTGTCCCGTCGAAACAACGTGATAGGCGATTTTCAGCGTGTTGATGCAGAGCCACGCCCGCGTAGCGGCCAAGACCCCGGCAGAACAGGAGGCCATGCGCGTCGCCGGCCGGCTCGCGGCCGACGTCCTCGACATGATCGGGCCGCGCATCGCGGCCGGCATGACCACCGGGGAGATCGACCGGATCTGCCACGAATACATCGTCGACGTGCAGCACGCCATTCCTGCACCCTTGAATTACAAGGGATTTCCGAAGTCGATCTGCACCTCGGTCAACCATGTGGTGTGCCACGGCATCCCGGGCGACAAGGTCCTGAAGGCGGGCGACATCGTCAACGTGGACGTCACGGTCATCAAGGACGGCTTCCACGGCGACACCAGCCGCATGTTCCAGGTGGGCGAAACCTCGATCCAGGCCCGGCGCCTGTGCGACATCGGTTTCGAGGCCATGTGGCGCGGAATACGCACCATCCGCCCGGGCACGCGCCTGGGCGACCTCGGCCATACCATCCAGTCCTTCGTCGAGGCCCAAGGCTACTCGATCGTGCGCGAATACTGCGGCCACGGGATCGGCAGGATCTTCCACGAGGACCCGCAGGTCCTGCACTACGGCGAGCCTGGCACCGGCATGCCGTTGGAAGCCGGGATGACGTTCACCGTCGAGCCCATGGTCAATGCCGGACGCCGGCACGTGAAGCTGCTCGGCGACGGCTGGACCGTGGTCACCAAGGACCATTCCCTCTCCGCGCAGTGGGAACACACGGTGCTCGTGACGCCGGGCGGATTCGAGGTGCTGACGCTCGGCGCGGCCGACCGCGCCCGGGCCTGAACGGTGACGAGCCCACCGGGCGTGACGCGCGAGCCGGCTGCTGCCGCCCGCTGGCCTTACCTCGAGTCCCTGCCGGGCCGGATCGACGGTTCCAGCCGCTCCGTCGCGGACCTGCGCGGCACGCTCGTGGAGGGGGACCGCGAGCTCGCGCGGCGTTTCCAGGCGCAGGAGCCCATCGAGGCGCTGGTTCACGATCGCGCGGCGCTGGTGGACGCGCTCGTCGTCCGCGCCTGGGAACTGCACGCGGGCAGCGCCGTGGGGCCGGCCGCTCTGCTGGCGGTCGGCGGCTACGGCCGCGGCGAACTCCTGCCCTGCTCCGACGTCGACGTGATGGTGCTGTTGCCGCAGGGCGCCGACCCGGCCTGGATCGCGCCGCTGGAGCGCTTCCTCGCGTTGCTGTGGGACATCGGGCTCGAGACCGGCCACAGCGTCCGCACGATCGACGACTGCCGGCAGGAAGCGCTCGCCGACCTCGGCGTCGCGACCACGCTGTTCGAGGCCCGCCTGCTCGCGGGACCGCCGGCGCTGTTCGACGCGATGCGCCGCGCGCTCGCGCCCGATCGCCTTTGGTCGGTCAGGGATTTCTTCGACGGCAAGGTCGCCGAGCAGGCCGAGCGGCACCACCGCTTTCACGATACCGCGTACAACCTCGAGCCGAACGTGAAGCAGGGTCCGGGGGGACTGCGCGACATCCAGACCATCGGCTGGGTGGCGAAGCGCCATTTCGGCGTCGATTCGCTCGGCGACCTCGCGCGGTCTGGCTTCCTGGCGCCGCGCGAGCTCGCGCAGCTGGAGGCGGCCCAGTCCTGGCTGTGGCGCGTGCGCTTCGCGCTGCACCTCGTGAGCGGCCGGCGCGAGGACCGGCTCCTGTTCGACCACCAGATCCGGCTGGCACGCATGTTCGGCTACGAGGACGCGACCTACACGCTCGCGGTCGAGCAGTTCATGCAGCGCTACTACCGCACGGCGATGCAGGTCTCGTGGTTCAACGAGCTGTTGCTGCAGCAGTTCCGCGAGGAGATCATCGCCGACCGCGGCGCCCCGGCGCTGCCGCTCAGCGGGCAGTTCCAGGAGCGCGACGAGTCCCTCGAGGCGGTCTCGGACGATGTCTTCGCGCGCCAGCCGTCCGCGCTGCTCGAGCTGTTCCTGGTGTTGCAGCAGAATCCGCGCCTGCGCGGCGTGCGCGCGCGGACGATACGGCTCGTCGCCGAAAGCCTCTGGCTGATCGACGAGGAGTTCCGCCAGAACCCGCGCAACCATCGCCTGTTCCTCGAGATCCTGCGCGCGCCCGCCGGCGTCACGCACGAGCTGCGTCGCATGAACCTGTACGGGGTCCTCGGTCGCTACATCCCCGCTTTCGGCCGCATCGTCGGCCGCATGCAGTACGACCTGTTCCACGCCTACACCGTTGACGCGCACACGCTGTTCGTCGTCAGCAACCTGCGCCGCTTCGCGCTCGAGCGTTACGACCACGAGTTCCCGAAGCTCGCGCACATCTTCCGCGCGCTGCCGAAACCGGAGCTCGCCTACCTGGCCGCGATCTTCCACGACATCGCCAAGGGCCGCGGCGGCGACCATTCCGACCTCGGCGCCGTCGACGCGGAGGCGTTCTGCCTCGAGCAGGGCCTGTCCCGCTACGACGCGCGCCTCGTGGCCTGGCTGGTGCGCCACCACCTGAAGCTGTCCATCACCGCGCAGAAACAGGACATCTCCGACCCGCAGGTCGTGAACGCATTCGCGCGCGACGTCGGCGACCAGGCGCGGCTCGATTACCTTTACGTGCTGACGGTCGCGGACGTGCGCGGGACCAACCCCAAGCTCTGGAACGGGTGGAAGGCGACGCTGTTCGACGAGCTGTACGAACGCGTCAAGCAGGCGCTGCGGCGCGGGCTCGAATCCCCGCTCGACCGCGACCAGCTCATCGCCGAGACGCAGGCGCTCGCGCGCGAACAGCTCGCCGCGGCGGGCGTCGCCTCCGAGGACTGCGAGCGGGTCTGGGCGACGCTCACCGACGCGTACTTCCTGCGCCATTCGGCCGCGGAGGTCGCCTGGCACACCGCGCGCATCGCCGCGCGCGCGCCCGGCGACACGAGCCCGCTGGTCGCGGTCGCGGAACATCCGGGCCGCGGCGGCGCGACCGTCGTGCTGGTGTATACGCACGGCAGGCGCCACAGCTTCGCCCGCGCGACCGCGGCGCTCGACCAGCAGGGCCTCAGCATCCAGGACGCGCGCATCACGCCGACGGCCGACGGCGGCAGCCTCGATGCCTACCTCGTGCTCGAGGACACCGGCCAGCCCATCACCGACCGCGAGCGCATGGCCGGCATCGAACGCCAGCTCGCGCGCGCGCTCGCCGAGCGGCACGCGCAGGCTCCCCCGGTGACGCGTCGCGTGCCCCGGCAGGTGCGCATGTTCACGACCCCGACGCAGGTCAGCTTCAGCGCGGATCCGGATCCGGGCCGGACGCTGGTCGAAGTGGTCGCCGGCGATCGCCCGGGACTGCTGTCCGAGATCGGCCAGGTCTTCTGGGACCAGAAAGTGGAACTGCACGGCGCCAAGATCATGACCGTGGGCGAGCGCGCCGAAGACGTGTTCACCGTCACCGACGAGAATGGCCGGCGCCTCGAGCCCGCGCGCTGCCAGGCGCTCGCCGATGCCCTCGCCCTCGCGCTCGATGCGCGGGTCGCCGCCGCCTGAGGCATCCCATGCAGCTCCGCGAACGCATCGAACGGGCCTTCGACAACCGCGCGGCGCTCGCGCCGGGCAACGCGCCGGCCGGGCTGACCGAGGTCATCGACGAATGCCTCGCGCTGCTTGGCAGCGGGCGGGCCCGCGTCGCCGAACCCGATGGCCAGGGCGGATGGACGGTGAACGAATGGCTCAAGAAAGCCGTGTTGCTCCATTTCCGCACCCATGACAACGTCGTTTCGGCCGGCGGCGACTTCCGCTGGTTCGACAAGGTGCCGCTCAAGCATGCGGACTACGACCTCGAGCGCTTCCGGGCGGACGGTGCGCGCATCGTGCCGGGCGCCATCGTGCGCACCGGCGCCCACATCGGCCGCGACGTGGTACTGATGCCGTCGTTCGTCAACGTCGGCGCCTATGTCGGAGAGGGAACCATGGTCGACACCTGGGCGACCGTCGGATCTTGCGCGCAGATCGGCCGCAACGTGCATCTCTCGGGCGGCGTCGGGATCGGCGGCGTGCTGGAGCCGCTGCAGGCGCGCCCGACCATCATCGAGGAGGACTGCTTCGTGGGCGCGCGCTCCGAGGTCGTCGAGGGCGTCATCGTCGGGACGCGGCGCGGTGCTGTCGATGGGCGTGTTCATCGGCGCGAGCACGCGGATCTACGACCGCGAGACGCGCGAGGTCAGCTACGGCTGTGTCCCGGCCGGCTCGGTCGTGGTGCCGGGCAGCCTGCCTGCGGCGGACGGCTCGCATTCCCTCGCCTGCGCCGTCATCGTCAAGAAAGTCGACGCGCAGACCCGCGCGAAAACTTCCATCAACGAACTGCTCCGGACATAGATGCCGTCGGCGCTACGCGTACTTCGCCGGGCGGGACTCCCCTCGCTCGCGCCGGAACTTTATGCGCTCGCTCGGGGGTCCCGCGCCGGTCTCGCACGCGCACGACGGCGGCGCACGACAGACGTGCTCGGCCGGCGCGCACGAGGCCGGCGGGGTGCCCGAGCGAGCGCATAAAGTTCCGGCGCGAGCGAGGGGACACCCCGCCCGGATCCCGTGCGCGCCAGCCGCGCGCGTCCGCCGCCGACACGGTAAAGTCGCACGGGTGTCAGCCACGCTTGAGCTCACGAAGGAATTGATCCGGCGCAAGTCGGTGACACCGGACGACGCCGGCTGCCAGGGCGTACTCGCCGGGCTGCTCGAACGAGCCGGGTTCGCGGTCGAGCACATGCGGTTCGGCGACGTCGACAATTTCTGGGCGATTCACCGCGGCGGAGACGGGCCGGTCGCCTGTTTCGCGGGCCACACCGACGTCGTGCCCGCGGGCCCGCGCGAGAAGTGGCGTTCGGACCCGTTCGATCCCGTCGTCCGCGAAGGCCTCCTGTACGGTCGCGGCGCCGCCGACATGAAAAGCGGCGTCGCGGCGATGACGACGGCCGCCATCGGGCACGTCGCCGCACGGCCGTCCTATCCGGGCTCGATCGCCTTCCTGATCACCAGCGACGAGGAAGGCCGCTCGGTGGACGGCACGCGGCGCGTCGTCGAGGCACTGCGGCAACGCGGGCAGCCGGTCAGCTACTGCATCGTCGGCGAACCGTCGAGCCAGCAGGCCTTCGGCGACACCGTGCGCATCGGCCGGCGCGGCTCCCTGTCGGGGCGCCTCACCGTGCAGGGCGTGCAGGGCCACGTCGCCTATCCGGACCGCGCGCGCAATCCGATCCACGCGGTGCTGCCCGCCTTCACCGAGCTGGCCGCGCGGAAGTGGGACGCGGGCGACGCGCATTTTCCGCCGACGAGCTTCCAGGTCAGCAACGTCCAGTCCGGCACCGGCGCGACCAACGTGATTCCCGGCGAGCTGCACGCCGTGTTCAACCTGCGCTGGTCGCCGGTGCAGACCCTCGATGGATTGAAGCTGGCCGTAGGCGCGGTCCTCGATCGCCACGGCCTGGATCACTCGATCGAGTGGCTCGAGGCGGCGATGCCCTACTACACGGCGCCAGGCACGCTGAGTGCCGCCGTCAGCGCCGCGGTGACGGAAGTTGCGGGCCTGGCGCCCGAGTTGTCGACGGGCGGCGGGACATCGGACGGGCGATTCTTCGGCGCGCTCGGCGCGCAGGTCGTCGAGTTCGGGCTGCTCAACCGGACCATCCACCAGGTCGACGAGTGCTGTGCCGTCGAGGACATCGACCGCCTGCAGCGCGTCTTCGCCGGGGCGCTCAGGAGGATTTTCGCAGGTTGAGCCAGACGCCGGCGGCGGTCAGCGCCACGGCGATCGCAAGCACCCAGGCCGGCATCGACAGTCCGAGGAAGGACCAGTCGACCGTGGCGCATTCCCCGCCCGCCCGGAATACCTTCAGGATCACGTCCGTCAGGGGGAACACGTCCACCATGAAGGCGAGGTCCGCACCGCAGGCGGGCACCGCCCCGGCCGGCTGCATCTGGATCCACACGTGGCGGCCGGCGGTCGCCACGGTCGCGAGCCCGGTGAGGGCGATCAGCGTCGCGCACAGGGCGCCCCGCGGTCCCGGGCGCGAGACGCAGGCGGCGACCAGGAAAGCGATGCCGAGGGCCGCCAGGGTGAAGCGCTGGAAGATGCACAGGTGGCAGGGCACCAGGTCCAGCCCGAACTGCGCATAGAACGCGTACGCGATCGCGGCCGCGCAGATGCCGAAACCGGCCCAGTTGGCCGCGCGCCGCGACAGCATCAGGCTCCCGAGCGCGCCCGCGCGCCGTCGCGGATCTGGCGTTCGGCGTCGTCGAGCGACAGGTGGCGGATGTCCTTGCCGTGCACCATGTAGACCGTGTACTCGCAGATGTTCTTGGCGTGGTCGCCGATGCGCTCTAGCGCACGCACCACCCACATGATCTCGAGCGCGCGCCGGATCGAGCGCGGGTCCTCCATCATGAAGGTGATGTTCTGGCGCTGGATCGACTCGTATTCCTCGTCCACCTTGCGGTCACGCCGCGCGACCTCGAACGCCTCGTCGGCATCGAGCCGCGCGAAGGCGTGCAGCGCGTCGTGGACCATCTCGGTGACCAGCCGTCCGAGGTGGCGGATCTCGCGGTAGTTGTCGGAAGGCTTCTCCATCGTCGCCAGGCGCGCCGCGATGTTGCCGACCTTTTCGACCTCGTCGCCGATGCGCTCGAGGTCGGTGATCGTCTTGATGATGGCCACCATGACCCGCAGGTCGGAGGCGGTCGGCTGGCGGGTCGCGATGATGCGGTTGCATTCCTCGTCGATCTCGACCTCCATCTGGTTGACCTGGTAGTCGTCGCGCGCGACTTCCTCGCCGAGCGAGCTGTTGCCCTCGATCAGCGCGGTGACCGCGCGCTGCAGCTGCTGCTCGACGAACCCGCCCATCTGCATGACGCGCGTCGTCACGCGCTCCATGTCCTCGTTGAAGCGGCGGGACGTGTGCTGGCCGAGATCGGCGGATTCCATGGTCCTACTCCTGCCGAAGGGCCGGGCCCCGGCGGCTATTGATAATACCCGTGCCAACAGTCCGATGGATTCATACGTAGCAGCTTGTGACGAAGTGCTGACTTCAAGCGGGTAACCGCCCGGGAGCCAGCGACCGCGCGACGCCCGCGATCGAATTCGGCGTAAGCTCCTCTCGTCACCGGTCCGGGAAGTCTTCCCCTAGCCGATCCTGCGGGAGCCACGAGTTGCAATATGTGCGTCAACTCGACGGACTGAGGGCGGTGGCCGTCTCGATCGTCTTGTTTCACCACTGGATACCTCAAACCTATCAGCCGGTGAATCACCTGGGCCGGCTGGGGGTACTGCTGTTCTTCGTACTGAGCGGTTTCCTCATAACCGGAATTCTTCTTCAGTGTCGCGAACTGGTCCAGTCGGGTGTCGAATCCCGTGGGTTCGAATTGAAGCAATTCTATGTGCGACGGTTTCTCAGAATTTTTCCGGTCTACTACACGATCCTGATCATAGGCTGGCTGCTCAACACGCATGTCATCCGCGAGACGATGCTCTGGCACGTCACTTACCTGTCCAACGTCTATCTCGCGATGCGTGGCGACTGGCACGGCTCCATCTCGCATCTTTGGAGCCTCGCAGTCGAAGAGCAGTTTTACCTGTTCTGGCCCGCGCTGATTCTTTTTCTTCCGTCCCGCCTGATGCTGAGGACGATTGTGGGCCTGATACTTGTCGCGCCGTTGTTCCGGGGAATCGGTTCGCTGCTCGGCCTCAATCCCGTTGCAGCCTGGGTCCTGGGCCCGGCATGCCTGGACACACTGGGAATGGGTGCGCTGCTCGCTCTGGTTCGGCATTCGCCGGAGCAGATACCGGATAGCCTGCGGAACAAGAGCGGTTGGCTTCCGTGGATCGGCCTGATCCTGCTCGGCGGAACGGTGGCAGAGGGCCAAGTCAACGGCGATACCCCGCTCTATTTGGCACTGTATGACTCGGGTGCGGCACTGGTAGCGGTTTCGCTTGTTGCGAAAGCCAGTCTCGGTATACCGGGCAATCTCGGCACGGTACTGGAATGGCGTCCAATCGCCTACTTGGGGAAGATCAGTTACGGGGTGTACTTGCTGCATTTGTTCGTGTCCAGCGCGATCAACAGGGTGGTACATCAATGGGTAGACCCCCATGACCCGCGGTATGCAATACCCCTGATCATTGGCTACGCTGGTAACGACCGTCGCGCTCGCCAGCCTTTCGTGGCACTTCCTGGAAGCGCCTCTCAATGAGCTCAAGCGATTCTTTCCGTACAGGCGACCGACCCGATAGCAGAGCGACACGGGACGTCATACCGCACGTCCTTGCCTGACGCACCGGTCGCGCGCCACGGTCGCGCTCAGGTGATCCGCTCAAGCGATTCCTCGTCGTCGCTCAGCCTGAAGCGTCGCTCTCGTGTGACCGTCAATGCTGCGATCTCCGGTTTTGGGCCTCCGACGCCGTCCCGCCGTGCCGCACGTCGGCGCCGCTCACCAGGAACACCACGTGCTCGGCGACGTTCTTCGCGTGGTCGCCGATGCGCTCGAGGCTCTTCAGCGCGAACACGGTGTCGAAGACCGGCTTCAGCAGGCGCGACCGCTCCATCGCGACGGTCATCAGCTGGCGCAGCGCGGCCTCGAATTCCTGGTCGATCTCGCGGTCGAGGCGCGCGACCTCGTACGCGACGCTGGCGTCTGCCGCGATCGAGCGCGTCGACCGCGACGCGCATCGACTCCGAGGCGAGCTCCGCCATGTGCCGCAGCGGCCGGTGCATCACGCGGGACGGCCCGGCGGCCCCCTGGGCCGTGCTCGCGAGCGCGAAGCGCGCGATCTTCTTCGACTCGTCGCCGGCCCGCTCGAGGTCGGTGACGGCGCGCGAGATCGCGAGCACCGTGCGCAGGTCGGTCGCCACCGGCGCCTGCCGCGCCAGCAAGCGGAAGCTCTCGGCCTCGATCTCGGTCTGCCAGGCGTTGATCTGCTGCTCACGCCGCAGCACCAGCTCGGCGGCCTCGCGGTCGGACTCGAGCAGCGCACGCACCGCCGTCTCGACCTGCTGCGCGACCAGCGTTCCCATCCGAAGGGCGCGCCCGCGCAGCCCGGAGAGCGCTCCGTCCCAGGCCTTCACGGTGTGACCCTCGCCCGGCTCGTCCATGCGCCGTCCCTGCCCGCTCAGCCGTAGCGACCGGTGATGTAGTCCTCGGTCGCCTTCTTCGACGGATTGGTGAACAGCTTGCTGGTGTTGTCGAACTCGATCAGCTCGCCGAGGTACATGAATGCGGTGTAGTCGGACACGCGCGCGGCCTGCTGCATGTTGTGCGTGACGATGATCACGGTCACCTGGTCGCGCAATTCCGCGATCAGCTCCTCGATGCGCGCGGTCGCGATCGGGTCGAGCGCCGAGGTCGGCTCGTCAAACAGCAGGATCTCGGGGTTGGTGGCGAGCGCGCGCGCGATGCAGAGGCGCTGCTGCTGGCCGCCGGAGAGCGAGAGCCCGGAGTTGTCGAGCCGGTCCTTGACCTCGTCCCAGATCGCGGCGCGGCGCAGCGCCTTCTCGACCTCCTCCTCGACCCGCGCGCTCGAGCGCAGCCCGCGCACGCGCAGGCCATAGGCGACGTTCTCGAAGATCGACTTCGGGAACGGGTTCGGCTTCTGGAACACCATGCCGATTCGCATGCGCACCTCGATCGGGTCCACGCCCTTGGCGACCAGGTCGAAGTCGTCCGGATACAGCATGATCCGGCCCTCGTAGCGGGTGCCCGGCGTCAGGTCGTGCATGCGGTTGAAGCAGCGCAGGAAGGTCGTCTTGCCGCAGCCCGACGGGCCGATCAGCGCGGTCACGCGCTTCTCGCGCATCTCGATGTTGAGGCCCTTCAGCGCCTGGACGCTGCCGTAGTAGAAGGACAAGGTTCTCGGCCCGCGACTTGACGGTCACCGTCTCGCCGGCGGCCGCCGCATCCGCGGCCGGCGTCTATCGTCGGGCGGGGCGTCGAGAGCCTGCCGTCCACGGCGTGCGTCGGCGGCGCCTGCCGCGTGGTCGCCTCGGGGATCTTCGTGCCGGTCTGCATGTCGCTCACCAGTTGATTCTCTTGCGGAAGCGGTAACGGAGCCAGATCGCGATCGCCGTTCATCAGCAGCGTCATGCCGAGCAGGATCGCGCCGGCAGCAGCCGCGTTGACCTGGAACTTCGGGTCGGGCCGCGACACCCAGTTGAACATCTGGATCGGCATCGCGGTGAAGGCGTCCTTGAGCCAGGCGAATGACAGGAACGGGAACTCGCCCTTGACCGGCGACTCCGGCAGGAAAGCGATGAACGAGAGCGCGCCGATCGTGATGAGCGGCGCGGTCTCGCCGATCGCGCGCGAAAGGCCGATGATCATGCCGGTCAGGATGCCGCCCATCGAGTACGGCAGCACGTGATGGGCGGTCACCTCCCAGCGCGTCGCGCCGAGCGCATAGGCCGCCTCGCGGATGGTGCGCGGGACGGCGCGCAGCGATTCGCGCGTCGCCACGATCACGATCGGCAGGATCAGCAGCGACAGCGTGAGGCCGGCGGTGAGGATGCTCTGGCCGAGGTTGAACTGGTAGACGAAGAGCCCGAGCGCCAGCAGGCCGTAGATGATCGAAGGGCACGCCGGCGAGGTTCGTGACGTTGATCTCGATGATCGCGGTGACCCAGTTCTTGGGGGCGTACTCCTCGAGGTAGATCGCCGCGGCAACGCCGATCGGCATGGTGATCGCCGCGGTCGTCAGCATGATCAGCGACGTCCCGACCCAGGCCGACAGGATCCCGGCCCGTTCCGCCTTGCGCGACGGGAACTGCGACAGGAAGTCCAGGTTGAGCCTGGGCGCGCCTTTCTGGACCAGGTCGACGAACAGCAAGGCAAGCACCAGCAGTGCCGCGAACATGACCAGCAGGCCGACGACCACGAACAGCTGGTCGAAGACCTTGCGCCGGTTGACGTCGGCGCGGATCTGCCGCAGTCGATTCGTCGGCGGTCATGGCGTGCATCTCAGTAGGCCTCGCGGAAACGGCGCGTCAACGTGAAGCCCGGCGATGTTGAACACGAGCGTCATCAGCATCAGCACCAGGCCGGCCGCGAAGATCGACTGGTAGCCGATGCTGTCGTGCGGCAGGTCGCCGAGGCTCACCTGCACGATGAAGGCGGTGATCGTCGCCGCGGGCTCGGTGGGGTTCCACGTCAGGTTCGGCTGCAGCCCGGCCGCGACCGCGACCACCATGGTCTCGCCGACCGCCCGCGAGATGCCGAGGATGTAGGCGGCCGCGATGCCGGACAGCGCCCCGGGAACGACCACGCGCGTCGCGGTCTGGAAGCGCGTCGCGCCCATCGCGTAGCTGCCTTCGCGCATGTAGTTCGGCACCGCGCGCATCGCGTCCTCGCTGACCGAGGCGACGTAGGGAATGATCATGATGCCGATCACGAGGCCCGCGGAGAGCATGTTGAAGCCGGGCAGCCCCGGGATCAGCTTCTGCAGGAAGGGCGTGACCATCATCAGCGCGAAGTAGCCGTACACCACCGTCGGCACGGCGCCGAGCAGCTCGAGCGCGGGCTTGATCGACCTCGCGCAGGCGGTACGGCGCGAACTCGCTGAGATAGATGGCGATGATCGTGCCCGCCGGGATCGCGACCGCGAGCGCGACGAGCGTCGTCACCAGCGTGCCCGCGACGAGCGGCAGGATGCCGTAGCGTGCGTCCGCGAACAGCGGCGTCCACATCGTGTCGGTGAGGAATTCCCTGAGCGACACGTGCTCGAAGAACGGCAGCGACTCGCGCACCAGCACGACGACGATCGCGAGCGTGGTGAACACGGCGACCAGGGCGGCCGCCATCAGGAAGGTCTCCACGATGCGGTCGCGGAACTTGCGGTATGCGAGGCCCGGCGGGCGGCCCATGCTGGCAGGTAACGGACTGGTTGCGTTCATTGGCTGCTTCCGCGCACTCCCCGCCATGCGCCCGTTGTTGTCATGGCCGAGCGGGGCCGCGGGACCCCGCTCGGCATTTCATCGACCGGCACAGGGTAGGCGCCGAGCCGTGGCCTGGCAATCCGGTCAGAGCTTGGCTTCGCGCGCGAGCAGCTCCTCGACCTTGAGGCCGACCTCCGGCACGCCGCCGAAGCCGGTGCCGAGCTTGCCTTCGCGGAAGTGCTTGGCCGCGAGGTCGTAGGCCTGCTTCGGCAGCGGCACGTACTTGACTTCTTCGATGAGCGGCACGCTCTGTGGCAGGTAGTACTCGACGAACTCCTTGACCTCCGGCTTCTGCGCGGCCTTCTCGGCTACGTAGATGAAGATCGGGCGCGAGAGCGGCTCGTAACTGCCGTTCACGACGTTGTCGAGCGACGGCCCAACCGCCTTGCCGGCCTTGTTGACGATCGGCACGGCCTTCAGCTTGTCGGCGTTCGGCTGGTAGTACGCATAGCCGAAATACCCGAGCGAGCCCTTGTTGCTGGCGACGCCCTGCACGAGCACGTTGTCGTCCTCGCTGCCGGTGAAGTCGCCGCGGCTCGACTTGGCCTTGCCGGCGACTGGCCTCCGTGAAGTAGTCGAAGGTGCCGGAATCAGACCCCGGCCCGAACAGCGCGAGCGGCTCGTTCGGCCACTTGGGGTTGACCTGGTTCCAGCGCGTGATCTTGCCCTGGGCGGCCGGTTCCCACATCTTCTTGAGTTCGGCGACCGTCAGCTGCGTCACCCAGGTGTTCTGCTTGTTCACGACGACGGTCAGCGCGTCGTACGCGATCGGCAGTTCGTAGTACTTGATGCCGGCCGCGCGGCAGGCTTCCATCTCGGCCGCGAGGATCGGGCGCGACGCGTCCTGGATGTCCGTCTCGCCGCGGCAGAACTTCTTGAAGCCGCCGCCCGTGCCGGAGATGCCGACCGTCACGCGGATCTTGCCGCGCTTCTCGATCTGGAACTCCTCGGCCACGGCTTCCGTGATCGGGAACACCGTGCTCGAGCCGTCGATCTTGATCACCTGCGCGGCGGCTTCGGGGGCCAGCGACAGGCCCGCGAGCGCGAGCGTCGCGGCGGTCAGCAGGGAAATGGCTTTCATGGTCATCTCAGCTCCTTGAAATCCCATGCAACCTTAGGGTTGCCATGTGACAGTGTCGTGACAGCGCCGCGTCAGAACTTCCAGTTGAGGTCGATCTGGTAGCGGTCGTAGTTGCTCTCCGTGGCGCCGGGGGCGTCGACGAAGCGGTTGTTCATGAAGTACGTGCCGTTCAGTACCCAGTTCTTGGCGGGCGCAAAACCCAGCTTGATGATGCTGCCGTCCACGTCGGTCACGCCGCCGCCGAAGTCGGAGTCGACGAACTGCGCCGAACTGCGCGTCCTTCTCCATCACGCCGTAGGCGTAGCCGAACTCCCAGCTCATCGGGTTGCTGGCCTTGCCCCAGTTGAAGCCCGCGAGCCAGCCGGTGTCGAGGTCGTCGGCCTCGTTGTTCTGGATGAACTGCGCCCAGATCTGCAGCGGCTGGTCCGCGACCGTCATCTCGGCCTGGGCGAGCGCCTCGATCATGTCGAAGTCGTTGACGAGCACCGGGCAGCCCAGCGCATCCAGCGCCGTCGTGTTGCCCTGCGCGCCGCCGAAGAACGCCGGGTTGTTCATGCACGGGATCGACGTGCTGAGCGTCGTGATCTCGCCCTGGACCGAACCCACGTCGAAGTAGCCGACGGCTCCCGTGAGCTTGAGACCGCCGATCTGGCCGGTCAGGCCGAGCTGTCCGCCGAACAGCGTCGCGTCGTTCGCGGTGCTGCGCTCCGACAGCCACATGCCGTACGCGTTCGCGAAGAACGGGCCGGTGCCGAAGCGGGCCGCGATGCCTTCCGGGTTGATGTCATTGTCGAAGAAGTACCCGGAGACCTTGTACCAGGGCTGCGGCATCTTGCCGAAGCTCATGCCGAAGCTCTCGACGGGCTTCCAGTCGACGTACGCGAGGTCGAGCCCGATGCCCTTGCGGGTCCAGCCTTCGCCGAGCGTCTGGTTCGTCGAGCGCGGGTCGCTCGAGCCGCCATTGGTCGCGATGCCGATGGTGCCGGTCAGCGTGTCGTTGATCTTCGCGGTCATCGAGAGCCGCGCGCGGATGCGCTGGCGGGTCTGGTCGGTCGGTCGCCTCCTCCGGGTCCACGAACTCGTGGCGGTAGCGCACGTCCGCCTTCCAGCTGATGCGCGAGGCCCATTCCGCGGCCTTCGTGATGCGCTCGGCCTCGACGATCTTGGGCGCTTCCTGCGCGAGCTGCTTGCGCGTCGCGGTGGCGTTGTCCTTCAGGTACTCGGACGTCGCTTCGAGCCGCTCGTTCTCGGCCTGCAGCGCGGCATTCTCGGTCTTCAGCTGCGCATTGTCCTGCTCCAGCCGGCCGACGCGCGTGCCGAGCGCGTTCAGCTCCTGCATGATCTGTTCCATCGTCGGCTTCGTCTGGGCGAGCGCCGGCGCGGCGAGCAACATGCCCATTGCGCCAATCGTCAGGGACTTTTTCACGGGCCACACTCCGGGTTGGAAGATCGACTGCGAGCGCCCTTGGGCGGCGCTCGCGGCGTGATTATGGGGCCCGACTATGACGCTTTTGTGACGGTCGCCAGGCGCGCCATGACGCGCCGCGGCGGGAAGTGGGCGGTGAACGCGGAGCCGCGGCCCTCTTCGCTTTCAATCTCGAGCCGTCCGCCGTGGCGCTGCAGCCCGTGCTTGACGATGGAGAGACCGAGCCCGGAGCCGCCCTTGGCGCGCGCGCGCGCGCGATCCACGCGGTAGAAGCGCTCCGTGAGGCGTGGCAGGTGCTCGGGTGCGATGCCGATGCCGGTGTCGCGCACGACGAGCCGTGCACCGCCGTTCTCGCGTGCCCCACTCGATCGTGACCGTTCCATCGGCCGGCGTGTACTTGACCGCGTTGGAGATCAGGTTCGACGCGACCGAGTAAAGCTCGGTCTCGCTGCCGCGCAGCAGGCACGCCTGCTCGACCTGCAAGTCGAACCTCGGCAGGTCCGTCGCCGGACATTCCCGCTTCCCGTACCAGCCGCTCGAGCAGCGCGGGCATGTCCACCGGCGCCATCGGCGCCTCGTCGGCCGTCGCCTCGAGGCGCGAGAGCTCGAGCAGGTCCTCCACGATCTCGCGCATGCGCAGCGCCTGGCGGCGCATGTCCGCGATCGGCTCGCGCCATTCCGTCGCCGATGCCCTTCTCGTTCGCAAGCTCGTCGAGGTAGCCGGAGATCACGGTGAGCGGCGAGCGCAACTCGTGCGAGGCATTGGCGACGAAGTCCTTGCGCATCTGTTCGAGCCGCACCTCGCGCGTCACGTCGCGCACCAGCATCAGGAACTGGTCGCCCGCCGGAATCACGAACAGCGCGAGCCAGGCATCGCGGCCCTGCACGTGGACGACGACGCCGTTGCCGCCGCCGGACCGGCCGAGATAAGCGGCGAATTCCGGGTCGCGGACGAGGTTTGCGATCGGGATGCCGATGTCGACCTTGCGCCTGAGGCCGAGAAGGTCCGCGGCCGTGCGGTTGAACCAGCGGATCTCGCGTCCCGGCGACAGCAGTACGGCGCCGTCGGGCAGCGCAGCCGACAGGCGCCGGAACTCACGGAACTGCTGCATGACCCGGCGCTTGTGGAACTGCTTGCGGCGGTAGATGCGGTTGATGACTGCGATCACGTCGCCCCAGACGCCGCCGATGTCCGGCGGATCCTCGTGCGCCCGGTGGCGCAGCCAGCGCTGCAGGCGGAACAGGTTGACGAACTGCCAGGCGAGGACGCCGCCGAGCACGATCGTGAGCCAGAGCGCCATGCGATCCGTGACGAGGCCGAGCAGCACGGCGACGGCGATCGCTCCCGCCAGGCGGACGAGCGCGAATGACCAGGCGGGCAACATGGCTCAGTCTGGCTGCGCGGAGAACCGATAGCCAGCGCCGCGCACGGTCTGCACGAAGCGGTCGAAACCGCTGTCTTCGAGCGCCTTGCGCAGCCGCCGGATGTGGACGTCAACCGTGCGTTCTTCGACGTAGACGTTGCCGCCCCAGACGCGATCGAGCAACTGGCTCCGCGAATAAACCCGGTCCGGGTGCGTCATCAGGAACGCCAGCAGCCGGTACTCCGTTGGCCCCAGCGCGATTGCCGTGCCCGCGGCGGTGACGCGATGTCCGGCCTGGTCGAGCGACAGCCCTTCGACATCGACCCGTTCGGAGTCGCCCACCGGAGCGCTGCGGCGCAGGACAGCCTGGATCCGCGCGATCAACTCGCGCGCGGAAAACGGCTTCGTCACGTAGTCGTCGGCGCCGGACTCGAGGCCCGCGACCTTGTCGGCTTCCTCGCCACGCGCCGTCAGCATCATGACCGGGATGTCGCGCGTGTTGGCGTCGCGACGCAGCACCCGGACCAGCTCGATGCCGCTCATGTCCGGCAACATCCAGTCGACCAGGACGAGGTCCGGACGGCGGTCGCCGATGCTCGCAAGCGCCGCCTGGCTGTGCTCCGCGAGCGCCACGTCGCAGCCCGCCCGCCGCAACCCGAAAGCGATCAGGTCGCGGATGGGCTGTTCATCTTCGACGACGAGTATTCGCGTGTCGGCCATACGCAGGCGGTCAGAGTGACGTCTCATTGTTGAGAAATTATGACACCGCCGGTGTCAGCGCCTGTGGACGACGTCGTCCCTCAGGTAGACGGGCAGCCCCTGGGACGCCAAGAGTCCACCGCCTGCCGCGAAGTCGACCGCACCGATGCGGGCGATATCGCCCGCACGCGGCAAGGTCGTGTCGTCGACGCCATCGAGGCTGCCGGCGAGCCGGGCTGCGAGCGTCGGGTGGACCGCGAAGCCGTGGCCTGCACCGAACATCGACTCGTTATCCGGCAGCTCGACCGCGCCGGGATCGGACAGGAGTTCGCGCGTGAGTGCGCGAGGACGATCCCCGCTGCAATCGAACGCGGCCCAATAGACCTGGCCCATGCGCGCGTCCATGCAGACGAGGATGTACGGTCGGCGGTGCGTGCGGGCGGCGGCAGCGGCGACGGCTGCCAGGTTGCTCACGGGCACGATCGGCTTGCCACCGCCGGCGGCCAGTCCCTGCGCAATGCCCGCCGCAATGCGAAGGCCGGTGAATCCGCCGGGCCCGCGGCCGAACGCGACTGCGTCGAGATCGCGGGCCGAGAGACCGGCTTCCCGCAGCAACTCGTCCGCCATCGGCAACAGCCGGTCCGGCATGGCCGCGGCCGATGACCTCGAAGCGCTCGCTCAATTTCGAACCGGCAAGGAGTGCTGCCGAACACGCCTCCGTGGCCGCATCGACGGCCAGGATCGTCATGCCTCGGCAACCCGCACTGGTGCGAGCCCCGCGCGTGCGAGCTGGCGTCGCAGGAACGCCGTGGCCTCCTCCTCGTCGGCCACGACCGGCGCCGGCGGCAGCGACGCGATGAAGAGCCGGCCGTAGCCGCGCGTGGCCAGGCGCGGATCGCACAGCATGACGACGCCGAAGTCCTCGCGGTCGCGGATCAATCGGCCAAAGCCCTGCTTGAGAGCGAGGACCGCCTGCGGCAGCTGGAATTCGTGGAAAGGATTTCCGCCGCGGCGGCGGATGCCCTCGAGCCGCGCCTTGAGCAGCGGGTCCTCCGGCGCCGCGAACGGCAGCTTGTCGATCACGACCAGCGCGAGCGCATGCCCGCGGACGTCGACACCCTCCCAGAAACTCGCGGTGCCGAGGAGGACCGCATTGCCGAGCTCGCGGAACTGCGCGAGCAGCGTCTCGCGCGGGCCCTCTCCCTGCACCAGGACCGGATAACGATCCCTGAAGCCGGGGCGCATCTCGAGCAGCCGCGCGCCCTCACTGAGCGCGCGATGGCTGGTGAAGAGCAGGAAACAGCGCCCACCTGCTGCCTCGATCAATGGCAGGGCCGCTTCCAGCACGCGGGCCGTGTACTCGCGGCTCGACGGCTCCGGAAGTCCCAGCGGCAGATAGATCCGCGCCTGGCTCTCGAAGTCGAAGGGGCTTTCGATGCGCACGGCATGCGCGGTCGGTGCACCGATCCGCCCCAGGAAATGCGAGAAGTCCTCGCCAACGGCGAGCGTCGCCGACGTGAAGATCCAGGCGCCGCCCTGCGCGCGCATCAGTTCCCCAAGACGGGTTGCCACTTCGAAGGGCGTGAATGCCAGTGTGAACCCGCCGCGTGATGCCTCGACCCAACGCAAGCCGTCTTCGCCCCCGGCATCGGCGATCGCATCCAGCGACTCGGACAGGCGACCCGCGCGCCGCACCGCGCTGCGCAGCGCCGGATCCTCGACGTCGAGCGCGGCGAGCTCCACGGCAAGCTGCGCCAGCGCCTCACGCACGCGATCCACCGCCACCACGAAGGCATCGGGCAGCGCGGCCCACTCGGTGCGTTCGCCTATTCCCGAGAGCGCGGCCGCCGCCTCGGCGAGCGCCGCCTCGAGGGCGCCGAGCCGCTCGCGCGGCGCCGAGCCCGCGAGGCCGAGCCGCGCGAGCTCCGCGAGCGCGTCGCGCGCAAACAGCGCCGCCTGGCGCGCAGAGAACTCGCGGCCGAAGAACTGGGCGGCGATCTCGGGCACCTGGTGGGCCTCGTCCAGGATCACGGCCTCGGTGCCCGGCAGCAGCTCGCCAAAGCCTTCGTCCTTGAGCGCGAGGTCGGCGAGCAGCAGGTGGTGGTTCACGACCACGATGTCGGCGGCCTGGGCTTCACGCCGTGCGGCCACCACGTGGCAGCGCCCGAAGGCTGGACACGCGGTGCCGAGACAGTTCTCGCGGGTCGATGTCACGGTCACGCGTATTGGATCGTTGTCGCGCAGGCCCGTAATTTCGGCGAGATCGCCGGTCTTCGTCTCGCGCGACCAGCGACGTATGCGGCCCAGCGTACGGGCGTTCGGTATCGGGATGCCTGGCAGCGGCGCCATCGATTCGGCGAGCTCGAGCCGGTGCAGGCACAGGTAATTGGCGCGGCCTTTCAGGAGTGCGATGCGGGCGGGGCGGCCGAGCGCCTTTGCGACCGTCGGCAGGTCGCGATTGAAGAGCTGGTCCTGCAGAGTGCGTGTGCCCGTCGAGATGATCGCCTGCCGGCCGGACAGCAGCGCCGGTACCAGGTACGCGAAAGTCTTGCCGGTACCGGTGCCCGCCTCGATCGCCAGCAGGCCGCGTGCCGCCAGTGTCTCGCCGACCCAGTCCGCCATGAGCTGCTGCTCGCGGCGTGATTCGAAGCCGTCGATGACGCGGGCGAGCGGCCCCTCCGGCCCGAGCAGTCGGCCGTATTCGCCGCGCCCGTTCACGAGCCTCGCGCGCGCGCGATGTACGCGTCGACCTGCCTGGAGAGGACCGGCAGCGTCACGCCGCCCTGTCCCAAGCACGGCGTCGTGGAATGCGCGCACGTCGAAGCGCGGTCCCAGTTCCCGCGCGGCGCGCTCGCGCAGCGCCTTGATCTCGAGCTCGCCCGTCTTGTAGGCGAGCGCCTGGCCGGGCCATGCGATGTAGCGGTCGATCTCGGTGCGGATCTCGTGCTCGGAAAGAGCCGTGTTCGACTTCATGAAGTCGAGCGCCTTCTGGCGCGACCACCCGAAGGCGTGCATGCCCGTGTCCACGACCAGCCGGCAGGCGCGCCACATTTCATAGGTCAGGCGGCCGAAGCGCTCATACGGCGTGTGATAGACGCCCATCTCGACGCCGAGGTACTCGGAATAGAGACCCCAGCCTTCGCCAAACGCGTGCGGGTAGAAGTTGCGGCGGAACACGGGCACGTTCTCGAGTTCGCGGGAGCGCGAGCCCTGCGTATGGTGCCCCGGTGCCGCCTCGTGCAGCGAGAGCGCGGGCAGCACGTAGAGCGGCCGGTTCTGCAGGGCGTAAGTGTTGACCCAGTACTCGCCGGCCGCGCCGAGCGGGCCCGGGTTGTACCGACCGCCCGTGTAGTTGGGGGCGAGCGCCGCGGGGACGGGCTTCACGGTGTACGGCGCGCGCGGGATGACGCCGAAGAAATCCGGCATGCGGCCGTCGATCTCGCGGGTGATCCACGCGGCATGCCGGAGGATCTGCTCCGGCGTCTTCGCGTAGAACTGCGGGTCGGTGCGCAGGAACACCAGGAACGCGTCGAAGCTGCCCTGGAATCCGACCTCGTTCACGATTGCCTGCATCTCGGCACGGATGCGCGCGACCTCCGCGAGACCGGTCTGGTGGATCCTCTCCGCCGTCGCATCGGGCAAGGTCGTGAAGTAGCGCACGAGATCGGCGTAGTACGCCTTTCCGTCCGGCAGGTCGGTCGCCCCGATCGACCTGCGCGCAGCAAGCCCGTACTCGCCGTCGAAGAACGCCTTGAACTCGGCGAAGGCGGGGATCACTTGCCCTTCGATCGCGGCCTTGCCCGCGGCGGCGAGTCGCGCGCGGTCTGCCTCCGCCACGCTGGCGGGGAACTCCACAAACGGCATCCAGAATGGAGAATCCTCGGCTTTCGCGTACTGGGCGCCGGCGATCACGCTCGCGATGCCCGGAATGATCGCGGCCGGCAGCACGAAACCGTCAGCGATACCCTGGCGCATGTTGGCGACGTTCTCGCGAAAGTAGCGCGGCACGTCGGCGAGGCGCGCGATGTAGTTTTCGTAATCCCGCGCCGTGCGCGGCGCCTGCAGGTCGTGCAGCTGCAGGAGGTCCGCGTAGAAGCCGCTGTCGCTGTTGAGCGGCGCGCGCCACTCGCGGTACCGGGCGAGCGCGATGCGTTGCGTCACCATGAAGTCGAACAGGTCGTAGCTGACCGCATCGAACGCCGACAATGCGCCGCGATCGATACCGCGCAGACGCTCGATGAATCCGCGATCGGTCTCGAGCCTGCGCGCCTGGTCGGAGGGCGTCACCCGGGCTAGCCGGTCGTCGTAGTCATGCACACCGTCGTTGGTGGCCGCGAGCGGGTCCTCGCGCCAGGTGAACGCGCGCTCGTCGACAAAGAGACGATCGAGCTCCGACTTGGCGTCGACGGCGCGGGCCGGCTGCGCGGACGACAGGCCGATGGCGACAGTCAACAAGCCCGCTAGTATCTTCATCACGCGATCTCCGGTTGTCCCTGTCGGACAGGCGGCAGTCTCCGGGCAAACCTCTGGAAGATCAATGGGTTTCAGCCGTGATTAAGCTTAATTTCAGCCCGATCCAGCGGGTCGCCTGTTAATATTCCCGACCGCTTCCAACGAGGTTTCGATGGCAACCGCTCCCGACCGCTCGGACGCTCCCTCGCACGCACCCGAAAGCCTGAGGCACTGGGTCCTGGAAGTCGCCGCACGCACGCGCCCGGACCAGATCCACTGGTGCGACGGCTCCGAGACAGAGTACCGAGAACTGGTGCGGCAGATGATCGCCTCGGGAGATCTCAAGAAGCTGAATGACGCGTCATTCCCCGGCTGCCACCTGCACCGTTCGCACCCATCGGACGTGGCGCGTGTCGAGCACCTCACGTTCGTCTGCACGGAACGGCGCGACGATGCCGGCCCGAACAACCACTGGATGGCGCCGGCCGAGGCGCGGCGCAAGATGGACGCGTTGTTCGAGGGCTGCATGCGCGGCCGCACGATGTACGTGATCCCGTACTGCATGGGCCCGATCGACTCGCCTTACTCGCGCTGCGGCGTCGAGATCACCGACAGCGCCTACGTGGCGGCGAACATGAAGCTCATGACGCGCATGGGCGCGCAGGCGCTGGCGCGCATCTCGCGCGACGGCCGGTTCGTGAAGGGACTGCACTCGATCGGCGAGCTCGACCCCGAACGGCGCTTCATCATGCATTTCCCCGAGTCGCTCGAGATCCAGAGCTTCGGTTCTGGCTACGGCGGCAACGCGCTGCTCGGCAAGAAGTGCCATGCGCTGCGCATCGCGAGCTGGCAGGCGCGCGACGAGGGCTGGCTCGCTGAACACATGCTGATCGTCGGCGTCGAGAATCCGCAGGGCGATACGCATTATCTCGCCTGCGCCTTCCCGTCCGCCTGCGGCAAGACGAACCTGGCCATGCTGATTCCGCCGGCCTCGATGCCAGGCTGGAAGATTTGGACGGTGGGCGACGACATCGCCTGGTTGCACCCGGGGCCGGACGGCCGCCTGTGGGCGATCAACCCGGAAGCGGGCTACTTCGGCGTCGTGCCCGGCACCAACGAGCAGACCAATCGTCACGCCTTCGAGATGATACGGCGCGACACGATCTTCACCAACGTGGCGCTGACCCGCGACAACGAACCGTGGTGGGAAGGCCTCGATTCCGGCGCGCCCGCATTCGACTGGCAGGGACGCCCGTACGCAGCCGCAAACGGGCCTGCGGCACATCCGAATTCACGCTTCACGGTTTCCGCGAAGCAGAACCCGAGCTACTCGCCGGAGGCCGATGCGCCGCAAGGCGTGCCGATTTCCGCGCTCGTCTTCGGCGGTCGGCGCCGCACGCTCGCGCCGCTGGTCTACCAGGCACGCGACTGGTCCCATGGCGTGCTGGTCGGCGCCGGCATGGCCTCCGAAACGACGGCTGCTGCCACCGGCGACGTCGGCGTCGTGCGCCGCGACCCGATGGCGATGAAGCCATTCGCCGGGTACAACTTCGCCGACTACTGGGCGCACTGGCTTTCCATGGACCGGCGGGTCAAGAAGCTGCCAGGCGTCTTCCACGTCAACTGGTTCCGCCGCGACGCGAAAGGCCGATTCCTGTGGCCGGGATTTGGCGAAAACCTGCGCGTGCTCGCCTGGATCATCGAGCGCTGCAACGGGCGGCGCGCGCCTGCGGTTGAAACGCCGATCGGCTCGGTGCCATGCCGCGATGCGCTTGATTTCTCTGGCCTCGGACTCGACGAGACGACGATTTCGGAATTGCTGGCCGTCGACGGCGTCGACTGGCGTCGGGAAGCCGACGAGATCGGAAAGTACCTGGAGAGCTACGGCGAGCGCCTGCCAGCCGGGCTCAGGGACGAAGTCGAGCGCCTGAAGTCCCGCCTAGCTTCCTAGCGGCCGGGCGCCAGTTCCGGGCCGTCCTCGCAGACGAATTCCACAGTGTGGTAGGACTGCGGCTCGGGCACGCGACCGAGCCCGATGACGCCCTGGCCCTTCAGCGGAATTGCGTCGCGCCGCACAAAGGCATCGTCCCCGTTCTGCGACTGCACGAAGCTGCCATTGGTGCTCTGGTCCACCAGCATGAAGCGGTTCTTGCCGGCTTCGATGCGCGCATGCAGGCGTGAGACCAGGTTGCCCTTGATGACGAGGTCGTTCTCCTGGCCGCGACCGAGGGTGGCCGCGGAGCGCTCGCGCGGGTCGAGCACGAGCTCCGTGCCGAGGTAGCGCAGGCGGATTCGGAACTGCTTCTGCAGCTCCGTGATCGTCGCGATCGACGGGCAGCATGCTGGTGGTCTCGCCATGCTGCCAAAGCACCTCGAAGATCGTGACCTCTTCGTGCTGCCCGCGCGGCACGGCGACGTCCAGCCGGCGCGCGACCGCGCGCCAGGCTTCGGACAGGCGCTGCTGGATCGCGTCGGTGATGATGATCTGGCCGGCCTTGGCCTGGCTCGTCATCCGGTTCGCGGTATGCACCGCGGCTCCGAAGACATCGCGCGTCTCGATGACGACCGGCCCGAAGTGGCAGCCGATGCGGATCGCGATCTGCTGGCCTTCGACCTCGAGGTCCGGGATGGCGCGGCGATCGCCGTCTGCATCACGACCGCAGCGTCGATCGCCGCGTCGCAGTCATCGAAGGTGGCCATGACCTCGTCGCCCATGGTCTTCACGACCGACCCGCCGTGCTGCTCGGTCGCGCGGCGCATGATCTCGATGCAGACCGCGACCTTGTCGCGCGCGGCCACGTCGCCCAGGATTTCGAACAAGCCGAGTACTGCCGACGACGTCGGCGAAGAGAATGGCGAGCTCCTGGTCCTGGCCCATGGCCCGTCCGCACCCCCGCGGCGGATGACATAATTCGAATTATAGGCGGGAAACCGGCGGCGCGCCTAAACCGCCCGGCTGCGATGCTCGCCCCCTGATCCGCAGGGAGGCGGCTCATGGCCCTGAGCTTCGATAGCGCCGCGGAAACGCTGCTGCGCCACGTCGTCGCCCGCTCCCGCGGCCGGCACGTGCTCTACGCCGAATCCGCGGCGCGCGCGGGCGCGAGCCGGCGGCTGGCCGGGTCTCTGCGAGCGCATGGACTGCAGTGCCTCGTCTGGAGCGTCACCGACCGCTGCCTGCACGTCAGTCATCCGCGGGCGCGCCGGCGCCAGCGCGCTGGCCGTGGAGGAGATCGGTGGCACGGGACTGCGCTACGGCCACTGCCTGTCCACCGTCGTCAATGCCGACCTGTACCTGCTCGAAGTCGCGCGTCACGCGTTGCTCGCGCCGGTGCGCGCCGGGTCTCGTGCGGCGCGCGATCGACTGGCCGCATTCGAGCGCGCGCGAATCCTGCGGGCTGTGTCCGGCCCCGGCCTGGCTCGATCCCGGTGCCGCTCTACGAACTGCTCGGCCCGAAGGACGGACAGGGCTCGATTCGCTTCCGGCGTTTCATCGAGAGCGGCTAGCCGCGCGCAACGCTTCGGCGATGAGCGCAGGCGACGCTGCGCCCCGGTTGACGCCCTCGGACAAGGCATGCCGCCAGGCACGCGCCCCGGCCTGCCCGTTGAAGAGGCCGAGCATGTGTCGCGTGATCGACCGCAACGGCGTGCCGGCAGACACTCGCGATTCCGCATACCTGCGCATGCTCTCGACGATGACCTCCACCGGCGGCAGTCTCGTAGCCATCGTCGAACACCGCACGATGCAGGGCGGGCAGCAGGTACGGGTTGTGGTACGCCTCGCGTCCGAGCATCACGCCGTCCGCCTGCGCAAGCTGCTCTGTCACCTGCGGCACCGTCCGCAGGCCGCCGTTCACGATGACGGTGAACGACGGAAACTCGCGTTTCACCCGCCACGCGCGCGCATAGTCGAGCGGCGGCACGTCGCGGTTCTGTTTCGGCGTCAGGCCCTTCAGGATGGCCTTGCGCGCGTGCACGATGACCGTCGCGCAGCCCGCCTCCGCGATCGCAGCGACGAAGTCGCGCAGGAACGGCCAGTCATCGTGGTCGTCGATCCCGATGCGGCACTTCACCGTCACCGGCACGGAGACCGCGCGCTTCATCGCCCGCAGGCAATCCGCCACCAGTCGCGGGCGCGCCATCAGGCAGGCGCCGAACGTCGCCTGCTGGACCCGGTCGCTGGGGCAGCCGACGTTCAGGTTGATCTCGTCGTATCCGAACGACGCGCCGATCGCCGCTGCCTCGGCCAGCCGGCCAGGTTCAGCGCCGCCGAGCTGCAAGCGCGACCGGGTGCTCCTCGGGATCGAACTCGAGCAGGTACGCGCGATCGCCCTTCAGGATCGCCTGCGCGACGATCATCTCGGTGTATAGCAGCACGCGCGGCGAGAACTGGCGCAGGAAGTACCGGCAGTGCCGGTCGGTCCAGTCCATCATGGGCGCGATGGACAGCCGGCGATCGATGCCTGGGACGGACATTCCTCATTGTATGGGCGACGCTCGCCTAAATTGCGTCGCAGTCCTACGCCGGACCGGCCGCGATGCGAGCATTCTGGCTCGCGATGGACGATCGTGCCCTGCTCACGACACCGACCGTGCCCGCGCCGCTCGCGCCCAAAGCAGCCGCAGCGGTGCCCGAGGTCGAGGTTCTTTCGCTCGAACAGGTGATGCGCCGTTACAACCAGCGGCTGTTCCGGCTCGCGTTTGGGATCGTCGGCGACGAAAGCGAGGCCGAGGACGTGCTGCAGGACAGCTACGTGCGGGCCTTCGAGCGACGCTCCACGTTCGCGGGCCGCTCGGGACTCGGCACCTGGCTCGCCCGTATCGTCCGCAACCAGGCCATCGACCACCTGCGCATCCGCCAGGCCCGGCAATCGGCAATCGCCCTCGAAGCGGAACTGCCTGTGCGTGATGGCGCCGACGAGGACGTGGTGGACGGCGCTGCTGCGCCCGCGTCGGAGACGAGCGCCGAAATCAGCCGTTCGCGGGACGAGGTCCGCGCAGCCTTGCAGCAGGCGATCGCCGCGCTTCCGCTCCCGTTCCGCGCCGTGTTCATGCTTCGCGAAGTCGAGGGTCTGTCACTCGAGGAGACCGCCGACTATCTCGGCATCCCGATCGCGACCGTCAAGACACGTGACTACCGGGCCCGCCACATGCTCCGCGCGGATCTCGCGCAGGTCCATGCGGAAGCTGTCTCCGACCTGTTCGAGTTCCTGCGTGAGCGCTGCGACCGGATCGTCCACAGGGTCCTCTCGCAGCTGGAAAAGTAGGGCCTGTCCTACCGGCGGGAACCCCGCAGGCGCGGGTTTCGTCTGCAGGACAGGATGATTCGAGCCGCTGCAGTCCTGCTTTTTTCATGTCTCGCCGTGGCGCCGGCCCGCTCGGACCAGGCAGCCCCTCAAACCGCGCCGCCCGTGAGTCCATCGGTCGACGCGCGCTCCCTCGACCTGGCCGTTGCGGAAATCACGCGCGGTCGCCGCATATTCCGGCACGACACGTTCGGAAACCAGGCCTTCTGGGGCGACCGGCTCAGGCTGCACGAGGCCATCGCGGGTCGCGCCAATGGCGGCACCGGGCCCGGACTCAGCCCCTCAGCCGCATTGATGCTCGGACTCAAAGTCGACGCGAACGCCTTGCCCGCTGGCCTGAAGACAGCGTTGCGCGAGGGCCGCGTCGACCTCGACGACCCGGCGGCCACGCTCGCACTGCTGAAACTGGATGCCGTCGTCGGCGTGCGCGGCTTCTTCGATGCGGACCAGCGCCGTCTGCGTTCGGTTGGCATTACCTGCGCTCTTTGCCATTCGAACGTCGACGATTCGTTCGCACCGGGCATCGGCGTTCGCCGCGACGGCTGGGCCGCACGGGATCTCGACGTCGGCGCCGTCATTGCCTTTGCCCCCAGCGTGCAACCCTTCGTCGACCTCCTGGGCCTGGTGGACCCCTCCATCGACGCGCCAACCGTCCGCAAGGTGCTGCGCAGCTGGGGACCCGGCAAGTTCGATGCCGAGCTGCTGCTGGACGGAAAAGCATTCCGCCCCGACGGCGAGTCCGCGGCGACGTTGATCCCGCCGGCTTTCGGGCTCGCAGGCGTCAACCTGCACACATGGACCGGCTGGGGATCCGTGACGCACTGGAACGGTTTCGTCGCCAACCTTGAAATGCAGGGCCGCGGGACCTTCTACGATCCGCGGCTCAACGACGCGGCGAAATTCCCGATCGCCGCACTGGCCGGTTTCGCCGACGTTCGCAACGATCCCGACCTGGTCACGTCGAAGCTCGCGCCTCTGCATGTGTACCAGCTCAGCCTCCAGGCGCCCCGCCCGCCACGGGGTTCGTTCGATGCGGCGGCCGCTGCTCGCGGGGACGCGCTCTTTGACGGCAAGGCGGGTTGCGCGCGCTGCCACGTGCCGCCGCTCTACACGGAGCCCGGCTGGAACATGCACACGCCGGAGGAAGTCGGGATCGATTCGTTCCAGGCCGAGCGCTCGCCCGACGGTCATTACCGGACGGCACCGCTCAAGGGACTGTGGACGCACGGGAAGGGCGGTTACTACCACGACGGCCGTTTCGCGCGGCTCGGTGACGTCGTCGCCCATTACGACCGGACGTTCGCCCTCGGCCTGTCGGCCGGCGAACGGCGCGACCTCGTCGAATACCTGAAATCGCTCTGATGCCGGCTCGGGCTTCCCGTCCCGAAAGCGGAATCAATCCGCTCGCACGATGAGTGCATCGCCCACCCGCGTGCGCGGGTCGACGTCCGGCACAATCTTGCGCACGCGGCCCTCGCGCGTCAGAAAGGTCACTTCGACCGTCACCGCTGCGTCGTCCGCGAGGCCGAAATGCAAGGGACCAATGCCCTGCGAGCCGTAGCCGTCGCCGGTGGGCACGAGCCTCGTACCCAGCAGTCGACCGCCGGCTGAATACAACCGCACTTCCGCGCCCGCTCGCGTCGCGTGACCGTCCCGATCGAGGACCTCGACCTGGAGCGAGCGACCGGCAAGCCGTAACGGCAATTGATTCCGGAACAGGGTATGGCGGCCGCCGTCCGGAAAGTCTTCGGCCAGCGACAGGTCGAGATCGCCGTCGCGATCGAAGTCGGCCCACTGGACACCGTGATCGGACGCGTGCAACGGACTGTCCGCCTCGAGCACGTCGGTGAATCGGCCACCCCGGTTCATGAACAGGTGATCGCGCGAATACCACTCTTCGCCATCCACGTAAGCCGCGACGAAGAGGTCGAGGTTGCCGTCGTGGTCCGCGTCGCCCCAGGAGGCACCCACCGCATGGAGCCGCCTTTGCACGCCCGCCTCGGCGGCGACTTCGCGGAATCTTCCGTCGCCCAGATTCCGATAGAGCAGCGTCGTGCCATACGTCGCGACGAAAAGGTCGAGCCATCCATCGTTGTCGTAGTCGCCCACGGCGCAACCGACGCCGCCCTCCTTGAGCGTGCGCTCCGGCTGGTGCATACCCAGTTCCGGCGCGACGTCGGCGAAGCGTCCGCCGTCGTTGCGGTAAAGCGCGTCCTTGTCGGCCTGCTGATTGGCCAGGAAAACGTCGAGGTCCCCGTCCTGGTCCATGTCGAACCAGCAGGCGCCGACGGTGCGTCGCGGGTCGTCGAGCCCGACTTCCGCGCTCACGTCGGTGAAAGTCGCATCGTCGTTGCGGAACATCCGATTGGCGGCGGAACGCTGCGCGGAAAACAGGTCGAGGTCGCCATCGTTGTCGTAGTCGACCCAGCTCGCCTGCCGGCTGTCGGCGCCCCGGAGCAGCAGCCCGGCCCCTTCCGCGATCTCGACGAAAGCGGCTCCACCGTCGTTCCTGAACAGGAGGTTGCGGGCAGGCAGCCCCTGTTCGCCGGAAACGCCGGCATGGAGGTCGGGATCACCGTCGCGGTCAAAGTCTCCCCAGCTCAGGCCGCGCACTTCCGCGCCTGCGGTAGGCAGGCCCAGCGCAGGGCCGGCTTCGACGAATGACCCCCCGTCATTGCGATAGAGCCGGATCGCCCCGTCGTGGAATGAGACCGCAAGGTCCAGGTCGCCGTCGGCGTCGAAATCGGCGAATGCATTGGACAATGCGTGCGTGGCAGCGAAGAGTTCCGGCTGCACCGGCGTGAATGCGGGCGGCGCGGCGCTTGCCGCACCGATGCAACATCCCAGCATGACGATGGAGGCGGCGTACCTGCGCATGGCCCATGATAGGGGCCGTGCTACCATCGCGCGAAATCCAATTCTCGCCGACCGGCAGAGACGACGATCATGCAATTCGAAATGACGGTCTTGTTTCTGATCGCCGCGCTCGTCGTCGGCCTGCTGGTGACTGCCGAGCTCGGACGGCGGCTCGGCCTCACCCGGCTCCGCGAAGACCCGGACGGCCTGCCCAAAGGCATCTCGGCCTCGGAAGGCGCCGTTTTCGCCCTGCTGGGCCTGTTGCTCGCATTCACCTTTTCCGGCGCGGCTTCGCGATTCGAGGAGCGGCGCCACCTCGTCACTGCCGAGACGAACGCAATCGGGACGGCCTACCTGCGCATCGACCTGCTCCCGGAGGACGCGCGGGACGACATGCGGGAACGCTTCCGCCGCTATGTCGACGCGCGCCTGGAGACCTATTCGAACGTCGAGGATCGCGCTGCCACGGCGGCGAGCCTCGCGGAGGATGAAGCGCTTCAGCGCGAAATCTGGACCCGCGCGGTTTCGGCCTCGCTGCGCCCCGGCGTTCCGACGCAGGCGGCGATGCTCCTGCTCCCCGCGCTGAACGAGATGATCGACATCACGGCAACGCGCGTGGCGGCGACCCGGAACCATCCGCCGGCGGTCATTTTCATATTGCTCGTCGGCCTGGCGCTGATCGGCGCGTTGCTGGTCGGATACGGAACATCCGTCAACCGCGGCCGCACCTGGCTGCATACGGTCGCTTTCGCCGCCATCCTGTCGCTGACGATCTACGTCATCGTCGACCTCGAGTTTCCACGTCTCGGCCTGATTCGCGTCGACGCCGCCGACCGGGCCCTGGTGGACCTCCGCGCCAGCATGGAATGAGGTTTGCGGTACCGGCGGCACTCACCGTTGGCGGGAAGAGTTGGACGTTGCACGACATGATTATCAATCGGCCTTGGCCAAGTGCCGCCCGCCGGGGGGTGCCGTAGGCGGCGCTGAGACGGCCAGACGTGTAGAATCAGGATTCAGGGTCTCAGACCCCTTGAACCGGGAAAGGCAGGAACATGAATCGTCTCGTCATCGCGGTCTCCATGGCGTCGGGTGCGCTAGGCTGCCTCGCAGCTGCTTCCGCGTCGGCAGAATCGCTGTCTCCCGGTGACGAACGCTTCAAGTTTGTCGCGGGCTGGTTCCTGCCAGCCTTTAACACCGACGTGCGCATCGACGATACGGACAACGCGGGTGACGACGTCGACCTCGGCGATGATCTGGGCCTCGACGAGGACCAGTCTGGAGCCCTGCTGGGATTCGAATGGCGGATGGCGGAACGCCACCGGCTCGGGGCGAGCTGGAGCTCGTTCTCGCAGACCGCCACGCGCACCCTCGACGAACAGATCACGATCGGCGACGAGGTCTACCCCGTCAACGCCGAGCTTCGCACCAAGTGGACGATCGACCTGATCCCCATCACGTACTCGTATTCGTTCATTAAGAGCGAGAGCAACGAGTTCGCCGCGACCTTCGGCATCCACTGGGACAAGATTTCGCTGTCGCTGAACGGGTCGACGTCGCTGAGCGACGACGATATCACCGCATCGACCTCGCACTCGGCGGACCTGCCGCTGCCGCTCATCGGCCTGCGCTACGACCATCACTTCTCGGACAACTGGTCCGCGGGAATCGGCGGCTCGTACTTCTCGATCGAGTTCGGCGAGGACACGCTGGAGGCCAGCGGGTCCCTCTACAACATCCGCGCGTATACCGAGTACCGCTTCCGGGGCCGCTACGGCGCCGGGCTCGCCCTCGACGCCTTCGGCCTCAACATAGAGGCTGACAAGCCGCGCCTGACCGGCGAGTACAAGTACGACTACTGGGGCCCGCAGATCTACTTCACCGCCCGCTTCTGATCCGGCGCAAGGGGCCCTTCGCCTCAGAGCTGGGCGTCGAGGTGCAGCACGCGCGTGGCCCATGCCTGGAAACGCTGCCAGCGCGACGCCTTGGGGTCGTTGTCGAAGGATTCCTGCCCATCGCTCCAGCGCAGGTCGCCGTCCTCCAGGCTCACGCGCCAGGCGTGCGAACCGCTCACCTGCTCCTCGAAGATCGCCTCGAGCTGGCGCGCGAGGACCGCATCCTCGACCAGCACGCCCTGCTCGCAGTTGAGCCAGGTGGAACGCGGGTCTAGGTTATAGCTGCCGACGAAGAGCTTCTCGCCATCGACGACGAATGCCTTGGTGTGCAGGCTCGCGCCTGAGGAGCCGAACAGGCTCGAGTTTTCCTCGCCGCCCGCCGGTTTCAGTTCCCAGAGCTGGACGCCGCCCTTGAGGAGCGGCTTGCGGTAGCGCGAATAGCCGCCGTGCACCGCGGCGACGTCGTTCGCGACCAGCGAATTGGTCAATACGCGGACCGACTTGCCGCTGCCGGCCATGCGCGTGAAGCCGGCCGTAACCTCCTCGCCGGGGACGAAATACGGGGAGATGACCGCGACCCGCTCGCGCGCCGCCTGCAGCATCGGCACGAGCGCGACGCCGACGTGCGTGCGCTTGACGTCGCGCCTGCTCATCGTGACCTTGGCCGGGTCGTCCGACGACGAACTCGTACTTCGACGACCACTGGACGGGCCACTCGCCCGCGAGCATCTGTCGGACGCGGTTGCTCCCTGCCAGCGCGATCGCATAGCGGCTCTCCTTCGCTTCGGCCGCGCGCTTCGCGAGGCCGGTGCGCAGCCTCTCCAGCGCCCCGTTGTTCACACCTTCCGGGTCCAGGATTTCCATGGGGTACGCGGAGGTGGAGTTCCAGAACCGGTCGAAGTTGGCCGACACGTCGCGGACGACGGGCCCGAGCATCGCGAAGTCCAGGTCGACGAAATTGATTTCCTCGCCGGCCCCGAAATACTCGTCGCCGACGTTGCGCCCGCCCACGACCGCGATCCGGTTGTCGGCGATCCAGCTCTTGTTGTGCATCCGCCGGTTCACGCGCTTGAAGCTGAGGGCGCCCTCGCCCGCCTTCGCCAGTGTCCCCTTCCGCGTGACCCACGGGTTGAACATGCGCACTTCGATGCCAGGATGCGCCGACAGCGCCGCCAGGCCGTCGTTCATCCCTCGTGCGTCGAGGTCGTCCAGCAGAAGTCGCACGCGAACGCCGCGGTCGGCCGCTTCCAGCAGGGCCTGGCCGAGATATGCGCCTGTGAGGTCCGCATGCCAGATGTAGGTCTGCACGTCGAGGCTGCGGGCCGCGAGTCGCGCACTCTGCATGCGTACCACGAAGGCCTCCGAGCCGTCGCTCAGCAGCCGGAAGCCGGATTGGCCGGGGTGCGCATCCTCGATATTTCCGACGTGTTCGGACATCGCGCTTCCTTCAGCAGGAGCCAATGCGACGACGTCCGGCGCATCGGGCAGCGGCGGAAGCGCGGCGCAACCCGCCAGGACGACGGTCGACAGGAGTGCTGGAAAGCGCAATGGGGGCCATTCTAGAAGAGCTATATACGAAATTCCCGGACTTCGGCAGGCTGTGCAGCCATGAACTTCCCCAATACTTGGAATATGGCTTCAGTGCTCTGGCTGGCAGCCGCGATTGCGTCCCCTGCGCGCGCGCAGGAGATGGAACCGCGCTCCTACTCGCCGAATCCGGTGGGGGTCACGTTCGTCATCGCAGCATTTGCCCGCTCGACCGGCGGCATCCTGACGGATCCGTCGCTGCCGGTGGACGACGTCGAGGCGGAGGTGGAAGCAACGGCACTTGGACTGGGCCACACGTTTGCATTCTTCGGCCGCTCGGCGAACATCGGGATTTTGCAGCCACGCCTCTCCGGACACTTCACCGGAACGCTGAATGGCGAGGATGCCGCGGCCTCCCGCTCCGGCATCGGAGATACCCGGGTCAAATTCACGACGAACCTGTTGGGCGCGCCCGCAATCGGCACCGCGGAGTTCGCGCGCCGCAAGCCGCAGACCACGCTCGGCGCGAGCCTCACGGTCTCGGTGCCGAGCGGTGAGTACCATGCGGACAAGCTGATCAACATCGGCACCAACCGCTGGGCGTTCAAGCCGGAAATCGGCGTATCCCACCCCGTCGGCAAGTGGACTTTCGAAGCCATCGCCGGCGCTTGGTTCTTCCAGGACAACGAGGACTTCTTCGGCGGTCGGCACCGCGAGCAGGAACCGCTCGCGAGCATTCAGGGACACGTGAGCTATACGTTTCGCCCGCGCCTGTGGCTTGCGCTCAACGCGACCTACTACGACGGCGGGCGAACGACCATCGACGGCATCGAGAAAGACGACCGTCAGTCGAACTCGCGTTACGGCCTCACGCTCTCCGTTCCGGTCGCCCAGCGCCAGTCGGTCAAGCTGAACTGGAACGACGGCGCGACGACCCGCTTCGGCAGCGACTTCTCGACCTGGGGCGTGTCCTGGCAGTACATGATCCTCTGAGGAAACGACGCGGGGCGGCTTCCCGCCGCCGTCCCCTGCGCTCAACTGCCTGCGTAAAACTGCACAAAGACCATCGCGCCGTTCGGGTTGGCGCGCGAGAGAATCGCGATCAGGATCATCCCGCCCGTTTAAGCGATCACGGTCCTCAGCTGATGGTCTTCGACACTACCGCGGAGTTCCCGCTCTCGACGCCGCCCGAGTCGTAGGCGGTGGCGACAAAGTAATAGGTTCCGGGAGGCAGGTTCTCGATCACGCAGCTCGTGATGCCGGGATTTCCGATCTGGAGCTGATTGGGATAGCTGCCCGGCGAGTTGCCGTACCGGATCCGGTAGCCCGCGAGATTCACGAGCGCGGAACCATCCTCTCGCTGCGTCGGCGCGGACCACGACAGCGTGGCGCTGCCCAGCGCGACCTGCTCCACCGTGATCGAGTACGCAGGCAGTGTCGCGACCAGCACGCCGTCGCTGACGCGAATGGTGATGTCCCGGTAGATGCCGACGCTTCCGCTTTGCGGCGTGCCGGACAGGCGGCCGGTCTGCGGATCGAACGTGGCCCAGGAAGGCCGGTTCGCGATCGTGAAGCTCAGCGCGTCGCCATCCGCATCGAAAGCCGTCGGCCTGAAGTCATAGGCCTGCCCTTCGCGCGCGGCCATCGTCGGTGTTCCGCCGATTGTCGGCGCCCGGTTGGACGCGCCCACCTCGATGGCGAATGGAGCGAGCGCGGCGGTGAGCTTGCCGTCACTGACCTTGATGGCAATGTCGACATGCACGCCTTCGTCCGTCGCCGCGGGTGTGCCGCTCAGGCGCCCCGTCGAAGTGTTGAATGCCGCCCACGGAGGCTTGTTGGCAATGCTGAAAATGAGCGACGCGCCTTCTGGGTCGGAAGCTGCCGGTATGAATGCGTACGATTGGCCGACCGTCGCCACACCGGACGGCGTGCCACTGATCGTCGGCGCTTGATTGTTGCCGCAGCTCGCAGCTCCGATCGGCGCCGCGGCACTGCTTGGGAGCCGCGAGCGCGTCGGTCGCACCCGGCCGCCACGGCAACGATCAATACAATCGCATGTGCCGCATGAATCGTAAGGCCACGCAGGAACTGTCTTGAAGCCATGTCGACCACCCGTGATCGTTCGGGCTGTCGACTCGGCTGGATATGCGTGGTCGCCGCAGGACTCGCGTCGTCGCGTTCTCGCGTGGCAACCCCGCTATCGTAGGCCGTTGGGCCGACAGACCGGAAGCTTTGCGTCCCCGCCTTTCGACGGGTTTGCCGTGTTTCACTGTGAATCCATTCTGGTCCCGATCGGGGCCGGAATCACGGGCGAAATCGCCGCACAAGCGGCGACTGCTTCACAGTTTTCGAAATTCCGCTACTTGCGGTGCGGGAAGACGGCCATCGGCGTCGGGCGGCCGAGCAGGAAGCCCTGGGCATAACCGACGCCGATGCGTCGCAGGGTCTCGAGCACGGCGGGCGTCTCGACGCGCTCCGCGACCGTCTCGATGCCGATCGCGCGGCCGATCTGCACGATCGCCTCGACCATGCTGCGGTCGACCGGATCGGTCGCGACGTTCTGCACGAAATTGCCATCGATCTTGAGGTAATTGACCGGGAGCGTGCGCAGGTAGTTGAACGACGACAGTCCGCTGCCGAAGTCGTCGAGCGCGATCAGGCAGCCGCGGCTCGCCATCTCGCGCATCAGGTAGCTCGCATGGCCGAGATTCGTGATCGCCGCCGTCTCGGTCACCTCGAAGCAGAGCACGCCCGGCGTCGGCTCGTGCTCCTCGAGCGCATCGATCAGGAACTCCAGGAAGCTCGGGTCGGACAGCGTGGTCCCGGACAGGTTCACCGCGACGGTGAAAGCCGCCTCCTCCACGCCGTCGCGCGTCGAGGGCACGTAGTCGCGCAGCACCTTCTCGATCACCCAGCGATCGAGCGAGGGCATCAGGTTGAAGCGTTCCGCCGCCGGGATGAACTCGTCCGGCAGTACGATGGCGCCGTTCTCGTCGTGCAGGCGCAGCAGCAGCTCGTAGTGGGGCCGCGCCTTCGCGGACTCGGCCACCCGCACGATCGGCTGGAACATGATGTCGAGGCGGCCCTCGTCGCGCGCGTTGGTCGAGCCGCGCCATCCAGCGCATCTCGCGGTGGCGGGCCGAAGCGCTCGCGGGGTCATAGACCTGCACGCGGTTGCGGCCGCCGTCCTTCGCCGAGTAGCAGGCGATGTCGGCCGCCGAGAGCAGCGTTGCGACGCTCTCGGTCTGCTGGTCGATCTGCACGATGCCGATGCTCGCGCCGATCTGCATGGTATTGGTGCCCCACTGGAAGCGCAGGTCGTGGATCGACTGGCGCAGCAGAGTCCGCGATACGGAGCGCCTGGTCCGGCGTGCAGAATTCGAGCAGGACGCCGAACTCGTCGCCCCCGAGCCGGGCGAGCACGTCGTTCGCGCGCACCCGCGTCTGCAGGATGCCGGTCACGTGCCGCAGCAGCTGGTCGCCGGCGGGGTGGCCGCAGGTGTCGTTGACGACCTTGAACTGGTCGAGGTCGACATAGACCATGGCGTGGCGGACGTTCTTGTCCGCGCGCGCCGACTCGATCGCATTGTTGAGGCGGCTCTCGAACTCGCGCCGGTTGATGAGCCCGGTCAGCGCGTCGTGCGCTGCCTGGTAGGACAGCAGCCGCTTCATGCGCCGCTCGCGGCTCACGTCGCTGAACACGATGACCGCGCCCGCGGTCTGCCCGGCGCGGTCGCGGATCGGCGCGACCGTCGCCTGGATCGGCACCTCGACGCCGCGCCGGCTGACCAGCACGGTCTGGTCCGCGAGGTGGATCGGGTCCCCGCTCGCGAGCGCACGGCTCACCGGGTCCTCGATCGCTTCGTCGCTGCCGTCCTTCACCAGCTTGACGATCTCGGTGACGTTCCGGCCGCAGGCCTCGTCCGACGGCCAGCCGGTCATCTTCTCCGCGATAGGGTTGACGTAATCGACGGTGCCCGAGCGGTCGGTCGTGATCACCGCGTCGGCGATCGACTGCAGGGTGACCTCCGCCCGCTCCTTTTCCTCGTAGAACTGCTGCTCCGTGCGCTTGCGCTCGGTGATGTCGGTGACCGTGCCCTCGAAGCCGACGGGCTGGCCGCGCTCGTCGCGGTTCAGGCGCGCGTTCTCCGTGATCGTGATGACGGAGCCGTCGCGGCGCCGCAGCTCGTACTCGGCTTCCACCAGCTTGCCGTCGCGCTTGAGCTTCTCGATCAGCTTGCGGCGCAGGCCCGGATTGACGTAGAGGCCTTCGGTCGAGCCGATGGCGCGCAGCTCGTCCAGCGAGGCGTAGCCGAGCATCGCGATCAGCGCCGGGTTTGCGGACAGCAGGTAGCCGTCGAGGGTGACCTGGTAAACGCCCTCCACGACGTTGTCGAACAGCCCTCGGAAGCGGCCCTCGCTCTCGCGCAGCGCGTCGTCGGAACGGCGCCGCTCGATGGCGATGCGCGCCAGCTGGGCCATGCGGCCGACGAGCTCGAGGTCGCGGCGCGAGGGCATGCCCGTGCGGCGCAGGTAGGTCGCGAACGTGCCGAGCATGCGACCGTCGGCCCCGGTGATCGGAGTCGACCAGCAGGCATGCAGCCCGGCTTTCGCGGCGGCTTCGCGGCGATGCTCCCAGAGCGCGTCCTTGGAGATGTCGGGGACGATGATCTGGCGCTGCAGCGCGATGGCCGCGGCGCAGGACCCGAAGCGGATCTCGGCCGGGTAGTTGTCCATCAGCGCGACGTATTCACGCGGCAGGCTGGTGCCGGTGACATGCCTCAGCACGCGCTTGACCGGGTCGTACAGGCGGATGCAGCAGATGGCCGCGGGCAGCACGCGCTCGACGACCTCGGTGATCGACGCGAGCGCCCCCTCGAGCGGCTCGCTGGAGGCGATCTTCTCGAGAGCGCGGCGCTCGCCCGCCGCGACCAGCTCGATCTGCTTTCGCTCGGCGATGTCGATGATGCTGGCGCGGATCAGGTTGCCGCCGGAGCTCGGCAGGCGCACGAAGCGCACCTCGCTCGGGATCAGCTTGCCGTCGGCGTCCTGGTGGAGCCACTCGAAGACCGGCGTCTCGCCCCGCAGCGCGGCCTCGATGTGCCCCCGGGCGACGCCGAACGAGGGCGTGCCGTCGGCCTGTTCGGGCGGGCTCACCTGTTCGGGTCCGACTCGCAGCAGCTCCTCGCGCGACATCTTGAAGAAGTCGGCGGCATTGTCGTTGCAATCGACGAATCGCCCCGATTCGACGTCGAGCACGAGCGACCGCTTCGGGGGCGTTCTCGACCAGCACGCGGTAGCGCGCCTCGCTGTCCTTGAGCGCCTCCTCGGCCTTCGAGCGCTCCGCGGTGTCCCGGATGCAGACGATGTAGGTCGGGCGGCGCTTGCTCTGTATCGCGCTGACGAGGATCTCGGCCGGCATCAATTCCCCGCGCCGGTGCCTGGCGACGACCTCGCGCGCGGCCAGGTCGTAATGCGTCGTCTCCTGCGCGGCCGCGAGGTCCTCGAGCGCACGGGCGACATCGCCCCTGGGCGCGATGTCGGGAATCAGGGTGTCGATGAGGGCCGACATGACGTCGCTCTGGCGCACGCCGAAGAAGCGCTCGGCGGTGCGGTTGATGCTCTCGATGCGGCCGAGGTGGTCCACCGAAATGATGCCGTCCTTGACGTGGTCCAGGATGGCCTGCAACCGGACCACGCTTTCCCGCTCGAGGCGCTCCGTCATCGCCGTCGCCTCGTCGGAGGCGAGGCGCATCACGGTCTCGAGGCTGGTGCGGTCGTTCTCGTAGGTGTCGTACTGGCGGCTGACGATGTCGATGAGCCGGCGCAGCTGCATCTTGCCGGAGGTGTCGGCGGCTTCCAGCAGCTGCTCCTCCAGGAGCGGGTGGATGGAGCTCTTGCGCGGTGGCGCGACCGCCGCTTGCGGGTGGGTAAGCGAGGCCGGGTCCGCTTCCGCGGACTGCTTCAGCATCACGACTTTCCCAGTGCTGTTCGCCGTCATTCGGACCCCAAACACATGCCCGCCGCACTCCCGGGGAATGCGACGTAATGCAGCGATGCTAGGGGATGGCCCGGGGGCCGAACGTGACCCCGGTCGCGGTTCGACCGGGCCCGACCCGTGACCCAGGACGCGGTTCGGTGCCGGGTCGCACTTATCGCACTTGGACCGGCAGATTAAGTGCGATAAGTGCGACCCTGGCACCGTTCAGGCCGATGCGTTCGGCGCGCTTCCGGTCGCCTTCGCTCAGGTGGCGTTTGCGCAGTCGGATGTTCTTCGGCGTGACCTCGACGAGCTCGTCGTCGCCGATGTACTCCATGGCCTGCTCGAGCGACATGCGGATCGGCGGCGTGAGCAGGACGTTCTCGTCCTTGCTCTGGGTGCGGATGTTGGTGAGCTTCTTGCCCTTCAGCGGATTGACGACCATGTCGCCTTCGCGGCTGGTCTCGCCGACGATCTGCCCCTCGTAGACCAGGTCGCCCGGGCCGACGAAGAGCGTGCCACGCTCCTGGAGGTTGAAAAGCGCATATGCCAGCACCGGCCCGCGACCGTTCGAGATCATCACGCCCGCCGAACGCTCGGCCAGCGCCCGCTCGACCACCGGCCCGAAGTGATCGAACACGTGGTACATCAGGCCCGTGCCGCTCGTCATCGTGCGGAAGTCGGTCTGGAAGCCGATCATCCCGCGCGACGGGATCTTGTAGTCGAGACGGACCCGTCCCTTGCCGTCCGGCACCATGTCGGTGAGTTCGGCGCCGCGCGCACCGAGCGCTTCCATCACGGCACCCTGGGCGGTCGACTCCACGTCCACCGTCAGCTGTTCCCAGGGTTCGACGCGCTGGCCGCCCTCCTCCTTGACGACCACGCGCGGGCGCGACACGGCGAGCTCATAGCCCTCGCGGCGCATGTTCTCGATCAGGATGCCGAGATGCAGCTCGCCGCGGCCGTACACCACGAAGCGGTCCGGATCGTCCGTTTCCTCGACGCGCAGGGCGACGTTCGCCAGCGTCTCCCGCAGCAGCCGCTCCCGCAGCTGCCGGCTCGTCACGAACTTGCCTTCCTGCCCGAACAGCGGCGACGTATTCGTCTCGAAGGTCATGCTGATCGTCGGCTCGTCCACGACCAGCGCCGGCAGCGCCTCGACCGTGTCGGGATCGCAGATCGTGTCGGAGATCTTGGGCGCCTCGAGTCCCGAGAACGCGATGATGTCGCCGGCCCTCGCCGCCTCGACCTCGACCCGTTCGAGGCCCATGAAGCCGAAGACCTGTCCGATGCGCTCGTTGCGCACGGCGCCGTCGCGGTCGATCACCGCGACCGGCATGGCCTTCCGGATCGTGCCGCGGCGGATGCGGCCGATGCCGATCGAGCCGACGTAATTGGAGTAGTCGAGCTGGCTCACCTGCAGCTGCAGCGGGCCATCGACGTCCACGTCCGGCGCCGGGCACCGCGTGATGATCGTCTCGAACAGCGCCGTCATGTCGGCACCCATCGTTTCCGGCGACAGGCCCGCGACGCCGCGCAGCGCCGAGGTGTACACGACCGGGAAGTCGAGCTGGCGCTCACTGGCGCCGAGGCGGTCAAACAGGTCGAAAGTCCGGTTCACGACCCATTCCGGCCGTGCTTCCGGCCGGTCGACCTTGTTGACGACGACGATCGGCGCGAGCCCATGCGCAAAGGCCTTCTGCGTGACGAAGCGCGTCTGCGGCATCGGGCCGTCCACGGCGTCCACCAGCAGCAGCACGCAGTCCACCATCGACAGCACGCGCTCCACCTCGCCGCCGAAGTCGGCGTGCCCGGGCGTGTCCACGATGTTGATGCGGTAGTCGCGCCACTGGATCGCGGTGTTCTTGGCGAGGATGGTGATGCCGCGCTCCTTCTCGAGCGCGTTGGAGTCCATGACGCGCTCGGTGACGGGCTTGCGGATGTCGAGCGTGCCCGACTGGCGCAGCAGCTTGTCCACGAGCGTGGTCTTGCCGTGGTCGACGTGCGCGATGATCGCGATGTTTCGCAGGTTCTGAATCATGGTTTCACCAAGGGGACGTTCACCTTGGTGCGGCACCAAGGTGGGCGTCCCCTTGGTCAGCGAAAAAGGTCGCGCATTGTAATCCGAAGGTTGGCTCTGAATCTACGTCAGAATGACAGCGTAAGCGGTTGATTTATTGATCATCTGCGTCAACCGCAGTCAGCTGCTCCTCGAGTTCCGCCACGTGGCGCTCCCAGAAGCGGGCTTCGCCGAACCAGGGAAAGGCCCGGGGAAACGCGGGATCGTGCCAGCGGCGCGCGAGCCAGGCGGCGTAATGCACCATCCGCAACGCGCGCAATGCCTCGATCAGCGCGGCCTCGGTCGGGGTCGAAAGTCGCGAACTGCGAGTAGCCCTCAAGGATGTCGGCGAGCTGAACGCGCATCTCCTCGGGCCGGCCCGCCAGCAGCATCCACAGGTCCTGGATCGCGGGACCCGACATGCAGTCGTCGAGATCGACGAAATGCGGCCCGGCGCCGGTCCACAGCACGTTGTTGCGATGGCAGTCGCCATGGATGCAGAGGTACCGCAGCGTCCCCGCCTGGGCGAAGCGCGCCTCGACGAGGTCCAGAAGCTCATCCGTCACCTGCTCGTAGCGCGGCGCGATGTAGTCCGGGATGCAGTCCCCGTCGAGCAGCCAGTCCGCGGAGTCGCGCCCCATGGCCTCCGGCGAAAGCCGCGGGCGGTGCTCGAAGCGGCGCGCGCCGCCGAGCGCGTGGATGCGCCCGAGGAAGCGGCCGATCCACTGGCGGTCGTCCGCCGTGCCGAGTTCGGGCCATTGCCCGCCGCGGCGCGGATAGATCGCGAAACGGAAGCCCCCATAAGTCGCCACGGGCCCGTCCCCGAGGTCGCCGCCCGGCCGAAGCTCCAGCGGCGCGATCACGGGAATCTCCGCCGTGGCCAGCGCCCGCGCGAAATCGTGCTCCTCCGCGATCGCCGCGTCGGTCCAGCGGCCGGGCCGGTAGAATTTGACCACGACCGGCTCACCGTCCTCGATACCCACCTGGAAAACCCGGTTCTCGTAGCTGCCGAGCGCGAGGATGCGGCCGTCCCCGTCGAATCCCGCGGCCTCGACCGCATCCGCGATCAAATCTGGTGACAGGTTCGCAAACGGGGCCGCATCGGCCGTTGGTATCATGCGGGCACCATATCGTGGAGCCTTAATGACTACCATCCTCGTGACCGGCGGCGCCGGCTACATCGGCAGCCACGTCGCGCACCAGCTCGGCGAGCGCGGCGAAAAGCTGGTGACGCTCGACAACCTGTCGACCGGCTTTCGCGGCGCGGTGCTGCACGGCGAATTCGTGCAGGGCGACACCGGCGACGCGCCGCTCGTCGCACGCGTGCTGGCGGAGCGCAAGGTCGACACGGTCATGCACTTCGCCGCGCACATCCAGGTGCCCGAGTCGGTCGCGAACCCGCTCAAGTACTACCGCAACAACACCGCCAGCACGCGCACCCTGCTCGAATGCTGCGTCGACGCGGGCGTTAAGAACTTCGTCTTCTCCTCCACCGCCGCCGTCTACGGCATGCCGGCCGGGGGCGTGGCCGAGGAGTCGTCGCCGACTGTCCCGATCAACCCGTATGGGTGGTCGAAGCTGATGAGCGAGCGGATGCTCATCGACGTCGCCGCGGTGACGCCGCTGCGTTACGTCGCGCTCCGGTACTTCAACGTCGCCGGCGCGGACCCCGACGGCCGCATCGGGCAGTCGACGCCGCAGGCGACCCACCTGATCAAGGTCGCCTGCGAACACGCCGTCGGCCGCCGCGCCGGCATCGAGATCTTCGGCACCGACTACGACACGCCCGACGGCACCTGCGTGCGCGACTACATCCACGTCGAGGACCTCGCGGCCGCCCACCTGCAGGCCCTCGACTACCTGCGATCCGGGGGCGGTTCGACGACACTCAATTGTGGTTACGGCCGCGGGTACAGCGTGCGGGAAGTGATTTCCGCGGTCGCCGGCGCCGCCGGCAAGACGCTCGCGGTCACGGAATCCGGCCGCCGTGCCGGCGACCCGCCGCAACTGGTCGCCGCCGCCCGCCAGATCCGGCAGACCCTCGGCTGGACGCCCCGGTACGACGATCTCCCCGGGATCGTGGCCACGGCGCTGGCCTGGGAAAAGCGCCTGCTGCGCCAACCCATGGCCTGACGGTTAACATAGGCGCATGTCCCGCATCCGCCCGCAGTCCTTGAGCGGTTTGCTGTCGGCGGCGCTACTGCTGATCGTCCTGCCGCTGACGGCGGCGCTCGTCTACAGCGGCGTGCAGCTGCGCCAGCTCTCGCGCACCAGCGACGTGCTGGTGCGGGACAGCATCACGCTGACCCAGCATACGCAGCTGCTGTTCCAGGACATCACGGCCATGGAACGGGCCGCCAACTATTACGCCGTGCTGAACGATCCGCGCCTCGCCAAGGCCTTCGACTCCAACTACGTCGCCTTCCTGCGCACGCTGCAGCAAGCTCGCCGAATACGTGCCCGAGGAAGAGATCGACCGGTGCGGTCCGCCGGGGAAGGCGCAGCGAGCTTCATGCACGGTCGACAGGACGGGCGGCCGGCCCGGGTCGGTCGTCGGACGCTTCGAGACATTGAACGCCGCCGCAAACCGGCTCGCCCAGGGTGCGCGCCTCGGCATCGAGCCCGCCTCAAGCAGGTCGAGCGCGAGGCCGGCAGCCACGCAGCAAGGGCTGCTGTGGGCGATCATCGGGCCTCGTTCCGGCCGCCCTCGCCGTCGCCGGCATCTTCTGGTTCTTCGTGCTGCGGCCGCTGCGAGCGATCGACCGCGCAATCAGCGACCTCGGCCGCGGCGCGTTCTCGCACGTCGATCGCGATCAGCGGGCCCGCGGACCTTGCGCCCTCGGCCGCCAGCTCGAGTGGCTGCGCACGCGCCTGCTCGACATCGCCCTCGAGCGGAACCGCTTCCTGCGCCACATGTCGCACGAACTCAAGACGCCGCTCGCGAACATCCGCGAGGGGACCGATCTGCTGCTGGACGGAGCCGTGGGACCGATCGACGACAACCAGCGCGAAGTCGCCTCGATCCTGCGCGAGAACGCGCTGCGCCTGCAGCAGCTCATCGAGAACCTCCTGTCTTACAGCGCCTGGAAGTCGCGCGCGAGCAGCGTCGAGCTCACGTCCTTCCGCCTCGGCTCGCTCGTCGGCACGGTCATCGACAGCCAGCGGCTCGCCATGGCCGCGCGCGACATCACGCTCGACCAGCACGTCGCCGACCTGCATCTCACCGCGGACCGCGCCAAGCTCAAGCTCGTGCTCGAGAACCTGCTCTCGAATGCGCTCAAGTTCACGCCTCGCGGGGGCACCATCCACCTGCACGCGTACTCGGAGGCGTCGACGACGGTCATCGACTGCGCCGATACCGGGCCGGGGATCGCCCCGGACGAACGCGACAAGGTTTTCGACGCGTTCTACTCGGGCAATGCGCCCCAGGGCGGGCCGCTCAAGGGCACTGGCATCGGCCTTTCCGTCGTGCGCGAGTTCGTCGAAGCGCACGGCGGCACGGTACAGATCGTGACCGGCACCTACCCGGGCGCGCACCTGCGCATCCGCCTGCCGGCCGCGACGCGAAGGGAAGCTGCCCATGCAGCCTGAGCGCCTGGTCGCGCTGGTCGCGCTCGTCGGCCTCGCCGCCGGCTGCACGAACGTCGACGACTGGTCGGGCATGAAACGGCGCAAGGAAACGACGCCCGTCACGCACACCGACGACGGTGCGCTCGTCGCCGACTACCTTTCGACCCTCGATCGCCTGGGCCGCGGCGGCGCGGCGCAGCAGGCCGAGATCATCGAATCCACGCGCAGCGCCTATCTACTGGATCCCACCACCCGCAAACGGCTGCGCTACGCCTTCGTCCTCTCCGTGCCCGGTCATGCCGCCAGCGATCCGGCGGGCGCGCGCGCCCTGCTCGGCGAGGCCCTCGCCACACCCGAGACGCTGCTGCCCTCCGAGCGTGCATTGGCGGACCTGCTGGTCCGCGATCTCGATGCCCGGCTTGCGCTGACGCGCGAGAACGAAACGCTGCGTAACGGCAGCACGCTGCAGGAAGACAATCGCGTCGCCGACCTCAATCGGCGGTTGCAGGCGGAGACCGCGGAAAAGGACCGCCTGCGGCGTGAGCTCGAGCGTGCCGAGGCCAAGCTGGAGGCGATCGCGACGCTGGAAGGCGCCACCACGCAGCCCCGACCATGAAGACGCCCCTCGGCCGCCGACCGCGCATCGTGCTCGTGGATGACGATCCGGGCCTCTTGCGCCTGATCACGATCCGGCTCCGTTCCGAGGGCTTCGAGGTGGCAGCCTGCGAGAACGCGAGCCAGGCGCTGACGACCGTGCCGCGCTTCCTGCCGGACGTGCTGGTCACGGACCTGCGCATGAAGGACAAGGACGGCATCTCGCTCCTGAAGGACCTGCAGGGCCGCTATCCCGCCCTGCCCGTCATCCTGCTCACCGCGCACGGCACCATCCCGGATGCCGTCACGGCGACCAAGAGCGGCGCATTCGCGTTCCTGACCAAGCCCGTGGAAAAGGAGCAGCTTCTCGAGCAGATCTCCGCCGCGCTCAAGGTTTCCGGCTTCGCAAGCGTGACCGAGGACTGGCGCGCCGGGATCATCACGCGCAATCCCGTCATGGAAGAGCGGCTGTCCCAGGGCCTGATGGCGGCGAGTTCCGACGCGCCGCTGCTCATCACCGGCCAGCCGGGCACGGGCAAGGCCCAGCTTGCGCGTGCCATCCACCAGGCGAGTGCGCGGCGCGGCGGGCGCTTCCTGACGCTGTCCTGCGTGACCGCGACGCAGGACTCCCTGCAGGCCGTTCTCGAAGGCCGCGGCGAACCCGGCGACCCGCCGAGGCCCGTGGACGCCCCGATCGGTACCGTGCTCCTCGACGAGGTCGGCGACCTGCCGCCGGACCTGCAGATCACGCTCAACAGCCTGCAAGACAGCGAGCCGTCGCGGATCATCTCGACGACCGCACGCAACCTGCCGGAGATGATCCAGCGCGGGAAGTTCCGCGAGGACCTCTACTATCGCCTGAGCGTCAGCCGCATCGACCTGCCGCCGCTCTCGCAGCGCCGCGACGACGTGCCGCTGCTCGCGGCCCATTTCCTCGACGAACTCGCGCGCAATTCCGGCCAGCGCCACGTGCTGGCGCCGGAGGCAGTCGAGCTCCTGATGGTCGGCGAGTGGCCAGGAAACGTGCGCCAGCTCGCGACGCTGCTGCAGCACGCGACATCGCTGGCCACCGGCCCGGTGATCAGCGCCGAGCTCGTGCAACGGGCGCTCGGCACCGGCACCGCGCCGCAGGTCTCGACCTTCGACGAGGCCCGCGACGAATTCATGCGCAACTACCTGGTGCAGTTGCTGCAGATCACCCGCGGCAACGTCACCCAGGCGGCCAAGCTCGCCGGCCGAAACCGCACGGATTTCTACAAGCTGCTCGCCCGCCACGGGCTGCAGTCGGAGGAATTCAAGATCCGCTAAGTCGTTGCCAGTTTGCCTGCCAAACGTCACGATAATTGACCGGGCATTGCGCTCGGAAGTCGAAATCGCTCCTCTATCAGCGCACGGCCATTCAGTCCAAGCCGGTACAATTCGTCGGTCGCGCAGAGACAGCAATTCGTCCAGAGCCTCGCGCCAAGCCCCTCGGCATCATTCGGCGCGACACGACGATTCCGTTGACTCGCGTGAATGACGAGCTCTGGTATGCCGGCGACACTCGTGTGGCAAGCACCGGGCGTGCGCGCGCGAATGCTTCCATCACGGACGACCGGCAGTCCTTCGTCCAGACTCGGCAACACCAGGAACCGACGACCGGTCTAGAGCGTACTTTCACAGCTGCCTCACCTAGCCAGCCGCGAACGACCACGTGACGATGACGAGTCCCAGGCGCGAGATCTCCGATTCGATCTGCGGCCGCAATGGTCCGTCCCCGATCAATTCGACTCGAACGCTCTCGTTTGCACATCGTCGAGTTCGACTCCAACGCGTCGAGCAGAATCGGCGTGTCCCTTCCGCGCGTCCAGGCGCGCAATGCAAACAATCCCGGCCCATTGGCATCAATCGGAAACGTCGGTGCCAAAAGGAAAATGCGTCCAACCCCCATCCTGCAATGACTCTACGGTTCGAATCACGACGGGCAGACGCCGCTCGTTCGCAATCGCCGCGCTGCCCAGTCGCTGATCGCAATCGTCTGATTTGCGGAACGCACAACCGAGGACAGGCGTTCATGATTGTCTGTGGAGCAAATTCTTCGGGCCCGTGAATCGTGACGCTCCAGTGGCGGACCGCCAAGTTCGCGCGAGCAAGCAGCGCCAACCACGGCCGATGACAGCGCCGAAGTGCACATGCAGCAAGTCAACTCCGTGAACTTCGAGGCGCTCTGCAGGAGGCATGCCAAAGCCAGGTACCATGACCGCAGGGTGGAACACGGCTCGACCGCGACAGCGGCCACCCGAGCGCCCTGGCAAAACGAACCGGACGGGTCACCAGCAGACCTCACGAGACCTGATGCCAGCAGCGGCCAGTGGCCTTCCAGCGCCAACATATTCGGTCAGCGTCGCATCTCCGTTTGGTCGACGGAGTCTGCCAGCGGCTGGTACCGAAGGCCTGTGTGCGAATCGGACTGGACAGAAACCCCGGCAGCCGCAACGGCCTCGTATCTCCCGGCGTATTGCCGTCAGGGTCGCCTCCGGATATCGATTTACCAGGTAGGCAACCGGCCGCATGATGGAAAACAGTTTGCCACGGCATTGCGATGCTAAGTGGCAGACTGGGACTCATGGGGGACCGTACACGATGCGTGGCCGCGTCCTGCTCGTGGACCTGAACAACTTCGCGCGATACCCGTCCATCGCTATCGGGTACCTCACGGCCATCCTGCGCGCGGGTGGCTACGACGTCGAGCTGCTCGCGCCGCTGGCGACCGGCGTCGGAGGCGTACCGCGGGAACCCAGGTCACCGTGGTGGGGCCGATTCGACCTCGAGTTTCGCTATCGAACGGCCGTTTCGCGCAATCGCATGCTGCGCGCGGATACGAGCGCAATATGCCGCCTACCATGCATCCAAGCTCGCGCGATCGAGGCATGCGCTTCGTGCGGAGTTCGAAAGCGAGCCTGGACGACGGATTCGACGCCGTACTGGTTTCAACTTACCTCATGTATTACCCGCATTGCGTTGCGCATTAGGCGAGATTTGCAGGCGATCGCGGCGTACCCCTGTTGCTGGGCGGTCCATATTTCGCGGCGCACGAAGTTGCGACGTGAATGGATCGACATTCCCGGGTCTGTCGGCGCCTCGTGGGTGGCGAGATCGAACCTCACCTGTGCGAACTCGTGCGTCGCGATCATCAGCCGGGAAGCCGACGGCCGACCTGCCCGGCGTATGGTCACGTGAGAGGCGACATCCGGTGCTGAATGCTCCGCCGCTGACAGACCTGGACCGCCTTCCGTTTCCCGACTACTCGCAGTTTCCCTGGTCGAAATATCCGAACACGATCGTCCCGATCATTACCGGCCGCGGTTGCGGCTGGGGCGTTTGCACGTTCTGCTCGGACGTCACCAGCACCGTCGGGCGGACGTTTCCGATCCAGAAGCGCCGAAAACGTCCTTGCCGAGATCGCGTACCAGCACGCGCGACATGACGCCCAGCTTGTTCGTATTCACGGACCTGAAGCTGAATTCGGACTTGAGCGTCTGGCGAGCATTGGCCACGCGAATTTCAGACAAGTCGTCCCGGGGGCGCGCTGGATCGGTGCGGTCCACGTGGGATCACGACGGTGAAAATGGGCTTTCCGCGAGATGGACCTGTATTCGCGCGCGTGCCGCCGGGATGGTCAGGCTCACGACCGGCTTCGAATCCGGAAGTCAACGTCTCCTCGATCGCATGGCGAAAGGCGTCGACCTGGAACTCACGAGTCGCATTTCTCGTCGATGCACACGAGGCCGGACATCAGCGTACGCATGACCATGATCACCGGCTTTCCCGGCGAGACGGCGGCGACGTCGACGAGACGTCGTCGTTTCCTGGAAAGCCACGAGCCGTATAATCGAGCGCATCCTCATCTGCCGCTTCCAGATCATGACACGGCACGCGTTTCGCAGCAGCGCCTCGAACGCAAGCCCGCAACAGATTCAGCGGATTGAGCGAAATCGAAGACCGAACCACCGGTATGCGCAGATCAGGCCACCACTACGCTGAAACAGCAGACCCGGACTATCGGTCGGCAATCTCGACGTCTTCTCAGGATCGTTCACAAGATCAATCGGAAACCGCTGCGCCCAAAGCGCACGCGACTTCGAAGGCGTGATGTAGGCTTGCGCCTGGGACGTGATTCTAGTCGTTGATGCGGCGACCGCTGCCGGTGCGGCGCTCGCTCATCGCGTGCGCGTGCGGATTGACGAAGTTGTTGCGGCGGTCGCTCGAGCTGCGCCGGTCCTTGTGGTGCACGTAGCGGCACTGGCAGGTTGCCTGGGTGCAGCCCCGCAGCGGCAGCATCGGCGCCGCGTGGAAAGATAATCGCCGGCCGTCGCGCGCCTGCGCTTCGTCGCAGGCCCTCGTGCCCGGTTTCGATGCTGACCGCATGGTAGGGGTTCGCGATCCGGCTGTGCTCGACCCGAGCGCCGGCGTTGCGAACCTCGGCGCCGATCCTTCGACGCATCAACCATTCGGACAAACTGAACGACATGGCCACCTCCTGTGCGCCGCCATTCAGTTTAATCTACTCGACGACACGATCATCGAACGAATCGTGACGGACATGTCGCCAGAATCGTCTGACAGACCGTATCGCAGGTGGTTTCGGGATTGTCGTTCGAGATACCTGATTTCCGTAGTTTTTATGCACCTGCGACCCGAAAGCCGGTAGGCTTGCGCACATGCATCGCGAACCGGTTGCCCTGGCGACCTCGATCGTCCGCAATTCCGTCGCGCTGATGGCCGTCGGGCTGCTGGCGAAGGGCATGGGCCTCGTGCTCGCGGTCCTGATCGCGCGTTTCCTCGGCCCTTCGGCCATGGGCCTGTTCGCGCTGCTCTTCAGCATCGCCCTCCTGATCGAGTACATCGCGCCGCTCGGCCTGCAGGACGTGCTGATCCGCGACGTCGCCGCGCACCCGCGCGAACGCGTGAGGCTGTGGAAGCAGGCTTCGAGGCTCGCATTTGCCGCGAGCCTCGTGCCGGCCGCGGCTTTCCTCGCCGCGGCGTATGTCTATCGCGAGGACCCTCGACCCGGAACTCCCTCCTCGCCCTGGCCGCGGGCATGCCCTGCTCCGCCATGGCGCTGGTCTCCCAGTCCGTGCTCCAAGGCATGGAGAAGGTGCTCTACATCACCTGGACGACCTTCCTGACGCGCGTCGCAAGCCTCGTCGCGCTCGTAGCTGATGCTGATGCAGGGCATGGGCGTCGAGTCCGCGTTCATCTCGCGCGTGCTGTTCCAGGCGAGCACGGCGGCGCTGTTTGCGTGGATGATCCTGCGCGACCCGCCGGAGCCCGAACCTGCCGCGGCTCACCCGGGCATCGCGCTCGCGCGCACGCTGCCGTTCGCGGTCAACCGCGTGCTGACCGAATCAACGACACGCGCGCCGCTGCTCCTGCTGCCGATTCTCTTTACGCTCGCCGACATCGGCCTCTTCGACGCCGCCGACCGGATCCGCCTCACGCTCGGGATCATGGTCGCGGTCGCGACCACGGCCATCATGCCGGCGCTGTCGCGCGCCTTCGCCGGCGGAAGCGCCGACCGGCATGCGCTGGTGTCGTTCAGCGTGAAGTACGTGTGCGTGATTCTTTCCTCGCGGCGCTGGGCATCAGCATCTTCGCCGACGTCATCGTGCGGATCCTGTACGGCGCGCAGTTCGCCGCCTCCGCCCTGCTGCTCCAGGTCCTGATCTGGACCCAGGTCCTGGTCGCGACCGATGCCGTGCTGAAGCAGGCCATGATCGCGAACGGGCGGGAATACGCCGTCGTCACGCGAGCGCTCGCGGGACTCGCGGTCCTCGCGGCTCCTGGTCCTGGGCCTCGGCCACGCGTTCGGCCTCGTGGGCGCGGCCGCCGGCGTGCTGGCGGCCTCCGCATTCACGCTGTCTCTTGACGCTGTATTCGTCACACGCGACCTGGGCGAAGCTTCGACGCCATGCGCTACCTCGGCAAACCGCTCGCCTGCGCCGCCTCGCCGGCGGCGTGCTCGTGTACCTTGACGGTGTCTCGCCATTGCTGCGGCTCGCCGCGGGACTCGCGACCTACGTGCTCGCCGCGTTCGCGCTCGGCCTCCTGCCGCGCTCGGAGCGCGCCTTCCTGCGCGACGCGCTGCGCCACGGCCTCGGCAGGCCCGCGCCATGATGTCGGGAATCGCGCGCTGGGCGATCGTGCCGCTCGCCGTCGCGCTCCTGCTCGGGCTGCGGCTCGCGGCCGACGGGCGATTGAGCGGCGACGAGCCGGGCTACCTGTACGCGGCAGCCTACCAGACGGTGCCGCAGATCCTCGCGGGCGAGGTGCAGGCCGACCGGCATCCCGGGCTTCACGCAGGGACGCGTCCTGCACGTGCTGTTCCTCAAGGGCGTGATGTCGCTCACCGGCGCCGGCCCCGAGGGATTCCGCGCGCTGCAGGTCATCCACCTCGCGATCGTCGCGTTGAACGTGCTGCTGATCGGCGCGATCGTGCGCCGGCTGCTGCCGCAGGTCGCCGAAACGCGTGCCGCGATGCTCCTCGTCGCGATGACGCCGATCGTGCTCTACTTCACCCTCAAGACGACCGCCGACAACGAGGCTTCGCTCGCGGCGCTCGTGGCCACCTGGGGACTGCTCCACGTCGCGGGCCGCCGCGGCGCGGCAGGACCCGCGGCGGTCGTGCTCGGCCTCGTAGCCGCAGCGCTCACCAAGAATCAGATGATCTTCATGCCGGCGGCATTCTGGGTCGCCGCCTGCCTGGTGCCGATCGACGGCATCGATCGCCGGCGCCTGGCGTTGCAGGGGCGCCGGCATGGAGCGCGGCCGCCGGGCTCGCCACCTTGGCGGTTCTCGAGGCGCTCGGCATCGGCGTCGCGAATTACCTCCAGAGCTACTCCTCGCCGTTCGCGAACCGGACGCCGCTCGATGGCCAAGGTCATGAACCTCGGCACCGAGCTCGGGACTGCTGTGGCTCCTACTGCCGGCCGCACTTGCATCACCTCGCCGCCGTGAACTCGGTTTCTTCACTCTCTGGTTTCTCGGCACGATGGCGCCGTTCCTGTTCCTGTCCGGCGTCGAGCCGCGCCACGTCGCGGTCAACCTCGCGGCGGCCGGCGGGCTCGCCGCGCTGGCGCTCGAAGTCGTCTTGGGCCGCTGGCAGGCCTGGCACCGGGTCGGCAGCGTGGGCCGGGCCGCACTCGCGACGGCCGGCGTGCTGGTCCTGATGGCCTAGCAACGCGCTCGCGCTCGCGATCATGCCGCACAAGGTGGACCTGGCGGCGCTGAACGACGGCGCTCGCGGGACTCGACGCGCATTACGGGGAAGGCAATTACACGCTCGTCGCCTCCAACGGCTACGCGGACTTTCCATGTCCTGCGCGTGCTGTGGCCCGAGCGCACTGTCTTGAACGCCGGGCACGGCGGAGTACGCGGTCGACACCACGCGCGCGTCGCGGCGAGGCCCTGATCGAGGCATATCTCGGCGACCGGCAAGATGCGAGGACATTGCGATCGTCTCGAGCCGAATTGAAGGACCGGCCGTTTTTTTCGGGTTCCGCAGGACGTTCGCGGCCGCGAACCTCGAGACGGACTGCTGTCCAAGGTGTCACCCGCGCTCGCCGCGACGCATGCTGGGCGGCGTGACGCCTCGACGAGCACCTGTATACGGGTTATTCGGCGTGGCTGTGGGACAGCCCCGAGGTCAGGCTCGAGCCGATCCTGCAGGCCGGAAACTATCAGGCGCTGGAAATTCAGGTTCCGCGCCGAGGCGACTGAAGGTTTCGCGTATCGACGCGAGCAATTCCCCGTCACCGGCCCGATGGCCGACGGCAAATGACTTGAGGGTCGGGTCGGTCGCCTCGAAATCCGGCGATGGTGCCGAGGAACACGCGGCCCGCCGTCTCGACGAAGCCGCGCGGGTCGCCGCAGATGTCTTCGTAATGGACGATCATGAATCGCTCCGCGCCGAGCCTCGCCAGCTGGTCGCGCGCGAGCTGCTCGTGGTACAGCACCTGGCGGCAAATGTCTTCCACCGCATCGTCCGGGCGGCGCGCCTCCTGCGTCGTGAGTCCGTACGGCACGGTGGCCGCGCCATGGATGTCCATGCGCGCCCGGTGACAGCGACAGCGCCAGCGAATTCGCGTGAGCGCTGCAGGCAGATGAAGCGGGCGGTCGGCAGGGCCTCGGAAATGAGGTGGGCGCTGGCATTCAGCGCATTGTTCTTTGCAACGACCGGACGGCCCGGTCTCGCGCTCGAAGGCGCCGAAGAGACGCCGACATCTCGGCACGCGCCTCCGCATCCAGGTATCTCGGGCGCCCGGCTGCGGTCCCGGCCGAGCCAGCGGTCCCAGAGGTTGAATGCATCGTTCGGTGCACTCCAGCCATCGGTCCGCCCGTAATAACTGCGATAAGCGATCGGCTCCGAAGGAGGCCGTGCGCCGGCCAAGCAGCCGGTGCGCGGTGAGCGGCGAGCGCGGAAACACGGACGCGAGGTTGTCGAAGAAGGCCACGGGCAGGTTACGGATCAGCAGCTGCGCGGCCAGCGACGTACCCGAACGCGCCGGGCCGCACACGAGCAGGATCGGCTTCGTGGTCGGCGCAGCGGCGCCCCGGTACAGGCGCCGCTCGAAGCGGCGCAAGCAGGATATCCAGCGGCATCGCGAGCGGCGCGATGGCGGCCGCGCGCATCGCGAAGCGCGCCGGCGGGATCGGGGTTCTTCAGCAGCCGGCGCGCGAGACCGACCGGATCATGAAACCCCGCCGGCACGAACGGATGAATGGCGCGCCGAAGCCAGCCCGGCGAGTTTTTCGTGACCACCGGTATACCCATCGGAGTTATCCAGTAGCGGGAGGATCGTCCGAGCAGGCCCTGGCGGCCATACCACTCGGCCGTGTCCCGCGCACCGTCCCGGAACGAGACCTGCGGCGAAAACCCGAGCAGCGCCTGGGCCTTGTCCGTCGAAAAGACGAATGTCTTGCGGAAGAAATCGAGCCGCCGGCGGTGCAGCGGCGGGTCGATCCGGAGCGGCTTGAACACCGCCTCGAACACCGACCGCGGCCGTCAAGAAGGGCCACATCGGCAGCCTGAACTCGCGGCACGCTGCGGCCCAGCACGGCGGCGATGACGTCGACCATCTGCCGGGTCGTCAGCACTTCCTCGCCCGGGCAGGACGAAAGTCTCGCCCCGGCCGCCGCTGAACCGCGACGATCAGCAGGGCACGTACGAGGTCGTCCACGTGCATGGCCTGGCGCCGGTTCTCGCCGCTGCCGATCATCAGGAACTTGCCGCTGGTCGATGGCGCGAAACAGCTTCAGCAGGCGGAAATCTCCCGGTCCGTAGGTTTCCGAAATGCGCACGATGCAGGTCTCGACTTCGCCGGCCTTCTCGCGGACGACCCGTTCCGCCGCGAGCTTGGTGCGGCCATAGACATTGTCCGGATTCGGCGGGCTCGACTCGTCGAGCGTGCCTTGCCGCCGCCGAGCCATAGACGCCGATCGTGCTGCCGTAGACGAAACGCCGAACGCCGGCCTCGCGGCTCGCCGCGAGCAGGCTTCCGGTGCCGGCGACATTGACGTCCTCGAAGTAGCTGTCGGGAACGCCGGACTCATGCTGCGCGGCGGCGAGGTGAATGACGGTGTCGCGGCCGGCGACGACCTGCCGCGACAAATTCCGGATCCTGCAGCGGGCCCGTCTGGATCGTGACGCCCGCGCCGCTCCAGTTCGGCGACGCGCGCGCGTATCGGCGTCGTGCTTGATCATGCCCGTCACGACGACGTCCATCTGCGCGCTGGCGCGCCTCGAGCGCGAGCCGCGAGCCGATGAAGCCGGTTCCGCCCGTGAGCAGCAGCCTCATCGCGAGACGTCCTCCGGCGCGCTCTGCGCCCCGTGGCGCGCCAGCACGTCGACTCGTCGCCGCGAGCTCGGCCTGCTCGCGCTCGGCGCTCCAGCCCAGCAGTTCGCGCATGCGCCCCGCCACCGCCGCCAGCGCCGCCTGGCCCGGATGGCATGCCGCTTCCCATTTCGGTGCGCCTCAGCACCACGTCCTCGAGCCGCACCGCCATTTCGCTCTGGACCGCGAACGTCGCCTCGGCGAGCAGCGTAGCCGTGTCCTGTGCAGCACCGCTGCTTCCGCGGCGTTCGCGTCCGCGCAGCGGCGAGGATTTCAGGATACTCCGTGCCATACGCACGCAGGAGCCGATCCAGCGTGCTTGCCGCCCACCACGCGCGAGCCCTGGCGGTGTGCGCGGCTGCGGAATGCCTCGAAATTCCCGAGTTCGCCGCCGACGAGCGCCTGCTGCGTCGGTGTCCGCCCGGGCCGGCGCGAAGGCCATCTGCCGCAGCAGGAGGTCGAGAGCGGCCGCGGCATCGCCGCGCGCCGTCGTGAAGCGGATGCCGACCAGCGTCACGAGTCCCTGCACGCCGTGCAGCGCCGCGTGATCCATGAAGCGCGACTCCTTGCCGAAGCTCAACGCCTCCGACGCTGCCGGGGTCCGCGCCGAACGGCACGAGCCCGCAGTTGCGGTACACGACGTCATCGCGCGTCAGCGCGAGCGCCGGGTAGCAGCGCATTGATCTCGCGGATCCAGCCGTCGAGCTCGGCGTCGTCGATGACGGCCGTGTCCGGGTGCGCCGGAAAAGGCTTGTGCCAGACGCCGATCAGCGTGAGGTGCCGCCAGGGAACGATGAACATGTGCCGCGCTTCGCGTCCGAACTTGCGCGTCGCGATCCCGGCTCTGGCCCTGCACGGCGAGCGCGAATCTCGATTTCGGCCGGCGTCGCACGGCGAAGCAGGCATCCCGCGAGAACGAGCCGCGCTTCCAGGTGCCGAAGCGCGGGTCGCCCGCGAGCAGGTACTCCGCACCCGGGCCCGCCGCGTTAAGCACGAGCCGGGCGCGGATCTCGATCTCGTCGCCGCCCAGCCGGTCGCGCGCCTTGATGCCGACGACGCGATTGCCCTGCCACAGGAATCCGGACGCCTCGACGTAGTTGCAGGCGGTGGCTCCTGGCCTTCAGGCGGACTTCACGAATGCGAGCACGAGGCGCGGCGGGCTGTACATCTGGCCGTCGTCGAAGACCGCGGCGCCCGTCAATTCCGGGTCGTCGAGCTCGGGATACAGGTCGAGCAATTCCGGACGGCCCAGCAGGCGCGTGAACGGGATCTTGCGCGAGTCGGTCCGCGATGCCGGCATTGCGGTCGAGCGTCAGGAGGTCGTAGAGGTACATGCCGGCGCCGAGGAACGCCTTGCCCTTGCGGCCGCGGCCGTAGGTCGGAATGACGATCGGCAGCGGCGCGACGAGGTGCGGCGCGATCCGCAGCAGCGCGCTGCGTTCGCGGCAGGAGCGCGCGCAGTCGCGCGACGTCAGGTGCTGGAGGTAGCGGATGCCGCCGTGGACGATCTTGAAACACTCGGCCGAGGCGCCGCCGCCGAAATCATTGCGCTCGATCAGCACGGTGCGCAGACCGCGCAGCGTCGCATCCCAGAGCGCCGCCGCGCCGAAAGCGCCGCCGCCGATGATGGCGAGGTCGTACTCGCCTTCCGCGAGAAGGCGCGTATCGCGTGTCATCATCCCCACGCCGGCAGTCTAGCGCAGCGGATTGCCCGGTCGCTGGCGCATGGTCCAATATTCCGGAAAATGTGACGCAGGACAGGACATCGCGCAATGACCGCAGGCGGAAGCCCGCGAGTTCGCCTGGCCCCCTGCGACGAAATGGGCACGACGCTGACGGAGGATCGCGCCCTAGCGCTTGACGGCGACCGCGGCGACCTTCTTGCTGAGGATCGTGACGTTCTTGCCGTAGAGCTTGAAGATCACGCGGAACACGAGCTCGGAAACCGTCGTCACCGCGAGGCCCACGTAGTTCAGCGGGTTCTTCCAGAACACGTAGAGCTTCAGTGCGAACGGCCGGATCTCGCGAAAACCGCCGAGCTCGAGCAGCTGGCCGAGGCTGTACTCGGTGACGTTGTAGAAATGGTCGATGTTGTGCGCGAGGTTCTCGGAGCCGACCAGCGGGTTCGCGCCGTTCATCGCATAGACGACGATGCCGCCCGCCCGGGCCTCAGCGCGCGATGGCAGAGCTGCAGGAACTCGATTGTCTCCGCGATCGTCAGGTGGTTCAGCTCCTGCTCCGGGATGATCGAGTCCCAGGCGTCCTGCGACCTCTCGAGGAACTCGAAAGCGTCGGCGACCTCGCACGGCAACCCGTGGCGCTTCGCATGCGCGACCTTGCCGGCGTCGGAGTCGATGCCGTGCACGTTCGTGTACCCGGCCTGCGCCAGCATGTTGACGAGGTAGCCCGGCCCGCAGCTGATCACGAGGATCCGCGCGGCGCGGTCCTGCGGCAGGTGGCGCGTGTAGTTCGCGCGGTAGTACGCGAGGAACGACTTGTAGCCGCTCTCGACGTCGGCCGGCGCCTGCCAGTAGGAATCGAAGGCTCGAGCCGCGCCGAGCAGGCGCCGCCGTCGCGGGCCGGTCGATCGGGATGGATTGCGGCGATGCGCCCGGGATTCATGGCTGGATCACATTCCATAGCCTCAAAACGGATTCTAATGCCCACGGGCGGGCTCTGCACCCCGATCCGCCACAGTTGGCCATAAGTGGGATAAACTGGCCCGCAATTGAGAATCCTGTTCTGTAACTACGAATATCCGCCCCTGGGTGGCGGCGGCGGCGTCGTCATGGCGGCCCTCGCCCGGGAGCTCGCGAAGCGCCACGCGGTCACCGTGCTCACCTCGCGCGCCGGCGAACTCAGCGCCGAGAGCGACGACCGCGGCGTGCGGGTCGATCCGCGTGCCGGTGCTGTTCCGGCGCCAGCTCTCGGTCGCGAATTTTCCGTCGATGCTCGCCTACCTGCCGATGGCAGCCTGGCGCGCCGCGCGGATGCGCCGGAGCTCCGCGTTTCGACGTCGTGAACACGCACTTCGTCGTGCCGACCGGTCCCGTAGGACAATGGATCGCCGACCGCTACGGCATCCCCAACGTGCTGTCCGTGCATGGCGGCGACCTGTACGACCCCAGCAAGAAGCTCTCGCCGCACCGGCATGGCTGGATGCGCGAGCCGATCCGGCGGATGCTCCAGCGCGCCGACGCCGTCGTCGCGCAGTCGAACAACACGCTGCGGCAACGTCAGCGACATTTACGGCGTGCGCCGCGACGTCGACCTCATCCCGCTCGGCATCGAACGGCCGCCGGCGAAGGATCCGCGCCTCGCGCGCCGATTTCGGCCTGCCGGCCGATGCCTTCGTCCTCGTAACGGTCGGGCGGCTCGTCGCCCGCAAGCAGACAACCCAGCTCGTGGCGGCGATGGCGAGGAGCGGCGTCGCGCACGCGCACCTGCTGGTCGTCGGCGGCGGCCCGGACGAGGCGCCGATCCGCGCGGCGGCGGCCGCGCACGGTGTGGCCGGCCGCGTGCACCTGCTCGGCAGCCTCGGCGAGGTCGACAAGTACCGCGCGCATCGCGGCTGCCGACGTCTTCGCGTCGACCAGCCAGCACGAAGGTTTCGGTCTCGTGTTCCTGGAGGCCATGGCCATGGGCCTGCCGGTCATCTGCTACGACCACGGCGGGCAGACCGACTATCTCGCGACCGGCGCCACCGGCCACGTGCTGCGCCTGAACGACGCGAGCGCGTTCGCGCAACGCGATCCGCGAACTCAGCGAGTCGCGCCGAGCGTTGCCGCCAGTTCGGCGAGTTCAACCGCGCGCGCGTCGAGGAGTTCTTCATCGACCGTTGCGCCGAGCGCTACGAGGCGGTCATGCAGCGCGCGATCGATGCGCGCGCCGCGCGCAGCCGGGGCTGATCGCGCATGTGTGGCATCGCGGGCATCGTCCAGGGCAACGGCACGGAGCAGGCCGCCATGGCGCGCATGCTGCATGCGCTGCGCCATCGCGGCCCCGACGGCGAATGGCAGTACGGCGCCGACGGCGCGATCTTCGGGCACCGGCGCCTGTCCATCATCGACCTCGAGGGCGGCCGGCAGCCGCTCCTGAACGCGGACCGCTCGGTCTGGGTGGTCTGCAACGGCGAGATCTACAACTACCGGGAACTGCGCAAGGACTTCGAGCAGCGCGGCTACCCGTTCCAGACCCACAGCGACTGCGAGCTGATCATCGCGCTCTACGAACGCCACGGCGAGCGCCTGATCGAGCACCTGCGCGGCATGTTCGCATTCGGCCTCTGGGATGTGCGCCGCCGCAAGCTGATCGTCGCGCGCGACCACCTCGGCCAGAAGCCGCTCTACTACGCGCGCACCGCGGCCGGCTTCGCCTTCGCCTCCGAGATCAAGGCGCTGCTGGCCTGCGACCCGGCGCTGCGCCAGATGGACCTCGAGGCACTCGACCAGTACCTGGCGCTTCGCCTCATCGCGCCGCCGCGCTCCATGTACCGCGGCATCCGCAAGCTCCCGCCCGGGCACATGCTCGTCGTCGAGGACGGCGGCGAGCCGACGATCCGGCGCTACTGGGATCTCGGGTACCAGCCGAAGCTCGAGGGCAGCGACGAGGCGCTCACCGACCAACTCGAGCAGCAGGTGGACGAGGCGCTGCGCCTGCACCTCGTGAGCGACGTGCCCGTCGGCGCGTTCCTGAGCGGCGGCCTCGACTCGAGCCTGCTGGTCGCAATGCTCGCCCAGCGCGTCGGCGTGAAGAACCTCCCGACGTTCACGGTCGGGCTGCCGTACGCGCAGTTCGACGAGGCGCCGCATGCACGTGCCGTGGCCCGCGCCGCCGGCACCGAGCACCACGAGCGCACGCTGGATGCGTCGCTCCTGAAATACCTGCCGCAGCTCATCTACCACCTCGACGAGCCTTCCGATCCGCTGTCCCTCTGTGCCTACCAGGTCGCGGAGCTGGCAAGCCAGCACGTCAAGGTCGTGATCGGCGGCGACGGCGGCGACGAACTGTTCGGCGGCTACGACCGCTATTACGGGAACCTGTACGCCGGGCGCTACGCCGCCATTCCGGCGGCCATTCGCCGGGGCGTGATGCAGCCGCTGCTCTCGCTGGTCCCGGAGGCGGGCTGGTACAAGAGCAAGGGCCACCAGCTGCGGTGGCTGCACCAGCTCTCGTTCCTCGAGGGCGCCGACCGCTATGCCGGCAAGCCTCACGTACTTCTACTTCAACCGCGAGGCGCGCCAGAAGCTGCTGACACCGGAGGCCAGCCGGGAACTCGGCGCGACGTCGGCCGAAGCCGCCATCGCGGATCCCTACCGCGAAGGCCGAGGGGAAGCGCTCGACCGCATGCTGTATGCGGATCGCGCGTGCGCCTGCCCGATCACCCGGTGATGATCACGGACCGCATGTCCATGGCCCATGGCCTCGAGGCGCGCAGCCCGTTCATGGACCATCGCCTGGCCGAGTTCGCCGCCCGCTTGCCGAGCCGGCTCAAGGTGCAGGGCCGGGCGCTGCGCGTGATCCAGCGCCGCCTGGCGCGAGCGCTACCTGCCGGCCGGAAATCATCGACCGGCCCAAGCAGGGCTTTTCCTCGGCCCTGCCCTACATCCTGCGGTCCGAATACCAGGCCCTCTACCAGGCGGCCCTGAGCGACTCACGGCTCGTCCAGGCGGGCATCCTGCGCGCGGAGCCCATCCAGGCACTCGTTGCGGCGCAGCAGGCCGGCCGTGCCGACCACGGCAACCGGCTTGTGGCTCCTGGTCAACGCCGAGCTGTGGTACCGGATGATGATCCTGGGCGAAAACCGCGAGTCCCTGGCCCCGTCCGTGACGGCCGCCGCAGTTTGACGGGCAGATTACGACAAGTCCGACAAAATCGCGAAGCCTTTCAGGAAGTTACGCGCATGTGCGGTATAATTCGAGGTAGCATGACATGGACGCAAAGGACAGGGGATGACGCAGGGACCCGCATTGTCAGTCATCGTCCCCTTCTACAACGAAGAGGACAGCATCGGGCGCATGCACGCGGCCATCGTGGCCGCCGTGGAGCCCCTCGGCGTGCCGTTCGAGATGGTCTTCGTCGACGACGGCAGCCGCGACCGGCACGGCCGAGATCGCGACCGAGCATCGCCCGCCAGGACCCGCGCGTCGTATTCGTGAAGTTCCGCCGCAACTACGGCCAGACGCCCGCCATGGCGGCCGGCATCCAGGAAGCGCGCGGACGCGTGCTCGTCACGATGGACGGCGACCTGCAGAACGACCCCGCCGACATCGCCCTGTTCCTCGAGAAGATCGACGAGGGCAACGACATCGTGGTCGGCTGGCGCTTCAATCGCCAGGACAAGCTGATCACCCGCAAGATCCCGTCACGGATCGCCAACTGGCTCATCGGCAGGATCACCGGCGTGCCGATCAAGGACAACGGCTGCTCGCTCAAGGCCTACCGCGCAGCGCTGATCAAGAAGATCCCGCTGTACTCGGAGATGCATCGCTTCATCCCGGCCATGGCCTCGATCGCGGGCCCGCGCATCGCCGAGATCAAGGTGCGTCACCATGCGCGCCAGTTCGGGCAGTCGAAGTACGGCCTCTCCCGGATCTACAAGGTCCTGCTCGACCTCATGGTCATCAAGACCGTCGCCTCGTTCACCGCGCGGCCGCTGCTGTGGTTCACGCATGCTGGCGACGCCCCTGCTCGTGCTCGGCACGGTCGCGCTCGGCTACTCGCTGTGGCAGTGGGCGACCACCGCCGGACGCCATCCCGCTGCCGGTCGCCGGCACCGGCGTGCTTCTCTGGATGTCCGCCTTCATCCTGGTCTGCGGCGGCATCCTCGGCGAACTGATCTACCGCTTCGGCGACGTGCGCGAGCGCGACTTCTCGCGCCTCACGGGCACGCACCTGGCGAAGCGGCACGGGCACGCTGGTCAAGGCGGTTGCGCATGAGTGACTCGAGAATGCCCGTGGACATCTCGGCGATCGTGCCGGTCGGCGGCCGCTTTGCGGACCCCGTCGAGCTCTATGCGGAGTACCGCGCGGGGCTCGAGGCGCTGGGCCGCAGCTACGAGATCATCTTCGTGCTCGACGGGCCGCACGAGAAGTTCGCGGCCGGGCTCAAGCGCCTGGCAGCCGGCGGGGCGAGCTTCACGGTGGTCGGCCTGACACGCCCGTTCGGCGAGGCCACGGCGCTCATGGCGGGCTTCGAGCAGGCCCGCGGGCAGATCATCGTCACCCTGCCCGCCTATCACCAGATCGAGGCCTCGGAGCTGCCGAAGCTCGTGACGGCCCTTGAGGACTCCGACCTCGCCATCGCCCGTCGCTGGCCGCGCGCCGGCGGGGCCTTCGAGCGCATGCGCCGAGGGGCCTTCCACGGCCTCCTGGGGTCCGTGACGGGCCTCAAGTTCCGCGACCTCGGCTGCGGCGCCCGCGCCTGCGACCGCCGCGTCCTCGAGGAGATCCAGCTCTACGGCGACCAGCACCGCTTCCTGCCCGTCCTGGCCGACCGCAAGGGCTTCCGCGTCCGGGAGATCGACGTCCGGCAGTCGCCCAAGGACCGGCACGAGGGCCTGTACGAGCCCCGCGTCTATGCGCGCGGCTTCCTCGACATCTTCACGGTCTTCTTCCTGGTGCGATTCACCAAGAAGCCGCTGCGGTTCTTCGGCATGATCGGCGTCAGCCTGTTCGCCGTCGGCGCCCTGCTCGTGACCTGGCTCGTCATCGAGCGGCTGTTCTTCGGCCAGGAACTGACGCAGCGGCCGGCGCTGCTGCTGTCGACCCTGCTGGTGGTGCTGGGCCTGCAGCTCTTCGCGCTGGGCCTCCTCGGCGAGCTGATCATCTTCACGCACGCGAAACAGATTCGTGACTACCAGATCGACACGGTGCTGAACTTCCAGCCCGGTCGGGCTGAGCCTTCAATCCGGAGCGGCACATGACAACGGACGATCGGACGGCTTCTCTGACTTGATGCGCATCCTGAGGAACCGCGCGCGGCCAGCCGTCGATGACGGCGTTTGCCGTGCTGGTCGTCATGAGCGGCATCGTGTTCCTGCTGCCGGCGGTATACGAGTCATCCGCGACTCTGCTCATCGAGCAGATGAGCATGCCCGCCGAACTGACTGGCGGCGTCGGAGCGCAGGACTACGTCGAGCAGCGGCTGCAGCGCACTCGCCAGCGCGTGCTGACGGACGAGAACGTCGAAGTCAATGATCGACCGCCATAAGCTGTATCGAATCGGACTGCGAATCTGAGGATCTTGAGGACAAACTCGCCGACGTTCAACGAAAACGTGCTGATCACGCCTCAGGTCACCGGTGTCATCGATCCGAAATCCATGCGCGCGGCGGAGCTGACGTACGCGTTCAACGTCGGCTTCCGGCATTCCGATCCCGAAGTCGCCCAGAAGATCGCGAGCGAGCTCGTCGAATCTGTTCGTGTCCTCGAGCGCGGCCCAGGCCGTGGAGGACGCCGAAGCGCGAGATCGAGTTCGCCAAGACCGAATCCGAGCGGCTCGCGTCGGAGCTTCGGGAGCGCGAGGCACGGCTGGCCCAGTTCCGCCAGGAGCACCCGAGCGGGCTGCCGGACGACCGCGTGCGCAACCAGGAGCGCGCGATGCAGTACGAACGCGACCGCGCGATGGTCGATTCAGACCTGCGCGCCGCGCGGGCGCGCCAGGAGCTATACACGGCCCAGTTGCGCGACACGCCGCGCGACAGCGCCGGTCCTCGACGAAACCGGCCAGCTCGTCCTGCGTGGCGCCGACCGGCTGGCGGCGGCGCAGCAGGAACTCGTCGCCGCGCGGGCAAAGTACAGCGACGATCACCCAGACGTGAAGCGGCTGCGGCGTGAAATCGCCCAGTTGACCTCGGAAGCGTCCGCAGGCTCGACGAACGCACCGACCAATCCGGCGTACATCCAGCTCCAGTCCCAGGCCAATGCGGCGGCCATCGAGGTGCGCGAGCTCGTCGGCGCGGCGAGCCGAAATCTCGGCCCAGCTGGCCGGCGCCCAAGGAGCGGTTACGCTGTCGCCGCGCCTCGAGGAACAGTACACGGACCTCGTGCGCGACTACGAGGTCATCAAGTCGCAGTACGAGCAGATGCGCGCGCAGCAGGCGACTGCGGAGCTGCGGAGCAAGGTTGCCGGAAGCGCGGCCGCAGAAACTTACGTGCTCATCAATCCGGCCCGCATACCCGGAAGATCCGGTCCAGCCGGACCGTCTTGCCTTGATGTTCCTCGGCATGGTCCTCGCAATTGCCGCAGGCATTGGGAACGGCATTCCTGTTCAATGCGGCGGATCCGACAATTCGCGGCAGTGCGGACGTCGTCACGCTTGGCGGCGCGGAGCCATTTGCGCATATTCCGGTGATCCGCAGCCAGATCGAACTGCGCCGACAACGTACCAAGGATATTGCGCTCGCGGCAGGGATGGCGGTGGTCGCACTCATTCTGCTGATTTTCGCGGCCTGAGCGGCTGTCGGCGCATCCGCAACAAAGTCATCGGCACCAGTTCTCATGCCGTTGCGATCAGTCGTCCGGCGCGTCGCGCGCAAAGTTTGGTACAGCAGGCGCCGCGCACGATTCCACTTCATCCACATTCCGAAGAATGCAGGCGAAGCCGTCAGGGACGCACTGTACCTCCAGCGTGACGTTTCGCTGAGCAATCCATATCACTATCGCTATGTAGACATCGCGGACCCGTCGGCGTGGATCTCAAGTATTTTGCAATCGTCCGCAATCCGTGGAGCCGGACCGCGTCGCGATACCATGTTCGCGCGTCGAATGCGCGGTGAGCTGGCCCGCGAGCGATCCGCGGCGGCAGTTCATTGCCAACGCAACTTTCGCCGATTTCGTGCGACAACGAAGGATCCTGCCGATCCCGGAGCATCCGGGCCAGCCTTGGATGGGACCTTTGAGCTCGTGGTTCAACCAGCTCGAGTGGATTCGTGACGAGCGCGGATCGGTAGTCTGCGATTGCCTGCGCATGGAGAAGCTCGATGAGGATCTGCCTGCATTTCTGGGTCGCAATCTCAGGTTGAAACAGCGGAACGTGACCCGTTCACGACAGGACTACCGCTCAATGTACAGCGACGAGCTTGCCGAAATCATCGGAGACGTGTTCCGCGAAGACATCGACCACTTCGGCTTCACTTTCGACGGGCCGGCCACCCGAAATACGTTTGTCGGCGGTTGAATGCTCTCGCCGATTAGGTATGCAAAACACGTCAAACAGGCGATGTCGCGTTCGGGCAGCCTCGGCGCCACTCTCGTCAAGGGCGTGGTTGGAACGGCAGGCGTAAAGGTAGCGCATGCCGCAATAACGTTCGCCACGGCCGCGCTTCTGGCGCAGACGCTCGGTCCGTCTGGGTATGGCATTTTTTCGTTCGTCATCGCACTCGTAGCCTTCTTAACCATTCCGTCGGAACTGGGCATTCCCGGCCTCGCAGTTAGGGAGATAGCGGTCGCGAATGCGCGCAAGGACTGGCGCCACATGCGGGGATTCATCGCCTGGGCGCATTGCGTGGTGGTCATAACTAGCCTCGCATTGATCTTGGTGGGCGCGATCGCCCTGTACTTGTGGGGCGATGGTTTTCCTCCTGTGAAGCGTGCTTGCCTGTGGCTGGGGCTGATTCTGGTCCCCATCCTCTCGTTTGGCGCACTGCGTGATTCGATGTTGCGTGGCCTCCGAAAGGTGGTACTCGGCCAGCTGTCACAGCAGATAATCAGGCCAACTCTCCTTCTGATATTCCTGTTGGTCTTACTGCAAGTGAATGGCAAGGCAAGTTCACCGGTCGTCGTCATGACGTTGCACATCGTCAGCGTCGCACTCGCCTTCTGTTGCGGACTTTATTTCTTCCTGAAACACCGGCCCGCAGAGCTTCTGCTGGCAAAGCGCAAGATCAGTAGCTTCGTTTGGCTGAAGAGCAGCATTCCTTTCGGCATGATTGCTGCGTTGCAGCTCATCAACGGAAGAACTGATATTCTGGCACTGGGCTTTTTCCGCACCGACACCGACATAGGCGTCTTTCGCGTCGCCACCCAAATGGCGACGGCAGTCGTGTTCGGAATGCAGGCGGTCAACGCTATCCAGGGCCCCCACATCGCTCACATGTTTGCCAAAGGTGACATGGACAAGCTCCAGACGATGATCACTCGAAGCGCGCAGGGAATCCTGCTATTCGCTTTGCCGGTGGTAGTCATGATTGTCTTGTTTGGCGAAATCATCATCAGAATGGTGTTCGGTCCGGAGTACGAGGCAGCGTACATACCTCTGGTGATTCTGTGCGTGGGGCAACTGGTGAATGCATCCCTGGGATCGGTAGGTTCTCTGCTCAACATGACCGGACATGAGCGAGACGCGACCAAGAGCATATTCATCGCCGTAATCGTCAACGTGACGTTGAATCTTTCCCTCGTACCAGTCTGGGGAATCAATGGCGCCGCCACGGCAACCGCCTGTACCTTGATCGTATGGAACGTGATCATGTGGCATAAGGTTCGTACACGAATCGGCATTGAGCCGTCCTTGTTCTTCAGGCGCCGCCCCTGAGTCAGGTTCGGCGCGAGGGGGGCGAACTGTACCCGACCGGTCGCAAGCTACGGGTGGGCGTCGCGTTGGCCTCCATTGAAGTGCCGGCATGGCAGCTCGCAATTCTCGAATCGGTGGTGAACTCGGATTGCGCCGAGATCACCTCGCTGATCCTTGCACGCGATACAGGCGTAACCCGGGCTAGCCCTCCCGTTTATGCGGCTTTCAAGCGGCTCGAGAATGCGACCCGCCGGACTGGGGCGGATGCCTGCCTGCGGACTTCCATTGAGGGCATGCTGGGAGCGATGGAACGGATCGAGCTAACGCCGTCTCCGGCAGGGACAGTTAATGCCGAGTTTGTTCAGCACGTCCGCCGTCTGGACCTCGATGTTTTGGTCGCGCTCGTTGACCCAGCGCTGCTCCCGGTCCATGAGCCACTTGCACGTCACGGTACCTGGCATTTCGAGGTCGCCGGGCGCCCGTTCATGCCTGCCGATGGTTCCCTGGTCGGGTTTTCCGAGCTGATCCATCGGCGACCTCATATTTCCACGTCGTTGCAAGTCATACAGGCGGGCAAGCCGACAAAGCGCACGGCATATCACTCCTACTCGGCCATCGATTACCTGTCGCACGACGCAACCCGAAGCGAACACTTGTGGAAATGCAGCACATTCGTGCTGCGCTCGCTAAGGAAGTGCCACGAGATAGGTGGCGAGGATTTCGTTGGCTCGCTGCCGCCGGCGCCGGAATTGGGCCGCTCGCCGGATTCGCGGCTAGCTCGAGCTTACTCGGCCGTGCAAATTCGACTTGCGTTGTTATCGTATGTGTTTTGGCGGGTCCGCCAGAAGATTGGCCGCGCACTCTTCGATGAGCGCTGGATTTTGCTCTACTCGTCGCATGGCCGAAGGCCAGGAAGGTCCAAATTCGCCAAGCTGATACCGCCGGCTAGTAGATTCTGGGCCGATCCGCATGTCGTAATGCGAAACGGAGTGGACTACGTTTTCTTTGAGGATGCCTCCAAGCAAGACAATTTCGGACATATATCAATGATTAGGACGGAAGACGACGGCCGATTCTCCGAGCCGAAAACCGTCATACGCCGGCCGTATCACCTGTCCTACCCGTTCAACTTCCAATGGCAAGGTGCGCACTACCTCATCCCAGAGTCTGGGAGCAATCGCAGTATCGAGCTATACCGCTGTGTCAAGTTTCCGGACGAGTGGGAATTTCAGCATTGCCTGATGGAAGGTATTGCTGCGTACGACGCGACTCTGGTCGAGCATCAAGACCGATGGTGGATGTTTGCGGCCGTTAAGGCGCGAGAGGGCGCATCTACCTGGGACGAACTATGCATCTTCCACGCGTCGAGTCCTGTCAGTCGCGATTGGCAACCCCACAGAGGGAATCCAGTAATCTCGGACGTCCGGCGAGCGAGACCTGCAGGTCCGTTGTTCATCGAGGACGGCCTGCTCTATCGGCCGTCCCAGGACTGCTCCGGACGTTACGGCCGCGCGCTCAACTTGAACCAGATACTTGAACTGGACGAAAAGCGCTACAGGGAAGTGCAGGTCGACAAGATAGAACCGGATTGGCACCACTCGATCCTGGCCGTACACTCATACAGCCGGTCAGACGCCATGACATTCATCGATGCAATCCATCGCGAACCGAAGCTTCGCATGCGACGCAATTGATAACGCGGAGCTTGCAAGCTGACGCGATCGTCCTGGGGACTGATGTCAACGGGATCGCGGTCATTCGCAGCCTTGGACGCCTCGGTGTCGCTTGTGGCGCGATATCTGCGCGATCGCCCGGCGACCATGCCGTGCATTCTCGATACCTTTCGTGCCATGAGATAGTTCCACTCGACGCCAGCGACGAGACGCTGGCTTCAGCGCTTCGAATCGCAAATAGACGTCTCGGCAGCGGTCGCACGGTGTTGGTGCCGACCACAGACCGCTATTCCGAATTTCTGAGCCGCAATCAGGGCATCCTTTCCAAGGACTTCGTGTCCTGTTGCCCCGAGCGCGGAGCTCTGCGACGCCTTCTTGGACAAGTGGAAGACTGCGCAGCTTTGCAGCGACAACGGCATCTTGATACCACCCACCTTTTGCCCGGACACCACTGAAGGGCTGGCCAAGGTCGCCGCGGAAGTTGCGTTTCCGGTCGTGGTCAAGCCCCGGTACACATTTGGGACGGCCTTCCCTGGCAAGAACGCCGTGTTCAGTGACGCACACTCCCTGATTAGCTTCTTCGATGGCAAGTCTTTACTGGGGCACTGCGTCATTCAGAGGATCATTCCGAGCGGCGATGGCGATATTCTCGTGACGGCCAGCTACTCCGCCGACAATGGGCTGGTCCAGGCGATTTACAGCGGCCGCAAAATTCGCCAATACCTGCCGGATTATGGAGCAACCTGTTTTGGCATTAGCGAGCGGCACCCGGAGCTCGAAGAACGATCACGCCGGTTTCTCGAAGGAATCGGCTACAGGGGATTCGCTGCGCTCGAGTTCGCCCGCAGCCGCGACGATGGGCGCTCGTATTTTCTCGAGCTGAACACGCGAACGTACTACCACAATCAACTGTTTGCCGATGCCGGCGTTGACCTGACGCAAGTCGGGTACTTGAGTGCAGCCGGTCACGACTTCCGTGCCTTCCTCGGCAAGCTCGAGCAGCGCGAAGGCGTGATCTGGCTGGACTTCCGACGCGACTTTCAGTCAATGCGCATCAAGCGGAGGCACGGCCGGTTAGGTGTTGTGCAGTGGCTTCGCAGTATCCTCGCGGCTCGCTCGTTTGCTTACTGGAATTGGCATGATCCCGTGCCGTTCGTCGTCGCTTGTATCTGGAGGACGAGGACACTCCTGTCCAATATCCTCAAGCGGTTCCTGCAGCAGCGCTGAATTCAGCGACCCAAGTTTCAAAGCGTGGACTTCTGCCTCAGCGCATTCTGAAGCCGGTTCCTTACGTACCTCCACCAATCGACGGCACGACCCTGCGTCGACACCAGCGTCAAGAAGCCCCGCAAGTCGTCTGAAACCTGCCACAGCCGCAGGCGCCACCGGCCGGGATCACGGTCTCCGACGCGGTTGATGCTGTCATAGCCAAGCTCTGCAAGCTGGCGGCCGGCGACGGACTCCATGCTCGCGATCGTCGCTGGGCTGAAGTAGTCATCGGCACGGCGCAAGTTACGCGTGACCTTCGATTCCCGGATGCCACAACATCGGCCCTGGTGCGCCTGGAGAGCAGGACTGCCGCCTCGTAAGGCACGCCTAGAAACTCGCAGACGTTGCGAAATACGGTTCCGGAGACTCCGTGATCTTTTCATAGTGTATCTCGTGGTATCGGGAGCCAAGCGCGCGGCCTTGCTGCATGCCGGACGTGACAGCCTGTTTCCAGCGAAACATTGTCCGCACCGGATTATAGCGCCACCTCCGGTGGAATGATGCCGCGCAATCACGCCCGTCACGAATGACGTGGATAAACTTGGCCTTCGGAAACGCCAGTGCCATGCGCTGCAGGTGATGCACGTGCATCGGCGATTTTTCACACCAGATCACTTTCCCCTGGGCCTTCGCGAGATACTTCATGATGTGGTCAATGATGTCGGCCGCGGTCCTTGTGCCCTTGTCGGGCTCTGGAATGGTTTCCGGGTTGAACTTCGGCCGGCCGACGAGCGACTGCCTGATGTCTCGCCACAGGCGCATCAGATTTTCGTCCACGGCCAGGTCCCCGTAATCGCTTTGACGGGAAATAAAATACGGAATCGACCTTGTTTCATTCGGAAACCCATAGATCAACGAATGATTCGATAGATGATCTAGAAGCATTGTCGTACCGGAACCGTTCATCCCGACGATGAATATCTGGGTCGGAGGCTCGAAACTCTCGACTGGTTGGTACGTCATCTAGCGGTTCACCACCATTGACCGAGGGCGGCGCAGTACTCGATGGCCGCGTCCCCCTGTACAAGCTGTTCGACTTTCGCTTGGTCCTCGCCCGGCATCTTACTCTTCCACGAGTCCTTCTCTTCCCTGGGGTTGCGATACACGCTGTAGTACTTGCTGCCCCATCCCGGTTCTCCGCGGTCCCCTGGGGCCGCCCACACTCACGTGATATAGCCTGTCGATGAAACTAGCGGTATGTTCTCCGTCGGTGATTTCCAGATGCGAGAACAAGGCTTGCGCGTGCGTGTAGGCATCATCGGCCAATTGTTCGTGGGTCATCACCATGCCTCGCGGCGAGCTTCGTACGAGCGTTACGCAGGTGTCGACCTCGAGGAGCCACAGCAAAGCATTGCGAAGCACCATGTCGGTGGACTCCAGGACATGCGCAAAGCGATCTGCGTAAGCAGGCGCGTGCTCGCGTATGAGCTCACGCAGGCGGCGTGACGCCGAAATATGCTGCCGTCCGGTGGACCGCTCATGGTCGATAGTACCGTCGCGCACGGATGTCGGACGAGATAAACGACCGGTACGCTCGTCCTTTCGATCAGGCTCCGCAACGGGTTAATGAACGTGACTTCCTTGAAGACAATCGGCGGGCCAGGTGGCGGCGAATATGCGGCTCCTTATACAGTTCGCGAGCCGGACCTGGTAAATCTCGCGATCGGCCACATCTGCCTGCGGCCAAAAGGTTCTGAGTCGGTAAGACTTCCCTTTGAAGAAAGGCGCCTTGTTTGTGAGCGGGTCCGCGGGGCGGAGAGCGAAGACCATACCCGGCAGGTCGTCGTCAGTGACTTGCTGATTTTTCAGCCTCGTAAAGCATCTCTGGACGCCCGCATCTATTGCAGACAGGCGACTGAATGGCTCGAACCGGTAAATTACGTCAGGGCTGCTGTCTACCAGTGAACCGGCCCATGTGGTGCCCGATCGGGCTGGTCCGACAATCGCTTTCAGAGGCCACAAGTTTGTGCTCACAGGTTGCTCATCGACCTATCAATAACCCCATCTTTCAACTGCTTTCCTTGTCAGTCGACGAATCCGCTGAAGTTCGTCGCGTCCAAACTGGTTTTCGTAGGATCTGTCAAGCACGATCCCGGTTCGGGATGCATCGAACTTCGAAGGACTGCCACCTATGTGGTGGGAATTCTCTGTTGATCGCTTGAGCATTGCATCCGAACACCCAACACCCAGGAATGAACTCAGCTTTGATAGCTCGGTACCAGGGTCTTCACAAAGCGACTCGTACTTCACGAGGTGTACGCGGCTCGCCGGAAGATCGCATGTTAGGGACTCGATTTGTCGCATCTTGTTGCGCCATCCGCGCGCCGCTGCTTCCAATCGCATTCCGTGCTTCATCTTCGAGTGCACGACCGCCCGATAATCCCGTACGAGCACTACCGCCCGCGTGTTCTCCGGGTCACGCTCATAGACGGCGCGAAACCTGAATGTCGACTTGGAAGAATCGACACAGACCCTGCAATTGGTCACAACGGACACCGCGTCAAATAGATCGACGCTGTCCTGGGCCATGGCGGAACCGCCAAAAAACTCTTGAACGGCTTTCAGGCGAAAGGATGCCGGCGCAATACGCAGAATGCGCCTTGGCAAGAGGCGGAGTGACCTCTTGGCACTTCGAGTGTCGCTCGACAATGAGTACTTCGTGCGCAACTGGAGCGTTTCGAGCGGTCGCCCCAGGGAAGTGGCGACCGACTTCCAGAACGGAC
>CAVVJB010000011.1:0-314358 GCA_963748465.1 uncultured Gammaproteobacteria bacterium
CGGACCAGGCCTAGCGCTCGGCGAGTGATAGGGTGGGCTGGCGCTTTGCCCCAGCAATCCGGCGGCGCTTCTCCGGCTTCACACATACGGTCGGCCGCACGGTCGACCTGATCTCGGCCGCGCTCCCTTCGTCCTTCGAAAGGAACGGGTTATGGACTCGCAGCCGGCCCAGCCACAGCACTCCGGAAACGGAGCGCCCGTCGCCCCGCCCTCACACAACCTGGCCGCCCGCATGGCGCGCTGGAGCAGCAAGCACCGGAAGGGGGCCTTCTGGGGCTGGCTTGCGTTGCGCGATCGTTGCTTTCGCGATCGGGACCGCGATGGGGTCGACTCCGATCTCCGACCTAGACGGCTACAACGGCGAATCCCACGACGCCGAGGTGGCTCTCGACCGCGCCGGGCTTCGTCCTCAGTCGGAGGTCGTGTTCATCCAGAGCGACAAGCTCACCATCAAGGACCCGCAGTTCGAGGCCGCGGTCGCCGGACGTCGGCGCGCACCCTGCCGAAGATCCCGTACGTCCAGAACGTGCAGTCGCCGCTTCGGGGCGAGAGCGCGGTGTCCGAGGACGGCCACGCCGCCCTCGTGAACTTCGAGCGTGGCCGGCGACTCGGTCGAGGCGAAGAAGCGGATCGATCCCATACTCGCGGCCACCGCCGCGGCGCAGAAGCGCCATCCGGCCCTCGCGGTCGAGCAGTTCGGCAGCGCGAGCGCGAACAAGGCGGTCAACGCGACGATCACCGACGACCTGAAGAGTGCGGGCCTTCTCTCCCTGCCGGTGACCCTCATCCTGCTCCTGATCACCTTCGGGACGCTCGTGGCGGCGGGAGTGCCGCTGTGGATCGGGCTGAGCTCCGTCATTGCCGCTCTGGGGCTGGTGGCCCTTCCGAGGTGGAGTTCATCCCGGTCGACGAGCAACCTGCCGGCGGTGATCCTGCTGATCGGGCTCGCGGTGGGCGTGGACGCTTCCCTCTTCTACCTCAAGCGGGAACGGGAGGAGCGCGCCGCCGGACGCAGCGAGACCGCGGCGCTCCAGGCGGCGGCCGCGACCTCGGGCCGCGCCGTGCTGATCTCCGGTGCCACCGTGGTGGCGGCGATGGCGGGAATGTTGATCAGCAGCGGTTGACTTTTGGTTCATCTCGTTCGCCGAGGGGCACGATCCTCGTCGTCGCCGTGGCGGTCTTCGCCTCGCTCACGGTCCTGCCGGCGATGCTGAGCTGGCTCGGAGACCGCGTCGAGAAGGGCCGAGTCCCGATTCTCGGCAGACAGGCGTCGCGGGGTCGGCCAGTCACGCTTCTGGGCCGGCGATCACGGGCGCCGTCATGAAGCGCCCGGGCATCTCCTTGCTGCTCGCGGGCGGGCTGCTGGTGGCCCTCGCGATCCCGGCGTTCGGGATGAAGAGCGTCACGACCGACATCGACGAGCTCCCCGGGCGACCTCCCGGTGATTCAGACCTACAACGAGGTGAAGAAGACCTTCCCGGCCGAGGGGGTAACCGCCACTGTCGTCATGGAGGCCGACGACGTCACGGCCGGCGGCCCGACGACGGGCATAGCCGAGCTCACGAACAGGGTTGACGCTTCGCCCAAGCTGTTCAAGCCGGGCGCCGAGCTGATCGAGAGCACGGACAACACCGTCGCAGATCAACATCCCGACGATCGGCAGCGGCACCGACCAGGCGTCGATCGACGCGCTGAACAAGCTCCGCGACGACATCGTGCCCGCCACCGTGGGCGCGGTCGAGGGAGCCACGGTCAACGTGACCGGAGACGCCGCGCAGTCGGCGGACTTCGCGAGCAACCTCAGCAGCCGGCTGCCGCTGATCTTCGCGTTCGTCTTCGGCCTCGCGTTCCTGCTGTTGCTGGTCACGTTCCGCTCGATCGTGATCCCGATCAAGGCGATTCTGCTGAACCTGCTGTCGGTTGGGGCGGCGTATGGCGTGCTGGTGCTGATATTCCGCTGCACACGTTCCGCGCCGACATCGACTACGGCACCGCCGAGGCGCGCACGACCTACGGCGTCATCGGCGTCAAGGTCTGGGTGTTCAAGGGCGAGGTGTTCGACCGCGACGCCGAGGCCGAGGCGCTCGAGGCGCAGGCCCAGGCCGATGCCGCCAAGGAAGCCGAGAAGGCCGCGGAGCCGGCGCCGCCGGCGGCGCCCGAGCCGGCGGCCGGCTGAGCTGAAGGACAGACGACATGATGCAGCCGAAGCGGACCAGGTTCCGCAAGCAGTTCAAGGGCAACCTCAAGGGCAGCTCGCACCGCGGCAGCTCGGTCGCGTTCGGCGACTTCGCGCTGAAGGCGACCGACCGCTCGCGCATGACCGCGCGCGAGATCGAGGCGGCGCGCCGCGCGATGACGCGCTACGTGAAGCGCGGCGGCCAGATCTGGATCCGCGTGTTCCCGGACGTGCCGATCACGCAGAAGCCGCTCGAGGTGCGCATGGGCAGCGGCAAGGGCAACGTCGAGTACTGGGTCGCCAAGGTCACGCCGGGCAAGGTCCTGTTCGAGATCGAGGGCGTGCCCGAGGAGACGGCGCGCGAGGCGTTCAAGCTGGCCGCGGCCAAGCTTTCGGTTTCGACCGCATTCGTGAAGCGGCAGGTGCGCTGATGGCAGGAAGAACGTGAAGGAACGCGCGCGGAGCATGAAGTCGCTGCGCGGCAAGACCAAGCCGGAGCTGCGCGTCGAGCTGCAGGAGCTGCGCCGCGAGCAGTTCAACCTGCGCATGGCCGCGGCCTCGGGCCAGCCGGCGCGCCCGGACCAGCATGCCAAGGCCATGGGCAAGATCGCGCGCGTGAAGACGGTCCTCCGCGAGATGGACCGCGCAGAAGCGGGGAGCAAGGCGTAATGACCGAAAACGGACAGGATCCCGCGGCGAAGTCGGCGAAGACGCTGACCGGCACCGTGGTCAGCAACAAGATGGACAAGACGATCTCCGTCGAGGTCGAGCGGCTGATCAAGCACCCGACCTACGGGAAGTACGTGCGCCGCACGACCAAGCTGCTGGCGCACGACGAGAAGAACGAGTGCCGCGAGGGCGACACCGTCGCCATCGCGGAATGCCGGCCGCTGTCGCGGCACAAGTCGTGGACCCTGGTGCGCGTCATCGAGCGCGCGCTGGCTGAATAAGGAGCGAGGGCAATGATCCAGCTCAGGTCGCGATTGCAGGCGGCGGACAATTCCGGCGCCCGCGAGCTGATGTGCATCAAGGTCATGGGCGGCACGCGCCGCCGCTACGCCGGCGTGGGCGACGTGATCAAGGTGAGCATCAAGGACGCCATCCCGCGCGGCAAGGTCAAGAAGGGCGAGGTCTACGACGCGGTCGTGGTGCGCACCCGCAGCGGCGTGCGCCGCGGCGACGGCTCGCTGATCCGCTTCGACGGCAACGCGGCCGTGCTGCTGACGCCGAAGCTCGAGCCGATCGGCACCCGCATCTTCGGGCCCGTGACGCGCGAGCTGCGCAACGTCGCGTTCATGAAGATCATCTCGCTGGCGCCGGAGGTCCTGTGAACAGAATCCGCAAGGGCGACGCCGTCATCGTCACGGCGGGCAGCGAGAAGGGCCGCACCGGCACCGTGGTCGGCGTGCGCGCGGACGGCCGCGTCGTCGTCGAGGGCGTCAACATGGTCAAGAAGCACCAGCGCCCGAACCCGCAGCGCGGCGTGCAGGGCGGCATCGTGCAGAAAGAGGCGCCGCTCGCGGCGTCGAACGTCGCGCTGGTGAACCCGGCGACGCAGAAGGCAGACCGCATCGGCGTCCGCACCCTCAAGGACGGACGCAAGGCGCGCTTCTTCAAGTCGAACGGCGAGCTGGTGGACGCGTAAGTGGAGAGATCCGAGATGGCCGAGACAGCCAGGCTGCAGAAGCATTACCGCGAGGTCGTGAGGCCCAGGCTCCGTTCCGAGCTCGGGCTCGCCTCCGACATGCAGGTGCCGCGCATCACGAAGATCACGGTCAACATGGGCGTGGGCGAGGCCGTGGCCGACAAGAAGGTCATGGACGCGGCCAGCGGCGACCTGGCGAAGATCACCGGCCAGAAGCCGGCGATCCGCAAGTCGAAGAAGGCCGTCGCGACCTTCAAGATCCGCGAGGGCCTCCCGGTCGGCTGCATGGTGACGCTGCGCGGCGCGCGCATGTACGAGTTCCTCGACCGCCTGATCAACGTGGCGATGCCGCGCATCCGCGACTTCCGCGGCGTGAACACGCGCTCGTTCGACGGCCAGGGCAACTACAGCTTCGGCGTCAAGGAACAGATCATTTTCCCCGAGATTGCCTACGACCAGATCGACCAGATCCGGGGCATGGACATCACGATCACGACCTCGGCGGGCGACGACAAGCACGGTCGCGCGCTGCTCGAGGCTTTCAACTTTCCGTTCAGGAAGTGACCGATGGCTAAGACCAGCATGATCGAGCGCGAGAAGCGCCGCGCCAAGGTGGTGAAGAAGTACGCCGTGAAGCGCGCCAAGATCAAGGAAACGATCCGCGACCCGAAGGCGTCGCAGGAAGAGCGCATGGCGGCCGTCGAGGCGCTGCAGAAGCTGCCGCGGGACTCGAGCCCGAGCCGCGCCCGCAGCCGCTGCGCGATCACGGGCCGCTCGCGCGGCAACTACAGCAAGTTCGGCCTCGGCCGGGTGAAGCTGCGCGAGGCGACCATGCGCGGCGACGTGCCGGGCCTGCGCAAGGCGAGCTGGTGAGGAACAGAACATGAGCATGTCCGACCCGATCGCAGACCTCCTGACCCGCATCCGCAACGGCCAGGCCGCCGGAAAGGCGGAGGTCTCCGTGCAGTCCTCGCGCGTCAAGGAGGCGATCGTCCGCGTCCTCAAGGACGAGGGCTACCTCGCCGATTACGTCGTCAGCAAGGACGGCGCGCGCAAGGCGCTCGTCATCGCGCTGAAGTACCACGGCGGCAAGCCGGTCATCGAGCGCCTCGAGCGCGTGTCGCGGCCGGGCCTGCGCGCGTACCGCGGCAAGGACGCGCTGCCGAAGGTCCTGGGCGGGCTCGGCGTCGCCATCGTCTCGACGCCGCAGGGCGTCATGTCCGACCGCGAGGCGCGCCGCGCCGGGCAGGGCGGCGAAGTGCTCTGCGTCGTGGCCTGAGGAAATAGGATCATGTCCAGAATTGCCAAGATGCCGGTCAAGCTCCCGCAGGGCGTCAATGCGACGATCGGCGCGGACGCGGTGACCGTCAAGGGCGCCAAGGGCGCGCTGACGCTGAAGCTCGCCGACGGCCTGTCCGTGTCGCAGCAGGACCAGGAGCTGCTCGTCGTCATCGCCGAGGGCAAGGCGACCAACGAGCGCGTCGCGGCGGCCGGCGCGACCCGCGCCAACCTCGCGAACATGGTGACCGGCGTCGCCAAGGGCTTCGAGCGCAAGCTCGAGCTGGTCGGCGTCGGCTACCGCGCGGCGGTCCAGGGCAAGAACCTGAACCTGACGCTCGGCTTCTCGCACCCGGTCGCCTTCGCGGTGCCGGAGGGCATCTCGATCGAGACGCCGAGCCAGACCGAGATCGTCGTGAAGGGCACGGACCGCCACAAGGTCGGCCAGGTCGCGGCGGTGATCCGCGGCTACCGCCCGCCGGAGCCCTACAAGGGCAAGGGCGTGCGCTACGCCGGCGAGAAGATCGTGATGAAGGAAGGCAAGAAGAAGTAAGGCCATGAAACTCACGAAAAAAGACCGGCGCCTGCGGCGCGCGACCCGCGCCCGCGCCAGCATCCGCGAGTCCGGCACGGCGCGCCTGACGGTGCACCGCACCCCGCGGCACATCTACGCCCAGGTCACGACGCCGGACGGCGCGAAGGTGCTCGCGGCCGCGTCGACCGTCCAGGAGGCGGTCGCCAAGGACCTGAAGGGCACCGGCAATGCGACGGCGGCGAAGGCCGTCGGGCGCGCGATCGCCGAGCGCGCGAAGGCCGCCGGCATCGAGGCGGTCGCGTTCGACCGCTCGGGTTTCCGTTACCACGGGCGCGTGAAGGCGCTCGCCGAGGCCGCGCGCGAAGCCGGCCTCAAGTTCTGATTCCGAGGATTACGCGATGGCACGTGTCGAAAGATCCCAGTCCGGCGACGACCTGATCGAGAAGCTGGTCGCGGTCAACCGCACGGCGAAGGTCGTCAAGGGCGGACGCCAGTTCGGCTTCACGGCGCTGACCGTGGTCGGCGACGGCGCCGGGCGCGTCGGCTTCGGCTACGGCAAGGCGCGCGAGGTGCCGGTCGCGATCTCGAAGGCGATGCAGCAGGCGCGCAAGAACATGACGAACGTGCCGCTGTCGCGCGCGACGCTGCACTACGCGATTCAGGGCCGCCACGGCACGACGCGCGTCTACATGCAGCCGGCCTCGGACGGCACCGGCGTCATCGCGGGCGGCGGCATGCGCGCGGTGTTCGAGTGCGCGGGCGTGCGCAACGTGCTCGCCAAGAGCTACGGCTCGCGCAACCCGATCAACGTGGTGCGCGCGACCTTCGACGCGTTCGAGCGCATGGTTTCGCCGGACCGCATCGCGGCGAAGCGCGGCAAGACACTGGAAGAGATAACGGGCTGATGACGATGAGCAAGAGCAAGGTCAAGGTCACCCTGAACGGCAGCGTGCACGGGCAGCTGCGCAACATACGCGCCTCGGTCCACGGGCTGGGGCTGCGGCGCATCCGCGACACGAAGGTGGTCGAGGACACGCCCGCGGTGCGCGGCATGATCAAGGCCGCCAGGCACCTGCTCGCCGTCGAGAAGGCCTGAGCCCGAAGGAGCGAAGGACATGATGCGACTCAACACGATGAAGCCGGGCCCGGGCAGCAAGCGCAAGCGGCTGCGGGTCGGGCCGTGGCGCCTCGGCCGGGCAGGGCAAGACCTGCGGCAAGGGCGGCAAGGGCCAGAAGGCGCGCAAGGGCGGCTACCACAAGGTCGGCTTCGAGGGCGGCCAGGTGCCGCTGCAGCGCCGCCTGCCGAAGGTCGGCTTCCGCTCGGCGATGCGCAAGACGCGCGCCGAAGTGACGCTGACCGACCTCGACAAGGTGAAGGCCGAGCTGATCGACCTCGCGGCGCTGCTCGAGGCGAGCGTCGTGCCGCGCGACACCGCGCGCGCGAAGGTGATCCTCTCCGGCGAGATCAAGCGCAAGGTGACGCTGCAGGGCCCCGACGTCGTCGCGTCGAAGGGCGCGCGCGCGGCGATCGAGAAGGCCGGCGGCAGGATCCATGAGGGCAAGGCGGCCTGAGGGCCGGCAAACGGACATGGCGACCACGGCAGGCAATGCGGCGCTCGCGATCGGTGAAGTCACGCGCTTCACCGAGATGCGCCATCGCCTGCTGTTCCTGCTCGGCGCGCTCGTCGTCTACCGCATCGGCACCTTCGTCCCGGTGCCCGGCATCGACCCGGTCGCGCTCGCGCGCCTGTTCGACAGCCAGGAAGGCACGATCCTCGGCCTCTTCAACATGTTCTCCGGCGGCGCGCTCGAGCGCCTGTCGATCTTCGCGATGGGCGTCATGCCCTACATCTCGGCGTCCATCATCCTGCAGATGATGGCCGTGGTCGTGCCCTCGATGGCCGCGATCAAGAAGGAAGGCGAGTCGGGCCGCCGCAAGATCACCCAGTGGACGCGCTATTTCACGGTGGTGCTCGCCTCGTTCCAGGGCTTCGCCGCGTCGGTGGCGTTCCAGAACCAGGGCGTCGTCATCAACCCGGGCACGTTCAGCTTCGTGCTGCCCGCGGTGCTGACGCTGACGGCCGGCACCATGTTCCTGATGTGGCTCGGCGAGCAGATCACCGAGCGCGGCATCGGCAACGGCATCTCGATGATCATCCTCTCCGGCATCATCGCGGGCCTGCCTTCGGCGATCGGCGGCACGCTCGAGCAGGTGCGTTCGGGCGAGATGAACCCGGCGTTCGCGATCATCCTGCTGATCCTGATCGGCGCGGTCACCGCCTTCTGCGTGTTCGTCGAGAGCGGCCAGCGTCGCATCCCGGTGAACTACGCGAAGCGCCAGGTCGGCCGGCGCATGTACGCGGGCCAGACCAGCCACCTGCCGTTCAAGCTCAACATGTCGGGCGTGATCCCGCCGATCTTCGCCTCCTCGCTGCTGCTGTTCCCGGCGACGCTCGCGTCGTTCTTCGGCACCAGCGAGACCGGCAGCTGGCTGCAGTCCGTGGCTGCCGCGCTCGGCTGGGGCCAGCCGCTGCACCTGCTGATCTACGGCGGCCTGATCATCTTCTTCTGCTTCTTCTACACCGCGCTCGTCTTCAACTCGCGCGAGACGGCGGAGAACCTGAAGAAGGGCGGGGCCTTCATCCCGGGCATCCGGCCGGGCCAGCAGACCGGCGAATACATCGACAAGGTGCTGACGCGCCTGACGGTCTGGGGCGCGCTGTACGTCACCATCGTGTGCCTGCTGCCCGAGATCCTGATGTCCTACGCCCGCGTGCCGTTCTACTTCGGCGGCACTTCGCTCCTCATCATGGTGGTCGTCGTCATGGACTTCGTGGCCCAGCTCCACGCCCACATGATGTCCCACCAGTACGAGGGGCTCATGAAGAAGGCCAACCTGCGCGGGTACGGCAAGAGGGGTCCTTGAGATGAAGGTTCGTCCATCGGTCAGGAAGATCTGCAAGAACTGCAAGATCGTGCGGCGCAAGGGCGTCGTGCGCGTCATCTGCTCGTCCGACGCCCGCCACAAGCAGCGCCAGGGCTGAGCCAGGTCGTTGAAATGTTGAGAAAAACGCCACAATCACGTAAACTTCGCGGTTCTCCGCGGGTCGAGGTCTAGCAGCCATGGCGCGTATCGCCGGCATAAACATTCCCGTCAACAAGCACGTCTGGGTGGGCCTCACGCACATCTACGGCATCGGGCGCACGCGTGCGCTCGCCGCCTGCAAGGCCGCGAACGTCGAGCCGTCGACACGCGTGCGCGACCTCACCGAACCCGAGGTCAACGCGCTGCGCGCGCAGGTCTCGCGCTACATGGTCGAGGGCGACCTGCGCCGCGAGAACTCGATGAGCCTGAAGCGGCTCGATGGACCTCGGCGCGTACCGCGGCATCCGCCACCGCAAGGGCCTGCCGGCGAGGGGCCAGCGCACGCGCACCAATGCGCGCACGCGCAAGGGCCCGCGTCGCGCGGCCGTGAAGACTAACGTTCAACCGGGCAAGGTCTGACGATGGCTGACGAAAAAACCGAACCGAAGGCCGACGCCAAGCCGGAAGCCAAGGGCGACGCGAAGGCCGCCGCCGACAAGGGCGGCGCCGCCGCGGCTGCCGGCAAGGCGCGCAAGAAGGTCAAGCGCCAGGTCTCCGACGGCGTGGCGCACGTCCACGCCTCCTTCAACAACACGATCATCACGATCACCGACCGCCAGGGGAACACGCTGTCCTGGGCGACGTCGGGCGGCTCGGGATTCCGCGGCTCGCGCAAGAGCACGCCGTTCGCCGCGCAGGTTGCGGCGGAGAAGGCGGGCGTCGCGGCGCAGGAATACGGGCTGCGCACGGTCGAAGTCCGCGTGCGCGGTCCCGGCCCGGGCCGCGAGTCCGCGGTCCGCGCGCTGAACGCCTGCGGGCTCAAGGTCACGAGCATCGAGGACGTGACGCCGATTCCGCACAACGGTTGCCGCCCGCCCAAGAAGCGGCGCGTCTGAGGTCGAGGAAACATGGCCAGATACCTGGGTCCCAAGTGCAAGCTCTCGCGCCGCGAGGGCACTGACCTGTTCCTCAAGAGCGGCATCAAGCCGCTCGAGAGCAAGTGCAAGCTCGAGGTGCCGCCGGGCGGCATCAAGGGCGACCGCCGCACGCGCCTGTCCGGCTACGGCGTGCAGCTGCGCGAGAAGCAGAAGCTGCGCCGCATGTACGGCGTGCTCGAGCGCCAGTTCCGCAACTACTACACCAAGGCCGCGGGCCGCCCGGGTTCGACCGGCGAGAACCTGCTGCGCTTCCTCGAGGGGCGCCTCGACAACGTCGTCTACCGCATGGGCTTCGCGACGACCCGCGCCGAGGCGCGCCAGCTCGTCTCGCACAAGGCGATCGAGGTGAACGGCGAGACCGTGAACGTCCCGTCGTACCAGTGCGCCGCCGGCGACGTCGTCGCGGTGCGCGAGAAGTCGAAGGCGCAGGCCCGCATCGCCGCGGCGCTCGCGATCGCGACCCAGGTCGGCTGGCCCGACTGGGTCGAGGTGGACGACAAGAAATTCACCGGCACGCTCAAGGCGTTGCCGGACCGCGACCAGATCCTCCCGGACATCAACGAGAACCTGGTCGTCGAGCTCTACTCGAAATAAAGGTGACGGCAATGCAAGGTACCGCCACGGAATTCCTCAAGCCCCGCTCGGTCAAGGTCACGGAGACGGCCGCGCGCCAGGCGCGCATCGTCATCGAGCCGTTCGAGCGCGGCTTCGGGCACACGCTCGGCAACGCGCTGCGGCGCGTGCTGCTCTCCTCGATGCCCGGCTGCGCCGTGACCGAGGTGGAGATCGAGGGCGTGCTGCACGAGTACACCAGCATCGAGGGCGTCCAGGAGGACGTCGTCGACATCCTGCTGAACCTCAAGTCGATCGCGATCGAGATGCACACGCGCGACTCGGTCGAGCTCCGACTCAGCAAGAAGGGCCCGGGCCCGGTCACCGCCGGCGACATCCAGATCGACCACGACGTCACGATCGTCAACCCGGACCTCGTGATCGCGAACCTGAACAAGGCGACCGAGCTGTCGATGACGCTCAAGATCGAGCGCGGCCGCGGCTACCGCCCGGCCGTCCAGCGCCTCGAGTTCGAGGAGCAGAGCCGCCCGATCGGCCGCCTGCAGCTCGATGCGTCGTTCTCGCCGGTGCGCCGCGTGACCTACGGCATCGAGTCCGCGCGCGTCGAGCAGCGCACCGACCTCGACAAGCTGATCATCGACATCGAGACCAACGGCACGATCAACCCGGACGAGGCGATCCGCCGCGCCGGCGGCATCCTCAAGGAGCAGCTGACCGTGTTCGTCGACCTCGAGGGGCAGGGCGAATCGCCCTCGCGCGAGGCCGGCCCGCTGCCGGACCCGATCCTGCTGCGCCCCGTGGACGAGCTCGAGCTCACCGTGCGCTCGGCGAACTGCCTCAAGGCGGAGAACATCCACTACATCGGCGACCTCGTGCAGCGCACCGAAGTCGAGCTGCTGCGCACGCCGAACCTCGGCAAGAAGTCGCTCACGGAGATCAAGGAAGTCCTCGAGAGCCACGGGCTCACGCTCGGCATGCGCATCGAGGGCTGGCCGCCGGCGTCGCTGCGCCGCGAAGACGAGCTGCGCACGGCCTGAGCCGCGTAACGGGATAGAAACGACATGCGACACCAACTGTCGGGACGCCAGCTTTCGCGCAACAGCAGCCACCGCAGGGCGCTGATGCGCAACATGTGCGCGGCCCTGATCCGCTCCGAGACGATCCGCACCACGCTGCCGAAGGCGAAGGAACTGCGCCGCGTCGTCGAGCCGCTCATCACGCTCGGCAAGGCGGACTCGCTCGCCGGCCGCCGCCGCGCGCGCATCGCGCTCGGCAACGACGCGCTGGTCGTGAAGCTGTTCGAGGACATCGGACCGCGCTTCAGGACCCGTGCGGGCGGCTACACGCGCATCCTGAAGATGGGCATGCGCCCGGGCGACTCGGCCGAGATGGCGCTGATGCAGCTGGTCGAGGGCACGGCCCCGGCCGCCGAGCCTGCCGGCGACGAGCCGACCAAGGGCCGGAAGAAGAAGGAAGCCGCGCCGAAGAAGGAAAAGGCGCCGGCGAAGAAGGCCGCGGCCAGGGCCGACAAGGGCGAGGCCGCCCCGAAACGGCGCAAGAAAGCCGCCGCCTGATCCTTCCACGCGACGCGACGCAAGAAGCCGGGGCCATCCCCGGCTTTTTTCATGCTGCCTTCACGTGTCGCCGGGTCGCACTTATCGCACTTTCGGCACATGTCGAAAAGTGCGATAAGTGCGACCCGGCACCCAATGGGAGGAAGTCATGAGCCTGCTTTCGGAATTCAAAGAGTTCGCGATGAAGGGCAATGTCGTCGACATGGCCGTCGGCATCGTGATCGGCGCGGCCTTCGGCAAGATCGTTTCCGCTTTCGTGGATGCGATCGTGATGCCGGCGCTCGGCTGGATGATCGGCGGCGTGGATTTCTCGAGCCTGGCAATCACGCTCGGCACGAACGCCGCGACCGGGGAGCCGGTCACCGTCGGCTACGGCAGGTTCATCCAGGCGCTGGTGGACTTCCTCATCGTCGCCGCCGCGATCTTCATGGCCCTCAAGGCGATCAACCGCCTGAAGAGGCCCGCGCCCGCCGCGGCCCCGCCGGCGCCGCCGGCCGAAGTGGTGCTGCTCGGCGAGATCCGCGACCTGCTGCGGCAGCGCTAGCCCGCTGCGGCAGCGCCGGCTCGCATCACGCCGCAGCGGCGAACGCCTCCCGCGTGAGGTTTCGCGGCGCGCCGGCCTGAGCGATGACGTTGTCCTCGACACGGATGCCGCCGAAGGGCCGCAGCACCTCCACCCGCTTCCAGTCGATCGCGCTGCCGCGCTCGTCGGCGCGCGCGGCTTCCAGCAGCGAGTCGATGAAGTAGATCCCCGGCTCGATCGTCACCGCGAATCCCGGCTCCAGGTCGCGCGTGAGCCGGAGGTACGGATGACCTTCAGGCTTCTCGCGCGTGCCGCCGTCCGGCCCGGCCGCGAACCCGGCCGCGTCGTGCACCATGATCCCCAGCAGGTGGCCGATGCCGTGCGGGAAGAACACCGACGTCAGTCCCGACTCGACCGCCGCCTCGGGCGAGCCCGACACGATGCCGTGCGTCACCAGCACCCCGGCGAGCGAGCGGTGCGCCTCCAGGTGGATGTCGCGGTAGTCGACGCCCGGCCGGACCCGGTCGGCGAGCTTCTGCTGCACCGAATCGACCGAGCGGATGAGGTCGAGGAACTCGCCCGGGTCGGAGGAATACGTCCGGGTGATGTCGCAGGCATAGCCGGCGTGCTGGGCGCCGGCGTCGATCAGGAAGGACTTCACGCCGGCCGGCCGGCTGCGGTCGAGCAACTGGTAGTGCAGCACCGCGGCATGGCGGTCGAAAGCGATGATGTTGTTGTAGGGCAGTTCTTCCTCGCGGGCGCCGGCCGCCTGGCAGTAGGCGAGGTGGATCTCGTATTCCGAGGCGCCGGCGCGGAAGGCCCGCTCGGCGGCGCGGTGCGCCCGCACGCCGGCGACCGTGGCGACCGCCATGCACTCGATCTCGTAGGGCGACTTCACCGCCCGGCCATAGTCCAGGGGCCCGGTCACGGCCGGTGGATCGTGGTCGCCGAGCCCCTCGGTGGCAGGCGAAGGCTGACCCAGGATCGCCCAGCGGCCCGCCCCGGCCTCGCGCCGCAGCTCCGCGGGGGAACGCACGATCACGAGGTCGAAGTGGCCGACCCAATAACCTTCCGGCGCGGCGGGCGGCAGGTACCAATAGTCGTCCGGCTGGTGGAAAACGAGGGTCGGGCGCCTCCCCGGACGGTGCACGACGAAAGAATCCGGGGTGGCATCCGGGAGCCAGGACCGGTATCGCGGGTTGGTCCGGAAGGGGTAAGTCGAGTCGTCGAGGTAGTAATACACCTGACTTCCGGAGCTTATGATCAATCCGTCGTAACCGCCCGCAATCAAAGCCCGGTCGGCGCGCGCCTGGACCGACTTCAGGTGATCGCCGTAGAGCTCGCCGAGTGTCTTTTTCGCCATTGCCATAACCCCGAAAACCCGCTGGAAGAGTACCTGCCGCTCGCGACTGTCGCAAAACGGCGACCTTTGCTTGCAAATGCAATACCGCTAGAATCCTCGCACGCGAAGGGCACGGCAAAGCTAAAAATTGAGCCGTTCCGGTCGCGAAAGTGCACTTCTAATTCTCACTGACGTACTGGGGTAACTGACGATGAATGCAAAGATCTGGGGCGCCATTGCGGTTGCCCTCGTGCTGGGTGCCTGTGGCGCCAAGAAGGATGAGGCCGCTGATGCCGCCGCTGATGCTGCGGATTCCGCTGCCGCCGCCGCTGATGCCGCGGGTGATGCTGCTGCCGCCGCGGGCGATGCCGCTGCTGCGGGCACCGACGCCACTGCCGGCGCTGCTGCCGATGCGGGCGCTGCCGCTGCCGATGCGGGCGCTGACGCCGCTGATGCCGCTGCCGATGCCGCGGACGCTGCTGCCGACGCCTCGACGGAAGCCGCTCCGCCGTCGCAGTAAGCGATTGCTGTATGGCCTGAACGGCCGGGCGGATGGCGTGGTGAACCCGCGCCTTCCCCCGGCCGTTCTCTTTCCAGGATACTGAATGCCGATCACCATCCGCGAAGCGCGTGCGGCGCAAGCCGACCGAGACTGGATCGAGGACACCTACGGCGAGTACCTCGCCGACCTCACTGCGGACACGACCGGCGTGTTTCCTTCGCTCACCGTCACCGGGCAGAGCGTCACCGAGCTCATCCAGGGCTGGTTCCACGACGACCGCTGCACCGCGTTCATCGTGCTGCGCGAGCAGGAACCCGTGGGGTTCGCGGTGGTGCAGCGCAGCCTGTCCGGCAGCGGCGAGCCCAGGCGCCACTACCGCCTGAGCGAATTCTTCATCCGCCAGCCGTTCCGCAACCGCGGTGTCGGGCGCGGCGCCGCGATGCTGATCTTCGCGCGATTTGCCGGCGAGTGGACCGTGCCCGAACAGTCGCGCAACCCGCGCGCGATCAGGTTCTGGCGCCGCGTCGTCAATGAGTTCACCAACGGCAAGTACCGCGAGCAGCGGGGGCAGGGCGAGGTCGCGCACTCGTTCACGAGCGCGGGGCCGGCGAACGTCGCGGGACGCTGAGCCTCAATCCTTCCGGACCGGGACCCGCACCTTCCGCGGTCCCGCCAGCTCGAACAGCATCTCGATCTCGAACGTCTTCCCCTCGACCAGGGGTTGCTTCAGGCCCGTCAGCATCACGTGCATGCCGTTCGGGGCGAATTCCAGCACCTGGCCGGCGTCGACGTGCAGCACGGCGACCTCGCGCATGCGGGCGATGCCGTCGAGGACCTCGGTGCGGTGCACCTGCAGTTTCGAGGCGACGGGCGAGGAGATCTTCAGCAGCCGGTCGGGCTTGCCGGTGTCGTTCTCCAGCGTGAAATAGGCGACGCCCACGGTGACGCCGGGCGGCGTCGCGCGCGACCAGGCGTTCGTGACCGAAAGCTCGCCGGCGAGGGCGGGCAGGGCGGCGAGCGTCGCCGCCAGCGCCAGCGCAACCAGGTTCCTGCGATTCATGCGGCTTTCTTCCCGCGCGCCAGCACGCGCTTCAGGTAACGGCCGGTGAAGGATTCGCCCGCGCGCGCGAGCTGCTCGGGCGTGCCCTGGGCGACGATGGACCCTCCGCCGTCGCCGCCCTCGGGGCCGAGGTCGATCACCCAGTCGGCGGTCTTGATCACGTCGAGGTTGTGCTCGATCACGATGACCGTGTTGCCCTCGTCGCGCAGGCGGTGCAGGACGATGAGCAGGTGCTTCACGTCCTCGAAGTGCAGGCCCGTGGTCGGCTCGTCCAGTATATAAAGTGTCCGGCCGGTCGCGCGCTTGGACAATTCCTTGGCGAGCTTCACGCGCTGGGCCTCGCCGCCGGAGAGCGTCGTCGCGTTCTGGCCGAGCTTGACGTACGCCAGGCCCACGTCCAGCAGCGTCTGCAGCTTGGTGGCGACCACCGGCACGGCCGAGAAGAAAACGGCCGCGTCCTCGATCGTCATGTCGAGCACTTCGTGTATGTTCTTGCCCTTGAAGTGCACGTCGAGCGTCTCGCGGTTGTAGCGCCGCCCCTTGCAGACGTCGCAGGCCACGTACACGTCCGGCAGGAAGTGCATTTCCACCTTGATGACACCGTCGCCCTCGCAGGCCGCGCAGCGCCCGCCCTTGACGTTGAAGCTGAAGCGGCCGGCCTGGTAGCCGCGGGAGCGCGCCTCGGCGGTGCCCGCGAAGAGTTCGCGGATGGGCGTGAAGAGCCCGGTGTAGGTCGCCGGGTTCGAGCGCGGCGTGCGGCCGATCGGGCTCTGGTCGATGTCGATCACGCGGTCGATGGCCTCCAGGCCCTCGACGCCGGCGCTGGGCGCGGGCTGGTCGGCGACCAGGTTCAGCGATCGCGCGACCACGCGATAGAGCGTGTCGTTGACGAGCGTCGACTTGCCGGAGCCCGAGACGCCCGTGACGCAGGTGAGCAGCCCGACCGGGAACGAGACGTCGATGCCCTTGAGGTTGTTGCCGCTCGCCTTCTTGAGCCGCAACTGCTGCTTCGGCTCGGCCTTGCGGCGCTTGTCGGGGATCTCGATGCGCTTGCGGCCGGAAAGATACTGGCCGGTCAGCGACGCGGGGCTCGCCTCGATCTCGACGGGCGTGCCTTCCGCGACCACGCGCCCGCCGTGCACGCCGGCGCCGGGGCCGAGGTCCACCACGTGGTCGGCCTGGCGGATCGCGTCCTCGTCGTGCTCGACGACGATGACCGTGTTGCCGAGGTCGCGCAGGCGGTGGAGCGTGTCGAGCAGCCGCTGGTTGTCGCGCTGGTGCAGGCCGATCGAGGGCTCGTCGAGGATGTACATGACGCCGACGAGGCCCGAGCCGATCTGGCTCGCGAGGCGGATGCGCTGCGCCTCCCCGCCCGAAAGCGTCTCGGCGCTGCGGTCGAGCGTCAGGTAGTCGAGGCCGACGTCGACCAGGAAGCCGAGCCGGTCGGTGATCTCCTTGACGATCTTGGCCGCGATCTTCTGCCGCCAGCCCTCGAGCCTGAGCGTATCGAAGAACTCCAGCGCGCGGCGGACGGGAAGGGCGCTGATGGTCGGCAGCGCGGTGCCGCCGACGAACACGAAGCGCGCGGACCTGGTGAGGCGCGCGCCGTCGCACTCGGGGCAGCGGCGAGTGCCGAGGTAACGCGCGAGCTCCTCGCGCACGGCGAGCGACTCGGTCTCGTTGTAGCGCCGCTCGAGGTTCGGCAGCACGCCCTCGAACTTGTGCTTGCGCCTGATGGTGCGGCCGCGCGTGTCGAAATAGCGGAACTCGATCTCCTCGCCGTCGCTGCCCTGCATCAGGACGTCGCGCGCCTTCTGCGGCAGGCTCGCGTACGGGGCTTCCGGGTCGAACCGGTAGTGGTCCGCGAGCGCCTGGATCATCTGGTAGTAGTAGGCGTTGCGCCGGTCCCAGCCGCGCACCGCGCCGTTCGCGAGCGAAAGCTGCGGGTTCGTGACCACGCGGTCGGGGTCGAAGAACTGCTTCACGCCGAGGCCGTCGCAGCCCGGGCAGGCGCCGAACGGGTTGTTGAACGAGAACAGCCGCGGCTCGAGCTCCGAAACGGAGTAGCCGCAGATCCGGCAGGCGAACTTGTCGGAGAACACGAGCTCCTCGCGCTTCGGGTCGTCGAGGAAAGCGACGCGCGCCGAGCCCTCGCCGAGTCGCAGTGCCGTCTCGAAGGACTCCGCGAGGCGCTGCTGCAGGTCGGGGCGCACCTTGAGGCGGTCGACGACCGCGTCGATCGAGTGCTTCTTCTTGGGGTCGAGCTTCGGCACGGCGTCGAGTTCGACGTACCGGCCGTCGACGCGCGCGCGCACGAAGCCCTTGCCGCGCAGCTCCTCGATGGCCTGCTGGTGCTCGCCCTTGCGTCCCGAGATGACCGGCGCGATGAGGGCCAATGCGGTGCCCTCGGGCAATGCGAGGACCTGGTCGACCATCTGGCTCACGGTCTGCGCCGTCAGGTCGAGGCCGTGGTCCGGGCAGCGCGGGATGCCCGCGCGCGCGTACAGCAGGCGCAGGTAGTCGTAGATCTCGGTGACCGTGCCGACGGTCGAGCGCGGGTTGTGGGACGTCGACTTCTGCTCGATCGAGATCGCGGGCGACAGCCCCTCGATCGAATCGACGTCCGGCTTCTCCATCATCGAGAGGAACTGCCGCGCATAGGCGGACAGCGACTCGACGTAGCGGCGCTGGCCCTCGGCGTAGATGGTGTCGAAGGCGAGCGAGGACTTCCCCGAGCCCGAGAGGCCCGTGAATACGATCAGGCGGTCGCGCGGCAGCGCAAGGTCCAGGTTCTGGAGGTTGTGCGTGCGCGCGCCGCGGATGTGGATGGTCTGGCTCATCGGGGCAGCCTGATAGAATAAACCGCCCATTCCGGGCACCGCAAAGGGATTTCCAGTGGCCTTGCCGACGGGCGCGGCACTCCTGCCCGCCGAGCGCCGTGCCGTGGCCTCGCTGGCCGCCATTTACGCAGTCCGTCTATTGGGGCTGTTCCTGCTGTTGCCAGTGCTCGCGCTGCACGCGGGCGGACTGCCGGGCGGAACTCCGCTGCTCGCCGGGCTCGCCGTCGGCGCCTACGGGCTCACGCAGGCCGTGATGCAGATTCCCTTCGGCGTGTGGTCCGACCGTGTCGGTCGCAAGCCGCTCATCGTCGTGGGACTCGTCCTGCACGTCGCGGGTTCCGCGCTGGGCGCGGTGGCGACGTCGGCCGCAGCGCTGGTCACCGCCCGTGTGGTGCAGGGCCTCGGTGCCGTATCCGGCCCCGTCACGGCGTTCCTCGCGGACCTCACGCGCCCCGAAGCGCGCACGCGCGCGATGTTCGCCGTCGGCATGAGCATCGGCGTCTCGTTCGTGCTCTCGCTGGTCATGGGACCCTTGCTCGCCGCCGCGATCGGCGTTGCGGGCGTCTTCTGGCTGATCGGCGGGCTCGGCCTCGTCGCGCTCGGGCTCGTGCTCTTTGCCCTGCCCGCGGAGCGGCCGCGGGCCGAACGCACGGCGCGCGGCCGCTGGAGCCAGGCCCTGACACGGCGACTCGCGCCGTACTACGCCGGCATCTTCGTGCTGCACCTGACGCTGACCGCCGCCTTCATCGCCGTGCCGCATTTGCTGCGCGACCTGCACGGGCTCGACGAGTCGCGCCACTGGCTCGTGTACCTCGGCGTCTTCGTCGCCTCGATCGCGCTGACCGCGCCGCTCGTGGTCTGGTCGGAGCGCAACCGCAGCCCGGGGCAGGCGGCGCTCATCGGCGGCGGCGCCCTCGCCGCGGCCCTCGCCGCGCTCGCCGTCGCGCAGGGGAGCTTCAATGCGCTGCTCGGCGCGCTGGTGCTGTATTTCGGCGCCTTCAATTTCCTCGAGGCGCGCCTGCCGGCGGCGCTGACCGAGGCGGCGGGGGAGGCATCCCGGGGGGCTGCGCTTGGCCTGTTCGCGACCTCCCAGTTCGCGGGCGCCTTTGCGGGCGGCCTGGTCGGGGGCGCCCTGCTTGGAAGCCACTGGCAGGTCACCGGAATTTTCGCGGTCGCGGCGGCGGTCGTCGTCGCCTGGCTGCCGTGGGCGAGGGCGACGGAATCTACGCGAAACCATGCCATTTGACGGTGCGCGGGCATGGCCCGCGCGTCTACAATGAGCGCCACAAGACACTCGGGGAACGGCCATGGCACGCGGCGTCAACAAAGTCATCCTGATCGGTCACCTGGGGCAGGACCCGCAGCAGCGGGCGATGCCGTCCGGCAAGGCCGTCGTGAACCTGCGCGTCGCCACCACGGAACAGTGGCGCGACAAGCAGACGGGCGAGAACAAGGAAGCGACGGAGTGGCACAACGTCGCGATGTTCGACCGCCTCGCGGAGATCGCCGCCGAGTACCTGCGCAAGGGCTCGCAGGTGTACATCGAGGGCCGCATCCGCACGCGCAAGTGGCAGGACAAGGATGGCAATGACCGCTACACGACCGAGATCATCGCGAACGAGATGAACATGCTGGGCGGCCGCGGCGGCGCGGATCGCGGCGCATCGCCGCCCGCCGAACGCACGCGCGATCGTGCCGCGGAACCGGCCCGGGCCGAGCCCGCCGGCGTCGCCGAATCCTTCGACGACGACATCCCTTTCTGACGCCTGCCGGCCTTCAGCAAAAAAGGGGACGCAAGTCCCCTTTTTTGCTGAAGGGGCCGGTCCGCGCCGGCCCTGCGCCCGTTGCCGCGCCACTTTATGTGATGTGATCGGCGTCCTACAGGGACACATTAAGTCACCATCGAGCCGATTTCTCGGGCATTCCCGCGAAGACGTCCCGGGGTCCCGGAGAAGGGAGAACGGCTTGATGGAGCTGGATCGCAACCAGCCGTCCGGTAACGGGCTGCGCGAGGCCCTGGCGCCGTGGTTCGACCATTCGGCGGCCCGGCTCGTGCTGCTTTGCATTGCGCTCGCGTTGTTCGCCACGGTCACCGGCATCGCGGCCGGCGGCCGCATTGAAGAACTGGTCGTTCTGTTCACGGGCACTGCGGTCTCGCTTGCTGCCATCTCGCTCGCCTGGCGGGCATCGCAGTTGCCCGAGCTTCGTCCCGCGCGCCGCGGCGCCTGGCGCTGGCTGGCTGTCGCGCTGCTCGCCCAGCTCGTCGCCACATGCGCCGTGCCGTTGCTGCGCCCATTCGAGCATCCGGCCGTGCAGGCGGTCTCCGGCCTCCTGCAATTCGCCTTCTTCCCCTGTGCGGCGCTTGCGGCCACCGGCTTCCTGCGCTCGACCCGCGGCAGGTCTTTCGGCCCGCAATTCTGGCTGGAGGCGACGCTGGTCGCGCTTTGCATGGGCGCCGTGCTCTGGCTCGCGCTGCCGCAGGACCTGGCCGGCGGGGCCCTACCTATGCGCGGCGCTTGGACCGTCGGCCTCGACGCCGTGATCGGCGTGCTCGCGGCGGTGCTCCTGCTGCGCCGCTCCAACTGGCAGGGCTGGCCCGGGCTCGCGGCCTTTGCGTTCGCGCTCTCGGCACTCGTCGGCTCGCGCCTGCTCGAGGCGCACGCGGCGGCGGCCGGCACGATTTCGCCGTACGCCGGTCCCCTGCAGGTCGCGGCGATCGCCGCCTTCGCCGTCGCCGCGCACTTCGATTACGTGCGCTGCGTCCGGCGCGCGCCGCCGATGGACGCCTCGGAGCGCGGTTCGCCCGCCGCGTCGCTGATGCCGTATGTCGCGTTGATGCTCGCGGGCTACGCGCTCCTCGTGCTGCACCGGGGCAGCTTCAGCGAGCCCGCCGGGCTCATCGCCTGGGTGGTCTGCATCGCGGCGGCCCTGCTGTTCGCGCGCCAGGCCATCGCGACGATGCTCGCGGTCGCCGCGCAGACGGGCCTCGCCACGCGTTCCGCCGAAGCGCGCTTCAACGCGCTGATCCGCAATACCGCCGACGTCATCGCGATCGTCGACGCCGAAGGCATGGTCAGCTACGTGACGCCGACGGCCGAGCGCATCTTCGGGTTCGCGGCCCAGGACCTGATCGGGCAGCGCCTCGAGGAACTCGTGGCCTTCGACGATCGCGCGCGGCTGCGCGAGTTCCTGGCGCGCGACCTGGCGCAGGCCGGCGCTTCCGCGGTCGTCGAGGCGCGCGTGCCGCGCGGCGACGAGCGCCAGCGCGTGGTGGAGATCCACGGCACGAACATGGAAGCGGAGCCCGCGATCGGCGGGCGCCTGCTGAACCTCCGCGACACCACGGACCGCAAGGGCATGGAGGAACAGCTGAAGCGCATGGCGCTGCACGACCCGCTGACGCTGCTCGCCAACCGCTCGCTGTTCCGCGACAGGGTCGAGCACGCCGTGGCGGTGAGCAAGCGCAACGGCCGCAGCGTCGCCGTGATCTTCGTCGACCTCGACAACTTCAAGCGCATCAACGACACCCACGGCCACGCCGCCGGGGACCGCGTGCTTCACAAGAGCGCGCAGCGCCTGGTCAAGGCGACCCGCAACGGCGACACCGTCGCCCGCCTCGGCGGCGACGAGTTCGCGGTGCTGCTCGAGAACCTCACCTCGCAGGACCCCGTGCTCGAGATCGCCGCGCGCATCGTGGAATCGCTGCAGGAACCGCTCGACCAGCCGGTCGCCGACATGCGCGTGGCGGCGAGCGTCGGCATCGCCTTCTCGAATGCCGAGGACGGCGTCGAGGAGCTGATGCGCAATGCCGACATCGCCATGTACGCGGCCAAGTCCGCCGGCAAGGGCCGCTACGTCGTGTACGAAGCGTCCATGCAGCACGCGGCGAGCGAACGGCGCGAGATGGAGGTCGAGCTCGACAAGGCGTTCGAGGAAGCGCAATTCCTGCTGCACTACCAGCCGATCGTGGACCTGCGCTCCGGTTACCTGCTCGGCGTCGAGGCGCTGATCCGCTGGAAGCACCCGGAGCGCGGCATGATCATGCCCGCGGAGTTCATCCCGACCGCCGAGGAGACGGGCCAGATCGTCCCGCTCGGCCGCTGGGTGCTCGCCCAGGCCTGCCGCGAGGTGAAGGTCTGGCAGGCGCGACTGCCCGAGGGCCGCCAGGTGCGCGTCGGCGTGAATGTCTCGAGCGTGCAGCTCTCGAAATCCGACATCTGTGCCGACGTCGAGCGCGCGCTCGAGATCTCGCAGATCGACCCGGGCTGCCTCGTCATCGAGCTGACCGAGAGCGTGCTGATGCAGAACAGCGAGACCGTGCTGGCGAAGCTGACCGAGCTCAAGAAGCTGGGCGTGCGCCTGGCGATCGACGATTTCGGCACGGGGTATTCGTCGCTCTCCTACCTGCACCGCTTCCCGATCGACATCCTGAAGATCGACCGCTCGTTCGTGGAGCGGCTGGGCAGCGTCGACGGCGGCGAGGACTTCGCGCGCGCGATCATCACGCTCGGCGTGACACTCGACCTCGAGGTCGTCGCCGAGGGCATCGAGCTCGAGCACCAGCAGCGCGGCCTGATCGAGCTCGGCTGCGTCGCGGGGCAGGGCTACTACTACGCGCGGCCCGGCCTCCTGCACGAGCTCGAATACTCGGTGCACATGGCCCGGCGCCGGACCATGGCCGATACCCTGCCCCAGGGCGCCAAGATCACGGCCACAGGCCGCTTCGTGATGGGCGACCTCAAGCCCGCGGATTTCGTCGCGACCGGCACTTTCGGTCGCGAGATGTCCAGTAAACCGAATAAAAACAGATAGTTAGCCCTGCACGGCGCGGCTGCAAGCCGTCCCGCGGCGCTTCTGCAGGACCGCCAAACCCGGTACCCTAAACGGCTTTTCAGCGTCCCCCAGGAGCTCACACCCCGGACATGAGCGGCCGGCTCTACATTTCGACCTTCGGCTGCCAGATGAACGAATACGACTCGGCGCGCATGGCGGACGTGCTGCGCGAGTCCGCGGGCCTTACGCTCACCAGCCAACCGGAAGAGGCGGACGTCGTCCTGCTGAACACCTGCTCGGTGCGCGAGAAGGCACAGGAGAAGGTGTTCTCCCACCTCGGCCAGTGGCGGCTGCTGAAGCGCGACAAGCCCGGCCTCGTCATCGGCGTCGGCGGCTGCGTCGCGAGCCAGGAGGGCGTGGGCATCCTCGAGCGCGCGCCGTTCGTGGACCTCGTGTTCGGGCCGCAGACCATCCATCGCCTGCCGGCGATGATCGCGGCGCTGCGCGCGACCCGCGAGCCGCAGGTCGACATCTCGTTCCCGGAGATCGAGAAGTTCGACAGCCTGCCCGCGCCGCGTGCCGACGGCGCGACCGCGTTCGTCTCGATCATGGAGGGCTGCAGCCGCTACTGCAGCTTCTGCGTCGTCCCCTACACGCGCGGCGAGGAGATGAGCCGCCCGTTCGAGCAGGTCCTCGCCGAGGTAGCCTCGCTCGTCGCGCAGGGCGTGCGCGAGGTCACGCTGCTCGGGCAGAACGTGAATGCGTACCGCGGGCCCGCGGCAGACGGGTCGATGGTGGACCTTGCCGGCCTCATCCGCCACGTCGCCCGGATGGAAGGGCTCGAGCGCATCCGCTTCACGACCTCGCACCCGCTCGAATTCTCGCCGTCGCTGGTCGATGCCTATGCCGAGGTGCCGAAGCTCGCGAACTACCTGCACCTGCCGGTGCAGAGCGGCTCTGACCGCATCCTCGCGCTCATGAAGCGCGGCTACACGCGCCTCGAGTACAAGCAGAAGATCCGCCGCCTGCGCGCGGTGCGCCCGGACATCAGCCTGTCATCCGATTTCATCGTCGGCTTCCCGGGCGAGACCGAGGCGGACTTCCAGCAGACGCTCGAACTCATTGCGGACGTCGGTTTCGACCAGTCCTTCAGCTTCATCTACAGCAAGCGCCCCGGCACGCCCGCCGCGTCGCTGCCGGAAGAGGTGCCGCACGAGGTCAAGCAGCGGCGGCTCGAGGCGCTGCAGGCGCAGCTCAACCGCCAGGCACGCAGCATCAGCGAGGCCATGATCGGAAGCACGCAGCGCGTGCTGGTCGAGAAGCCCTCGCGCCGCGACCCGCGCCAGCTCGCGGGCCGCACGGAGAACATGCGCTGGGTGAACTTCGACGGGCCGCGATCCCTCGTCGACCGTTTCGCGGACGTCCGCATCACCGAGGCCATGCCGAATTCCCTGCGCGGCCGGTTGGTCGCTTGAACGCCGCGCCCGAATCCAGCGTCGACTTCGGCGCGGAAGACAATGCGCGGCTCGCCACGGTCTGCGGCCCGCTCGACGAGAACCTGCACCAGATCGAGAACCGGCTCGGCATCGAGATCCGCCGCCGCTCCGGGCGCTTCTCGCTGCGTGGCGCGAACTCCGCCGCCGGGGCGGCGGTGCTGCGCCAGCTCTACGAGCGCGCGGCCACCCAGCCGGTGTCGCCCGAGGACGTGCACCTCGCGATCCAGGAGGGGGCCATGGGCGCGCGCCCGGCGGACGACGCCGACGCGGTCGAGACGCTGCGCGGACTGATCCGCGGGCGCGGCGCCAACCAGCAGCAGTACCTCCACGCGATTCGCTCGCACGACCTGACCTTCGGCATCGGGCCCGCGGGCACCGGCAAGACCTATCTCGCCGTCGCCTGCGCGGTGGAAGCGATGCAGCGCGAGAGCGTGCGGCGGCTGGTGCTGGTGCGCCCCGCCGTGGAGGCGGGCGAGCGGCTCGGCTTCCTGCCGGGCGACCTGACGCAGAAGGTCGACCCTTACCTCAGGCCGATGTACGACGCGCTCTACGAGATGATCGGCTTCGACCGCGTCGCGCGGCTGATCGAGCGCAACGTCATCGAGGTCGCGCCGCTCGCCTTCATGCGCGGCCGCACGCTGAACGAGGCGTTCATCATCCTCGACGAGGCCCAGAACACGACCGTCGAGCAGATCAAGATGTTCCTCACGCGCATCGGCTTCGGCTCCCGCGCCGTGGTGACCGGCGACGTCACGCAGACCGACCTGCCCGCGCACCGGCAGTCGGGCCTGCGGCACGCGCTCGAAGTGCTGGACGGCGTGCAGGGCATCGCGGTCACGCGCTTCACCGCGCGCGACGTCGTGCGACACCCGCTGGTGCAGCGGATCGTCGAGGCGTACGAGCGCGAATCGGGCGAGGACAACGGCTCGTGAGCCTGGACATCGTGCTCCGCTACCGCACGCGCCGGCCATGGGCGCCGGGGCCGGCGTCGCTGCGCCGCTGGGCGCGGCTCGCGGCCGGGAACCGCAAGGGCGAGCTCGGCATCCGCGTCGTGGGCCAGCGCGAGGGCCGGCAGCTGAACCAGGCCTGGCGCGGCCGCGCCTACGCGACCAATGTCCTCTCGTTCCCGGCGGCGCCGGAACTCGTCGGCCGGCAACTCGGCGACATCGTGGTCTGCGCCCCGGTGGTCGCGCGCGAGGCACGCGAGCAGGGCAAGGCCCTGGCCGCGCACTGGGCGCACATGGTCGTGCACGGGACGCTGCACCTGCTCGGTTTTGACCACCTGCGCGCGACGGACGCGAAGCGCATGGAAGGCCGCGAGCGCGCGCTGCTCGCGAGCATCGGCATTGCGGACCCGTACGGAGGCTGAGGTGGCGAAAGCCAAGAGTGGCGGCTGGCTGCGGCGCCTGACCAAGGAAGGGCCGCGCGATCGCGCGGAACTGGTCGACGCGATCCGCGCCGCCGCGCGCGGCGGCATCGTCGACGCCGACGCGCTGCAGATGATCCAGGGCGTGCTGCGCGTCGGCGACCAGCACGTGCGCGACATCATGGTGCCGCGCTCGCAGATGGTGGTGCTCGAGCGCGACTCCGGGCCGCAGCAGCTCCTGCCCGCCGTGGTGGAGTCCGGGCACTCGCGCTTTCCCGTGATCGGCGACGACCGCGACCAGATCGTCGGCATCCTGCTCGCCAAGGACCTCCTGCGTAATTTCGCCGAGGGCGCGGCCGGCGGCTTCGACATCCGCGAAGTGCTGCGGCCGGCGGCCTTCGTGCCGGAGAGCAAGCGCCTCAACGTGCTGCTGAAGGAGTTCCGCGCCAGCCGCAACCACATGGCGATCGTCGTGGACGAGTACGGCGGCGTGTCCGGCCTGGTGACGATCGAGGACGTGATCGAGGAGATTGTCGGCGAGATCGCCGACGAGTACGACACCGACGAGGACCAGACCATCCGCAAGGAGAGCGACCGCCAGTTCGCCGTGCAGGCGCTCACGCGCGTGCAGGAATTCAACGCATTCTTCGGCACGCGATTCAGCGACGAGGAATACGACACCATCGGCGGCCTCGTGCTGCACCAGTTCGGGCGCCTGCCGCGGCGTGGCGAGACGGTGACCATGGAAGGACACGAGTTCAAGGTGCTGCGCGCCGACCGGCGCCGCATCGACCAGTTGCGCGTGACGGCCCCCGGGCCGCTGCCGGCCGAGTCCGGCGACGGGCGGGGGGCCTGATGCCGGCGCCGGTCAGTCCCATCTCGCGGCTGCTGCGTTACCGCAGGCTGATCGCGGTGATCGCGGGCGTCGGCACGTCGTTCGCCTTCGCGCCCTACGGGCTCTCGTTCCTCGGCTGGCTCGGGCCGGCGGTGCTGTTCCTGCTCTGGGAATACGAGCAACCGAAGGAGGCGGCGGGCACGAGCTTCTGGTTCGGCGCTGCGCTGTTCGGCGCAGGCACCTGGTGGATATTCACCGCCATACACGAGTTCGGCCAGGCGCCGGCCTGGCTCGCGCTCTTCCTCGTGGCCGCGCTGCTGGCGATCAAGGGCGCCTATTACGCGCTCCTCGCCTATGTCGTCACGCGCATCGCGCCGGATCCCTCGCCGGCGCGTTCGCTGTTGCTGATACCGGCGGGCTGGACGCTGATGGACTGGCTGCGCGGCTGGCTCTTCACGGGTTTCCCGTGGCTGCAGCTCGGCTACTCGCAGAGCGACGCGCCGCTCGCGTCGCTCGCGACCGTCGGCGGCATCCACCTCGTGACTTTCGCGGTCGCGGTCACCGCGGGCGCCATCATCGTGGTCTTCTTCCAGGACGGCGCCCGGCGCCTCGTGGCGATCGCGCTCGCGGCGGCGCTGTGGCTCGGCGGCTGGCTGCTCGACGGGCGCGAATGGACGCGGCCGGCGGGCGAACCGGTCGACGTCGCGCTGCTTCAGGGCGCGATCCCGCAGAACGAGAAATGGCTGGTGGAGAACCGCGCGGCGACGCTCGGGCTTTACCGCGACCTCAACCGCGAGGCGCTCGGCGCGAAGATCATCGTGTGGCCGGAGTCGGCCGTGCCGATCCTCGCGCACGAGGCCGTCACCTTCCTCGACGGCATCCGCCGCGAGTCGGCGGCGCGCGGATCCGACGTGATGCTCGGACTGCTCGACTTCGACCTCGAGAGCGGCGAGATCCGCAACGGCCTCTATTCCATGGGCAGCGACGGCGACGGCTGGTATTACAAGCGGCGGCTGGTGCCGTTCGGCGAGTTCTTCCCCGTGCCCGGGGCGGTGCGCGACTGGATGCGGCTGCAGAGCCTGCCGTACTACGACATGACGCCCGGCGCGGAGCATCAGCCTCCGCTCACCGCCGGCGGCCAGAGGCTCGCGGCGACGATCTGCTACGAGGACGCGTACGGCGCCGACCAGCTCGCGGCGCTCCCGGCCTCGACGCTGCTCGTCAACGTCACCAACAACGCCTGGTTCGGCGACTCCTCCGCGCCGCACCAGCAGCTGCAGATGGCGCGCTTCCGCGCGCTCGAGGCCGGCCGCTACCTGATGCGCGCGACCAGCAACGGCATCACCGCGGTCATCGGACCGGACGGTGCCGTCCTCGCCACCATCCCGCAGTTCGAACGCGGCATCCTGAAACACGAGGTCCAGCCCCGCACCGGCCTCACGCCCTACGCCCGCATCGGCAACTGGCCCATCCTCACCCTGTCCTTCGTCCTCCTGATCGCCTTTGCGATCGTCCGACTTAGAAACCGGCACAACGCCTGAGTCCGGCGGCCGGGAGGCCTTTCTCAGGATCGTGCGCGCCATGGATGGCGCGCCCGAAGCCTCCAGGGACGGATTCACGGCGGTCCTGAGAAAGGCCTCCCGGCCGCCGGCCTAAGGTATTCTTCCGGGTTCGCATGAAAGAACGCTACGAAGCCAAACACGTCGAACCGCAGGTCCAGGCCGAATGGGACGCCGCCGGTTCGTTCGCCGCGCGCGAGGACGCATCGCGGCCGAAGTACTACTGCCTGTGCATGTTCCCGTACCCCAGCGGCCGCCTCCACATGGGCCACGTGCGCAACTACACCATCGGCGACGTGCTCGCCCGGTACATGCGCATGCAGGGTTACAACGTCCTGCAGCCCATGGGCTGGGACGCGTTCGGCCTGCCGGCCGAGAACGCCGCCATCGAGAATGGCGTCGCGCCGGCGAAATGGACGCGCGACAACATCCGCCACATGAAGGGCCAGCTCAAGGCGCTCGGCTTCGGCATCGACTGGGCGCGCGAGCTCGCGACCTGCGACGCGGACTACTACAAGTGGAACCAGTGGCTGTTCCTGCGGATGCTGGAGCGCGGCGTCGCCTACAAGACGACCGGCACGGTCAACTGGGACCCCGTGGACCAGACGGTGCTCGCGAACGAGCAGGTGATCGACGGCCGCGGCTGGCGCACGGGCGCGCCGGTCGAGAAGCGCGAGATCCCGATGTACTACCTGCGGATCACGCAGTACGCCGACGAACTGCTCGCCGCGCTCGACAAGTTGCCGGACTGGCCCGACCGCGTGCGCGCCATGCAGGGCAACTGGATCGGCCGCAGCGAGGGCGTCAACCTCGCGTTCCCCTACGACATCCGGGGGCGACGGGGCGAGCTCAAGGTCTTCACGACGCGCGCCGACACGATCATGGGCGTCACCTTCGTCGCGGTCGCGGCCGAGCACCCGCTCGCCGAGCTCGCGGCGGGACAGGACGCGAACGTGCGCGCCTTCGTGGAGGAGTGCCGCCGCGGAAGCATCATGGAAGCCGACCTCGCGACGATGGAGAAGAAGGGCGTCGCGACCGGGCTGTCCGTGCGCCATCCGCTCACCGGCGCGGAGATCCCGGTGTGGGTCGGCAACTACGTGCTGATGGCCTATGGGGAAGGCGCCGTGATGGGCGTTCCGGGCCACGACGAACGCGATTTTGCGTTCGCGAAGAAATATGGCCTGCCGATCGTCCCCGTCATCGACGTCGAGGGCCGGCCGTATTCGACGGCCGCCTGGGAACCCTGGTATGCGGAGCACGGCCGCTGCGTGCAATCGGGGCCGTATGACGGCCTCGATCACGAGGCGGCGACCGCCGCGATCGCGCGCGACCTGGAGGCGAAGGGCCTCGGCCGCAAGCAGGTCGTCTGGCGGCTGCGCGACTGGGGCATTTCGCGCCAGCGCTACTGGGGCTGCCCGATCCCGATCATCCATTGCCCGGCCTGCGGCGACGTGCCGGTGCCGGACAAGGACCTGCCGGTGCGGCTGCCCGAGGACCTGGTCCCGGACGGCTCGGGCAACCCGCTCGCGAAGTCGCGGGCCTTCCTCGACGTGCCCTGCCCGGAATGCGGCGCCGCCGCGCGCCGCGAGACGGACACGATGGACACCTTCGTGGATTCGTCCTGGTATTTCTTCCGCTACGCATCGGCGGGCAACGACGCGGCGATGGTGGATGCGCGCGCCAGGTACTGGATGCCGGTCGACCAGTACATCGGCGGCATCGAGCACGCGATCCTGCACCTGCTGTATTCGCGCTTCTGGACGCGCGTGATGCGCGACTGCGGCCTGACGGACATCGACGAGCCGTTCCAGCGGCTGCTGACGCAGGGCATGGTCCTGAACGAGATCTGGTGCCGCAAGCCGGCCTCGGGACGCATCGTCTACTACAACCCGGCCGAGGTGGAAGCGTCGGGGGAGGGAGACGCGCGCACGGGCGTGCTCAAGGCCGACGGCCTGCCGGTCGAGTACGGCGGCATCGGCACGATGTCCAAGTCGCGGCGGAACGGCGTCGACCCGCAGGCGCTGGTGGACCGCTACGGCGCGGACACGGCGCGGCTCTTCACCATGTCGAACGTGCCGCCCGAGCATACGTTCGAATGGTCGGACGAGGGCGTGGAGGGCGCGTTCCGCTTCATGAAGCGGCTGTGGAAGATCGTGCACGCGCACGTCGAGGGCGGCCCGGCCGGCAGGCCCGGGGCCGCCGCGCTCGATGCGCCCGCGCGGGAGCTGCGGCGCCTGGTGCACCAGGCGCTCGTCAAGGTGGGCGACGACATCGGCCGCCGGCGCATGTTCAACACGGCCATCGCCGCGGTGATGGAACTCTACAACGCGCTCGCCGCATTCCAGGACCGCTCGCCGCAGGGCCGCGCGGTGATGCAGGAGGCGCTCGAGATCGTGGTGCTGGCGCTCTCGCCGATCGTCCCGCACGCGACGCAGGCGATGTGGCGCGCGCTCGGGCACTCGACGCTGCTCGTCGACGAAGGCTGGCCGCAGCCGGATCCGGCCGCGCTCGTCAAGGACACGATCGAGATCGTGGCCCAGGTCAACGGCAAGCTGCGCGCGCGCATCTCGGTGCCGGCCGCGGCCGACGAGGCGCTGGTGCGCGAGGCCGCGCTCGCCGACCCGGGCGTCGCCAAGTTCGTGGCCGGCCAGCCCGTGCGCAAGCTGATCTACGTGCCCGGCAAGCTGGTCAACGTGGTGGTGTGATGCGGCGCCTCGCATGCCTGCTGTTCGCGCTGTCGCTCGCTGCGGGCTGCGGCTACCACCTGCGCGGCCGGGTGCCGCTGCCCGCGGCCGTCGCGAGCCCGTATGTCGAGGCCGACGACCATTACTCGCCGCTCTACGCGGCGCTCGACCAGCGCCTGCGCGCCGCGGGCGCGACGCCGGCGGCGGATGCCACGACGGCGACGGCCGTGATACGGCTGCACGTGGACAAGACCGGCCGCGAGCTGCTGTCCGTCACCGCCGACAACAAGCCGGGCGAGTACGAGGTGTATTACGCCGCCGAGTTCTCGGTGACGAGCGGCGCGACCGAGCTCCTCGCGCGCAGTCCGGTCAAGCTCACGCGCGACTATGGGTACGACGAGTCGGCCGTGCTCGCCAAGGAGCACGAGGAACAGTTTCTGCGCGTCGCGCTCGCGGAAGATATCGCGGATCTCATCCTGCGCCGGCTGGCGGCCCTGTGAACCTGTCCGTTTTCGAAGTGTTCAAGGTCGGCGTGGGCCCGTCCTCGTCGCACACCATGGGCCCGATGCTCGCCGCGCGCTTCTTCGTGCGCGACCTCGAGGACAAGGGGCTGCTCGGAAAGACGGCCGAGATCTTCGTGCAGCTCTACGGCTCGCTCGCGCTGACCGGGCTCGGCCACTGCACGGACCGCGCGATCCTGCTCGGGCTCGAGGGCCACGACCCGTCCGAGTTCGATCCGGCGGTGATGGAGCCGACGCTGAAAAGGGTCCGCGGGAGCGGGCGGCTGCGGGTCGCAGGCCGGCATGAGATCGCCTTCGACGAGCCGATGAACCTGCTGTTCCACCGCGACCAGATGCTGCCCGGGCATTCCAACGGCATGCGCTTCACGGCGCGCGACGCGGCGGGGCAGACGCTGCTGGCGGAGGAGATGTACTCGATCGGCGGCGGCGCGGTGCAGCGCGAAGGCGAATCCGCGGCCGGCTCGGGAGGCGGCGCGGCGGCGGAGATCCCGCTGCCATTCGCCAACGGCGAGGAGCTGCTGGCGCAATGCGAGCGCGCCGGCCTGTCGATCGACGGGTTGATGCGCGTCAACGAGCGCGCAATGCGAAGCGACGCCGAGATCGACGCGCGGCTCACGCGGATCTGGAACGTCATGCAGGCCTGCGTGCAGCGCGGCTTCGCGGCCGAGGGCATCCTGCCGGGCGTGCTGAAAGTGCCACGGCGCGCGCCGCGCCTGAAGCGCGAGCTCGACGCGGAGACGCCCATGGGTCCGGTGGATCCGATGGAGTGGGTCAATGCCTGGGCGCTGGCGGTGAACGAGGAGAATGCCGCGGGTGGGCAGGTCGTGACGGCGCCGACCAACGGCGCGGCCGGCATCGTGCCCGCGGTGCTGCATTACTACGCGAAGCTGGTGCCGGGCAGCGACGAGGCCGGCGTGCGACGCTTCCTGCTCACGGCGGGCGCGATCGGTCTCCTCTACAAGCGCAACGCCTCGATCTCCGGCGCCGAAATGGGCTGCCAGGGCGAGGTCGGCGTCGCCTGCTCGATGGCGGCGGCGGGGCTCGCGACCGCGCTCGGCGGTTCGAACGCACAGGTCGAGAATGCCGCCGAGATCGGCATGGAACACAACCTCGGGCTCACCTGCGACCCGATCGCGGGCCTGGTGCAGATCCCCTGCATCGAGCGCAACGCGATGGGTGCGGTCAAGGCGATCAACGCGGCGCGCCTGGCGCTGCGCGGCGACGGCACGCACAAGGTGTCGCTCGACCAGGTGATCGCGACCATGCGCCAGACCGGCTACGACATGAAGTCGATCTACAAGGAAACCTCGCAGGGCGGCCTCGCCGTCAACGTCCCGGAGTGCTGACGCGGCAGAGGGGACGCCCACCTTCGATGCCTGTCGTTCGTCGCGCCTGAACTTCGCTTCGCCAAATGCCGGGTTTCGTCCGGCCCGTCTTCCGCTAGCCTAGCGGTCCCGCACGCCCGGAAGGCCGCCCCGATGTCGAAAGCGATCCTGCTGCTCCTCGCCGCCCTGCCGCTCGCCCTGCATGCAACCGGGCCTTCGCCGCGCGAGCAGGCGGTCGCAAGCGCGGCCACCGGGTCCGTGGTCGAGGGCGCGGCGCGGCTCGAGCGGCTGGTCGCGGGATTGCAGCGACCGTGGAGCCTCGCCTTCACGCCCGAGGGCGAGATCCTCGTCACCGAAAAGTATCGCGGCCTGCGGCTCGTGCGGGGCGGCGAGCTCCTCGCCGAGCCGCTCGCGGGCGGGCCGACGGGCGTATTCGCGGAGGCGGACAGCGGCCTGCTGGACGTCGCGCTCGACCCGGATTTCGCACGCAACCGCACGCTGTTCCTCTCCTTCGCCGAAGGCGACGCGAAGGCCAATCGCACGGCCATCTGGCGCGCGCGTTACGAGGGCGGCCGGCTGGTCGACGGGCGCGTGATCTTCCGCGCGGCACCCGACAAGGCGGGCCCCGGTCACCCCGGCGGCCGCCTGCTGTTCCTGCGGGACGGCACGCTGCTGCTCACCGTCGGTGACGGCTTCGACTACAAGGCCGCGGCGCAGGACATGGGCTCGCACCTCGGCAAGATCCTGCGCCTCACGCGTGATGGCACGGCGCCGCCCGACAATCCCTTCGTCGGCCGGGATGGCGTGCGCCCCGAAATCTGGACTTCCGGCCATCGCAACCCGCAGGGACTCGCCCTCGACCCCGTGACCGGCGATGTCTGGGAGCACGAGCACGGTCCGCGCGGCGGTGACGAGGTCAACCGCCTGCGCGCGGGTGCCAACTACGGCTGGCCGCTGGTCACGCACGGGATCGACTACGACCTGTCGGTCATCTCCGAGCGCGCGTTCGCGCCGGGCATCGAGCGCTCTTGGTTCTTCTGGGCGCCGTCGATCGCGCCGTCCGGCCTTGCCGTATATCGCGGCAAGGCATTCCCGGACTGGCAGGGCAAGCTCCTGGTCGGCGGCCTCGTCTCCAGGTCGGTCAGCCGGCTGCGTCAGGCCAAGCAGGCCGGCTTCTTCATCGAAGAAGAGCGCATGTTCGGGGACCAGGACAAGCGCATCCGCGACGTGCGCGTGGGGCCCGACGGCAGTGTCTACCTGCTGACCGACGAGGACGCCGCGGAGCTCTGGCGCCTCGTGCCCGCGACCTGAAGGTGACGCTGACCTTCACCGCAGCGTGCTGCGAAGGTGAGCGTCCCCTTCAACCGGCGAAGCGGTCGGTGGCGCGGACGAGCGCGTCGGTGATGCCGGGTTCGAATGCGGAGTGCCCGGCGTCGCCGACGACGCGCAGTTCCGCCTCCGGCCAGGCGCGATGCAGGTCCCAGGCGGTGTACATGGGACAGACGACGTCGTGGCGCCCCTGCACGATCACCGCCGGGATGTGGCGGATGCGGCCGACCTCGTCGAGCAGCTGGCTCTCGCGTTTCATGAATCCGCCGTTCACGAAGTAGTGGCATTCGATGCGCGCGACCGCGAGCGCGAACGCATCCTCGCCCCAGCGGCGCACGTTCTCGTCGTCGGTCAGCAGGTAGCTCGTCGCGCCTTCCCATACCGCCCAGGCGCGCGCGGCGGCCTGCGCCTCCCCGCGGTCGCGGCCCGTGAGCCGCCGGTGGAAGGCGCGCATCAGGTCGCCGCGCTCGGCGGCCGGGATCGGCGCGACGTACTCCTCCCACCGGTCGGGATACAGGTACGAAGCGCCCTCCTGGTAGAACCAGTCCAGCTCGCGCTTGCGCAACAGGAAGATGCCGCGCAAGACCAGCTCGGTCACGCGCTCCGGGTGGGCCTCGGCGTAGGCGAGGGCGAGCGTCGAGCCCCAGGAGCCGCCGAATGCCTGCCAGCGGTCGACGCCGCACATCGAGCGCAGCCGCTCGATGTCCGCGACCAGGTCCCAGGTCGTGTTGTGCTCGAGGCTCGCGTGCGGGCGGCTGCGTCCGCAGCCGCGCTGGTCGAACAGGAAGATGCGATAGCGCGCGGGATCGAAGAAGCGCCGCGCCTTCGCGTCGCACCCGGCGCCCGGCCCGCCATGCAGGAACACGACCGGCTTGCCGGCCGGGTTGCCGCATTCCTCCCAGTAGATCTCGTGGCCGTCGCCGACCGCGAGGTGGCCATTACGGTGCGGTTCGATCGGCGGATAGAGTTCGCGACGGGCGTCCACGAACACCCATGCTAGCGATCCTCGCAACCAAAGGCGATTGACATTAGACTGCGCCACCGGGGGGCGCTGATGCCTGGCAGAATTTCGATCCTCCAGCTGGGCAGGATTCTCTGTTCGCCCGCTGACGTTTTTCAGGCCGTCGCCCTCGAATCACCCCCGGCGAGCCGCGTCTTCTTCCGGATCGCGCTTTGGCTCGGCCTGCTGCCCCCGCTGTTCGCGTATTTCGGCACGCTCGAGTTCGGCTGGCGCCTGGGCGTGGAACCCGTGTACCTGCCGCAGTCCACCGTGCTCGCGATCTGCATCGCGTACTTCGGAGCGCTGCTGTTCGGATACCTGAGCAGCGCGCTGATCGCGCGCTGGATGGCCACGACCTACGACGCAAGCCAGTCCTTCGGCCGGTGCCTCGCGCTGATGTCGATCGTCGGCGCGCCGCTCGCGGTCGGCAGCGTCATACACCTTTACCCGCACGCCTTCCTCAACGTGCTCGTGCTGGTGCCCGTGCTCATCTGGAGCATGTTCCTGCTCTATCGCGGCCTGCCCGTCGTGCTCGCCACCGGCCCGAACCGCGGCATGCTGATGGCATCGGCCCTGATCGCCTACCTGCTGGTCGCGCTGGTCAGCCTGCTCGGGATCACGGTGGCGCTGTGGGGACACGGCATCGGGCCGTCGATCGGGACCTGAAGTGGACAACTACGAAGACCGCGTCGTCACCGCCTTCATGTACTGCTCCGTGTTGTGGGCATTGCTCGGCATGCTGGCCGGCGTCTACGTCGCCGCCGAACTGGTCTGGCCGACCATCGACTGGGGCTTGCCCGCGCTGTCGTTCGGCCGCCTGCGCACGGCGCACACGACGCTCGTGCTGTTCGGGTTCGGCGTATCGGCATTGATCGCGACCGCGTTCTACAGCGTGCAGCGCACCTCGCACGTGCGGCTGTTCGCGCCCTGGCTGGCCTGGGCCATCTTCTACGCCTGGCAGGCGGCGATCGTGCTCGGCGCGGTCTCGATACTCGCCGGCTGGAACGCCGGCAAGGAATATGCGGAACTCGAATGGCCGTTCGACCTCGCGATCACGGCCGCGTGGGTCGGATTCGCGGTGGTGTTCTTCGGGACGATCGCGAAGCGCAAGATCGACGCCATCTACATCTCGAACTGGTTCTACGGCGCGCTGATCATCGTCGTGGCGATGCTGCACATCGTCAACAGCCTGGCGCTGCCGGTGACGGTCGGGAAATCCTATTCGTTGTTCGCGGGCGCCCAGGATGCCGTCGTGCAATGGTGGTACGGCCACAATGCGGTCGGTTTCCTGCTGACCGGCGGCTTCCTCGGGATGCTGTACTACTTCCTGCCGAAGCAGGCCGAGCAGCCGATCTGGAGCTACCGGCTCTCGATCGTGGCCTTCTGGGCGTTCGTCTACACCTATATCTGGGCCGGGCCGCACCACCTGCACTATCACGCCGTGCCGGAATGGCTGCAGTCGCTCGGCATGGTCATGAGCCTGGTCCTGCTGGCGCCGTCCTGGGCGACGATGGTCAACGGCATCATGACGGTCAGCGGCGCCGCGAAGAAGCTGAAGACTGACCCTGCGCTCAAGTTCATCGTGCTGGCGCTCGCGTTCTATGGGCTCGCGACGTTCGAGGGGCCGATGCTCGCGATCAAGAGCGTCAACGTCTTCAGCCACTTCACCGAATGGACCATCGGGCACGTGCACTCCGGAGCGCTCGGATGGAACGCGCTGATCACCTTCGGCACCTACTATTTCCTGGTGCCGCGCATGGCGGGGGTGCCGCTCTACAGCGTGCGCCTGGCGAACATCCATTTCTGGCTCGCCCTGGCGGGCACCATGCTGTACGTGCTCGCGATGTGGGGCGCCGGCGTGTCGCAGGGCGTGCTGTGGCTGTCGCTCGATGAGCTGGGCGAGGTGCGCTTCAGCTTCAATGACGTGATGGTCGCGATGAAGCCGTACTACGTGCTGCGCCTGTTCGCCGGCGTCCTGTTCCTCGTGGGCGCCGTGCTGATGGCCTGGAACCTCGCGCGGACCTTTGCCGGGCGAAGTGCGATCGTCGTCATGCCCCCCGCGACGGCCGTGGCCGGGGCGACCGCATGAGCTGGCTCTCGCTGCACCACCGGCTCGAGCGCCACACCGGCCTGCTGATCTTCGGCATCCTGGCGGTGTCCGCGATCGGCGGCATGGTCCAGCTCCTGCCGGTCGTCGCGGAAGGCCCGCACAAGCACGGGCCCGGGGACATGGCGCCGTATTCGGCGCTCGAGCTGGAAGGACGCGACATCTACATACGCGAGTCCTGCAGCACCTGCCACACGCAGCAGATCCGTCCGCTGCTCGCCGAGGTCAAGCGCTACGGCCCGTACTCGCGTGCCGAGGAATTCGCTTACGACCGGCCCTTCCTGTGGGGCTCCAAGCGCACCGGCCCCGACCTGCATCGCGTGGGAGGACGCTACAGCGACGACTGGCATCGCCTGCACCTGCTCGATCCGCGGTCGGTCGTCCCGGCCTCGATCATGCCGGCCTATCCATGGCTCGCGACCCACCCCGCGGATCGTCGCGGCAGCATCCAGGCCCGCATGCGTGCGCTGGCCAGGCTCGGCCACCCGTACGCCGCGGAGGATGTCGCGGAGGCGCCGGCGGCGCTCGAGGGCAAGTCCGAGCTCGATGCGTTGATCGCCTACCTCCAGGCGCTGGGGCGCAGCGGCGCCGGGAAGCCGCCGCCGTGACCTGGTTCATCTTCGTCGGCGACATGCTGGTGATGGCGTTCATGATCGCCCTGGTCGTCTGGGTCTCGATGCGCTCGACGCGCGAGCGCCTCGACGGCGCTGCGCGCATACCGCTCGAGGACGAGGAAGGCCGTGGCTGACCTGCCCTCGGAATTCTGGGGAGGCTGGATCGTCGCGATCACGGTCGTGAGTTTCCTTGCGCTGCTGTGGTTCATCGTGGACGTCTATCGCAGCGGTCCGGACGGCAACGAGCGCCTGGTCTGGGACGAGACCCTGCGCGAGGGTGACAAGCCGGCGCCGATCTGGTGGTTCTGGTTCATCCTGGCCCTGATGACGATCTCGGTGGTCTACGTGATGCTCTATCCCGGCCTCGGCAGCTGGCGCGGCGCGCTCGGCTGGTCCATGGGCGGGAGGCTCGAGGAGCGGTTCGTCGACTACGAAGGGCAGTTCGGGACGCAGCGCCAACTCATCCTCGGCCTGCCGATCGCGGAGCTCGCCGCGAGCGACTCGGCGATGCGCTCCGCCGGGCGCGTCTTCAACAACAACTGCAGCTCCTGCCACGGTCGCGATGCGACCGGCCAGGCCGCGACTTTTCCGGACCTGACGGATGCCGCCTGGCAATGGGGCTCGGAGGATGCGGCGGTCATCACGACGATCCATGCCGGGCGCCAGGCCGCCATGCCCGGCTGGCTCTCGATCGTGGGCGCGCAGGGCGTCCACCAGCTTGCCGACTACGTGCTCGCGCTGTCGCGAGGCGACGCCGCATCGCCGACGACGGCACCCGGGGCGGCGCTGTTCCAGCAGTACTGCGTGGCCTGCCATGGCGCCGCCGGCGAGGGAAACCCGCTGCTCGGCGCACCGGCACTCGATGACGCGAGCTGGAACTACGGCGGCGGGCGGGCTGAAGTGGCGGACACGATTGCGAACGGTCGCGCCGGGGTGATGCCGGCTTTCGGCGGCCGCCTCGACGAGACGCAGATCCGGCTCCTGGCCGCCTGGCTCAAGGCCGGCGCGCCAGGAGACTAGAACCGGATCAGGATTCCGGCGAGCCCTTCGGCCTGGAAGATGGTCGAGCTGCTGGCGACGATGCGGCAGACGCCCTCGCCATTGTCGGACCGGCAGAAGAAGGCGCCGTCGGTGTCGACCAGCGTCAGGTAACCGCGGGCCTCGAGCCGGATGGCGGCGTGTTTCGCGAGCGGGATCTCGAGCCCGAAGGCGGCGGAGCCCGAAAAGTTCGTGCGGTCGTCGGTGTCGGCCCCGGAGGCGGAGAAGCGTGTCGCGCCGATGCCTGCCGCGAAGTACGGCTTGGCGTGTTCCCAGCCGCCGAAGGGCAGGGTGCCGCCGACGTGCAGATACTCGACGTCGGCGTCGTGCGTCTCCAGGTCGTCCTCGATATCCGTCGCCTGGCGCGAATACCAGAGCTGGTAGTAGCGGTCGTCGCCCGGGCCGTACCGCAGCTCCAGCGAAACGGCGTAGCTCGACCCATCCTCGAGATCGCGGTCTTCCCCGGTGTCCTGGTCCTCGAGACTGCCGCCCATGCGGTAGCCACCGTACAGCCCCGCCTGGAACAGCGGCATTTCGTCGGCACTTGCGGCGGTGGCCGCGAGGCCGAAGACCGCGGCAGCGGCAATCAAGGCGTGTTTCATGGTGCGCGGACTATCGCATACGGGCGGCGCACCTGCCATTGTGAACGGGAATCATTCGCACTAACATCCCTCCGGCTTGCTGACCAAATCCACGATCCTGGTGGCCGCGCTGGCGGGTGCCGTCGTCATCGGCGTCCGTTCAGAGGAACCTCGTCCCGCAGCCTCACCAGCCGTGGCGTCGACGCCCGGACTGTCGCCCATCGCAGCGCTCGGCGAACAATTGTTCCGCGACGAGTCACTGTCCGCGTCCGGCCGCCTGTCCTGCCAGACCTGCCACCGGCCGGAATTCGCCCACGCAGCGCCGACCGGCGACCTCGTATCGAAGGGCGGCGCCGGCATGGGCGTGCCGGGGGTGCGCAACTCGCCGTCCATCCGCTACGCGAGTTACACGCCACCCTTCGGCCATGACGAGGAGGGCACGGCGTTCGGTGGCTTCTTCCGCGACGGCCGCGTGGCGACGCTGGCGGAGCAGGCGATGCTGCCGTTCCTCGACGTGCGCGAAATGGCGAACGCGACGGTGGCCGAGTTGATCTCACGCCTCGAGCGCTCGCCGAATGCGGCGCGCTTTCGCGCAGTCTTCGGCGCCGGCGCACTCGACGACCCGGATGCGGCCTATGGGCGCCTCGCGGCCGCGATTGCGCAGTACGAGTTCGAGAACCCGGATTTTCACCGGTTCGACAGCAAGTTCGAGCCTTCCTCGCAGGCACGGCCAGGCTGTCGCCTGCCGAGGAACGCGGCCTCGCGCTGTTCGAGGATCCGGACAAGGGCAATTGCGCGGCCTGCCATCCCAGCCGGCCGGCGGCGGATGGGTCGCCGCCGCTCTTCACCGACTTCACGTATGACAACGTCGGCCTGCCGCGGAATGCGAACATCCCGGCCAACGCCGATCCTGGCTTCCGCGACCTCGGCCTTTGCGGCCCCGAGCGCAAGGACCTCGCGGCGCGCCGCGACCTCTGCGGTGCGTTCAAGGTGCCGTCGCTGCGCAACGTGGCGCGCACGGCGCCGTACTTCCACAACGGCGCGTTCGACAGCTTGCGCGAGGCGGTGGACTTCTACGTGCGCCGCGACACGGACCCGGCGCTCTGGTACCCGCAGGCCGCCTCGGGCGTGCAGAAATTCGACGACCTGCCCGCCGGGCTCGCCGGCTCCGTGAACACGACCGAAGTGCCCTACGACCGCAAGGCCGGCGGCACGCCCGCCCTGACGCCCGCGGAGGTCGACGACGTCGTCGCGTTCCTCGCGACGCTCGACGACGGCTACAATTGACCGGTGCGCATCAACACCGACCAGCTCGCGCGGACACTGGAAAAAAGCCTCGCGCGCGCCTGGCTGATCGCGGGCGATGAAATCCTCCTGACCGGCGAGGCTGCGGATGCCGTGCGGGCGCGCGCCCGCGCGCAGGGCTTCTCCGGGCGCGACCTGTTCGTCACCGACCGAAGCTTCGACTGGTCGGAGATCCGCAACGCGAGCCAGACGCTGTCGCTGTTCTCCGAGCGCCGCATCCTCGAGATCCGCATGCCGACGCCGCGGCCGGGCAAGGACGGGGCGGCGGTGCTTGCGGCACTCGCGGCCGATCCCGGACCCGACAACCTGCTGCTCGTCGTCACGCCAAAGCCCGAGAAGGAAGTCTGGACGAGCGCCTGGCTCAAGGCCTTCGAGAAGCACGGCATGTTGGTGCTGAGCTCCCCGGTCGACATCAAGCGCCTGCCGGCGTGGATCGCGGAACGGGCATCACGGCTCGGCATTTCTTTCGGGCGCGGTGCGGCGGAGCTGCTCGCCGAGCGCGTGGAGGGGAACCTCCTCGCCGCGCAGCAGGAGATCGAGAAGCTGGCGCTGCTGCATCTCCGGCGCGCGGCTCGACATCGAGGCCGTGCAGGCTGCGGTGGCGAACACGCGCGCTACGACGTCTACCAGCTCGGCGAAGCGGCGCTCGCGGGAGATTCGCAGCGTTCGCTCAGGATCCTCGAGGGCCTGCGTGCCGAGGGTGCCGAACCGCCGCTCGTCCTGTGGGTCCTGTGCCGCGAGTTGCGCGCGCTCGCCGACCTGCGCAATGGCGTCGCGCGGAAGGCCTTCGGCATGGCGCAGGAACGCCACGAGGAACTGGTCAGGCGTGCTGCGAAGCGCACTGCAGGCCAGCCGATCGAGCCCTGGTTCGAAGCGGCCGCGCACATCGATCGACAGGTGAAAGGACAGGCCCCGGGGAAGGGCGACCCCTGGACCTCGTTGACGGGCCTGGTCGCCGCCATTTCGGGCGCGCGCCTGCCGTCCGCGATGCTGCGCGGATAATCCGGCGATGCGCCCGTTCGGCGTGTTCGGCGGGATGTTCGACCCGATCCACTACGGGCACCTGCGCATGCGCACGAGCTCCACGAACTGCTCGGGCTCGAGGCCGTCGCTTTCGTACCGGCCGGGGATCCGCCGCACCGTGCCACGCCGCTCGCCGGGGCCGCGGCCCGGCTCGAGATGGTCAGGGCCGCGGTGGGCGACGATGCGCGATTCCTCGTCGACGACCGCGAACTCCGCCGTCGGGGCCCGTCCTACACGATCCTGACGCTGGAGGAATTGCGCTCCGAGCGCGCCGGCCAGCCGCTGGTGCTGATCATCGGCATGGAATGCGTTCGCAGGCTTCGACGGCTGGCACCGCGCGGCGGAGATGCCGACGCTCGCCCACATCGTCATCGCCCTGCGTCCGAAGGCCGAACTGCCGCAGGCCGGGCTGGCGGCGGCGCTGTTGCGGGATCGACGCTGCAGGACCGGCGCGCCTCGCCGATGCGCCCGCGGGCCTGGTCCACGTCTGCGCGAACACGCAACTCGAGCTCTCGTCCAGCGCCGTGCGCGCGGTCATCGCCGAGGGCCGCGACCCGCGCTACTTGATGCCCGAGGCGGCGCGTAGGATCATCCTCTCCAGGGGCAGTTACGCCCGGCCAGGTGACAAGAAGGAATGACCGCCACGAGACCGACGAGACCGAAGAAGAAAACGCACCGCTCCCGCCGCGAAGAAGACCAGGACCGGACCTGGCGCACTGACGAAGATCGCCGTCGCCGCCCTCGAAGACATGAAAGCCGTCAACGTGAAGGTCCTGGACGTGAGGAAGCTCACCGACGTCGCCGACACGATGATCGTCGCGACCGGCACCTCCGACCGCCACGTGAAGTCGATCGCGGACCGCGTGATCGAGCGCTGTCGCGCGGAGGGCCACCGGGCCCACGGCGTCGAAGGTCAACGCGAGGGCGAGTGGGTGCTCGTGGACCTGCAGGATCTCATCGTCCACGTGATGCTGCCGCGCATCCGTGAGTTTTACGGGCTCGAGAAGCTCTGGGACATGCGCCCCGCCCGGCGGACGCCCAGCGTCGCCTGACGTGAGCGCGTCATGCGCATCCGGCTGATCGCGGCCGGAACCCGCCTGCCCGCATGGATGGATGCGGGCGTCGAGGAATACGCGCGACGCTTCGGCCGCGGCCTCGGGTTCGAACTCGTCGAAATCCCGCTGGCCCGCGAGGCGCAGCGCATGCGCGCGGCGATAGGCGCCTCGGATTACGTCGTCGCGCTCGAGGTCGACGGTCGCGCGATGTCGACGGCGAAGCTCGCGGAGTGGCTGGGCGCGCGCATGGCGGGCGGCAAGAACCTGTCGCTCCTCGTCGGCGGGCCCGACGGCCTCGATGCCGGCCTGTCCGCCGGGGCGGACTTTCGCTGGTCGCTTTCGCCGCTGACCTGGCCGCACGGGCTGGTGCGGGTGATGGTCGCCGAAAAGCTCTATCGGGCGCACAGCCTCCTGCTCGGGCATCCCTACCACCGCGCCTGACGGATCACCTTCGGCTATCCTCGTGGGTCAATGGGTTACGACGCCATTGTCCTCGCCTCAGCGTCACTGCGCCGCAGCCAGCTCCTCCACCAGATCGGCGTGCGGCATCGCATCGTCGGGGCCGACATCGACGAAACACCGCAACCAGGCGAGAGCCCGACGGACTACGTGCAACGCCTGGCCGCCGCCAAGGCGCAGGCGGTCGCCGCCCGCCTGGAAGACCGGGCGGGAGGACCCGTGCTGGCCGCCGATACGACCGTCGTGCTCGACCGGCGCATCTTCGGCAAGCCGGCCGACGAGGCGGAATGCCTCGCGATGCTCGCTGCCCTGGCCGGACGCACGCACGCCGTGCTGACGGCGGTCGCGCTCTGGCACGAGGGCCGCCTCAGCCAGGCCCTCGACACGAGTTACGTCACATTCCGCGCGATCGAGGCGCAGGAGGGGCGACGCTACTGGGCGAGCGGGGAGCCGGCCGGCAAGGCCGGCGGCTATGCCATCCAGGGGCTCGGCGCGGTGTTCGTCGCGCGCATCGAGGGCAGCTTTTCCGGCGTGATGGGCCTGCCGCTGTTCCAGACCGCGACGCTCCTCGATGCCGCGGGCGTACGGCGCTGGCAGGCGGCGTGAGCGGCCGGAACGCCCCCTTCGATCCGCTTGTCCAATCCATGGTCCCCCTGGCCCGCCAACCCGCATGAATGCCTGGAACGAGAGGATGCAGCGATGTTGCGCTGGGTCGCCGGCCTCCTCGGGCTGGCGGCCCTCCTGTTCGCGCTCGGCATCGGGGCGTTCCGGCTCGCGATCGAGACGCTGCCCGGCTACCAGGAGCGCATCGTCGAGCGCGTACGCGACGCGACCGGGCTCACGCTCGAGTTCGACTCGGTCCATGGCCGCATCGGCCGTTACGGCCCGGAGATCGTGTTCCGGGGGGCGCGCGTGCTGCCCGAATCCGGCGATGAGCCGCTCGTCACGGCGGCCGCGGGACGGGTCGAGTCTCTCGATCGCGCGCTCGATCTGGTACCGGCGGCTCGAGGTCGCGCGTGTCGTGTTCGTGCGCCCGCACCTGCGTTTCGTGATCACGACCGACGGCCGGATCCGGCTGGTGGGACAGTCCGCCCTCCAGCGCCGGGACACGGAGCCCGAACCGATGACGCTCGCGCGCCTGCCTCGGGGACGGTTCGCCGTGACCGACGCCGTGCTCGAAGTGCTGGACCTGCGCGCGCGGCAGGGGCGCTTCCAGCTGACGGGCGCCGACGTCGACCTCGTGCGCAAGGGCGACGACGTCACCATGACGGCGCACGTCGACCTGCCGGAGCACCTCGGCTCGGCGATCGACGTCGAGGCGGAGGCGGGCGGCGAGCTGGCCGACAGCGATGCCGTCAGCTGGCGAGTGCGCGTCGAGGCGGACGAGCTCGACCTCGCCGAGTGGGCGGCCATGCTGCCGGACAGTTTTTCGGCGCCGGGGAGGGACGCGGTTCGATCCGCGTTTCAGCGCGCGGCGTCGGCCGCACCGTGACGAGCCTGCGGCTCCAGCCCGGGCTCGAAGACGTGCGTTTTTCCGGCGCCCCCGCGCCCTTCACGCGCATGGCCGGCGACATCCGCCTGCAGCGTGACGACAGCACGATCTCGGTCGAGGCCACCGACCTGGAGCTGTCGCGGCCGGGCGCGCCCTGGCGCACGGCGAGCCTCGAGGCGCGGGTCACTCGCAAGGACGGGCGCATCGTCGCGGCCGCGCTGCGCGCCGACGCGATCCGCGTCGAGAACGTCGCGGCGCTGGCGGTGGCGCTGCCGGCCGGCAGCGTGCGCGAGCGGATCGCGACGCTGGGCCCGCGCGGAGAACTGCGCGGCATCGACTTGACGGTCACGGACGTCGGCGAACGGCGGGTGCCGGACATCACCGGCCGCCTGCGTTTTACCGACGTAGGGTTCGGGCCGCTCGGACGCGCCGCCGGCATCACGGGCTTCGACGGCACGCTGGAGGGCCGGGGCGGCGGCGGCATCGTCATCCTCGCGACGCGCGATGCGACCATCCGCTGGCCCCAACGGCTGCGCGCGCCGATCCCCGTCCTGCGCGGCGACGGCCGCCTCGAGTGGCAGCGCTTCGACACCGGCCTCCGGCTGTGGCTCGACGACGCCTCGGGCGACAGCGGCCACGGCAGCGCACGCGGCAAGCTGCGCATGGTGCTGCGTCCCGGCGAGTTGCCGCTGTTCGATCTCGTTGCGACCGCGACGGATGTCGGGGTGTCGCATCTCTGGCGTTACCTGCCGACGGACAAGCTGTCGCCGAAGGCCGTGCGCTGGCTCGACGCCGCCTTCCCGGCCGGCCGCGTGACCACGGCCAAGGTGTCGATCACCGGGCCGACCAAGGGCTTTCCGTACCGCGAAGGGCAGGGCCGTTTCCGCGCGAGCGGCCACGCGAGCGGGGTCGACCTCCACTTCGCGCCCGGCTGGCCCGATCTGCAAGGCGTCGAATCGGACTTCTCCTTCGACGGCCCCGCCCTGCACGCGGTAGCGAGCCGCGGGCGCATCGGCGGCGTCGAGTTCACGGACGCGGAGATCAACAGCGCGGACCTGCGCGAGGCGATCTTCGCCGCACGCGGCCGGGCGGAAACGGACGCCGCCCGCGCGCTGCGCATGCTGCAGGCGACGCCGCTCGCGCCGTCCTTCGGCGCCGCATTCTCCGGGTTGTCGGCGACGGGCCCGGTGCAGGCCGACGTCGCGCTGTTCCTGCCGGTCAAGGCCGCCGAGCGGCGCATGGTCACGGTGCAGGCCAACCTCGATGGCGTGACCCTGCGCCACCGCCAACAGCCGGTCGAGGTGACCGATATCGCCGGCGGCCTGTGGGTGCGCAACCGCGAGATCGAGGCGCCCTCGCTCACCGGCCGCGCGCTCGGCGGCCGCTGGCAGGCATCCGTCGCGACCACCGTGCTCGGGAACGGCAACCTGCGCACGCGGGTGAATGCCACGGGCGGCCTGCAGGCCGCGGCGCTCGCGCCGATCGCGCGCATGCCGTCGAACGCCGGGCTCGTGGGCGCGACCCAGTGGCGCGGTTCGCTCGATGTCGAGCGCAACGCGGATCCCAGGCAGCCCGCGCGCGGCACCGTGGAACTTTCGAGCGACTTGCGCGGGCTCGCCTCGGCGCTGCCGTCGCCGTTCGGCAAGGCGGCCGATGCCTCGCGCCCGCTCGCCCTTTCCGCCAGCTTCGACGGCCGCGCGGGTCCTCGCATCCGCGGCTCGCTCGGACGCGACGTGCACGCATTCCTGAAGTGGCGCAGCGGCACCGGCGCGGCGCCGGTCGAGCGTGGCCTCGTCGTCTTCGGCGGCGCTCCCGCCGATGCGCTGCCGGAAGACCCGGGCCTCTGGCTCAAGGGCCGCGTCGAGTCCGCAAGCCTCACGCGGTTGCTCGACCTCAAGTGGGACGGGCCGCGCGGGCGGCCGATCCAGGAGTGGCTCGGCGGCGCCGACCTCGCGGTCGACCGCTTCGAGGCCGTCGGATATGAATTCTCGGACGTCAGCGGCCGGTTGCGGCCGGGCAACCGCGCGTGGGAGGTCACGGTGACGAGCGATGCGGTCGCCGGACGGCTGGTGGTGCCCTTCAGCTTCCCCGGCGAAGTGCCGATGGTGCTCGACTTCGAGCGGCTGCGCTTCGGCGCCCGCGCCCCCGGCCTCGGCGAGCGTCCCGATCCCGACCCGCGCAAGTTGCCGGCCATCCACGTCAATCTCGGCGACTTCGCCTTCGACGGGCGGCACTTCGGCCGCGTCGAGGCTGAACTCTCGCGCGGCACGGCCGGCATCACGCTCAACCGCTTCACGATGACGGAACGCGCGTTCAGCGCGGAAGGCCACGGCAGCTGGCTCGTGCGCGGCGATGCCCCGGAGTGCCGGCTCGAATTCGAGCTCGAGACGAAGGACGTCAAGGGCTTCATGACCGCGATGCGGCTCGGCAGTGGAGTCGAGGCCGAGAAAGGCCGCGTGTCCGCGCAACTGAACTGGGCCGGACCGCCCGAGGCGAGTGCGCTCGGCCGGCTTTCCGGCCGCCTGGAACTCTCCGCGGCGAACGGCCAGCTCACGGCGGTCGAGCTGGGCGCGGGGCGCATGTTCAGCCTCATGAGCCTCACCCATCTGCCGCGCCGCCTGGCGCTCGACTTCAACGACCTGACGGGCGAGGGCCTCGCGTTCGACACGTTGGGCGGCACGTTCAGGCTCACCGACGGGGACGCCTACACCGACAACGTGACGCTGCGCGGATCCGCGGCGGAGATCGGGCTCGCCGGCCATGCGAACCTGCGCGACCGGACCTACGACCAGACCGCGGTCGTGACCGGCCAGCTCGGGGCTTCGCTCGGCGTGGCCGGCGCGCTCGCCGGCGGCCCGGCCGTCGGCGCCGCGCTGCTGCTGTTCTCGCAGATATTCAAGGAGTCGCTCAACGGCGTGACGCGCGGCTACTATCGCATCACCGGCAGCTGGGATGACCCGCAGGTGCGCCGCATCGAGGCCCGGGAACTCAAGGACGACCGCGCGGCGAGCGCGAACTGACCACGCATGCAGGAAACTTCATGAGCCAACCCATCGTCGCGGCCGTTCAGATGACCTCGCTCGCGGACGTCGCGAAGAACCTCGAGACGGCGCGCCGGCTGCTGGTCGCCGCCCGCGATCGCGGCGCCTGCCTCGCCGTGCTGCCCGAGAATTTCTCCTTCATGGGCAGAAACGAGGCGGAGCGCCGCGCCGTCGTCGAGCGCGACGGGGAGGGCCCGGTGCAGCAGGCCATGGCGGAAATCGCGCGCGAGCTCGGGCTCTGGATCATCGCCGGGACCCAGCCGATCGCCGTGTCCGGCGATTCGCGGCCGGCCAACGCCTGCGTCGTGTACGACGCGAAGGGAAAGCGCGCGGCGCGCTACGACAAGATCCACCTGTTCGACGTCGACCTGCCGGGCGGGCGCGAGGGCTACCGTGAATCCGCCAACGCCGTGCCGGGCGCCAGGGCGGTGCTGGTGGACACGCCCGCGGGCCGTGTCGGGTTGACCGTGTGCTACGATTTGCGCTTCCCCGAGCTGTACCGCCAACTCGTTTCGGAGGGCGCCGAGATCTTCAGCATACCCGCCGCATTCACGGGCCCGACCGGGCGCGCGCACTGGGAAACCCTGCTGCGCGCGCGCGCGATCGAGGACCTCTGCTTCGTCATCGCGGCCGCCCAGAGCGGCATACACGACAGCAACCGGGAGACGTACGGCGACACGCTGATAGCCGACTACTGGGGCCGCGTGCTGGCGCGCGAGCCGCGCGGCAGCCACGTGGTCACAGCAAAGCTCGACATGGACGGGCAGAAGGCGACGCGCGAGAGCTTTCCGGCGCTGAAGCACCGGGTGATGGGATGAGCGACGCCCTGCAATGCGCGCGTGAGCGCATCCTCGCGCCCTCCGGCCTCGACGACCGGCGCCTCGAACAGGCGCTCGATTCGGTGCTCGGCGCGAGCGTCGACGCGGGCGACCTGTATTTCCAGCTGGCGCGGGAGGAGCACTGGGCGCTCGAGGACGGCATCGTCAAGGAAGGCAGCCACGGCATCGAGCAGGGCGTGGGCGTGCGGGCGATGGCCGGCGAGCGCACGGGCTTCGCCTATTCCGACGAGGTCGTGCCGGCGGCGCTGCTCGAGGCGGCGCGCGCGGCGCGCGCGATCGCGCGCGAGGGCGGCAAGGGCCAGGTCCAGGCCTGGCACTCGACGGCGGCGCACAGCCTGTACCCGTCCGACGACCCGATCGCGACACTGGCCGACGTGGACAAGGTGGCGCTGCTGCAGGAGCTCGACCGTCGCGCGCGCGCGCTGGACCCGCGGGTGCGGCAGGTGGTGGCGACGCTCGCCGCCGTGCACGAGATCATCCTGGTCGCCGCGAGCGACGGCACGCTGGCCGCCGACGTTCGGCCGCTCGTGCGCATGAACGTATCCGTCATCGTGGAGCAGAACGGGCGCCGCGAACAGGGCTACGCCGGCACCGGCGGCCGCTATTCGCTCCAGGAGTTCATCGCCGGGGAGAGGCCGTTGCGGCTGGCGCGCGAGGCCGTGCGCCAGGCGACGGTCAACCTCGAATCCGTGCCGGCGCCCGCGGGCACGATGACGGTGGTGCTCGGCCCGGGCTGGCCCGGCGTGCTGCTGCACGAAGCGGTCGGCCACGGACTGGAGGGCGACTTCAACCGCCGCGGGACGTCCGCGTTCACCGGCCGCATCGGCGAACGCGTCGCCTCGGAGCTTCTGCACCGTCGTCGACGACGGCACGCTGCCGGGACGCCGCGGCTCGCTCAACATCGACGACGAGGGGACGCCGACGTCCTGCACCACGCTGATCGAGAACGGCGTGCTGAAGGGCTACCTGCAGGACAAGCTGAACGCGCGGCTCATGGGCGCGAAGCCGACGGGCAACGGTCGCCGCGAGTCCTTCGCGCACGCGACGCTGCCGCGCATGACCAACACCTACATGCTGCCGGGACCCCACGATCCCGGCGAGATCATCCGTTCCGTCAAGCGCGGCCTGTACGCGGTGAATTTCGGCGGCGGCCAGGTGGACATCACCTCGGGCAAATTCGTGTTTTCGGCGAGCGAGGCCTACCTGATCGAGGACGGCAAGGTCACCGCGCCCGTGAAGGGCGCGACGCTCGTCGGCAACGGACCGGACGTGCTGACGCGGGTCAGCATGGTCGGCAACGACCTGATGCTCGACGAGGGCATCGGCAGCTGCGGCAAGGACGGCCAGACCGTGCCGGTCGGCGTCGGCCAGCCGACGCTGCGCATCGACGCGCTCACGGTCGGCGGAACCGGCTGATGCGCGTTGTGCGGCCGCTTTACGAGGCGCTGCCGTACGCCTACATCGCGGTGGGCGCCGCCGCCATCGTCGCATCCTACGCCTGGCGGGTCGCGGACTGGTCCGGAATACTGGCCTTCTTCGGCGTGATCGCGATCGTCGGCGGGCTGGTGCTGGTGCTGCGGCGGCGCGACTACCGCATCCGGCAGCGCCACTACGGCGCGGAGCTCGACGAAGAATAGCGCCGGGCCGCCGGCGGCTCAGGCCGTGCCGGACTTCTCGTCGTGGCCGTCTTCCGCGTCCTCGTCCGCATCGGGGACTTCCTCGACCTCGGGATGATTGCCCGTCGGCTCCTGCGCCTGGTCGCGCAGCCGGGCCGGGCGTTCGTCGAGGTACATGATCTCGTGCTTGCCGAGCACGACCACGTCGCCGTCATTCAGGTGATGGCGGCGGACGCGCTTGCTCTTCACGTACACGCCGTTGGTGCTGTTGAGGTCCTCGAGGATGCTGCCCTCGGGCGTCGTCGTGATCTGGCAATGATGCCGGCTGACGAACTTGCTCTCGATCTGCACGTCGTTGTCGGAAGTGCGGCCGATGATCAGCGCGCCCCATCCGCAGCGGCCGCTCCTCCACGTGCTCGCCGCCGTGCGCGACGATGATGCGCGCGAGCACCTCGTTGGAGGAGAAGGGCCGGGCCATCGAGTCCGGCTCGACGATTCCGGCGCGCATGCGGTTGGTGCGCGCAGCGAATTCGACCCACTGCAGCTCGTCGATCGCGGCCTTGAGCTCGGTCATGGTGACCGCGGGCTGGCCCGAGGAGAAAGCGATCAGCAGCGCGGTGTCGCAGAGCGTGTTGACGAGGCGCGGTACGCCGCCGGAGTAGCGGAAGATCACCGGCAGCGTCTCGGGATCGAACAGCTGCCGGCCGTGCGCGCCCGCCACCTCGAGCCTGTGCAGGATGTAGCCCTGCGTCTCTTCCGGCGTCAGCGCCGTCAGGTGGAAGCGCAGGCGGATGCGCTGCACGAGCTGCACCAGCTCCGGCGCGTCCAGCTTTTCGTTGAGCTCCGGCTGGCCGGCGAGGATGATCCGGAGCACCTTTTCCTTGGTCGTCTCGACGCCCGACAGCAGGCGTATCTCCTCCAGCACCCGGTTGGACAGGTTCTGGGCCTCGTCGACGATGAGGAGCACCTTGCGGCCGGCGGCGTACTGCTCGACCAGGAACTGGTTGAGCGTCGCGATCAGCTCGGCCTTGCGCATCTTGAACGGCGTGAATCCGAACTGGACCAGAACCGCCTGCAGGAATTCGATCGGCGAGACCTGGGTCTGGGCGACCTGCGCGACGACGACGTCCTTCTCCAGTTCGCGCAGGAAGGTCTCGAGCAGCGTCGTCTTGCCGGAGCCGATCTCGCCGGTGATCACGACGAAGCCGTCGGTGAACCAGATCGTCGACTCCATGTACGCCTTGGCGCGCGCATGGTGCTTCGACAGGTACAGGAACGCCGGGTCCGGGCTCAGCCGGAACGGCAGTTCGGTCAGCTGGAAGTGGTCCAGGTACATGGCGTCCTACAGGCTAGCACAGCGCAAACGGCGGTTAACGCTGGGGAATCAAGGCGCGCCGCAGCTGCTTCGCGACCCGGTCACGAAGGGCCCGCCGGCGCGTGAGGAATGTCACGTGGCCGAGCTTGCGGCCCGGCCGCTCCGCCTTGCCGTAGTCGTGCCAGTGCATTCCCGGGAGGGCCAGCAGGTCGCGTGCCCGCGGCTTGCGGCCGATGACGTTGACCATCGCGGCGTGGCCGCGCGGCGCGGCGCTGCCGAGCGGCAGACCCGCGACGGCGCGCACGTGGTTCTCGAACTGGCTGGTCTCGGCGCCTTCGATGGTCCAGTGACCTGAGTTGTGCACGCGCGGCGCCATCTCGTTCGCCACCAGCCGCCCGCGCTCGACGAAATACTCGACGCACAGCACGCCGACGTAGCCGAGCGCCCGCTGCAGGCGCCGGTGATTGCGCTCGGCCAGGCGTTGCAGCCGCGCATCCGGCCAGGGCGCGCGCGTGACCGCGAGGATGCCGTCGACGTGGACATTCTCGGCGAGCGGGTAGTTGACGACGTTGCCGGCCCGGTCGCGCGCCGCGATGAGCGAGACCTCGCGCGAGAACTGCACGAGGCGCTCGTAGATGAGCGGCTGCCCGGCGAGGATCGCAAAGGCGTCGGCGCCGTCGCGGGCGCGGCGGATGCGCGCCTGGCCCTTGCCGTCGTAGCCGAGGCGACGCGTCTTCAGGATTCCGGGCGCGCCGAGCGTGGCGATGGCGCGCTCGAGGTCGGCGATCGTCCCGACCGCGGCGTAGGGTGCGACCGGGATGCCGAGGCGGCCGAAGATCCGTTTTTCCGCGAGGCGGTCCTGCGCGACTTCGAGCGCGCGCGGCGGCGGCCACACCGGCCGGACGCGCGCGATCGCCCGCGCCGAGGCGACCGGCACGTTCTCCCAGTCGAAGGTGACGACGTCCACGCCGCGGGCGAAGCGGGCGAGCTTCCGCGTGTCGTCGAAGCGCCCGGTGACGATGTCGGCAACCGCCGCGCCGGGCACGTCCCGGCTGCGGTCGTACATTGCGAACTCGAGCCCGAGCGGTATGCCGGCGAGCGCCATCATCCGCCCGAGCTGTCCGGCGCCGATGATGCCGATGCGCACGGCGCTGCTCAGCGTGCGGCCGGGTCGGGCCGGCCCAGGACTTCCGCGGTCTGCCGCTCCCGGAACGCCGCGAGCGCGTCGCGCAGCGGCGGATGGCGCGCAGCGAGTATTGCGGTGGCGAGCAGGGCGGCATTGCGCGCGCCCGGTTCGCCGATCGCGACCGTCGCGACGGGTACGCCTGCCGGCATCTGCACGATGGCGAGCAGCGAATCGAGCCCGTTCAGCGCCCTGGACTGGATCGGCACGCCGATGACGGGCAGCAGCGTTTTCGAGGCCGTCATGCCGGGCAGGTGAGCGGCGCCGCCGGCGCCCGCGATGATGACCTCGAGGCCGCGCGCGGCGGCGCCCGCGGCGTATTCGAACAGGAGGTCCGGCGTGCGGTGCGCGGAAATGACGCGGCTTTCGTAGGGAACGCCGAGCGCGGTGAGCTGGTCCGCTGCGAGGCGCATCGTCTCCCAGTCGGAGGACGAGCCCATGATGATGCCGACCAGCGGTTTCATCGCGGGAGTCTAGCAGATGGCGCCCCGAGGGCCGCTAACCGGCGAGCGTAACTGGCTGAACCTGAAAGGATTCTTGAAACGGGCGGTGGAAAGAAACAACCCCTGCGCCGACAGGGAGTGGTGCGGCGCAGGGGGGATGCCCGAAGATCAGGGGATGCTTGATACGCTGGGCAACGCGGTCAGGCTAGCGCGCCCGGAACCGTGGACAATCCCGGCGCTGTCTCCGCACGGCGACAGCGTCCTACAAATCCAGGATGTGACGATGCACCGATCCCACGCCGCGGCGGCGAGCCGCCGAATCACGATGGCCTGCATGCTGTTTTTCGCCGCTTCGGGCGCGTTCGGCGTCAGCGTTTCCCACGCCGCCGATGCCGCGATTTCGCAGGCGCGCGAGATCCTGAAGCGCCATCCGCTGATCGACAGCCACAACGACCTGCCGTGGGTCATCCGCGAGAACGGCAAGCCGCCCCGGGACGTTGCCGCATACGACCTCGGTGCGCACACCGCGGGCGACACGGACCTCGCGCGGCTGCGCGCGGGCGGCGTGGGCGGCGTGTTCTGGTCGGTGTACGTCCCGAGCACGCCCGATGCCGGCGCGCGCGGCTTCGCGCGCATCCAGCTCGAGCAGATCGACATCGCGCTGCGCGTCATCGAACGCTACCCGAAGCACCTCGCGCTCGCCCTCGGCGCCGACGACATCGAGCGCGCCAACGCCGAGGGCCGCATCGCGTCCCTGCTCGGCATGGAAGGCGGCCACGCGATCGAGAACTCGCTCGGCGCGTTGCGCGACTTCCACCGCCTCGGCGTCCGCTACATGACGCTGACGCACTTCAACACGGTCGACTGGGCCGATTCGGCGACGGACGTCGCGCGCCACGGCGGGCTTTCGAAGTTCGGCGAGGAGGTCGTGCGGGAAATGAACCGGCTCGGCATGCTGGTGGACATCTCGCACGTGTCGGCCGAGACCATGAACGACGTGCTCGACATCGCCGCGGCGCCGGTCATCTTTTCCCACTCCAATGCCCGCGCGCTGTCGCCGACGCTGCGCAACGTGCCGGACCAGGTGCTCGCGCGGGTGCCGAAGAACGGCGGCGTGGTCATGGTCAGCTTCATCTCGCTGTTCGCCGTGCAGGGCGACGAGCATGCCCGCTGGCAGGAGGCGTTCGAGCGCGCGAGCGGCGTGAAGCTGGGCGACGCCGCGTACGACGAGGCGCTCGCGAAATACACGGTCGCCCATCCCGAGCCGCGGGCCACCATCGCGGACGTGGCCGACCATGTCGAGCACGTACGCGACGTGGCGGGAATCGATCATGTCGGCATCGGCGCGGATTTCTTCGGCGAGCCGGCGTGGATGGCGGCCGGGCTCGAGGACGTGTCGCGCTACCCGGAGCTGTTCGCGGAGCTGATCCGCCGCGGATGGACCGAGGAAACGCTGGCGAAGCTCGCGCGCGGCAACGTGCTGCGCGTGCTGCGAGGGGCGGAGCAGGCGGCGGCGAAACTGCAGAAGGCGCGTGCACCCTCCATCGCGACGATCGAGCAGCTCGACCGCGGACAGGCGCTGCCGGACAAGTACTGAGCGTCAGCCGGCCTCGAGCAGTCCCTGCACGTACCGGAACAGCCGGCGCCCGGCGCCCCCGGCCTGCCCGGAACGGCGCTCGGCGACGGCCGCCGCGGCCAGCGTCGCGAGTTCCGCGCGATCGGCGCCCGGGTGTTCCGCAGCGAAGGCCTCGAGCGCTGCGGCTCCCTCGTCCACGAGCCGGTCGCGCCAGCGTTCCGCGCGACGGAACCGTGCCGCGTCGAGGCGCGCGGCGTCGGCCCGGGCATCGAGCGCGGACCGGACGGGATCGAGGTCGATGCCGCGCATGAGCTTGGCGACGAACTGCTTCTGGCGGACGAGGGCGCCGCCGCCGGTGATGCGGCGCGCGAGCGCAACGGCATCCGCGAGCTTCTCGGGCAGGCCGAGGCCCTCGACGAGGTCGGCCGGCGCGTCGACGAGACGGTTCGCCAGGTCCTGAACGGCCTGGGCCTGTCGTTTCAGTTCACCCTTGGTGGGCGGCGGGATACCGCCGGGCAGCTCACGGCGGCGCATCCGAAAATCCTACCACGGGCGCCGATACAGGCTGCCCGTCCGCCGGTACAATCCCGCGGACCCATGACCCCGCCCACCCAACCCGACCAGAAGGCACTCGAGCAGGTCGTCGAGCGGGCGCTCGCGCTCGCGCGCGCGAGCGGCGCGACGGCAGCCGAGGCCGGGGTCGGCGTCTCGACCGGGCTGTCGGTGACCGTGCGCCTCGGCGAGGTGGAAACCCTCGAGTACCAGCGCGACCGGAGCCTCGGCGTCACGGTCTATGCCGGCCATCGCAAGGGATCGGCCAGCACGGCGAACCTCTCGCCGGCGGCGATCGAGGAGACGGTGGCGAAGGCGCTTTCGATCGCGAGCTTCACCGCGGACGACGAATATGCGGGGCTGCCCGACGCGGATCGCATGGCGGACCGGCTCCCCGACCTCGACCTGAGCCATCCGTGGCCGCTCGAGGCGCCGGCGGCGGTCGAACTCGCCCGCCGCTGCGAGGCGGCCGGCCTCGGATTCGATGCCCGCATCCGCAATTCCGAGGGCGCCTCGGTCTCGACCCATCGCAAGCTTCGCGTCTTCGGCAACAGCCACGGCTTCGTCGGCGGCTATCCGTCGACGTCGCACAGCGTGAGCTGCGTGGTGGTCGGCCAGGACGGCGGCGACATGCAGCGCGACTACTGGTACTCGGCGGCGCGCGACTGGCGTGCGCTCGAGGACGTCGAATCCGTCGGCCGCAAGGCGGCCGGGAAGGCCGTGCAACGGCTCGGCGCCGGCAAGCTCTCGACCCGCAAGGCGCCGGTGCTGTTCGCGCCCGAGCTCGCGCGCGGCCTGATCGGGCACTTCACCGGCGCGATCGGCGGCGCCGCGCAGTACCGCCGCAGCAGCTTCCTGCTCGACTCGAAGGGCCAGCAGGTGTTCCCCGACTGGATGTCGCTGGTCGAGCGCCCGCACCTGCCGGGCGCGCTCGGCTCGGCGCCCTTCGACAGCGAGGGTGTCGCGACCCGCGACCGCGAGCTCGTCGTCGACGGCGTGCTCGACGGCTACCTGCTCGACTCGTATTCCGCGCGCAAGCTCGGCCTCGTGACGACGGGCAACTCCGGGGGCGTGCACAACCTCGTGGTCCAGGGCCGCATGCTCGACCCGAAGTCGCTGCTGCGGCAGCTCGGCACGGGGCTGCTCGTCACCGAGATGATGGGGCAGGGGGTCAACGGCGTGACCGGCGACTACTCGCGCGGCGCTTCCGGCTTCTGGGTCGAGAACGGCGAGATCAGCCGGCCGGTGCACGAAATCACCGTCGCCGGAAACCTGCGCGAGATGTTCCTCGGGATCGCCGCGCTCGGCGACGACGTCGACCTGCGCGGCGCCATCCACTCCGGGTCGCTGCTGATCGCGGAGATGACGATCGCGGGAGACTAGGGAACGAAGGGGACGCTCACCTTCGGCGGGAACTGAAGGTGAGCGTCCCTTTCATTTCCGCGCCGCGAGCTCGCGCAGGGTCATGCCGGCGATCCGCTCGCGCATGCCGGTCTCCACCGAATTCGCGACCTCGTCGGCCACCGGCTCGGTGCGCGCGCGCCACAGCAGCCAGCTCTCGTACTGGCGTTCGTCGCGGACCGCGTTCAGGACGTCCGTGAGCTGGATCCCCTCGAGGTCCCGCGCCGGGATCACTTCCTCCTCCTCGGTCAGCGTCAGGAGTCCCCCGCGCTCGAGCGAGCGCGTGACGCTGGCGAGCGCGGAACCCGGGATCTCGAGGTCCTCGGCGAGCGCGCGCAGCTGCCACGGCGACTCTCCGGCGACGAACTTGCGCGCGATCAGGAGCATTACCGTGAAGGCGAGCCGCTCGCGCAGCGCGCTGGTCAGCCGGACGTGGCCCTGCCCGACCCGCAGATAGCGCGGGTTCTGCACGTAGAACGAGAGCTGGGCGCCGATGAGCAGGATGAGCCAGCTCAGATAGATCCAGATCAGCGCCGCGAGGAAGATCGCGAAGCCCGCATAGATCGCGACCATCTGCGTGGACGCGGCGACGATCCGCGTGAACAGCGCGCCGCTCGCGGCCCACAGCAGGCCGGCGACCACCCCGCCGATGAACGCCGGCTTGAGCCGCACCCGCGTGTTCGGCACGAAGGTATACAGGAAGGTGAACACGCCGGTCACGAACAGGAACGGGCCGATGACGCCGAACGAGCGCACGATCGTGCCGAACGGCTCGTGCTCGGTCAGCCAGCGCATCGATGCGTGGCTGCCGACGGCGCCGAACAGGCTGAATACGATGACGATGAACACCGGCCCGACGACCATGAGGCTCAGGTATTCGCTGACGCGTCGCATGATCGAGCGCGGGCGCTCCACGTGCCAGGCGAAATTGAAGGCCTCCTCCAGTTTCTGGATGGTCGAGATCACGGTGTACAGCAGGAACGCGAGTCCGACCGATCCCAGCACGTCGCCGCGCACGTTGTCGACGAAGGTCATGAACTGCGCCGTCAGCTCGGTCGCGCGCTCGCCGATCGGGCGCAGGAACTCGTAGATCAGCGGCTCGAGGTCGCGATGCACGCCGAGGCCCTTCAGGACCGCGAAACCGAACGCGGCGAGCGGCACCAGCGAGAGCAGCGTCGTGTAGACGAGGCCCATGGCCCGGAGGTTCAGCTCGCCGGTCACCAGGTCGCGGACCAGCGCGAACGGGTAGCGCAGGGTGTCGAGCAGCCAGTTGGCCGTCTTGACCGGAAGGTGGTGGCGGTCGAACAGCAGGCGCTCGACACGCTCGTGCAACCGGGCGAGCGGGGTCATCGCGGGAGCGTGGCACAGGGCCCTTCGGCCCGCAATTGCGCGCCTGCTAGAGTGCCTCGATGAATGGCGCACATCCCGAAAGGATCGTCTGTCTCACCGAGGAGACGACCGAGACGCTGTACCTGCTCGGCGAGGACGCGCGCATCGTCGGCATCTCGGGCTTCACCGTGCGCCCGCCCCGCGCGCGGCGCGAGAAACCGAAGGTCTCCGCCTTCACGAGCGCGAAGATCGACCGCATCGTCGCGCTCCGCCCCGACCTCGTGCTCGGTTTTTCCGACCTGCAGGCCGACATCGCGGCCGAACTCGCGCGCGCCGGCGTCGAAGTGCACCTCTTCAACCATCGCAGCGTTGCCGGGATCCTGCGCATGATCCGCATGCTCGGCGGGATGATCGGATGCGAGGCGAAGGCGGCCGGGCTCGCTGAGCGGCTCGCGGCCGGCGTCGAAGCGACGCGCGCCGCGGCCGCGCGCCTGCCGCGCCGCCCGCGCGTCTATTTCGAGGAATGGGACGAGCCGTTGATCGCCGGCATCCGCTGGGTCGGCGAGATCGTCGAGGTGGCCGGCGGCGAAAACTGCTTCGCGGACCTCGCCATGATGCCGCTCGGCCGCGACCGCATCATCGCCGATCCCGCGGAAGTCGTGCGCCGCGCGCCTGACATCATCTTCGGGTCCTGGTGCGGCAAGAAATTCCGTCCGGACAGGGTCGCTGCGCGCCCCGGCTGGGCCGAAGTGCCCGCCGTGCGCGACGGCGAGCTGCATGAGATCAAGTCGGCCATCATCCTCCAGCCGGGACCGGCCGCGCTCACCGACGGGCTGGCCGAGATCCAGGCGCATATCGCGCGCTGGGCTAGTGCGTCAGCCGCCGCTCGGCCTCGCGGTACTTTTCCACCGTCCCCGCGATGACCGCGGGCGGCAGGCGCGGCCCCGGCGCGCGCTTGTCCCAGTCGAGCGTCTCGAGGTAGTCGCGGACGTACTGCTTGTCGAAGGAGGGCGGGCTCGTGCCCTCGCGATAGCTGTCGGCCGGCCAGAAGCGCGAGGAGTCCGGCGTCAGCGCCTCGTCCATCAGCACGACCTCGCCGCCTGCATCCAGGCCGAACTCGAACTTCGTGTCCGCGATCAGGATGCCGCGCCCGCGCGCGTACTCGGCGGCGAATGCGTAGAGCGCGAGCGCGAGGTCGCGCACGCGGGCGGCCGTCGTCCGGCCGATCGTCCGCTCGATTTCCTCGAAGGGCACGTTCTCGTCGTGCTGGCCCGCGGCCGCCTTGGTCGCGGGGGTGAAGATGGGCGCGGGCAGCCTGGATGCCTGCTGCAACCCGGGCGGCAACGCGATGCCGCAGACCCCGCCGCTCGCCTGGTAATCCTTCCAGCCGGAACCGATCAGGTAGCCGCGCACCACGGCCTCCACCGGCAGCGGCCTGAGGCGGCGCACGACGACCGCGCGGCCTTCGAGCGGCGCGCGTTCGGCCGGATCCCCGACGTATTTCGCGATCGGCTCGCCGGTCAGGTGGTTCGCGACGATCTGTCGCGTGCGCGCGAACCAGAAGTTCGAGATCGCCGTCAGCACGCGGCCCTTGCCGGGGATGGGGTCCGGCAGCACGACGTCGAAAGCGGACAGGCGGTCGCTCGCGACGATCAGCAGGCGGTCGTCGCCGATCGCGTAGTTGTCGCGCACCTTGCCGCGATGCAGCAGCGCGAGGGAGCGGAGCTTCGATTCGAAAAGTGCGTCGTCGTTCATGCGATGGGCGCTCTTGCTAACATGGCGCGCTCGGGGCGGTCAAGAAACGGGGTTCATACTTCATGGGCTGGACCGGAAAGCTGGTCGGCGCGGTGCTGGGTTTCGTCCTGACGAGACGGCCGATGGGCGTGCTGATCGGCCTCATTGTCGGGCATCTCTACGACCTCCATGCGGCCGGCGCCACGGGCCCCCGTGCCCAGCTCGCCGCCGTGCGCGCGACGTTCTTCCGCGCCGCCTTCACGATCATGGGTTACGTCGCGAAATCGGACGGCCGCGTGTCGGAGCAGGACATCGCGGCCGCGCGACGCATCTTCCGGCAGTTCAACCTCGGCGAGGCCGACACGCGCGCGGCGATGGCGCTGTACACCGAGGGCAAGCAGCCGGACTTCGACGCCGACGCCGTGCTCGCCGAGCTCGCGGCGGCCGGCCGCGGGCGCGAGGGCGTGCTCAGGATGTTCCTCGAGATCCAGATGCGCGCGGCGCTCATGGCGGACGGCCTCTCCGGGGCGACGCGCGAAACGCTGCTGCGCATCGCCACGAAGATCGGCATCGGCGCGGTCGAGTTCGCGCACCTCGAGGCGCTGCTGCGTTTCCAGGCCCATGCCGGGGCCTATGGACCGGCGGGCGGTCGGCCGGGGGCCGCGCCGGGCGGCCCGTCCGCGCTCGACGAGGCCTACGAAATCCTCGGCGTCGCCGCCGCCGCAAGCGATGCCGAGGTCAAGCGCGCGTACCGCAGGCAGATGAGCGAAAATCACCCGGACAAGCTCGTCGCGCGCGGCCTGCCGCAGTCCATGCTCGAAGTCGCCAAGCAGAAGACGCAGGCGATCCAGGCGGCCTGGGAGCGCGTCCGCGAAGCGCGCGGCATGCGATAGAGTACGGGCAGGGGAGTTCCATGCGGCCACCGGTCATCGCGCCCTCGATCCTGTCGGCGGACTTCGCGCGCCTCGGCGCCGAAGTCGATGCGGTGCTCGCCGCCGGCGCCGACTGGGTCCATTTCGACGTCATGGACAACCACTACGTCCCGAACCTCACCATCGGGCCGCTGGTCTGCAAGGCGCTGCGCAAGCACGGCGTCACCGCGCCGATCGACGTGCACCTGATGGTCGAACCCGTGGACCGCCTGGTGCCGGAGTTCGCCGAGGCAGGCGCAACCTGGATCAGCTTCCACCCCGAGGCGAGCCGGCACGTCGATCGCACGATCCAGCTGATCCGCGATTCCGGCTGCAGGCCCGGCATCGTGCTGAACCCGGCGTCTCCCCTGGGCTGGCTCGACCACACGCTCGACGCGGTGGACCTGGTCCTGCTGATGTCCGTGAACCCGGGGTTCGGCGGGCAGAAGTTCATCGAGCCGGTGCTCGGCAAGCTGGCGGAGGCGCGCCGCCGCATCGACGCGAGCGGCCGCGAGGTGCGGCTCGAGATCGACGGCGGAGTCAAGCAGGACAACATCGCGGCCATCGCGCGGGCGGGGGCCGACACGTTCGTCGCGGGCAGCGCGATCTTCGGGACGAAAGACTACGCAGCGACCATCCGCGCGATGCGCGCGGCGATCGCTACTTAGCCGCGGCGACCGCGGCTTTCGCGAATTCGGGTGCCGCGCGCGCCTTGACTTTCGGCCGCGCACCGAAGACCACGATGGTCTTGCCGCGCGCCGTCAGCAGGCCCTGCTCCTCGAGCACCTTCAACACCCGGCCGGCCATCTCGCGCGAGCAGCCGACGAGGCGGGAGAGCTCCTGCCGGCTCACCTTGATCTGCATGCCCTGCGGGTGGGTCATCGCGTCCGGCTCGCCGCACAGGTCCATGATCGCGTGCGCGATGCGGCCGGTGACGTCCACGAAGGCGAGGTCGCCGAGCTTGCGGTTGGTGCGGTCGAGGCGGGTCGCGAGCTGCGTCGCGAGCTCGAACACGAGGCCCGGGCTCTCGGATGCGACCTGGCGGAAGCGCGGATAGGTCATCTCGGCGAGCTCGCACTGCGTGCGCGTCCGCACCCAGGCGCTGCGCTGCTGGCTGTCCGAGAACAGGCCCATCTCGCCGAAGAACTGGCCCTTGTTGAGGTAGGCGAGGACCATCTCGTTGCCGTCCTCGTCCTCGATCATCACTTCGACCGAGCCGCGGATGATGTAGTAGAGGACGTCCGGCAGGTCGCCGGCGTGGATCAGCGCGGTCTTGGACGGCACCGTTCGTACGCGGCAATAGCTGAGGAAGCGATTGATTGCCGGGATGTCAGTCAGTTGCTTGACGGCTTCTTCCATTGAGCTCCCCTGGGGTATTCGCCGCACGGCTCGTCGCGGCCGCGGCCTTCCCGCCCGCCGTTGTATTACAGCCACGCGCGCATCGCAAGACATAATGGGACATCGGTCAGATCCAGTAAGCCGTCCCGGTCATGATCCGGGCCGACATGCGCATCAGGCGCGGCACCGGTTCCGGCAACGCGGAAGCACCCGCGGCAACGGCCGCGCGGCCATGCCCGATCTCGTCGGCCTGCATCTGTTGAACGATCGTGCGACTGCGCGCGTCTTCGGCCGGCAGGCGCTCGAGATGATCGGCGAGATGACCTTCCACCTGCCGCTCCGTCTCGGCCATGAAACCGAGGCTCGCGCGGTCGCCGGCGAGTCCCGCGAGCGCGCCGATGGCGACGGATCCCGCATACCACAGCGGGTTCAGCAGGCTCGGCCGCGAACCCAGTTCATCGAGCCGTTCCCGGCACCAGGCGAGATGGTCGCCTTCCTCGGCGGCCGCCCGGCGCAGGGCGTCCCGCGTTTCCGCCGCCCGGGCAGTCAATGCCTGCCCGTGGTACAGGCCCTGGGCCGCGATTTCCCCGGCGTGGTTGACCCGCATGAGCCCCGCCGCATGCCGCCGCCGGGCCGGATCCGCCGGGCCGGCGGCCGGTTTTCCCGGGGTGGGGCGGCTGCCGGAGGGCCTTCCGAAGCTCGCCGAAAGGCCGCTATCCGCCAGTTCCAGGAGGCGATCGAGGGTCGAGAAGACGCGCGGATCCATGCAACGCATATTATATAGACTCCGCTATGTCGCTTCCCCTGTAACGACAAGGACTTGCGAGCGGCGCCTGGCAGCTTTGCAAGCCCCGGCCATCTGTGTAAACTTGCCGGCCTTTCACGTACCCGACCCTTCTCAGGGGCTCAAGATGAAGACCGTGTTTGCGAAACCGGAGCGTGTGCAACGCGACTGGTACCTGGTTGATGCGTCCGGCAAGACGCTCGGCCGCCTTGCCACCCAGATCGCCATGCGGCTGCGCGGCAAGCACAAGCCCGAGTTCACGCCGCACGTGGACTGTGGCGATCACATCGTCGTGATCAATGCCGAGAAGGTCGCGGTCACCGGCAACAAGACCCGCGACAAGCTGTACCACCAGCACACCGGCTTCCTCGGCAACATGAAGACGATCTCGCTCGGCAAGATGCTCGCGGAGCACCCGGAGCGGGCGATCGAATACGCGGTCAAGGGCATGCTCCCGAAGACGATCCTCGGCCGCCAGATGTTCCGCAAACTGCACGTTTTCGCCGGCGGCGCGCATCCCCATGCCGCGCAGCAGCCGAAGCAGCTCGAGCTCTAAGGACCCGATCCATGGCATCCAGCGCAACCCTCGCCACCGGCCGCCGCAAGTCGTCCGCCGCCCGCGTTTTCCTTAAGCTCGGCAAGGGCGCGATCACGGTGAACGGCCGCCCGCTCGACGAGTTCTTCGGCCGCAAGACGGGCGTCATGATCGTCCGGCAGCCGCTCGAGCTGGTGCAGATGACCGACCGCTTCGACATCAACGTCCTGGTCGAGGGCGGCGGCATCACCGGCCAGGCCGGCGCGATCCGCCACGGCATCACGCGCGCGCTGATGGATTTCGACCCGGGCCTGCGCAAGTCCCTGCGTGCCGCCGGCTTCGTGACGCGCGACGCGCGCGAGGTCGAGCGCAAGAAGGTCGGCCGCCGCAAGGCACGCCGCGGGACGCAGTTCAGCAAGCGCTGATACTCTGACCCGGGACGAACCGCATTTGGGGGATCGTCTAGCGGTAGGACTGCGGACTCTGACTCCGCCAACCTAGGTTCGAATCCTAGTCCCCCAGCCAGCAAAAGCAGGAAGCCGGCCCGATCGTGGGCCGGCTTCCTGCTTTTGCAGGGACAGGATGAGAACCCTTGGGTTCGACGGCGGCGACGCAGTCGCCGCCGATCGTCGCCGCGCAGCGGCGACGACCCGAAGGGCGAGGCGCGAAGCGCCGAGTAATCCTAGTCCCCCAGCCAACATGACGAGAGAGCCGGCCCCTGCGCCGGCTTTTATTTCGTCACTCGCGCCGCAGGTCCCGGGACGCGACTCTTTCTAGCGTCCGATCGTCCTGACGCCGCCGTCGCCGGCGACGAGCAGCACGTCCGCGCCGCGCCGGGCGAACAGGCCGACCTCCACCACGCCGACCAGCAGCCCGATCTTCTCCTCGAGTGCCGACGGGTCGGTGATCTTCAGGTTGTGCACGTCGAGGATCTCGTTGCCGTTGTCGGTGCGAAAACCCTGGCGCAGGACCGGCTGCCCGCCGAGGCCTGCGAGTTTCCTCGCCACCAGCGACCGGGCCATGGGAATGACCTCGACCGGCAGCGGAAAGCGGCCGAGCACGTCGACGATCTTCGTGTCATCGACGATGCACACGAACCGCCGGCTCGCCGCGGCCACGATCTTTTCCCGGGTCAGGGCGCCGCCGCCTCCCTTGACCAGGGCCAGGTGGCGGGTGGCCTCGTCGGCGCCGTCGACGTACAGGGGGAGGTCGCCGGTGTCGTTGAGCGCCCGCACTTCGATGCCCGCTTCCTTGAGCAGCCGGGTGCTGGCCTCCGACGAGGAGACGGCGCCGGCGATGCGCTGGCGGCGGTCCCGGAGTGCGGCGATGAAATGATTGACCGTCGAGCCGGTGCCGACGCCCACGGTCGTGCCGTCTTCCACGTATTCGAGGGCGGCGAGCGCGGCGGCTTTCTTCTTCGAGTCGGCGTCCATGTGCGACCTCCGGAAAAAGCTGTGCCCGCTTGCGCGGGCACAGTTTTGTCTCTTTCTGAATCGGAGGTTGGTGGTCTTGCGATCAGCCAACCACCGACTCAGTGAGGCAAGAAGATTACTTCTTCTTGGAAGCTTTCTTCTTCGCCTTCTTCTTCGCAGCCATGTTGGATCTCCATGTCGGGGTTAATCCGAGGTCGAGTATATACACGGTTGACGGGAATGCAAGCAAGGGGTATGCGCATCGCGCGCGCTCAACGCGCGTCCGCGCGCGCGAGGCGGAGCACGAACTTCCATTCCGACTCCGTCACCGGCATCACCGAGAGCCGATTGCCACGACGCAACACGATCATGTTCTTCAGCGCGCCGCCGGCGTGCGCGCGCAGCATCTCGAGCGTCACCGGACGCGCGAACTTCTCGATCAGGCGCACTTCGACTTGATACCAGCGGGGGTTCCGCGGATCGCTTCCGGCATCGTGGTACTTGCTCTTGCGGTCGAACTGGGTCGGGTCGGGATGCCCGGCGCGCACCACCTCCATCGTCCCGTAGATGCCCGGCACTTCGCAGCTCGAATGGTGGAAAAAGGCGCGGTCGCCGGCCTCGAAGTCGTCGCGCAGCATGTTGCGCGCCTGGTAGTTGCGCACGCCGTCCCAGCCCGACGTCCGGCGCGGCGCCCGGGCGAGGTGATCGATGCCGAACACGTCCGGCTCGGACTTCATCAGCCAGTACTTCACCGTGGCACGCCCCGCCGGATGAATGCCGCCGCCCGGCCGTAGATGCCGCGCTCGGTCACGACGCCCCAGAGCGGCACGTCGTGGCCGAACGCGGCGATGTGTCCGAGGCGCTGCACCTCGAAGGCGACGCCGAGCAGGCGCGGCCGCTGCCAGGTCCGCCGATGACGGAGGAACTCGAAATACCGGTCGTAGAACCCGGCGCCCATGCCGAGGCGGGTGCCGCGCGGGTCGAACGCGACCAGGGGCACCAGGACCAGGTCGAGCCAGCGCGGGTCGAGCGCTGCCGTCGCGCCGCCGCGGGTGACGAAGCGCATGCGCCGGCGCCGGAAATGGTTGATCTCGGGGAAGTACACCCGGCAGCCGAGAGCGCGCGACCGCCGCAGCACCCGGGATGGATCGATCTCGCCGTCGAAGGGTTCGAACGCGGCGATGCGGCTGCCGGCGCGCGGGAGCCCGAGGCTTGCGATGCGGCGGTCGATCGCGGCCGCGGCCGGCGCGCGTTCGGCCGCCGGCACGGCGCGGCGGGCGGCACGCATGCGACGCCTCAGGGCGCGCCGCTCGTCAGGCATCGGGGAAGTCGAGAGGCGCCACCCGCCTGTGCCGTCTTGGACCGCTGCTCTCGACACGGAGCAACAGGTGGAGCAGGCCGCGACACTTAAGGCTTTCCGCAACGAGGCGGACATGCACAATCCTGTCGCTTAGCCGGGCTCCTGGGTGTTTCACATTAGGGTCGAGAGGTACCCAGGCCCGCATCGAACACCGCAGGTGGCGCCAAACCGTCGGCGCCCGCGCTTCCCGCGCGGGCTGCCCTGTAATCAGTTGCCGATCGCGTGACTGCGCGTCAGCGCGGATTCCACGCGCTCGCGCATGGTCTTGAGCCGGAGGGTCAGGTCGTTCTCGACGCCCTCGTCGTGGCCGCGCGTCTTGAGCAGTTCGTTCACGATGTTGAGCGCCGCCATCACGGCGATGCGCTCGAGGCCGATGACCTTCCCGCTGTCGCGGATTTCCCGCATCTTGCGATTGAGGTATTCCGCCGATTCGAGCAGCGCCGGGCGTTCCTCGGGCGGGCACGCGACGTGGTACTCCTTCTCGAGGATCTTCACGCTGACGCGGTTCGGGTCAGGGATCATGCGCCGCTCTCCATCGCCTTGAGCCGGCCGATCATGGCCTCGACGCGGGCCCGCACCTGCTCGTTCTTCTGCATGAGCGTCGCCCGTTCCGCGGAGAGCGTGTCCTGGCGCTGTCGCAGCGCGCGGTTCTCTTCCTTCAGCTGGGCGACCACGCCGACCAGCTCGTCGAGCCGGCGCTCCAGGCGCTTGAACTCGCGTTCGAGACCGGGTTTGTTGGGCTCATCCATACGGTCCTTATGCTGCCACGCCGCGTGGATTACTGCTACCTTGCGCGCGATGACCCACCCCGAGCTGCAGGCCGCCCTCGCGCGCGTGAACGTGACGATCGACGCCTCCGAGGCGCACGGCTGGCTGGCCGGGGCGCTGTGCGTGCGCGATGGTTATGGCGCCGCCGAATGGCTCGCGGAGATGGCGGAAGATTCCGGCGGCGCGGCGCCGGCCGCGGACCCGCCGCTCGCCGGGCTGTCCGCGGAGACGCTGGCCGCCCTGCGCTCGGATGAATTCGAATTCGCTCCGCTGCTGCCGGACGACGAGGCGCCGCTGCCCGAACGCGTCGACGCGCTCGCGGCCTGGGCGGGCGGCTTCCTCTACGGTGTCGGCACCGGCGCCTCGGAGCCGGCGATCGCCGCGGCCGGCGATGTCGGCGAATTCCTGCGCGACCTCGCCGACATCGCGCGCGTCGAGCTCGAGCCTGGACGCCAGGACGATGCCGGGGAGGCCGACTTCGTGGAGCTGGTGGAGTTCGTCCGTGCCGGGGCGCAGCTCACGTTCGACGAGCTCGCGGGAGCAAGGGCCGATGCGCCAGGATGAGTTCGGGAGGCGCCGCCGCCTGCTGATGCGGCACATGGGGCGCGAGGCGATCGCCATCCTGCCGGCCGCCCCGGTGCGCATGCGCAACAACGACGTCGAGTACCACTACCGCCCCGACAGCGACTTCTACTACCTGACCGCCTTCGCCGAGCCGGAGGCCGTGGCCGTGCTGATCCCGGGCCGGCCGCAGGGGGAGTACGTGCTGTTCGTGCGCGACCGCGACCCGGCGCGCGAGGCCTGGGATGGCGCGCGCGCAGGTCCCGGCGGCGCGGTCCGGGATTACGGCGCCGACGACGCCTTTCCGATCGGCGACATCGACGAGATCCTGCCGGGCCTGATGGAGCGGCGCTCGCGCGTGTTCTACACCATGGGCGCGCATCCGGAGTTCGACAAGCGCGTGATCGGCTGGGTCAACCAGCTGCGTTCCCAGGGCAAGCACGGCATGCACACGCCGCACGAATTCGTGACCCTCGACCATCCGCTGCACGAGATGCGCCTGACCAAGAGCCGCGCCGAGCTGGCGGCCATGCGCCGCTCGGCCCGGATCGCCTGCGCCGCCCACCGCCGCGCCGCCGCGGCGGCGCAGCCGGGCCGCATGGAGTACGAGGTAATGGCGGAGATCCTGCACGAGTTCCACCGGCGCCGCGCCGACATCTCCTACTACCCGATCGTCGGCAGCGGGCCCAATGCCTGCGTGCTGCATTACCGCGAGAACAGCCGCCAGATGCAGGACGGCGAACTGCTGCTGATCGACGCGGGTTGCGAGCTCGACTACTACGCTTCCGACGTGACGCGCACGCTGCCCGTCGGCGGCCGCTACAGCCGCAGGCAGCGCGCGGTCTACGAGGTGGTGCTGGAGGCGCAGCGGGCCGCGATCGCGAAAGTGCGGGCAGGGGCGCACTGGAACGAGCCGCATGAAGCGGCCGTGCGCGCCATCACGCACGGGCTGGTGCGCCTCGGCCTGCTGAAGGGGCGCGTGCCAAAGCTGATCAAGGAAGGCGCTTACCGGCGCTTCTACATGCACCGCGTCGGGCACTGGCTCGGCATGGACGTGCACGACGTCGGCGAGTACAAGGTCGGCGAGGAATGGCGTCTGCTGGAGCCGGGCATGGTCACCACCATCGAGCCCGGCATCTACATCGCCCCGGGCAACCGGGACGTGCCGCGCGAATGGCGAGGCATCGGCGTGCGCATCGAGGACGACGTGGTCGTCACCGACGGCAAGCCGGAAGTCCTGACCGCCGGCATGCCGACCGATCCCGACGAGATCGAAAGCCTGATGGCCGCGGCATGAGCGCGCGGCAGGCGGTGCGCTGCGACGTGGCCATTGCCGGCGGCGGCATGGTGGGGCTGTCGCTTGCAGCCGCGCTCGCCGGCCTGCCGCTCGACGTCATCGTGGTCGAGCCGGTCGCCCCGGGGGCCGGCGAGCAGCCGAGCTTCGACGCGCGCACGACGGCGCTGTCGGGCGGCAGCCGGCGCGTGCTCGAGGGCATCGGCGCCTGGGCGGCCGTCGCCGCCGGGGCGACGCCGATCCGGCGCATCCACGTGTCCGAACGCGGCGCTTTCGGCACCACGCTGCTGACGGCCGAGGAACAGGGCGTCGAATCGCTCGGCTACACCGTCGAGAACCGGCTGCTGGGCCGCTCGCTGCGTGCCCGGGTGGCCGCGTTGCCGCGGATCAGTGTGCGCAATGCGCGGGCCGCGGCGGTCGCGGCGGGTGCCGACGCGATCCGCATCGAGACCGGCGGCGGCGAGGCGCTGGAGGCGCGCCTCGTGGTCGCGGCCGATGGCGCAACGTCGGCCGTGCGCGCGGCGCTCGGCATCGGCGCAGGCGTCTCCGATTACGGCCAGCAGGCGGTGATCGCGCACGTGGACACCGCACGCTTCCACGAGTACACGGCCTATGAGCGCTTCACGCCGGAGGGCCCGCTCGCCGTGCTCCCGATCGGGGAGGGGCGCTCGGCCATCGTCTGGACGCTGGCGCCGGACGCGGCACGCCGCGCACTCGCGCTCGACGACCGGACCTTCCTGGGCGAGCTGCAATCGGCATTCGGGCTGAGGCTCGGCCGCTTCACGCGCGTCGGCGCCCGCCAGGCCTATCCGCTGTCGCTCACGCAGGCGGAGCACCTCACCGCGCCGCGCGCGGTGGTCCTCGGCAATGCCGCGCAGTCCCTGCACCCGGTCGCGGGCCAGGGATTCAACCTGGCACTTCGTGACGTGGCTCTCCTCGCGGAGCTGCTCGCCGGTGCGGGCGGCGGCGACCCCGGCAGCCCGGCGCTGCTCGAACGCTATGCCGCGGAGCGGGGTCCGGATCGCGAGGCGGTCATCCGGTTCACCGATTCGCTGGTGCGCGGCTTCGGGCTTGCGCTCCCGGCATTGCGGCACGCGCGCGGCCACGGCCTCCTGCTGTTCGACCTGCTGCGCCCCGTCAAGCACGAGTTCGCGCGCCGCACCATGGGCCTCGCCGGGCGGCAGCCGCGCCTGGTGCGCGGGCTGCCGCTGCGCGATCCCCCTGCATGAAGCGCGACTTCGACGTCGTCGTGGTCGGCGGCGCGATGGCGGGCGCCGGCGCGGCGGCGCTCCTCGCCGCGACGCCCGCGACCGCCGGCCTTCGCATCGCGCTCGTCGAGCCGCGTCCGGCCGCGGCGCCGGAGTCCGGTGCGCCGCTCGACATGCGCGTCTCCGCGCTGTCGCGCGCCTCGCAACAACTCCTCGAGCGCACCGGCGCCTGGGCCGCGGTCGCGGCGCGCGCCGCGCCCTACCGGCGCATGGTGATCTGGGAGATGCGCCAGCGGGCGGACGCCCCGGATGCGCTCGTGTTCGACGCCGCCGAGCTCGGCGAGCCCGACCTCGGACACATCGGCGAAAACCGGACCATCCAGGCGGCGCTCACCGCGCGCGCCGAGGCCCTCGGCGTCGTGCTCCTGGGCGCCGACTTCGCGACGCTGGAGACGACGCGCGAAGCGGTCCGCGTGGGCCTCGGGGACGGGCGTGAGTTCCGCGCGGCGCTCGTGGTCGGCGCCGACGGCGCCGGGTCGGCCGTGCGCCGCGCCGCGGGCATCGCGACGCGCGGATGGGACTATGGCCAGCGCGCCGTCGTCGCCCACCTCGATTGCGAGCGGCCGCATGCCGCGACCGCCTGGCAGCGCTTCCTCGACACCGGCCCGCTCGCCCTGCTGCCGCTCCGCGACGGCCGCGTGTCGCTCGTCTGGTCGACGCTGCCGGACCAGGCGGAGTCGCTGGTGCAGTGCCCGGTGGCGGAATTCTCCGAGCGCGTGAGCGCGGCCTCGGACGGCGTTCTCGGCCGCCTCATGCCGTCGACGCCACGCGCAGCCTTTCCGCTGCGGCTCCTGCATGCGCGCCGCTACGCGGCCGAACGCGTCGCCCTGGTCGGGGATTCCGCGCACGTGGTGCATCCGCTCGCGGGCCAGGGCATCAATCTCGCGTTCCTCGATGCGGCCGCGCTCGTCGACGTCGTGGGACAGGCCGTCGCCGCGGGGGACGACCCGGGCGAGCTCGCCGTGCTGCGCCGTTACGAGCGCTGGCGCAAGGCCGAAGCGCTGCCCGCGATCGCGCTGCTCGACGGGATCAAGCGCCTGTTTTCCGGCGGCAACCCGCTGCAGTCGCGCCTGCGCCAGGGCATGCTCGGGCTCGCGCAGTCGTCGGGGACCGCGAAGCGCCTCCTGATGCAGCGTGCGCTGGGTGTGGCGGGCGGCGTCCCGGACTCCGTCCGGCGCCCGCCGTCATGACCGGATGTCGACGTCCTTGGTCTCGCGCAACGCGATGAAGCCGACGATGCCGCTCATCGCGGCGATCGCGATCGGGTACCACAGCCCGTAGTAGATGTTCCCGGTAAGCACGACCAGCGCGGAGGCGAGGAACGGCAGGAACCCGCCGAACCAGCCGTTGCCGATGTGATACGGCAGGCTCATGGACGAGTAGCGTATGCGCGTCGGGAAGAGCTCGACGAGGTAGGCCGCGATCGGCCCGTAGACCATCGTCACGTACAGCATGAGCAGGACGAGCAGCGCGAGCGTGACCCCCAGGTTCATGCGTGCGCGATCCGGCGCCGCCGGGTAGCCGGCCGCATCGAGCGCCGAGCGGTAGGCGGCCTCGTCGTAACCGGCGAGGCGCGCGCCCGCGATCGTCGTCACCACGTCGAGACCGGGCTCGGGCGCCACGCGCTCGTAGTTGACGCCCGCCTTGGTCAGGAAGTCCTGCGCCTGGTCGCAGGCGGTCTTCGGCTTCGCGAAGACGCGGAACCGGCAGTCGGCGCCCGCGACCGTCACGGCCGCCCGAGCCTGGAATTCCGCGAGCGCCGGGTTCACCGACTGCGTGAGGCCCTTGAAGATGGGGATGAACGTGAGCGCCGCGAGCAGGCAGCCGGCCACCATGATGCGCTTGCGCCCGATGCGGTCGGACAGGCGTCCGAAGACCACGAAGAACGGCGTGCCGATGACCAGGGCCACGGCGATCAGCAGGTACGCCGTCTGGAAGTCGAGCTTCAGCGTGTTCTGCAGGAAGAAGAGGGCATAGAACTGGCCCGTGTACCAGACGACCCCCTGCCCGGCGGTCGCGCCGAGCAGCGCGATCAGCACGAGGCGCGCGTTCGTCCACTGCCCGAAGCTCTCGGTCAGCGGCGCGCGCGAGAGCCTGCCCTCGGCCTTCATTTCGGCGAACACCGGCGACTCCTGCAGGCGCAGCCGGATGTAGACCGAGACCGCGAGCAGCGCGACGGAGATCAGGAACGGGACACGCCAGCCCCAGGCCTTGAACGCCTCCTCGCCGAAGCCGAGGCGGCAGGCGAGGATGACGGCGAGCGAAAGGAAGAACCCGAGCGTCGCCGTGGTCTGGATCCAGCTCGTGTAGTAGCCGCGCCTGCCCTGCGGCGCGTGCTCGGCGACGTAGGTCGCCGCGCCGCCGTACTCGCCGCCGAGCGCCAGGCCCTGGGCGAGGCGCAGCGTCACCAACAGGATCGGCGCCCAGATGCCGATCTGCGCATAGGTCGGCAGCACGCCGACGAGCGCCGTCGACAGGCCCATGACGACGATCGTGATGAGGAAGGTGTACTTGCGGCCGACCAGGTCGCCGATGCGCCCGAACAGCAGCGCGCCGAGCGGGCGCACGGCGAAACCGGCGCCGAAAGTCGCAAGGCTCGCGAGAAACGCCGCGGTATCGTTGCCGGGCGGGAAGAAGAGCGAGGAGAAGAACACCGCGAGGGTGCCGTACAGGTAGAAGTCGTACCACTCGAAGACAGTGCCGAGCGAAGAGGCGAAGATCACCTTCCGGTGCGCGGCATCGATACCGGACTTTCGCGCCATGAAGGCTCCCTAGGCGAGCAGGGCGTCCGCCTTGGCGGCGCAGATGAAGTCGTTGTCGGAAAGGCCGCCGATCGCGTGGGTCGACCAGCGGATGCGGCAGTAGTTGTAGCCGACCTCGAGGTCCGGATGATGGTCCTCGACGTTGGCGATGTGCGCGAGCGCATTCACGAAACTCATCGTTCGCCAGAAGTCCGGGAACTTGAGTTCGCGCCGGATGGCCTTGCCGTCCTCGACCAGTTTCCAGTCGGCGTGCAGCAGCTTCAGCATGCCTTCCGCCTGGCGGGCGTCCAGCGGCCGTACCCCGCCCTCGCAGGGCGCGCACTTGCGTTCCTTGAGCGATTCCATCAGTCCTCCCGGCGCGCGTAGCGGCGCGCCACGTAATGCTCGACCAGCTCCTGGAATTCCTCGGCGATGCGCCCGCCCTTGAGCGTCACGGTCTTCTCGCCGTCCTCGTAGACTGGCGCGACGGGCCGTTCCCCCGTACCCGGCAGGCTGATGCCGATGTTCGCGTGCTTGCTCTCGCCCGGCCCGTTGACGACGCAGCCCATCACCGCGACGGTCATGTCTTCGACGCCGACGAAGTCCCGGCGCCAGGCCGGCATGCGCTCGCGCACGTGGTCCTGGATGCGCTGCGCGAGCTCCTGGAAATAGCTGCTGGTGGTGCGGCCGCAGCCCGGGCAGGCGACGACGCGTGGCAGGAAGGCGCGCAGGCCCAGGCTCTGCAGGATCTCCTGCGCGACGCGCACCTCCTGGCGGCGGTCGCCGCCGGGCTCCGGCGTCAGCGACACGCGGATGGTGTCGCCGATGCCTTCCTGCAGGAGGATGGCCAGCGCGGCGGTGGACGACACGACCCCCTTGGCGCCCATCCCCGCCTCGGTGAGGCCGAGGTGCAGCGGATAGTCGCAGCGCGCGGCCAGCGCCCGGTAGATGGCGACGAGGTCCTGCACGCCGCTCACCTTGGAGCTGATGACGATGGCATCGTGGGGGAGGCCGAGCTCCTCCGCGCGGGCCGCCGAGGCGAGCGCCGAGACGACGGTCGCCTCGCGCAGGACCTGGAGCGCGTCCATCGGTTCGGCGGCGCGCGAGTTCTCGTCCATCATCCGCGTCAGCAGGTCCTGGTCGAGGCTGCCCCAGTTGACGCCGATGCGCACCGGCTTGCGGTACCGGCAGGCGGTCTCGATCATCGCGGCGAACTGCGGGTCGCGCTTGCTGCCGCGGCCGACGTTGCCCGGGTTGATGCGGTACTTGTCGAGCGCCTCGGCGCAGGCGGGATGCGCGGCGAGCAGCTTGTGCCCGTTGAAGTGGAAGTCGCCGACGAGCGGCACGTCGCAGCTCGCGGCGCGGAGCCGGTCGCGGACGTGCGGCACGGCGGCCGCCGCTTCATCGGAATTCACCGTCACGCGCACGATCTCCGAGCCCGCCTCGGCGAGCTCGCGCACCTGGCGGGCGGTCGCCTCGACGTCCGCCGTGTCGGTGTTCGTCATCGACTGGACGACGACGGGCGCGCCGCCGCCCACGGTGACGGCGCCGATGCGCACCGCGACGGTGCTGCGGCGCGCGGCGGTCACTTTGCCTTCTGGGCCGCGATCCACTCGTCCACGGTGCGCTCGAGGATGTCGAGCGGCACGGCGCCGGTCGCGAGGACCGTGTCGTGGAACGCGCGGATGTGGTAGCGGTCGCCGAGGGCCTGCTCGGCGCGCGCGCGGAGTTCCAGGAACTTCAGCTGCCCGATCTTGTAGGCGAGCGCCTGGCCCGGGTCCGAGATGTACCGGTCGATCTCGTTGACGATGTCGGCTTCTGTCTTGGCCGCGTTCGCCATGAAGTAGTCGATGGCCTGCTGGCGGGTCCACTCCATGTCGTGGAGGCCCGTGTCGACGACCAGCCGGACGGCGCGCCACTGGTCGTAGGTGAGCTGCCCGAAGCGCGAGTACGGGTCCCGGTACAGGCCGAGGTCGTAGCCGAGCCGCTCCGAATAGAGGCCCCAGCCCTCGACGTAGGCCGTGAAGCCGCCTGCGCGCCGGAATGTCGGCAGGCCGGTCTGCTCCTGCGCGAGCGCGATCTGCAGGTGATGGCCGGGCGATGCCTCGTGCACCGACAGCACCTCCATCTCGTATTTCGGCCGGACCTCGGGGCGGTAGAGGTTCACGTAGTAGTAGCCGGGACGCGAGCCGTCGAGCGACGGGCCCTGGTAGTAGGCGGTGGTCGTGTTCGGCGCGCTGTTGTCCGGGATGGCCCGGAGGCCGAAGGGCGTGCGGTACAGCTTGCCGAAGAGCTTCGGCAGCTCGGGGTCGATCATCTTCACGATGTACGCGTAGGCGCGGAACAGCTCTTCGCCCGTCTTGTAGTAGAACTCCGGATCGGTCCGCAGGTGCTGGAAGAACTCGGTCAGCGAGCCCTTGAAGCCGACTTCGTCCATGACCTTCTGCATCTCGGCGCGGTTGCGCGCGACTTCCCTGAGGCCGATCGCGTGGATCTCCGCCGGCGTCAGCGCCGTGGTCGTGTGGTAGCGCGCGAGGAACTGGTAGTACGCGCGCCCGTGCGGCGTGTCCCAGAGGCCGACCGTGCTGCGGGTCGCGGGCAGGTATTCGTCGCGGAACACCGCCTGGAAGCGGCGATACGCGGGCACCACGTCCTCCGCGATCACCCGCTTCGCCTCGGCCGTGAGCCGCGCGCGGTCGGCGGCCGGGATCGAGCCGGGGTAGGTGCGGAAGCGCTCGAAGAAAGGACTGTCTTCGGGCTTGTCCGTCGCCTGCCTGGCCAGCGGCTCGAGGACGCGTTCCATGACCGCCCGCGGCTGCGTGCGCTTCTCCGCGGCCGCGCGGCGCAGCAGGTCCCCGTACTGCCCGAGGAAAGCCGGGATCGCCCGCATGCGACGGATCCAGGTCTCGTAGTCGGCGACCGACTCGAACGGCACCAGCTCGGCGAGCTCGTCCAGCGATTGCGGGCCGCCGCTCGCCTCGATCGAGTAGTACTCGGCATGGAAAGGCAGGGCGGCCTTGCGCGTCTCATACTCGCGCCGGAACAGGTCATAGTTGAGCTGCTCCGCGGGCGAGAGCCGCTCGCGCGGAATGCGGGCGAGGTCGTCGAGGACCTTCGCGTCGGCCGCATTCCGCGCCGCTTCGGCGGCGGGGGAGATGTCCGGCAGCCGGTCGTTGTAGCGCGGGTCGCCGAGGTAGGTGGCCGACAGCGGGTCGTCCGCGAGGTCGCGTTCCCACTCGCGATCGAAGAGCGCGTGCAGCTCGGCGACGGCATCCGCGGATGCGGCGAGCGGCGACGCCGCGAGCGCACCGAGGACCAGGACGAGGATCGCGGACGACCGGGACATGACGGACTCCGATTCCGGCTGATTTTGACCGCGCGACTATACCCTGTGATTCCGCTAGAATCCCGGGGTCGCGATGAGGTCCTGCCGGAGAGTCCGCGCACGCGCGGCGCCGAAGGCGCAACCCGCCCGGAAACGCTCAGGCACCCGAACGGCAGGAACCAGCGATCTCTGGAGAGCGGCCCGCGAGGGCCCACCGAAGGGGAGCGGAACCGGTTCGTCCGGTACCCAATCTCTCAGGTTTCAGGACAGAGGGGCGGCGGACCTGGTGGGTCCGCCGCTTTTTTTTTGGGACCGGCACAGGCAGCGAAAAACCGCATGGGACGACGGACACCGCTCTACGACCTGCACGTCGCCGCCGGCGCGCGCATGGTCGACTTCGGCGGCTGGGACATGCCGGTCGTCTACGGCTCGCAGATCGAGGAACACCATGCGGTGCGCCGCGACGCCGGCATGTTCGACGTGTCGCACATGTGCGTGGTGGACCTTCGCGGCGCCGGCGTGCGGCCGCTGCTCCTGCGGCTGCTCGCGAACGACGTCGGCCGGCTCACGGCACCGGGCAAGGCGCTCTACAGCTGCATGCTGAGGCCGGACGGCGGCGTCATCGACGACCTGATCGCCTGCTACCTCGACGAGAAATGGTTCCGCGTGGTCGTGAATGCCGGCACCGCCGACAAGGACCTCGCCTGGATCCGGGAGCACGCGAAGCAGATCGGCGTCGCGGTCGTGGCGCGGCGCGATCTCGCGATGATCGCGGTGCAGGGTCCGAATGCCCGCGCGAAAGCGACGCCGCTCCTGCCGGAGGCGGCTCGCGCCTCGGCCGGCGCGCTCGGCCATTTCTTCGGCGCGGCATTCGGCGACGAATGGTTCGTCTCGCGCACCGGCTACACCGGCGAGGACGGATTCGAGGTCGCGCTGCCTTCGGAGGCGGCCGCGGGCCTCTGGAACGGGCTGGCATCGGCCGGCGTCGCGCGCTGCGGGCTCGGCGCGCGCGACACGCTCCGGCTCGAGGCCGGCATGAACCTGTACGGCAGCGACATGGACGAGACCGTGTCGCCGCTCGAGTCGGGGCTCGCGTGGACCGTCGCACTCGACGGCAACCGCGATTTCGTCGGCAAGGCCGCGCTTACGATGCAGCGCGCCGCGGGCGTTGCGCGCCGGCTCACGGGACTGTTGCTCGAGGAGCGCGGCGTGCTGCGCGCGCACCAGAAGGTCTTCGCGGGCGCGGCGGGCGAGGGCGAGGTCACGAGCGGGACATTCTCGCCGACGCTGGAGCGCTCGATCGCGCTCGCGCGCCTTCCGGCCGCGGCCGCGGGACCGGTCGAGGTGGACATCCGCGGCAAGCGCAGCCCGGCGCGCATCGTCAAGCCGCCGTTCGTGCGAAACGGCCAGGCCCGCATCGAATCCTAGGACCCCGGAGGACCGCATGAGCCAGACACCCGCCGACCTGCGCTACACGAAGAGCCACGAGTGGCTGCGCTCGCTGCCGGACGGCACGATCGAACTCGGCATCACCGACCACGCGCAGCAGTCGCTCGGCGACCTCGTGTTCGTCGAGGTGCCCGAAGCGGGGCGCCGGCTGGCCGCGGGCGACGCCTGCGCCGTCGTCGAGTCGGTGAAAGCGGCCTCCGACGTCTACAGCCCGGTGACCGGCGAAGTGACGGCGGGAAATCCGCGGCTCGCCACCGAACCGGAACTCATCAACCGCGACCCCTATGGCGAAGGCTGGATCATGCGCGTGAAGCCGGCAGGCGGCCCCGCCACCGAGACGCTGGATGCCGCGGCCTACGAAGCCGCCGCCGGGGCCTGAGTGCCTTACATACCCCATACACCGGAGGACGTCCGCGCGATGCTCGACCGCATCGGCGCCGGCAGCATCGACGACCTGTTCGACGAGATTCCCGCGGCGCTGCGCGTCGACGCGCTGCCCGGGGTGCCCGAGGCGCTGCCCGAGATGGAAGTCGCCCGGCTCGCCGGCGCGCGCGCGGCGGGCGACGGCCTGCCGCTCAACTTCATCGGCGCGGGCGCCTACGAGCACCACATCCCCGCGCCGGTGTGGGCGCTCGTCACGCGCGGCGAGATCTACAGCGCCTACACGCCGTACCAGGCCGAGGCCAGCCAGGGCACGTTGCAGATCATGTACGAGTACCAGTCCATGATCGCGGGCCTGACCGCCATGGACGTGTCGAACGCCTCGCTCTACGACGGCGCCTCCGCGCTCGCCGAGGCCTGCCTCATGGCGGTGCGCGCGCACCGGCGCTCCAGGTCGGCGCGCATCCTGGTGCCCGCCACGGTCAACCCGACCTGGCGCCGCGTGGCCGAGGTGATCACCGAAGGACAGGGCCTGAAGCTCGAGGCCGTGCCGTACGATCCCGCCACCGGTTGCGTGGATGCCAAGGCGCTCGCGCCGTTCGCCGGCGAGGACATCACCGCGATCGTCGTCCAGCAACCGAATTTCTTCGGGCAGCTGGAGGACGTCGACGCGCTGACGCGCTGGGCGCGCGCGAACGGCGCGCTGGTCATCGCGGCCGTGAATCCGGTGGCCCTCGCGCTGGTCGCGCCGCCGGGCGAATGGGGCGATGGCGGGGCGGACATCGCCGTGGGCGACGCCCAGCCCTTTGGCGTGCCCCTGTCCTCCGGCGGTCCCTACGTCGGGTTCATGGCCTGCCGCATGGAGCACGTGCGCCAGATGCCGGGGCGCATCGCGGGCCGCACCGTGGATGCCGAAGGCAAGCCCGGCTTCACCCTGACGTTGCAGGCGCGCGAGCAGCACATACGGCGCGCCAAGGCGACGTCGAACATCTGCACCAACCAGGGCCTGCTGATGACCGCGGCGACGATCCACCTCGCGCTGCTGGGCCCGGCCGGCCTCGAGCGGGTGGCGCGCGCCTGCCTCGCGCGCGCCGCGGAACTGGTCGGCGCGCTCACGCGCGTGCCGGGCGTGCGCGCCGCATTCGCGGGGCCGCGTTTCCACGAGGCGGTGCTGACGCTCGACCGGCCCGCGGGCCCGGTGCTCGAGGCGCTGGCGGCGGAAGGCATCGTCGGCGGCCTCGACCTCGCGCGCGACTACCCGGCGCTCGGCGACGCTCTCCTCGTCTGCGCCACGGAGACCCGCACCACGTCCGACATCGAGACCTACGCGCGCTCGCTCGCGCGCGTGCTTGGCCGCGCCGCGGCCGCATAGGTGCAGGCATGCCAAAGCACGAACCCCTGATCTTCGAGATGTCGCGTCCCGGGCGCGGCGCGACGGCGCAGTATCCTGCGGCGGGCGCGGAGGCCGACGTGCCCGCGGCATTCCGCCGGCGCCGCCGGCCGCCGCTTCCCGAGGTGTCGGAGCTGCAGGCGGTGCGGCATTACACGCGCCTGTCGCAGCTCAACTTCGGCATCGACACCCACTTCTATCCGCTCGGGTCCTGCACGATGAAGTACAACCCGCGCGCCTGCAATTCGCTCGCCATGCTGCCCGGCTTCCTCGGCCGGCACCCGCTCGCGCCGACGTCGACCGGGCAGGGCGTGATGGCGTGCCTGTTCGAGCTGCAGGAGATGCTGAAGCACGTGACCGGCATGGCGGCCGTCTCGCTGACGCCGATGGCCGGAGCCCAGGGCGAATTCGCCGGCGTCGCCATGATCCGCGCCTACCATCGCGCGCGCGGCGACGACGCCCGCAACGAGATCATCGTGCCGGACGCGGCGCACGGCACCAACCCCGCGACCGCGACCATGTGCGGCATGAAGGTGCGCGAGATCCCGACGCTCGCCGACGGCGACGTCGACCTCACGGCGCTCGAGGCCGCCCTGTCGCCCGCGACCGCCGGCATCATGCTGACCAACCCGAGCACGCTCGGCGTGTTCGAGCGGCGCATCGTGGAGATCGCGCGCAAGGTGCACGCGGCGGGCGGGCTGCTCTACTACGACGGCGCGAATCTGAACGCCATCCTCGGCAAGGTCCGGCCCGGGGACATGGGATTCGACGTGATCCACATGAACCTGCACAAGACGTTCTCGACGCCGCACGGCGGCGGCGGTCCCGGCTCCGGCGCCGTCGGCGTGGGGCAGCGCCTGCTGCCGCACCTGCCGCTGCCCGTCGTCGGGCGCGAGGGCGACCGCTACCGCTGGCTCGACGAACGCGACCTGCCGGGCTCCATCGGGCGGCTGTCGGGCTTCATGGGCAACACCGGCGTGCTGCTGCGGGCGTGGGTATACATGCGCATCCTCGGCGCCGCCGGCATGCGGCGCGTCGCCGAATACTCGACGCTGAACGCCAACTACCTGCTGGCGCGGCTGCGGGAGGCCGGGTTCGAGGCCGCGTACCCGCGCCGGCGCGCGAGCCACGAGTTCATCGTGACGCTGAAGCGCGAGGCGCGGGAACTCGGCGTCACCGCGATGGATTTCGCCAAGCGGCTGCTCGATCACGGTTACCATGCGCCGACGACCTATTTCCCGTTGCTGGTCCCGGAGTGCCTCCTGATCGAGCCGACCGAATCCGAGACGCGCGAGGAGCTCGACGGCTTCGTCGACGCGCTCGCCGCCATCCGCCAGGAGGCCGCGACCGACGCGGCCGCCGTCAAGTCGGCTCCGCACACGATGCCCGTGCGCCGGCTAGACGACGTGCGCGCAGCGCGCCAGCTCGACGTCGCCTGGAAGCCAGCGTCGGCGTGACACTGCGTCCCGACAAGGCCACGAGGGGACCGGTGCGCCTGACGCGCGCGTTCGGCAGCACGTTTCGCGGCCTCGCCGGCGCCTGGCGCGAGGAGGAGGCGTTCCGCCAGGAGTGCGCGCTGGCGCTCGTCGTCGTGCCGCTCGGCCTGTGGCTCGGCGACAGCGGCGTCGAGCGCGCGCTGCTCGTGGGACCGATGTTCCTCGTGCTCGCCATCGAGCTCGTCAACAGCGCGCTGGAGGCGACCGTCGACCGCATCGGCATGGAGCGGCATCCGCTGTCGGCGATCGCCAAGGAACTCGGCTCCGCCGCCGTGTTCGTCGCCTTCGGGCTGCTCGGGCTCAACTGGCTCCTGGTGCTCGCTTGGCCGCACTAGTCTGCGGTTCCCTCGCTTACGACACGGTGATGGTCTACCCGGGCCGATTCGGGGACCACATCCTTCCCGACAAGATCCACCTGCTGAACCTTTCCTTCGTCGTGCCCACGCTGCGCCGGTACTTCGGCGGCTGCGCGGGCAACATCGCCTATAACCTGCGCCTGCTCGACTGCCCGGGTCACGCGATGGGGACCGTCGGGCACGACTTCGGCCCCTACCGCGACTGGATGACGCAGAACGGGATGTCGCTGCGGCACGTGAAGGTGCTGGACGACGAGTACACGGCGCAGGCTTACATCACGACCGACCTCGACGCGAACCAGCTCACCGCCTTCCACCCCGGAGCCATGACCCATTCGGCCCGGCAGGCGGTCCCCGCGGACGGCAGCATCACGATCGGCGTCTGCGCGCCGGACGGGCGCGACGGCATGATCGCGCACGCGAGCCAGTTCGCTGCCGCTAAGATCCCCTTCATCTTCGACCCGGGCCAGGCGATGACTCTGTTCGGCGGCGAGGAACTGGTGCGGTTCGTCGCGCAGGCGACCTGGGTGACGGTGAACGACTACGAGGCCACGCTCCTCGAGGAGCGCACGGGGCTCGCGACCGGGGAACTTGCCGCGCGCGTCGCGGCCTATGTAGTGACGCGCGGCGCCGAAGGGTCGACGGTTCACGCCGGTGGACGCCGCATCGAGATTCCCGCGGTCCGCGCGGCGACGGTGGTCGACCCCACCGGCTGCGGGGATGCATACCGCGCGGGCCTCGTTTACGGGCTCACGCGCGGCATCGACTGGGAAACGACGGGGCGGATCGCTTCGCTGATGGGCGCGATCAAGATCGCGACCGTCGGCACGCAGCATCATCGTTTCACGCTTCAGGAATTCAGGGATCGATTTCATGAAACATTCGGCTACCGGCTGGACTGACGGCAAGCCCGCGCGACGCGCGGTCGCAACCGCCATCCTCGTCCTGGCAACGACATTCGCGCACGCCCAGGAAATGCCGCAGGCGCAGCCACTGCCGCCTCCGCCCCCGCCGCCGCAGCAGCCCCAGCAGCCGCCAGCGCAGCCGACGCCGCAATCGCCCGTGAACGAGCCGGCGATCACGCCGCCGCAGGTCCCGGTGATGCCGCTGCCGCAGCCGCTCGAGCTCGAGGAGTCCTCGCGCTGGACGCGCACGCTCGAGCGCATCTCGACCGGCGTGGTCGCGATCCAGATCGACATGGCGCGCGCCTTCGACACCGAATGGAACACGTCGTCGCAGGCCACGGGGTTCGTGGTGGACGCCGAGCGCGGAATCATCCTGACCAACCGCCACGTGGTGACGCCGGGGCCGGTCAAGGCCTTCGCGACCTTCCTCAACCGCGAAGAGGTCGAGCTCGAGCCGATCTACCGCGACCCGGTCCACGACTTCGGCTTCTACCGGTACGACCCGTCGAAGCTGCGCTTCATCCAGCCCGCGCAGCTGCCGCTCTACCCCGAGGGTGCCCAGATCGGCGTCGAGATCCGCGTCGTCGGCAACGACGCGGGCGAGCAGCTCTCGATCCTCGCCGGCACGCTCGCGCGCCTCGACCGCCAGGCCCCGGAGTACGGCCTCGGCCGCTACAACGACTTCAACACGTTCTATTACCAGGCGGCGTCGGGGACCTCCGGCGGCTCCTCCGGCTCGCCCGTCCTCGACATTCGCGGCCGCGTGCTCGCCCTGAATGCGGGCGGCTCGACCGGCGCGGCGTCCAGCTTCTACCTGCCGCTCACCCGCGTGGCGCGCGCACTCAGGCAGGTTCGCGCCGGGCTGCCCGTGCCGCGCGGCACGCTGCAGACCGTGTTCCGTTACACGCCCTACGACGAGCTGCGCCGGCTCGGGCTCCCGCCCGCGGTCGAGCAGGAGGCGCGGGCCTCGTCTCCCCTGCGCACCGGCATGCTCGTCGTCACGGAAGTGCAGCCGGGCGCCGCCGCCCACGGCCAGCTCGCGGTCGGCGACGTGCTGGTCGCGATCGACGGCAAGGCGATATCGGACTTCGACGCGGTGGACGCGCTGCTCGACGACCGCGTCGGCAAGCCGGTCGAGCTCACGGTGGTGCGCGGCGGCGGCACGCGCAAGGTTTCGCTCACCGTGCAGGACTTGCACGGGATCACGCCGGACGACTACCTCGAGATCGGCGACGGCGTCCTGCACACGCTGTCCTGGCAGATGGCGCGGCACATGAACATGCCCATCAAGGGCGTCTACGTCGCAAATCCCGGTTACATGCTGGGTGTCGCGGGCATCCCCCGCGGGGCGGTCCTGACCGAGCTGGACGGCAAGCCGCTCGCCGGCCTCGACGACGCCCTCGCGATATTCGAGACCCTCGGGCACGGCCAGCGCGCGACCGTGCGGTTCTTCACGATGGAAGACACGCGCACGCTCCAGCTCACCTCGATCCGCATCGACCGCGCCTGGTTTCCGGCGCAGCATTGCGTGCGCGACGACACCGCGGGCGTCTGGCCCTGCACGCCGATTTCCGCGGGACCGGATGCTCCGCCGCCGCAGCCGGGCACGACGGCCTTCACCCGGACCGGCGACAAGCTGGTGGACGAGTTTTCCCCGTCGCTGGTGCTGGTCGAGTTCAACATGCCATATGCGATATCCGGCGTCACCGAGCGCAATTACCACGGCACCGGCGTGGTACTCGACGCGGTGCGCGGCCTCGTGGCGGTCGACCGGAACACGGTGCCGGTCTCCCTCGGCGACGTGCGCCTGACCTTCGCCGGCACCATCCAGGTCGACGGCACGGTCGAGTACGTGCACCCGCTGCACAACCTGGCCGTGATCCGCTACGACCCGAAGCAGCTCGGCGAGACGCCGATCAAGGCGGTGAAGTTCACGACGCGCCTGCCCGCCACGGGGGAGTCCGTGCACGTCATCGGCCTGCAGGGCGATAACCGCGTGGCGTCGCAGCAGGCGACCGTGGCCTCGATCGGGCCGGTCGGCTTCCCGCTGTCGCGCACGCTGCAGTTCCGCGACGCCAACCTCGAGATCCTGCGGCTGGTGAACGGACCGGCGGATTTCGACGGCGTCATCGTCGACAAGCGCGGCGACATCGCCGCGTTCTGGTCGAGTTTCGCCTACGAGGAAGGGCGCGAGCTGGTGCAGCAGAACATGGGCGTGCCGGCCTCGCTGGTGCAGGAAATGCTCGAGTACGCGCGCGGGGAGCGCACGCTGTATTCGGCGGAGATCGAGTTCGGCCTGCTCTCGCTGGCCGAGGCGCGGCAGCTCGGGCTGGAAGAGGCGTGGATCGAGCGCGTGACGGCGCACAACCCGAAGCGCCGCACGGTGCTGACCGTCGATCGGCTGGTGGCCGGTTCGACGGCGGCCGCGCTGCTGGAGCCGGGTGACCTGCTGCTCGCCGTGGACGGCAAGGTCGTCAACAGCTTCGCCGACGTGAACGCGGTGGTGCGCGCGCCGGAGGTCACCCTGACGATCTGGCGCGCCGGCAAGGAATTGACGCTGCCGCTCAGGACGGTCGAGCTGTCCGGGCGCGACGTCGATCGCGTCCTGGTGTGGGCGGGCGCGACGCTGCAGGCGCCGCACCGGCCGATGGCCGCGCAGCGCGGCATCGAGCCTGAGGGCGTGTTCATCGCCTTCTTCATGTACGGCTCGCCGGCCTCGCGCTACAAGCTGTGGGCCGGGCGCCGCATCACCGAGGTGGACGGCATCCCGGTGCCCGACCTCGACGCGTTCATCCGTGCCGTGTCCGGCCGTCCGGACGGCGCATCGCTGCGCCTCAAGACCGTGAGCTGGAACGAGTCCGTCGACATCATCACGCTGCGGCTCGACCAGCACTACTGGCCGGCGTACGAGCTGCGCCGCACCGATTCAGGCTGGAAGCGCATCCCGCTCGGGTGAGCGCACGCGGCCGGGCGGCCGCTATCATGGCGGATGTTCCCGGATGCCGCCGAGATCGAACGAGCGGTCGCGCTGCTGAATGCGGGCGAGCTGGTCGCTTTTCCCACCGAGACCGTTTACGGGCTCGGCGCCGATGCCGCGAACGCCGCGGCGGTGGCGCGCATCTTCGCCGCGAAGGGCCGCCCGAAGACCCATCCGCTCATCGTGCACTTCAGCGGTTTCGCCGCGGCGCGCGCCTGGGCCGCCGAGGTGCCGGACGCGGCGGCCCGGCTCGCCGACGCATTCTGGCCCGGGCCGCTGACGCTCGTCCTGCCGAAAGCGCCGCAGGTGCCCGCCGCGGTGACGGGAGGGCAGCAGAGCGTCGCGCTGCGCGCGCCGGCGCATCCGGTCGCGCGGGCGCTGCTCGCGGCTTTCGGCCGCGGCATCGCGGCGCCCTCGGCGAACCGCTATGGCCGCATCAGCCCGACGCGGGCGCGCGACGTGCGCGACGAACTCGGCGGGCGCGTCGCGATGGTGCTGGACGGCGGGGACTGCGAGGTCGGGCTCGAATCGACGATCGTCGCCTGCCTCGGCGGGCGCGTGACGCTGCTCCGGCCGGGGTCGATCTCGCGCTCGCAGGTCGCGGACGTCGTCGGGCGGGTGGACGACCCCGGCGCCGGCGCGCCGCGCGCGCCCGGCCGCGAGCGCTCGCACTATGCGCCCGGCACGCCGCTCGAGATCGTGGAGGCGGGCGCGCTGCGCCGCGCGATCGAGGCGGAGCTCGGCTCGGGGAAGCGCGTCGCCGTGCTCGCGCGCGGCGCACCGATGGTCGATGAGAGGATTTCCTGGCACCGCATGCCGGCGGCCGCGCCGGCCTATGGCCGCGGGCTCTACGCCGCGTTGCGCGCGCTCGACGCGGCGGGCGCCGGCCGCATCCTGGTCGAGGCAGTGCCGCCCGGCGAGGCCTGGGCCGCGATCGCCGACCGCCTGGCGCGGGCCGCCGCGCGCGGCGACTCCGCGGAGGACGCTTCCGTCAGCGGACCGTGACGTTCTCCGCCAGCAGGGCATTGATGTCGTCGAGGCCCTGGCCGTCGAGCGTGCCGGCCGCCTGCTGCAGTCGCAGCACGTTCAGCAGGTAATCGTAACGGCTGCGCGCATAGTCGGTCTGCGACTGGAACAGGCGCTGGCGCGCCTGCAGCACGTCGACGGACGTGCGCGTGCCGACCTCGTAGCCGGCTTCCGTCGCCTGCAGCGCGGTCTGCGCGGAGTCGACGGCCTGCTTCAGCGACTGCACGCGCGCGACTTCCGAGTTCACGCCGAGGTAGGCGTCTCGCGTCGAGCGCTCGGTCTCGCGCACCGTGCGCTCGAGGCGCTCGCGGGCGGCGGTGTGGCGGTATTGCGCCTGCCGCACGCGTGAGGACGTCGCGCCGCCGGAAAAGATCGGCAGCGTCAACTGCACGCCGTACGTCGTATCCTCCGAATCCGCGTCGCTGGGGAAGGTCACGCCGCCCTGGTTGGTGAAGCGGCCGTTGTCCTCGAACTCTCCGCGCGACACGACCAGATCCACTTCCGGGAAGTGAAAGCCGCGCTCGATGCTGATGACCTGGCGCGTGACGTCGGCCGCGAGCCGGCTGGCGGTCAGCCGTGCGTTCTGGTCGAGCGCGAGCTTGACCCAGTCCTCGGGGCTGGCGGGATTCGGCCCGGCGAGCGGCATGTCGTTGCCGGGCTTCTCGAGCGTGTCCCAGGCATCGCCCGTCAGTTCGCGCAGCAGCTCCCCGGCATTCGCGAGGTTGCGTTTACCCTGGATCAGCGCGGCGGTGGCGGAGTCGAAAGCGGCCTTGGCATCCTGCACGTCGGTGACGGCGATCAGCCCCACCTCGAAGCGTTTCTCGGACTGCTCGAGCTGGCGGCCGATCGCGTCGTGCGCGGCCTGCGCCGCCTCGAGCGTGTCGCGCGCGGCCAGCACGTTGAAATAGGCCTCGGCCGTGCGCACGATCAGGTCCTGCTGTGCGACGACGTACTCCGCCTCGGCCTGCGCGCCTTCCACGTTGGCGCGCTTGAGCTCGGCCCAGTTCTGCCAGCGGAAGATGCTCTGGCGCAGCTCGACGTTCCAGGCCTCGCGGGTTCCATCGGTCTCGCTTTCCGTCACCCCGATCGTCACGGTGCCGTCGTCCTCCTCCTGGAGGAACGTCTGCGAGCCGAGGCTCTCGTTGTCCCGGTAATCGGCGGTGGCCGCGATCTGCGGCAGCAGGGCGGCGACCGCCTGCGGCTTCGACTCGCGAGTCGCGAGGCGATTGGCTTCCGCCTCGCGGATCAGCGGGTCGCTGGTCAGCGCGCGCGTGTAGACCTCCTTGAGGTCGGCCGCGGCGGCGTTCAGGGAAGTCAGGCTTGCGGCCGCGAGAATCGCGCGGACCAGGAGTCGGGTGTTCATGCGCAGGCATTCCTTCGCAAAATGGGGAGTAGGAGCACTACTGTATTACTAGTGTATATCACCAATATACCCGGGCTCAAGAGGTCTCGATACTGCCACCGGCATGGTGAAAAACCGGCGGTTTTGCGTCAACACGCCCTAAAAAAGGGGTGAAAGCCCTCCCGGGCCGCCTGTCAGAACCGGAACCGGCTGGGCGCCGCCGCCTGAATCAGCGGTTCGGTGCAGGTTTCGAACAGGGGCTCGCTCAGCCAGCTGTCCTCGCTGGTGCGGGTCACGAGGCACGCTTCCATGACCGGCGGGGTCCCGATGACGACGAACATGCGGCCTCCGACCACCAGCGCCCGCTCCAGCTTCGGTTCCAGTGCGGGCAGGGCGCCGGTGACGGCGACCACCTCGTAGGCGGCGTCGAATTCGCGCGCCAGGGCGTCGCCCGTGTCGACGGTGATGCGCGGGATGCCGGCGTCCCCGATCGCGCGCACCGCAGCGGCCGCGAGATCCGCATATATTTCGATGCTGTCGACGGCGCCGGTGAGGTGCGCGAGGCAGGCGGCGAAGAATCCGCTGCCCGTGCCGATTTCGAGCACGCGTTCGCCGCGTACCGGCGCCAGCGCCTGCAGGATGCGGCCTTCCAGTGCCGGCGCGAGCATGAACTGCCCATGGCCGATCGGGATCGGCGCGTCGGCAAAGGCGACGCCGCGGTAGGCCTCCGGCACGAAGCGTTCGCGCGGGATGGCACCCAGCGTCTCCAGCACGCGCGGATCCAGCACGTCCCAGGTGCGTACCTGCTGGTCGATCATCTGCCGCCGGGCGGCCTCGGTTTTGGCGTTCATCGGGTTTCCATTATGGTGAATCGCAGCGGGCCTCACTACAGGCGTGGGCTATGCTGACCAAAGCCGCGCAAATGTAACGAAATTGAAGGTAGCGCGGGCCGCGGATTCGACAAGGGGATGACTGGCCTGATGACGGTCTCGACGATCGCCGCCCTGGTGCTGGCGACGCTCGCTGCTGCACTTGCGTTCATCGCCTGGCGGCAGCGACAGGCCTTGCTGCGCCTGAAGGATGAGGCGGCCACGGGGCACGCGGATGCGCCAGGCGAGGATGCCGCCCGCGCGATGCTGGCGGCGCTGCGCGAACCGGCCCTGCTGTACGGGGATCGCATCGAGGCGGTCAACGAGCCGTTCGCGGCGCTGGTCGGCGTGCCGGCCGCGGAACTCGCCGGCAAGACGCTCGCGGACCTGGTGTCGGGCGACTACGCGGAGCTTGCGGCGCTGGCGATCGGCCGCGTGCTCGCCGGCGACTCAAAACCCGTGCTCACCGAGGTCGAGATCGCCGATGCCCACGGCCAGGTCACGCGCCTCGAGCTTTCCGGGTCCGCCATCGAGTCGGCTGGCCGCAGGCGCGTGCTGTTCACGGCGGAGGAGATGCTGCCGCACCACGACGACCGGGCTGCGGGCGCGCCGCCCGCGCGCTCCCAGCTCGCGCTCGATTCGCTCGGCGAGGGCATCGTGATGACCGACGCGCACGGCGTCATCGAATACCTGAACCAGTCCGCGGAGGCGCTGACCGGCATGCGCCGCGAGGAGGCGGTCGGCCAGGCGTTCGGCGCGATGATCGGGTTCGTCGACGAGAACGACCGCCGCGCCATCGCGGATCCCGTGCAGCAGTGCCTCTCGACCGGCAGCCGCGTGAACCTCGGCCGCCGCTCGATACTCATCTCGCGCGCGACCGGCAACGAGCTCGGCGTGGAGGCCACGGCCTCGCCGATCCGCGGCCCCGCGGGCGACGTCAACGGCGTCGCGGTGATGCTGCACGACGTGAGCGAGCTGCGCGGCCTGACGCAGCAGATGTCGTACCAGGCGAGCCACGACGCGCTGACCGGCCTGGTCAACCGCCGCGAGTTCGAGCGCCGCCTCGGCGAGGCGCTCGAGATCGCGCGCGCCGGCCGCCAGGGCCACGTGATGTGCTACCTGGACCTCGACCGGTTCAAGGCGGTCAACGACACCAGCGGGCACCTGGCCGGCGACAACATGCTGCGCGAGGTGGCCGCGCTGATCCGCGAGGCGGTGCGCGATTCGGACACGGTCGCGCGCCTCGGCGGCGACGAGTTCGGCGTGCTGCTGGTCGGCTGCCCGCTCGACAAGGCGCGCCAGATCGCGGACGACGTCCTGCGCGCGATCGCCGAGTACCGTTTCGTCTGGAAGGACCGCATTTTCAGCGTCGGCGTCAGCATCGGCATCGTCGAGATCACGGGCGAGTGCAACTCGCTCGAGGAAATCATGAATGCCGCTGATTCCGCCTGCTACGTCGCCAAGAAGCAGGGCGACACGCACATCCACGTCTACTCCTCGCACGACGAGGCCGTGGCGCGCAGCCGGGGCGAGATCCACTGGCTGCAGCGCCTGCAGGCGGCGCTGCGCGACGGTTTCTTCGAGCTGTACGTGCAGCCGATCGAGCCGGCGCGCCCGGGCGGCGTCACGACGGGGCCCGCCATGGAAGTGTTCGTGCGCCTGCACGACGAGGGCCAGGCGATCGCGCCGGCCGAGTTCTTCCCGGCCGCGGAACGCTACCGCCTGATGTCGATGATCGATCGCTGGGTGCTCGGCTCGGCACTGGCCGCGCTGACCGCGGGCGCGATCCGCCTGCCGCCGGGGCGGAGCCTCGCGATCAACATTTCCGCGCAGACGCTTGCCGACCCGGCCTTCCTCGAGTTCGTCGTGGACGAGCTCGACCGCACCGGCGTCGCGCCGTCGCAGATGTGCTTCGAGGTCGCCGAGTCGTCGGTGGTCGGGAACGTCGAGCAGGCGCGGCGCTTCGTCGAGGTGCTGCACGGCATGGGCTGCAGCTTCGCGCTGGATGACTTCGGCACCGACCTCGGCGGCTTCGCGAACCTGAAGTCGCTGCCGATGGACTACCTGAAGATCGACGGTTCCTTCATGCGCGACCTCGGCCGCGACAGCGTGAACCAGGCGATGGTGAACGCCGTCGTCGGCATGGCCCGAACGCTGAACTTCCGGCTGGTCGCAGAGCAGGTGGAGGACGTGGCCGTGCTCGAGGCGGCGCGCGCCATGGGCATCGACTTCGTCCAGGGCCACGCCGTCGGGCGGCCGCGCCCGCTGGCCCCGGCCGCCTGAGCCCGGCCGCCGCGCTCAGCGCGTGATCGCGGGCGGCTCGGCGAAGCGGCGGATCCCGAACGACTCGTAGATGCCGGCCGGCGCGTAGCCCGTGCCGTCCTTCAGCACGTAGCTGATGCGGCGGATGTCGGCGATGTTCCGCGTCGGGTCGCCGTCGACCAGGATGAGGTCCGCGCGCTTGCCGCGCTCGACCGTGCCGCGGTCGCCAAGCACGCCGGCATAGCGGGCGCCGTTCTCGGTCGCGATGCGGATCGCCTCGCCGGCCGGGACGCCCGCCTGCACGTAGAGCTCGAGCTCGCGGTGCAGCATGAAGCCCGCGAGGCTGTCGGTGCCGGCGACCAGCGGCACGCCCGCGGCGTGCAGCCGGCCGACGAACTGCAGCATGCGCTGCCACGAGGCACGGTACTTCTCGAGCTTGCCGCCGCTCACGTCGGTCGAATTGTTGCGCCACGCGCGCTGGATCGCGAAGGGCGCGTGGTCGGCGACCGCGGCGAGCGAGGGATCCATGTCGCCCGGCTCCTGGTTCCAGGTGCCCTCGAAAGTCGCCAGGGTCGCGTCGATGACGGTCTGGCGCTCGGCGAGGAGGGCGATGAAGTCGCGCACGGCCTGCGAGTCGAGGTCGAGGTTGCGGGCGCGCTCGCCGACCAGGTTGAAGCGCACGATCGTGCGCGAGTCGGTGTCCGGGTCGGAGACGAAGTTCAGCATGAGCTGGTTGATGTGCTGCAGCTCGTCGTAGCCCTCGCGCACGACGCGTTCGGAGCGCGAGAAAGCGGGCACGTGGCCACTGACGCGCAGTCCGCGGGAGTGCGCATAGGTCGCGATCGGGCCGGCCCACTCGGGCTTGATCGAGTTGTAGAGCTTCACCTGCCGGTAGCCGCGCTCGGCGTACCAGTCGACGGCGTTCTCGGCCTCGGACACGCTCGCGACCACGAAGCCGCCGCGCGAGGCGAACGGGCCCTCGCCCTCGATGTAGCCGGCGGGCTCGATGTGCGGCCCGATCGCGCGGCCCGCCGCGATGTCGCCCCTGAGGCGCGCCAGGTGGCCGTTGTCGTTGCCCATGTCGCGCGAGCTCGTGACGCCGCCGGCAATCTGCAGCGCCGCGTTCCAGGCGTCCTCGTGCGTGTGCATGTCGAACAGGCCCGGGAGCAGCGCGCGGCCCGCGCCATCGATGACCGTCGCCGGGTCCTTGGCAGGCGACCCCGCGGGATAGATCGCGGCGATCCGCCCGTCGTTCACGTAGACGTCGGCCGGCTCGCCGAGCGCCTTCGAGTTCGCGTCGAACACGCGCACGTTGCGGATCAGGATCGGCTGCGGCAGGGCCTGCTTGTGCTTGCCGGCGAGGTCCTCGAGGTATTTCTTCTCCGCCTGCTGCTGCAGGCGCTCGAGTTCCGGCGTGACGCCCTCGTACCCGGCGACGACCATGTGGCTGCCGCCGACGTTGATGCTGGCGAACAGGGGCATGCCGTCGCCGGCCTCGAGCCAGACGTAGTCGGGCTGCAGCCCGGCGCCCAGGATCGCGTAAAGCGCGACCGCGCGCTCCGCGCCGGCGGGCCCGACGCGGGCATCCGCGAGTTTTTCGCTACGCAGCTCGCCGCCCGGCAGCGCGGCCAGCCTGCCGCCCGCCTTCTGGGTGGCGCGCACGATGACGGCGCTCGTTTCCGGGCTGCCGTACGTCGGCAGGTAGACAGCCGGCCCCGCCAGGTCCTGGCTGCCGCGCTCCGCGGGCGACTGCCAGCTCGCGCGCTTGCCCGAGATCGAGAAGCGCTCGTCGAGCGCCGCGCCGTAGGTCGTCCTTCCTGTCTGCCGATAGCTCCGGAAGCTGCCGTCGGGGAGCAGCACGATGTCCTCCTCGATGTCCGGCCCGCGCCCGTTGTCGCGGTACGAGTAGCTGACATGCAGGCGCCCGTCCCCCTCGATCACGGTCTTCTGCGCGCCGGACTTCTTGCCGGCGTGCAGGACGTTGTACTCGAGCGTCGTTTCCGCCTGGGCGGCGCAGGCGACGGCGAGCGCGAGGCAGGCGATGAGCTGCCTCACGGTGCCTCGCCGGTGAGCTGCCAGTGGATCATGGACACCGGGATCATTCCGGCGCCGTTGACCTCGTCGAAGTACCGCTTCAGCGTGAAGTCCTTGCCGAGCTGGTCGGCGCGCACGCGCATCAGGTCCTCGAGCAGGTGCTTGCCGGTCACGTAGCTCGTGCCGTAGCCCGGCTGGCGCAGGTAAAGCTGCTGCTCGAAGCCGAGCAGGTCGAGGTCCGGACGCATCCAGCCGCGCGGCGTCCACTTGACCTGGAAAGCCTTGGCTTCCTGCAGGTCGAACAGGTTGGCCTGCGCGTAGAGCGAGGCGAGCCCGCGCGCGGCCCGCTGGGCCAGCATGATCCAGACGATTTCGCGCGCGCGGGGCTGGTCGTCGAAGAGCCCCGCGTGCAGCATGAACTCCTCCATCGCGGTTGCCATGCCCTCGGCGCGCGAGTCCCAGATGTTGTAGAGCAGCGGCCCGCGGCGGATCGGGCTCGGATGGGGCTCGTCGCGCATGCGCGCGAGGTCCCACCAGTGGTAGAAGTGCGTGTAGAGCGTGAGCGGCTCGTAGTGGGTCGCGATCGCGAAGAAGTTCCGCGTCTCGAGCGGGACGTACTCGCCCACCTGCGCCCGCAGCGCGGGGTCCATGTTGTCGCGCATCGGGTAGAGGTCGCGCGCCTGGAGGAATCCGAGGAAGCGCGTGACGGCCTCGTTGCCGCGGCGCTGGTACTCCTCGGGCGTCTGTATGACCGGGAGTTCCGGCTTGCCGGCGTTGCGCGCTTCCTCGAGTTCGAGCGAGGCGTGGGCGCGCGCGAGCTCGCGTTTCAGGATGGCCACTTCATCGTCCCAGGTCAGCGGCAGCAGGTGGACGTTCTTGAGGCTCCAGTTGTAGTTGTCCTTGCCGATGCCGGAGGGGCCGTTCTTCGAGGGCGCTTCGGCGTCGAGCCAGCCGACGAAGGCGACGGTCGCCTCGCGCGCCGCGCGGATCGCCGATTGCAGCGCCCGCCCGCTGCCGGCTGTTTTTTCCGCCAGCGCGTCCAGCGCCGCGACCTGGCCGCGCAACGTGCCGGCACCGGTGACCCAGAGGTCGTGCGCGTCGCCGGTGAGGTTGCCGCGCGCCTGGTCGAGGAGCGGCGGCACGATCGCGAGCTGCCGCGCGAGCTTCTCCTGGTCGGCACGCGAGAGGGGATAGGCGTAGGTCCACAGTTCGACGAGGTCGTGATGCGTCGTGCCCTCGTGCGCGGGCGTGTCGCTCTGTTCGGCCCAGATGCTCTGGTAGTAGGCCGGGTCGCGCGCCCAGGGCTTGAGGACACGCGCGTAGAAATCGAAGCCGTTCATCTCGGCGCGCACCAGGGCATGGTCCACGCGGGCCTCGACCGGCCAGGCGCTGGAGTCGATAGCGTCCAGGCGGGCGCGCAGACCCTGCAGCTCCTGCAAGCGGCGCGCGAAGGTGGCGGCCGTGTAGTCGGGAGCGCCTTCGCGCGACGGGGGCCGTTCGAAGGTGCGCCACTCCTCGAAGAGCTTCACGAGCGCGTCATGACCGGGAGCCGCGGGCGCTTCGGCGGCGAACGCCGCCTGCGAAGCCAGCGCGACGGTGGCGGCCAGTGACGCGAGCTGGCGGAAAGCCATCGAGTTTCTCATTTCGAACCCCCCGGGAGAGGCCCGGATTCTAGGCCTGCGTTTTGGACTGCGTCCAGCCGCACCGCGATCGCGCCTGACGATTGAAATTCCGCGCGAATCGGAGTATCCCGGAATCCTTCGTACCGCCTGGGAGGGCAGCATGAACCGTAACCTCATGCTGGCGATCGTCGTCATCGCGCTCGCCGCCGTCGGATTCTGGTTGTATGGCAAGTCGAAACGGGACGCGGCATTGCCGGATCTCGCGCCTGTCGGCGCCACCCTCATCGAGGGCCTCGGCGACTACAGCATGCCGGTCACCGCCAGCGGCCCGGACGTGCAGCGCTGGTTCGACCAGGGGCTCGCGATGACCTACGGCTTCAACCACGATGCCGCCGAGCGCTCGTTCCTGAAGGCCGCCGAGCTCGACCCCGACTGCGCGATGTGCTGGTGGGGCGCGGCGCTGGTGCTCGGGCCGCACGTGAACTCGGCCATGGACCCGGCCAACAACCCGAAGGCCTGGGACCGCCTGCAGCGGGCGCAACGGACCGCGTCCGGGGTGACGGAAAAAGAGCAGGCGTTCATCAAGGCCCTGGCGGCGCGCTACGCCGAGAATCCGCCGGAGGTTCGCCGGCCGCTCGACGAGGCCTATGCGGCCGCGATGGGTGAGCTGGCGGCCAAGTACCCCGACGACCTCGACGCGGCGACGCTGCACGCCGAGGCGATGATGGACCTCCAGCCCTGGGACTATTGGGACCCGTCCGGCCAGCCGAAGGGTCATACGGCCGAAGTCGTCTCCGGCCTCGAGTCCGTGATCGCGCGCAATCCGGAGCACGCCGGCGCGCTGCACCTCTACGTGCACGCAGTCGAGGCTTCGCCGGATCCGTCGAAGGGCGTGGCGGCCGCCGACACGCTGCGCGAGCTGCTGCCGGGTTCCGGCCACCTCGTGCACATGCCCGCCCACATCTACGCGCGGGTCGGCCGCTGGCACGACGCCGTCGTCGCCAACCAGAAGGCGATCACCGCGGACGACAACTACCTCGCGATCTGCAAGCCGGGGCCGGGCGTCTATCCGCTCGGCTACGTGCCGCACAACCATCACTTCCTCTGGTTCGCGGCGACGATGGAAGGCTCGAGCGAGATTGCGCGCGCCGCGGCCGCCCACACGGGCGAGCGCACCAGCGACCCGCAGCTCATGCGCACGCCGGGTTTCGAGGCGATGCAGAACTTCTCGCTGACGCCGCTGTTCGCCGCCGTGCGCTTCGGCCACTGGGACGACGTCACGCAGATGCCGAAGCCCGCCGACGACGTCCCGTACATGCAGGCGATGTGGAATTACGGCCAGGCGATGGCGGCCGTGGCCCAGGGCCGCAAGGACGACGCGAAGAAGTTCCACGAGGCCCTCGTTCCGGCGACGAAGGATCCCGTCATCGAGAAGATGCTGGCCTGGGACCGTTACTCGCTCATCGGCGGCGTGCAGGTCGCCGAGCGCTTCGTGGCGGCCGCGATGGCGCGCTCGGAGAAGAAGTACGACGAGGCCATCGCCGCGCTCAACACCGCGGTCACGATCGAGGACACCTTGCCTTACGACGAGCCGCCGGCCTGGAACTGGCCGTCGCGCCTCGCGCTCGGCAGCGTGCTGCTCGAAGCCCGCAAGCCGGCCGAGGCCGAGCAGGCGTTCCGCGACGAGCTCGCGCGCAATCCCGAGAACGGCTGGTCCCTCAACGGCCTCGCGAAGGCGCTGAAGGCACAGGGCAAGAACGCGGAGGCGAACGAGGTGAACGACCGCTTCGCCAGGGCCTGGGCGAACGCCGACGTCGAGCTCGGCAAGACCTAGCCGCGGGGCAAGTCGGCGAGGTCGGCGGCGAGGGCGTCGCGCGCGTGCGGCGCCGAGAAGTAGCCGGCGAGCCGCGCCTCGGGATCGAGCAGCACGAACGCAGTGGAGTGATCCACCGTGTATTCCCCGTCGACGCCGGGATTGCGCACCTGCGCCAGCCCCAGGCCGGCGGTGAGCCTCTCCATCTGCGCGCGTTCGCCCGTGGCGCCGACCAGCGTCGTGTCGAAATGCGCGAGGTAACGCGCGACGGCGTCCGGCGTGTCGCGCTCGGGATCCACGCTCAGGAACACCCATTGCAGGTCGTCGCGCGGAACGCGGCGATGCAGTTCGGCCATCAGCGCCACCGTCGTCGGGCAGACGTCGGGGCAGTGCGTGAATCCCGTGAAGATGAGGGTCCAGCGCCCCTCAAAGCGCGAGCGGTCGAAGCGGCGGCCCGCCTGGTCGACGAGCGCGAAGTCCGGCAGCGCGCGCGGTTCCGGCAGCGCCGTGCCGGCGCGCAGGACCAGCGGCTCGCGCGCGCGATCGTAAAGCGCGGCGCCGGCGCCGACCGCCACGGCGGCGAGGACCGCTATCCAGACCGGTGCATGCCGCATGGCGACGTCCCGCGGCTCAGGCGCGCGAGCCGCCGTTCCAGCCGAGCAGGTTCAGGAACTCGCGCCGCGTCTTCGGCCCGCGCGTCCGGTAGTGCGGCTCGGCGCGCTCGCGGTACGCCAGCCGCTCGGCCGAAACGGAGTCGCGCCGGGCGCGGAGTTTCATCTCCTCGGCGGAGATCCCGTAGGGCCGCATCGCGTTCAGGCCGAAGACCTTGGCGCGCAGCTCGGGCGTGATCTCCGGATAGCCGAACCGGTCGCGGAACTCCGGCGTGATCTGGAACACCCGGAATGCCTGGATCTGGTCCTGCGGCGACCCGTACCAGATCGAGTCCGTGCCCCAGAGCACGTTGTCCGGCCCGCAATGCTTCAGCAGCTTGCCGACGCCGTGGGCCGCCTGCTCGGGATCGCGCATCAGGAAGCGCCAGGTGCTGCCGAGCTCCGCGTACACGTTGGAGCCCGGCCGGATGCCGTTCTCCTCCAGCGACCGGATCAGCGTGTCGATGCCGTCCCCGCCCGCGTTCTGCCCATAGGCCTTTTCCTCGACCTCGGCGACGAAACCCGAGTGATAGACCAGGAAGCTCACGTCCGGGAAGCGCTTCGCGATCGGCCCGATGTCGCGGCACTGGCTGTGCTCGTAGGATTCGCGCCCGAACGGAAGCCCCTTGTGCACGCAGATCACCTTGACGCCGAGCCGGCGTGCCTCCTCGACGAAGCGGATGCCGACCTCGTCGTCGAGGTAGAAGCCCTTTCCGTCGAGGCCCCATTGCGTATAGGTCTTCCAGGCACAGACGCCGAACTGCTCCTTGAGGCGCGGCATGTCCTCCAGGTCGCCCGGCTGGTTCGGGTTCACGCGCCCGTGGATCAACAGGCGATGGTTGCCCTCCATGCGGTCGACGATCCGCCGCACGTTGTCCGCCGACTCGATCTCGAGCGGGGAGGCGTCGCGGCGCGACGGCACGAACGACAGCACCATCATGTCGGTGTCGCTGTCGAGGAACACGTCCTTCACGAACTCCTCGGACGTGAGGCAGGCGAGGTGGCTGCGCGGCGTCTTGCCGTCGGCGAGCGCGCAACCGGCCTTCGGCGACCAGTTGAACGCCGATTCAGGGGCGACCTTCAGCCAGGCCTCGGTCGGATCGACGTAATGGCCCTGCACGTCGAAGATGAACTCGCCGGTCTCGAGCTTCGCCGCCGCCGCTTCGGGCTCGGTGGCTGCGACGGCGGGCAGGTCGAAGAAGCCGCCGGTCCGCCCCGCAGCCGCGTTGGCCGCATTGAAGGCGAGCAGCGTGCTCGCCGCGCCGCATCCCGAGATCAGGAAGTCGCGCCGGCCAAGCGCGAGCCGCTTCGCGTTCGCGCCGGCCGCTTGCTGCGCCAGGTGGTTGGCGTGCCGGTTGGCCCGCGTGAGCGGAACCGGCACGAACTCGCCGTTGCTGGTGGCGTCGAGCTTGATCGGGAGCCGCCGGCCTTCCGGATCGACGCGATGCCGTGGCGCTTTCATCACAGTTCCCCGAGCTTGCCGTGCACCGCCTTGCCCTCGAACAGCGTCACCAGCACCTTCGTGTCCGAGATCTCCATGGCCGGGATGTCGAAGAGGTTGCGGTCGAGGACCGCGAGGTTGGCGCGCTTGCCGACCTCGAGCGAGCCGGTGTTCGCCTCGTCGCGGTTGGTGTATGCCGCGTTGATCGTGAATGCCGCGACGGCCTCGGGCACGCCGATCCGTTCCTCCGGCATCCAGGGCACCTCGGTCTCGCCGAGCGCGCCCATGCGTGTAACGGCGGTTTCCATCTCCTCGAAAGGGTTCGCGGATGACACCGACCAGTCGCTGCCGAAGGCGACGACCGCGCCGCTTCTTTCCATGCTTGCGATCGGGTACATGTACGTCGCCGTCTCCTTGCTGACGAAGGGCAGCGTCAGGTCCTTGATGTAGTCATCTGCGTAGGCCCACAGTGGCTGGAAGTTCGCGATCACGCCGAGCTTCCGGAATCGCGGCTGGTCGTCCGGGTGGATGAGCTGGATGTGCGAGATGTGGTGGCGGTGGCCCAGGTTGCCGTTCGCCGCGCGCGCGGCCTCGACCGCGTCCAGCGACTGGCGCACCGCGCCGTCGCCGATGGCGTGGAAGTGCACCTGGAAGCCGTCGGCGTCGAGCTGCGTGACCGCCTTCTTGAGCAGTTCAGGCTCGACCATCGGGATGCCGCGCACGTCCTTCTGCCCCTTCAGCTTGTAGGGCTCGAGCACGACCGCGGTGTAATTCTCCATCACGCCGTCCTGCATGATCTTGACAGTGCCGGCGTCGATGCGGCCCTTCGTGAACTCGCGGCGCAGGTTCTTGATCGCGTCGATCTGCTCGAGGCCCTGGTCGCGCTCCCACCAGAGGGAACCGACCACGCGCATCGTCAGTTCGCCGGCCTCGTCGAGGCGGCGGTAGGACTGGAGGTCCGCCTCGTTGACCGAGGCGTCCTGAACGCCGGTGATGCCGAACCGGTTCAGCATCCTGATGGCGTATCGCAGGCCGGCGTCGCGCTTCTCGTCGCTGTCGGGCGGCGACTTGTCGGCGACCAGGGCGCTCGCGCCCTCCTGCAGGCTGCCCGACGCCTCGCCCGTCTTCGGGTCGCGGTCGATGCGCCCGTCCGCCGGGTCCGGCGTGTCCCTGGTGATACCGCCGGCTTCGAGCGCCTTGCTGTTGACCCAGGTGGTGTGGCCGTCGCGGCTCCACAGGATGACGGGGCGATCGGGAACGACCGCGTCGATCAGCTCCTTGCGCGCGAGCGCGCCCGGGCCGAAGGCGGACATCGCCCAGCCGCCGCCCTTGATCCAGGGTTCGTTGGGGTGCTCGTCGGCGTACTTCTTGATGATCGCGACGTACTCGTCAACCGTGGTCGCCGCGTTCAGGTCGCAGCCGTTCGCCTCGATGCCGCCCGAGATCGGGTGGATGTGCACGTCCTGCATGCCCGGCATGACCATTCGGCCTTCGAGGTCGACGACCTCGGTCTGCGGGCCGATGTAATCCTTCGCGCCGGCGTCGTTGCCGACGTACACGATGCGCCCGTCGTCGATCGCGATCGTCTCGGCCCAGCTGCGGGCGCCGTCCACCGTGTAGATCGCGCCGTTGCGCAAGGCGAGGTCCGCAACGGCGGATTTCCTCGCCTCCACGGGATCGGACGCGTCGCGCGCGCAGCCCGCGATCGCGGCGGCGGCCAGCAGCATCCCGATCGACCACGCAAGGCGTGCATTCGTGTGCTTCGTCATTGGTAATCCCTAGGTATGGTTTCGTTCCAGGTCTTCTCGCGGACCGGCTTGCCGTTTTCGGTCAGCCGCCGGCGGTAAGTGTAGAAGAAATTTTCGCGGTCGCTGCGAAACGTCAGCTCGGCATCCCAGACGAGCTTGCGGCCGGGCAGGTCGACTTCCATGCGGTGGGTGCCGGTGACCGTGGCGTCGGCCGGCGCACCGTCGTTGATCTCGTAGCGGATCGTCTCGAGTGAGCGCTCGGTGCCCCACGGATAGCGCGTGCCGGAGCCATTGGTCGCCCTGGCGACCACGGTGCCGGTCTGCGGGTTGCGGTCGACGGAGGAGATCTCGCCGTAGCCCGATGTCGTGCCGCCCTCGATCGATTCCACCCCGGCGAACACCGGGTCCTTCGCGGGCGGCAGGTAGTCGGGCACCGGCCGGCTCTCGTATGGCACGACCGGCAACGTGAGCCGCGAGGCGCCGAGTTCCAGTTTCGTCGTCATCGGCTCAGGCGTCGGCCATAGCATCGGCCACATCGCGTTGTTGACCGCGAGACGGATGCGGTGGCCCTTCGGAAACACCCACGACGTGAAATGCATTTCGATGTCGAGCCCGAACGGCTCGCCGGGCACGAGCGCTTTCGGGTCGCGCGCCGAGACGCGGTGCGTGCCGTTCATGGCGGCACCCGTGACCTGCGTCACCGTGCCGTCGGGCGCGACGTCCGAGAGCCGCGCGATCCAGTTGGCGCGCGTCGCGTCGGCGGATACGGTCAGGGTCGCGCGCGGGAAGCCGAGGATTTCGACGTCTTCCGCGAGGGGGCCGCTGTCATAGACGAGGCTGAAGGCATCCGTGCCGCGCTGGTCATGCGCGACATCGCCCCACCACATGACGGGCCCGCCGGCCTCGAAGCCGGACGAGGGGACGTAGCCGCAGCGGCGTGCGTCGCGGCCGGCGGCGATTGGTCCGCCAGCGTATGGTCGGGCTGAGGGTACAGGACCCGGTCGCGGATGCGCGCGACCGGCCATCCATCTTCGTAGCGCCATTTTCCCGGCGCGTCGTCGAGTTGCGGGCCCGGCGGGTGCCAGTCGCGCACGAACACCGCGAAGCGCGGCTCGTCGAGGATTCCGGTGTCTTCGCCCTTCAGGAACTGGTCGAACCAGCGGATCGCCTCGTGGCGCCATTCCATGCCGGGACCGGGATAGGGCTGGTTCGGCCAGGTGTGGTGCCAGGCGCCGACGATCGCCTTCACCGGCGCGTTCTTCACGTGCTCGAGCATGCGCGCGACGCTGTCGCGGTAGCCGTCGTACCAGCCGCCGATGTGGAAGGTCGGGATGCGGATATCGTCGTAGCGGCCGCGCACCGACGCGCGGTCCCAGTACGGCCCGTCGCGCTGCTGCCGCTTGTGCGACAGCGTCCAGGGTTCGGTGTCGAACCGGTCGCGGAAGTTGTCGTCGTCGATCCGGTATTCGGGCGCGCCGGGCCGGGCGTTGTCGAGGTCCATGCTCATTTCCCAGGAATCGAGGTGCATGATGCCGTCCATGTAATGCACGTCGTCCTGGTAGAGATCCTCGGTCGCGTCGATCGCGATGACCGCCTTGAGCGCGGGGATCTTCCGCGCCGCCATCTGGATCGAGTTGAAGCCGCCCCAGGAGATGCCGAACATCCCGACGCTGCCGTTCGACCAGGGCTGCTTCGACAGCCAGTCGATCACGACCTCGCCGTCGGCGTGCTCGACGTCGGAATACTCGTAGGGAATGAGGCGTCCCTCGCTGTTGCCGGTCCCGCGGATGTCGACCGCGGCGACGACGTAGCCGCGCTGCACGAAATACGAATAGAGCGCCCAGTTGCGGCTGCGTGCCTCGTGCTTGCGATAGGGCAGGTACTCGAGCAGGACCGGAAAACTTTCGTCGGCCCTGCCGCCGGTTGGTTGATAGAGGTCCGCCGAGAGCCGGACGCCGTCCGGCATCGAAATCGAGGCGGTCCGGATCTCCATGCCGTACGTGGCGGGTTTCTCCGTGGCGGCGAGCGCCGTCGTCGCCGCGGAAAGAAACATCACGAGGAACAAGGTGTTACGCATGACTAAACCGATATTTAGTAAACTGAATAAGCGTTGAGTCAACGGGGCACAACGGGATAGAATGTGTGGCATCCGCCGAGGAGGCTAGCATGGCCGCCAATCTCGAACCCAGCACAGACGGCCGCCCGAGCGGCTCCAAGCTCGACCTGATCCAGGCGACGGTCGCGGCGATCTCGCGGCACGGCTTGTCGGCGGTAACCTCCGCCAAGATCGCAGGCGTCGCGGGGCACACGGCGGCCTCGATCAATTTCCACTTCGGCAGCAAGGAAGCGCTCCTCCTGGCGACCCTGCGCGAGGTGTCGGAAGAGTTCGCCGACGCCATGGCGGGCGTGCTCGAGGAGGCGGGCGACGACGCGCTGCGCGCGCTCCTCGGCATCGTGGACGCGAGCCTCGGGCGGGCGCTTTCCGATTCTCACAAGATCGCCGTGTGGTACGCGTTCCTCGCCGAGAGCAAGGCGCGCGGCGACTACCAGCGTATCTGCGGCGAACGCGATTCCGCCTGGAGCAGGATGGTCATAGACCTCTGCAAACGGCTCATCGCGGCGCGCGGGAATGGGCCCTGGCCGGATGCCGAGGCAGTCGCGCAGGGACTCATGGGACTCATCGACCAGCAGTGGCAGGGGATCCTGTTCGAGGGCGACGGTTTCGATCGCGAGGCCGCGCGCCGCCAGTGCCGCGCGTACCTGTGCAGCGTCTTCCCCTGGCTCGCCCCGCGCATCGAGGCCACCGCGCCGGCGCGCCGGACGCCGGCGGAGCCGGAAGCCGCCGGCCGACCCCGCGATCAGGCTGACGCTCCCGGCGTGGGCCTACCACAGCGCCGAGTTCCACGAGCTCGAGAAGGAACACATCTTCATGTCCTCGTGGCAGGTCGTCTGCCACCAGAGCGAACTGCCGGAGGCGGGCGACTACGTCACCTTCGAGTTCTTCGGCCGCCGCGGCTTCGTCGTGCGCGGGACCGACGGCGAGGTCCGCGCGTTCCACAACGTCTGCGCGCACCGCGCCCACGCGGTGGTCTCCGGCGATCGCGGACGGTGCGCGAAGTTCCTGACCTGCATGTACCACGGCTGGACCTATCACCTGGACGGCCGCAACCGCAGCGTCAGCGCCCCGGACACGTTCCCGAAGTTCGACCGCTCACAGTACGGCCTGAAGCCGATCGAGCTCGAGACTTTCATGGGGATGGTCTTCATCCGCTTCCGCGGCGGCGAGCCCTCGGTCGCCGAGCGCATGGCCCCGCACGTCGCGGAGCTCTCGCACTACCGGATCGAGCGCATGGTCCCGCTCGACGAGACCTGGACCCGCGAGGTCGAGATCGACTGGAAGAACCTGATCGAGAATTACGTCGAGGATTATCACTTCCCGATCGGCCATCCGGGCCTCTCCGCGCTGATGGAATCTCAGTATGACCGCGAGTCCTTCCCCGGCGGCACGATGCGCCTCTCGCACCGCATGCGGGAAAAGCCGCTCAAGTCCTGGAGCGCGCAGGGCTATGCGAAGTTCCTGCCGGTGATGGAGCACCTGCCGGAGGACATGCGCCGGCGGTGGACCTACTTCGGCCTCTACCCGAACGTGTTCTTCGACATCTACCCGGAGTGGATGGATTTCTTCCACGTCCTGCCGCTCGGCGCGGGCCGCACGCTCATCCGCGCCCGCTCGTTCGGCTTCCCGGACGACCGGCGGGAAATGAAGGCGGCGCGCTTCCTGTGCGCGCGGCTCAACTCGCGCGTGCAGGCCGAAGACGAGATCCTGACGGCTTCGGTGCAGCGCGGCCTCGCCTCGGGTGCCTATACGCAGGGCATCCTGTCTTCCAAGGAGATCGTGCTGGCGGGCTTCCAGGACTGGATCCGCGAGCGGATCCCGGCGGCACGGCAGGCCGAGGCGCCGGCGGCGCCAGGCAGCGTATTCTGTAGGGATCGTTGTGCACGCTGCGAAGAAGCAGGCCGGTGCCAGTTCTACGTAGCGGCGAAGGACGGGGAACTTGCAATGCTCGACTCACGGCAACTCCAGCGAAGCCGGGGCAAACATGTCCTCACGCGCCGCGCCGAAGAAGCGCACCGCCGCCAAACGGTCGATTCGCACCGCCGTGGACGGGCACGCGGGTAGGGCGTCCACGCGTTCCGCGCGCCGAAGCCATGACGCCGCATTGCGCGCTTCGTCGCGAGTCTCCGGGAACAAGAGCCGTGCGCATTGCCGACCTGTGCAAGGCGAGCGGGGTCAGCGAACGGACCCTGCGCGCGATCTTCATCGAGGCGTTCGGCATGAGCCCGAAGCGATACCTGCGCGCGCGCAAGCTGCAGGCAATCCGGGCGCAGCTTTCGGCCGCCAAGCCAGGCATCGAGACGGTCACCTCCATCGCCCGCAGACTGGGCGTGAAGGACACCGGCCGGATGGCCAGGGACTATTACGTCTGTTTCGGGGAGTATCCGCGCAAGACGCTCGAGCGACGCGTGGCCGCGCGCGAAGGTCGCGCTTGAGGCATTTCGCCACGCCGCGCGGCGAGCTCCTGCGACGGCAGGACGCCGAATAAGCCGCGGTACTGGCCGGCGAACCGGCCGAAATCCCAGATGCCGAAGTCCGCGCAGATGCCGGACACCTTCGCGCCCGGGCCGGCATTGCGGAGCCGCTCGCGAACGTCGTGCAGCCGTGCCGACCATCAGGTACTGGTGGGGCGACATCCCGAAATTCCGGTAAAAGACGTTGCGCAAGGTCCGTTCGGAAACGCCGGTGGCACGACACAGGTCCGCGATGCGAATCTGGGCTTCCTTCCGGCTCGCGATGAAAGCGAGCGCGCGGTCCAGGATGTGCGGCGCATGCCTGACCTGCCGGCCGATCTGGCGGCTTGCGCCGGCCACGGGCACGACGGTGCGAAGCACCGCATCGAGGAGTTCGAGCCGTGCTTCGCTCTTCCGCGCGTAGCCACGCAGGGTTTTCTCGCCGGTCGCGTCCAATTCGAGCACGCCGTGAGCGAGGCGAATCAGCGGCGCCGCCGGGAGATTCGACTTCTCGACGCGATTGCCGGTCAGCAGGGCGGGGTCGCATTCGTCCTCGTGACAGGCGAACCACGACGTGACCATGTCGACGGGCAACATGATGCGAAGCCAGCTCGCGGGGCGGTCCGAGGCGCAGTGAAACGTGCAGTCGGGCGCCATCCAGGCGACCTTGTCCCCCTCCAGGCGATGGCCGTCGACGGTGAACGGTTCCCCGTCGTCCAGCGAGAAGAAGGCATTGAAGTTGCCGGCCGTCGCGACGCCGCTGCAGACGTTCGCGGCGCCCTCCCGTCCGGCCATGACGCCGACGCCGTCCAGGTTGGCCCGCAGCAGCCGCCAGTTTCGCTGCTGCCGGGCGCGCAGCACGTAGCGCACCCGCGCGCCCCTCAAGGCAGCCTGAAACGTCTCGTGCTCCGGGCAGTCGATGGTCTTCATGGCCCTCGCGAAGAGGTGCGGCCTTGTGCCAAAGATGTTACGCCCCTTTCAGGCAAATTGCCGAATTTACGTTGTCGTTTGTCATGCCGGTGTCAATCTGCGGCCCTGGAACGCGCCCAGCGGGCCAGATGACCGGACCGCACGGTACAGATTAACCTGCGTCAACGGCATTCCTCTGGCAACCAGGACAGGCTCATTCATGATGCAACGTACAGGAAGTAACTCGTTGATCCGTCGCGTGCTGGTCGTGGACAACGACGATGCCGACAACACGAATGCGGCCGCCCGCAGCGTGCGGGCACTGATCTCGGAGATGCGCTCGCGCGCGATCGAAGTCGTCGAGGCGAACTCCTACGAAGACGGCATCGCCACGGTCGTGTCGGACTCCGGGATCCACTGCCTGCTGGTCGACTGGACCTCGGGGCGGAACGACAAGGCAGCCCACGGGCAGGCGACCGCCTTGCTGCGCGCCGTGCGCAAGCGCAATGCGAAATTGCCGATCTTCCTCATGGCCGGCCGCGAACTCGCCGGCTCGGTCAGCGTGGAGGTCGCGACCCTCGCGGACGAATTCATCTGGATACTCGAGGACACGGCGTCGTTCATCAGCGGCCGGGTCCAGGCTTCGATGGAACGATACCTCGCCGGCCTGCTGCCGCCGTACGCCGCGGCGCTCGCGCGCTACGACCGGGAGCGCGAGTATTCCTGGGCGGCGCCCGGGCACCAGGGCGGCGTCGCATTCCTGAAATCCCCGGTCGGCCGGGTGTTCTTCGACTTCTTCGGCGAGAACCTGTTTCGCACCGACATGGGCATCGAGCGCGGCGCGCTCGGCTCGATGCTCGGCCACAGCGGCCCGGTCGGCGAGAGCGAGCGCTTCGCCGCGCGCGTGTTCGGCGCGCAGCGCTCCTACACGGTCACCAACGGCACCTCGGCGTCGAACCGCGCCATCATGTCCGCCTGCGTGGGCGACAACGAGCTCGCGCTGTGCGACCGCAACTGCCACAAGTCCATCGAGCAGGGCCTGGTGAACACGGGCGGCATCCCGGTGTTCCTGATGCCGACCCGCAATCGCTACGGCATCATCGGGCCGATCGCGCCGGAGCAGCTCGAGCCGAAGGCGATCGCGAAGTGCATCGCTGCGAACCCGCTTGCGAAGGCCAGCGGGCACAAGCGCGCGGTGTACTCGGTGCTGACCAACTGCACCTATGACGGCATGTGCTACGACGCGGCCGAGGCCCAGGAGCGGCTCGGCAAGAGCGTGGACCGCATACATTTCGACGAGGCGTGGTACGGGTACGCGCGCTTCAACCCGATGTACCGCGACCGCTTCGCGATGCGCGGCGACCCGGCCTCGCACGCGAAGGACGCGCCGACCGTGTTCGCGACCCATTCGACGCACAAGCTGCTGACCGCGCTGTCGCAGACTTCCTTCATCCACATCCGCGACGGACGCGGCGCGATCGACCATGGCCGCTTCAACGAGGCGTACTGCACGCAGGCGAGCACGTCGCCGCTGTACGCGCTGATCGCGTCGAACGACGTCGCGGCGGCGATCATGGACGGGCCGGCGGGACAGGTGCTGACCCAGGAGACGATCGACGAGGCCGTCGCCTGCCGGCTGGCGGTCGCGCGCGCCCGGCAGGAGTTCCTCGCGAAGAAGGACTGGTTCTTCGCGCCGTGGAATGCCGACTTCGTGCGGGACCCGAAGAGCGGCAAGCGCACGCCGTTCCACGAGGTGCCGGCGGAAAGGCTGGCAACGGACCCGAACTGCTGGGTGCTGCACCCGGGCGACGACTGGCATGGCTTCGAAGGCCTGCCGGACGGCTGGTGCATGCTGGACCCGATCAAGTTCGGCATCGTCTGCCCGGGCATGAAGGCGGACGGCCAGCTCGACAGGAACGGAATACCCGCCGACATCGTCACCGCGTACCTCGGGCGACACGGCATCGTTCCGTCGCGCACGACGGACCACATGGTCCTGTTCCTGTTCTCGATGGGCGTGACCAAGGGCAAGTGGGGCACGCTCCTCAACACCTTGCTCGACTTCAAGGCCGACTACGACCGCAACGCGCCGCTCGCGGAGGTCGTGCCCGGCGTCGTCGCGAACGCCCCCGAGCGCTACGCGGGCATGGGACTCAAGGACCTCGGCGACCAGATGTGGGCCCAGCTTCGCAAGAGCCGCCAGGGCCACTGGCAGGCGCAGGCGTATGCCACGCTGCCGACTCCCGAAATGACGCCGCGACGCGCATTCCAGCTGCTGATGGCGGGCGACGCCGAGAAGGTTCCGCTCGACGAGATGGCGGGTCGCGTGGCCGCGGTCGGCGTGATTCCCTATCCGCCAGGAATTCCCATCGTGATGCCGGGCGAGAACCTCGGCCGCGACGATGGCCCGTGGCTCACGTACCTGCGCACCCTGCAGGAGTACGGCCACCGCTTCCCCGGCTTCGCCAAGGAGGTCGAGGGCGCCGAAGAGCACGAGGGCAGCTACCGCGTGTACTGCCTGAAGGCACGATCCGCGGCGCGGACCCGGCCGAAGAAGAAGAAGTAGGAGCTGGCATGATCGAGCACGCCGTCAGCACGCCGACGATCCCGATTCCCTTCCACCGCCTGCTGAAGGTGGTCGCGCTGGGATTCGGTAAGCATCCGCAGGCCGGCGAACTGCTGCAGCGCCTCGAGGCCGAGAAATTCGAGGTCGAGGTCAGCGATGACTACGACCGTGACGTCAGCGAGGATGCTTCGGTCGGCGCATACATCGTGGCCGCCGACGGCGACCTGCTCGAGCCTGCGCGCAAGCTCGGGAAAGCGGTCCGCAGCATCGGTTTTCGCACGCCGCTCTGGGCGCTCGCGGATGCGCACAGGATTTCCGACATCGCCGTGCTTGGATCGACCGGCGAGGTCGATGGTTACATCTATCTCGGCCAGCAGTCCGCGGCGTTCTATGCAAAGCAAGTCGTCACGAGCATCGTCGACTACGGCATGAGCCTGTTGCCGCCTTTCTTCGGCGGCATGATGGCTTACGACTCGGAGGCAAACGTTTCCTTCGCCTGTCCGGGACACCAGGGCGGGCAGTTCTTCCGGAAATCGCCTGCCGGGCAGCTGTTCTTCAAGCATTTCGGCGAGCAGATCTTCCGCAACGACCTGTGCAACGCCGACGTGGACCTCGGTGACCTGCTGATCCACGTCGGGGCGGCGGTCGACGCACAGCGCCATGCCGCGAAGGTCTTCGGCGCGGACCGCACCTACTTCGTGCTGAATGGCACGACCACCGCCAACAAGGTCGTTGCCAATGCCGTGCTGCGTCGTGGCGACCTGGTGCTGTTCGACCGGAACAACCACAAGTCGCTGCACCAGGGGGCGCTGGTCCAGGCGGGAGCGATCCCGATTTTCCTTCCGACCGCGCGGAACCCGTTCGGGATGATCGGGCCGGTGGACTGGGACGCGTGGGACGAACGCACGCTTCGCGAGAGAATCCGCACCCACCCGATGGTGAAGGATCCGGAGCGCCACAAGTCCGGGCGCCCGTTCCGCCTGGCCTGCATCCAGCTCGCCACCTATGACGGCACGGTCTACAACGTGGACAAGGTCCTGGAGAAGATCGGGCACCTGTGCGACTACGTGCTGTGGGACGAAGCGTGGATCGGCTACAACGCGTTTCACCCGCTGTTCAAGAACCACAGCCCGATGCGCATCGAGAAGCTCGGCCCCGAGACGGCCGGGCTGTTCTCCACGCAGTCCGTCCACAAGCAGCTGGCGGGTTTCTCGCAGGCTTCGCAGATCCACAAGCGCGACGAGCACCTGAAGGGACAAAAGCGCTTCATCGAGCACAAACGCTTCAATGAATCGTTCCTGATGAATGCCTCGACGTCGCCCTTCTATCCGCTGTTCGCCGCGCTGGACGTGAATGCCAAGGTGCACGAGGGCAAGGCCGGCGAAATGCTGTGGGACCGCTGCATCGAGCTCGGCATCGAGGCGCGCAAGAAGCTGCGTGAATTCGGCCGCCACTATGCGCGCACGGGCCGCAATGCCGAGGAGGCCTGGTTCTTCGATCCGTTCGTGCCCGACGTCGTGACGATCCGCGGCTCCAAGGTCGCCAAGGACGCCACCGGAGTCGCCTGGGAAGACCTGCCGACCCATGTCCTGAAGCAGGAACAGCAATGCTGGGTGTTCGATCCGAAGAGCGCCTGGCACGGCTACTCCGGCATCGCGGCGGACTATGCGATGGTCGACCCGAACAAGCTGATGCTGCTGACGCCCGGCATCGACCGCAAGACGGGCGAATACCTGGATTTCGGGGTGCCGGCGACGGTGCTGGCGAACTACCTGCGCGAGCAGCGCATCGTCCCCGAAAAGTGCGACCTCAACAGCATCCTGTTCCTTTTGACGCCGGCCGAAGACGAGAGCAAGCTCAACGCCCTGATCGCGAAGCTCGTCAAGTTCAAGAATCTCTGGGACCGGGACGCCGCGCTGGGCGACGTCCTGCCGACGCTGTATTCGCAGAACAGCAAGCGCTATGCCGGCTATTCGATCCGGCAGGTCTGCCAGGAGATGCACGAGTTCTACCGCGGGGCCAACGTGAAGGAGCTGCAGAAGCTGTCTTTCCGCGCCAGCAGCTTCCCCGAATTCGCGATGACCTCGAAGGATGCCTATGAGGCCCTGGTCGCGAACGAGGTCGATTACGTGCCGCTCTCGGGCATCAAGGGCCGCATCTCGGCTACACTCGCGCTGATCTACCCGCCAGGCATCGGTGTCGTGGTCCCCGGCGAGCGCTGGGACGAGCGCGCCAAGCCGATGCTGGACTACTTCCTGACATTCGAGGAATCGTTCAACCGCTTCCCCGGGTTCAACTATGAAGTGCAGGGCGTCTACCAGGAGCTGGTGGACGGCCGGATCAAGTTCCACACCTACGTCGTTCGGGAGTAAGTCCCCAGCGGGGCAAGAAGGAGAAGGGTAATGGCTGAGCAAAAGAAGATGAACCTGATGCAACTCACGTTCATCGTCGCCGTGAACATGATGGGCTCGGGCATCATCATGCTGCCGACCAACATGGCCCAGGTCGGCGCGATCTCGCTGCTTTCGTGGATCGTGACCGCGGTCGGTTCGATGGCGATCGCGTACGGTTTCGCGCAGGCGGGGATGTACAACCAGCGACCGGGCGGCATGGCGGCGTATGCGGAGGACGCGTACGGTAAGGACGGCTACTTCCAGGTCTTCCTCCTTTATTTCCTCTCGCTCGCCATCGGCAACGTCGCGATCGGGATCTCGGCGGTCGGATATCTCTCGACGTTTTTCCCGGGGATGTCGGCAACGCCGACCTCATGACCTGCTTGAGCGTGATCGCGCTCCTGTGGCTCACGACGGTGGCCAATTTCGGCGGCCCGAGCGTCACGGGAAAGATCGGATCGGTCACGGTGTGGGGTGTCATCCTCCCGGTCGGTGCGATCTCGCTGATCGGCTGGTTCTGGTTCAGCCGGGAGACCTTCGCGGAGGCGTGGAATCCGCAGGGCCTCAGCATCGCGCAGGGCATGGGTTCCAGCATCTCGCTGACCTTGTGGGCATTCCTCGGCATGGAGTCGGCTGCGCAGAACTCCTCGGCCGTGGAGAATCCCAAGCGCGACGTGCCGCTTGCCTGCCTGTTCGGGACGCTCGGCGCCGCGGTGATTTACGTGCTTTCCACGACCGTGATCCAGGGCATCGTGCCCAACGCGGCGCTTGCGGACTCGACCGGGCCGTTCGGGCTCGCGTATGAGTACATGTTCAATCCGGTCGTGGGCAAGGTCATCATGGCGCTCGCGGTCCTGGCCTGCCTGGGATCGCTCCTGGGCTGGCAGTTCACGCTGGCGCAGACCGGCAAGTCGGCAGCCGAGGAACGGATGTTCCCTGCGCTGTTCGCCCGGGTGAACAGGATGGGGGCGCCGATCGCGGGCATGATCGTGCTCGGCATCGTCCAGACAGTGCTCGCTCTGTCGACCATCTCGCCGACGCTCAGCGAGCAGTTCAGTGCGCTCGTCAACCTCGCGGTGGTCACGAATGTCATTCCGTACGTCGTCGCGCTGTCTTCGCTCGTGATCATGATGAAGACCGCGAGGGTCCCGCAGGGCAAGTACCGACTCGACATGCTCGTCGCGCTGGTCGCGATGGGCTACAGCGTCTTCGCGCTCTATGCCTCGGGCATGGAGGCCGTGATGGGCGGCATGCTCGTGCTCGGCGTCGCCTACATCATCTGGGGCTTCATCGCGCCTCGCTTTGCGGCGGGCAATGTACCCGCCGGGAAGGCCTGACGTGGCCGCGCAACCAAACGAGAGGAGAACGATCATGCACGTCGAACGAGTCGAAGCCCCGCGCGGCACCAAGCTCCGGCTTGCGCCACGCGTACTCGCAACTTTCGCGGCGGCCGTCGTCGCCCTGGCGGCGGTTCCGGCCACGGCGGCGACGCTGGACCGCATCCGCGAAACGGGCAGCATCAGGTTCGGCTACCTGGTCGATGCCAGCCCGCTGTCGTTCCGCAACGATGCAGGCAAGGCCGACGGGTACGCCGTCGCGCTGTGCGGCCACGTTGCGGACCAGATCAAGGCGCAGTTCGCGCCCGGGCTCAGGGTCGAGTGGGTGCCCGTGGCGGCCGAGGAGCGCGTGTCTAGCGTGCAGCAGGGCAGCATCGACCTCCTGTGCACGCCGATGAGCGTGACGCTGGACCGGCGGCAGGAAGTGTCGTTCTCGATTCCCGTCTTCGCGGGCGGCAACCGGGCCGTGCTGCGCGCCGATGCGCCGACCGCATTGCTCAACGCGCTTTCCGAGTCGCCCGACACGAGGAAAGTCGTATGGCGCGGTTCCCCCGCGGTCAAGGTGCTGAAGGGCACCTCAATCGCGGCGGTCTCGGGCACGACGTCGGAGAAATGGCTGGCGGAACGGCGCGATGCCCTGCAGGTGGACGCGAAGATCGTGCCGGTCGCGGACCATCGCTCGGGCATACAGCAGTTGCGCGACGGCGACGTGGACGTCTTCTTCGCCGAGCGCTCGATCGCGCTGGGCGCCATCCCGGTCGCGGAACGCAGGGACTTCGTCGTGCTGGACCGCCAGTTCACGCACGAATCCCTCGCCCTCGCGATGGCGCGCAACGACGACGACTTCCGCCTGGCGGTCGATCGTGCGCTGAGCCGGCGTTATGCCTCGGGTGATTTCGGCGATCTGTACAAGCAGTGGTATGGCGAATTTGGCGAGAAGACCCGCGCGTTTTTCGCAGAACACGCATACGGCGATTGACGTAGAAGCGCATCCAACGGAGGACATGGAACGATGACCGAGCGCAAATCGAATCGGCAGCACATGCGGGTGCTCGTCGTGGACGACGAGCTCCGCACGCAGACCGCCGAAGGCCGCGCCATCGGCACGCTGCTCCAGGAGCTCCAGGGTCACGCGGTCGAGATCGTCGAGGCGATCTCCGCCGAGGACGGCACGTCCGTGATCACGTCGGATTCCGCCATCCACGCCGTCCTGGTCGACTGGAACCTCGGCGATGACGGCGACCACGAGCGCACCCGGGCCTTCATCCGGTACGTACGCTCGCGCAACGACAGGATCCCCGTTTTCCTGATGGCGGAACGGCGCGAGGCAGCGTCCCTGTCCGTCGAAGTGATGGAGATGGTGGACGAATTCGTCTGGACGCTCGAGGACACGCCGTCATTCGTCGCGGGGCGCGTGGTTGCCGCGATCCGCCGCTACCTGGAGGTGTTGCTGCCGCCGATGGCCGCGGCCATGATGAAATTCACCCGCGACTACGAGTATTCGTGGCACACCCCGGGCCACCAGGGCGGCATCGCGTTCCTGAAGTCGCCGATCGGCCGAATCTTCTTCGACTTCATGGGCGAGAACGCGCTGCGTTCCGACCTTTCGATCAGCGTCGGCAGCCTGGGCTCCCTGCTGGATCACACCGGGCCTATCGGCGAGCACGAGAAATACGCGGCCCGCGTCTTCGGCGCGCACCGGACCTACTGCGTCACCAACGGCACGTCGATGTCGAACCGCGTGATCTTCATGGCGGCCGTGGGGCGGAACCAGGTCGCGCTGTGCGACAGGAACTGCCACAAGTCGATCGAGCACAGCCTGGTCATGACCGGCGGCATCCCGAACTATCTCGTCCCGCTGCGCAACCGCTACGGGATCATCGGCCCGATCCCGCCGTCGCGGCTTGGCAAGGCGGCGATCAATGCCTCCATCAAGTCCAACCCGCTGGTGACCAAGGGCGTCGACAAGCGGGCCGTGTATGCGGTCGTCACGAACTCGACCTACGACGGCCTCTGCTACAACGCGCGGCGGCTCGAGGAACTGCTGGATCCGAGCGTGGACCGCATCCATTTCGACGAGGCCTGGTATGCATACGCGCGCTTCCACCCGCTCTATAGCGACCGGCACGGGATGCACGGTGACCCCAAGGACCACAAGGGTCCCACGATCTTCGCCACGCATTCCACGCACAAGCTGCTGGCGGCCCTGTCGCAGGCTTCCTTCCTGCACATCCGCGACGGACGCGGCGCCATCCCGCACTCGCGCTTCAACGAATCCTTCATGATGCAGGCGTCGACCTCGCCGCTATACGCGATCATCCTGTCCAACGACATCACGGCCGCGATGATGGACGGTCCGGGGGGCCGGGCGCTCATCGACGAGTCGATCGGCGAGGCCGTGGCATTCCGCCAGGTCATGGGGCGCGTCCACGGCGAGTTCGCGGAGAAGGGCGAGTGGTTCTTCAAGACCTGGAACGCGGACACCGTCAGGAACCCGAAGACGGGCAAGAAGGTCAGGTTCTCGGACGCGCCCGCCGAGCTGCTCGCCACCGACCCGCAATGCTGGGTCCTGCATCCCGGCGAGAGCTGGCATGGTTTCGGCGACCTCGAAGACGACTACTGCATGCTCGACCCGATCAAGGTGTCGATCGTCACGCCTGGCGTCGCCGACAAGGGCGGCCTCGACAAGCGCGGCATCCCGGCGAGTCTCGTGACGAAGTACCTGAGCACGCGCGGCGTCGAGGTGGAAAAGACCACGGACTTCACGATCCTGGTCCTGTTCTCGATCGGCATCACCAAGGGCAAGTGGGGCACGCTCCTGAACGCGCTGCTCGACTTCAAGCGCGACTACGACAGCAACGCCGCGCTGGCGCAGACGTTCCCGCAGCTCGTGCGCGACTACCCCGGCACCTACGGCGAGCTCGGCCTGCGCGACCTGTCCGACCGGATGTTCGCGCAGCTGCGCGACTCGCGGCAGACGCACTGGCTCGCCGAGGCGTTTTCGACCCTGCCGAAGCTCGTGATGACGCCGAGCGACGCCTATCAGCACCTGGTGCGCGACGAGATCGAGCACGTGCCGCTCGACAAGCTGGCCAACCGGGTCCTCGCCACCAGCGTCGTCCCGTATCCGCCGGGAATCCCGATGCTGATGCCCGGTGAGTCGACGGGCGCCAAGGACGGGCCGTACCTCGGTTACCTCCGGGCTCTGGCCTCCTGGGACAAGCTGTTTCCCGGTTTCGGGCATGACACGCATGGCATCGAGCACCGCGACGGCGTCCAGTACGTGCAGTGCCTGAAGGCGGGCGCAGGCCGCGCTTGAGTACGCCCGGCCGCAAGATGTCGCTGTTGCAGGCGACGATGCTGGTCGCCGGCAACATGATTGGCACCGGCCTGTTCCTGCTTCCGGTCAACCTCGCGCAGGTCGGCGGCATCGCCGTATTCGGCTGGTTGATCGCGACCATCGGCGTGGCGGCGCTCGGCCTCGTGTTCGCGAAGCTCGGGCAGCTCAACCCGCAGCAGGGCGGCCCGTATGCCTACGCGCGTGATTTCCTCGGCCCGTATGCGGGCTTCCAGACCAACTACGTGTACTGGTTCGGCAACTGGATCGGCAACATCGCCATCGCGGTCGCGGCCGTGGGTTACCTGTCCGAACTGGTCCCGGGCATCCAGGGCCCGCTGGCAAGCGTCATCGTGACGGCCGCCGTCATCTGGGGACTCACGTTCACCAACATCCTTGGACCGCGCGTGATCGGGGCGCTCGAGGCCTGGACCATGTTGCTCGCCCTCATTCCGATCCTGGCCATTGCACTGCTCGGCTGGCGCTGGTTCAACACCGAGACCTTCCTCGCCGGCTGGAACGTGAGCGGCGGGTCGGACATGCACGCGATCTCGCGCGCAGCGTCAATGGCGCTGTGGGCCTACATGGGCATCGAGAGTGCGGCCGTCTCGGCCGGCGTCATCGAGAATCCGAAGCGCAATGTCCCGCTCGCCACCCTGATCGGGCTCGGTCTCGCGGCGATCGTCTACATCCTGAGCTCGACCGTCATCATGGGCATCCTGCCGAACGAGGAACTGCGCACCTCGCATGCGCCGTTCGCCGAGGCGGGGCGGCTTGCGTTCGGCACCGCGGGCGCCGTCGTCATCAGCGTGTGCGCGGTCCTGAAGTCGGTCGGCTCGCTCGGCGGCTGGATGCTGCTGGTCGGCCAGTCGGCGAAGGCGGCGGCCGATGACGGCATGTTCCCGACCGTCTTCAGCCGGCTCAATGCCAACGGCGTGCCCGCGCGCGGGCTCGTCATCGTCGCCGTGCTGATGTCCGTCGTGCTTTTTGCGACGATGTCGCCGACCCTCGCCGGCCAGTTCAACCGGCTGGTCGACCTTGCCGTCATCCTGATCATCGTCCCGTACGTTTATTCGGCCGTTGCCCTGGTGAAGGTCGTCTTTGACAACAGCCTTCCGCCCCGGGCCTTCCAGACCTACAAGTGGATCGCCATCGCCGCCGTCGTCTACTGCCTGTGGGCCGTGCTCGGCGGTGACCCGGCCACGGTCGTTTACGCCTTTGTGGCGCTGCTCATCAGCGTCCCGCTCTATCCGTTCTTCATCCGTTCGATGGAAGCCGCTGCGAAGCGCAAGGCCGCCCCCGAATGAACCACAGGAGTCCAGTCATGCAGTCGCTCCACGCGTCACACGCTTCCACTTGGTGCATACATCGAAATGCGCTCTCGGCCGGTATCCTGCTGGTGCTCGCAGCCAGCCAGGCCATCGCCGAAGAACCGGCGGCCGCACCCGCGGCCGAGGCCGAGGCGGAACCCGCGGCATTCACGATGCCGGGCATGCCTTCCGGCATGACCTGGACGTTCAATCTCGATGCCAGTGCCGGCACTTTCGGCTTCGCCGATTCCCTCTACACGAACCCGAAGCCCGAACAGCCCTCCGGCAACCTCAGCGACAACTGGTCCGAGGCCTCGATCAAGCCGGCCGTCAGCATGGAGTACACGACCGGCAGCGAGGCGCAAGTCTACGGAAAGTTCAGCGCGGTCGGGACGCGGACCTGGGGCGCCGCGCCGACCCTGGTGGGGGAGGATGCGTCGTCGTTCGACATCGAGGATGCCTACGTCGGCTGGCGTTCCGGGACCAGCCTCGGCGGATCCGAGAACGTGCTCGACTTCACGGTGGGCCGCACGCAATACCAGCTCGGCCACGGGATGCTGCTGTACGACGGCGGCGCGGACGGCGGGTCGCGGGGCGGCTACTGGACCGGCGCGCGCAAGGCTTTCGAGTTCGCGGCGATCGGCCGGTTCAAGCCCGGCAACCACACGGTCGAGGCGTTCTATCTCGACAAGGACGACATGCCGGAGGCGGACTCGGACAGCAAGCTCTGGGGCCTGAACTACGAGTATGCGATCGGCGAGGACACGACGCTCGGGGCGACGTACATGGCCTGGACCGCGGATGCCGATGAGGCGCCGCAGCGCGACGGGCTCGACGTCTACAACCTGCGCGCGTACACCGCGCCGTTCTCGGGATTGAAGGGGCTCTCGTTCGAGGCGGAATACGCGCTCGAGGACAATGGCGACGCGCTCGACTCGACGGCGTGGAACGCGCTGGCCGCCTACCAGTTCAGCTCGGCCTGGGCGCCGAAGCTCTCCTATCGCTATGCCTTCTTCGAAGGCGACGATCCCGCGACGGCCGAGAACGAGGCCTTCGACGGGCTTCTGACCGGCTTCTACGACTGGGGCACCTGGTGGCAGGGCGAGATCGCGGGCGAGTATTTCGTCTCGAACTCGAACCTCATATCGCACCAGCTGCGCCTGCACGTGACGCCGAACGACGCCGTCTCGACCGGCCTCATCTTCTACGACTTCCTGCTCGACCACCCCGCATCGCTCGGTCCGCAGGTCACCTCCGACGCGGTGGCCCGGGAGCTCGACTGGTACATGGACTGGTCGGTGAATGACAACATCATCATCAGCTTCGTGGCGGCTTATGCGGAGCCGGGGGACGCCATCGAGCAATCGTCGGGGCGTACCGATGAGTTCTGGTATGGCATGATCTTCGCCGCCTACAGCTTCTGAGACGTGGCCGGCGCGGGGGAGAAGAACAAGATGAGCGCGGAGAGCCGCACCTCGATCAGGCATCGCTTCCTCGACCCGGCCTCGAGCCTGGGGGAAGTGCTGTTCGGCCTGATCATGACGCTCACCTTCACCCTGGGCGCCGGGATCATCATCGAGGAGGAGGGCCGCGAGGGGGCGCGTCAGCTGCTGATCGCGCTGATCGGCTGCAACATCGCCTGGGGCGTGATCGACGGGGCCTTGTACGTGGTGGCGCAGCTGTTCGATCGCGGCCGCGTGCGGCGCGTGGGGCTCGCCGTGCGCGAAGCGCCGGACGAGCGAGCCGCGGTTGCGCTGGTGGCCGGGGAGCTCGACGAGATGCTCGAGGGCGTGACACAGGCGTCCGAGCGGGAAGCGCTGTACAAGCGGATCGCGGCCAACGTCCGCGACAAGCCGCCGGCGCCGAACCCGGTCACCAGGGCCGACCTGAAGGGCGCGTTCGCGAGCTTCTGGCTGGTCGTGCTTTCGAGCGCCCCGGCCGCGATACCCTTCCTGCTGATCGACGAGGCGCACTTCGCGCTGCGCGTGTCGAACGCCATCCTGCTCGCCTTCCTGTTCGTCACCGGTTACTGGTGGGCGCGCTACACGCTCGGCAAGCCCTGGCGCGTGGGGCTCATGTTCCTGGTGGGCGGCCTCGCGCTGGTGTGGGTGGCCATCCAGCTCGGCGGGTGATCGCCGGTCAGACCGCGCGCAGGTACCACTCGTAGTCGCGGTCGCTGATCTCCGCGTGGAAGTGCTCTTCCTCCTCCCGCCGGCAGATTCCGTACAGCCGGTGGAACTTCTCGCCGAGGTACTTCGGCAGGATCGTCCCCGCCTCGAACGCGTCCAGCGCCGCTGACCAGCGCACCGGCAGCGCGACCTTCTCGTCGATGACGGATTCCTGCGCCACCATCGGGCCCGGCTCGACCTGGTTCGTGATGCCGTGGTGCACGCCCGCGAGGATCGCGGCGATGACGAGGTAGGGATTGCCGTCCGAGCCGCCGGGCCGGTATTCGACGCGCGTGTCCTCCACGCCGGACATCGGGATGCGCAGCGCGACGCCGCGGTGGTTGCGGCCCCAGTTGGGCTCGAGCGGGACGAAGACGCCCGGGCGGTAGCGGCGGTACGAGTTCGCGGTCGGCGCGACGATCGCCATCGATTCCGGCATCGCCCTGGCGAGGCCGCCGATCGCGTGGCGCAGCGTGTCCGCAAACGGGCCGTCCTTGCTGGTGCCGGCGAAGATGTTCCTGCCGGCCTCGTCGACCAGGCTGATGTGCACGTGCATGCTGCAGCCGGCCCATTCCGCGAACGGCTTGGCCATGAAGCTCGCGGCGATGCCGTGCTTGCGCGCCACGGCCTTCACCGCGCGCTTCAGCAGCACGCCGTGGTCCGCGGCGAGCTCGGCGTTCGCGACGTGGTGCAGGTTGACCTCGAACTGGCCGGGCGAGAATTCCTTGAGCGTCGCGCCGGCCGGGATGTTCTGCGCGCTGCAGGTCTCGAAGAGGTCGGCGAGGAACGGGTCGGCTTCCTCGACGTCCTCCATGCTGCCGTACTGCGGGCCGGACTGGACCTTGCGCGTGCCGGGGATCAGGCCGACGCGCGGCGTCGGGACCTCGGTGCCGGGTTCGAGCAGGTAGAACTCGAGCTCGGTCGCGCAGACCGCCGTGAGGCCCATTTCCTGGAGCGGCTTCATGGCGTGGCGCAGCACCTGGCGCGGGTCGGCGAAGAAGGGCCCGCCCTTCGAGTCGTCCATCGCGAGCAGCACCTGCGCGGTGGGCACGTGCGCCCACGGCACCGGCGCGAGCGAACCGGGCACGGCCGTCGAGATCACGTCGGGATCGCCGTCGCGGCCGCCGTTGTCGATGCGGTCGAAGGTCAGGCCCTTGGCGTCGAGCAGCACGGTGGCGCCGCAGAAGTTCAGGCCGCCGCTGAAGGGCTTCCCGAACTCTTCGCGCCCGACCCGCTTGCCGCGCAGGATGCCGAGCATGTCCGGCTGCAGCAGCTCGAGTTGCCGCGTGTCCGGGTATCGTTCCAGGAACCTGCGCGGCTCGTCGGGCAACTGTTTCGTCGGCTTGCTCATGCACTTCTCCCCGCGCGCCACGCGATGGCGGCCTTGGGGCCGTCGCGCTGCAGTATCCGGTTGAATTCCCGCGACTCCGCGGTTTCGTGGGTCTCGATGAAGACGTCGGTCTCGAGCGCCGCCAGCAGGGCTTGGCGCATGCCGCCGATGTCGAGGCTGCGATTGATTGCCCGCTTGGTGAGGCGCACCGCCTGCGCGTCGTTGGCGGCGATGCGCGCGGCCAGCGCAATGGCCTCGTCGAGGACGGCGGCCGCCGGCACGACGCGGTTCACGAGACCCATGGCCTGCGCCTCGGCGGCGCTGACCCGGTCGTCGCCCGTCAGCAGCAGGTACTTCGCCGCCTTGGGTCCCGCGAGCCAGGGCAGGATCAGGGCGACGATGCCGCTGCCGAACTTCACCTCGGGCTCGCCGAAGCGGCAGTCGTCGGCCGCGACGGTGAGGTCGCAGGCGAGCGCAAGCTCCAGCGCGCTGCCGAGGCAGTAGCCGTGCACGGCGGCGACGGTCGGCTTCGGCGAGTCCCAGAAGCGCAGGATGATGCGGAAGTCGTTCTCGATCGCGCGCCGCACCCGGGAGGGGTCCGGCTCGCCGCCGCCCATGCCCATGTCGAGGTCGAAGCCGGCCGAGAACGCGCGTCCGGCGCCTGCGACGACGATCGCGCGCACCGCGTCGGCCGCCTCGGCCGCGTCGAGCGCGGCGTCGAGCGCCTCGATGAGCGGGGCGTTGATCGCGTTCAGCTTGTCGGGCCGGTTGAGCGTCAGGAGCGCCACCGCGCCGCGGCGCTCCGACAGGACGAGCGGCTCGGCCACGTTCACCCTTCCTTGAGCCGGAACCAGGCTGATTTCGACTGAGTGTAGCTCTTGAAGCTGTCGAGGCACTTGTCGCGCGTGTTGCCGGACTGCTTGTAGCCGCCGAAGGGCTGGGTCATGTCGCCCTCGTCGAAGCAGTTGACCCAGACGATGCCGGCCTCGATGCCGCGCACCAGGCGGAAGGCGGTGTCGAGGTCGCGCGTCCAGACGCCCGAGGCGAGGCCGTACACCGTGTCGTTGGCGATCCGGATGGCCTCGTCGACGCCGTTGAACTCGATGACCGACGCGACCGGACCGAAGATCTCCTGCTGCGCGATCGACATGTCGTTCTTCACGCCCGTGAACAGGGTCGGGTTCACGTAGGCGCCGCCCTTCAGCTTCGCCGGGGCGTCGCCGCCGAACTCGAGCTTCGCGCCCTCCTTGCGCCCCTTCTCGATCATGCCGAGCACGCGCTTCTGGTCGCCGCGGGTCACGAGCGGGCCCATGTTGGTGTCCGGGTCGAGCGGGTCACCCGGCTTGAAGGCGTCCTGGCCCAGCTCGATGAAGCGCTCCACGAATTTCCTGCGGATCGAGCGGTCGACGAGCAGGCGCGAGCCCGCGTTGCAGACCTCGCCCATGTTCGCGTAGATGCCGCGGTAGGCGGCCGTGACCGCGCGGTCGAGGTCGTCGATGTCCGCCATGAACACCTGCGGCGTCTTGCCGCCGCACTCCAGCGCGACCTGCTTCATGTTCGACTGGCCGGCGTACTGCAGGATCAGCTTGCCGACGGCGGTCGAGCCGGTGAAGGTGATCTTGCGCACGTCGTCGTGCAGCGCGAGCGCCTTGCCCGCTTCCTCGCCCAGCCCGTTCACCACGTTGAAGACGCCGGCGGGGCCACCCGCCTCGACGAACAGCTCGGCGAGCTTGAGGCAGGAGAGCGGGGCCTGCTCGGCGGGCTTGAGCACCACGGTGTTGCCTGCGGCGAGCGCGGGAGCGATCTTCCAGGTCGCCATCAGCATCGGGTAGTTCCACGGCGAGATCGCGCCGACCACGCCGTAGGGCTCGCGCAGCACCATGTGCACGACGCCGGACTCGGTGCTCGTCACCGCCCCGTCCACCTTGTCGATGCACTCCGCCATGAAGCGGATGGTCTCGACGACGGCCGGCAGGTCGACGCCGACCACGTCGGCGATCGGCTTGCCCATGTCGAGGGTCTCGAGCACGGCGAGCGCCTCGGCGTTCTCGTCGATGAGCTGCGCGAATCGATAAAGGACTTCCATGCGTGCGCGCGGCGCCATCTTCGACCAGCTGCCGGACCTGAAGGCCTTCTTCGCGGCGGCCACCGCGCGGTCGATGTCCTCGGCTGTCCCGGCCGCGACTTCGGCGATCACCTCGCCGTTCGCGGGATTGATGCTCTCGATGCGCCCGCCCTTCTTCGCGTCGACGAACTTGCCGTCGATGAAGAGCCGGGTCTCCGGCTTCTTCTGCGCCTTGTCGGCGACGGACTTCCAGCGGGCGTGGGTGTGACTGGCGACGGCCTGGATGTTCATCGTGCTTGCCTCTTGAGTTCGGGTTCGGGGGCCTCGGCCGCACGCGGCACGAACAGCGCATCCACGATCGCGCAGCCGTCCGCGTGGACGATCACCGGGTTAAGGTCGATCTCGGAAAGCTGGTCGCCGAGCGCGGCGACCAGCGCGGAGAACCGAGCGGCCACGCGGCAGAATTCGTTGACCGCGAGCGGGCGGCGGTGACGGCGGCTCGCGAGCAGCCGCGCGACCCGCAGCTTCTGCAGGAGGCGCGCCGCCTCGGCAGGCCCGAACGGCGGGACGGCGTAGACCGCGTCGGCCAGCGCCTCGACGTGCACGCCGCCGGCGCCGATCAGGACCACCGGCCCGAACTGCGCGTCGTGGACCATGCCGAGCAGCATCTCGACGCCGCGCGACTCGACCATCGGCGCCACCAGCACCCGCGTGTCGATGCGCTTGGCGAGGTCGCGGTACGCCGTCGACACGGCCGTCTTGTCCGCGAGCGAGAGGTGGATGCCCTGGCGGTCGCTCTTGTGGTCGAGCCCGCGCTTCGCGGTCTTCAGCACCACCGGATAGCCCATCGCTTCCGCGGCCGCGATCGCGGGGGCCTCGCCCTCGACGATGGTGCCCGCGTTGGCCGGGAGGCCCGCATCGCCGAGGAGCGTCAACGCGTCGTTCTCGTCGAAGCGGCGCCGGTCGGCAAGCCGCGCCCGCATGCGCGCGAGCGCCGCCTCCGGGATGACGGGCACCTCCGAGCGGTCGCGCGCCGGGTGATCGCGATGGTCGAGCAGATGGCGCACGCCGCGCAGGAAGGATTCGAGCCCGTCGAGCACGGGAAAACCCTCGCGCGTGGCCTCGACGACCAGCGGGTCCACGCCCGTGCCCTGGCGGTTCGCCACGAGGCAGGCCGGCTTGCCGGAGGCACGGTGACCGACGCGCAGGTAATCGATGTAGGGGGCGTAGATACCGCCGCCCGCGATGCGGTCGTGCACGACCGCGCCGAGCGCCGCCTGCGGGTCGCTCATGAGCACCGCGAGGCAGTTCTGCATGGCGACGTCGGCGTCGGGGCCGCCCGTGCTCCAGGCGTCGAGCGGATTGACCGCCGGCAGGCCCGGATCGAGCAGCGATTCGAGGTGCCGGGCGGAGGCCGGCGAGAGCTGCGTCAGCGGCACGCCGTGGTCGTCGGCCAGGTCGATCAGGAGCTGGCGCTCGCCACCGGAATCGTGGATCGAGACCAGGCCGCCGTCGCCGGGCGGGTGCGGCTGCGCGAACAGGATCAGGCTGGTCGCGAGCTCGTCCATGTCGCGCGCGCGGTGCACGCCGTAGCGGTCGAAGATCGCGTCGTAGACCGCGTCCTCGCCGGCGATCGCGCCCGAGTGCGAGACGGTGAGCTTGGCCGACAGCTCGGTGCGCCCGACCTTCAGCGCGACGACCGGGATGCCGCGCTCGCGCGCCCGCCCGAACGCGCGCACGAGCCCGGCGGGATTGCGCGCCGTTTCCATGAACAGGCCCACGGCGCGCGTGCCCGGCATCTCGAGCGCGTAGTCGAGGTATTCGTCCATCGTCACCGCGAGCTCCTGGCCGGTCGAGACCGCCAGGTTGAAGTCGATGCGCTCCTCGCTGTCGACGATGCCGCACATGCCGGAGCCCGAGTGGCTGATGTAGGCGACGTTGCCGCCGCGGGGGTGCATGCGCGTCGCGAAGCCGCAGCCCCAGATGCCGTCGGCGAAGTTGTAGAAACCCATGCCGTTCGCGCCGCAGACCACCAGGCCGGACCTGCGGATCTTCGCGAGCAACCGCTCGCGCAGCGGCGGATCGGAGTCGCCGTCGATCACCAGCGCGGACATCATCGTCGCCGCGCGGGCGCCGTGCGCGATCACGTCGTCGAGTGCCGCGTCCATGCGGGTGTCGGCGACGGCGAAAATCACGTGCTCGACCGGTTCCGGCAGCGTCGCGAGCGTCGGATAGCAGGGCACGCCGAGCACCGACTTGCGGCCGGGGTTCACGGCATACAGGGCGCCCTCGTATCCGCCTTTCAGCAGGTTTTCGAGCGTGTTGCGGCCGACCGTGCCCTCGCGCTCGCTGGCGCCGAGGACGGCGATCGACTGCGGCCGGAGCAGGGGATCGAGCCGATGAGCCATGCCGGCACTTGCGCGGCGGTCAGAAGTCCGCGGCGGGCGTCGTGCGCTTGCGCGGCGGGTCCCAGAACGGCTGCTCGGTCACGTGGCAGCGGGCCATCACCTTGTACCACTTCAGCTCGCGCTGGTAGTAGATCTCGGCCCAGAGCTCGTCGCCCGGGCGTCCCCACGGCATGTGCAGCGACGCGTAGGCGATGTTCTTCTTCGCCGACGGCGACCATTCCGCCGAGGTGACGGTGCCGACGACGTTCTTGTCCTTGTCGTAGATGTAGGCCGAGCGCGCCGGCTTGTTGCCCTCGACGTCCAGCCTCACGAAGCGGAAGCGCGAGCCCCTCTTCTGCTCCTCGAGGAGCGCGCGGCGCCCGGTGAAGCAGGGCTTCGAGAAGTCCACCAGGCGGGCGAGGTCGAGTTCGAAGGGAGAGCGCGAACGGTCGGTCATGATCGCCTGGTCGGCCGGGTGGAAATCCACCTGGGCGGCGAGGAAGCCGGCCTCGATGCGGGCGACCTCGAGGGCGTGCGTGCCCATCGGGCGGATGCCGTGCATCTTGCCCTTGTCGAACAGCGCATCCCACAGCTCGAGCGCGTGGGCCGGGTCGAGCCAGAGCTCGTAGCCGAGGTCGCCGGTGAAGCCGGTGCGCGAGACCGTGAGCTCGGTGCCGGCGAACGGGTAGTACCCGATCTCGAACGGCTTCAGGTTCTGCACGCCCGTGCAGCCGATCGCCTTCAGCACCGCGCAGCTCGTCGGCCCCTGCAGCGCGAGGCCGGCGACGTCGTGCGTGTCCTCCACGATGGTGACGTCGAAGCCGAAGGCCGAGCGCGTCAGCCAGTCGAGCTGGCGCTCCTGCGAGCAGAGCCGGTAGACGCCCTCGCGCAGGTGGAACAGCGTGCCGTCGTCGATCACGTGGCCGTTGTCGTCGCACCAGACGCAGTAGCCGACCCGGCCGGGCTTGATCTTGGCGACGTCGCGCGTCACCAGCCGGTTCAGGAACGCGAGCGCGTCGGGGCCCGTGATCAGGTGCTTGGTCATCGGCGTCAGGTCGAAGACCGCGCAGGCGTTGCGGATCGCGGCGTACTCGAGCTGCTCGTCGAAGAACGCGTCCGCGGTCGTGTAGTCCTTCCAGCGGTGCCACTCGTTCAGCGTGTTGAGCGCCGCGATCCGCGGGTGGAAGGGGGTTTCCCAGACCGCCTTGCGGAAGTGCTCCTTGCGGCCCATCGCGTCCTTGATGCTCATGCTGCACGCTCCGTGGCGAGGACGGCGTTCGCGGCGTTGCGCCCGGCCGAGCCCATGACACCGCCGCCCGGGTGGCAGCCCGCGCCGCAGAGGAACAGGCCGCCCACGGGCATCGCGTACTGCGCGGCGCCCGGGACCGGCCGTAGCATCATGAACTGGTCGAGCGCGAGCTCGCCGTGGTGCCAGTGGCCGCCGGTGATGCGGAACTCGCGCTCGATGTCCGCCGGCAGCAGCAGCTCCGACGCCACCACCTGGCGGCGGAGGCCCGGCGCATGGCGGTCGAGCACGCCGAGCGCGCGGTCGAGCAGCTCGCGGCGCGCGCCATCGCCGTTCGCGCGCTCATCGAAGGGCGCGTACAGCACGACCGCGGACAGCACGTGCTTGCCCGGCGGGGCGAGCGACTTGTCGGCGAGCGATGGAATCGTGATCTCGAGCGCCGGGTCCGGCGAGCACTGGCCGTATTTCGCCGCGTCGAAGGCATGCTCGAGGTAGGTCATGTCCGGCGAGACCACCAGCCGCTCGCCCGCGAGCTCGGACGAGAGCCGCGTGAACGACGGCATCGCCTCGAGCGCGAGGTGCAGCTTCGCGGCCATGCCCTTGTGGCGGAAGTGCCGGATGCGGTGCACGAAGCCGGTTTCGAGGTGCCTCGCGCCGAGCAGGCCGAGCAGCGTGCGCGCGGGGTCGGCGTTCGAGACGACCGTGCCCGCGGCGATCTTCTCGCCGTTCTCGAGCTCGACGCCGGAGACGCGGTCGCCCTCGAGCGTGATCCGCCTGACCGGCGTCCCGGTGCGGATCGTGGCGCCGGCGGCGCGGGCCGCGGCGGCCAGCGCTTCGCTGATCGCGCCCATCCCGCCCTCCGGGATCGAGAGCCCGGCGTTGCCCGCGGCCTGGCCGGAGAGGCGGTGCAGCAGCGCGAGCACGGAATTGTTCGAGCGCGGCCCGAGGTTCGTGCCGAGCACGGCATCGAGGGCGAGCGAGCCCTTGAGCAGCGGCGACTCGAAGATCTCCTCGAGCACGTCGTAGATGTTGATGCCGGCGATGCGCAGGAACTCGCGCATGTCGTCGCGGCCGAGCAGGCGGATGTCGAGGCCCAGCGCCGCGGCGCCCATGAGGTCGGAGCGCCCGCCGCCGCCGAGGCGCGGGGGCCGGCGGTTGTGCTGCTTCGCCATGATGCGCGCGAACTTCAGCATGCGCGCATTGTAGGTCGCGAGGCCCTTGCGGTCGTCGTCGGACAGCGTTCCGCTCTCGAGGCCGCCGTCCTTGTAGACCAGGTGGTCGCCGGAGGGCGAAAGCGCGACGGTCTTCAGCCCCTCGCGCGCCCACTTGAGCCCGTGCGAGGCGAGCTTGAGCTCGCGCGCGATGCCGGCATCGAGCAGGTAGGAGAGGTGCGCGCAGCCGGAGACGCGGAAGCCCTTCGCGAACTCGCGCGTGACGGCGGCCCCGCCCACCTGGGCGGCCGCCTCGAGCACGACGACCTCGCGTCCCGCGCGGGCGAGGTAAGCCGCGCAGGCGAGGCCGTTGTGGCCGCCGCCGACGACGACGATGCGATCCCGGTCAGTCATCGGACCAGCCCTCCGGAACGATATTCGGACGGCGCAGGTCCATCAGGATCTCGCGCGCGGCGTTCGCGCCCGGGGCGGCCATGACCCCGCCGCCCGGGTGCGTGCCCGATCCGCACATGTAGAAGCCCTTCACCGGCCCGCGGTACTGCGCGTAGCCCGGGAACGGCCGGTTGAAGAGCAGCTGGTCCATCGTGAGCTCGCCCTGGAAGATGTTGCCTTCGGTCAGGCCGACCTCGGCCTCGAGCTCGCGCGGCGTGCGGCACTCGACGTGGCGCACCAGCGACTTGAAGTTGGGGCTGTAGCGGCCGATCTGGTCCAGCACCGTGTTCTTGAAGCCGTCGCGGTCGGCGTCGGTCCACTCGCGGCCGTTGATGAACGGCGGCACGTATTGCACGAACACCGACATGAAATGCTTGCCCGGGGGCGCCATGGTCGGGTCGGTCATCGAAGGAATGAGCATGTCGAGATAGGGCTCCTTCGACCAGGTGCCGTTCTTCCAGTCGTCGTAGGCGCGCTCCATCTTTTCCAGCGAGTCGAGGAAGTGCATGTCGCCGTAGGCGAGCGGGTTGTCCTTGCCGAGCGCCGGGAACTCCGGCAGCCCGTCGAGCGCGATGTTGAGCTTCCCGGAGGATCCGCGGATCTTCCAGTTCTTCGCCTTCTCGACGATCGCGGGCGGCAGGTCCTTGGGGTCGAAGATCTTGGTGTAGGTGCGGCGTGGGTCGAGGTTGGAGACCACCACGTCGGCGTGGTATTCGGTCCCGTTCTCGGTGGCGACTCCCACCACGCGCCCGCCCTTGACGATGACCTGCCTGACCGGCGCGTCGGTGACGATCTCGCCGCCGAAGGACTTGAAGGCATTGGCGATCGACTTCGACACCGCGCCCATGCCGCCGCGCGCGAAGCCCCAGGCGCCGATCGAGCCGTCGACATCGCCCATGTAATGGTGCAGGAGCACGTAGGCCGTTCCCGGCGAGTAGACGCCCATGGCCGAGCCGATGATGCCGCTGCCGGACAGGTGGCACTTGATCGTGTCGGACTCGAAGTACTCGTTGAGGAAGTCGGCGATGCTCATCGAGTAGAAGCGCAGCGTGTCGTAGATGAACTGCTCGCCGAACTTGTTGAGCTCCTTCCCGAGGAAGATCATTTCCTTGAGGTCGCGCGGCTTGAACGAGGTCGGGTCGGGCGGGGAGCGCAGCAGGAGCGGCCGGATGAACTTGCACTGGCGCATGACGTCGGTCGAGTACCGGTGGTATGCATCCGCGTCGCGCGGGTTGTGGCGCGCGAACTCGCGCCGCTGCACCTGCTCGTCGGTGTAGTTGCCGAGGATGTCCCCGCTCGAGGTGATCGACACGCCGCCGCCGTACGGCACGACCTGCAGCCCGTGGCGTGCCAGCTCGAGGTCGCGGAACAGCTCCGGGCGCAGCAGGCTGCACACGTAGGAGCAGTTCGAGTACATCCAGCCTTTCTCGATCTCGCGGCTGACGGCCGCGCCGCCGATCCAGGGATTGCGCTCGACCACGAGCACCTTCAGCCCGGAGCGCGCGAGATAGGCGGCGTTGGTCAGGCCGTTGTGGCCCGCGCCGATGACGATCGCGTCGTATTTCGCCAAGTGTCAGATCCGTTTGCGTTCGTTGCTGGTCGCGCCGTGAACGACCCGGTTCACGGCGGTTTCAAAGCGCTCGAGAGTTTCCCCCAGGCACCGGTCGTCGTGGGCCTCGCAGATGAACCAGGGCTCGCGCGAGTCGGGCTCGCAGAGCACGCCGAGGTCGTGGAGGTGCGGCGCCAGTGCTTCGTAGAAAGTGTAATCGCTGGTGACCCAGTCGCGGTAGTCGCGGGGCGGCTTCTCGCTGAAGAACAGGCCGCTCATGGACGGGTGGCCGCTGAAGGAATGCTTGATGCCGCGCTGCGAAAGGACCTGGCTCATGCCGGCCCGCAGCTTGCTGCCGTAGTCCGCGATGTGCGCGAGGGCCGGGGTCTCCGCGAGGATCTCAAGCGTCTTTTCGGCCGCGGCGAGGGCCACGGAGTGGCAGGTGAAGGTCCCGCCGTGCACGACCCCGTTGCCGAAATTGCGCATGATGTCCTCGCGCCCGCAGCACACCGAGATCGGGTAGCCGTTGCCCATCGCCTTGGCGAAGGTGCAGAGGTCGGCCTTGACGCCGAACAGCTCCTGCACGCCCCCCCGGGCGACGCGAAAGCCGGTCTTGACCTCGTCGATGATGAGCAGGATCCCGTACTTGTCGCAGAGCGCGCGCGCGTCCTTGAGGAATTCACGGGTCGCCGAGATCGAGCAGCAGTTGCCCATGATCGGCTCGATCAGGAAGGCGGCGATGTCGCCGCCATAGGCCTTGAACACGGCCTCGAGGCGTTCGGAGTCGTTCATCGGCACGGAATGGATCAGGGCGCGCAGCATGTGCGGCACGCCGGCGCTGTAGGGCACCAGCTGCGGGTCGCCGTGGCCCGGCTTCCACTCCTCGACGGCGGTGGTCCAGAGGGCGGCGTCGAACACACCGTGGTAGCCGCCCTCGATGACGACGTACGAATCCTTGCCGGTGTGCGCGCGGGCGACGCGCAGCGCGGCCATCACGGCCTCGGTGCCGGAGTTCGAGAAACGGACCAGCTCGGCCGCGGGCACCATGCTGGAGATCCGCTCGGCCACCGCACACTCGCGCTCCGTGGAGAGGGCGAAAACCCCGCCGACCTCGATCCCGGCCCGCGCCGCGGCATCCACCCGCGCATCGCCGTAGCCGAGGATGCAGGGTCCGTAGGCCAGGCGGTAGTCGATGTATTCGTTGCCGTCGATATCGGTCAGGCGCGCGCCCTTGGCCGACTTCACGTAGATGGTCTTGTCCTCGCCCCAGTAGCGGAAATTCGACGAGACCCCGAGGGGGAGGTGGCGGATTGCCTTCTGGAACTGGGCGTTGGACTTGGCGAGGCTTCGGGTCATGCGGGCGGCCTCCTGGCGGTCCGGAAATGGCGTCGATTCGGGATGGCCTAGTTTCCCCCAAAAGGGCCCGCGGCGTCCACGGTGAGTGAATATGTATTCATTCATTGGCGCGGGCGCGCGAAGTGGGTAAGATGTGGCCTCCATGCGTGCCGCCCAATCACGTAACTAGCTGATTCAGCACAGATTTTGTGAGTGCGAAACGCCAGCTCGCGGTGGTCCAGAAGCGCCGCACGGCGCCCCCCGAGGAGCGCCGCGAGCAGTTGATCCAGGCCACCATCCGCAGCGTCGCCGACCGCGGCCTCGCGGATACGACAATCGCCACGGTGGCCCAGGAGGCCGGGCTCAGCCAGGGCATCGTCAACCTGCATTTCCGCAGCAAGGTCGGACTCCTGACGGAGACCCTGCGCTACCTCGCGGACGAATACCGCAACGCCTGCCAGGAAGCCGCTGCGATCGGCGCCGTCTCTCCGGTCGATGGGCTCCTCGCCATGGTGGAGCTCGATTTCCGCCGCACGATCTGCTCGCGCGACAAGCTGGCGGTGTGGTTCGCCTTCTGGGGCGAGCGCCGCTTCCGCCCCACTTACCGGCGGATCTGCGCGGAACGTGACCGCTCCTACGACGACATGGTGCGCGTGATCTGCGCGCGGCTGTGCGAGGAGGGCGGCTACGCCGAGGTCGAGCCCGCGCTCGTGGCCGACGGCCTCTCGGCCCTCACGGACGGCCTCTGGCTCGACCTGCTGGTGCGGCCGGAGTCGATGAGCCGCGAGCGTGCGAAGCTGATCACGCTGAGGTACCTGGCAGACGTGTTTCCGCGGCATTTCACTCAACCCGAAGCGGACGCGAAGGGCTGATTCCATGGACGTCATCCTCGACGCGACCGCACGGGACTGGCAGGGCCGTGCCTTCCGCTTCGCCACCGACGAGCTGATTCCCTGGGAGGTCGAGGCCGAGCTCCACGAGGGGCGACTGCCGCCCGAGGTCGAGAAGCGGCACAAGAAGCTCGCCGTCGAGCTCGGATTCAGCGCGATGGACGTGCCGAAGTCGCGCGGCGGCCTCGAGCTCCGCAACGTCGACCAGGTCGCCGTGTGGGAACAGCTGGGTCGCGTCACGAATGCGCTCTGCTGGTGCTTCTCCGAGGCCCAGGCCTGGATGTTCGAGGCCTGCACCGAGGACCAGCTGCGCCGCTACATCCTCCCGCTCATGCGCGGCGAGCGGAAGGAGTGCTACGCGATCACCGAGAGCGGCTCGGGCAGCGACGTGGCCATCGAAACGACGGCGCGCCGCACGCAGGGCGGCTACGCGATCACCGGCGAGAAGTGGTACGTCACGAGCGCGAACCTCGCCGACTACTTCATCCTGCAGGCGCGGCTCGCGGACGGCCCGCACGCGGGCTCTGACGCGCTCTTCTTCATCGACCAGGCGACGCCGGGCATCGAGGTCCTGCGCTCGCCGTCCTTCAGCCACACGTTCAGCGCCCACCACCCGACCTACCGCTTCCAGGACGCCACGGTGCCGGAGGGGAACCGGCTCGGGCCCGAGGGCGACGGCATGCGCTTCTCGCACGCCTGGTTCCGGCGCGAGCGGCTGATGATTGCGGCGCGCTGCTGCGGCGCCGCGGCGCGCCTGATCGAGGAGGCGACGGCCTTCGCGGCCACGCGCATGATCGGCGGCGAGCCGCTCGCCGAGAAGCAGATGGTGCAGGCGATGCTGGCCGACAGCGTCACCGAACTGTGGGCCGCGCGCCTCATCACCTTCGAGGCGGCCGCGGCGCATGACCGCGGCGACGACCTCAAGTCGCTGCACGCGCGCTGCTCGATCGCGAAGCTGTACGCCTCGGAGATGGCGAACCGCGTCGCCGACCGCGCGCTGCAGATCCTCGGCGGCCGCGGCTACATGCGCGAGAACTGCGCCGAGCGCTTCTTCCGCGAATTGCGGGTCGACCGGATCTGGGAGGGCGCGAGCGAAGTGCAGCGCCTGATCATCGCCCGCGCGCTCCTGAAGCGCGGACTCGGGGGCCTTTAACCCGTGAAGCCCCCGCTGGCGCTGGTCGCGCTCTTCGCGCTCGTCGCAGCGGGTGCGGCGTCGGCGGCGGAGGAGAAGGTCCTCAACGTGTTCACCTGGCCCGACTACATCGCGCCCGAGACCGTGAGGAACTTCGAGCGCGAGTACGGCATCAAGGTCAATTACGACACCTACGACTCAACCGAGATGGCCGAGGCACGCCTGCTCGCGGGCCGCACGGGCTACGATGTCGTGGTGCACGCGGAACGCTACTCCGCGCGCCTGATCCCGATCGGCGTTTACCGGCCGCTCGACAAGTCGAAGCTCCCGAACCTCAAATACCTCGACCCGTGGGTCATGGAGTCGGTCGCGCTCGACGACCCCGGCAACCGCTACGGCGTCCCCTACCTGTGGGGCACGACCGGCTTCGCCTACAACGAGCGGATGATCCGCGAGCGCATGCCCGACGCGCCGGTCACGAGCGGCGACATGATCTTCAAGCCCGAAGTCGTGAAGCGCTTCGCCGACTGCGGCGTCAGCTTCCTCGACGAGCCGACCGACGTCATCCCGATGGCGATGCTCTACCTCGGCCACGAGCCCAACAGCGTCGATCCCGGCGACCTCGCGGACGTCGAACGCCTGCTGAAGTCCGTGCGGCCTTACATCCGCTACTTCAGTTCGGCGAAGATGCTCATCGACCTGCCGAACGAAGAGGTCTGCATCGCGATGAGCTGGTCGGGCGATTACGCGCAGGCCATGATGCGCGGCCAGCAGGTCGGCAAGCCCGTGCCGCTCGCCTACACCACGCAGAAGGAGGGGACGCTGGCGTGGTTCGACCTCTGGTTCATCCCCGCCGACGCGCCGCACCCCGGCAACGCCCACCTGTTCCTCAACTACCTGCTTCGCCCCGAGGTCGCAGCCCCGATCGTCGTCGAGACGCGCTACGCGACGCCGAACCTGGAGGCGATCAAGCTGGTCCCGCCCGAAATCCGCAACGACCCGGCAGTATTCCCGCCGGACTCCTTGCGCGATTCGCTCCACAAGGGCCAGATCCACGACCCGATCGCCGAGCGGCGCCGCTCGCGCGTCTGGTCGCGCGTGAAGACCGGCCTGTGAACGACTCCCCGGCAGCGCCGCTGGTCCAGGTGCGCGAGGTCACCAAGCGATTCGACGGCGTCACGGCGGTCGACAGCGTCTCGCTCGACATCCTGAAAGGCGAGCTGTTCGCGATCCTCGGCGGTTCGGGCTGCGGCAAGACGACGCTGCTCCGGATGCTGGCCGGCTTCGAGCACCCGACGTCGGGCCGGATCCTCATCGACGGCGCCGACATGACCGACGTGCCGCCCTACGAACGGCCGGTGAACCTGATGTTCCAGTCGTACGCGCTGTTCCCGCACATGACGGTCGAGCAGAACGTCGCCTACGGCCTCAAGAAGGAGCGCGTGCCGGAGCCGCAGATCCGCGAGCGCGTCGCCGAGATGCTGTCGCTGGTGAAGCTCGGGCCGCTCGCCCGGCGCAAGCCCGACAAGCTGTCGGGCGGCGAGAAGCAGCGCGTCGCGCTCGCGCGCGCGCTGGTCAAGCGACCTAAGCTGCTGCTGCTCGACGAGCCGCTCGCGGCGCTCGACCGCAAGCTGCGCGAGCACACCCAGTTCGAGCTCGCGAACCTGCAGTACCAGCTCGGCACCACGTTCGTCGTGGTCACGCACGACCAGGACGAGGCGATGACGCTCGCGAGCCGCATCGCCGTCATGCACGAGGGCCGCATCGCGCAGGTCGGCACGCCGGGCGAGGTCTACGAGTATCCCGCGAACCGCTACGTGGCCGGCTTCGTCGGCAACATCAACCTGATCGAAGGGCGCGTCACCGGCGTCGCGAACGGCCGCGCCACCGTGCACTCGGACGCGCTGGACGCCGACCTCGCCGTCGCGTGCGAAGACCCCGCCGGCCTCGACGGCGGCGCCTGCATCGCGGTCCGGCCGGAGAAGATCACGATCAGCCGCGAGGCGCCGAATGGCGGTGACCGCAACGTGGTGAAGGGCATCGTGCGCGACCTCGGCTATTTCGGCGATCAGTCGCTGTACCGCGTGCGCACGAAGAGCGGCGCCGTGGTGCAGGTCAGCGCGCAGAACCTGCGGCGGTCCGCGAAGCTGACCGTGGAGTGGGACGACGAGGTGTTCCTCTCCTGGGACGTCGGCAGCACGATCCTGCTGCGCTCATGAGCAACGGAGGCAACGGCGAGCGATCCCTGCGCTGGCTCAAGCGCGCGTCGGCCGTGCCGTACCTGTGGCTGCTGCTGTTCTTCCTGGCGCCGTTCCTGATCATCCTCAAGATCAGCGTCGCGGACCCGGTCGTGGCGCAGCCGCCGTTCACGCCGCTGCTCGAGTGGGGCGCAGACGGCCTGGAGGGCATCCGCGTCACCTTTTCGAACTACGCGTTCCTGTTCCAGGACGGCTACTACGGGATCATCTACCTCGCCTCGCTCAAAATGGCGGCGATCGGCACGCTGTTGTGCCTGCTGCTCGGCTACCCGATGGCGTATTACATCGCGCGCCAGCCGCCCGGGCGGCGGAACCTGCTGCTGCTCGCGGTCATCCTGCCGTTCTGGATCTCCTTCCTGTTGCGCGTGTACGCGTGGATCGGCCTGCTCAACAACCGCGGTGTCATCAACGAGCTGCTGCTCTGGAGCGGCGTGATCGACCGGCCGATCGCCATGCTGTACAACGATTTCGCCGTATACCTCGGCATCGTCTACTCCTACCTGCCGTTCATGATCCTGCCGCTCTACGCAAACCTGGAGCGCATGGACCTCGACCTGCTCGACGCGGCGGCGGACCTCGGCGCGCGGCGCTGGCGGGCGTTCGTGGACGTGACGCTGCCGCTGTCCGTGCCGGGGATCATCGGCGGCTGCCTGCTCGTGTTCATACCGGCGGTCGGGGAGTTCACGATCCCGGCGCTGCTCGGCGGCGCCGACACGCTGATGATCGGGCGCGTGCTGTGGGACGAGTTCTTCGTCAACCGCGACTGGCCCGTGGCCTCGGCCGTGTCGGTCGTGCTGCTGTTGCTGCTGATCGCGCCGATCATGTGGTTCCAGCGGCTCCAGTCGCGCGAGCACGAGGCCGGGCGATGAAGCGGCGCGCGCCGATGCTGGTCTCGATCGTGGCCTTCGGCTACGCGCTGCTGTACGTGCCGATCATCTCGGTCGTCATCTATTCGTTCAACGACTCGCGCCTCGTGACCCTGTGGGGCGGCTTTTCGCTGCGCTGGTACGCGAGCCTGCTCGAGGACTCGAACCTGCTCGAGGCGGCGCTGCTGTCCCTGCGCATCGCCTTCGTAAGCGCGACCTTCGCGACCGCGCTCGGGGCGATCGTCGCACTCGCGCTGCACCGCGTGGCGCGGCTGCGCGGGCGACTCCTGCTGTCCGGCATGGTGACGGCGCCGCTCGTGATGCCCGAGATCATCACCGGCCTGTCGCTGCTGTTCCTGTTCATCTCGATGGGGAACCTGCTCGGCTGGCCGATGACCCGCGGCGCGACCACCATCACCATCGCCCACATCACCTTCTCGATGGCCTACGTGGTCGTCGTCGTGCGCTCGCGGCTCTCCATGATGGACGACACGCTGGAAGAGGCCGCCATGGACCTCGGCGGGCGGCCGCTCGCGGTCTTCTTCGACGTGACCGTGCCGATGCTGCTGCCGGCGCTGGTGTCCGGCTGGCTGCTCGCGTTCACGCTCTCGCTGGACGACCTCGTGATCTCGAGCTTCGTCTCCGGGCCCGGCGCGACGACGCTGCCGATGTTCATCTTCGCCAAGGTGCGCCTCGGCGTGACCCCGGACATCAACGCCATCACCACCATCATCATCGCGCTGGTCGCCGTCGCCGTCGCAACGGCGTCCATCGTCACCAACCGCCGCCGCCCGATTGCGGCAAAATGACGGGCGGGGAAGGAGCAACCATGGCCGATTCGCTGAGCAAGGTACTGGAGGGCTACCGCCCCGGATACGCGCTGCCGGGCACGGTGTACAAGGATCCCGCGTTCTACGAACTCGAGGTCCGCCACATCATGCTGAAGGCCTGGCACTACGCCGGGCACCGCAGCATGATCCCGGAGCGCGGCGACTATTTCCTGTTTGAGATCGCGGGCGAGTCGGTCATCGTCGTGCGCGACGGCGAGGGCGCGGTCAACGCGTTCATGAACGTGTGCCGCCACCGCGGCTCGCGCATCTGCGACGCGGCGGCCGGGCGCGAATCGCGCTTCACCTGCCGCTACCACGGATGGACCTACGGCCTCGACGGCTCGCTGAAGGCGGCCGCGCGCATGCCGCCGGGAACCGACCGGTCGAAGCTCGGGTTGCGCCGGCTGCATGCGCGCGAGTTCGAAGGGCTCATCTTCGTGAACTTCGACGACGACCCGCCGGATTTCGGGCCGCTCGAGCGCGACCTCGGCCCCGCGGTGCGGCCGTACGGCCTCGGCAGCGCCCGGGTCGCGCACCGGCAGAACTACCCGATCCGGAGCAACTGGAAGCTCGCCGTCGAGAATTATTGCGAGTGCTACCACTGCCAGCCGGCGCACCCCGAGTATTCCGTCGGCCACGGCCGCGCCCTGCCGGACGCGGAATGCGACGCGATGCGATCGGAGGTAATGGCGCGCGCACCCGAGGTCGGGCTCACGCAGCACGTGATCCGGCGCTCCTGGCTCAAGGCCCCATCCTTCGGCCTCGAATACAGCTTCGATCGCTATCCGCTGCTGCGCGGGCAGCAGACCGGCAGCCGCAGCGGGAAGGCGGTCGCGCCGCTGCTCGGCACGATCACGGGTTATGACGGGGGCACCACCGACCTGCACCTCGGGCCGATGACCTTTGCGCTCGCCTATTGCGACCATGTCGTGATCTACCGGTTTGCCCCGCGCGGGCAGTACCTGACCGACTGCGAGATCACCTGGCTCGTGAACGGAAGCGCGGTGGAGGGCAAGGACTACGTCCTCGCCGACCTGATCTGGCTCTGGGACGTCACGACGGTGGCCGACAAGACGATCATCGAGCGCAACCAGGCGGGGGTCGACTCGCGGTTCTACGAGCCCGGGCCGCTCTCGGAATCGATGGAATTCTTCACCCAGGAGTTCCTCGACTGGTACGTCGAGGCCATGCGCCGCGCCACGGGCGGGGATTTGCCCGGCCGTCGGCCTGTCGCTAGTATCGGAAAGACTGCGGAGGGACGGACATGACAGACGACAATCGCGGCGGCGCCCGACCGGGTCCGCAGGCGCTATCGAGCGCCATTTCAGCCGTGCTCACGATGTCCGCTACCGCGGCGGGCGCGCAGGAGCAGGCGCCTAGGCGTAACCGGGCTCGGCGAGGTCATCGTCACCGCGACCAAGCGCGCGGAAAGCTTGCAGGACGTCTCCGAGTCGATCATGGCGTTCGACTCGAATGCGATCGCGATGCGTGGCCTGAAGCAGATCGACGACATCGTCAAATACATACCGGGCATGTCGCTCTCGCAGCGCGAGCCGGGCGGCACGACGATCGTATTCCGCGGCGTCGCGAGCTTCCGGCATCCAGTTCGGCGCGGTCTCGTCCTCGGCGCTCTACCTGGACGAGCAGCCGATCACGCAGAGCGGGCGGAGCCCGGACCCGCGCTTCATCGACATCGAGCGCATCGAGGCGCTGCGTGGCCCGCAGGGCACACTGTACGGGGCGAGCTCGCAGTCTGGAACGCTGCGCGTCATCACCACCAAGCCCGATCCCGCCAGTTTCGACGCCTGGACCGAGGCAGAGATCACCAGCGTCACGGACGGTGACGAGGGTTACGACGTCAGCGCAATGCTGAACATGCCGCTCGCTGAGGACCGCGTCTCGCTGCGCGTCGTTGGATTCGCGGCCGAGGACGCAGGCTACATCGACAACGTCCTCACGCAGAGCAAGGGCGGGACGTTCGACAATGCGGATATCGTCGATAAGACGTCAATACCGTGAACACGACGGCGGGCGTGCGGCGCTGCGCGTCGACATCAGCGACGGCGTGGACCTGACGCTCGGCGGGATTTACCAGGACGTTTACGCTGACGGCCACGGCGACGTCAACGTGACGACCCGATTCCACCGATGGCTCGGCTATGCGAACGTCGGCGACCTGGAACAGGTGCGGTTTTCCGAAGGAGAGCCTCGACGATTCGTGGTACCAGCTCGGGCTCACGCTGAACGCCGCGACGCCCATCGGCGACCTGGTGCTTGCCGCGTCCTATTTCGACCGCGACTTCCACTACGAGGCGGATGCCACGGATTACGAGTGGAACTTCAATTGCCCGCGATACGACAGCGCGGGCAACCAGAACCCGCCCCCGCCGGCCTGCCAGCCAAATTACGCCGTCTACGATTTCGGCGGAGACCCGCGCGGATTCGCCCAGAACGACGAGCAGACCGAGATCACGACCTTCGAGGCGCGGCTGCAGTCCAGGGCCGACGAGGAAGCCGCTGGTCCTGGCTCGTGGGCGCTTTCTACAGCAAGGAGACGGGGCACACGCAGTTCGACAGCTTCGTGAACGACTATGCGGACACGCCCGCCTTCGCATATTTCGTCGTACCTCCAGTACGCCTATTACGGCGGGACGCTCGTCGCCGACCGACCAGTGGTGGAGGGCGTCTACGACACCGACCTCGAACAGCGCGCGGTGTTCGGCGAAGTCAGTCCTTCGACGTGACCGAGAATTTCACGATCACGGCGGGCGGGCGCTGGTTCGAGTACGACCGGAAGTTCCGGCTCCAGCAGGAAGCCCCGGTCGGCTTCACGGCGTTTCTCGTTGACCGGAGACGACCGCGGACACCGACGACAGCGGGTCGGTCATGAAGCTCAACCTGAGTTATCGCGTCGACGACGACCGCATGGTGTACGCAACTTATTCGGAGGGATTCCGGAACGGCGGCAGCAACCCGGTGCGGCCGGCGTCGATCCTGCCGCGCGATTTCACCCGGACGAGCTCGAGAACTATGAGGTCGGCACCAAGACCGAGTGGCTGGACAGCCGGCTGCGGTTCAACATCGCGCGCTACTCGATGCAATGGGACGATTTCGCGGTCCAGGTTGAGGACCCGCAGACCCGGCGTCTTCCAGCTCGGCTACGTCAATCTTCCGAGCGCCGAGATCACCGGCTTCGAGTCGGAGTTCCTGTTCGCGGTCAACGACGCATGGCAGATCGACGCGTCACTCGGCTACAACGACGCCGAGGTGTCCGAGGCGCACGGAGCTGGTGCTGGAACCGGCGTTCGATCCGATACCCGTGACCAAGGGGGGCGCGGCTGCCGCTCACGCCGGACTGGACGGCGACGCTCGGCATCGAGTAGCGGCCGCGCGCCATGCTCCTGAACGCGCAGCCCTTCGTGCGCGTCGACCTCGCCTACGTCGGCGACTCCGTCAACAACCTCGAGGGCATCGAGTCGGTCGTGGCCCAGGCGGCGTGCAGATCCAGGATGCCTACGACACCGGGGACTTCCGCGTTCGGCCTCGAGGGCAAGGGCTGGAGCGCCGCTTTTCGTCGCAACTTCTGGGACGAGCGGGCGCCAACCTGTTCCAGCAGCAATCGCTGGGCCGTACCGCGCAGTCGATCAACCCGCCGCGAACGTACGGGCTGCAGTTCCGGTACGAGTTCTGGTAGCCCGGCATGGACATCGGCGAGCCGATCCGCTGCTTCGGAAAGGTGGACATGGCGGCGCTTGGCGACGCGATCCGGGCGCAGGACGAGGCGGCCTGGAACGAGAACGTGCAGCGCCAGAAGGACTACGAGGTCCACGAGCAGACGCGCTCGATCGTGTTGTTGTTCGCGAACCTGGACGGACTGGCCGGGCATCGAGGTGCAAAGCAGCCCGGCTGGGACCGCCTCGCCGATGTGGCGGTGCCGGTCATGCACGAGATCATCCGCCGCTTCTACCCGCCGGGCGGTACCATCATCCGCGCCATGGCGGCAAAGCTCCTCGCGGGAGGCCGGATCATGCCTCACCGGGATTCCCATCCGTCGTTCGGCATCGGCCACCGCATCCACGTGCCGATCGTCACCAACCCGCGCGTGCGGTTCATGATCGACGGCCGGCCGTACCAGTCGCGGTTGGCGAGGCCTATGAAATCAATAACCAGAAGGTCCACAGCGTGATGAACAAGGGCGCAGAGGACCGCATCAACTTCATATTCGATTACGTGCCGCCGGGCGCAGATACCCGGCCGGGTCGCGCCCGCGCCGGAGGCGCGCTCCCGCGGCTTCGTAGCGCCGGTAGCGGTCACGGACCGGCTCGATCACGTCGATCAGTTCGGCGAGGTGCCGTTCGTAGTGGCGGAAGTAGCCGACTGAACGTCGTAAATCGGCTGGCGCACCTGCTCGCGCTGACGGGGTCCGCACGGGGCGCTCGCTTTCCCAGAAGCGCAGCAGGCGTCCTCCCAGGGCAGGCCGCAGAAATCGAGCAGGCGCCGCACCTGGGCCGCGAAGTCGGCGACCACTCCTCGTACTGCACGGTGAGTACGCGGCCTGGCAGCACATCGTGCCAGTGGTCCATCATCCGCTGGTACTGGAGGTAGTACTCGCCGATCTCGGTCAGGTCATAGGTGAAGTTCTGGCCCTTGGCGAACAGCTGCCGGTAGTTGGACAGGCAGGCATCGAGCGGGTGGCGGCTCGCGTCGATGATCTTCGCGTTCGGCAGCATCAGTGGCGATCAGGCCGACATTCGGGAAATTGTTCGGCATCTTGTCGATGAAGCGGCTCGGGGCGCCGGAACGGCGGTGCAGCGTGACCGTGCGAGATAGTCGGCACCCAGTCGCGGCAAAGTCGGAGGACCGAGCTCACGCACCGCCTCCGGGTAATTGACGCCGTCCGGGCGGTTGAGGCTAGCGAAGTGGCGAGGCGGCCGACATACGGCAGCTCGCGGTTCCTTCGACCGCGTGATGGGTCGCAAGGATCTGTTCGAGCAGCGTCGAGCCCGAGCGGGGCAGCCCGAGGATGAAGATCGGCGCCGGGTCCGGGTCGCCGGCGCCGCGTGACCATGGAACAGGCCCGCGTCGAAGGCGGCCAGGATGCGGTCGTTCATCATCGCGGTCTGCACGGGGTCGTACTTCACTGCGCCCGCTGGGTTTCATTGCCGCGCCGGTAATGATCCCATGCGCGCTCGTAATCGCCCCGGTCTTCGTAGCGCCTTGCCGAGGGCAAACAGGAAGTTGACACGGACTGGACGTTGGCGCGCGGAAGCGGTGGGCCTTCTCCATACTCGGAAACCGTGGCGTCGTCGAAGCGGTAGGTCTTGAGATTGGCGAGGCTCCAGTAGGTCTCGCCGAAGTCGGGCGCATCCCGCATGCAGGCCTGGTAGGAGGCGACGGCGCCGTCGTAGTCGCCCATGGCCTTCAGGACGTGGCCAAGTCCTAGCAGCGCGCCGACGTGGCCGGGCCGGACTGCAAGGCAGCTGCGGTAGGCACGATCGATTCCTCGCGGGTAAACGAAGCGCGGGCGAGCGTCGCCGCACGCAGCAAATGCGCCTGGGCCCGGGCCGGCTCGAGAGCGATCGCCCGGTCGAAGCAGGCGATCGCCTCCGCGAAGCGGTCTGCTCCTTGAGCAGGCGGCCCAGGTCGAGGATGCGCGAGCAGGTAAGTCCGGCGCGATCTCGAGGCACGTTGAAGAAGTGTTTCGGCGTCGTCCGGCCGATCGGCCCTCGACGCGAGCAGCGCGAGCAGCCGCAACGCATCGACATTGCTGGGATGTCTTCGCAGCACCCGCCGGTAGATGCGCTCGGCCTCCTCGATGCGCCCTTCCTTCTGGTGTTCCGCCGCGAGGGCCAGTCAACCGCCGCTCCGGTGAGAGCTCGAAGGTTTTTCGAACGCCGCGTCGGCGTCCGGCCGCGGCCGAGCATCGCAAGCGCCTTGCCGAGACTGAACCAGGCACGCTCGAGCGCAGGGATCGAGCTGCGTCGCGCGCTCCAGGAACGGCAGCGCGTCCCGGCACGCTTCGGCCGGCAGCAGCAGGTAACCCAGGTCTTCCGCGGGTTTTGCGAACGCCGGTGCCGCGTCGATCACCGCGCGCAGCGTGGCCTCGGCCTCCTCGTCCCGGTCCATCTTGACAACAGCGCTCCCAGCAGCGCCTGCATGTTGACGTCCCGGGATACTTGGCAACGGCATCGCGGCAGCGCGCCTCGGCGTCGGCGAGACGCCCGGCCTGGATCAGGCCGAGATGTCTCGTTGAAGAGGGACTTGGGTGCGCCTGCGGAATGCATGGGCGGCGTCAGTAGCCGTCGGAATTGACGAGCGGCGGGTCGAGAGGTTCTGAGCAGCGCGGCGTGCGCAGCGACGCGTCGGTCGAGCGGCAACGCGGCCGCCGGCGTCTCCAGCACCAGCACCGTCTGCGCACCGGGCCCCGGCCGCCGTTCTCCGTCGACGATGACCTCGCGCGCGCTCAGCAGCTCGTCGATCGAGCTGTCGGTCACCGGGCCGACGATGCCCCGCGCGATCGGCTCGTCGAAACGCGTCGTCCCGCCGGCCTTGACCGGGACGCCACTTTCCCGCAGCACGGCGACCGCGGAGGTGGCGAGTTCATCCGCCGTGCCTGCCACGCCCTGGGAGTAGACGTAGCCCTCGTGGATCAGGTTGTCCTCGTGCAGGTCGACGCTGACGACGGCCGGGTACTCCGCCTGCTGGCGCAGGATCCAGGCCGCGATCGCGGCGGCTTCGGGGCTCGACGGGGCATTCGCGCGTGCGCGCGCCGGATCTTCGGCGGACGGCAGCAGGTGCGAGGAATCGCCGACGCTGTGGCCGTCGACCGTCTCGGAGTACACGGCGACATTGAGGTAACGCCAGTTGCGCGCGTAGCCGTGCGGGTTGAGGAGCGGCAGCAGCACGACGGGATGGTGCTCGCCGAGTTTCGCGATGTCCTCGATGGCTGCCGCCACCGCATTGGGCCCGGCGGGCTCCTCGCCGTGGATGCCCGCCAGGATCCAGACGGCAGGACCTTTCTTCGGCGATCGCAGCGCGACGACCGGCAGCCCGACCGACGTGCCGGGAGGCTCGGAGGTGGCGATTACTTCCGCCGTCCAGCCCTGGGCGACGAGGCCGATACTCGCGCCGTAGAGCGATTCGATCGGTGCCCGCCCGTCGGCGTGGGTCGCGACCCCGGGCGGGATCACGATCGCGGCCGGTTGGGCGCCCGCAGCCGGCAGGCAGCAGAGGACTGCAAGGGTTGCGGCAGCGCGGGCGAGCATGGCAGGCATGGTCGCATCCGGGCGCCGGGCTGTCATCCGGGCGCCGCCGCACGTCCTGGCGATGGCCAGGCACGGACCGGCGCATCGCGGTTGAATCCGCGCACCGGGGTGGCCTAGCGTCCGAGCCAGTCTCCCAGGAGAGCCGCCATGCTGCGCACCGCGATCGCCGCCGTCCTCGTCGCCGCCGCCACCGCCGCCGTGGCTGCCAACACGGAAACCCGGGCCGAGCTCTCACAGGAAAAGGCGCGCACGGTGCTCGACCAGGCCGTCGAGGCGAATGGAGGGGCCGAGGCGTTGCGCGCCGTCCAGGTCGTCCGGCTGAAACTCGAGGGACAGACGTTCCCGCGGCTGCAGATGACGACGCCGGCGCCGCCCTACGAGGGCGGCAGCTTCGACGAGACCCTGCTGATCGATCTCGAGAAGAACCGCCTGCGCCTCGACCAGAAGGCGGGCGGGTTCGGCTTCGACGGCGACAACACGGTCACGATCGTGGACGGCACCGGAAACGCCTACGACAACCGCGCGAAAACCGTCACGCCGATCCCGGCCGAGCAGGCGACCCAGCAGCAGTTCGTCCAGTATCACCGCCGGCTCCCGAACCTGCTGTTGCGCCAGGCCCTCGATCGCGCGAATTCTCTGCGCTACCTCGGGGAGGACACGTTCGACGGCCGGCGGCACGAGGTCATCACTTTCGTGATGCCGGACACGCAGCAGGTCGCCCTCTATGTCGACGCCGCCACCGGCCTCGTGTCGAAGTACGAGTTGATCTTCGTCGACTCGCTCGAGGGAGTCGAGGCGTCCGAGATCATCTTCGGCGACTACCAGAAAGTCGGCCAGTACCAGGTCCCGAGGCGCTGGATCAACCGCCAGCTCGGCGAGGACCAGACCCGCTACACCGTGAAGGCGGAGTTCAACCCGGCGGTCACCGACGATTCGTTCCGCGTCGCCGCGGCCGGGTACGCGCAGGTAAAGCCGGTGCCGACCGACCTCGAGGAGAAGGTCGACCGCCTCGCCGACGGCGTCTACGTGATACAGAACGTCGCGGGCCAGAACCAGAACACGATGGCGGTCGGGTTCGCCGACTACGTGGTCGCGGTCGAGGCGCCGGGTTCGAGCGATGGTGCCGATGCCGTGATCAAGCGCATCCACGAGCTGTTTCCCGGGAAGCCGATCCGCTACGTCGCCATGACCCACCACCACGGCGACCACATCGGCGGCATGCGCAGCTTCATCGCCGAGGGCGCGACGGTCATCACCACGGCCGCAAACCGGCCGGTTATCGAGGCGATGGCCGCCTCGAGCCAGAACGACAGGCTCGGCAGGTCCCCGCGTCCACCGGAGTTCCTCTTGCTGGAGAACGGCAAGCGGGTGCTGAAGGACGGCACTCGCAGCATCGAGCTGATCGACATCGGCCCCAATCCGCACGCGAAGGAGATGGTCATCGCCTGGCTGCCCGCCGAGAAGGTGGTGTTCCAGGGTGACCTGTTCTTCGTGCCTAACAACGACGCGCCGTTCGGCCCGCCGCAGCCGTCGACGGCATCTTTCGCGAAGAGGCTGCGCGAACTCGGCTTGCCGGCCGAGAAGATCGCCGCGGTCCACGGGGACACCGCGACGATCGCGCAGTTCCGTGAGGCGACCGCCACGGTCGAGTGACCGCGGCAGGCGCGGTTTCCGCGCCGCGGGCCGATGCCGTAGAGTCCGCAGGACATGGGCTCCGCGCGCTTCATCCGGGACCTCGCCGTCATGATCGGCGCTGGCCGCGCGGCCGACTCGTTCAGGGCGGCGGCCCCCTCGACCTTCGACCCGATCGTCCTCGGCGGCTGCGGCCGGTCCGGCACCACGCTCCTGCGGATGATGCTGGATTCGCACCCGCGCATCTGCTGCGGACCGGAATCGAGCCTGTTCCGCCGGCGCGCGGTCGACACCCGCTGGCTCGCGGATCGTTTCGGGTTCCGCCACGACGAGGTGCGCGCGATCCACGACGCCGCCCCCTCGCGCCCGGCCTTCATCGAGGGCTTCGCGGCGCTCTGCATGCGCAAGGCCGGCAAGGCGCGCTGGGCCGAAAAGACGCCGCGCAACATCAGCCGCATCGCCGAAATCTTCCGCTGGTTCCCGGCGGCGCGCTTCGTGCACGTGCTGCGCGACGGCCGCGACGTCGCCTGTTCGCTGCGGACCCATCCGCGCCACAAGGTCGTGGACGGGAAACTCGTCCCGACCGGCGCCTGGAAGCCGATTGCCGGCTGCGCGCGCCGGTGGGTGCGGGACATCGAGAGTTCGCGCCCATGGTGGGGCGACCCCCGCTTCATGACGGTGCGCTACGAAGACCTGGTCCTGGATCCGCGGCCCTCCCTCGAGCGCCTGATGACTTTCATCGGCGAGAACTGGGACGAGGCGTTGCTCGCCCATACGGCGGCCGACTCGCCGTTCCGGGATGCGACCCGCTTCGCCCAGAACCCCGAGGCGCTCGGTGCGGTGAGCACCGCCTCGCTCAGCCGCTGGCAACGCGATCTCGACGGGCGCGACAAGCAGGTATTCAAGCGCATCGCGGGACCGCTCCTCGTCGAGCTCGGCTACGCGGCGGACGACCGCTGGTAAACCCGCCATCGGGCGAAACGGCTATTTGCCCGGCTACTGCGCGCGCACGCGTCCTGCGAAACGGCCACACGAACTGCTCGACGGGCCCCGGCGGCACGGGGTGACCGTGGATGCCGAGTTGCTCGGGCCACGCGTCGATGGGCAGGTGGTGGGAACCGAACAAGCGGTCGATCCACGGAAAATGCACCGCGAAGTTGCGATCGATCGGATACACCGCGTGATGCCAGTAGTGGAACCTCGGCGTCACCACGAGATGCTCGATCCAGCGCAGCCGGAAACGCAGGTTCACGTGGTTCAGCACGCCCTGCAAAGCGATGATCACGAGCCAGACATAGAGCGCCGGCTCCGAGAAGCCGAGCGCGAAGGCCGGCAGCACCACCAGCGCGCGAGTCACGACGACATCGACGAGGTGCAGCCTCGACCCGGCGAGCCAGTCCATCTCGCGGATCGAATGGTGGATGGCATGGAAACGCCACAGCGCGGGCACGCGGTGAAATGCGCGATGCACGCCGTACTGCGCCAGGTCGGCCGCCAGCATCAGCTCGAGCACCTGCAGCCAGGCCGGTTGCGAGGACACCGCGCGCGCGACGCCTTCGAGCGCCGGCAGGGAAGCCAGCGCCGTCGCGGGCCAGAGCGACACGAAGGTGAGCAGCTGCACGCCAACGTGGTTGACGAAGAAGTACGTCACATCCGTGCTCCAGCCGGCGCGCAGCACCCTTTGGGACGGCCTCAAGGGAAACATCCTCTCCAGCGGAACGAAGACCATCGCGAACACCAGCAGGTTCAGCAGGAACCAGTCGAGCCCGAGGTGGATGCGGCCGTCGAAGTCGCCGCGGATCTCGACACCGGCGCCGCCGGCGAGCGTGGCCGCCAGGGTGAGCCCCAGTCCCGCGAGGCCGAGCGCCTTGCGCCGGCGCAACATCAGGCTTAGGCAGGAGGACAGGAACGCGAAGCCGATCAGGAGCTCGACGAGCGAGCGCATGAGCGGCACCGGATAGCGCGCGCGCAGGTCGGTCGTGGTCAGGAAGTCGGGGAAGTGCAGCACCAGCACGGCGCCCGCCGCCATCGCGCCGAGGAAGACGCCGACGACGCCGCTGAGCCACCCCGAACCGAGGGCGCGCGGGGCTCCGTCGGCGAACAGGCGCGCAAGCCTGCGCTCGAGTCGGGTGGGCTCCGGCGCAGCCACCGCTCCGCGTGCCTGCAGTTACTCGCGGTCCAGGTTGACGCGGGTGCCCTTGACGGTGGACTCGACCAGCTCGATCGCGATGTGCGGGCCCTTGCGGACCTTCACGAGCACGTCCTCGCCGTCGTCGATCTCGATCTTGTATCTGTCCTGGTCGAGCGTTTTCTTGAACGCGTCGCGGATGTCGCGACCGCAGCCGTCCTCGCCACGGCCATCCTTCAGGCTGACCGGAATGTCGATCGCGGCGCCGCCCTGCGGCGTGACGCGAAAGCGCAGGACGCCATCGTTGTTCGCGCCTTCGCTTACCTCGAGCCGCCATTTGTTCGAGTACGAAAGCCCGGCGGCCGGCGCCGCGGCAGCGGGTGCCGTCGCGGGCTCCTGGGCCCCGGCGGCCGCGGTGGCGAGCGCGACGCCCGCGCAGGCGATGATCGCGGCAAGGGTCTTGCGAACGACTGGCATAATGCAGCTCCTGCGCTGGCCTTCCCAAGGAGTCTAGCGCAGGTCGCCGGTGACGTCGCGGTGTCGGCAGACCGTCAATCCGGGTATCTTGTGCACCGTGCAAAAGCGGAACGGCCCGATCCGGGCGATCATCCTCACGACCCAGCGCACCGGCTCGACATTTCTGGTCGGATGCCTGCAGTCCCACCCCGATATCAACTGCATCACCGAGCTCCTGGTCGGCGCGCACCTCGAGCCGCCCGGATTCCTGCGTACGTCGCGAGCCGGCACCAAGGCGGCGCGGTTCCTGATGTCGGGCGGATGGTTCCCCACGCGCGCGATGCGCCGTTTCTACGCCTCGAGCGACAAGCCGGTCAGCATCTTCAAGGCCATGTACAACCAGGTGTCCGTGCCGTGGACACTCAGGTACCTCACGCGCAACACTGACATCCATGTCCTGCACCTCAGCCGGCGGAACCTGCTCAAGATGCACGTGTCGCAACTGCTGATGCCGACGCGGCGCAACCGCATCTGGGAACCCCACACGACCGAGCCGCTGCCGCCCGTCACGACGCGCGTCGATCCCGCGGCGGCCGTGGAGCAGATGCGCAAGGCGCAGCTCGCGTACCAGCACTTCGAGGACCTGTTCAAGGCGCACCGCCGCCTGTCCGTAGTCTACGAGGACCTGATCGAGAACCAGCGACTGCGGCCTTCCGAAGGCCGGCGGATCTGCGATTTTTTCCGCATCTCCGACCATCCGATGCAGTCGAGCCTGATCAAGATGAACCCGGAGTCGCTGCAGGCCATGGTCACGAATTACGACGAGCTGGCTGCGGCGATTTCACGCACCGAGTTCGCGGGCCTGCTTGACCCGGACCCCGGCGAGGAGCGCGCGTGCGCATCGCAGTAACCGGCGCGACCGGCTTCGTCGGCCGGCACTTCGCGGAACACGCGCTGTCGGCGTCCCATGCCGTCTCGGCGTTGAACCGGCCCGCGTCGCCGCGGAAGCAGGAGCTCATCCGGGACCTCGAGGCGCGCGGCGCGGACTTCCACGCCGGCGACGTGGGGGACCCGGCGTCATTGCTGCCCGCCATGCGCGGCGCGGACTGCGTCTGCCACTTCGCCTCCGCGTTCCGCGAGACCGGCGTGCCGGACGACCATTTCCGCGCGGTGAACATCGCCGGCACCGGCAACGTCGTCGAGGCCGCGGCGGCGCAGGGTGTCCGCCGCTTCGTGCTGTGCAGCACGGCCGGTATTTACGGCCCGAAAGTCCCGGGCGTCATCGACGAATCCGCGCCGGTGCGGCCGGCGAACATCTACGAGCAAAGCAAGGTCGAGGCCGAGGAGGTCGTGCGGCGCCAGGCCGTCGCGCGCGGCATGGAATACGCGATCATCCGGCCGGCGGTCGTCTACGGCCCACATGACGAGCGCCTGGTCAAGATGTTCCGCGCCGCTTCGCGGGGCCGCTTCCCGCTGTTCGGCAAGGGCGCGGGCCGCCGCCACATGGTCTACGTGGGCGACGTCGCCGACGCGGCACTGCGCGCCTGCGTGCTGCCCGCCGCGTCCGGCGAGGAGATGATCATTGCGGGGCCTCGCGCCGCGCCGCTGAGCGAGATCCTCGAGGTGCTGGCCCGGGTCGCCGGCCGGGCGAGCTCGGGCCCGCGCCTGCCGCTGGCGCCGATGATGGCACTCGCCGCCGTGACCGAGGACACCGGCAAATTCCTCGGCATCAAGCCTCCGATTTACCGGCGGCGCATGGACTTCTACCGCAACGACGCCGAGTTCGACTGCTCGCGCGCCCGGCGCGTGCTCGGCTGGAAGCCTGCCGTCGACCTCGAGGAAGGTTTCCGCCGCACCCTCGAGTCCTACCGCGAGTCCGGCTGGATCTGACCGTCCCTGCAGCCGCGGCGTCTGGCAACGGGTGGCCCGCGTCGGTTAACGTGCTGCCTCCCTCGCAACTGGAAGCCGCCGTGCAACACCTCGCCGCCCGCATCGTTCCCGGGATTCTCATCATGTCGCTCGCGGGACTTGAGCCGGCGCATGCCGAACTCGACCGGACCGAGCGGGCGATCGCGAAACACGCTGCCGCCGGCCAGCCCGCCGCCGAGGCCCTGCTGCAGAAAGTCGTGGACATCGAAAGCCCGACCGAGAACACCGCGGGCGTCCGTGCCGTCGGCGATGCATTCGCCGCAGAGCTGCGCGCGATCGGTTTCAGCACGCGCTGGGTCGAACTGCCGGCCGGGATGAAGCGCGCCGGCCACCTGGTCGCCGAGACCGGCGGTAGCCGGGGCAAGCGGCTCCTGCTGCTCGGCCACATCGACACCGTGCTGGCGGGCGAGAAATTCCGGCGCGAAGGCGCCAGGGCCTTCGGTACCGGGACGGCCGACATGAAGGGCGGGGTGGTCGTCATGATGCAGGCCCTGAAGGCGCTGCACGCGGCGGGCGCCCTCGACGACCGGCGCATCACGGTCATGCTGACGGGGGACGAGGAGGACGCGGGCATGCCGCTTTCCGAATCGCGGGAGCCGATGCTCGAGCTCGCGCGCAACAGCGACGTGGCGCTCAGCTTCGAGTCCGCCATCGACGGCACGGCAACCATCGGGCGGCGCGGGATCAACAGCTGGACGCTGGAAGTGACCGGCGAGACCGGCCATTCGGGCGGGATCTTCAGCGCGGAACGGGGCGTCGGCGCGGTCTACGAGGCGTCCCGCATCCTGGCCGCCTTTCAGGCGGAGCTCGGCGCGGAGAAGCACCTCACGATCAATCCGAGCGTCATCGTCGGCGGCACGAAGGCGACGCTCGACGACTATCGCGGGAACGCCGAAGGCAAGACCAACGTGATAGCGCCGATCGCCTGGGTGCGCGGCGACATCCGCTACATCAGCCTCGACCAGGAGCGCTCCGCGCGCGAGCGCATGGAGGCGATCGTCGCCAGGCACCTGCCGCGGACCGGGGCGACGTTGCGGTTCGACGACGGCGCCTACCCGCCAATGACGCCGACTCCCGCCAACGAGGCACTGCTGCAGGTGCTGGACACCGCGAGCCGCGACCTCGGGCTCGGTCCGGTCGCGGCCCTCGATCCGGCGAAGCGCGGGGCCGGCGACATCGGGTTCATCGCGCACCTCCTGCCCTGCCTCGACGGGCTGGGCAGCGGCGGCGGGGAGAACACGCACGCACCGGGCGAGTACACGGGCCTCGACACGCTGACACCGATGGCGCAGCGCTCCGCAGTGCTGATCCATCGCCTCGGCCGCTGAACCGGGCATGGCGGGCGGCGGCCTGTGGTGGGAGCGGCCGGACCTTCACTACCGGGACGGCCGGCTGCTGTTCGGCGGCCGTGAGCTCGCCGCGCTCGCCGCCGAAGGCACGCCGGCCTACGTGTACCGCGCCGGGCGCGTGCGCGAAAACCTTGCGCGCCTGCGCGCAGCACTCGAGACCGCGGGCGTTCCCCACGACCTCTACTACGCGGTCAAGGCGAATCGCTTTCCGCCGTTGCTCCATGACCTGCGTGCGCACGGACAGTGCGGCATCGACGCCTGCTCGCCGGCGGAAGTGGGGCTTGCACTCGCGCACGGCTTCCGCGAAGACCAGATTTCGTTCACGGGCCATGCCGTGTCGGAGCCTGACCTCGCGATCCTGCAGTCGCATCCGGGCGTGCACATCAATTGCGATGCGATCAGCACGATCCGCCGGCTGGGCCGGCGCTGCCCGGGCCGCTCGATCGGCATCCGCCTGAATCCCGGGCTCGGTGCCGGCTACAACGAGCGGTTGCGCTACGCCGGCGAGAAGCCGACCAAGTTCGGCGTGTATCCGGACCGCTTCGAGGAGGCGATGGCGGCGGCACAATCGGCCGGCTTGCGCGTCGATACGCTCCATTTCCATGTCGGTAGCGGCTACCAGGGCGATGCGCTCGACGTGCTCGACCAGGTGCTGCGCACTGCGGGGCAGATACTCGATGCGCACCCGGACATCCGTCGCCTGAATGTAGGAGGGGGCCTCGGCGTGCGCATGGCCGAGTCCGACATCGCCATCGACCTCGAACGGTGGGCCGCGATCGTCGCGCGGCACGCGCTGCCGCGCGGCCTGCGGGTCGCGGTCGAGCCGGGTGACTACCTGGTCAAGGATGCGGGACTGCTGCTGGTGCAGGTCAACACGGTCGAGGACAAGGCCGGCACGCGCTTCGTCGGCGTCGACGCCGGCCTCGGCATCCTGAACCTCGCGGCCTACTACCACGTGCCCTACGTGGTGGCGCCGCTCCGCCTGCGCCCCGGCGCGGCGCACGAGCGCGTGACGATCTCCGGCAACATCAACGAGGCGATCGACCTCCTGGCCGAGGACGTCGAGATCCCGGCAGTCGAGGAGGGCGACTTCCTGGCGCTGATCAACGTCGGCGGCTACGGGTCGGCAGCCGCCTCGAACCATTGCATGCGCGGGGCATACCGCGAGGTGTTGCTGGAGCGCTGAGGTATAGTTGGCCCATGTCGTTCCCGCCCGCACGTCGGTCCGGCTGGCGGTGCCCGCGCATGCGGGGACTGCGGGCACCCGTGGCCGCGCTCGGCGTCGCTCTCCTGCTGTTGCCGCTCGCGCGCGCCGCGGAAAATCCGTCCACCCCGAAGAGTGCGTCGCGCGCTGATCCCGCCGATGCGGCGACGGCCGCGCGCATGCGCCTGATCTCGCAGGAGCAGTACCTCAATTCGCTGGGCTACGTGTTCGGACCGGACATCCGGGTCGCGACGCACTTTGCGCCGTTCCAGCGCACCGATGGCCTGCTCGCGAGCGGCAGCGCAGCCGCCGGCGTGACCCTCTCGCAGATGCAGGAATTCCAGCGCGCCGCGAGCTCGCTGGCCGAGCAGGTCGTGAGCCCCGCCAACCGCGCATACCTCATTCCCTGCAAGCCGCGCGATCCCACGCGATCGGACGCCGCCTGCGCCCGGGAATTCCTGCTGCCCGTGGGCCGCCTGCTGTTCCGGCGCCCGCTCGACAAGCCGACGGCAGACGCGATCGTGGCGCGCAGCGTCGAGGCGGCGGACCAGTTGCAGGATTTCTACGGCGGCCTCGCGGTCGCGCTCGAAGGCCTGCTGATGGCGCCGCAGGCACTGTTCATCGCGGACCGGGCCGAGCCCGACCCCGCACGGCCGGGCTACGCGCGCCTCGATGCGTACTCGCTCGCGAGCCGGCTCAGTTTCTTCCTGTGGAACGCGGCGCCGGACGACGAGCTGCTGCGCGCCGCCGGGAAAGGCGAGCTCGACACCGACGAGGGCCTCGCGAAATCGGTCGACCGCATGCTCGCGAGCCCGCGGCTGGAGACCGGCATGCGCGCCTTCTTCGACGACATGCTGCGCTTCGACGACCTCGCGGTGCTGTCCAAGGATCCCGGCATCTACCCGGTCTTCGGCGCCGAGACCATCGTCGATGCGCGCGAGCAGACACTGCGGACGCTGGTCGATCACCTGCTGGTACGAAAACGCGACTACCGGGACCTGTTCACGAGCGGGGACACGTTCGTGTCGCCGTCGCTCGCCATCATCTACGACGTCGCGGCGCCGCCCGGCTGGACGGCCTATACCAGTCCGCCGGACAGCGCGCGCGCGGGACTGCTCACCCAGGTCAGCTTTCTGGCCGCGAACGCCCATCCGGGACGCAGTTCGCCGACCCTGCGCGGCAAGGCGGTGCGCGAGTTGCTGCTGTGCCAGACCGTTCCGCGCCCGCCGCCGAACGTGGATTTCTCGCTCCTCGAGGATGCCGATTCGCGCCTGAAAACCGCGCGCGAGCGCCTCGACCTGCATCGCACCAACCCGGTATGCGCGGGTTGTCACAAGATCACCGATCCGATCGGACTCGCCTTCGAGCACTTCGACGGCGCAGGCCAGTACCGCTCCACGGAGCGCGGCGCGGCGATCGACACCAGCGGCGTGCTCGACGGCCGCAGCTTCGACGACCTTGCGGGCCTGTCGCAGGCCGTCCATGACCATCCGCAGCTCAGCGCCTGCCTGGTGAAGCGCGTCTACGGCTGGGCGACCGGCGGCCGCACCCAGCCTGCCGACAAACCGATGCTGGAGTGGCTCGGCGAGCGGTTCGCGGCCGACGGCTACCGGCTGGCGGACCTGCTGCGCACGGTGGCGCTGAGCGACGCCTTCGTGACGGTTCGGGAGCCCGCTCAGGCCGCAGGAGGACGATAGGCATGACCGGCAACGCAAGGATCGCGCGACTCACCCGCCGCCGGGTACTGCAGGGAATGCTGAACGGCGCCGCCGTCACGGTCGGTTTGCCGCTGCTCGACTGCATGTTGAGCGACAGCGGCAGGGCGCTCGCCTCGGGTGCGCCCCTGCCGTTGCGTTTCGTCACCTGGTTCTGGGGACTGGGCGGCGCTTCGAGCGTCTTCGTGCCGAAGCAGACCGGTGCCGATTACGACCTGCCGGAGGAGCTGCAGCCGCTCGAGCGCGTCCGGCAGCACGTCAATGTCTACACGAACTTCAATGCCTTCCGAGACTCGGCGCCGAACCTCTGCCATTACACCGGCTGGATCGTCTGCCGCAGCGGCATTGCGCCGATCGCGAGCGAGGACAAGCCGGGCGAGACCATCGACGTGACGATCGCCCGCACCGTGGGCCGCAGTTCGCGCTTTCCGGTGATGATGGTGACCGCGAACGGCGACATGCGCACCAGCTTCAGCTACGAGAATGCCAACTCGGTCAACGTAGCCGAACCGTCGCCGCTCAACCTCTACGCCCGCCTCTTCGGTCCCGGCTACCAGGACCCCAACGCCGGCGACTTCACGCCGAGCCCGCTCGTCATGGCGCGCAAGAGCGTGCTGTCGGGCGTGCTCGACCAGACGCGCGAGATGTCGAAGGCCGTAGGCGCCGAAGATCGCGCGCGCCTCGACCAGTACTTCACGGGCCTGCGCGACCTGGAACGGCAGTTCGACCAGCAGCTCACCAAGCCCGAGCCCATCGCGGCCTGCCGGCCGGTGGCGTCGCCGGGGCCGGATCCGCGTCCCGGCATCGATGCCGACACGGTTGCGTTGCGGCATCGCCAGTTGACCGACCTGATGGTGATGGCGCTCGTCTGCGACCAGACCCGCGTATTCAACATGGCGTACTCCGCCGCATTCGCCTCGACCATCAAGCCGGGGTACGACAAGCCCCACCACACGACGACGCACGAGGAGCCCATCGACAAGGCCGCCGGCTACCAGACGATCGCCTCCTGGTTCACGCGACGCGCGATGGAGGAATGGGCCTATTTCGTCGAGGCCTTCGCCAAGGTCCGCGAGGGCGACGGCACGCTGCTCGACAACACGCTGATCTACGCCTCGACCGACTCCAACTGGGCGCGCATCCATTCCATCGACGGCATCCCGATGTTCACCGCCGGACGCGCGGGCGGACGCGTGCGGACGGGCCTGCACATCGACGGCGGAGGGACGGCCGCGACGCGCGTCGGCTACACCGCGATGAAGGTGTTCGGCGTCGAAGGCAGTTCGTGGGGCAGCAAGAGCAACGGCACGTCGAGCGAAGTCTCGGAGATCCTCGCGTGAGGAGTGCGGCCGCCCGGAGGCGGGTCGCCGCATCCCTCGCCCTGGCCGGAACGCTGCTGTCGGCACCGATCGCAGGCGCCGGTCCCGCGGAACCATACGTTCCCGAAGGGATGCCGCCGGGCTTTCGCGTCGAGTCGAGCGAGCTCGACGGTCCCGTTTTCGCCGACCCCAAGGGTCGCACGCTGTACCGTTGGCCCTACCGGACCATGCGCAACGGCGTGACCGGGGATGGCAAGGGTGAATCCAACTGCTCCGAGGTCGCGAGCACCGAGAGCGCGGGCCTGATGAGCCCTTACCCGGGCGGCCTGCTGCTGCCGGAAGGCGAGGATCGTCCCAGTTGCCAGCAGCTGTGGCCGGCCGCGCTCGCGACGGAAGGCGACGAGCCGGTCGGCAAGTGGACCGTGGTCCAGCGCCGCGACGGCCGCCGGCAATGGGCCTACGACGGAGCCGTCCTGTACATATCGGTTCGCGACCGGCGCCCGGGCGACGTGCTGGGAGGTGACAGTTACCGCCAGGAGGGCGATGCACCGGCCGTGCGCGAGCCGATCCAGCCCAGGCCCGACGTCCCGCCCGGGTTCGCCGTCACGACCACGTTACGTGGACGCCTGCTGCACACGTCGCGGGGATTCTCGGTCTACGCCTTCGACCGGGACACGCGGACACGCTCCGCCTGCGATGCCGCCTGCGAGCGCAGCTTCGTGCCCGTTCAGGCGCCTGCGGCGGGGCGCGAGCATGGTGACTGGTCGATTTTCGTGCGCGCGAGCGGCGAGCGGCAGTGGATGTTCCGCGGCAAGCCGCTCTACACCCACACCAACGATTCGCGCGTGCGCAGCCTCGCGGGCAGCGACGAGCCGGGCTGGCGCAACGTCTACACGCAGGAGACGCTGCCGCCGCCCGCGGAATTCACCGTGCAGGACACCCCCTCCGGCCAGGTGCTCGCCGATGCGCGCGGACGCACCTTGTACAGCTACACCTGCGGTGACGACGCGCCGGACCAGTTGAGCTGCGAGCACCCGGCGGACACGCAGGTCTACCGCCTGGCGATGTGCGGCGGGGGAAGCGCCGAACGCTGCAGGCGCAATTTCCCGTACGTCGAGGCGGCGCGCGGCGCGAGCAGCCGCAGCCGGCTGTGGAGCGTCGTCGAGATCGACCCCGCGACCGGCCATTTCGCCGCTGGCAACGAACCGGGCAAGCTGCGCGTATGGGCGTATCGCGAACGCCCGGTCTTCACCTTCGCCGGAGACGTACAGGCGGGCGAGGTGAACGCCGACGGTCTGGGCGAATTCCAGGCGGATCGCGAGGGGTTCCTGGCCTTCTGGTGGCGCGACGAGTTCTTCCGTGATTGACCGGTCCCTGAACCGCTTGGTCCTGCTGGCCATCGGCGCCGTGCTCGCGACAGGCGCGGGCGCCGACGGAACCGCGCCGCCCGGCAACACCATCGGCTACGTGATCACCAACCTCTCATGGGCCCTGCAGTCGACGCCCGACATGGCGGAATGCCCGCGCGGCTTGAACGACGGCGTCCGCGAGCAGTTCAAGCTGCTGTTCCCCGAGGTCGATGGCGGCAAGCGCAAGTTCGTCGACACCCAGCTGCGGCGCCAGATCGAGAGCTATCATCCGACCGTCGCGCCGGATGCGCTGCCCTTCCTCGAGGGCGAGGGCCCGGTCGCACCGGGACTCGACCTCGACGGCGTGGAGGGGCCCGAGGACTTCACCGGGCGGGACGGTGCCCGCGGCATCGACAACCAGATGCACCGCGTGCTCGGCTGCATCGCGAACTATCGCGCGCCGGACGGCCCCATCCGCTTCTTCGAAGACGAGATGATCCTGCGCGAGAACTACAACCGCGTCATCCTTCAATTGACGGGGGTCGACAGCCTGGTCGACGACCCCGAGGTCGCGGTCCTGATCTTCCGCGGGCGCGACAAGGTCCTGGTCGACGCGGGCGGCCTCAAGGCGCTGCCCGGCGGCACGCAGCGCATCGACACGCGCTGGGGCAGCCGCTACATCCGCCGCACACGCGGTCGTATCGAGAGCGGCGTGCTGACGACGGAGCCGGTCGACCTGCGGTACCCGTGGGACGCGTTCTACATGCCGACCGACCAGTTCATGTGGGGTTCGCGGTACCGCCTCGCCCTGACTGCCGACGCGGCCGAGGGCCTGATGGCCGGTTACACCGACATCGAGACCTGGTACATGCACATGCTGCGCAACTGGTCGGCGCACTACCAGAGCTACGGCAAGTCCTCCGGGCCTTCGATCTACAAGGCCATGCGGCGCCTCGCCGACGCGAGGCCCGATCCGGCGACCGGCGCCAACCGGGCGATCTCCTCGGCGCTGGACGCGAAATTCACCCGCGTGCGCGTCGTCCCGTTCACCGAGGCGGAGCTTGCGGCGATTGCCGCGGCGAAACCCGGCATACCCTACCCGGGCATGCCGGCGCCGCGACCTGTCGCGGAGGAACTGGCCGACGCCGGGAGCCGCACCCCGCAGGCCTCGACCGCACACGTACCGGGCACTCCCTGACAGGAAACGAGGCGCACATGGAAAAGATCGTCGACGACTTGCTGGGCCGCTTCGAGCACGGGCGCATCTCGCGCAGGCAGCTGGTGCAAATGCTGGCACTCGGCATGACCGCTGCGACCGCCGCTTCGCGTGCCGCAGCGGATCCCGCGCCGCGCGGCGCATTCAAGGCCGTCGCGGTCAATCACATATCGTTCGGCGTCGCCGATTACGCGCGCACGCGCGACTTCTACGCGGAACTGCTCGGCATGGAGGTCAGCGGCGACGACGGCAAGCAGTGCTACATGAAGTTCGGCAAGGACAGCTTCCTGATCCCGCGCGGGCGCCAGGGACCCGGGGACGGGCCCCTGGTCGACCATATCTGCTACACGATCGAGGACTGGGACAAGGGCGCGGTCGAGGCCGAGTTGCGGCGCCGCGGGCTGAACCCGGAGCCCGACACCGACGAGAGCTTCCACGTCAGGGACCCGGACGGCTATCGCCTGCAGATCGGCAGCGCCCGCCTGATGTACGTGCCCTGACGTTTCCCCCGACACGGAAAACCAGCCGATGAAGCGAATACTTGCTGCACCGCTCCTCGCACTGTCGCTGCTGCCGGTGGCTTCGACCGCCGACGACCAGGACGTGATCGACTACCGCAGGCACATCATGGAGACGCTCAAGTCCCAGACCGCCGCGCTCGGGATGATCATGTCGGGCGCGATCCCGGACGACAACGCCGTCGCGCACATCGACAACATCGCCCTGACCGCCGCGACCGCGCTGAAGTCGTTCGAACCGAAGGTCGAGGGCGGCGACGCCAAGCCCGAGGTGTGGTCGCAATGGGACGATTTCTCGTCGCGCATGAACGATTTCGCGGCGAAGACGGCGGCCATGTCGAAGACCGCGCACGAGCAGGGCAAGGACGAGGCTTTGCTGCAGGCGATGGACGCGCTCAGCTGCAAGCAGTGCCACGACGTCTACCGGGTCAAGAAGCCGGCGGCCGGCCAGTAGGCGCGGCATGCGCCTGCTGTGGGTCGCCCTTGCGGCGTTCTCCTGCGCGGCATCCGCCAACGACCGTGCCGCCGCCGTGGAGCGCGGCCGTTACATCGCCACGGCCGCCAACTGCTCCGGCTGCCATACGCGCGCGGGCGGCGCGGCGTACAGCGGCGGCCGCGCGCTCGCCACGCCGCTCGGAACGATCCATTCGACCAACATCACGCCGGATCGCGCGACCGGGATCGGCAACTGGAGCCCCCAGGACCTGAAACGCGCGCTGCGCGAGGGCATCGCCGCCGACGGCCGGCACCTGTTCCCGGCATTTCCGTACCCCTTCTACACGCGGATGACCGACGCGGACATCGCCGACCTGTCCGCATACCTGCGCACGCTGGATCCGGTGCGTTACGTGCCACCCGGCAACGACGCCGCGTTCCGGGTGCGATGGCCGATGGCTGCGTGGAAGGCGCTGAACCTCGAGCCCGGCGCCTACGAGCCCGATCCGGCGCAATCGCCCGAATGGAATCGTGGCGCCTACCTGGTGCAGGGTCCGGGGCACTGCGGGGCCTGCCACACGCCGCGCGACTGGACGCTCGCAGGGAAGACCTCGGCGCCCCTGCGCGGCGCCGTGATGAGCGACGACACCCGGGGAGGCGGCGTGCGCGACTGGTTCGCAGTGGACCTCGCCTCCACGAAGCAGGGGCTCGCTGCCTGGACGAGCGCGCACATCGTCGACTACCTCGGCAAGGGCTACAGCGCGCGCGCCGGCAGCTTCGGGCCGATGAACGCCGTGATCGAGAACAGCACCCGCCGGCTGACGCAGGAAGACCTGCGCGCGATCGCCGTCTACCTGAAGAGCCTGCGCGGCAACGACTACGCGGGCGAAGCGGTGAGCGCCGAGGCCGCGCAGGCCGGCCGGCCGCTCTACGAAAAGCACTGCCGCGAGTGCCACGGGCCTTCCGGCCGCGGCGGGCCCTTCGAAGGGCCGCCGCTCGCCGGCAGCGCGATCGTGCAGGGTGAGGATGCGTCCTCGCTGGTCAACATCATCCTGTACGGATCGGATCGGCCCGACAGCCTGGGCTCCCCGTCGTGGGAAGCGATGCCCGAGTACGCGCAGGCGCTCGATGACACGGAAATTGCAGCGCTCGCCAACTACCTGCGTGCGAGCTGGGGCCATCGCGCGCCGCCCGTCGCGCCCGAGGACGTCGCGCGCCAGCGCCCGGGCGCCGACTAGCCGGGCGGGCTGAACGAGTCGCAGTGGCCGGTTGCGTCGACCGGGCCGCCCAGGATGGTACAGCCGCCGCACGCGCCGCCCGCGGCATCCATCGTGAAGAAGGCGCAGTGCGCGCAGGTTGCGGCCGCATCCGCGCCCGCGCTGGTGTAGTTCAGCGAGGTGCGCAGCGATTCGGATTCCGGCTGCACGCAGGCATCGGCGGCGCGCACCCCACGCGCGACTGCGAGGCTGGCAAGACCCAGCGGCGCGACGACGAGCAATACCTGGCGGCGCGTCAGTCCCGTCACCCGGGTTCCCCGCGGACGAAGGCGACGACGTCGCGCAGCACCGGCTCGAACCACCGCAACGGGCGCGCGAAGACGCCGATCAGCGTGTAATGATTGACCCGATCGTAGATCTTGAGCGTGACGGGCACCCCCGCCGCCGATAATTGTTCCGCCAGCCGCGCGGTATTCTGGCCGACGTTCACGAGCTTGTCGGACGACGCTGCGCCGAGGAATGCCGGCGGTGCGGACTGCGACACGTGATGGATCGGCAGGGCGCCTGCCGGGTAATCCGGATGATGGAAGATCGGCCGCGATTTCGGGTCCTGCATGGGGAAGAAATCATACGGCCCGGCGAGGCCGATCCAGCCGGCCAGCCCGGAAGGCGGGAGGCCCGCCGCCGACAGCCACCGGGTATCGAGTGCCAGCATGGCCGCATTGTATGCGCCGGAGCTGTGGCCCATCAGGTGCAGTCGACCGGGGTCTGCGCCGTAACGCTGCGCTTCGCGCGCGGTCCAGGCCACGGCCAGGGCGCAATCCTCGAGGAAATCCGGGTAACGAACCTGCGGATACAGCCTGAAACCTGCGATGACGGTCAGGATGCCTTCCGCGGCGAGCGCCTCGCCGACGAACCTGTAGCTCGAGCGTTCGCCGCTGGTCCAGTTGCCGCCGTGGAAGAACACCACGACCGGGTAGCCGGCGCCCGGGCCGCGCGCGCTCGCCGCCTCGCGGGGTCGATAGACATCCAGCTTTTGGGCCGGCTCCGACCCGTAGGCGACGTCCTCCGTGACGGCGTAGGTATCGCCCGGCACCGTCCAGTTGACGATCTTCAATGGCGAGCAGGCGCTCAGTGTCACCGCGATGAAAATCGAAGCGGCAATGACGGGGTTCAGGCGCAAGTGGGCCGCCGGGCCTGGAAAGAAAAGAAGGGGCCCAAGGGGCCCCTTCGAAGGCTATGCGGCGACGAGGTCAGTTGCTCGGCGGCGCCTGGGTCGACTGCTGGCGGCTGGCGTACCAGCTGTTGAACTCTTCCATGGTCATGCCGCTGGCGCTGTCGCTGACGGCGGTGCGATAGCCGGCGCTGAGCTCGGCGTGGCTGGCGGCCTCGCTCTCGGAAATGCGGCCATTGCCGTCCGTGTCGAGCGACTTGAACGTCGCAGCGGCATCGGTGGACGCGGTGGTGTTCATGGGATCACCCGCGATGGCGGCGCCGGCTGCCAGCGCGGCAATAACGCCCGTGATGAATTGCAGTTTCATTGAAGACTCCGTTTACTGGTGGGAATGGATCCAGGGGGGATCCTGACACACAGCGGTGGCCCGCATCAGTGGCAAGGCGGACAAGCCTTGTAAGACTTTGCCGCAAAAAAAGCTCAGGCGATCGCAACCATGGCCGGTTCTCGTGGCGGCTGCCATCCGCATCCACGATCCAGCCGTGGCCGGCGACGAAGTGCATCAACTCCCCGAGGCCGACCTTTTCCGATGTCAGAGCAGCGGCACCAGCAGCAGCGCGACGATGTTGATGATCTTGATCAGCGGGTTGATCGCCGGGCCCGCGGTGTCCTTGTAGGGATCGCCCACGGTGTCGCCGGTGACCGCCGCCTTGTGCGTCTCGGAGCCCTTGCCGCCGAAGTTGCCTTCCTCGACGAACTTCTTGGCGTTGTCCCAGGCGCCGCCGCCCGTGCACATCGAGATCGCGACGAACAGGCCGGTCACGATAGTGCCGATCAGCACGCCGCCGAGCGCGCGGACGCCCGCGCCGGGGCCGAGCAGGTAGTTCATGCCGAAGCCGACGACGACCGGGATCAGGATCGGCAGCAGCGACGGCACGATCATTTCGCGGATGGCCGCCCGGGTGAGCATGTCCACCGCCCGCGAGTAATCCGGTTTCGCGGTGCCTTCCATGATGCCCTTGATCTCGCGGAACTGGCGCCGCACCTCGATCACGACCGAGCCCGCCGCGCGGCCGACGGCTTCCATCGCCATCGCGCCGAACAGGTAGGGCACGAGGCCGCCGATGAACAGGCCGATGATGACCGCGGGATCCGACAGGCTGAAGACCTCCAGCTTGCCGGCGATCTCGAGGTTGTGCGTGTAGTCGGCGAACAATACCAGCGCGGCGAGGCCGGCCGAGCCGATCGCGTAGCCCTTGGTGACCGCCTTGGTGGTGTTGCCGACCGCGTCGAGCGCGTCGGTGATCTTGCGCACGTCCTTCGGCAGGCCGGCCATCTCGGCGATGCCGCCGCCGTTGTCGGTGATCGGGCCGTAGGCGTCGAGCGCCACGATCATGCCGGTCATCGACAGCATGGCGGTTGCGGCGATCGCGATGCCGTACAGGTCGCCCAGCTGGTAGGCGCCCCAGATCGCGGCACAGATCGAGAGCACCGGCAGCGCCGTAGACCTCATCGAGACCGCGAGGCCCGCGATCACGTTGGTGCCGTGTCCGGTCTGCGAGGCTTCCGCCACGTACCGTACCGGCTTGAACTCGGTCGACGTGTAGTACTCGGTGATCCAGATCATCGCCGCCGTCAGGGCGAGCCCGATCAGCGCGCAGCCATAAAGCGGCATCGCCGCCGCGCCCATCATCGACTTCGTGATCGGGTAGTACGCGACCGCCGCGATGATGCCGGAGACGATCACGCCGCGGTACAGCGCGCCCATGATCTTGCCGCCGTCCTTCACCTTGACGAAGAACGTGCCGACGATGGAGGCGACGATCGAAACGGCGCCGAGGACCAGCGGGTAGAACACCGCCGCCTCGCCGAGCTCCGTCATCATGAGGCCCGCGAGCAGCATCGTCGCGACGACGGTGACGGCGTAGGTCTCGAACAGGTCAGCCGCCATGCCGGCGCAGTCGCCGACGTTGTCGCCGACGTTGTCCGCGATCACGGCCGGGTTGCGGGGGTCGTCCTCGGGAATGCCGGCCTCGACCTTGCCCACCAGGTCGGCGCCGACATCGGCGCCCTTGGTGAAGATGCCGCCGCCGAGGCGCGCGAAGATCGAGATCAGCGAGCCGCCGAAGGCGAGGCCGACGAGCGCGTGCAGCGCGTGGTCGCTGTCGCCGGTGAGCCGCATCATGATGCCGTAGTAGGCCGAGACGCCGAACAGGCCGAGCCCGACCACGAGCAGCCCGGTGATCGCGCCGCCGCGGAAGGCGACCTGCAGCGCGGGGTTCAACCCGACGCTGGCGGCCTGCGCCGTGCGCACGTTCGCGCGCACCGAGACGTTCATGCCGATGTAGCCGGCGGCCCCGGACAGGATCGCGCCGAACGCGAAGCCGGCGGCGGTGTACCAGTCGAGCGCGAAGCCGAGCACGACGAACAGCAGGACGCCGACGATCGAGATCGTCGAATACTGGCGGTTCAGGTAGGCACGGGCACCCTGCTGGATCGCCGCGGCGATCTCCTGCATGCGGGCGTTGCCCGCGGGCTGTGCGAGGATCCACCGTGACATGAACACGCCGTACAGGACGGCGACGACGCTGGCCGCGATTGCGAGCCAGAGCGCTTCTTGCATCGACATGAAGTGACTCCCCTGGAAACCCTGAATTATACCGTGAAACTTGTGGTCAGCCGCTTGCGCACGCGCGCGCCCCTGAGCGACGCGTACTGCGGAATGCCGTCCTTGTAGGGCGGGTAGGCCTCGCCGCCGATCAGCGGCTCGAGGTAGCGCCGCGCCGCGCTCGTGATGCCGAAGCCGTCTTCGGTGATGAACCCGCGCGGCACCATCTTCTCCTTGTTGGCGACCGCCTCGATCGCGACCGAGGAGATGTCCCACCGATACGGCTTCGAAGACTTGCGGCGGATGACCGGCATCACCGCGTTCTTCCCGGCGAGCGCGAGTTCGACTGCCGCCCGGCCGACGGCGTAGGCCTGCTCGACGTCGACCCTGGAGGCGATGTGGCGCGCCGAGCGCTGCAGGTAGTCCGCGAGCGCCCAGTGGAACTTGTAGCCGTGCGCCTGCTTGACCATCTGCGCCAGCGTCGGCGCCACGCCGCCGAGCTGCACGTGGCCGAAGGCGTCCTTCGTTCCCATGTCGGCGAGGAACTTGCCGTCCGCGTCGCGCGTGCCCTCGGAGGCGACGACGACGCAGTAACCCTTGCGGTCGACCGTCTCCTTGACGCGCGCGAGGAACTTCTCGCGGTCGAAGGCGATCTCCGGGAACAGGATGATGTGCGGCGCATCGCCGGCCCTGCGCGCGGCGAGGCCACCCGCGGCCGCGATCCAGCCCGCGTGCCGGCCCATCACCTCGAGGATGAAGACGCGCGTCGAGGTGCGCGCCATCGAGGCGACGTCGAGCGAAGCCTCGAGCGTCGACACGGCCACGTACTTCGCGACGGAGCCGAATCCGGGGCAGCAATCGGTGACCGGGAGGTCGTTGTCCACCGTCTTCGGTATGCCGATGCAGGCGATGGGGTAGCCCGCCTGCGCGCCGAGCTGCGACAGCTTCAGCGCCGTGTCCATCGAGTCGTTGCCGCCGTTGTAGAAGAAGTAGCCGATGTCGTGCGCGCGGAACACCTCGATCAGGCGTTCGTACTTGGCGCGGTCCCGCTCGAGGTCCTTGAGCTTGTAGCGCGCCGAGCCGAAGGCGCCGGCGGGCGTGTGGCGCAGCGCCCGCACCGTCGCCGCGCTCTCGCGGCCGGTGTCGATGAGGTCCTCCGTCAGGGCGCCGACGATCCCGTCACGGCCCGCGTAGAGGTTGCCGATGCGGCCCTTGTGCCTTCGACAGGCCTCGATGACCCCGGCGGCGGTCGCATTGATCACGGCGGTGACGCCGCCGGACTGCGCGTACAGCGCGTTGCGCGGCCCGGGCTTCGTGCTCCTGCGTCCAGCCATTGTCAAATCCGTTTTGCGGGCGCCGACCGGCCCGTTGGGGGGCGAAGCATAGCCGATCCCCGCGGTTTGACGCGACTTGACGCCGCGGGCAGGATGGGCGCCGCACGGCGGGCCGGCGCCCGTGGAGATACGCGGAAAATGAGGCTCGTTCTGCTGGGTGCGCCCGGCTCGGGTAAGGGCACGCAGGCGCAGCGTCTGGAGGCGCGTCGCGGCGTCCCGCAGGTCTCCACCGGCGACCTCCTGCGCGAGGCCGTGGCCGCGGGCTCGGAGCTCGGGCGGGCGGCCAAGGCGGTGATGGACGCGGGCCATCTCGTGGACGACCGCACGATGCTCGGCATCATCCGCGAGCGCCTGGCGCGGCCGGATGCCCGCCGCGGCTTCATCCTGGACGGATTCCCGCGCACGCTCGTGCAGGCGGACGGCCTCGCGCACCTGCTCGACGAGATCGGGCAGCCGGTAGACGCCGTCATCCTGTTCGAGATCGACCCGCTGGTGCTGGAGCGCAGGCTGGCGGGGCGCCGCACGTGCCGGCGCTGCGGCCGCGTCTTTCACCTCGAGTCGAACCCGCCGCGCGCGGGCGAACGTTGCGCCGACGGCAACCCGCACGACCTGTTCCAGAGGCCGGACGACACCGAGGAGACGGTGCGCCGCCGCCTCGCGGTCTATCGCGAGCGCACGCAACCGCTGATCGACTATTACTCGAAGCAGGGGCTGCTGCGGCGCATCGACGCCGACGGCAGCCTCGACGACGTCGACGCGCGGCTCGAGGCCGCGCTCGGCTAGAGCGCCGCGACCAACTCTTCACCGACGACGGATTTCCGCCACCCATTCATCGCCGGCACGTCGCGCTCGCCGCGGGCGAGCGCCGCGAGCTCGCGTCGGGTCGCGAGCACCTCGGGCTGGATCCCGAGCCCGGCCGCGATCGCGGCGAGCCGCGCCTGCAGTGCCTTCTGCAGCCGCAGCTGTTCAGGGCCGGGCCTTCCGGCGTCGCCGGCCGCGCGCTCCGCGCCGGCGGCGGCATATTGCGCGATCGCAGCCAGCAGCTCCGGCGCCGCGCGCGCGACGGTGCCCGGCGGCACGGCGTCGATGCGCGCCAGCGCCTCGCGCGTCGCCGGCCTTGCCATGGCGATTTCGTGGATCGCGGCGTCAGGCAGGATCCAGCCGCGGGGCAGGTCGCGCGCCATCGCGCGCCGCTCCCGCCACTCCGCGAGGCCGCGCGCCGCCGCGAGCGCCTCTGCATCCATGCGCTCGAGACCCTTCAGCCGCCGCCACGCCTGCTCGGGCTCGACGCGATAGAGCGACACGTCCGTGAGCGCCGCTGATTCCTCGTGGAGCCAGCCGCGGCGGCCGGCGGCGTCGAGCCGCTCCTCGAGTGCGGCGGCGAGCGCGGGCAGGTGGCGCACGTCATCGGCAGCGTAGGCGAGCTGCTCGGCCGACAGCGGCCGGCGCGCCCAGTCCGTCCGCGCATGTCCCTTGGCGAGTTCGATGCCGAGCAACTGTCGCACGAGTTCCGCGTAGCCGACCTGCGCGGGAAACCCGAGGAGCGCCGCGGCCTGCTGCGTGTCGAACACGGGCGCGAGCGGGACGCCGGTCACGGGCAGGAGTGCCTCGATGTCCTGGCGCGCCGCGTGCAGCAGCTTGGGCCGCGACGGCTCCGTCAGCAGCGGTGCCAGCGCGCCGCCGTCCGGGATGGCGAGCGCGTCGACCAGAGCGACGTCGCCCGAGGCGGCGGCCTGGATCAGGCACAGCCTGGGATAGTACGTGCGCTCGCGCACGAACTCGGTGTCGAGCGCGAGCGCGCCGCTCGCGGGCCACGACCCGACGCGCCGGTTCAGCTCTTCAGCCTCTCGAATGGGTGTTTCGCCGGAACTCATCGCCACCTTATTATGCGGATGCCGCACCGGGGTCCCAAGGCCGCATGACCGGACTGATGAAATCGCTGGCCGACATCGCCTTGCTGCGCAGGGACCCGAGCGGCCTGCCTTCGTCCCCGGCGTCGGTCGCCGTGTTCGTCGTCGCCTACGTCATTGCCGACATCGTGGTCGCCCGGACAGGCAGCGTCCAGCCCGTTCTGGCCCGTACCGCCGTCGACCTCGCGCTGACCCTTCCGTTCTTCTGGCTGCTGCTCGCCGTCACGCGCCGGACGCACCGCTTTGCGCAGACGGTCAACGCCGCGCTCGGCGTCTACGTGCTGCTGGCGCCGATCATCATCGTGCTGCTGCTCCTGCGGAGCCCGGCGCAGTCGAACGGCGGGCTCGCGTTGCTGATGACGGCGGTCTTCACGGCCTTCATGATCTGGTACCTCCTGATCGTGGGCCACATCCTGCGCAGCGCGCTCGACACCGGGCTCGTGACCGGTTTCGCGATCGCGGTCACCTGGCTGGTGGCGACGGTCGCGATCTCACGGTTCCTGTTCGGCGACCTCAGCTGATGCACCTGCACATCCTCGGCATCTGCGGCACCTTCATGGGCGGCATCGCGGCGCTCGCGCGCGCCGCTGGCCACCGCGTGACGGGTTCGGACGCCAACGTCTACCCGCCGATGAGCACGCAGCTGGAGGCCCAGGGCATCACGCTGATCGAGGGCTACGACCCCGCGCAGCTGGACCTGAACCCCGACGTGGTCGTCGTCGGCAATGTCATGAGCCGCGGCAAGCCCGTCATCGAGCGCCTGCTGGACAACGGCCTGCCCTATGTCTCGGGACCGGAATGGCTCGCCGCGAACGTGCTGCGCGGCCGCGAAGTGGCGGCCGTCGCGGGAACCCACGGCAAGACGACGACCTCGTCGATGCTCGCGTGGATCCTGCAGGACGCCGGCCGCGATCCCGGATTCCTGATTGGGGGCATCCCGGCGAACTTCGGCGCCTCGGCGCAGGCCGGCGGCGGCGCGCCGTTCGTGATCGAGGCCGACGAGTACGACACGGCGTTCTTCGACAAGCGCGCGAAGTTCGTGCACTACCGGCCGCGGCACCTGCTGCTCACGAACCTCGAGTTCGACCATGCCGACATCTACCCGGACCTGGCCTCGATCCAGCGCCAGTTCCACCACCTCGTGCGCACCGTTCCGGCGCGCGGGCGCATAACATGGAACGCGGCGGACGCGGCGCTCAAGCAGACGCTCGCGATGGGGGCGTGGACGCCGCTCACCGGATTCGCGCGCGAGGCGGACGCCGAATGGTGCGCGCGGCTCGTGTCGGCCGACGGCAGCGAGTTCGAGGTGCTGCATCGGTCCGCGCCGGTCGGCGTCGTGCGCTGGCCGATGATCGGCCTGCACAACGTGGAGAACGGCCTGGGAGCCGTCGCCTGCGCTGCCGGCATGGGCGTGCTGCCCGCGCAGGCCGCGGCGGCGCTCGCGCGCTTCGCCGGCGTGAAGCGCAGGCTCGAGCTGCGCGGCGAGGCCGGCGGCATCCGCGTCTACGACGACTTCGCCCACCACCCGACCGCCGTCGCGATCACGATCGACGGCGTGCGGCGCCAGGCGGGCGGCGGGCGCATCGTCGCGGTGCTGGAGCCGCGGTCCAACACGATGCGCCTCGGCGTGCACCGCGACGAGCTTGCGGCGGCACTCTCCAACGCGGACGGCGTCTGGCTCTACCAGCCCGCGGGCCTCGACTGGAACCTCGAGGGCGTCGCCGCGGCGCTCGGCGCGAAGGCGCGCGTCCTCGCGGAGGTGCCGGCGCTGGTCGAGGCGCTCGCGGCCGACCTGCGCGCGGGCGACCGCGTGCTCGTCATGAGCAATGGAGGATTCGGCGGCCTGCACGAGCGCCTGCTGGCGGCGCTGCGGGCCCGCGCGGCGTGAACGCCGAGGTTCGCGAGCTGCCGCTCTTCCCGCTGAACGCCGTGCTGTTCCCGGGCGGGCCGCTGCCGCTCAGGATCTTCGAGCCGCGCTACCTCGACATGGTGAGCCGCTGCATGCGCGAGCAGACCGGCTTCGCGGTCGTGCTGCTGGGCGAGGGCGAGGAGGTCACGTCGGCGACGTCGTTCGCGGCGACCGGCACCGAGGCGAAGATCGTCGACTTCGACCGGCTCGAGGACGGCTTGCTCGGGATCAGCTGCCTCGGCCGCGAACGGGTGCGCGTGGTCGAGGCCTGGCGCGCGGCGGACGGCCTCAACCGCGGCCGGGTGCTCGACATCGCCGCGGACCCGATCGTGCCGGTGCCGCCGGACCAGTCGTGGCTCAAGGACGTCGTCGCGCGCGTGTTGCCCGAGGCCGGCGACACGTATCGGCACGTGGAGCGCCGTGACGATGCCGCGTGGGTCGCCAACCGGCTGGCGGAGATACTTCCGCTCGCGCTCGGCGACAAGCAGGCGCTGCTCGAGCTGGCGGACCCGCTCGAGCGGCTCGCCGCGCTCGAGCCGGCGGTGGCCCGGGACCCCGGCTAGCGGGCGGCGGGGGCCGCGAGCCAGCCGCGCGAGCGCGCGACGAATATCAGCAGCAGGGCCCACGCGGCGACCAGCCAGCCGGTGTAGCCGTCAAACCGGCTCACGAGATGCGAGAACGCCGACGGCTCGATCTCCCGGCTGACCGCGAGCGTCGACTTGATCATCCACACCCAGCCCATGTGCAGCCCGATGCAGGCGGCGATCGCGCCGGTGCGCCGGCGCACCAGCGCGAGCAGCAGGCCGACCAGCGCCAGCGTGACGAACGAATCGGCGATCGCAAGCGGGTTCGCGAAATTCGCGAGCGCCCCGGCGAGCAGGCGGAAGCCGCTGTCCCAGGCGACCTCCGGGGCCGGTATCTTCACGCGCGCGAAGAAGTGGATCGACGCATAGACGAGCGCCGTGCACGAGGCCGCGGCCGCGAAGCCGGATTCGCGCTCGATGGCGCGGTACATCAGGCCGCGGAAGAACGTCTCCTCGACGACGGCGACGACGAGTCCGACCAGGGCGCCTTCGAGGACCGCAGCCGCAAGCAGCGCCGCGCCGAACTCCGGGCGCAGCTCGTGTATGCCGAGCGCATGCATCGCGATCGACATCGGCAGCATGGTCGCGACGCCGATTCCGAGGCCGGCCCCGAACTGCCGGAGGAACACGGGTCGTGGCATGCCGTAGCCCCAGTCGTCGCGCCCGCGCAGCCGGAGCCGCCGCATCGCGAGCAGGAACGCGAGCAGCAGGATGAGCTGCCAGAGCCGGCTGACGATGCGGTGGAAAGGCCAGTCCGGCTCGAGCGCGTGGATGCCGTTCCACGCCGGCCAGGCGAGCGCCGCCGCGAGGAGCAGCGTGCCGAAAATGACGCCGAGGAACGCGAGCGCAGCGCGCATCAGCGCTCCCGCGCGATCGCCGTGAAAACGCGCCTCGCCGCGTCGATTGTCGCGTCGATCTCCGCGGCCCCGTGGGCAGCGCTGACGAATCCCGCCTCGTAGGGCGAGGGCGCGAGGTAGACGCCGGCCTCGAGCATGCCGTGGAAGAAGCGGCGGAAGCGGGACGCGTCGCTCGCCATGACGCGGCGGTAGTCGGTCACCGGCCCTTGCGCGGTGAAGAACAGGCTGAACATGCCGCAGACGCGGTTGGCCGCGAGCGGGATCCCGGCCTCGCGCGCGGCGCCCTCGAGCCCGTCGACGAGGCGGTCCGTCGCCCCTGCGAGGCGCGCATGGAATCCCGGACGCGACACGCCCTCGAGTGTCGCCAGTCCCGCGGCCATCGCGACCGGGTTGCCGGACAGCGTGCCGGCCTGGTAGACGGGCCCGAGCGGTGCGAGGCAATCCATGACGTCCCCCCTGCCGCCGAACACGCCGACCGGCATGCCGCCGCCGACGATCTTGCCGAGCGTCGTGAGATCGGGGGTGATGCCGTAGAGCGCCTGGGCGCCCCCGAGCGCGACCCGGAACCCGGTCATCACCTCGTCGAAGATGAGGAGTGCGCCGTGCCGCGTGCACAGCGCGCGCATCGCCTCGAGGAAGCCGGGCGCGGGCGGCACGCAGCCCATGTTGCCGGCCACCGGCTCGACGATGACGCAGGCGATCCCGGATCCGGCCTCGGCAAAGCAGCGCTCGAGCGCGGCCGCATCGTTGTACGGCAGCGTCGTGGTGAGGGCGGCGATCGCGGCCGGCACGCCGGCCGAATCCGGCACGCCGAGCGTCAGCGCGCCGGAACCCGCCTTCACCAGCAGCCCGTCGGCGTGCCCGTGGTAGCAACCCTCGAACTTGACGATGCGGTCGCGCCCGGTGAAGCCCCGCGCCAGCCGGATCGCGCTCATCGTCGCCTCGGTGCCGGAGCTCACCATGCGCAGCCGCTCGATGGACGGCACGAGTTCGGTGATCCGGCGCGCGAGCTCGGTCTCGATCACGGTCGGCGCGCCGAACGAGAGGCCGTCTGCGGCGCGGCGCGTGACCGCGGCGATGACGTCCGGGTCCGCGTGCCCGAGGATCATCGGTCCCCAGGAGCCGACGTAGTCGACCAGCCTGCGGCCGTCCTCGGTCTCGATCGAGGCACCGCGCGCGCGGCGGATGAAGAGGGGTTCGCCGCCGACGCCGCGGAACGCGCGCACCGGCGAGTTCACGCCGCCGGCGATGTAGCGGCTCGCTTCCTCGAAGCGCGACACGGGCGCCGTCAACGCCGCGCGACCCGGTAGCCGCGCCCGGCGAGCAGCGCGGGCAGCCCCCGGTCGCCGACCAGGTGCATGGCGCCGACGACGACGAGCACGTCCTCGTCATCCTCGAGCATCTTCGACACTTGGCCGGCCCAGCGCTCATTGCGCCGGTAGATGAGCACCTCGGCGAGTTCGGCGTATCCCTCGAAGTCGTCTTCGAGGCTCTGCTCGAGGCCGGACTCGTCGCCGCGCCGCCACGCGTCGAGCATCGGCTCGATCAGCGTCTCGACGCTGCCAGCTTCCTCGATCGCCTGCAACAGGATCTCCTTCTGCAGCGTGTCGGGCAAGCCGTCGAGCAGGCCGAGCTGGCCGTCGAGCGTCTCGAGCCCGCAGGTAGGCGTTCCGGCTTCTCGAGCCTCGGACTGGATGATCTGCTCGACGCCGTGCTGCACGTCGTAACCGTGCGCCTGCAGCGCCATCACCGACACCGTGAGCCCCGCGAACCAGGGCTCGAACATCGCCAGCGCATCGAGCGGCACGCCGGCGTCCTCGGCGGCTTCGCGCACCTCGTTGGCATCGGAGCCGAGCAGCTCGAAGAGGTCTCGGCCCTCGGGGTCGACGGCGCGCGAGAGCGTGGCGGCCGACGTCGCCGCCTCGTCCTCCGCGCCGGTGTCGATCTCGAGGCAGACGCGCTCGGCTTCGTCGAGCGCATCCGCGAGGTCGTCGCCGACCGTGAAGCCGCCTTCCGGCAGGAGGTGCACGGATCCGAACAGCCAGACCGTGCTCCCGCGGCCGGTCACTTCCCAGAGCGCGGGCTCGGCCCGGGCGCCGCCGGCGGCGAAGGCCGCCATGGCCGCGACCGACAGCAGGATCCTTTTCGACTCACGCATGTTCGTCCACCCATTCGATGCCCGTCTCGATGCCACCGCCCGGCCCGAGGTCGATCCAGCGGTACGCGGGCGGACGGTCGTCGACCTCGAACTCAGGGGCGTTCTGCGCGAACTGCATGCAGGTCGAGGGCGTGCCCATCAGGCGGATCCGGCCGTGCATGCCCTCGAACGGCTGGTGCGTGTGTCCCCAGGCGAGGCCGCGCACGCGCGGGTGGCGCGCGAGGACGTCGAAGAATTCGGCCGCATTGTCCAGCATCAGCTCGTCGAGCCAGGGGCTTCCGTGCGGGACGGGATGGTGGTGCAGGCAGACGAGCGCGAAGGCGTCCGGCTGGGCGGAGAGGGCCACGTCGAGGCGGGCGAGTTCCTCCGCGTCGAGGCGGCCGCCGTGCTCGCCGGCCACCGTGCTGTCCAGCATGACGATGATCCACTCGCCATAGCGGCGCGCGACGTCGTGCACGAACGGCGCGGCGTCGAGCGCGGCCTTCACCGCGGCGGGATCGTCGTGGTTCCCCGGCAGGCAGTGGACCGGCGCGCCGGCCTCGCGGAAATGTGCCGCGAGCTGCGCGTACCCCGCCGGGTCGTCGTGCACCAGGTCGCCCGTCAGCAGCACGGCATCCGGACGCGGGTGCCGGCGCCGCGCGTGCGCGAGGCAGCGCGCGAGGGTCGCGGCGGTCGCGACGTCCCGGACGCGCATGTCCGGCGATCCGGCAAGATGCGGGTCCGTGAACTGCAGTACGCGCACCGCGACCCGATCAGTAGCGGTAGTGCTCGGGCTTGAACGGCCCGGTGGCGGGGATGCCGAGGTAGCGCTCCTGCTCGGCGGTCAGCGTCGTCAGTTTCGCGCCGATGCGGTCGAGGTGCAGCCGCGCGACCTTCTCGTCGAGCGACTTCGGCAGGACGTACACGCGCCGCTCGTACCTGTCGCCGTGGGCGAAGAGCTCGATCTGCGCCAGCACCTGGTTGGTGAACGAGTTCGACATCACGAACGACGGGTGGCCCGTCCCGCAGCCGAGGTTCACCAGCCGGCCCTCGGCGAGCACGATGATGCGCTTGCCGTCGGGGAAGATGACGTGGTCGACCTGCGGCTTGATGTTCTCCCAGCGGTACTGCCGGAGCGAGGCGATGTCGATCTCGCTGTCGAAGTGCCCGATGTTGCACACGATCGCCTGGTGCTTCATCCGGCGCATGTGGTCGTGGCTGATCACGTTCACGTTGCCGGTCGCTGACACGAAGATGTCGGCCTTGTCGCAGGCCTCGTCCATCGTGACGACCCGGTAACCTTCCATCGCCGCCTGCAGCGCGCAGATCGGGTCGACCTCGGTGACCCACACGGTGGCGCCGAGCCCGCGCAGCGACTGCGCGCAGCCCTTGCCGACGTCGCCGTAGCCGGCGACGAGGGTGATCTTGCCCGCGATCATGACGTCGGTCGCGCGCTTGATGCCGTCGACGAGCGACTCGCGGCAGCCGTAGAGGTTGTCGAACTTGGACTTGGTCACGGAGTCGTTGACGTTGATCGCGGGGAAGGGCATGCGGCCCTCGTCCGCCATCCGGTACAGGCGCTTGACGCCCGTGGTCGTCTCCTCGGTCACGCCGCGGATCTCGGCGAGCCGCGTCGAGTACCAGCCCGGCTGCGCGTCGAGGCGCTTCCTGATCGACGCGAAGAGCGCGGACTCTTCCTCGTTGGCCGGCTTCGCGATGACCGCGGCGTCCTTCTCGGCCTGCGCGCCGAGGATCAGCAGCAGCGTCGCGTCGCCGCCGTCATCGAGGATCATGTTGGCGTGCTTGCCGCCCGGCCAGTCGAAGATGCGGTGCGCAAACTCCCAGTACTCGTCGAGCGTCTCGCCCTTGTGCGCGAACACCGGGATGCCCGCGGCGGCGATGGCGGAGGCGGCGTGGTCCTGGGTCGAGAAGATGTTGCACGAGGCCCAGCGCAGCTCGGCGCCGAGCGCGGCGAGCGTCTCGATGAGCACCGCGGTCTGGATCGTCATGTGCAGCGATCCGGCGATGCGGGCGCCTGCGAGCGGCTTCGACTTCGCGAACTCGGCGCGAACCGCCATGAGTCCCGGCATCTCGGTCTCGGCGATCGCGATCTCGCGGCGCCCGAAGTCGGCCTGGCCGATGTCGGCGACGCGGTAGTCCTTGAACTGGGTGTTGATCACGGCATTCATGGTCATTTCTCTCCTTTGCGAGCGAGAGCGCCGTTGCCTTTCGCGTTCCTCGAGCCTGGCGGGCGGACGCCCGTTGCAACGCTCCTCGAGGTTTGCGCCCCGGGGACTGTCCCCGGGGGAGAATCTCAGATACCTGCAGCCTTCCTAAGAGCCTCCGCCCGGTCCGTCCGTTCCCAGCTGAAGGCCGTGAAGCGGTCCCGGCGGCGGCCTTCGCCACGGGCATCGTCCTGCCAATCGTATTCCATCTCGACCGGCGCGCGCCCGAAATGCCCGTAGGACGCCGTTTCGCGGTACATCGGGTGGATCAGGTCGAGCATGCGGATGATGCCAAAGGGCCTGAGGTCGAAGTGTGCCGCGACGAGCTTTTCGAGACGCCCGTCCGGAACGCGGCCCGTGCCGAACGTGTTCACCGTGACCGAGGTGGGCTGCGCCACGCCGATCGCGTAGGACACCTGGATCTCGCAACGTTGCGCCAGGCCCGCCGCGACCAGGTTCTTGGCGACATATCGCGCCGCGTAGGCCGCGGACCGGTCGACCTTGGAAGGGTCCTTGCCCGAGAAGGCGCCGCCGCCGTGCCGGGCCATGCCGCCATAGCTGTCGACGATGATCTTGCGCCCGGTCAGGCCGCAGTCGCCCACCGGCCCGCCGGTCACGAAACGACCGGTCGGATTGATGTGATATTTCGTGCGGCGGCTGAGCCAGCGCGCCGGCAGCACGGGCTTGATGATCTCTTCCATGACCGCTTCGCGCAGGACCTTCTGCCGCACGTCCGGCGCATGCTGGGTCGACAGCACCACCGCCTCGATCCCGACCGGACGATGGTCCCGGTACGCGAACGTGAGCTGGCTCTTGGCGTCGGGCCGCAGCCACGGCAGTTTCGATTGCCGGCCCTTGCGCACCCTGGCCTGTCGCTCGACCAGCTTGTGCGCGTAGTGGATCGGGGCGGGCATCAGGACGGAGGTTTCGTCGGTGGCATATCCGAACATGAGGCCCTGGTCCCCGGCCCCCTGGTTCTCGGGCCGGTCACGATCGACGCCCTGCGCGATGTCGGGCGACTGCTTGCCGATGATGTTGACGACGCCGCAGGTCCGGCCGTCGAAGCCGACGTCCGAGGACGTGTAGCCGATGTCGCAGATGACGCCGCGCACCAGGGCCTCGAGGTCCACCCAGGCGCGTGTCGTGACCTCGCCCGCGACCACGGCGACGCCGGTTTTCACCAGCGTTTCGCAGGCGACGCGCGCCTTCGGGTCGCGCGCCAGCAGGGCGTCCAGCACCGCGTCGGATATCTGGTCGGCGACCTTGTCCGGATGCCCTTCGGAAACGGACTCGGAGGTGAACAAAAAGTCGCCGGACATTCGAAAAATTATACGCCATCGGCGACAATGGCGGTTTCCCGTCGGAGTCAGTGGATGCCCAGCCGCCGCGAGCTTGCCAATGCCATCCGGGCACTCAGCATGGATGCCGTGCAGCGCGCCAACTCCGGCCACCCGGGAATGCCGATGGGCATGGCGGACATCGCCGAGGTGCTCTGGCGCGACTTCCTGAAGCACGATCCCGGCAATCCCGCCTGGGCCGACCGCGACCGTTTCGTGCTTTCCAACGGCCACGGCTCGATGCTCCTGTATTCCGTCCTGCACCTGACCGGATACCCGCTCGGCCTCGACGAGCTCCGCAACTTCCGCCAGCTCGGCGCGCGCACCGCGGGCCACCCGGAGCGCGAGATCGAGATCGGCATCGAGACCACGACCGGGCCGCTCGGCCAGGGACTCGCCAATGCGGTCGGCATGGCGCTCGCGGAAAAGAAGCTGGCCCTGGCCTTCAATCGGCCCGGCCACGAAATCGTCGACCATCACACCTGGGTGTTCCTCGGCGACGGCTGCCTCATGGAGGGCATTTCGCACGAGGCCTGCGCGCTCGCCGGGACCTGGGGTCTCGGCAAGCTCATCTGCTTTTACGATGACAACGGCATCTCGATCGACGGCGAGGTCCAGGGCTGGTTCACGGACGACACGCCGAAGCGCTTCGAAGCCTACGGCTGGCAGGTGATCCGCGCCGTCGACGGCCACGACCCGCAGGCGATCGCGCGCGCGATCCGCCGCGCGAAGCGCGAGAAGCGCAAGCCCACGCTGATCTGCTGCAAGACGGTCATCGGCTACGGCGCGCCGAACAAGCAGGGCAAGGAGGATTGCCACGGCGCGGCGCTCGGCCTCGACGAAGTCGCACTCGCGCGCAAGACACTGGATTGGCCGCACGAGCCCTTCGTCGTCCCCGACGAGATCCGCGCCGGGTGGGATGCGCGCGCGCCCGGCAAGCGCGCGGAGAGCCGCTGGCGGCGGCGCTTCAAGGCTTACGAGGCCGCACACCCCGAACTGGCCGCCGAGTTCCGCCGGCGCATGGGCGCGGCGTTGCCGGAGTCTTTCGAGGCGTTGGTCGCCGACGGTGCCGCGGCGGCGCAGGCGGCGGCGCAGCCGGTCGCGACGCGCCAGAGCTCCCAGGCCGTGCTGAACACCCTCGGGCCGAAACTGCCGGAGCTGCTCGGCGGTTCCGCGGACCTCACCGGTTCCAACAACACCCGCATCAAGGGCACGGAGCCGTACACGAACGCGCGGCCGGCCGGCGATTACCTGCATTACGGCGTGCGCGAGTTCGGGATGGGCGCCGTCATGAACGGGATCGCGCTGCACGGCGGCTACGTGCCGTTCGGCGGCACGTTCCTCGTCTTCTCCGACTATGCGCGCAGCTCGCTGCGCATGGCCTCCATCATCGAGACCGGCAGCATCTTCGTGCTGACGCACGACTCGATCGGCCTCGGCGAGGACGGCCCGACGCACCAGCCGGTCGAGCACCTCGCGTCGCTGCGCGTCATTCCGCGCATGGAGGTCTGGCGGCCCTGCGACACGGCGGAGACCTGGGTTGCCTGGGGCGCGGCCATCCGCCGCCGGCACGCGCCGACGATCCTCGCGCTGACGCGCCAGTCCCTGCCGCAGCAGCCGCGCGACGCCGCGCAGCTTGCCGCCATCGCCCGCGGCGGCTACGTGCTCGCGGACGGGGGCGGGCGCCCCGACTGCATCCTGATCGCGACCGGCTCGGAAGTCGCGCTCGCGGTCGAGGCCGCGCGCGATCTCGCGAGCCGCGGCCGCAAGGTCCGGATCGTCTCGATGCCCTGCACCAGCGTCTTCGACGCGCAGGACGCGGCCTGGCGCCATGCCGTTCTGCCGCCCGACGTCGGCGCCCGCGTCGCGATCGAGGCGGGCGTCGCGGACGGCTGGTGGCGCTACGTCGGCGCGCGCGGCCGCGTCGTCGGCATGAAAGGCTTCGGCGCGTCGGCGCCGGCCAAGGACCTGTTCAGGCATTTCGGGTTCACGTCCGCCGCCGTCGTGGAGGCGGCGGAGTCATCGTTAAACGGAGAGTAGGCACCATGGCGATCAAGGTAGGCATCAACGGGTACGGCCGCATCGGACGCAACATCCTGCGCGCCTTGTACGAAGGCAAGCGCACGGGCGACATCAGCATCGTCGGGATCAACGACCTCGGCGACGCGAACACCAACGCGCACCTGACGCGGCACGACACGGCCCACGGGCCGTTCCCCGGCAAGGTCGCGGTGGACGGCAACCACCTGGTGGTGGACGGCGACCGCATCCGCGTGCTGGCCGAGCGCGACCCCGCGAAGCTGCCCTGGGCCGAGCTCGGCGCCGACACCGTGCTCGAGTGCACTGGACTCTTCGCCAGCAAGGAAAAGGCCGGCAAGCATCTCGCGGGCGGCGCCAGGAAGGTGGTCGTCTCGGCCCCCGCGGACGGCGTGGACGCGACCATCGTCTACGGCGTCAATCACGATACGCTGCGCAAGGACATGACGGTCATCTCCAACGCTTCCTGCACCACGAACTGCCTCGCGCCGCTGGTGAAAGCGCTGCACGAGGGCCTCGGGGTCGTGTCCGGCATCATGACGACGGTGCATGCCTACACCAACGACCAGGTGCTGACCGACGTGTACCACTCGGACCTGCGTCGCGCGCGTTCGGCGACCATGTCCATGATCCCCACCAAGACCGGCGCCGCCGCCGCGGTCGGGCTCGTGCTGCCTGAGCTCAAGGGCAAGCTCGACGGCTTTTCCGTGCGCGTGCCCACGATCAACGTGTCGTTCGTCGACCTCTCCTTCGTCGCGAAGCGCGCGACCACGGCCGCCGAGGTGAACGCCGTACTCAGGAAGGCCTCGGAGGGCGGGTTGAAGGGCATCCTCGAGTACACGGAAGAGCCGCTCGTGTCCGTCGACTTCAACCACAACCCGGCCTCCGGCACCGTCGACGCGCAGCTCACCAAGGTGCTGGACGGCACGCTGGTGAAGGTGTGCGCGTGGTACGACAACGAATGGGGCTTCTCGAACCGCATGCTCGACACGACGCTCGCCTGGTCGCGGGCGGGCTAGGCCGCGGGTGAAAGCGATCCGCATGTCGGACCTGGCGCTCGCGGGCAAGCGCGTGCTGATTCGCGAGGACCTCAACGTGCCGATCGCCGACGGCCGGGTGTCCAGCGATGCGCGCCTGCGCGCCGCCGTGCCGACGATCCGCAGCGCGGCCGCGAGCGGCGCACGCGTGCTGGTGATGTCGCACCTGGGCCGGCCGAAGGAGGGCGAGCGTGATCCCGCGCTGTCGCTGGCCCCCGTGGCGAAGGCCCTGTCGGCGCTCCTCGGCCAGGCGGTGCGGCTGCACGACGGCGAGCTCGGGGCTGCGTCGGCGGAACCCGGCGAGGTCGTGCTGCTCGAGAACGTGCGTTTCCTCAAGGGCGAGAAGAAGGACGACCCGGCGCTCGCGGCACGCATGGCCGCGCTGTGCGATGTGTTCGTGATGGACGCCTTCGGCACGGCGCACCGCGCCGAGGCGAGCACGCATGGCGTAGCGCTCGCCGCGCCCGTCGCCTGCGCCGGCCCGTTGCTGGCCGCGGAGCTCGACGCGCTCGAGCACGCGCTCGAGAAGCCGAAGCGCCCGCTGGTCGCCGTCGTCGGCGGCTCGAAGGTCTCGACCAAGCTCGAGGTCCTCGAGAGCCTCATCTCGAAGGTGGACCAGCTCGTGGTCGGCGGCGGCATCGCGAACACCTTTCTCGCCGCCACCGGCGTCGCGGTCGGCAAGTCGCTGCACGAGCCCGACATGCTGGACGTGGCGAAAAAGCTGCTGGCCCAGGCGAAGGCGCGCGGCGTCGCCATCCCGATACCGTCGGACGTGGTCGTTGCGCGCGAGTTTTCGGCGGCGGCGCGGGCCGAGACGAAGCCCGCGGGCGCCGTCGGCGCGGACGAGATGATCCTCGACATCGGGCCGGTGTCGGCACGGGCGGTGGCCGACATCGTCGCGCAGGCCGGCACGGTCATCTGGAACGGGCCGCTCGGCGTGTTCGAGTTCGACGCCTTCGGCGGCGGCACGAAGACGCTGGCCGCAGCGATCGCGCAGAGCCCGGCGTTCTCGATCGCCGGCGGGGGCGACACGCTCGCCGCGATCGAGAAGTACGGCATCGAGCGCGACGTCTCCTACATATCGACCGGCGGCGGGGCATTCCTCGAGTTCGTCGAGGGCAAGACGCTGCCGGCGGTCGCGGCGCTCGAACGCCGCGCGGCAGGGAGCTGAAATGGCAAGGCGCACCAAGATCGTCGCGACGCTCGGACCCGCCACGGATCCCGCACCCGCAATGGCCGACCTCATCGCAGCCGGCGTCGACCTGGTCCGCGTCAACTTTTCCCACGGCAGTTTCGACGAGCACGCGCGCCGCATCGAGCACGCCCGGGCCGCGGCCGCGAAAGCGGGCCGGGTGGTCGGCATCCTCGGCGACCTGCGTGGGCCCAAGGTCCGCATCGAGCGCTTCGGGACCGGCCGCGCGACGCTTGTCGAGGGCGAGGCCTTCACGCTCGACCCGGCGCACGACCCCGTGGGCGGCACCGACCGCGTCGTGGGCGTCGCCTACGAGTCGCTGCCGCGCGACGTGCGCGCCGGAGACACCCTGCTGCTCAACGACGGCCTGATCGCGCTCGAGGTGACCGGCGTCGAGGGCACGCAGGTGCGCACGAAAATCCTGACCGGCGGCGAACTGTCGGACATGAAAGGTCTCAACAAGCAGGGCGGCGGACTGTCCGCGGGCGCGCTGACTGCGAAGGACCGCGAAGACATCGGCATGGCCGCGAAGCTCGGCGTCGACTACCTTGCGGTCTCCTTCGTGCGCGACCGCAATGACATCGCGGAAGCCTGGGACCTGATGCGCGCCGCCGGCGGCGAGGGCCGCATCGTCGCGAAGATCGAGCGTCGCGAGGCGATCGACAACCTCGAGTCCATCATCGACGAGACCGCGGCGGTGATGGTCGCGCGCGGCGACCTCGGGGTCGAGCTGGGCTATGCCGAGCTCACGGGCTTGCAGAAGCACATCATTTCCCTGTCGCGCGCGAAGAGCCGGCTCGTGATCACCGCGACCCAGATGATGGAATCCATGATCCACGCGCCGGTGCCGACGCGCGCGGAGGTCTCCGACGTCGCGAACGCGGTCATGGACGACACCGATGCGGTGATGCTCTCGGCCGAGACTGCGGTCGGGCGCCACCCCGGCCGCGTCGTTCGCGCGATGGCGCAGGTGATCGAGGGCGCCGAGAAGTGGCAGCAGTCGAACCGGCCGGAATTGCGCACGGACGGAGAGTTCGTGCGCACCGACGAGGCCATTGCGGGGGCGGTGATGTACACCGCGAACCATCTCGACGTGCGCGCGATCGTCGCCCTGACCGAGTCTGGTTCGGTCGCGCTGTGGATGTCCCGAATACGCTCGGACATCCCGATCTACGCCTTCACGCGCCACGCGGCGACGCAGCGGCGCGTAACGCTCTACCGCGGCGTGTACCCGGTCGGCTTCGACGTGACACACCCGCGCCCGGAGCAGATCTACGCCGCGATCTTCCAGCGGCTGATGCAGGACGGGCTCGCGGCCGAGGGCGACCTCATCATCGTCACCAAGGGCGAGTTCTCGGGCGTCTCCGGCGGCACGAACTCCATGAAGATCCTCAAGGTCCAGCAGCAGCCGCAATGAAGCCGGCCGCCCGGATCCTGGCCTGGATCCTCGGCCCGCTGGCGGCGCTCGCCCTGGTTGCCGTCGCGGCGGCATGGCTGACGCTGCGGGCGAGCCTCCCGCGCATCGAGGGCAAAGTGCCGCTCGCGGGGCTCGCGGCGCCGGCGGCGATAGAACGCGATGCCGCGGGCGTGCCCGTGATCCGCGGCGCGACGCGCGTGGACGTCGCGCGCGCAACCGGCTTCGCCCATGCGCAGGACCGGCTGTTCCAGATGGACCTGCTGCGCCGCACCGGCGCCGGCGAGCTCGCCGCCCTGCTCGGCGCGGGCCTGCTCGACGCCGACCGCGCCATCCGCCCGCACCAGTTCCGCGCGCGTGCACGCGAGGCCCTGGCAGCGCTCGATGCCGGCGACCGCGCCCTCATCGAGGCCTACGCCGAGGGCGTGAACGCGGGCGCCGCTTCGCTGCGCTCGCGTCCCTTCGAGTACTGGCTCCTCGGCCAGGCGCCCGCGCCCTGGCGCGCCGAGGACTCGATGCTGGTCGTCTACGCGATGTGGATCGACCTGCAGGGACTTACGGATGCGGACGAGCAGCAGCGTGGCCGCCTGGCGGCCGTGCTGCCGGAGGCTGCCTATCGGCTGCTGGTCGAGCCCGACGCGTCGAGCGAGGCGCCGCTCGACGGCAGCCGTCTGCCGGAAGTGCCATTGCCGCTGCCCGCGGAATTCGACCTGCGCAGTTTCGACCGCGCGCTGTTCGAGCCGCGCGAGGAGAAGATCGCGCTCGAGAGGGACCGCCCAAAGCGCGGCAGCAACAACTGGGCCGTGGCCGGCAGTCGCGCAGCGGACGGCGGCGCGCTGGTCGCGAACGACATGCACCTGGGCCTGCGCGTGCCGAACATCTGGTACCGGGCGCGGCTCGTCGTCGCCGGGGGCGGAATCGACGTCACGGGCGTGAGCCTGCCCGGCGTGCCGGCGATCGTCGCCGGCAGCAACGGTCGCATCGCCTGGGGATTCACCAATAGCTACGGCGATTTCCAGGACCTCATCCGGCTCGAGCAGGGGAGCGCGACGGGAACCTACCGGACAGCCGCCGGCCCGCGCGCGTTCGACGTCGACCAGGAAATGCTCGAGGTCGCGGGCGGCGACCCCGTGGCCCTCACCATGCGCAGCACGATCTGGGGACCCGTGATCGGCGACGACGGCGCGGGCCATGAGCTGGCACTCGCCTGGACCGCGCACCGCGCGGGTGCGACGGACATGGCGCTGCTCGGGCTCGAGCGTGCGCGCGGACTCGACGAGGCCGCAGCGGCCATCGGCGGCGCGGGCATGCCGGGCCAGAACGTCATGATCGCGGATTCCGCGGGACGCATCGGCTGGGTGCTGTCGGGCCGGCTGCCGCGGCGCCGGGGCATCGACGCGCTGCGTCCGTCGGCCTGGCACGGCGAAGCTGCGGGCTGGGACGGCTGGTTGGCGCGCGAAGAGTCGCCGCGCCTGCTCGACCCGCCGCAGGGCTATGCCTGGAGCGCGAACGCGCGCGTCGTCGGCGGCGAAGCATTCGCGCGTATCGGCGACGGTGACTACGCAGCCGCCGCGCGCGCGCGCCAGATCCGCGACCGCCTCGCCGCGCTGGAGCGCGCGACGCCCGCCGACCTGCTCGCCATCCAGCTCGACGACCGCGCCGACTACGTCGCGCGCTGGCACCCGGTCTTCCTGCGCGCGCTCGAGCGCGCGGGAGAGATCGAGGCCGCGCGCCTCGTTGCCGGCTGGAGCGGGCGCGCCGCGGTCGATGACGCGGGCTATCGGCTGGTGCGGGTCTTCGAGCGCAAGCTGTCGGCGCGGGCCTTCCGCATGATCGCCGCGCCCGCGATCGCGCGCTGGCCCGACTATGACTGGCACGCGCCCGAGCGCTTCACGGACGTGGCCTGGCGCCTGGTCGGCGCGCGGCCTGCCCACCTGGTGGACCCCCGCTTCGCAGACTGGGACGCGTGGCTGGCCGACGTCGCCCGCGAGTCCGTCGCGGACCTGCCGGAGCAGTGCACGAGCCTCGCGCAATGCCGTTGGGGAGAGGTCAACACGGCGCGCATCCGGCACGCGATCAGCGAAGCCGTGCCGGCGCTGTCCGGATTGCTCGACATGCCGGCCGAGCCATTGCCGGGCGACTGGTCCGTGCCCCGCGTGCAGTCCCCGGGATTCGGCGCGTCTGAACGCTTTGGCGTTTCTCCCGGCCGCGAGGCCGCAGGTTATTTCCACATGCCGGCAGGCGCGAGCGGCCATCCGCTTTCGCCTTTCTACCGCGCCGGCCACGCCGACTGGGCGACCGGCCGTCCCGCGGCATTCCTTCCCGGCCCGCCGCAGCACGTGCTGCATCTCTTGCCGCCCGGCGCCTGAAGGCGCGCCACGCGCTATGATTTGACCATCCGCAAGCCCGGGGAGGGGATCATGCGATCAGTGACAGCCACGCTCGCCGCGCAGGCGGCGGGATTGATTTTCGCGTGCGCAGCGGCGACCGCCGCCGAGCAGCCCGCGCCGGCGTCGACGGAAGCGGCACGCGGCAGGTATCTGGTGCAGATCGCGGGTTGCAACGACTGCCACACCGAGGGTTACGCGCTCGCCCACGGCGACGTCGAGGAATCGAAGTGGCTCACCGGCGACGCGCTCGGCTGGCGCGGGCCCTGGGGCACCACCTACGCGGCAAATCTCAGGCTGTCCGCCGCGGACAAGTCCGCCGACGAGTTCGTCGCGCTTTCGCGAAGCCCGCTGCGGCCGCCGATGCCGTTCTTCAACCTGCGCCACATGAGCGACGCCGACGTCAAGGCGATCTACGCCTACCTGCGGCACCTCGGCCCCGCGGGCAAGCCGGCGCCGGAATACCTGCCGCCGGACAAGGCGCCCGCCGGTCCCTTCGTGCAGTTCCCGGCTCCGCCGCCGGGGAGCCAGCACTGAACACGCCAACGAGGAGAATGCCGATGCGAGTCGTACGCTGGGCCGTCGCCCTGACCTGCCTGTGCACCGCGTTTGCCGGCGGGGCGGAGACCCTCGTGGTCGAGGCCGACGGCTACGTCGACGTCGTGGCGGGACGCGTGGTGTCGCCGGCCGTGATTGTGGTCGACGGTGAGCGCATCGCCGCGGTCAACCCGCCGGCGCGGCCGGCCGGGGCGCGGACCATCGCCTTGCCGGGTCACGTCCTGCTGCCCGGACTGATGGACGCGCACACACACCTCAATTACATCATCGCCGAAGGATGGGAAACTGAGCCCGTCCGCTTCACGGCCGGTGATTTCGCGCTGCGCGCACTGCCGCACGCCTCGAAGACGCTTCTCGCCGGGTTCACGACGGTGCGCGACCTCGGCACCGGGCTCGGCTTTTCGGACGTCGCGCTGATGCACGCGATCGACAAGGGTTGGGCCGTCGGCCCGCGCGTGATTCCCGCGGGGCACGCGCTCTCGACCACCGGCGGCCACTGCGACCAGTCCACGGGACTCGGCCCCGGCATCACCCCACCCGATTTCAGCTCGGGCACGGCGGACGGCGTCGACGAGGTGGTGAAGTCCGTGCGCTACCAGGTGAAGCATGGCGCCAAAGTCATCAAGATCTGCGCGACCGCGGGCGTGCTCTCGTTCGAGGGTCCAGCCGGTGCGCAGCAGTACACGATCGAGGAACTGCGCGCGGCGGCGGAGGAGGCGCACCGGCATGGCCTGCGGATCGCGGCGCACGCGCACGGCACGGAAGGCATCATCGCCTCGAGCGAGGCGGGCATCGACAGCATCGAGCACAACTCGATGATGACGGACGAGGCGGCCGCGATACTCAAGAAGAACGGCAGCTTCGTCGTGCCGAACATGCACCTGATCGACACGCTGAAGACCACCGAGCTGCCGCCGGCGCTCGCGGCGAAGCAGGCCTACCTCGGGCCGCTCGCGGTCGAGAGCTTCAAGCGCGCGCTGAGGAGCGGCGTCAAGGTCGCCTTCGGCACCGACGCCGGAGTGTTCCCGCACGGCGACAATGCGAAGGAGCTGACCGCGCGCGTCAGCCACGGCGATACGCCGCTGCATGCGATCCGCAGCGCCACGCTCGTCAATGCCGAGCTGTTCGGGACCCCGGACCGGGGGAAGATCGAAGCGGGCCTCCTCGCCGACATCGTCGCCGTCGCCGGAAACCCGCTCGACAATGTGAAGCTCCTCGAGGACGTGCGCTTCGTGATGAAGGGCGGCGTCGTGTACCGGCAGCCGTAGTCTCGCTCAGGGAACGATGCGCAGCACGCCGCCATCGCCGCCGCCAGTGAACGAGATCCCCCAGTTCGACATGTACAGCGCTCCGTCCGGACCGACCACGAGCCCGTTCGGGAGGCTGGCGAAGCCGGTCAGCAGCTCCGTTCGCGCGCCTGTCTCGCGATCGAAAGCGACGAAATTGGCGCTGTCGGTTGTCCACGGGTCGTCGTAAGGAAAGATCTCGACGCCGTAGAGGTGCTTGCCGTGCCACGCCAGGCCGACGATCGGGTTGACCGACTGGAACGATAGCGAGTAGCCGGCGAAGCTCCTGTCGAACACGGCGAGCTCGGACGGCTGTCCGTCCTCTCCGAACGTGCCGACGTAGAAGTTCATGCCGCGCCGCGTCATCACGATGGGATTATGCTCTTCGTCGTCGATCGACATGTCATAGAGCTTTTCGATCGAGCCGCTGGACGGATCGACACGCAGCAGGAAGCCACGGTTGGTCTCTACCACGTAAAGATACCTGCCGAGCGCGATCATCGAATGGAACACGCCGCCCGGTTCCTGGTCGGTGGTCGCCGGGTCGGTGTCCTTGATGAAGTGCGGCGGGTTCGCAGCGTGCCACGCATTGAGGTTGGCGACGTTGGTCGTCGACCCGTCGGGATTCACCCGCAGGATCGCGGGCAGGTCGTCGGGCAGCGCGTGCGAGCAGCCGCCCATCTCGATCAGCACATAGAGCGTACCGTCTACGAACGCCACGTCTGTCGGCCCAAGGCTGGCGCCGGTGACATCGGTCACGCTCGGAAGGTTGTCGGCCACCGTTTCGGTTGTGCCGTCGGCCAGCACGCGGGTCACGCGGCCGCTGTAGCCCGCCGTGAATGGGCCGTAGATATTGGGAATGACCGGACAGTCGGGGCCGCCCGCAGCCGTCAAAGACCCGCCGAGGCCGGCTTCCGCCACGTAGAGATGGCCGTCCGGACCGAACGTCAGGCCGCGCGGGTTGGTGAGGCCGGTTGCGTATGTCGACACGGTTGGCTCGGAGGAATCCGCGTCGACAATACCGGAAATCGTGAGTACGACTCCTGCGAGCACGGTTGCGAGCTTGAAGGCACTACGAGTCATTGGCGCGGCGCTCCCGATGGGTGTTAACCGACTGGACGCAATCTGCGGACGGAACCCGACATCCGAAGGAAAGAGACCCCGCCGAAGCGGGGACTCCAATGCATGCAGTAGTTACTCGGCTTGGTCGAAACTGATGCGGCCGTAGTACGGGAAATTGTTTGCCCCGGTACCGGCATTGAATGTCCCGCTCACGGGATCGCCCGTTACGCCGGCAATCACATCCAGGAACTTGATCCGCCCTTCGGCACCGTCAAAGACGCCGCTCCGGCCATGGATCTTGTGATCGCAGCCGCCGGCGACTTCGAGCGTGAAATCGAAGGACTGACAGAAGCCCTTTGCCATGACCGCATCGAGCGTGTAGTCCGTTGCGAATCGGCCTTGCTTGCCGCGGTACTTTCCTATGAACACTTCCCGGCCGTTCTCCAGGTAAAGGTCATAGCCGTCCAGCTCCTTGCACTTGAAGCCCTGTACGAAAACGCTCCAGCAGCCTTCCAGATCACCGGTCATTGCGAGCGCAACGTCGGATCCCTCAAGTCCACAGTCGGAGTACGTGCTGTTGCCGGAAACGAAGGTGCTCTTGGATTCATTAGCTGTGGCAGGGCTGCCGCCTGCCAGCATCACGGTTGCGAGAACGCCTGCCGACATAACCCTCACCCCGTGCCAAGCCATGCCTTGCATATTGTTTTTCATCGACTTTTACCTCCTGAGTTGCTCGCCGTTGTAGTCGCGTTGCCCGGAAATATGTCAGCTCGATGGGGGAGCGGCTGCGATGTAGTGCCAGCTCCCTATTACCTCCATGGACGCAATCAGCGGCCTAAACCCGACACTCGACGGGCGTACTATTCGTGCAGGAGGGTGGGGGCCCTCAGAGGTGCCGATGGGGGAGATCACCCGGCTTCTCGGTAGTGCCGCGACCGGCGACGCGCGCGCTCGCGATGCCCTGTTTGCCGTGGCCTACCCGGCCTTGGAAAAGCTGGCCCGGTCGCGGCTACGCGATGGCGGGCGGAACACGCTGCTGGACACGCGCGGCCTGGTGCACGAGTCCTACCTCCGCTACGCGCGAGCCGGTTCGCTGCGCGCCGAGGACCGGCGCGCGTTCTTCGCGTTCGCGTCCCAGGTCATGCGCTCGGTAATCGTCTCCAGCGTCCGCGAACGTGCTGCGGACAAGCGCGGCAACGGACGACGCTCCCTGACGCTGTCGACACAAGTGGCGGAACAACTGCCGGCAGGCGAGGACGAGATCCTTCGCGTACACGATGCGCTCGAGTTGCTGGAGCAGGTCGATGCGCGCCTCGCGCAGGTGGTGCAGATGCGATACTTCGGCGGTTACAGCGAGCGGGAGATCGCCGAGACGCTGGAGGTCACCGAACGCACGGTGCAGCGGCTATGGCTGAAGGCCAGGCTTATGTTGCGGGCGGCGATGGAGTAGGGACGGCGCCGCATGAGCCTGTCGCAAGCGGGAAATGGCGCGCCTCGGAGAGTTGCTGGATGAGGCGCTGATCTTGACGCCGGAGCAGCGGTGCGTCTGGCTCGATTCGCTGCCGAGAGGGACCAGCCGCTGGTGCGGACGCTGCGCGATTCGCTGCTCGTCGAGGAGTCGGAAACGGGCGGGCCGCTGGACCGGCCACCACGTATCGAGACAGGCGGCGGCGAGGAGCGAGCAGCGGCCGGCCGCCGCGCCGGCGAGCGGCTCGGCGCCTACGAGCTGCTGCGGCCGCTGGGGTCCGGCGGTATGGCGGACGTCTGGCTCGCCTGCCGCACCGACGGCGCGTTCGAGCGCCAGGTGGCACTGAAGATCCCCCGCCTGCGAAACCGGCCCGTGGAGATGACGGCGCGCTTCGCGCTCGAATGCAACATCCTCGCCGCGTTGGAGTGTCCGGGCATCGCTCGCCTTTACGACGCCGGCGTGGATGCCAATGGCGTGCCCTACATCGCGATGGAGTACGTGCAGGGCGAGCCGCTGGTGGCGTGGTGCGACGCGCGCGGGCTCGACGAAGCGGCACGCCTCCGGGTTTTTCTTCACGTGCTGGAGGTGGTCGCCTACGCGCACGAGCGGCAGGTGATGCACCGCGACCTCAAGCCTTCGAACATCCTGGTGACCGGTCAAGGCGAAGTGCGGCTGCTGGATTTCGGCACGGCGCGGCTGCTGCACCCGAGACAGACGGCGCTGCGCTGACGCGCACCTACGGCCTCGCCCTGACGCCCGAGTACGCGAGCCCGGAATTGCTGCGCGGCGAGTCCATCGACGCGCGCAGCGACATCTACTCGCTCGGGGTCGTGCTGTACGAACTACTAACGGGCGTGCGCCCCGCCCAGTCCAGACCGCCGGCGACCGGCGATGCCAGGCGCTTGCGTGGCGCGTTGCGCGACGTGGTGATGACGGCGTTGCAGCCGGAGCGTGGCGACCGTTTTCCGGATGCGGCGGGTTTAGCCGCCGCGTTGCGGCCGTTCGCCGACGGGAAAGCAAGCAACGCACCGACTGGTGCGGCCGCCGTGACCCGCGGCCGGGGTCGCCGCTGGGTGTTCGGCGCGCTGGCCGCGGCGACGCCGATCTTGCTCGCCATCGCCTTGCTTGTAGTGCGCCCGCCCGTCGATGGGCCCGTTGCATCGATCGCCGTCCTCCCGTTCGCGGACCTTAGCAAGACACGGGACCAGGCCTACCTCGCCGACGGGGTCGCGGAAGAGATCCTCGACACGCTCAACCGGAACACGGACCTGCGCGTGATCGCCCGCACTTCCTCGTTCGCGTTTCGCGACAAGCAGATCGACGTCGCGGAAAAAGCGCGCAGGCTCGACGTTACGCACGTGCTCGAGGGCAGCGTCCGCCGTTCCGGCGACAGCGTGCGGGTGACGGCGCAACTCATCGCTGCGATAGACAGCTCAAAGGTGTGGTCGAGGACCTTCAATCGACGCGCGCAGGACCTGTTCGCCATCCAGGATGAGATTGCCGTCGCGGTGGCAGGCGCGCTACGAACGACATTGAACCTTGATCGTGCCGACGCGCCGGCCCAACGTGATTTCGCTGCTTACGACCTGTTCAAGCAGGCGGAGTACGCGTACTGGCGCCGCGCGCCCGGCGACATCGACCGGTCGGTCGAGTTGTTCGAAGAAGCATTGAATCGGGATCCCCACGACGCCAGGGCCTGGGCCGCGCTGGCCGGTGCTTATGCCATGCAGGCCTGGTCCCTGGATCCCCCGTCCGATGCCTTGCGCGCCAAGCAGGGACACGCCGCGATGAGGGCCGTGGAGCTCGATCCGTCGTTAGCGTTCGCGCACTTACGACTCGCTCAGTATTACGGACCAGCAGGCGAGGAAGTACTTGTCCGCAAACACTTTCACCGCGCCCTCCAGCTCGACCCCGACGATCCGCTCGTGCTCGGGTACATGTCCGGTGACGCCCTGGATATCGGTGACCTCGATGCGGCCCTCGCCTATCAGCGACGCGCGCTTCTGCGTGATCCGATGAATCCGGTCGCGCGGCAAAATCTGGGCGTGATTCTGACAGCGCACCGGCGGCTGAACGAAGCCCTTGCAACCTTCCGGACGCTGGAGGAAATCAATCCGGATGTGGATCCCGACGTACAAGTCGAGATTCCGCGGCTGCTCGTGCTCCTCGGTCGAGACGAGGAGGCCGTCTCGGAAGCCATGCGACTTCCGGCAGGCGAATTTCGCGACCACGCGCTTGCGTTCCTGAACCGGTCCCCTGTCTATCGCCAGGAGGCGAATGCCGCCTTACGACGGTTCGAGGAACACGAGGAAGCCATGCGGGCCGGCTTGCCGGGCCACCAGCTCGCGGACAGCCTGCGCCTGGCCGAAAATTACGCATTCCGCGGCTTGAACGAGGAGGCCTTCGAAACTCTGACGAACAATCTTGCTGCGCTGGCGGTCAGCACCGGCGCCCATTGGCACTTGTGGCGTTTACGCCATGAGTTAGGGATCTCGCCTTTCGTCGAGCCGCTGCGCGCGGATCCGCGCTGGGCGGCTCTGCTCGCCGAGTTGCCCTGAGGCAGTATCGAATCGTCGCCCATGGCGCTGCCCATGCTGTTCTCGACTCCACGGGCGTTCTCATTGCAGGCTCCTCATCGCGCGGTCCAGCCCTTCCAGCGTCAGCGGGAACATCCGGTCCTCCACCAGCTCGCGCGTGATGCGGATCGACGGCGTGTACTCCCAGCGGTCCCGAGGCTCCGGGTTGAGCCAGGCATGGCGCGGGAAGCTGGCGAGAAGTCGCTTCATCCAGGCCGCTCCCGGCTCCTCGTTCCAGTGCTCGATGCTGCCGCCGGGCTGCAGGATCTCGTACGGGCTCATCGTCGCGTCGCCGACGAACACCAGCCGGTAATCCGGACCGTAGGTCCGCAGGACCTGGGGCAGGGGCGTGCGCTCGCCGTGGCGCCGCCGGTTGTCTTTCCACACCGACTCGTAGACGAAGTTGTGGAAGTAGAAATGCGCGAGGTGCTTGAACTCGCCGCGCGCGGCCGAGAACAGCTCCTCGCAGACGCGGACGTGATCGTCCATGGAACCGCCGATGTCGAGGAACAGCAGGACCTTCACCGCGTTGTGCCGTTCCGGGACCATGCGGATGTCGAGCAGGCCGGCGCGCCGCGCGGTCGACTCGATGGTGCCGTCGAGGTCCAGCGTGTCCGCCGCGCCCTGGCGCGCGAAGCGCCGCAGGCGCCGCAGCGCGAGCTTGATGTTGCGCGTGCCGAGTTCCACCGAATCGTCCAGGTTCGCGAACTCGCGCCGGTCCCAGACCTTCACCGCGCGGCGGTTGCCGCCCTCGCCGCCGATGCGCACGCCCTCCGGGTTGTAGCCGGAGTTTCCGAATGGCGACGTGCCGCCGGTGCCGATCCACCGGTTGCCGCCCTGGTGGCGGCCTTTCTGCTCATCCAGGCGCCGGCGCAGCGTCTCCATCAGCGCCTCCCATCCGCCGAGCGACTCGATCCGCGCCTTTTCCTCCTCGGTCAAGGTGAGCGAGAGGTGCTGCTCGAGCCAGCCGGCCGGCAGCCCGGCGGCGAGCAGCGCCTCGAACGCGGCCTCCGCGCCGCGGAAGTGCGCGGCGAAAACGCGGTCGAAGCGGTCGTAGTGGCGCTCGTCCTTGACCAGCACCGCGCGCGAGAGGAAGTAGAACTTGTCGGTCGCGGCGAGGCCTTCGGAGGGGACAGGCCCCGTCGGCCGGCGGACCGGCCAGAGGTGACGGTCCCCTGTGCCAGCGCGTCCAGCAGCGCCAGGAACTCCGTGACGCTCACCGGCACGCCGGCGGCGCGCAGCATCAGGAAGAAGCGGATCAGCATGGCGCGCCGCGCCGCCGTGCGTCAGCCGGGGCGGCCGGCGCGCCGGTTCAGGAACACCAGCTGCTCGAACAGGTGCACGTCCTGCTCGTTCTTGAGCAGCGCTCCGTAGAGCGGGGGAATCGCCACCTTCGCGTCGTCGGTCCGCAGCGCCGCAGGCTCGATGTCCTCGGCGACCAGCAGCTTGATCCAGTCGAGCAGCTCGGAGGTGGAGGGCTTCTTCTTGAGCCCGGGCACGTCGCGGATGCGGTAGAACGCGGCGAGCGCCTCGGCGAGCAGCGATTTCTTGAGCCCCGGATAGTGGACCTCGACGATCCGCTCCATGGTTTCCGCGTCCGGGAACCGGATGTAGTGGAAGAAGCATCGGCGCAGGAAAGCGTCCGGAAGCTCCTTCTCGTTGTTGCTGGTGATGAAGACCACCGGGCGGTGGCGCGCCTTCACCAGTTGCTGCGTCTCGTAGACGTAGAACTCCATGCGGTCGAGCTCGCGCAGCAGGTCGTTCGGGAACTCGATGTCCGCCTTGTCGATCTCGTCGATCAGGAGCACCGCGCGCCGCTCGCTCTCGAACGCCCGCCACAGCATGCCGGGCACGATGTAGTTGGCGATCTCCTTGACGCGCTCGTCGCCGAGCTGGGAATCCCGCAGGCGCGAGACGGCATCGTACTCGTAGAGCCCCTGCTGCGACTTGCTCGTCGACTTGACGTGCCACTCGAACAGGGGCGCGTCGAGCGCCCGTGCGACCTCCTCGGCGAGCTGCGTCTTGCCCGTGCCGGGCTCGCCCTTGACGAGCAGCGGGCGCGACAGCGTGATCGCGGCATTGACCGCGAGCGCGAGCTCGCCGGTCGCGACGTAGCTCGCGGATCCCTCGAAGCGGTTCAAGTCTTCTTCGCGGCCTGCGCCACGAGCTGCTTGAGGTCCGCCAGCACGATCTCGGAGTGCCCGGCGGGCTTCACGTCCTGGTAGTGCTTCGCGATGCGGCCCTGCGGGTCGATGATGAAGGTGTCACGCCGCGCCATCTTGGCGATGCCGACGTATTCCTTCAGCGTGCCGTAGGCGGTCGTGGCCGACTTGTCGCTGTCGGCGAGGATCGGGAACGGCAGGCTGTGCTGGTCGGAGAACGCCTTGTGCGAGGCCACGTCGTCCACGCTGATGCCGAGGATCACGGCGCCGAGCTCGCGATAGGCGAAGATGTTGTCGCGGAACTCGCAGGCCTGGGTCGTGCAGCCGGGCGTGTTGTCCTTGGGGTAGAAGTAGAGAACCACCCATTTGCCCTTGTAGTCAGACAGCGCATGCGTCTTGCCGGTCTGGTCCTGGAGCTTGAAGGCGGGAGCGGCCGAGCCGACGGCCGGCGGGTCCGCGGCGAGAGCGGCGCCCGCGAGCGCGAGGGCCAGCGCCGCGACGGCGCCCTGCAGAGTTCGTGTCATGGAAAATCCTCCGGTTCTGGCGCCGCGCCGCGGGGAGCGGCGGGCCCGTTTCGCATAGTATCGCGGCCTGTCATCCGATGACCACGCACCGTCCAGGGGGTTCCCGCGCATGACCGCAACCGGGTCTCTGGGGCCGCGCATCGCGCTGGTGCTCCCTGGCGGCGGGGCGCGCTCGGCCTGGCAGGTCGGCGTGCTCAAGGCGATCGCCGGCTGGTACCCCGCAGGCGCGGCACTGCCGTTCCCGGTCCTCTGCGGCACGTCGGCAGGCGCCATCAATGCGACGGTCCTCGGCGCCCAGGCGGACGACTTCGGACGGGGCGCGGCCGAACTGGTCCGCGTCTGGGGCGGTTTCCGCGTCGGCCAGGTGTATTGCGCCGGCACCCTCGACATGCTGCGGTCGGGCCTGCACCTCGCCCTCGCGCTCGTCTCCGGCGGCTGGCTGCTGCCGGTGCCGCGCGCGCTGCTCGACAACTCGCCGCTGCGCACGCTGCTGGCGCGCAACATCGACTTCGCGCGCCTGCGGCGGTCGATCGCCGCGGGGTCGCCGGACTCGCTTGCGGTCAGCGCGACCTCCATCACGCGCGGGGAATCGGTGGCCTTCGTGGAGACTTCGCGGCCCTTCGCGGGCTGGGACCGCGCCGGCCGCCGCGGCGCCCCCGCGACGATCGGCCTCGACCACCTGATGGCGAGCTCCGCCGTGCCCTTCCTGTTTCCGCCGGTCGCGATGGAAGGGGCGCACTTCAGCGACGGCGCGCTGCGACAGGCGGCGCCGCTCGCGCCGGCGATCCACCTCGGCGCGGAACGCATCCTGGTGATCGGCGTGCGCCATCCCGGCGCGCCGCGCGCCCTGTCGGGCCCGCCCCCGAACATGGCCGAGCAGTTCGGCTTCATGCTCGACGCCCTGTTCACGGAAGGCATGCAGGCGGACCTCGAGCGCCTCGACCGGATCAATACGCTGCTCGCCCACGCGCGCCCCGGTCCGGCCCCGCGCGGCATGCGCCACGTCGACACGCTGCTGCTGCAGCCGGAGCAGGACCCGAGCGAGGCTGCGCTCGCGCACCAGGGCGCGATGCCGACAGCCCTGCGCTCGCTGCTGCGCGTCCTCGGCGCGCGCGGGGCGCGCGGCGGCAAGCTGCTGTCATTCCTGCTGTTCGAGTCGGCCTATACGCGCGCGCTGATCGAGGCGGGCGAGCGCGACGCGAACCGGCGCCGCCCCGAGATCAGCGCCTTCCTCGGGCTCGACGCCGCGTACGGCGCCCGCATCGACCGCTAGACCAGGAACAGCGAGCCGAGCCCGAGCAGGGCGGCGAATCCGACGACGTCGGTCACGGTCGTGAGGATCACGCCGCCCGCGAGGGCGGGGTCGATGCGCAGGCGCTTCAGGGTCATCGGGATCAGGACGCCCGCCATCGCTGCCGCCACCAGGTTGATCACGATCGCGACGAACATGATCGCGGCGACGTCCCAGGTGCCGAATGACGCCCAGGTCGCGACCGCGATGACCGCGGCCCAGGCCACCCCGTTCAGCGCGCCGACGGCGAGCTCCTTGTAAAACAGCCAGCGCGCGTTCGAGGGTTGCACCTGTCCGACCGCGATGGCGCGGATGATCAGCGTCACCGTCTGCGTGCCGGCGATGCCGCCCATGCTCGCGACCACCGGCATCAGCACGGCGAGCGCCACGACCTTCTCGATAGTCGCCTCGAACAGCCCGACGACCCACGACGCGAACAATGCGGTGACGAGGTTGATGCCGAGCCACAACGCGCGCCGCCGCGCCGACTTGCGCACGCCCGCGAACACGTCCTCCTCGTCCTCGAGGCCGGCGGCGGCGAGCGAGGCGTGCTCGGCCTGCTCGCGCACGACGTCCACGACGTCGTCCACGGTGATGCGGCCGAGCAGCTTGCCGTCCGCGGAAACGACCGCGGCCGAGATCAGGTCGCGGGACTCGAACAGCGCCGCCACCTCGTGCGCGGGCGTTTCCGGCGCGATCGGCGACGCCTCGGGATCCATGCCGGTGCTGGCGAGGGCTTCGGGCTCGGACGTCAGCAGTCGCGTCAGAGGCAGCGCGCCGAGGTACCGGTCGTGCCGGTCGACGACGAACAGGCAGTCCGTGCGCTCCGGCAGCTCGCCGCGCATGCGCAGGTAGCGCATCACGACGTCCATCGGCACGTCGGCCCGCACCGTCACCGTGTCGGTGTTCATGAGCCCGCCCGCCGTGTCCTCGGGATAGGCGAGCAGGGAGGAGACGCGCTCGCGGTCGCGCTGGTCCATCGAGCGGAGCACCTGGCGCGTGACCGCCTCGGGCAGCTCGGCGAGCAGGTCGGCGAGGTCGTCGACGGCGAGGCCCTCGGTCGCGGCCACGAGTTCGCTGTCGGGCATGTCCGCGACCAGCTCGCTGCGGACCTCCTCGGACAGCTCGACCAGCACGTCGCCCTGCGAATCGGCGTCGACCAGCTGCCAGGCAACGGCGCGTTGCGCGGGCGGCAGGGATTCCAGCAGGTGCGCCACCTCCGCCGGGTGCAGCGCATCCACCATGCGGTCCGCGCCGCGCAGGCTCCCGGCCGCGAGCGCCTCCTGGATCGCGGCGACGCGCGTGCCGCGGCTGTCGCGTGCGGGCACGGGCTCGGTCACTGCGGCAGCGCGTTGTGGCGCACGAGGAGCTGCGGGTACTTCGGGCGGAAATGGGCTGCGAGCCGCTCGACCAGGTATACGGAGCGGTGCTGGCCGCCCGTGCAGCCGATCGCGATCGTGAGATAGCCGCGGTTGGCCTCCTCGTACTCGGGCAGGCGGCCCTCGATGAAGCGCACCAGGTCCGCGAGCATTTTCTCCACGCGCGGGCTCGCCTCGAGGAACTCGACGACTTTGGCGTCGCGCCCCGTCAGCGGCTTGAGCGCCGGTTCCCAGTAGGGATTCGGCAGCGTGCGCGCGTCGAACACGAAGTCCGCGTCGCCGGGCGTGCCGTGCTTGAAGCCGAAGGACTCGAACAGGATCGACAGCCGGCCGGGCGCGCGCGGCTCGACGCGCCGCGCGATCGAGTCGCGCAGCGCGTGCACGCTCATGCGCGAGGTGTCGATGACGAGGTCGGCGCTGTCGATCAGCGGGTGCAGCAGGCGCCGCTCCTCGGCGATCGCGTCGGCGAGGCTCCTGTCCGCGCCCGCGAGCGGGTGCCGCCGGCGCGTCTCCGCGTAACGCCGCAGCAGCACGTCGTCCTCGGCGTGCAGGTAGAGCACCTCGCAACGCAGGCCCGCGCGGCGCAGGTCCGCGACCAGCGCCGGGATCGAGGCGAGGTCATCGGGACGGTTGCGCGCATCGAGCCCGACGGCGAGGCGCCGGTAGATCGGCTCCTCCGTGCGCAGCGAGTGCGACACGAGGGCCTGGACCAGGCCGGCCGGGATGTTGTCGATGCAGTACCAGCCGAGGTCTTCCAGCATGTTGAGCGCGACGCTCTTGCCGGAGCCGGAGAGGCCGCTGACGACGACGAGGCGGGTCATGGCGCGTGGGCGGTCAGTCCAGCCGTCCGCGCGTGACGTCCGCGGCGTGGTGGTCCGCGAGCTTTTCCTTGTGCTTGCGCACCAGCCGGTCGAGCTTGTCGGCGAGCGCGTCGATCGCGGCGTACATGTCGGCTTCCTTCGCGTCGGCGTGGATCACGGCGCCGCTGACGCCGAGGGTCGCCTCCGCCCGGTGCTCCAGCTTCTCCACGGTCAGGATGCAGCGCACGTCGACGACGCGCTCGAAGTGGCGCAGGACGCGCTCCAGCTTCTTGCGGACGTATTCGCGCAGGGGCGGCGTGACCTCGACGTGGTGCCCGGTGAGCGTCAGCTGCATGATCCTGTCCTCCTGGTCGCTTGCCGTTTATTCCGTTCAGTCAGCGCCCGGCAGCCTGCCTGCGCGCGCTCGAGGGGGCGATTCCGAGCGCCTCGCGGTACTTGGCGACCGTGCGACGCGCCACCTGGACGCCGTCCGCTGCGAGCATCTCCACGATCTGCTGGTCGGAGAGCGGCTTGCCCGGCGGCTCCTCGGCGACCAGCCTGCGGATCTTGGCACGGATCGCGGTCGACGAGACCCCGCTTCCGTCGTCCGCGGCGACGTGGCTCGAGAAAAAGAAGCGGAACTCGAACACGCCGCGCGGGGTGTGCAGGTACTTGCCCGTGGTCACGCGCGAGATCGTCGACTCGTGCATGCCGACCGCCTCGGCGACGTCCCGGAGGATCATCGGCTGCATCGATTCCTCGCCGCGGTCGAGGAAGGCCTGCTGGCGCTCGACGATGGTCCGCGCCACGCGCAGCATCGTGTCATTGCGGATCTCGAGGCTGCGGACCAGCCAGCGCGCCTCCTGCAGCTGGGTGCGCAGCACCGCGTGGTCCGGCGCGCGCGTGATCATGCTGGCATAGCCCTCGTTGAGCCGGATGCGCGGCAGCGCGGCGGGGTTGAGCTCGACCACCCATCCTTGCGGCGTGCGGCGGGCATAGACGTCGGGCACCACGTACTCGGTCCGCGTCGCCTGGAACGCGGCGCCCGGGCGCGGGTGGCAGCCGCGCACCAGCGCGAGCGCGACGTCGAGCTCGTCTGCGGTCACGTGCAGTTCGCGTTGCAGCAGCGCGAGCTCGCGGCCGGCGACCCGTTCGAGGTGGCGGTGGGCGAGGGCGCGGGCGGTCGCGAGGCCGGGTGTCGCGGGATCGAGCTGCGCGAGCTGCAGCTCGATGCACTCGGCGACCGAGCGCGCGCCGACGCCGGCGGGGTCGAACTGCTGCACGATCTCGAGCACGCGGCCAACGGCCGCAGTGTCGGTTTGCACCTCGCGCGCGACCGCGGCCGCGATGGCTTCCAGCGTTTCGGTGAGGTAGCCGTCGTCGTTGACCGCGTCGACGATGGCACGGCCGATCGCGAGCGCATCCGGCGGCAGGTGGGCGAGCTCCAGTTGCCAGGCCAGGTGATCACGCAGCGTGCGGCCCGATTCGTCGGCGAGCTCGAGCTCGCCGTCGCCGCTGCCCGACCAGGGCGACTCGGATTCGGCCGCGCTCGGCTCCGGCCATTCGTCCCCGATCTCGACCACCGGATCGGGCTCGCCGGCCTCGTCGTCCCCGTCCTCGGTCGCGGCCGTCCCGGCCGGGGCCGCCTCGGCCGACCAGGTCGCCTCGAAGTCCTCTTCGGCTTCGAGCATGACGTTCGTCTCGAGCGCTTCGAGCACCTGCGCCTGCAGCTCGATCGTCGGCAGCTGCAGCAGGCGGATCGCCTGCTGCAGCTGCGGCGTCATCGTCAGCTGCTGGCCGATCCGTAGCTGGAGGCTGGGTTTCATCATGCGGCGGATGCCGCTCCGTCAGAGTCGGAAATCCTGCCCCAAGTAAACCTTGCGCACGTCGGGATTTGCAAGGATCTCGTCCGCGGATCCGGCCGCCAGCACGGTGCCCTGGTTGACGATGTAGGCCCGGCTGCAAATCCCCAGCGTTTCCCGCACGTTATGGTCCGTGATCAGCACGCCGATGCCGCGGTCCGCGAGGTGGCGGGCGATGCGCTGGATATCGTGCACGGACAGCGGGTCGACGCCGGCGAAGGGCTCGTCGAGCAGGATGAAGGCCGGGTTGGCCGCGAGCGCGCGCGCGATTTCCACGCGGCGCCGCTCGCCGCCGGAGAGGCTCATGCCGACGTGGTCCCGCAGGTGCGCGACGTGCAGTTCCTCGAGCAGGCTCTCGAGAGCCTCGTCCCGCGCCGCGTCGTCGAGGTCGCCGCGCGTCTCGAGGATCGCCTTCACGTTGTCGACCACCGTCAGCTTGCGGAAGATCGACGGCTCCTGCGGCAGGTAGCCGACGCCGCGCCGCGCGCGCGCGTGCATCGGCAGGCGGGTGATGTCCTCGCCGTCCAGCGTGATGCGCCCGCCGTCGCAGGGCACGAGGCCGACGATCATGTAGAAAGCCGTGGTCTTGCCGGCGCCGTTCGGGCCCAGCAGGCCGACCACCTCGCCGCTGGCGATGGAGATCGACAACGAGGAGACGACCTTGCGCTTGCGGTAGCTCTTCTCGAGCTCCGTCGCCACGAGCTCGCTCATGGCTCGGGCTTCGGCTTCGGGGGTGTCGTTGCTCCCGGCTGGATGGTGATGACGACGGGCTCGTCGGAGATGACACGCTGCGTCACGGTGCTGTACACGAGCGTCTCGCTCGTGACTTCGGTGCGGGCGTCCTTCAACCAGGCATTCCCCGTGAACTCCACGGTGCCGCGCTTCAGGTCGTAGTCGATGCGGTTGGCGCGGCCTTCCGACTGCTCGCCCTCGCGTGTCTGCGTGAAGGTCGCCGGTGTCCCGGTCACGACGGCGCTCGCGACCACGCCGGCGGCGAACCGCACCTCGGCCGTGTCGCTGGCGAGCGCCGACTCCGGCATCGAGATGCGGACGGTGCCGCTGAACTGCCATTTGCTGTCCTTGAAGTCGACACCGGTCGTCACCGCGCGGTCTGCCGTGATGCGGATCTGGCCCTGCGTGATCGTCACGGTTCCGTACTCGACCACGCCTTTCTGGCTGTCGAAATTCAGGGAGCTCGCCGTGAGCTGGATCGGCAGCTGGTCGCGGTCCTGCGCCGCCGCGGCTGCGCAGGCGGCGAACAGGGCGATGACGGCGATCCTAAGGTGTGAAGCGGCCATTGACGTCGGCTTCCAGGCTCATGTTCCCGGACTTGAGGTCGGCGCGCATGCCGATGGCGCGCATGCGGTGCGGGCCGAAGGCGAGCTCGACGGGCGAGCGCGTGTCGGCGACCTCGGTGACGGTGTCGAGCACGAGCCGCGGGGTGAGCAGCTCCGCGGCGACGGGATCCTCGCCGGGCTGGCCCGCGAGCCGCACGTCGCCCTCGAATTCGACCGTGCGTCCGCCGGGCGGAACGCGGGCCTCGTTCGAGGTCAGGTGCCAGAGACGACCGGTGGGTGCGTGGTAGTCGACGGCGACGTCGGACAGCCGCACGACGCCGCTCGCGGGATCCTCGGTGGCCGAGATCGACTGCAGCCCGATGCGGAGCTTGCCGTCGATCCCGAATTCCTCCAGGTCGACGCCGGTCAGGAAGTAACCCGGGCGCGTCGTGTCCTCGGCCACGGTCGCGGGCTCGCGGTCGACGACGCGCCACTGCACGAGCGCGGCGACGAGCGCGACGATTCCCGCGAGCAGCAGGAACCGCGCGATCACGACGAGACGCCCCGCGCCGCCAGCAGGAAATCGCAGAACTCGCGCACGGCCCCCCGGCCGCCGGCGGCGCGCGTCACGTGCCGCGCCGCCGCGAGTACCTGCGGGTGCGCATCGGCGACCGCCGCGGGCAGGCCGACGGCGGCCATCAGCCCGAGGTCGGGCGTGTCGTCCACGAGGCAGGCGACGTTGCGCGCGTCGACGGCGCTGCGAGCGAGCAGGTCGGCGAGCGCGGCCGGCTTGTCTGCGACGCCCTGGGCCACCTCGGAGACGCCGAGTTCGCGCATGCGGGCAGCCACGGCCGGCGACCGGCGGCCCGAGATGACGGCAACGCCGATGCCGGCGGCCAGCATCGCCTTGATGCCATGGCCGTCGCGCACGTGGAAAGCCTTGAGGCTCTCGCCGTCGGGGCCGAACCAGAGCCGTCCGTCTGTCAGCACGCCGTCGACGTCGAGGACGAGCAGCGCGATGTCCGCGCCCGTCGTCACATCACCCCCGCGCGCAGCAGGTCGTGCACGTTGAGTGCGCCGACCAGGCGGCCCGATTCGTCGAGCACCAGGAGGCCGTTGACCGAGTGCTTCTCCATCATCAGTACCGCCTCGGCCGCGAGCTCGTGCGGCCCGATCGAGCGCGGGCCGCGGGTCATGACCTCGGCCATGGTTGTCGCGTGCACGTCGAGGTCGCGGTCGAGCGCACGGCGCAGGTCGCCGTCGGTGAAGATGCCGGCGACGCGGCCGGCCTCGTCCACCACGGCCGTGAAACCGAGGCGCTTGCGCGACATCTCGAGCAGGCCCTCGGTGAGCGGCGTCCCGGGTTGCACCATCGGCAGGTCGTCGCCGCGGCGCATGACGTCGGAGACGTGCAGCAGCAGGCGGCGGCCGAGCGCCCCGCCCGGATGCGATCGCGCGAAGTCCGCCTCGGTGAATCCCCGGTGCTTGAGCAGGGCGACCGCGAGCGCATCGCCCATCGCGAGGGTCGCGGTCGTGCTCGCGGTGGGGGCGAGGTTGAGCGGGCAGGCCTCGGCGGGCACGCTGATGTCGAGGTGCACGTCCGCCTCGCGCGCGAGCGTCGATGCCGGGTTGCCCGTCATCGCGATGAGGCGCGCGTCCATGCGCTTGAACAGCGGCAGGATCATCAGCAGCTCCGCCGTCTCGCCCGAATAGGAGATCGCCAGCACGACGTCGCCCCGGGTGACCATGCCGAGGTCGCCGTGGCTGGCCTCGGCCGGGTGCAGGAAGAATGCCGGCGTGCCGGTGCTGGCGAACGTCGCGGCGATCTTGCCGCCGACGTGGCCCGACTTGCCCATGCCGGATACGACCACGCGGCCGGTGCAGGCGAGCAGCATGCGGCAGGCTTTCGCGAAGTCGCCGCCCAGGCGGTCGACCAGGGCGGCGACCGCGCGGGCCTCGATCTGGAGCGCCTCCCGTCCCATCTCGATCAGGCGCTGGCTGTCGACGGCGTCGTTCATCGTGTGCGCGCGGCTTCCGGGTGCGGTGCGGCATCATACACCGGCCTTCCTGCGGTGCCGGGTCGCACTTGTCGCACTTAATGTCCTCGCGCAAAAGTGCGATAAGTGCGACCCGGCACCACTAAAATGACGCCATGTCGCCGGCGGAAATTACCCAGCACATCGAGGCCGCGCTACCGGGCGCGACGGTCCGCGTCGCGTCGGAGGACGGCGTGCACTTCGCGGCGCTCGTGATCGCCCCGCAGTTCGCGGGACTGCGCCCGCTCCAGCGCCACCAGCTCGTCTACCGCGCGCTCGGCGGCGCGATGGGCGGCGCGATCCATGCCCTTTCGCTCGACACGCCGACGCCCGACGAATGGGCGCAGCGCGCGGGCTGAAGCCGCGCCGGGATGGACAAGTTCCAGATCCGCGGCGGCCGACGCCTCGAGGGCGAAGTCCGCGCCTCGGGCGCCAAGAATGCCGCGTTGCCGATCCTCGCGGCGGGCCTGCTCGCCGATGCGCCGGTCACGGTCCGCAACGTTCCCGGGCTGCACGACGTGAAGACGATGATCCGCCTGCTCGCCGGGATGGGCGTCTCGGTCACGGAGGGCGAGGGCGGCTCGGTGCGCGTCGATGCCAACCGGCTCAAGGAGGCGGTCGCGCCCTACGACCTCGTCAAGACGATGCGCGCGTCGATCCTCGTCCTCGGCCCGCTGGTGGCGCGCCACGGCGAGGCGCGCGTGTCCCTGCCGGGCGGCTGCGCGATCGGGGCGCGGCCCGTGAACCTGCACGTGTCCGGACTCGAGGCGATGGGCGCCGAGATCTCGATCGAGAGCGGCTACATCCACGCCAAGGCGGGCCGACTGCGCGGCGCGCGCATCGTCCAGGACACCGTGACCGTGACCGGCACCGAGAACCTCATGATGGCGGCGACTCTCGCCGAGGGCCGCACGGTGCTCGAGAACGCCGCGCGCGAGCCCGAGGTCGTGGATCTCGCCGCCTGCCTGGTGGCGATGGGCGCGGACATCGCGGGCGCCGGCACCGACACCATCGTGATCGAGGGGCGTCGAGCGTCTCGGCGGCTGCGAATACCGCGTGCTGCCGGACCGAATCGAGGCCGGGACGTTCCTGGTCGCCGGCGCGATCACCGGCGGTCGCGTGCGCGTCACCGGGGCGGAGCCGGCGCACCTCGACGCCGTGATCGCGAAGCTGCGTGAAGCCGGCGCCCGGGTGGGCGTCGGCGCAGGACTGGGTCGAGGTGGACATGAAGGGCCGGCCGCGTGCGGTCGACCTGCGCACCGCGCCGCACCCGGGCTTTCCTACCGACATGCAGGCGCAGTTCGCCGCGCTCGACGCGGTCGCCGACGGCGTCGGCACGATCGTCGAGACGATCTTCGAGAACCGCTTCATGCACATGCTCGAACTGCGCCGCCTCGGCGCCGACATCCGCATCGAGGGCCACACCGCCGTGATCCACGGCATGGCGCGGCTCTCCGGCGCGCCCGTGATGGCGACGGACCTGCGCGCCTCCGCGAGCCTCGTGCTCGCAGGACTGGTCGCCGAGGGCACGACCGACGTCCAGCGCATCTACCACATCGACCGCGGGTACGAGCACATCGAGGAGAAGATGGGCGGCCTCGGCGCCGACATCCGGCGCCTGCCGGGGCCCGCGACCTAGGACGAGCGCATGGCGCCGGCTTCCTGCGGGCGTTCCATCACCTCGATGCGCACGTTGTGCTCCTGGCCCTCCGCCTCGCCGGGCGCGCGCCGCCACAGGCGCAGCCGGACCGGCTGGCCGGGCTTCAGCATGGCGATGCGCGCGAGCAGGTCCTGCGCGCCGCGCAACGCCTTGCCGTTCACCTGCGTGATCACGTCGTTGCCGGCGACGCCCTGGGTGATCGCGGGGCTGCCCTCGTAGACGAAGCGCACCAGCACCGAACCCTCCGGCACGCCGTAGCGCTCGATCTCCGCCGGCGTGAGGTCGCGCGGCACGACGCCGATCCAGCCGCGCACGACCTTGCCGTCGCGGATGATCGCGTCGACGACGCCGCGCACCAGCGCCACGGGAATCGCGAATCCGATGCCCTCGATGCCCGCCTGCCGTCCGGCGATCGCGCTGTTGAGGCCGATCAGCTTGCCGCTGGCGTCGACCAGCGCGCCGCCGGAATTGCCGAAGTTGATCGCGGCGTCGGTCTGGATGAAGTTTTCGAACGTGGTGACGCCGAGCTGGCCGCGGCCGGTCGCGCTGACGATGCCCTGGGTCACCGTCTGCCCGAGCCCGAGCGGATTGCCGATCGCGAGCACCGGCTCACCGACGCGCAACCGGTCCGAGCGGCCGAGCGGCATGATCGGCAGCGTTCCGAGCCCGATCTTGAGCACCGCGAGGTCGGTGTCCCGGTCGACGCCGACCAGCGTCGCCGGCGCCGCGCGCCCGTCCTTGAGCTGCACCTGGATCTGCGCCGCGCGCGCGATCACGTGGTAGTTGGTGACGATGTGCCCGCGCACGTCGTAGATGATCCCTGAACCGAGGCTGCGCTCCACCCGTTCGCGATAGTCGGGCCAGACGTCGCCGAACAGCTGGGCGAGTTGCGGCGGCAGCCCGGCGACATTCCGGACGACCACCCGCCGCTCCGTGAAAATATTGACGACCGCCGGTGCGGCGGCATCCACCGCATCGGCGTAGCTCACGAATTGCGGAGCCGCGGGCGGCGGCTGCGTGTCCTCCGGCGTGCCGGAATCGGGGTCGCCCGCACTCACGGCAGGCGTCGACGCCGGAGGGGCGACTTGCGGCGCGGGCTTCAGCAATACCCAGGCGAGCGCGGCCGCCAGTCCCAGCGCGACCCAGGGTGAAATCCAGCGCAACCAGCCCGGCATGCCCGACATCGGCGCGGCGGCCTCCGATCGTCCACGTATCGCCGTGTATAATGCGGCTTCCCCATAACGAACGAAAATCCTACGATGAGCGAGGCAATCGACAAGGGGCGGCGACAGCTTCTGACCGCCGCAACCGCCCTGACGGGCGCCGCGGGCGTTGCCTTCGCCGCGATTCCGTTCCTGGCCTCGTGGAAGCCGAGCGCGCGGGCCAAGGCGCTCGGCGCCCCGGTCGAGATCGACATCAGCAAGCTCGAGCCGGGCTCCATGCTGAAGATCGAGTGGCGCGGCAAGCCGGTCCTCGTCGTGCGCCGCACGCCGGAGATGATCGAGCGCATCGGCGCGCACGACGACCAGCTCGCCGACCCGGGCTCGGAGAAGTCGCGGCAGCCGGAATACACGCGCAACGCCGCGCGCGCGATCAATCCCGAGTACCTCGTGCTGCTCGGCGTGTGCACCCACCTCGGCTGCCTGCCGCAGAACCGCTTCGCGGCCGGCGCGAGCGCGGACGGCGTGCTGAACGCCGACTGGCCGGGCGGCTTCTTCTGCCCCTGCCACGGCTCCAAGTTCGACCTGTCGGGTCGCGTGTTCGCCGGCGTGCCGGCGCCCACCAACCTCGAGATACCGCCCTACAGCTTCGCCGGCGACCAGCACATCGTGATCGGCCTCGACCAGGCGGAGGACGCGTGATGGCAGACCCGACGCCTGCCGCGGCGCCCGCAAGCGGCCGTCTCGCCCGGCTCGGCGCCTGGGTGGACGAGCGCTTCCCGATGACGGAGCTCTGGAAGGAGCACCTGTCGGAGTACTACGCGCCGAAGAACTTCAACTTCTGGTACTACTTCGGGTCGATCGCGCTGTTCGTGCTCGCGCTGCAGATCGTCACGGGCATCTTCCTGACGATGAGTTACAAGCCATCGGCGACCGAGGCGTTCGGCTCGGTCGAGTACATCATGCGCGACGTCGAGTGGGGCTGGCTGATCCGCTACATGCACTCGACCGGCGCATCGGCCTTCTTCATCGTCGTCTACCTGCACATGTTCCGGGCGCTGCTCTATGGCTCCCACCGCAAGCCGCGCGAACTGTTGTGGATCTTCGGCGTGCTGATCTACCTCGCGCTGATGGCCGAGGCGTTCTTCGGCTACCTGCTGCCCTGGGGCAACATGTCCTACTGGGGCGCGCAGGTGATCGTGTCGCTGTTCGGGACCTTCCCGCTGATCGGGGACGCGCTGATCGAGTGGATCCGCGGTGACTACTTCATCTCGGACATCACGCTGAACCGTTTCTTCGCGCTGCACGTCGTGGCGCTGCCGCTCGTCCTGATCTTCCTCGTGGTCGCGCACATCCTTGCGCTGCACGAAGTCGGCTCCAACAACCCCGACGGCATCGAGATCAAGAAGAACAAGGGGCCGGACGGTCGGCCGCTCGACGGCATTCCTTTCCACCCTTATTTCACGGTGAAGGACCTCTACGGCCTCAGCGTCTTCCTGGTGCTGTTCGCCGCGGTTGTCTTCTTCGCGCCGGAGATGGGCGGACTGTTCCTCGAGGCGCCGAACTTCGAGCCCGCGAACCCGCTGCTGACGCCCGAGCACATCGCGCCCGTGTGGTACTTCACGCCTTACTACGCGATCCTGCGCGCCGTCCCGGCCTTCGCCGGCACGCAGGTCTGGGGCGTGCTCGCGCTGTTCGCCGCCGTGCTGCTGCTGTTCTTCGTGCCCTGGCTCGACAAGTCGCCGGTCAAGTCGATCCGCTACCGCGGCCCGATCTACAAGACGGCGCTGATGGTCTTCGCGGCGGACTTCATCCTGCTCGGCTACTGCGGCCTCAAGCCCGCGGTCGCGCCGTTCACGACCCTGTCGGTCGTCGGCACGATCGTCTACTTCGCGTTCTTCCTGGCGATGCCCTGGTATTCGCGCATCGACCGCACGAAGCCCGAGCCGACGCGGGTGACGGCATGAGGGCCCTGCGGGCCCTGATCGTCGTCGCGGCGGCGCTGCCGGCGGTCGCCGGCGCCGCGACCGAGGGCTACCCGCTGCAGGCGGCGAACGCCGACGTCTCGAACCTGGCCTCGCTGCAGCGCGGCGCGCGCAACTTCGTCAATTACTGCCTCGGCTGCCATTCCGCGAAATACATGCGTTACAGCCAGCTCGCGGCGGACCTCGCGCTCACCGAGGACGAGCTGCGCAACAACCTGATGTTCACCGGCGACCGCGTGTACGACACGATGGACACGGCGATGCCGGCCGAAAAGGCGCGCGAGTGGTTCGGCAACGCGCCGCCCGACCTCTCCCTGATCGTGCGCAGCCGCGGGACCGATTACGTCTACACCTTCCTCCGTTCCTTCTACGCGGACCCGTCGCGGCCGACCGGCGTCAACAACGCCGTGCTACCGGGCACCGCCATGCCGCACGTGCTCGCGGGGCTCCAGGGCCTGCAGCGGCCGCGCTTCGAGAAGGTGACCGGCGCGGACGGGCACGCCGCCGAACACCTGGTCGGGCTCGAACCGGGAGTGCCGGGCGAGCTGCCAGCCGCCGCCTACGACAGCTTCGTGCGCGACACCGTCGCATTCCTCGAGTACGTCGCCGAGCCCACCAAGGCGAAGCGCCAGGCACTCGGCGTCTGGGTCATCCTGTTCCTGCTGATGTTCACGGCGTTCACCTGGTTCCTCTACAAGGAATACTGGAAGGACGTGAAGTGACCGCGCCGCACCCGCGATGAACACCTGATCCCATGGCTGCGGCGCCCACTCCCCGGCGGCCCTACCTGGTGCGCGCAATGCACGAGTGGATGACCGCGAACAACCAGACGCCGCACCTCGTGGTCGATGCCGGCAGCCCCGCGGCCGAAGTGCCGCGCGCCTACGTGCGCGACGGCCGCATCACGCTGAACGTCAGCTGGCAGGCGACCCAGGGCCTCAAGCTCGGCAACGAGTGGATCGAGTTCTCCGCCCGCTTCGGCGGCGTGGCCCAGCACGTGCGCATCCCGGTCGCGTCGGTCCTCGGCATCTACGCCCGCGAAACGGGGCAGGGCATGCTGTTCCAGGACGAGGGCGAGACTCCGCCGCCCGCGGCCGGCTCCGGCGATTCCAGCCCGCGGCCGAAGCTTCGCGTCGTCAAGTAACCGAACCTTCGCGCGCGTCGCGCGGGGGATCCGGCGGGGTGTCCCCTCGCTTCGCCGGAACTTTATGCTCCGCTCGGGGACACCCACGCCACCTCCCGCGCGGCGCGCGTGAAGGTCAGAGGCTAAATGCCGCGCGGATCAGGTCGCAGCGAAGATCGTCGACTGGGCCGCTGACTTCGACGACGTCGAATCGTGCCGGTAAGTTGGCGAGGTCCGGACGGGTTGCGAGCAGGACGCGCGCAGCCCGGACGATGCGCGATCGCTTGCCGTGCGTGATGCTGGCGGCGGCGCCGCCATAACGGTCGGTGGCGCGGTAGCGGACTTCGATGATTGCGAGCGAGTCGCCGTCCAGCGCGACGAGATCGAGCTCGCCGCCCCGGGCACGGAAATTCGTGGTGACGAGGCAGTAGCCCAGCCGTTCCAGGTGGCGCGCCGCGGCGGCCTCGGCCGCGCGGCCGAGCGCGAGGTGTGGCGCCGTGCTCACGGATTCGGCGGCAGCGGCGAGAGCGGCGGCCAGGGCGAGACGCGCCCGCCGACGATCTGCGCCCAGTCGAGTTCGCGGCGCACGCGTCCCTGTGCGTCTACGGCGAGGCTGCCGGTGACGCCGGGCAGCGGGCCGACGTTGCCGCTGCGCATGCGCGGCAGTTCGTGGATCAGCCGGTAGGCGTCGTAGCCAAAGGCATAGAGGCGCGAGAGCTGGCCGCTGCGGCTCGGGAAGGCGCGCTCGGCCGAGTCGCGCGCGGTCGATGCGACGCCGAGCGGGTCGAGCACCCAGGGCATGTCGGGGAAGATCACGCCGTCGAGGTCGACGTTGCCCGGGCCGGCCGGGTCGTAGACGTCGGAGGTCGCGTACATCGGCAGGGCGCTCGCGTAGTTGAAGCGCAGCTGCGTGCGGATCAGCCGGCCGTGCACCGGCTGCGCCGCGACGAACGCGAACTCCGCGTCCGGCCGCGGGCTGCTGCCGCGCTGGCCGGTCGTGCGCAGCAGGCGGCGGATGATCTCGTTGAAGTCGGCGGTGGACGGCAGGTAGTCGGCGTGGTCCACGACGTGTCCGCCGGAGGCGGTGAATTCCTCGGTGAACGCCGCCACGACGCGGCGGCCCCAGTCCGATTGCGGCGCCAGCGTGACGCCGCTCGTGCGCCCGTCCGCGGCGATGCGGCGCGCCGCGAGGCGCGCCTCGTCCTCGGGCGACAGCGCGTACTGGTAGAAGCGGTCAGGCACCTGCACGTTGTCCGGCAGGAAGTTGAGCGCGAGCGTCGTCGCGCGGCCGTCGGCGAGCGTGGCGAGCGCCGCGACCTCCTCGCGCGTCAGCGGGCCGACGACGAAGTCGCTGCCGTCCGCGAGGGCCTGCAGGTACGCCGAAGGGGCATCGCGCTCCGCGACGTCGTAGAGCCGCACCCGCGGACGGGCCGTGCCGCCGTCGTCGTAATAGGCGCCGAGGAAGCCGTCGCGCACCGCGCTGCCGGCGGCCGCAGCGCGTCCCGAGAGCGGCAGCAGGAGCGCGACCTGCCGCGGCTGGCCGCCGGCCGCTGCGGGCCGCTCGGGCGCGCCCTTCCACAGCGATTCGCTCGCGGGATGCGTCGGGTAGCGGCCGCGCCAGGCCTGCAGGCGGCGCTGGCTGCCGAGCGCGCCCGATTTCGCGTCGGCCAGGATCCGGCCGAGCTCGAGCCAGCCGGCGACGACCGGGTCCGCGCCCGCGGGCGGGCGTGCATCCGCACCGCGCATGATCGCGCCCTGGATGCCCTCGACGATCATCTGCTGGTTCGCCTGGCGCTCGGCGGCACCGGACAGCAGCTTGTCCCGCGCCACCAGGCTCGCGACGGCCTCGGCGACCCTGAGGCTGCCGAACTGCACGCGCGCGCGGGTCGCGAGCGTCGCGGCGTCGTCGCCGGTGATGCCGCGCAGGATTTCCGCGGCGCGCGCCGTGTCGCCTCGCGCGAGCGCGATCTCGGCCTCCAGCCGCCGCTGCTCGCGCGTGTCCGCCGCGGCGAGCGGCTGGGCCAGGTTCGCGATCGCGGCTTCCGCCGCATCGACCCGGGAGCCCTGCAGCCACTCGCGCGCCGCCGCGAGCCAGTAGGCATTGACCGCGTCCGGCGCGGCCGCGCGTGCTGCCGCCTCGTAGGCTTCGGCAGCGGCGGCGTGATCGCCCTGGCGGGAGAGCTTCGCGCCCCGCTCGGCCGCCGCATCGGCGCCGCCGAGCGAAGGCAGGCCGGTCATCTGGCAGGCGGCCAGGGATGCGGCCAGCGCTGCCGTGGCGGCCATCCTGGCGAGACGGAGTTTCGCTTGCATCGGCAGCGGCCCTTGGCGAGGATCGTCCGACCGCCCGCGGCGGCCGGGGAGCACATCTTATAGGAACCCCCAATTCGCGCGCGCGCAGCGCGCCTCCCGCGCGGGCACTTCGGAGGACCCATGGCCGCACCTGGCGTGCTGTACGTCGTCGCCACGCCGATCGGCAACATGGGCGACATTTCTGCGCGTGCGCGCGAGATTCTCGCCGCAGCATCGGCGGTCGCCGCCGAGGACACGCGGCACAGCGGGCGGCTGTTGCGCGAGCTCGGACTCGAGCGGCCGCTGCTCTCGCTGCACGAGCACAACGAGCGCGCGCGCGTCGCGGAACTGGTCGGCCGCCTGCGCGGCGGCGAGAGCATCGCGCTCGTGTCGGATGCCGGCACGCCCCTCGTCAGCGATCCGGGTTACCTGCTCGTCTCGGCCGCGGTGGAGGCGGGCATCACCGTGTCGCCGGTGCCGGGCCCCAGCGCCGCGATCGCGGCGCTGTCCGCTTCGGGGCTGCCCTGCGACCGATTCTGCTTCGAGGGATTCCTGCCGGCGCGTGCCGCGGCGCGGCGCCGGCGGCTCGCCGAGCTGGCCGCGGAGACGCGCACGCTGATCCTGTACGAAGCGCCGCACCGCGTCGCCGAGTGCCTCGCGGACCTCGCGGCCGCCTGCGGCGCGGGCCGCCGTGCCTGCATTGCGCGCGAGCTCACCAAGCGCTACGAGACCTTCTATCGCGGCGCACTCGGCGAGCTCGCTGCGCGCGCCGAGGTCGATGCGGACCTCGCACGCGGCGAGGCCGTGATCCTGGTGGAGGGCGCGCCGCCCGCAGAGCCGGGGGCGGCGGAACTCGACGGGATGCTCGCGGTGCTGCTGCGCCACCTGCCGCCGTCGACGGCGGCGGCCGCGGCCGCAAGCCTGTCCGGCGTCAGGCGCGCCGACGCCTATGCGCGGGCTCTCGCGCTCACCAAGGGCGACGGCGGCGAAGGCACTTGAGGCGGGGCGCCCGGCGTTCTAAGGTATGAGCGGGAGTCGGCCAGGCAATCGCTGCGTCCGCAAGGGCGTGGAGGAAAGTCCGGGCTCCGCATGGCACGGCGCCAGGTAACGCCTGGGGGGCGCAAGCCCACGGAAAGTGCAACAGAAAATACACCGCCCAAGCGCGCGCAAGCGTGACGGCAAGGTTGAAATGGTGCGGTAAGAGCGCACCGCGTCGACGGCAACGGCGACGGCAAGGCAAACCCCGCCGGGAGCAAGGCCAAATAGGGAAGCATGCGGCGCAGGCCGCAGCGCGCAGCCAGCGCGTGCTTCCGGGTAGGCCGCTCGAGGTGCGCGGCGACGCGCATCCCAGAGGAATGGTTGCCCACGACAGAACCCGGCTTACCGGCCGACTCCCATTTTTTCCCACCCTGATTAAAAAAACAGTGGTTCTCCTACAAAACGTCGTAGGAATCTGCTGTAAGTCTATGATTTGAGGGTCGGAAAACCAAAAGGGCTGGGGATTTCGCCATAGCGCCTAAGTGACTGATACGTCACAAATTTTTTAGAGAGAAACCGTTGACCCACCCCCAAGGCCTGCCTATAGTGGCAGCAAGTGGGAGAAAGTGGGGGGGAATGGGACAACGTCCCGTTTCAATACGTGTTTCGCGGCGCAACCAAAGTCACCCTTGATGCCAAGGGCCGGATGGTCATCCCCACCCGGTATCGCGAGCGCCTGGCCGAGCGCGGCGACGCGCGGCTGGTGGTGACGATCGACCGCGACCAGTGCCTGCTGATCTACCCGCTGCCTGAGTGGGAAGAAATCGAACGCAAGCTGATGCGACTGCCGACCCTCAACGAGCACGCGCGGCGCCTGCAGCGGCTCATGGTCGGCTACGCCACCGACGTCGAGCTCGACGGCCACGGCCGCCTGTTGCTGCCGCCGACCCTGCGCGGATTCGCTCATTTGGATCGCGCGGCGATGCTGATCGGGCAGGGCAACCGCTTCGAGCTGTGGGACGAGCAGCGCTGGGAAGAGCGTCGCGAGCAGTGGCTGAACGGCGAGGAACCGCCGACGTCGCTGCCGGCGGAACTGGGTTCTCTCTCGCTGTGACGGGTGTGCCGCCGGTGCGGCCCTTGGGCGGGGAACACGCGCCGGTGCTCCGGGACGCGGCGATCGAGTCGCTCGCGATCCGGCCCGACGGCTGCTACGTGGATGCGACGTTCGGTCGCGGTGGTCATGCCGGGGAAATCCTCGGCCGGCTCGGTGACGAGGGGAAGTTGGTTGCCATCGATCGCGATCCGGAGGCCGCGGCTGCGGCCGCTGTCCTGTTTTCCGGCGACACGCGCGCGCGCTTCGTGCGGGCCCGCTTCTCCGAACTCTCGCAGCACGTCGCGCCCGCGAGCGCCGACGGCGTCCTGTTCGACCTCGGCGTCTCCTCGCCGCAACTCGACGACGCGCGGCGCGGCTTCAGCTTCATGCGCGACGGCCCGCTCGATATGCGCATGGACCCGGATTCCGGCATCAGCGCGGCCGCGTTCCTCGCAGGCAGCGACGAGCGCGAGATCGCGGCCGTGATCGCGCGCCACGGCGAGGAGCGTCACGCGAGGCGCATCGCGCGCGCGATCGTCGCCGCGCGCGCCTCGGGCGCGATCGAGACGACGGGCCGGCTGGCCGGCATCGTCGCCGCCGCGGTGCCCGGGCGCGAGCCCGGGCGGCACCCGGCGACGCGCACCTTCCAGGCGCTGCGCATCCACGTCAACGACGAGCTCGCCGAGCTCGAGCGCGCCCTGCCGCAGGCGGTCGAGGCGCTGCGGCCGCGCGGGCGCCTCGTCGTCATCAGCTTCCATTCGCTCGAGGACCGCATCGCCAAGCGCTTCATGCGCTCTGCGAGCCGCGAGGACCCGGCGTTCGCGGACCTGCCGCAGTTGCCGGCGTCCGCGCGCCCGCGGATGAAGCTGGTCGGCCGCGCGACCTTCGCCGACGAGACCGAGGTCGCGCGCAACCCGCGCGCGCGCAGTGCCGTGATGCGCGTCGCCGAGAGGCTGCCCGCTTGAGCCGGCGCTGGATCCTGCTCGGCCTGCCGCTGCTGTGGGTCGCGGTGCTGTCATCGGCGGTCGCCGTCGTGCGCGCGCGCCACGAGTCGCGCACGCTGTTCGTCCAGCTCGAGCGGCTGTCCGCCGAGCGCGACGCGCTCAACATCGCCTGGAGCCAGCAGCAGCTCGAGCAGAGCGTGTGGTCGAACCCGGCCTTCGTCGAGCAGGTCGCCGTGAACCGGGGCCGGATGAAGTTTGCGACACCCGACGAAGTCCGGATCGTCGCGCCATGAGGCGCCGCGACGGCGAGATCGAGTTCGACGCGCCGCAGTTCCGCGGTCGCGCGCGCACGCTGGCGGGCTTCCTCGCGCTGACCGCGCTCGTGCTGGTCGGCCGCTCGATGCAGCTCCAGGTGTTCGACCGAGAGTTCATCGGCAGGCAGGCGGACATGCGCCATGCCCGGACCGCGAAGCTGGAGGCGCACCGCGGCGCCATCGTCGACCGCTTCGGCGAGCCGCTCGCCGTCAGTTCGCCGGTCGACACCGTCTGGGTCAACCCGCCCGAGTTCGCGGAGGCCGGCGAGGGCATCGCGACGCTGGCGCGCGCGCTCAAGCTGAACCGCCAGTGGCTCGGCCAGCGCGTCGCCAGCAACCTCGACCGGGACTTCCTCTACGTCGCGCGCCATCTCGAGCCCGACGAGGCGGGGCGGATCCGCAAACTGGCGATCCCCGGCGTCTACTTCCAGCGCGAGTACAAGCGCTTCTATCCGAACGGCGAAGTCACCGGCCACCTGCTCGGGTTCACCAACCTCGACGAGGCGGGCCTCGAGGGGCTCGAGTACGCCTACGACCGCTCGCTCGCGGGTGTCGACGGCGCGAAGCGCGTGCTCGTCAACGGCCGCGGCCAGGTGATCCAGAACGTGGAGGTGCTGCAGGCGCCGGTGCAGGGCGAGGACTTCGTCACCAGCATCGACCTGCGCGTCCAGTACCTGGCCTACCGCGAGCTGAAGTCGGCGATCCGCAAGCACAACGCGCGCGCGGGCACGGTGATCGTGCTCGACATCGCGACGGGCGAGGTGCTCGCGATGGTCAACCAGCCGTCGTTCAACCCGAATGACCGCACGCAGTACGAGGTATCCCGCTACCGCAACCGCGCGGTGACCGACATCTTCGAGCCGGGCTCGAGCATCAAGCCGTTCGTCGTCGCGGCCGCGCTGGCCTCCGGCCGGTACAGCGCCGGCAGCATGATCGACGCCACGCCCTTCAAGGTCGGTTCGCACCTCATCCGCGACCACCACGACCTCGGCACGATCGACCTGGGCGAGGTGCTCGCGCGCTCCAGCAACGTCGGGCTCGCGAAGATCGCGCTGTCGCTCGACAAGGCCCAGATGCACGACTCGCTGCAGGACCTCGGCTTCGGCAAGGTGACCGAGAGCGGCTTCCCGGGCGAATCCGCGGGGCTGCTCTCGAGCACCGCGAACTGGAAGGCCATCAACATCGCGACCATGGCCTACGGCTACGGGCTGTCGGTCACGCCGCTGCAGCTCGCCCAGGCCTACGCGACGATCGGCGCCTTCGGCCAGCACCGGCCGATCACGTTCCGCCACATCGAGGACAGCCCCGCGGGAGGGCGCGTGATGACCACCCGCGTGGCGCGCGACCTGATCGGCCTGCTCGAGGAGGCCGTGACGCCGGCCGGCACCGGCGCCAAGGCCGCGGTGGCCGGGTACCGCGTGGCCGGCAAGACCGGCACGGCCTGGAAGTCGGTGCCGGGCGGCTATTCGAAGGACCGCTACCTCGCCACGTTCGGCGGCGTCGTGCCCGCAAGCGCCCCGCGCCTCGCCGTCCTCGTCATGGTGGACGAGCCGCAGGGCCCGTTCTATTACGGCGGCGACGTCGCCGCGCCCGTCTTCTCGGCCGTCGCCTCGGGCGCCTTGCGCCTGATGTCCGTCGCGCCGGACGACCTCGCGCGCGTGACGCCGATCGGCCGCGTGGGCGAGGGGCCGTGAGCGACGGCATGCACCTCGACGAGCTGCTCGCGGGGATCTCACCGGCTCCGCACGTGGCGATCGCGGGCCTTACGCTCGACTCGCGCGCGGTCGGCGCGGGCGACGCCTTCGTCGCGCTGCAGGGCGGCCGCGGGCACGGGCTCGAGCACGCCGCGGAAGCCGCGGCGCGCGGCGCGCGCGCAATCCTCTGGGATCCGGCGGAAGAGCGGGAGCCCGGGACCGCGGATGCCGGCGTCCCCTTCGTCACGGTGACGTCGCTGCGCGACCGCCTCGGCGCAATCGCCGACCGCTTCTACGGCATGCCGTCGTCGCGGCTCACACTCGCAGGCGTCACCGGCACCAACGGCAAGACGACCTGCGCGTGGCTGCTGGCGTCGGCGGCCGGGCGCCTCGCGCGTCGCGGCGCGTACCTCGGCACTCTCGGCGCGGGATTCCCGCCGCGCGTGGAGGGCGGTGCGCTGACCACCCCGGACGTCATCTCCCTGCACCGGCAGCTGCGCTCGCTCGCGGACGCGGGCGCGAGCCACGTCGCGATGGAGGTGTCCTCGCACGCGCTCGACCAGCGCCGAGTCGACGCGGTGCGCCTGCGCGTCGCCGCATTCGGCAACCTGACGCGCGACCATCTCGACTACCACGGCACGATGGAGCGCTATGCCGAGGCGAAAGCGCGGCTGTTCCGCCTGCCCGGCCTCGAGCACGCGGTCATCAACGTCGGCGACCCGGTCGGCGCCCGTTTCGCCGCGGCGCTGCCGGCGGGCGTCGAGCTGACCGCGGTCGCGGTCGGCGGCGCGGCGCCCGCGGCCGCGCGCTTCGTGCACGTCGGCCGGATCCGCGCCGCGGATCGCGGCCTCGAGCTCGACATCCGCGGCCACTTCGGCGCGCGGCGCCTCAGCTCGCCGCTGATCGGCGCGTTCAACGCCGAGAACCTCGCGGTCACGCTCGGCGTGCTGCTGGCGTGGCAGTTCGACGTGGATGCGTCGCTCGCCGCGCTCGCCGGCTGCGGCGCGCCCCCGGGCCGCATGGAAGGCTACCGCCTGCCGAACGGCGCCCTCGCGGTGGTCGACTATGCGCACACGCCGGATGCGCTCGCCAAGGCGCTCGCCGCGGTGCGCGCGCACGCGCCCGGCCGCGTGCTGGTCGTGTTCGGCTGCGGCGGCGAGCGCGATCCGGGCAAGCGCGCGCTCATGGGCGAGGCGGCCGAGCGGCTTGCCGACCGTGTCGTCGTCACCGACGACAACCCGCGCAATGAGGACGCCGGGCGGATCGTCGCAATGATCCTCCAGGGCATGCGGGAGCCGGGCCGCGCGCTGGTCGAACGCGACCGCGCGCGCGCGATCGATGTCGCCATCGCCGAGGCGCAGCCCGGCGACGCGGTGCTGGTCGCGGGCAAGGGACACGAGGATTACCAGATCGTAGGCCGCGAGCGGCGCGCCTTCAGCGACCGCGAGCGCCTGCGCGAACGCGCCGGCGGTGCCGCGTGAAGGGCCGGCTCGCGGAAGTCGCCGCGGCGGTGGGCGGACGCCTCGACGGCGCCGATGCGGCGTTCGCGGGAGTCTCGACCGACTCGCGCACGATCGAGGCCGGCATGCTATTCGTGGCGCTGGCGGGAGAGCGCTTCGACGGCAATGCATTCCTGGCGGCCGCGGCCGCGCGAGGCGCCGCGGGCGCCGTGGTCTCCGAATCCTCCGAAGGCGGCCTGCCGCAGGTCGTCGTCGGCGACACCCAGGCCGCCCTCACCGCGCTTGCCGCCGCCTGGCGCGCCCGCAGCGACGCCGTAGTGCTCGGCGTCGGCGGCAGCAACGGCAAGACGACCACCAAGGAACTGCTGGCCGCCATCCTCGCGGGCAGCGGCCCGACGCTCGCGACCCGCGGCAACCTCAACAACCACATCGGCGTGCCGCTGACGCTGCTCCGGCTCGAGCCGGCGCACCGCCACGCCGTGGTCGAGATGGGCGCCAACCATCCGGGCGAGATCGCCGCGCTCACCGCGCTCGCGAAGCCCGCGATCGCGCTGGTCACGAACGCCGGCGACGAGCACCTCGAAGGCTTCGGCGACCTCGACGGGGTCGCGCGCGCGGAGGGGGAGATGTTCGCGGGCCTCGGCGCCGGCGGCACGGCCGTCATCAACGCGGACGACAGGTTCGCGCAGTTGTGGCAGTCGATGGCGCCGGGCGGCGCGCGCATCCTGCGCTTCGGCATCGAGGCCGACGCGGACGTTCGCGCCGAGGGCATCGCGGGCCGCATCGAGGGCGGCGCCTTCGTCACCGCGTTCACGCTCGCCATCGGCGGCGAGAAGGCGCGCGTCCGGCTGCCGTTGGCGGGCCGGCACAACGTGTCGAACGCGCTCGGCGCGGCCGCGGCGGCCCACGCCGCCGGCGTCGCGCTGCCCGTGATCGTGGCGGGTCTCGAGCGCATGCGCCCGGTCTCCGGCCGGCTGCAGCTGAAGCCGGGCCTGCGCGGCTCCTGGCTGATCGACGATTCCTACAACGCCAACCCGAGCTCGGTGCGCGCCGGCATCGACGTGCTCGCCGCACTGCCGGGCGAACACTGGCTGGTACTCGGGGAGATGGCGGAGCTCGGCGACGAGACGGTCCCGAGCCACTCCGGCATCGGCGACTACGCGCGGCGCGCGGGCATCACGCGCCTGTTCGCGCTGGGTGCCGCGGCGCGATATGCCGCGGATGCGTTCGGCGCGCGCGCAACCTGGTATGCGGATGCGCAGGAGCTGGCCGCGGCGCTGGCCGCGAGCCTCGAGTCCGGCGTGACCCTGCTGGTGAAGGGCTCGCGGGTCAACCGGCTGGAGCGGGTGGTGGAGCGGCTGGTGGCGCCGCTGCCGGCGACGGCGATGCCGGTCGCGAACAGCGGGAACTGAGGGAAGGGGAGCGCATGCTGCTGGACCTGTTCGCCTGGCTGTCCGAGTACTACGGCGGATTCCGTGTCTTCGGCTACCTGACCCTGCGCGCGATCTTCGCCGCGCTGACCGCGCTCACGATCGCGCTGTTCGTCGGCCCGTCCATGATCCGCATGCTGGTCGCGCGGCAGATCGGGCAGGTCGTGCGCGACGACGGCCCCGGTACGCACCTCGGCAAGAAGGGCACGCCCACGATGGGCGGGGCGCTGATCCTGATCGCCGTCACGGCCGGGACGCTGCTGTGGGCCGACCTCACGAGCCGATACGTGTGGATCGCCATCACCGTCACGCTCGCTTTCGGCCTGATCGGCTTCTACGACGACTACCTGAAGCTCGTGGTGCGCGATCCGCGCGGGCTCGCCGCGCGCTGGAAATACCTCTGGCAGTCGCTCGCCGGCCTCGCCGCAGCGCTCGCGCTGTGGCAATCGGCGGATTCGCCGGCCGCGACTTCGCTCTACGTGCCGTTCTTCAAGACCGTCGTGCTGCCGATGGGCGCGGCGGCCTTCGTCGTCCTCACCTACTTCGTCATCGTCGGCAGCAGCAACGCCGTCAACCTGACCGACGGCCTCGACGGGCTGGCGATCATGCCCTGCGTGATGGTCGCGGGCGGCCTCGCGGTCTTCGCCTACGTGACCGGGCGCGTCGACTTCGCCGCGTACCTGCAGATCCCGTACGTGCCGGGCGCGGGCGAGATGCTGATCTTCTGCTCGACGATCGTCGGCGCCGGGCTCGGCTTCCTGTGGTTCAACACCTACCCGGCGCAGGTCTTCATGGGCGACATCGGCGCGCTGGCCCTCGGCGCCGCGCTCGGCGTCGTCGCCGTGATCGTGCGCCAGGAAATCGTCCTCGCGATCATGGGCGGCCTGTTCGTGCTCGAGACCGTCTCCGTGATCCTGCAGGTCGCGTCGTTCCGGCTGCGCGGCAAGCGCATCTTCCGCATGGCGCCGATCCACCACCACTACGAGCTCAAGGGCTGGGCCGAGCCGAAGGTCATCGTCCGCTTCTGGATCATCTCTTTCATGCTGGTCCTCATCGGGCTGGCCACGCTGAAGCTCCGCTGATGCAGCAGGCCATCCGCACACCGTGCAGCGTGATCGTGGGCCTCGGCCGCACCGGCGTGTCGGCGGCCCGGCACCTGGCCGCGCGCGGCCACCGGCTCGTCGTCACCGACTCGCGCGCGCACCCGCCGGGCCTCGCGGAGCTGCGCCGGCTCGTGCCGCAGGCGGCGACCGCGCTCGGCGGCTTCGACCCGTCGGTGCTCGACGGCGCCGACCAGGTCGTCGTTTCGCCCGGCGTCTCGCTGGCCGAGCCGTTTCTGCGCAAGGCCGCCGCGCAGGGGCTCGACCTCGTCGGCGACATCGAGCTGTTCGCGCGCGAGGCCGGCGGCCGCGTGGTCGGCATCACGGGCACCAATGGCAAGAGCACGGTGACCACGCTGGTCGGGGCCTTCGCGCAGGCGTCCGGGCTCGAGGTGCGCGTCGGCGGCAACCTCGGGGAGCCCGCGCTCGACCTGCTCGACGGTCCTCCGGCCGCAATGTACGTGCTCGAGCTCTCCTCGTACCAGCTCGAGACCACCTGGTCGCTGCAGCCGGAGGCGGCCGCGGTGCTGAACGTGAGCCCGGACCACCTCGACCGCTACCGCGACCTCGCCGAGTACGCCGCCGCGAAGGCGCGCATCTTCGAGCGCGCCGCGACCGCCGTCGTCAACCTCGACGACCGGATCGTCGTGCGCATGCCGCGCCCGGGACAGCGCACCGTCGGCTTCAGCCTGCGACGCGTCGACGCGGACTTCCGCCTGTTGCGGCGGGCCGGCGAGGACTGGCTCGCCGAGGGCGCCGAGCCGATCCTGCCGCTCGCCGCGCTCGCGCTGCCGGGGCGACACAACGCCGCGAACGCGCTCGCCGCGCTCGCCGTCGGCAGCGTGTGCGGCTTCCCGCGCGCGGCGATGGCCGGCGTGCTGCAGAGCTTCCGCGGCCTGCCGCACCGCGCCCAGCGCGTGCGCGTCCTGCGCGGCGTCACGTGGATCGACGACTCGAAGGGCACCAACGTCGGCGCGACCGTCGCGGCTATCGTCGGGCTCGACGCTCCGCTCGTGCTGATCGCCGGCGGGGAGGGCAAGGGCCAGGATTTCGCGCCGCTCGGCCCCGCCTGTCAGGGCAAGGTGAAGCAGGCGATCCTGATCGGCCGCGACGCGCCGCTCATCGCCGCTGCGCTCGAGGGCCGCTGCCCGGTTGCCTTCGCGGCCACGATGGAGGCTGCGGTCGGCGCCGCGGCCGGCGCCGCGAGCGCGGGCGATACGGTGCTGCTGTCGCCGGCCTGCGCGAGCTTCGACATGTTCCGCGACTACGCGCATCGCGGCGACGCGTTCGCGGCCGCGGTGCGGGCACTGCCGGAATGAGCACCACCCGCGCGGCGTTGCAGTACTCCCGCTCGGCCGGCCGCCAGCAGCGGCTCGCGCTCGACCCGGTGATCCTCGTCACCGTGTTCGGGCTGCTGCTCGCGGGACTCGTCATGGTCTCGTCCGCCTCGCTGAATGTCGCCGAGGGGCTGACCGGCGACCCGTACTACCATTTCGAGCGCCAGTTGTTCTCGGTGCTGCTCGGCTGCGCCTTCGGCGGCGCGATGCTGGTCATGCCGATCTCGGCATGGAAGCGCGTCGCGCCGTGGCTGCTGGTCGTGAGCTTCGCGCTGCTGGTCCTGGTCCGCATCCCGGGCATCGGCCACGAGGTCAACGGCGCCTGGCGCTGGATCCGCGTCGGTCCGCTGAACTTCCAGCCCTCCGAGGTCGCGCGCTGGTTCCTCGTCACCTACATCGCGATCTTCGCCGTGCGCCACCAGACCGAGCTGCGCAGCTCCGCGCAGGGTTTCTTCAAGCCGCTGGCGGTCCTGGTCGCCGCCGCCGGGTTGCTGCTCGCCGAGCCCGACTTCGGCGCCGCGGTCGTGCTCTGCGTCACCGGCACGGCCGTGCTGTTCGTCGCCGGCGCGCGGCTGCGCGACTTCGTCGTCGTGTGCGGCGCCGGGGCCCTGGCCATCGCGCTGCTCGTGCTGACGAGCGGCTACCGCTCGCGCCGGCTCATCGTGTTCCTGGACCCGTGGAAGGAGCCATTCGATGCCGGCTTCCAGCTCACGCAGTCGCTGATCGCGATCGGCCGCGGCGAGTGGTTCGGCGTCGGCCTCGGCTCGAGCATCCAGAAGCTCTTCTACCTGCCCGAGGCGCACACGGACTTCGTGTTCGCCGTGCTGGCCGAGGAGTTCGGCCTGCTCGGCGTGCTCTTGGTGGTATTCGCCTTCCTGGTGCTGATGCTGCGCAGCCTGCGCCTCGCGCGCATCGCCGCCGACGCGGGCATGCCGCTGCACGCCTGCCTCGCCGCCGGCTTCGGCGTCTGGATCGGCCTGCAGGCATTCCTGAACATGGGCGTGAACCTCGGGCTCCTGCCGACCAAGGGCCTCACGCTGCCGCTGCTCTCGTACGGCCGCTCGAGCATGCTGGTCACGCTCGCCTGGATCGGCATGGTGCTGCGCGTGCATCACGAGGTCGTCGCCTCCGGCAAGAGCGCCATTCCTCCCGAGGGACGCGCGCCGTGAGCCGGACCGTGATGATCATGGCGGGCGGCACCGGCGGCCACGTGTTCCCGGCGCTCGCGATCGCCGAGGCGCTCCGCGCCACGCGCGACATCGTCTGGCTCGGCACCGAACGCGGCATCGAGGCGCGCCTGGTACCCGCCGCCGGCTATCCGGTCGAGTGGATCGAGGTCCAGGGCCTGCGGGGCAAGGGGCTCGGCCGCTGGATGACCGCGCCGGTCCGGCTCATCAAGGCCGTCCTGCAGGCGCGGCAGGCGCTCCGGCGGCGCCAACCGGGGGTGGTCCTGGGACTCGGCGGTTTCGCCTCGGGCCCGGGCGGCGTCGCGGCCTGGCTCGCGGGCGCGCCGCTCGTGATTCACGAACAGAATGCGGTCGCCGGGCTCACCAATCGCTGGCTCGCGCGGCTCGCGGCGGTCATCGCCGAGGGTTTCCCGGGCAGCTTTCCCGCCGCGCAGCGCGCGATCTACGTCGGCAATCCCGTGCGGCCCGACATCGCCGCGTTGCCCCCGCCGCGCCAGCGCTTCGAGTCGCGCAACGGCCCGATGCGGCTGTTCGTGTTCGGCGGCAGCCAGGGCGCCGCGGCGCTCAACCGGCTGGTGCCCGCGGCAGTCGCGATGCTGCCGGGATCGCGCCGACCCTGGGTGCTGCACCAGACGGGCGAGAAGGACCGCGAGGCGACGGCGGAGGCCTACCGCGCCGCCGGCATCCAGGCCGAGGTGCGCGCGTTCATCGACGACATGGCGGCGGCTTACGCGAACGCCGACCTCGTGATCTCGCGCGCCGGCGCCTCGACCGTCGCCGAGCTCGCGGCCGCCGGCGTGGGCGCGATACTCGTGCCGTATCCCGCCGCGGTCGACGATCACCAGACCCGCAATGCCGAATGGCTCGGGCGCGTGAGCGCGGCACAGGTCGTCTCGGAAGCGGGCCTCACGGCGCCCGAGCTCGCCAATCGCCTCGCGACGCTGTTCGGCAACGGGCGCTCGCGACTGCTGGCCATGGCGGATGCGGCGCGCGCGCTCGCCGTCACCGATGCCGCGCGCCGTGTCGCGGACCTCTGCCTGCAGGCGGAAGGCGGGCGCACATGAGCGACCGCATGCGGCGCGTCAACCTGATCCACCTGATCGGCATCGGCGGCGCCGGCATGGGCGGCATCGCCGAGGTGCTCGTGAATCTCGGCTACGCCGTGCAGGGCTCGGACCTGCGCGCGAATGCGGTGACCGCGCGGCTGGCGCAGATGGGCGTGCGCGTCTTCGTCGGCCACGAAGCGGGGCAGGTGGCGGGCGCGAGCGTGGTGGTCGTGTCCTCGGCGGTCGCGCCCGAGAATCCCGAGCTCTGCGCGGCGATCGCCGCGCGCATCCCGGTGGTGCGCCGCGCCGAGATGCTCGGCGAGCTGATGCGTTTCCGGCAGGGGATCGCCGTCGCCGGCACGCACGGCAAGACCACGACCACGAGCCTCGTCGCCTCGGTGCTCGCCGAGGGCGGCCTCGACCCGACCTTCGTGATCGGCGGGCTGCTGAAGAGCGCGGGCAGCAACGCCAAGCTCGGCACCAGCCGCTACCTGGTCGCCGAGGCGGACGAGAGCGACGCCTCGTTCCTGCACCTGCAGCCGATGATCGCGATCGTCACCAACATCGACAACGACCACCTCGGCACGCACGGCGGCGATTTCGGGAAGCTGAAGCTGAGCTTCGTCGAGTTCCTGCACAACCTGCCGTTCTACGGCCTCGCCGTGATGTGCAGCGACGACGAGGTCGTGCGCGAGATCCTGCCGCAGGTCGGCCGCCCGACCGTGCGCTACGGCCTCGGCGAGGACGCCGACGTGCGCGCTGTCGCGCTCGCGCGCGAGGGCGGCACCACGCGGTTCCAGGCCCTGCGGCCGGGACGGGGGCCGCTCGCAGTCGAGCTGAACCTGCCGGGCACGCACAACGTGCGCAATGCCCTCGCCGCGATCGCGGTCGCGACCGAGCTCGACGTCCGTGACGACGCGATGCGGAGCGCGCTCGCGGGCTTCCAGGGCATCGGCCGGCGTCTCGAGTTCCTGGGCGACGTGGCGACCAAGGCCGGGCGGATCACGCTCGTCGACGATTACGGGCATCACCCCACTGAGATCGAGGCGACCGTGGATGCCGTGCGCCAGGCCTGGCCGGGCCGCCGGCTCGTGCTCGCCTTCCAGCCGCATCGCTACACCCGCACGCGCGACCTGATCGACGACTTCGGCCGCGCGCTCTCCGCCGCCGACGCGCTGCTGGTGACCGAGGTCTACGCCGCCGGCGAAGAGCCGATCGCGAATGCCGACGGGCGCGCGATCTGCCGCGCCGTGCGTGGCCGCGGCCGCCTCGAGCCCGTGTTCGTCGAGGACGTGCGCGAGCTGCCGGCCGCGCTTGGCGGCGTCATCGCCGACCGCGACGTGGTCCTCACGATGGGCGCGGGCAGCATCGGCGCGGTCGCGCACGAGCTGCCGGGCAAGCTCGGCGTCACCAGCGCGAGGGCCGGGCGGTGAGCCGCTTCGCGATCGCCCCGGAATTCGAGGAGCGCGTGCGCCGCGACGAGCCGATGTCGCGCCACACGTCCTGGCACGTCGGCGGCCCGGCGGATGCCTGGTTCACGCCGCGCGACGTCGAGGACCTCTCGGCTTTCCTGCGTGCGCTGCCCGCGGACGTCCCCGTCACCTGGGTCGGGCTCGGCAGCAATCTCCTGGTTCGCGACGGCGGCATCCGCGGCGCGGTGATCTCGGTGCACGGCATCCTGAATGCGCTCGAGCGCGTCGGCACGGACGGGGTGCGCGCGGAGGCGGGCGTGCCGTGCGCGCGGCTCGGCCGCCAGTGCGCGAAGTGGCTGATCGGGCCCGCGGACTTCTTCGCCGGCATCCCCGGCACGGTCGGCGGCGCGCTGGCGATGAATGCCGGCGCCTGGGGCGGCGAGACCTGGCCGCGCGTGGCCGAGGTCGAGACCATCGGCCGGCGTGGCGACCGCCACCGCCGCGCGGCATCCGAGTACCGCTACGGCTACCGCAGCGTGACGCCGCCGGTCGCGGGCGAATGGTTCCTGGCGGCGACCTTCCGGTTCGAGCCGCGTCCCCAGGCGAGCACCGACTCGATCAAGAAGCTGCTCGAGAAGCGCCACGCCAGCCAGCCGATCGGCGCCTGGAGCTGCGGCTCGGTATTCACGAACCCGCCCGGGGGCCACGCCGCGCAGCTGATCGAAGGGGCGGGGCTCAAGGGCTATCGGATCGGCGGCGCGACGGTGTCGGAAAAGCACGCGAACTTCATCCTGAACGAGGGCGAGGCGACGGCGGCCGACGTCGAGGCGCTGCTGCATCACGTGCAAACGACGGTCGAACGCGTGCACGGCGTGCGCCTCGTGCCGGAAGTCCGCGTGATCGGGGAGGCTGCATGAGCCTGCTGCGCGCAAGCGGCATCCCGGGCCGGCGGATCACCGACCCCGCGGGGTTCGGGCGCGTGGCGGTGCTGATGGGCGGCGCTTCCGCGGAACGCGAGGTCTCGCTGATGACGGGCAGCGCCGTGCTCGAGGCGCTCCTCTCGCGGGGCGTCGATGCCGCGGGCTTCGATCCCGCGGAGCGCGCGTTGACCGGCCTGGTCGCCGCCGGCTTCGATCGCGTGTTCATCGCGCTGCACGGGCCGGGCGGCGAGGACGGCGCGGTGCAGGGCGCGCTCGAGTGGCTCGGCCTGCCTTACACCGGAAGCGGCGTGCTCGGCTCCGCCGTCGGCATGGACAAGCTGCGGACCAAGCGCCTCGCCCAGGCCGCGGGCGTCGCCACGCCGCCGTGGATGGAACTGGCCGGCGCGCCCGATTTCGACCGGGCGGTCGCCGAGCTCGGCCTGCCGCTCGCGGTGAAGCCCGCGACGCAGGGCTCGAGCGTCGGCATGAGCCGCGTCAACGCCGCCTCCGAGCTGCCGGCCGCCTGGCGCGCGGCGTCGGCGCTCGATCCGGTCGTGATCGCGGAGCGCTGGATCACGGGCGGGGAGTACACCGTCGCCGTGCTGCAGGGCGAAGCGCTGCCCGCGATACGCATCGAGACCCCGCGCACCTTCTACGACTACCAGGCGAAGTACTTCGCCGACGACACGCGCTACCTCATTCCCTGCGGCCTCGCGCCGGACGCGGAGGCCGAGCTCAAGCGCATGGCGCTCGCCACGTTCGCCGCGACCGGCGCCTCCGGCTGGGGCCGCGTCGACTTCGTCATGGACGAAGGCGGCCGGGCGATGCTGCTCGAGATCAACACCGTGCCGGGCATGACGAGCCACTCGCTGGTGCCGATGGCCGCGCGCGCGGCCGGCATCGATTTCCCCGAGCTCGTCTGGCGCGTGCTCGAGACCAGTTTCCTGCGGGAGAGGACCTGACCATGGGCATCTTCCGCAAGCGCAACCGCAACCGCAGGAAGCCCGCCGGTCGCCGCTTCGAGCTGCCGAAGCTCGAGTGGACGCGCGCGACCCGGGCCGCCGGCGCCGTGGCCGCGCTCGTCGCGGTCGCGGTGCTGCTCGCCGTCGGGCTCGACCAGCCGGTGCGCAGCTTCGTGATCGACGGCCCGTTCCAGCGCGTCGCAGCGGTGGAGGTGCAGCAGGCGGCGCTGGGCGCGCTGGACGGCGGCTTCGTCAGCGCCGACCTCGACGGCCTGCGCCAGGCGGTCGAAGCGCTCACCTGGGTGGACCGCGCGCGCGTGCAGCGCCTGTGGCCCGACCGCATCCGCATCGAGATCGTCGAGCAGCAGGCCGCGGCGCGCTGGGGCGAGGACGGCCTGCTGAACACGCGCGGCGAGGTGATCGCGACCGGGGTGCGCCACGTGCCGCCGGAGCTGCCGCGCCTCGACGGCCCGGAGGGCAGCGAGAACCTGGTCGCGCAGCGCTTCCTCGCCATCCAGGACCGCCTCGGCAGCCTCGGCCTGCAGGTGGGCGCGCTGCGGCTCGACGCGCGCGGCGCCTGGGAGCTCGACCTCTCGACCGGCGTGACCGTGCGGCTCGGCCGGCGCCAGGTGGATGAGCGCATGGACCGCTTCGTCGAGTTCGGGGCGCAGGTGATCGCGGGCAATGCGGCCGACATCCGCTACGTCGACATGCGCTATTCGAACGGCTTCGCGATCGGCTGGCGCGACAACCGCAGGCCCAGGAACGACGCGCCCGCCCTCGCCGGGCAACTGAACGGAGATCCCGGGATCGATGGCTAAGCGCTCCGACCGCAACCTGATCGTGGGCCTCGACATCGGCACGTCGAAGATCGTCGCGCTCGTCGGCGAGATGCACGCCGACGGCAGCCTCGAGGTCATCGGCCTCGGTTCGCACCCGTCGCGCGGCCTGAAGAAGGGCGTCGTCGTCAACATCGACTCGACCGTCCAGTCCATCCAGCGCGCGATCGAGGAGGCGGAGCTGATGGCCGGCATCGAGATCCGCTCGGTGTACACCGGGATCGCGGGCAGCCACGTGCGCAGCCTCAACTCCCACGGCATCGTCGCGATCAAGGACAAGGAAGTCGCGAGCGGCGACGTCGCGCGCGTGATGGACGCGGCGCAGGCCGTGCCGATCCCGGCCGACCAGAAGATCCTCCACGTCCTGCCGCAGGAATTCATCATCGACGGGCAGGAAGGCATCCGCGAGCCGGTCGGCATGTCGGGCGTGCGCCTCGAGGCGCGCGTGCACATCGTGACCGGCGCCGAGAGCGCGGCCCAGAACATCGTCAAGTGCGTGCAGCGCTGCGGCCTCGAGGTCGAGGACATCGTGCTCGAGCAGCTCGCCTCGTCGTTCGCCGTGCTGACCGACGACGAGAAGGAGCTCGGCGCCTGCCTCGTCGACGTCGGCGGCGGCACCACCGACATCGCGGTCTTCTCCGGCGGCGCGATCCGCCACACCGCGGTGATCCCGGTCGCCGGCGACCAGGTGACGAACGACATCGCGGTGTCGATGCGCACGCCGACGCCTTACGCCGAGGAGATCAAGATCCGCTACGCCTGCGCGCTGTCGCAACTGGCGAACCCGGACGAGACCATCGAGGTGCCCTCGGTCGGCGACCGGCCGTCGCGCCGCCTCGCGCGCCAGACGCTCGCGGAGATCGTCGAGCCGCGCTACGAGGAGCTGTTCATGCTGATCCGCGACGAGCTGCGCCGCTCCGGCTTCGAGGAGTCGGTCGCGGCGGGCGTCGTGCTGACGGGCGGCAGCGCCAAGATGGAAGGCGCGGTCGAGCTCGCCGAGGAAATCTTCCACATGCCCGTCCGCCTCGGCAGTCCCGCCGGCGTGACCGGCCTCGGGGACGTGGTGAAGAACCCGATCCATGCCACGGGCGTGGGTCTGCTGCTTTACGGCCGGGCGAATGCCGGCCAGACGGCGCCGAAGATCGTCGGCGACGGAATGAAGTCCGCGTTGGAGCGGATGAAGTCTTGGTTCCAGGGGTATTTCTGACGTAGCGGAGGAGAGGACATGTTCGAATTGATGGACAACTTCAGCCAGACGGCTGTGATCAAGGTGATCGGCGTGGGCGGCGGCGGCGGCAATGCCGTGTCCCACATGGCGAAGAGCGGCATCGAGGGCGTCGAGTTCATCTGCGTGAACACGGACGCGCAGGCGCTCAAGCACTCGCAGGTGAAGACCTCGTTGCAGATCGGCTGCAACATCACGAAGGGCCTCGGCGCGGGCGCCAATCCCGAGGTCGGACGCCAGGCGGCGATGGAGGACCGTGACCGCATCATCGAGCTGATCGAGGGTTGCGACATGCTCTTCATCACCGCCGGCATGGGCGGCGGTACGGGCACGGGCGCGGCGCCGGTGGTCGCGCAGGTCGCGCGCGAGCTCGGCATCCTCACGGTCGCGGTCGTGACCCGGCCGTTCACGATGGAGGGCAACAAGCGGGCCAGCATCGCCGAGATGGGCATGACGGAGCTGTCGCGGCACGTGGACTCGCTGATCACGATCCCGAACCAGAAGCTGCTGCAGGTGCTGGGCGGCCAGACGACGCTGCTCGAGGCCTTCAAGCGGGCCAACGAAGTGCTGCAGGGCGCGGTGCAGGGCATCGCCGAGCTGATCACACGGCCGGGCCTCATCAACGTGGACTTCGCCGACGTGCGCACCGTGATGTCGGAGACGGGCCTCGCGATGATGGGCTCCGGTATCGGCACCGGCGAGCATCGCGCGCGCGTCGCGGCCGAGATGGCCGTGTCGTCGCCGCTCCTCGAGGACATCAACCTCGCGGGCGCGCACGGCATCCTGGTCAACGTCACCGCGGGCCTCGACCTGTCGATCGGCGAGTTCGAGGAAGTGGGCAGCACCGTCAAGCAGTTCGCGGCCGAGGATGCGACCGTCGTGGTCGGCACCGTCATCGAGCCGGAGATGCAGGGCGAGCTCCGCGTCACCGTGGTCGCCACCGGCCTCAACCGCAGCTCGCCGAAGGTCGCGGCTCCCGCCCCGGCCACGGCGCCTCCGGTCAGCCGCAGGCCCGGTGACGTCAAGCTCGTCGCGCAGCGCCCGAATCGCGCGCCCGCGCCGGACTACAGCCACCTCGACAGGCCGGCGCACCAGCGCCAGCAGCGCGCGGTGGGCGACGGCCTGCGTGCGAACTTCGGCGGCGAGGACGTGCTGGACATTCCGGCCTTCCTGCGGCGCCAGGCGGACTGAGGCGGCCGTGCCCCGCGAGGGCGACGGGCGCGAGGGCTTCCGGCTCGTGCGGCTGCGCCTGCGGGCGCGGCGGCGCGCGTCGGGCCGACGCGCCGAGCGCCAGCGGCAACGCGATCCTTCCGGGAGTCCGACGTGAGAACGGGAAATCGGCCGCCGGCCTTCCTCCGCTGGCCGGCGGCTGGCGACCCCGGGCGCGATATAATCGAGGCACAGTCACCGCCATGGCCCAGCAACGCACGTTGAAGGAGCCGATCCGGTCCACCGGAATCGGCCTGCACACCGGTCGCAAGGTCCTGATGGTGCTGCGGCCCGCGCCGCCCAATACCGGCATCGTGTTCCGCCGCACCGATCTCGACCCCCCGGCCGACATACCCGCGCGCGCGACGAACGTGACGGAGACGACGCTCGGCACGACGCTGCAGGCGGGCGAGGCCGGCGTCTCCACCGTCGAACACCTGATGTCGGCGCTCGCCGGCCTCGGCATCGACAACCTGTTCGTGGAGCTCACCGCGGATGAAGTGCCGATCATGGACGGCAGCGCCGCGACCTTCGTGTTCCTCATCCAGTCGGCCGGCATCGAGGTTCAGAACGCGCCGAAGCGGTTCGTGCGCGTGCGCCGGACGGTCGAGGTGAAGGACGGCGACAAGTGGGCGCGCTTCGCGCCGCACGAGGGGTTCCGGGTCAATTTCGAGATCGAGTTCGACCACCCGGTGTTCCACCGGCATTCGCAGCGCGCGTCGATGGACTTCTCGACCGCGACCTTCCTCAAGGAAGTGAGCCGCGCGCGCACCTTCGGGTTCATGCGCGACATGGAGTACCTGCGCGGGCGCAACCTCGCGCTCGGCGGCACGCTCGACAACGCGATCGTGCTGGACGACTACCGGATCCTGAACGAGGACGGGCTGCGCTTCGAGGACGAGTTCGTGCGGCACAAGATCCTCGACGCGATCGGCGACCTGTACCTGCTCGGCCATTCGCTGATCGGCGAGTACACGGCCTTCAAGTCCGGGCACGGGCTCAACAACAAGCTGCTGCGTGCCCTGCTCGCGGACGCGGAGTCCTGGGAAGAGGTGACCTACCGCGACGAGAGCGCGGCGCCCATTTCCTACACGGCGGCCACCGCCAGCGCCTGATTGGCGGGGCGCGTCCCCTTCAATGGCGCGGCTTCGCGCGCACCTTCACCTTCACGTCGTCGATCGCAGAGCCGAGCTCGGCGCCGAGGGCGGCCCTCAGCCCCGGCATGACATAACGCAGGCGGGTCCCCCACGCGGCCGATTGCACGAAGGCCGTCAGGGTCGTGCCCCGCTGGCTCGCGCTCCAGACCTCGCGGGCGATCTCCGGCGGCAGGACGCGCCTCAGGGCCGCCAGGGCCCTCTCGGCGTCGGCCGAGCCCGACCGCAGGCGTTGCAGCATTCCTTCGCCTTGTTCCAGCAAGTGACTGACCGCTGTCGGTTTTTTATTTGTCAGAAAACTGCACCCCTCAAAAGGGGATCAAAGTACTTGAGTTGCAAGGGTTTTCTTGGCATGGTGCGGCGACTTTGGACGGCCTCGAGAGGCCCCCGCCATTATGACCATTAAGCGCGTCCTCGCGTACACCGCCGCCGGCCTTTCGGTCGTCGCCCTGACGGGCGGCGCCTGGGTGGCCGGCAGCCGCTGGGGTGGCGCGGGCCCGCTCAGCGAGTTCACGCTCGCGCGCTGGAACGAGGACCTCGCGGTCCAGAGCGAACAGCTCGCGCGCATCGAGCAGGACGTCGACGACCAGGTCGGGACGCTGGCCACCCGCGTCGGCCGCATGCAGGCCCAGCTCATCCGCCTCGATGCCCTCGGCAAGCAGCTCACCGAGGTCGCGAAGCTGAAACGTGGCGAGTTCGACTTCGAGCAGCCCCCGGCGGTCGGCGGCCCCGAAACCGCGGGCGAAGGACCGGTCGTGCCGGCGCTCGATGCGATGCTCGACACGATGGACGCGCAGATAGACGACCGCCGCCGCCAGCTCACGGCGCTGCAGAATCTCATCATGACGCGCGAGCTCGCGAGCCAGATCGTCCCGGGCGGCCGCCCGGTCGAGTCCGGCTACATTTCCTCGCTGTACGGCCAGCGCACGGACCCCTTCGACGGCAACCAGGCGAGCCACCAGGGCATCGACTTCGCCGCCGCCGCGGGCTCGCAGGTGCTCGCGGTCGCCGACGGCATCGTCAGCCACACCGGCAACGACGGCGGCTACGGTCGCGTGGTGGAAGTCACGCACGGCAACGGCTACGTGACGCGCTACGCCCACAACGCCAAGCTGCTCGTGAAGCCGGGCGAGACCGTGAAGCGCGGCGACGCGATCGCGCTCGTGGGCTCGACCGGGCGCTCGACCGGCACGCACGTGCACTTCGAAGTGCTGCGCGACGGCCGGCCGATGAACCCGCTCTCGTTCGTCAAGCGCTGATCGCCGGCCCGAACGGCAATACCCGACCGTTGTCGTAGTAAACTACCGGTTTTTCGGCCGGTCCCCTTGTATTGAAGGCCGGCCGCCCCGAGGTCCCAGGCGCGTGTTGAACATCTTCACCCGGTTATTCGGCAGCCGTAACCAGCGCCTGCTGCGCCAGTACGCGGAACGCGTCGAGCAGGCGAACCAGTTCACCGACGCGCTCGCGGCGGAAAGCGACGAGGGGCTGCGGTCGCGCACGAATGCGCTGCGCGCGCGGCTCGTCGCCGGCGAGACGCTCGAGCAGATCCTCCCCGAGGCCTTCGCCACCGCCCGCGAGGCGGCGAGCCGCGCCGTCGGCATGCGGCCCTTCGACGTGCAGCTGATCGGCGGCATGGTGCTGCACGACGGCAAGATCTCCGAGATGCGCACCGGCGAGGGCAAGACCCTGGTCGCGACGCTGCCCGTGTTCCTGAACGCGCTCGCCGGCAAGGGCGTGCACGTGGTCACGGTCAACGAATACCTGGCCCAGCGCGACGCCGAATGGATGGGCCCGATCTACCGCCTGCTCGGCCTGTCGGTCGGCGTCATCACCAGCGGCCAGCCGCAGGCGGAGAAGCGCGCGGCCTATGCCTGCGACGTCACCTACGGCACCAACAACGAATTCGGATTCGACTACCTGCGCGACAACCTGGCGGCGCGTCTCGAGGACCGCGTGCAGCGCGGACAGCCGTTCGCGATCGTGGACGAGGTCGACTCGATCCTGATCGACGAGGCGCGCACGCCGCTCATCATCTCCGGGCCGGCGGAGGAGAGCACCGAGCTCTACGTGAAGATCAATGCCCTCGTGCCGCGCTTCACGCGCCAGGCGGCCGAGGAGGGCGAGGGCGACTATTACGCCGACGAGAAGTCGCGGCAGGTGCACCTGTCGGAATCGGGCTTCGAGAAGGCCGAGGCGCTGATGCAGGAAGCGGGCCTGCTGCGCGAGGGCGACAGCCTCTACGATCCGGCCAGCATCCGCCTGCTGCACCACCTGAACGCGGCGCTGCGCGCCCACGTCCTGTACCACAAGGACGTCGAGTACATCGTGCGCGGCGCCGACGTCATCATCGTCGACGAGTTCACCGGCCGCACCATGCCGGGCCGGCGCTGGTCCGACGGCCTGCACCAGGCGGTCGAGGCCAAGGAAGGCGTGCGGATCCGCGAGGAAAACCAGACCATCGCGTCGATCACGTTCCAGAATTACTTCCGCCTCTACGAGAAGCTCGCCGGCATGACCGGCACGGCCGACACCGAGGCCTTCGAGTTCCAGCAGATCTACGGCCTCGAGGTCGTCGTGGTGCCGACCCACCGGCCGATGATCCGCAAGGACATGCCGGACCTCGTGTACCTGAACCAGGCCGACAAGTTCGACGCAATCATCGAGGACATCCGCGACTGCGTGAAGCGCGGCCAGCCGGTGCTCGTCGGCACGACCTCGATCGACACGTCCGAGAAGCTCTCGAGCCACCTCAAGAAATCGGACATCGCGCACGCGGTGCTGAACGCGAAGCAGCACGAGCGCGAGGCGATGATCATCGCCCAGGCAGGCCGTCCCGCGGCCGTGACCATCGCGACCAACATGGCCGGCCGCGGCACGGACATCGTGCTCGGCGGCAACGTGGCGCGCCAGGTGGACCAGCTGCGCAAGGACGGCGTGATGAGCGAGGAGCAGCTCGCCGGCCGCGCGCGCGAGCTCGAGAACGAATGGACCGGGCTGCACGGCAAGGTGATCGAGGCCGGCGGCCTGCACATCATCGGCACCGAGCGCCACGAGTCGCGGCGCATCGACAACCAGCTGCGCGGCCGCTCGGGCCGCCAGGGTGATCCTGGCTCGAGCCGGTTCTACCTGTCGCTCGAAGACAACCTGATGCGGATATTCGGCGACCCGGAGCGGACCAAGTCGCTGCTCAAGACGGTCGGCATGAAGGAAGGCGAGGCCATCGAGAGCGGCATGCTGACGCGCCAGATCGAGCGCGCGCAGCGCAAGGTCGAGTCGCACAACTTCGACGCGCGCAAGAACCTGCTCGAGTACGACGACGTCGCGAACGACCAGCGCAAGGTGATCTACCGCCAGCGCACCGAGATCATGTCCACGGACGACATCGGCGGCGTCATCAAGGACGTGCGCGCCGAGGTCGTCGGCAACCTCGTCTCGCAGTACATGCCGCCGGACAGCGTCGAGGAGCAGTGGGACGTCGCCGGGCTCGAGGAGGCATTCCGCCGCGACTTCGGCGTCGAGACCTTCCTCGCGGCCTGGCTCGCCGAGGACCCGTCGCGCCACGCCGCCGAGGCGACGGCGCGCATGCTCGCCGCCATCGAGGAGGTCTACGACGCGAAGGTGGCCCAGGTCGGCGCGCCGGTCATGCGCCACCTCGAGCGCGCGGTGATGCTGCAGCAGCTCGACCTTCACTGGCGCGAGCACCTCGCCGGCATGGATTACCTGCGGCAGGGCATCTACCTGCGCGCTTACGCGCAGAAGAATCCCAAGCAGGAATACAAGCGCGAGGCATTCCAGCTGTTCACGGCGATGCTCGACCGCATCCGCTCCGACACGGTGATGCTGCTGCAGCGGCTGCAGGTCCGCACCGAGGAGGAGATCGAGCGCGAGGAGGCGGAGCGCCAGCGCCGCCTGCAGAGCCGCATGCAGCTGCAGCATGCCGCGCCGCCCGACCTCACGGCCCCGGTGCCGGAAGCCGTCGGGGCGGCCGCTGCGGCGGGAGAGGGTGCCGCCGAAGCGGCGGAAGCGGCGCCGGTGGCGCCTTTCGTGCGCGGCGAGCGCAAGGTCGGCCGCAACGAGCCCTGCCCCTGCGGCTCAGGTCGCAAGTTCAAGCATTGCCACGGGGCATTGCAGCGCGCCGGCGGCTAGACTTCCGCCGTTCGCCCGGGAGGCCACGGATGGGAGACCCGACCGAGATCCATGTCGTCGCCGGCGCCATTGCCGACGCAAGCGGCCGGGTCCTGATCGCGCAGCGCCCGCGCGGCCGCCACATGGCCGGACGCTGGGAGTTCCCCGGCGGCAAGCTCGCCTCGGGGGAGGATCCCTTCGCAGGACTCAAGCGCGAGCTCGCCGAGGAGCTCGGCGTGACCGTCCGGGCCGCGCGGCCGCTCATCCAGCTGCGGCACTCCTACGCGGACCGGCGCGTTCTGCTTGACGTCTGGCAGGTCACCGAATACGAGGGCGAGCCCCAGGCGCTCGAATCCCAGGCACTGACCTGGGCACTGCCTGACGACCTGCCGCGGCATGACATCCTCGAGGCCGATCGCGCAATCGTCACGGCATTGCGCCTGCCACGGCTCGCGCGCGTGCTCGCGAACGGCGAGACCCTGCAGTCGATCCGCGGCCGGGCGGCGCAGACCATCCTCGTGCCCCTGCCAGCAGAAGGCGCCGGCGGCCTCGACGCGGAGGCCGTGGCCGCGGCGCGTGCGGCAGGCCATCGCATCTTCGTGATGGGCACGGACGTCGATGCCGTGCGCGTCGCGGCCTTCGCGCGTTGCGACGGCGTGGTGCTGCGCTGGACGGGGCAGAACCTTCACGTCGACCGCAGCGGCGCGTTTCTCGTCGGCGCGCACTGCGTCGATGCCGAAGGCGCGACCCAGGCCATCGCCGAAGGCGCGCACTTCCTGGTGATGGCGCCCGACGACGGCAACCTGTCGGAGCAGCTGCTCGAGCGCGTTTGCGCCATGGTCGGCCGGCCCGTGTTCGCCGGCTGGTTTGCCGACGCGCGCCGCATCGAGCGGCTGCAGCAGCTCGGCGCGCACGGCTGCGCGGTCCGCGGAGGTGCCGGGTCGCACTTATCGAACTTATTGCGGCGCGAATAAGTGCGATAAGTGCGACCCGGCACCAGCCTTACTGCCAGGTGAGCCGCAGGTACCAGTCGCGGTCCGTCTCGCGGGTCGCGCCGGTGGCCGGATCCTCGGTGTCGCGGCGGTATCGCAGGCGCATTTCGACCGTCAGGCGGGGAACCGGCCTGAACCGGTAGCGGGCTTCGGCCAGCCATTTCCCGTTCGCCAGGTCGGGGGACAGGAGCCAGCCGGCCCCCGTGCGCATGTAGACGACGCCGAATCCCTGGTCGCGGGGCCCGAAGTCGACGAGGTTCGCGGTCACCTGCCAGGCCGCGTGGGCTTGCGACGCCGACGGCACGGGCTGCGGGATGTCGGGCGCGTAACCCAGCGAACCGCCGATGAGCAGCTTCCCGACGCCTTCGACGGGTATCCGCCGCATGGCATTGGCCACCAGGCCCGAGTAGTTCTCGCGCCGGCCGCTCTCGGCCAGTGAATCCGGATAGAGCGAATACGACAGGCTCGCCAGCGCCCACGGCCCGGTCTCGTCCGACTTTTTCAGGGCGAAGTAGCCCGAGACCGGCTTCCCGTCGTCGTCGAACGCCAGGGGCTCGCGCGGCCGGTTGGTTGCACCGCCGTCCGGCTGGTACTGCGCGATGCCGAGCAGGCTCCAGCCGCGCCCGACCGGGTACTCCGCGGAAATGCCGTCGCTGTAACTGATGCCGGTGCCGTCGCTGTCCTTGCGGTCCAGGCTCTTGTCGGGAATGGCGGGCAGCGCGAGCGTTTCCTGGAAGCGGCCGATGCGAAGTCGAAGGCCCGAGGCGGATTCGTATCGCAAATGCGCGAGGTCCAGGGTGACGCTACCGGGCGCGAGCCCGGCACTGGTCTGCGCCGACGGAAAGGAGCCGACCCGCCACTCGTTTCCGCTGGTCGACGCCGACGTCGCCCCCCGGATGACGGCATGGAATCCGGGACTCACCGTCCAGTCGATGCCCGCGCGAACCCTCAGGGAGCCCTCGTCGGAAGCGTCGTCGACGCCGTTGAGGAGGAGCCGGAAGTCGCCGATGTATTTCAGCGACGGCTCATCGCCTTCCGTGCCCGCGGCCACGAGCGGTCCCGCCGCAAGCACGACCAGTACCGCAGCGCGGCATCCCGACGATGGCCCGTTTGCGCGCCTGCTCAAAGCATGCGGTCGAAATAGTCGAGGATGGTCTTCCAGCCGTGGATGCCCGTGTCGCGGAAGGAAAGCGCGGCGTGCTTGCTGCCGGGATAGGGCACGAGCTCGAAAGGATGTCCGCTCGCGACCAGTGCCGGAATGAGCAGCGTCGTATTGGTGAACAGCACGTTGTCGTCCGCCATCCCGTGGATGATCAGCAGGCGGTCGCGGATCGCGCCGGCGTAGGTCAGCGCGTTCGAGAGGCGGTAGCCCTCCGGGTTTTCCGCCGGCGTGCCGAGGTAGCGCTCGGTGTAATGCGTGTCGTAGAGGCGGTAGTCCGTCACCGGCGCGCCGGCGACGCCGGCCTTGAACGTGCCCGGCGACTGGCCGAGCAGCATGAGCGTCATGTACCCGCCGTAGCTCCAGCCGTACACGCCGACGCGCGCCGGGTCCACGAAATCGCGTGACTTGAGCCAGGCCACGCCCTGTGAGCTGATCCTCCACCTCGACGCCGCCGAGGCGGCGATAGAGCGCCTCGGTGAACTTCTGGCCGCGCCCGCCCGAGCCGCGGTTGTCGATTGCGAACACGACGTAGCCGCGTTGTGCGAAGAGCTGCGCCGTCTGGCTGCCGCGCCGCTCGCCCCAGCGGCGTTGCACGGTCTGCACGGTCGGGCCGCCGTAGACGAGCAACACCGCGGGATAGCGCTTGCCGGCCTCGGCGCCCGCCGGCTTGTAGAGCTGGTAATGGAGGGCGGTGCCGTCGCGCGCCGGGATCGTGCCGAATTCCGGCAGCACGTGGCGGTCGAGGTAGGGCGCGTACGGATGGTCCGCGTCGATGCGGTTCTCGACCAGCCAGGCGATGCGCCTGCCGGAGGCATCGTGCAGGGAGACCTGAGGCGGCTGCGCAGGGTCGTTGTAGCCCAGCAGGAAATGCTTCGAGTCCGCGGACATGGTGACGTTGTTCCAGCCGTCGCCCGCGGTCAGGGCCACGGGCTCGCGCTTCAGCCCGTCGTCGAGGTCGACGACGTAGAGCTGCCGCTCGAGCGGCGACTTCTTGGTCGCCATGAAGAACACCTTGCCGTGCCGCTCGTCGATCCCGCGCACGGCGGGCGCGTTCCACTCGCCAATCACGTCCCAGTCGCCTGCGGTCACCGCGCCTTTCAGCACCCCGCCGTAGTCGTACAGGTAGAGGTGATTGTGGCCGCTGCGCTGCGAGGCCCAGAGGATCTCGCGCCGTTCCGGCAGGAAGTACAGGTCGTCGTTCAGCTCCACCCAGGTGTCGCTGCGCTCCGAGAAGAGCTGGCGCGATTCACCGCCGGTGACCGGGTATGAGAGTACGTCGAGCCGCTTCTGGTCGCGCGCCTGCCATTGCACCAGCAGGCGGTCGCCCTCGGGGTACCATTCCACGCGCGCGAGATACCCGTCCTTCTTCCCGAGCTCGCACGCCGCCGAGGCGCCCGTGTCAAGCGCGAGGATCGAAAGCTTCACGTCGGCATTCGGGCGACCGGTGGCGGGATAACGCTGCTTCAGGACGCGCACGCCGGCCGCGTCGATCTCGAAGCGCTCGACCTCGTCGACCGGCGACTCGTCGACGCGCGTGTAGGCGAGGTGCTTCTCGTCGGGCGACCACCAGTAGCCCGTGTCTCGCCCCATCTCCTCCTGCGCGATGAACTCGGCGACGCCGTGGCTCACGAGCCCGCCGCCGCCCGTCGTGAGGCGGCGCTCGGCGCCCGTCGCGACCTCGACCGCGTAGAGGTCCTGGTCGCGGACGAAGCTGACGTAACGGCCGCGCGGGGAAAACTTGGGGTCGGTCTCGAAGGCAGCGGTCCCGGTCAGCCGCCGCACGGCCTCGCCCGGGGGCTTCGACAAGTCGTAGTAATAGAGGTCGCCCGAGAGCGGCACCAGCAGACCGCGCGAGTCGGGTGCCCATTGGTAATCGACGATGCCGCGCAGCGCCGCGATGCGCTGGCGCTCGCGCCGGGCTTCTTCCTCGGCCGAAAGCTTTTCCTCGGCAGGGGCGAGCGCGCGTGAATCGACCAGCAGGCGGTGCGACTTGCGCGACACGTCCCATGCCCACAGGTCGAACACCGCCGGCGCATCGTCGCGGCCGCGCAGGTAACTGACGAGCTTGCCGTCGGGCGAGAAGCGCATCTGGCGCAGGGAAGGACCCTGCAGGTCGGGTGCGTCGAACAGCCGTTCGATCGGCAGGTCGCCCGCGTGCGCCTGCGAGAGGCAAAGCGCCGCCGTCATTCCGAGCACCAGTGAACGCATCGTGGATCCATCCCGTCGCAACCAGAAAGGGCGGCCGGCACGTTTTGCTAGACTTCGCGCCTCACCATCCCGGAGTGTAAGCACGGTGTATCGTCATGTCATATACGGTCTCGCGACGGCCTGCCTCGTTCTCGTGCCGGGCATGAGCGCCGCGGACAATGCCGCGGGCAGCCTGCGTTATCCGGCCGCGCCGCGCGGCACGACCGCGGATGTCCTGCACGGCACGGAGGTCGCCGATCCATACCGCTGGATGGAAGCGCCGTCCGCCGGGCTCTCGGCCTGGGTCGCGGCGGAGAACGCCGTGTCCGAACCCTTCCTCAACGCGATCCCCGCGCGCGAGGCGCTCAAGAAGCGCCTGACGGAATTGTGGAACTACGAGCAGTACGGCTACAGCTGGCTGGACGACAAGTCGCGCATGCCGGTCAGGAAAGGCGGCCGCTACTTCTACGTCGAGAAGGCCGGCTCGCAGAACCAGGGCATCCTTTATTGGGCCCCGGCGCTCGATGCGCCGCCCCGGGTCCTGGTCGACCCGAACACGCTGTCGGCCGATGCGACCGCATCGCTCGCCGACTACTCGATCAGCACGGACGGACGCTACGTGGCCTACGCGGTCTCGGACGGCGGCACGGACTGGGACACCTGGCGCGTGCGCGAGGTCGAAACCGGCCGCGACCTGCCGGACCTCATCGACGACACCAAGTTCACGGGCGTGTCCTGGCTGCCGGACTCGAGCGCGTTCTACTATTCCCGCTACCCGAAGGGGCCGGAGGGCAAGGGCGACGACCAGCAGCAGGTCAGCGTCTACCGGCACGTGCTCGGCCAGCCGCAGGCGGAGGACGTGCTCGCCTACGCGGTCACCGACAATCCGCGCCACAACCCTTACGGCACCGTCACCGAGGACGGCCGCTGGCTGGTGTTCAACGTCACCTACGGCTTCGACAGCAACGCGATCCACCTGCGCGACCTCGCGAAGCCCGACGCCCCGGTAGTCCGCCTGCTGGACAAGTGGGACGGCATCTATGACTTCCTCGGTGCGATGGACGGCAAGCTCTACTTCCGCACCACCCAGGGCGCCCCGCGCGGCCGCGTGATCGCGATCGACCCGGCATCGCCGGCCCCGGCCGAGGTCGTGCCGGAAGCGAAGGCGACGCTGTACCAGGCGAGCCTGGTCGGCGGCCACGTGATCGCGAGCTACCTCGACGACGCGCGCACGCAGCTCGTGGTCCATGGCAAGGACGGCAAGCGGCTGCGCGAGGTGCGCCTGCCGGGGCTCGGCACCGCCATCGGCTTCCCGGATTCGCCGAAGGAGAACGAGACCTTCTTTGCCTACACCGATTTCCTGACGCCGCTCGCGCTGTACCGCTACGACGTGGCGGGCGACACCGTCACGCCGTTTCGCAAGCCGACCGTGTCGTTCGACCCGGCGCCCTACGTGACCGAGCAGGTGTTCTACGCGAGCAAGGACGGCACGCGCGTGCCGATGTTCATCACGCGGCGCAAGGACGCCAGGCTCGACGGCACGAACGCAACGCTGCTCTACGGTTACGGCGGTTTCGACGTCTCGCTGACTCCGACCTACAGCCCCGCCGTCGCGGCCTGGCTCGAACGGGGAGGCGTCTATGCGGTCGCGAACCTGCGCGGCGGCGGCGAGTACGGCGCCGACTGGCACGACGCGGGCACCAGGACGAAGAAGCAGAACGTCTTCGACGACTTCATCGCCGCGGCGGAATGGCTGATCGCGCAGGGCTATACCTCGCCGCCGAAGCTCGCGATCCATGGCCGCAGCAACGGCGGGCTGCTGGTGGGCGCGGCGCTGGCGCAGCGTCCGGAACTGTTCGGCGCGACGCTGCCCGGTGTCGGCGTGATGGACATGCTGCGCTACCACACGGCGAGCGCGAACGCCTACGCCTGGTCCAGCGACTACGGCACGGCCGAGGATCCGGACCAGTTCCGCGCGCTGTTCGCGTACTCACCCGTGCACAACCTGAAGCCCGGCCGCTGCTATCCGCCCACGCTCGTCACGACGGCGGACCATGACGACCGCGTCGTGCCCTGGCACAGCTACAAGTTCGCCGCGGCGCTGCAGTACGCCCAGGCCTGCGCGAACCCGGTCCTGATCCGCATCGAGACCCGGGCCGGCCACGGCGCCGGCAAGCCGACCTGGATGCTGGTCGAGGACTGGGCCAACCAGTGGGCTTTCCTGGCGAAGGCGCTCGACATGCCCGGCGGCCGCTAGAGCGGCACGCCACCGTTATCGCGGCTCAGTGCTTGCGGGCGTCGTCGTCCGGGATGTCGGCGGGCTCGCCGGGAATGGCGTTCCGCTCTTCGAGCCAGCCGCCGAGATCGATCAGCTTGCAGCGCTCGCTGCAGAAAGGGCGCCAGGGATTGCCGTCCCACGGGTGGCGCGTGCCGCAACGCGGGCAGGGAACCTCGCGCGCCATCGGACTCAGTAGCAGATCGCGAGCACGAACGGGACGTCCTCGCTGGCCTGCACCGGTCGGCTGTGCACGTTGTTCCAGCGCAGGAAGCGCAGCGAGCAGCGGTGGTGGCTGCCGCTCACCTCGGGGAACAGGCGCGACGCCCCCGGCACCGTGATACGCAGGAGCTGGACCGGCCGGTCGCGCTCGAACACGATCTGGAAGCTGCCGCCCGGTGCGGACTCCTCGCTCGGGCGCGCGTTCTCGCGCGTGATCCACAGCAGCTCCGAAATCGACTCGCACAGCGGGCGGATCGTCGCGATCCACGCCGCGAGGTCCGCCTCGCGCGTGTCGGCGTCGAGCGAGAGCCAGTGGAAGAAATCCGGCAGGTCGAACTCGCAGGTGCCGCCCGGGATGGCGCTGCGGTGCTTGATCGCGTTCAGGAACTCCGACTCGCGCAGCTTCTGCATGAAGTTCGCGCCCGCCGCGTTCAGCTCCTCGCGCCGGCGCATCAGCGCCGCCAGGACGGCGCGCAGCCGCGCGCCGTCGACGCCCGGCCGGTTCTGGAAATCGCGCAGCGTCGACATCTGCCGCTCGAGCTCCTTCAGCACGTCGCCGCGCGCGTCGCCGCGCGAGGTGATCGCGAGGATCTCGAGCAGGCCCGCGACCGCCGAACGGCTGGACCAGGCGTTCGGCTGGCCGGCATGGAACGACAATTGCTGCCACAGGAACTCGAGGCGCATGAACGCCCGCATCCGCTCGTTGAGCGGCTGCTCGTAGGCGATGGGCTCCGATTCGGGCCTCGGTTCGGCGGCGGCCTCGTGCATGGCCCTATTTTGCGGCAGCGCTTCCATGTGCGTAAACCTTCTGGCTGTGACGGCCGCCACGCTGTGGCGAGGACCTCTCAGGGACTGGCGGCCAATTGGCGGTATTTGTGGTCGAGGGCCGCCACCTGGGCGGGCAGGTCGGCGGCCGGGCCGCCATTGTCTATGACGTCGTCCGCCGACTGCGAGGCGCTGCTCGCGGGACGCCTGGGCGGCCAGCATCCGCAGCGCCGACTCCCGGCCCTCGCCGTCGCGCGCCATGAGGCGACGCACCTGTTCCTCCGCGGAGCAATCCACGACGAGGATGCGGTCGACGACCTTCTCCAGCCGGTTCTCCACGAGCAGCGGGATGACGAACACCTGGTAGGGGCCGCGCGCCTGCCGCGCCTGCCGCTCGAGCTCCGACAGGATTGCCGGGTGCAGGAGGGCCTCGACGTCGCGCCGCGTCGTCGCATCCTCGAACAGGCGCCGGCGCAAGGCCGCCCGGTCGAGCCTGCCGGCGTCGTCGAGGATGCCGGCGCCCAGCGCGTTGACCAGCGCCCCGAGCGCGGGCCGGCCGGGCTCGACGACCTCGCGCGCGATCACGTCGGTGTCCAGCACGGTCGCGCCGCGCGCGGCGAAGAGGTCGGCGACCGTCGACTTGCCGCTCGCGATGCCGCCGGTGAGCCCGATGCGCAACACGGCGGTCAGCGCAGGCCCGCGAATGCGAGGTAACCCTCGACGAGTTCCGGTCCCCACATGAGCGCGATCCACGCGGCGCCCGCGAGGTAGGGCCCGAACGGGATCGGCACGCCGCGGCCGAGGCGGCTCGCGGCCATCATCGCGAGCCCGACGATGGCGCCGACCACGGCCGCGAGCAGCAGCACGAGCGGCAGCATCTGCCAGCCGAGCCAGGCGCCGACCGCGGCGAACAGCTTGAAGTCACCGTAGCCCATGCCCTCCTTGCCGGTCAGCAGCTTGAAGAGCTGGAACACGAGCCAGAGGAAGACGTATCCCGCGGCGGCGCCGAGCACGGCATCGCGCAGCGCGGCCGGCGGCGCGGGCTGCCCGGCGACGTGCCAGACGCTCGCGAGGAGGCCGATCCACAGCAGTGGGATCGTCAGGATGTCGGGCAGCAGTTGTCGATCGACGTCTATCCCGGTGAGCGCGACGAGGTACGCCGTGAAGACGAGCGCGAGCAGGGCGGACAAGCCGAAGCCGAACTGCCAGGCGACGGCCGCGAACGCGATGCCGGTCGCGAGCTCGACCAGCGGATAGCGGGGCGAAATGGGGGCGCGGCAGGCGGCGCAGCGACCGCGCAATGCGAGCCAGCTCAGGACCGGAATGTTGTGGATGCCGCGGATCTGCGCCTGGCAGGCAGGGCAGCGCGAGCGCGGGACGACGAGGTTGCAGGGAGCGCCTTCGGCGGCTGCGGGGCGTCCCTCGAGCTCGGCCGCCTGTGCGCGCCATTGCCGCTCCAGCATGAGCGGCAGGCGGTGGATGACGACGTTCAGGAAGCTGCCGATGGCGAGCCCCACGAGCCCGGTCACCGCCGCGAACAGGGCGGGATTCGCGGCGAGCAGGGCCACGGGCGGGGGCCCGGTCAGACCACGGCACCCAGCTTGAAGATCGGCAGGTACATTGCAATGACGAGGCTGCCGACCAGCACGCCGAGGATTGCCATGATGAGCGGCTCGAGGAGCGACGACAGGCCGTCGACCGCCGTGTCGACCTCGAGTTCGTAGAAGTCCGCGACCTTTGCGGCCATCGCGTCGAGCGAGCCGGATTCCTCGCCGACCGCGATCATCTGGATGACCATGTTCGGAAACAGGCCCGTGTTCTCCATCGCCCGCTGCAGGCGCTGGCCGGTCGCGACCTCGTCGCGCATGCGCAGCACGGCCTGCTCGTAGACGATGTTGCCGGTCGCGCCGGCGACGGATTCCATGGCCTCGACCAGCGGCACACCGGCCGAGAACATGGTCGAGAGCGTGCGCGCGTAGCGCGCGATCGCGGCCTTGGTCAGGATCGGCCCGATGATCGGCAGCTTGAGCGACATGCGGTCGAGGAAGTGCCGGAGTGCCGCCGAGCGCTTCTTCATGTGCAGGAAGAACATCACGCCGGCGGCGAACAGGGCGCCCATCCACCATCCCTGCGTCTGCACGAACTTCGAAATGTTGATGACCGCTCGCGTGAAGGCCGGCAGGTCCGCGCCGAAGCCCTTGAACAGTTCCTCGAACTGCGGGATCACGAACAGCAACAGGATCAGGGTCACGATCACGGCGACCGCGAGCACGGCCGACGGATAGAACAGCGCCTTCTTGATCTTCTTCTTGAGGGCTTCGGTCTTTTCCTTGTAGGTCGCCACCTTGTCGAGCAGCGACTCGAGCGCGCCCGCCTGCTCGCCGGCCTCGACCAGGTTGACGAAGAGGTCGTCAAAATACAGCGGGTGCTTGGCCAGCGACTCGTGCAGCGAGCTGCCGCCCTCGATGTTGGTCTTGATCTCGAGGATCAGCTTCTGCATGGCCGGCTTTTCGTGGCCGACGCCGACGATCTCGAAGGCCTGGACCAGCGGAATGCCCGAGGCCAGCATGGTCGCGAGCTGGCGGCTGAAGATCGCGATGTCCGCCGGCGTGATCTTGCCGCCGCCGCCGAACAACGAAGTCTGCTTGCGGAGTTTCGTCGGGACGATGTTCTGCCGCCGCAGGTCCGCGCGCGCGGCCTGTTCGTTCACCGCGAGGATCTTCCCGCGGATCTTGTGGCCCTTCTTGTCCTTGCCCTCCCAGGTGAACGGGGTGTCCTTGGGGGCAGCAACGGCGGTAGGCGGCATGCGGCTGTCGTCCTCTAGCCTGACTTTCCGATGTTAACGCCGGGGGGAGTCATTCAACTGTGACGCGGTTGACTTCTTCGAGGGTCGTCAGCCCGTCCATGACCTTCTTGAGGCCCGCCATGCGCAGGTCCCAGACCCCGTTCTTGCGGGCCTCCGCGGCGATATGGGGCGCGCTGCCGCCTTCCAGGATGATGCGGCCGATGTTTTCCGTGACGGGCAGCACCTCGTACAGGCCGACCCGGCCCTTGTAGCCGTCCGTGCACTGGCCGCAGCCGACGTGCTTGTAGACCTTGAAGCCGGGTGCCGCGATGTTCTGTTCAGTGAAGCCCTCCCGCAGCAGCGCCTCGTGCGGCAGGTCGAACGGCTGCTTGCAGGCGGAGCAGAGCCGCCGCGCGAGGCGCTGCGCGATGATGAGGCTCACCGACGTCGCGATCGCATACGGCTTGACGCCCATGTCGATCATGCGGGTCAGCGTCTGCGGCGCGTCGTTCGTGTGCAGCGTCGAGAGCACGAGGTGGCCCGTCTGCGCCGCCTTGATCGCGATCTCCGCCGTCTCGAGGTCGCGGATCTCGCCGACCATGATGACGTCCGGGTCCTGGCGCAGGAAGGCGCGCAACGCCGAGGCGAACGTGAGCCCGACCTTCGGGTTGACGTTCACCTGGTTGACGCCGGCCAGGACGATTTCCGCCGGATCCTCGGCCGTCGAGATGTTCGTGTCCTCGACGTTCAGGATTGCGAGCCCGGTGTAGAGCGACACGGTCTTGCCGCTGCCGGTCGGGCCCGTCACGAGGATCATGCCCTGCGGCTTGGCCAGGGTCTTGAGGTACAGCGCCTTCTGGAACGGCTCGTAGCCGAGCGCGTCGATGCCCATCATGGCCGTGCTGGCGTCGAGGATGCGCAGCACGATCTTCTCGCCGAACAGGGTGGGGCAGCTCGAAACGCGGAAGTCGATGGAGCGGTTCTTCGACAGCCTCATCTTGATGCGCCCGTCCTGCGGGACCCGCCGCTCGGCAATGTCGAGCCGCGACATCACCTTGAGGCGTGCCGCGAGCTTGGTCGCGAGCTGCACCGGCGGCTGCGCGATCTCGCGCAGCACGCCGTCGATGCGAAGCCGGATGCGGTAGTACTTTTCGTAGGGCTCGAAGTGGATGTCGGACGCGCTCTTGCGGATCGCGTCCAGCATGATCTTGTTGACGAAGCGGACGATCGGCGCGTCCTCGACGTCCTCGCGCGACGCGTCGGCATCGATCGCGGCTTCGTCGTGCGTGACGTCCAGCGTCTCGAGGTCGAAGTCATCGCCGCCCGCCATGGCCGGCATCTGCGTGTCGACCTGCTCGATCGCCTTTTGCACGGCACGCTGGAGCTTGTCGTCCTCGACCACCACCGCATCGATGGCGAGGCCGGTCTGGAACTTGATCTCGTCGACGGCATGCAGGACGGTCGGGTCGGAGACGGCGACGTGCAGGCGCTTCCCGCGCTTGACGAGCGGCAGTACGCGATGCTTCGCGAGCAGCTTGTCGCTGACCAGGCGGATCGTGTCGAGGTCCGGGGAGACCGCGTCGAGGTCCAGGAGCGGCATGCCGAATTCCTGCGCGGCGGTGATCGCAATGTCGCGCGCGGAGGCCTTGTCGTGCGAGACGAGCCAGCTCACGAGGAGGGTCTTGCGCTCCCGGGCGCTCGCGATCGCGTCGAGCATCGAGGCTTCGTCGATGAGGCCGTCGAGCACCAGCCGCTGCGGCAGGCCGGTAAGGACGGCCCGGGTCGACCCGGCGGCTGCGGCGTTATCGTTCAATGACCCGCTCCCTGCATGAGGCGGCGCAACGTTCGATCTTCAGCGAAGACCTAATTTTGCAGCCTAACCCACTGAGCCAGCAATTGTTAAATTAGCCACAATGCTCCCATAGAGCGGCTCTGCAAGCGCTTGACGGGCTTCACAGTCGGGCCGGGGCACGGCGAGTGGCCAGCCGTTTCGGGAAAGCGACTGTGGAGGGCGTCCCAGAGCAGCCTGGCCTCGGATTCGGCTGAAGGGTCCGGCGGGCCTTCCAGTGCCCGAGGCTGCGGTTTGCTGCGTTCCGTGAACAGGTATTGCAGGCCCTGGCCTTCGGGTCCCGGAATCACGGCCAGGAACGACTTCGAGGTGAGGGCCGCGCGCTGCTTGCGCGCAAGGAGTTCGGGCAATCGATCGGCCCGGAACTGTACCCAGGCCGATTCGCGGTCGACTTCGTAGTACAGCGCAGCTTCGTCGACGAGACCCGAGGCCTCGTAACGGCCCTCGAGCGTCTTGGGCGTATTGAAGTCGGTTTCGGTGAAGCGGATCCGGTCGCGAGTTCGCCGGCGCGGTCCGGATTCTCGAAGATAGGGCAACAGCGAGAGGCCATCGACGTCCCGGGAATCCTGCCGGTCGCGAGGTGCTCGAGCGTCGGGCGCAGGTCTTCGAGCGAAACGGGCCAGTCGTAGTCGCGCTGGGGCCCCGGCAGGCGCGCGCGGCCAAAGGCGCGCATCGCGAGCAGCACGTGGTATTGGTTCGGGCTCATCACGCTCGTGCCATGCCCCCAGAGCGAATCCCAGATCTCGCGCGGCGTGCCCGTGCCACGGAACATCGAATCGGAATCGGCTCCGAGCGCCTCCCCGTGATCGGAAAGCAGCACGACGATTGCGTTGTCGAGCACATGCTTCGATTCCAGCGCCGCGAGCACGTCGCGGAACTGGCGGTCGACTTCGGTGACCGCCTTGCCATAGGCATCGCGGTAATCGTTGGGCATCGTCGGTACCGCTTGTCCGGCCCAGGCATAGGGCCAGTGCGCGAGCGTCAGGTGAATCGTGATGAACGTGGGCCCTTCGATCGCCAGCTCGTTTTCGAGCCGCTGGACGAAATGCCGCGGGCGATAGGTGACATTGGCGGCGCGGTTCGCGTGGTTCGACGGAAACAGCCGTCCGCCGCCCGGCATCGACGCGACGAGATTGACGAGCGGAATGTCGCCCGCATAACCCAGGATGAAGTCTGCGGCGCCGATCGGCGGCGTGATGAGCTGGTCGAAGCCGAAGCTCCGGTCGATATTGGCGAAGCGCACCTCATCGGTCGAATAGACTGCGCGATAGCTGCGGGAACGCAGGGCGTCGCCGAGTGTTTCGCCCTCGTGCACGAGTCTGCGGGGCATCAGGTTGTAGCGCGCGTTGGTCGCGACCGGATGGCGCCCGGTCAGGATGGAAACCCAGGCCGGGTAAGTCCGGGCCAGGGGGCTCGTGGCGTCACTGAAACGACGCGATTCGCCAAGGAATTCGCGGATGTTCGGTACTTCCGCCGCGCCTCTGCGCGGCACCAGCAGGTCGTTTCGCAACGAGTCGATGCCGATGAGGACAATGTGCGGCCGAGTCCAGGGCGGGGGCACTCCGTCGCACGGTGGAGCGGCGGCATGAAAGCGGCGGTCAGCGCCAGCAAGCTGACGATCGCGACCGAAAGCGGGGCCGGCCGCAGCCGGCGACATTGCACCTTTGGCAGGGCGCGGAAGATCAGAGCGGCTATCAGAAGCGCGACAGCAATACGGCTATGGAGACGGGCGCGACTCCTAGGTAGCGGCCGCGCCACCAGGATTCCTCGCCGGCGAACAGCGATGACGTGAGCCAGGTCGTATTCGCCGCGAACGCGAGGCCCGTGAGCGCGGCAAACCAGCCGCAGATCAGCCATTCGCGACGGCCGATCGCGCGGCCTTTGCAGGCGGTTTCCGTCAGGCGGGCGAGGGCAAATGCGGCCAAGCCGAGCAGCGCATGAATCAGCCAGGCGGCGGCGGCGAAGGCCGCGAGCTGCCGGCCCAGCAGCGATCCGATCTGTTCGCGGAGATTGAGCGCCGCCAGGATGCGATGGTTCGCGAAGATGAAGTCCGCTTCGCGCGAGACCCACCACAGGCAGGTGGCCAGCAAAGCAATCCCGAGGAGCTGGCTGAGGGCGAATCCTGCCCAGGGGCTGCGGTGCATTTCCGGATTCACCCGCGGAACTGGAGAGTCAGTCATCGAGTTCACTCAAAAAACAAGGCCCCTGCGTGCAGGGGCCTTGCCGGAACCGGCCCGATTGCCGGAAATTCCCATCACGTCATTACGAGCCGCCGAAGCCCGAGCGGCACGAAGCCGGCATGTGCTTGTCCTGCAGGCTGGTGACACCGTCGACGGACACGGTGCCGTGGCGCCGCCGGATCCGCAACAGCGTCGGACGGATCGACCGCGTTGCCGCAGACCCACACGACGTCGCCATTGGCATTGACGAGCGGCTGGATCGACAGCGTGTCGCCGTCGATTCGATCGTTCACGTCCTTGCCGTAGGTGATCGTGATCGTGCCCGTGCCGACGCCGACCCCCGACACATAGCGGCCTGTCTTGTCGGTGGCTGCGGCAGAGCCGAGGCCCGCATCCACGAGGTCAACCGGCCACGAACCCGTCTGCGCCATGTACTCAGCGATGCCCGCCTTGATGTCCGACGCGAGCGACAGGCCTTCCGAGACCTGCGCGCGAATCGTGTAGTCCTGGTACGCGGGGATCGCGATCGCGGCCAGGATGCCGATGATGGCCACCACGATCATCAGTTCGATGAGCGTGAAGCCCTTCTGAAGCGTCTTCATTTCAAAAACTCCTTCCGTTGCCGAGGGCGGCGCTCATGCGCCGATGCAATGTAGGTACAGCAAGGATCATGCCAACCCGATCGCTCGCCGTAAGTGACCGACTTGGCAGTCTTTTTTGCTTGTTGTCAGAAGATCGTCAGGGTCTGGCGACGGCCCGGCCGACAGGCTGCGTCACAAAGTGACGTGCCGCGTCACTCGATGCCGAGTTTCTTGATGCGGTAGCGCAGCGCCCGGAAGCTGATCCCGAGCGAACGGGCGGCCGCCGTCTTGTTGTAGCGGGCTTCCTCCAGGGCCTTGCGGATCGACGCCCGTTCCATGTCCTCGAGGGTCTGCGGCAAGGTGCCCGGGCGGTGCAGCGGAACGGAATCCTCGAACGTCGGCGGGCCGCGCAGCTCGATGTCCTCGGGCCGGATCGTCGCCCCGTCGCACAGCGTCAGCGCGCGCTCGATGACGTTCTCGAGCTCGCGGACGTTGCCCGGGAAGTCGTGGCTCGAGAGCAGTTCCATCGCCTCGGGAGAAACCGCCGGCGGCGTCATCGCAAGTCGGGCGGCGAAGCGCTGCGTGATCGTCGTCGCCAGCTCCGGCACGTCGGCGAGCCGGTCGCGCAGGCTCGGCACCCGCATCTCGATCACGTTGATCCGGTAGTAGAGGTCCTCGCGGAAGCGGCCCGCCGCGACCAGTTCACCCAGGTCGCGGTGGGTCGCGGACAGGATGCGCACGTCGACCGGCTGCTCGCGCTGGTCGCCGACCGGGCGCGCGGTCTTTTCCTGGATCAGGCGCAGCAGCTTCACCTGCATGACGAAGGGCAGGTCGGCGACCTCGTCGAGGAACAGCGTGCCGCCCTCGGCGGCCTGCACCAGGCCGAGCTTGTCGGCGACCGCCCCCGTGAAGCTGCCGCGACGATGGCCGAATAGCTCGCTTTCCATGAGTTCCGAGGGGATCGCACCGCAGCTCACCGGCACGAAAGGCGCGTCCTTGCGCGGCCCGGACTCGTGGATCAGCCGCGCGACCAGTTCCTTGCCGGTGCCGGACTCGCCGGTGATGTGCACGGGCGCCTGGCTGCGCGCGACGCGGCTGATCATCGCGCGCAGCTTCTGCATCGGCTCGGAATCGCCGAGCAGGCGCCGCCCGCCATCGGCGCCGCGCCGGCCGTCGGAAAGCTTGAGCGCCTGGTTGACGAGCTTGCGCAGGTCGGCGATGTCGACCGGCTTCCTGACGAAATCGAAGGCGCCGAGCTTCAGCGCGAGCACCGCCGACTCGACGTGGCCGTGGGCCGTGATTACCGCGACCGGCAGCTCCGGCACCTCGTTCTGGATCCACTCGATGAGCTCGGTGCCTTCGCCGTCCGGCAGGCGCAGGTCGGTGAGGCACAGCGCGAAGTCCCGCGTTCCCTGCAGTTCGCGGCGCGCGGAGGCGAGGTCGTGCACGGCGCGCGCGTCGACGCCCATGCGCGCGAGCGTCAGCGAGAGCAGCTCGCAGATGTCCGGCTCATCGTCGACGATCAGTGCGCGCGGGTTCGCCATGGCGGGTCAGGTCTGTTCCCAGCGCTGCGGGTCGGCGAAAACGATGCGGAACGCGCTGCCGCCGCCGGCGCGCGGCTCGAACACGAGCAGCGCGCGATTGCACTGGGCGAGCTCGCGCGCGATGAAGAGGCCAAGGCCGGTGCCGCTCGCGCGCGAGGTGAAGAACGGCTCGAAGATGCGGTCGCTGATCGTCGAGTCGATGCCCGGTCCGCGGTCGAGCACTTCGAGGAACGGCCGGTTGCTCCCGGCGAGGCGGCCGATGCGCACCTCGACCGTGTCGGCAGGCGCCTCCACCGAATAGCGGAAGGCGTTCTCGCAGAGGTTCCACAGGATCTGGTGCAGGTGCGAAGGATCGATGCGCACCTCGAGCTCGGGGTCCGGGATCTCCGCGGTCAGCTGCCCGGCTTGGTGGCCGCCCGTGTTGACGAATTCCTGCACGAACTCGCTGAGCCATTCGCCGAGCGGCATGCGCTCCGGCCGAGTGCTCTCGCGCCGCGCGAGCTGCTGCACGTTGCCGATGATCGTGCTGACGCGATCGGCATTCGCGCGGATGATGTCGCTCATGCGGCGGTTCGGCTCGCTGAGCGCCGCATCCTCGCCGAGGAGCTGGGCGGCGTGGCTGATCGCGCCGACGGGATTGCGGATCTCGTGCGCGATCGAGGCGGACAGCCGGCCGAGCGCGGCAAGCCGGCTCTGGTGGATGCGGTCGTCGAGCGCGGTGAGGTCCTCGAGGAAGATCAGCACCGGCGGCAGCTGCCCCTTGCCGAGCGGCGCGAAATGCGGCCGTACCTCGCGCAGGCCGTCGACCGCGAGCAGGTTGGCGCCGGACGAATCGGTTTCGGGGCCGCTCTGGCGCCACATGGTCAGCAGGTATAGCAGGCGCGGCGAGACTTCGCCGAGCAGCGCGTTGGCCATTGCCTCGGTGCCCAGGATCTGGCGCCCCGACTCGTTGATGAGCCGGATGCGGTCCTGCTCGTCGACGACGACGAGGCTCTCGCGCAGGCGCTCGACGATGTATTGCGACAGCTCCGCCAGGTTCGCGAGGTCGAGGTCGCGCTGGCGCACCAGCGCCTCGCTCTCGCGCAGCCGCCCGGCGAGCGGCGCGCCCGCGAGCGCGGCGATCAGGATGACGCCGCCGAGCAGCCCCGCCTGCGTCAGGTCCGACGAGTCGGACACGCCCCGGAACCACAGCATGATCTGCTGGCCGAGCACGCAGAGGGCGGCGATCGCGGCCACCGTCGTGGCAATGCGTGTCGGCAGCAACAGGCTCACGCCCGCCACCGGCATGATCAGCAGGAGGCCCGCGCCGCTCGCCGCGCCGCCGCTGGTGACGAGGAGTGCCGTCACCGCAAGGATGTCGAAGGCGACGTGGATGAAGGCCTGGAACTGCAGGCTCGGCCAGCGTGTCTTCAGGAGGCCGATGCAGAGGACGCCGGTCGCGAACCAGGCGACCAGCACGAAGAAATAGAGTCTCGGGTAGGAGGCGCCGAGCGTCTGCGGCTGCGTCGCGAGCAGCGCGAGCGCGACGAGCACCGAGGGAATCGCGAGCCGGTAGAGGTTGAGGAGTCCCAGCACGCGCCAGGCGAGCTCGGGATCGCCAGCCGTTCTCTCGATTTCCGCCGGCCTTTGCACCGCGGCACTTTACCACGCGACCTTCGGCCGACCCGCCGCGCGGCGCGCGTTTGCGACGCGGTTCAAAGCACCCGTTAGAATGGCGTGATGAACCTTCATGAATACCAGTCGAAGCGCGTCTTCGCCGACTACGGCGTGCCGGTGCCACAGGGCCGGGTGGCATCCACTCCGGCGGAAGCGGCCGCCGCAGCCCGCGAATTGGCGGGATCGGTGTGGGTGGTCAAGGCGCAGGTCCACGCGGGCGGTCGCGGCAAGGCCGGCGGCGTGAAGCTGTGCCGTTCGGCGGAAGAGGTCGGCAAGGCCGCCAAGGCGATGCTCGGCGAGCGCCTCGTGACGCCCCAGACGGGCGCGGCGGGCCTGCCCGTCAACCTCGTGTACGTCGAATCCGGGAGCGCCATCGAGCGCGAGATCTACCTTTCCCTGCTGCTCGACCGCGAGCGCAGCCGCATCGCATTCGTCGCCTCGGCCGCCGGCGGGATGAACATCGAGGAAGTCGCCGCGCACGAGCCCGGGAAGATCCTGCGCGTCGACATCGATCCGGCGGCGGGCCTGCAGGGTTACCAGTGCCGTCGGCTCGCCTTTGGCCTCGGGCTTTCCGGCAAGCAGGTCGCGGAGTTCGAGCGCATCGCGCGCGCGCTGTATCGCCTGTACCTGGAGCGCGACCTCGCGCTGGTCGAGATCAACCCGCTGATCGTGACGAAGGACGGCGCGCTCGTCGCGCTGGACGCCAAGATCAACGTCGACGCGAACGCGCTGTTCCGCCAGCCCGAGTTCGCGGCGTTGCGCGACCCGTCGCAGGAAGACGAGATGGAGCGGCAGGCCGCCGAGCACGAGCTCAACTACGTCTCGCTCGACGGCAATATCGCCTGCATGGTGAACGGCGCCGGCCTCGCGATGGCGACCATGGACCTCATCAAGCTCCATGGCGGGGAGCCTGCGAACTTCCTCGACGTCGGCGGAACCGCGACGGCGGACCGGGTGACCGCCGCGTTCCGGCTGATCCTGTCCAACGCCCGGGCCCGCGCCATCCTCGTGAACATCTTCGGCGGCATCGTCCGCTGCGACGTCATTGCCGAGGGCATCATCCAGGCGGTGAAGACCGCCGGCGTGAACATCCCCGTGGTGGTGCGGCTCGAGGGCACGAACGCCGACAAGGCGCGCGCGCTGCTCGCCGCGAGCGGACTCGCGATCACGGTCGCGAAGGACGTCTCCGACGCGGCGACCAAGGCCGTGCGCCTTGCGCGCGGCGGTGCCCGGCGATGAGCATCCTCGTCAGCCGCCGCAGCCGCGTGATCTGCCAGGGCTTCACCGGCAAGCAGGGCACATTCCACTCCGAGCAGGCGATCGCCTACGGCACCAACCTCGTGGGCGGCGTGACGCCCGGGCGCGGCGGCGAGCGGCACCTCGACCGGCCGGTGTTCGACACCGTGCACGACGCGGTGAAGGCGACGCGGGCCGACGTCAGCGTCATCTACGTGCCGGCCCCCTTCGCCGCGGACGCGATCCTCGAGGCCGCGGATGCCGGCGTCCGCCTCATCGTCTGCATCACCGAGGGCATCCCCGTCAACGACATGGTGCGGGTCAAGGCGGCGCTCGCGGGCTCCCGCTCGCGGCTCGTCGGGCCGAATTGCCCGGGCGTCATCACCCCGGGCCAGTGCAAGGTCGGCATCATGCCGGGCTTCATCCACCAGCCCGGCAAGGTCGGCATCATTTCGCGCTCGGGGACGCTGACGTACGAGGCGGTGTTCCAGACGACACGCGCGGGGCTCGGCCAGACGACCTGCGTCGGCATCGGCGGCGACCCGGTGCGGGGACTCAACTTCATCGAGGTGCTCGGGCTGTTCGAGCGCGACAAGGACACCGCCGGCATCATCATGGTCGGCGAGATCGGCGGCACGGACGAGGAAGCGGCGGCGGAATTCATCCGGCGCGAAATCTCCAAGCCCGTCGTCGCGTACATCGCGGGCGTGACCGCCCCCGCGGGAAAGCGCATGGGCCACGCGGGCGCCGTGATCGCGGGCGGCAAGGGCACCGCGGCGGACAAGTACGCGGCGCTCGAGGAGGCCGGCGTGCGCACGGTCCGGTCGGCCGCGGACCTCGGCGTCGCGATGAAGCAGGCGCTGGCGACGCGCCGCCGCCGCAAGCGCAAGGGCTGAATCCGAGTGCGCATCGCGCTCGCGCAGATCGACCCCACCGTCGGCGACGTGCAGGGCAACGCCGCGCGCATCGCGGGGCGCCTCGAGGAGGCGCGCAAGGCGGGCGCCGCCGTCATGGCGACCCCGGAACTCGCGGTGTGCGGTTATCCGCCGGAAGACCTGCTATTCCACCGCGGATTCCGTCGCCGCGTCGAAGAGTCGATGGCGCGGCTCGCCGACGCGGCGCGCGGAATCGACCTGCTGATCGGTTACCCGGAATACGCGGACGGCGCCATCTACAACGCCGCCGCCTGGCTGCGCGACGGGCGGCGCATCGCGAATTACCGCAAGCAGCGGCTGCCGAACTACCAGGTCTTCGACGACAAGCGCTACTTCAAGCCGGGCGACGAGTTCGTCACGGTCGAACTCGAGGGCGTGCGCGTCGCGCCGATCATCTGCGAGGACGTCTGGCACGCGGACGTCGTCGCCGGCGCCTGCAAAACCGGCGCGGACCTCGTGCTCTCGATCAACGCCTCGCCGTTCCAGCAGGGCAAGCAGGCCGAACGCGAATCGAACCTCGCGGCCCGCGCCCGGGAGAACCGCGTGGCGCTCGCGTACCTGAACCACGTCGGCGGGCAGGACGAGGTCGTGTATGACGGCTGCAGCTTCGCGGTCGATGCGGGCGGCCGCGTGGTGCACCGGGCGCCGGCCTTCGAGGAGTCGCTGACGACCGTGGACATCGTCGAGAGCGGAAACGGGATACGACCTCGGGCCGGAGAGCATCGCGCCGCTGCCCGCGGGCGAGGAGAGCGTCTGGCGCGCGCATCGTCCTCGGCGTGCGCGACTACGTGGAGAAGCACCGCTTCCCGGGCGTCGTGATCGGCCTGTCGGGCGGGGTCGACTCGGCGCTCGTGCTCGCGATCGCCTGCGACGCGCTCGGCCCGTCGCGCGTGCACGCCGTCATGATGCCGTCGCGCTTCACGTCCAGCATGTCGGAGAAGGACGCGGCCGCGATGGCGCGCGCGCTCGGCGTGCATTACTCGGTGCATGCCGATCGAGGGCATGTACCAGGCGACCCTCGCGACGCTCGAGCGCGAGTTCCGCGGCCGTGCGCCGGACGCGACCGAGGAGAACATCCAGGCGCGCTGTCGCGGCATGCTGCTGATGGCGATCTCCAACAAGACCGGCCTCATGGTCCTGACGACCGGCAACAAGAGCGAGATGTCGGTCGGCTACGCGACGCTCTACGGCGACATGGCGGGCGGGTTCGCGCCGATCAAGGACTGCAGCAAGACTGCTGGTGTGGCGGCTCGCGCGCTGGCGCAATGCCCACGGCGCCGGCGCCGATCATCCCGCAGCGGATCATCGACCGGCCGCCGACGGCGGAACTGCGCGAAGACCAGCTCGACAGCGACAGCCTGCCGCCCTACGAGGTGCTCGACCCGATCCTCGAGGCGTTCATCGAGGACGACCGCTCGGTGGACGAGATCGTCGCGATGGGATTCGAGCGACCGACCGTCACGCGCGTGCTCGAGCTCGTGAAGCGCAACGAATACAAGCGCCGGCAGGCGCCGCCGGGCGTGCGGGTGAGCGGCCGCGCCTTCGGGCGCGACTGGCGGTACCCGATCACGTCGGGGTACAGGCCGGGCGAGTCGAGAGACGTACCTTGTCCAAGGAAAGGTGACAGTCCCCGTCGCGTCGAACCGCCACCACTTCTTCTCGTGCTTCTCGAGCTGTCGCGTCCGGGTAGTTGAGCGCGAAGACTTCCTGCGAGCGCTCGGCGAGGTCGTCGAGGCCGATGCCGCGATAGGCTGGCGATCATGATCTCGAGCGCCTGGCGGACTGCCGGCGCCCCGTCGTAGTTCTCGATGCAGTAGCGCGCGCGGTCGATCGCCGCGACGTAGGCCTCGCGCCGCAGGTAGTGGTCCGCCACGTAGACCTCGTAGTCGGCGAGGCGGTTGCGCAGGAACACCATGCGCTGGCGCGCATCGTGCGCGTAGATGCTGTCCGGGCGCTGCGCGGATCAGCTGGTCGAAGGCGTCGAACGCGCGCTTGACGTCCTGGGGCGGGCGCTCGCTGAGGTCGGTGTTGAACCAGCGCTCGAGGAAGTTCGGCGAGCGCTCGAAGTAGATGAGGCCCCGCAGGTACATCGCATAGTCGACGCGCGGGTGCGTCGGATTCTCGCGCACGAACTGGTCGGCCGCATCGACCGCGGATTCCTGCTCGCGGGCGCGGTAGTACGCATAGATCATGTCGAGGCGCGCCTGGCGGGCCTCCTGGCTGAACGGGTAGCGCGCCTCGAGCGCCTCGTAGTAGCGCACGGCGCCGCGGTAATCGCCGCCCAGCAGCAGGCCGTGCGCCTTCTCGTACATGCGGTTCGGCTGCAGTTGCTCGGCTGCGCGCTCCTTGTAGCCGCAGCCCGCGGCTGCGGCGATGCCGCACGCGATCAGGAGGATGCGCGCCATCGTTCTGGCTGGCTGCAAAGGACTGGACCCCGGCTGTTGAATCAACGCAGTATACCGGACAAAAGACCGCTCCCGACCCGCATGAGTTCCACCCGTCACCAACGCGAACTGCGCTTGCCGCCGCAGGCAGCCGGACGGCGCCTCGACCAGGCGCTGGCCGACGCCCTGCCTGAATTCTCGCGCTCGCGCCTGAAGCGCTGGATCGACGACGGCATGCTGCGCGTCGACGGCCGCGTGCTGCGGCCGCGCGACATCGTCGCCGGCGGCGAGCGAATCGACCTCGACGCGCCCGACGAGGACGCCGTCCGGGACGTCGCGCAGGCACTGCCCCTCGCCGTCGCCTGGGAGGACGAGGACGTGCTGGTCGTCGACAAGCCGGCCGGGCTCGTCGTGCATCCCGGCGCCGGCAATCCGGACCGCACGCTGCAGAACGCGCTGCTCGCCCACGATCCGCGCCTCGCGAAGCTGCCGCGCGCCGGCATCGTCCATCGCCTCGACAAGGACACTTCGGGCGTGCTGATCGTCGCCCGCAGCGAATCGGCGCGCACCACGCTCGCCGACGCGCTGGCGGCGCGCGAGATCCATCGCGAGTACCAGGCGGTGTGCGTCGGCGTGATGACCGTCGGGCGGCCGGATCGACGCGCCGATCGACCGCCATCCGGTCGACCGGGTGCGCATGGCGGTGCGCCAGAGCGGGCGCGAGGCCGTCACGAATTACCGCGTGATCGAGCGCTTCCGCCGCCACACCTGGGTGCGCGTCACGCTGGAGACGGGACGCACGCACCAGATCCGCCTGCACCTTTCGCATGCGGGCTATCCGCTGGTCGGCGACCCGGTGTACGGCCGGCGCCTCGCGATTCCGCGCGGCGCGACGCCCGCGCTCGCCGAGGCCTTGCACGGTTTCCGGCGGCAGGCGCTGCATGCGGCGAAGCTGGTTTTTCCGCATCCGCGCGACGGCCGCGCGATCGAGGTCGAGGCGCCGCTTGCCGGCGGACCTCAAGGCGCTCATCGCCGCGCTGAAGCGCGACCGCAGCGCGGCCGAGGCCTGATGCCGGAGCCGGAGTTCCTCGCGCCCGGCTGGAGCGCGCCCCCGCGCGTGCGCGCGGCCATGACGACGCGCGCCGGCGGCGTGAGCGCCGGCGCCTACGCGAGCTTCAACCTCGCGACCCACGTCGGCGACGACCCCGCGGCCGTGGCCGAAAACCGCAGGCGCCTGCGCGACAGCGCTCGGGCTTCCCGCCGAGCCTGCCTGGCTCGAGCAGGTGCACGGGACCGGCGTCGCCGTGCTGCCGGCGGCGGCGCAGGCTCCCGCCGATGCGGCCGTCACGTTCACGCGCGGCGTCGTCTGCGCGGTGCTCGTCGCCGATTGCCTGCCGGTCTTCCTCGCGGGTCGCGCGGGAGATCGCGTCGGCATCGCCCATGCCGGCTGGCGCGGGCTCGCAGCCGGCGTCGTCGAGGCGACGATCGCGGCGCTCGCGTGCCCGCCGCGGCGAGCTCGTCGCCTGGCTCGGCCCGTCGATCGGGCCGCGCGCCTTCGAAGTCGGCGCCGAAGTCCGCGACGCGTTCACGGCGCAGGATGCCGGCGCCGCGGCCGCGTTTCATCCGGGCCGGGCGGGACGCTGGCTCGCCGACCTGCCGGGACTCGCGCGGCGCCGTCTCGCGGCGGCCGGCGTCACCGCGCGTGAGCGGCGGCGACCTCTGCACGCACGCGCGACGCGGCGCGCTTCTATTCCTTCCGGCGCGACGGCGCGACCGGGCGCATGGCCGCGCTCGCCTGGCTCGACTGAGGTAGGCTGGACGCCCGTGTCGACGCTCGCGCCCATCCTGCTCCTGACCGCGGCCTGCGGCGCGCTGTCCGCGCTCGTCGCCGGCGCCTTCATGCTGCTGTCCGCCGCGCGGCGGAACGCCCTGCTGCCGCACCTCGTGAGCTTCGCGACCGGCGCGCTGCTCGGCGCCGCGCTGCTCGCGCTCCTGCCGCACGCGCTCGACTCCGGCGCGGGCGCGCACGGCATCGGCCTCGCGCTGGCGGCCGGCATCATCGCGTTCTTCGTGCTGGAGAAACTGGTGCTCTGGCGCCACTGCCACGTGGATCACTGCGAGGCGCACGGGCCCGAGGACCGCCATCGCGACCGCGCCTCGGCGACGCTGATCCTCTGGGGCGACGCCTTCCACAACCTGCTCGACGGCGTGCTGATCGCGGCCGCGTTCCTCACCGATCCGCACCTCGGCGTGGTCACGACCGTCGCCGTGTTCGCGCACGAGATCCCGCAGGAAGTCGGCGACCTCGCGATCCTGCTGAACGGCGGCATGTCGAGGCAGCGCGCGCTCGCGCTCAACATCGCGGTCAGCCTCACGTCGGTCGCGGGCGCGGTGATCGCTTGGTACCTGCTGGCGCAGGCGCTCGAGTGGCTTCCGTACGCCCTCGCGATCGCGGCGGCGAGCTTCCTCTACGTCGCCGTCGCGGACCTCATTCCCGGCCTTCACCGCCGCGTGGATGCGCGCACGTCGTGCAGCAAGTCGTGCTCATCGCGTCCGGCATCGCAGTCATCGCCTTCTCGCACGCGCTCGCGCACTGACGTACTTGCGGTTGCGCGCGCAACGCCCGCCGGGACTCCCCTCGCTCGCGCCGGAACTTGATGCGCTCGCTCGGGTGTCCCGGCGTCGCTCGCCGCGCGCAACCGCAACGGCGGCATTACCAGCGCGCGTGCGAGCCGGGGGTGACCCCGAGGCGAGCGAGTGTCCGATCTTCCTCGCGAGCGGAGGTGGTCACCCCCGGCGAAGTCCGCGCGCGAGATATACCGTCTACGCTGTTGAGCCGCAGCGCTTCGCGGAGCCCGATCAGAACGAGTTCCGGCACGTGCGCGTCGAAGATCTGCTCGTCCTCGAACAGCCGCGCAAACCCGCCCGTGCCGATGAGCGTCGTCGGCTTGCCCGAGAAGTACTGCGTGCGGACTTCCGAGCAGAGGTGCCGGAGGATCGCGATGTTGCCGTGGTAGAGCCCGGCCTGGATGCTCTCGACCGTCGAGCGGCCGAGCAGCTCCGGCGGCTTGCGGATCTCGACTTTCGGCAGCCGCGCCGTGCGCGCATCGAGGCTCTCCATCGCGAGCCTGAGGCCCGGCAGGATCACGCCGCCGAGGTAGTCGCGCTCCTCGGTGAGCGCGTCGATGGTCGTCGCCGTGCCGAAGTCCACGATGATCGCGTTCCTGCCCGGGAACAGCTTGGCCGCCGCGATCGCGCCGGCGATGCGGTCGCTGCCGACCTCGAGCGGGTTGCGGTAGCGGATCTTGAGCCCGGTGCGCACGCCCGGCTCGAGCAGGAACGGCCGCAGGCCGAAGTACTTCATGCTCGCATTGCGCACCGAGTGCACCATGTCGGGCACGACCGAGCAGATCGCGACCGCGGTGATGGCCGCGGGGTCGACGTCGTTCTCGCGCAGCACCTGGCGGCAGAAGAGGCCGAACTCGTCGGAGGTGTTCTCCGCGCGCGTCGCACGGCGGAACTGCAGCACGAGCTTGTCGTCGTCGAACACGCCGCCGTAGATCTGGCTGTTGCCGATGTCGAGGACCAGGATCATCGCGCGCTGCCCCTTGACCTGCTCCTCGATCAGCACGGCGAGCGCCGTCGCGAGCTTGTCGCGGCCCACGTAGCGGCGCACGCGGCTGCTGCCGTTCTCGTGCACGAAGAACAGGTGCTCCTCGCCGTCGGCGAGCGTCGAGACGTCGTTCTGCACGATGTAAGCGGGCGCGGCTGCGCTTCAGCAGTTCGCGCGCCGCCCGTGCCTGCGCGCCCGCATCGGGCTCGTGCGTCAGCTTGAAGCCGACCAGGACCAGGTCCGGGTTGCCGGCGTAGCCCATGATGCGATCGATGATCTTGTGCGTGGGCTGCGAGCTTGACGGACAGCTCGCTGCCGGAGGCGATCTTCGCGTCCGGCTGCGGCATCCGCCACCGCGAAGTCGCCGACGGCCGCCGCATGGACGATGGCCGCGCAGGCGCTGTCGCGCGCGAGGCGGCGCAGGGCCGTGTCGAGCGAGGCGTGATCGGTGAAGGTCTCCCTGCGCGCGACGCCTTGCGCCTGTCGCCGAGTCGATGCCCGCGACCTGGGTCACGTCGAAAGCCGCGCGCCGACCAGGGCCTCGCAGATCGTGGCCCCGGTCCGGCCGCTGCTCAGGTTGGAGATGAAGCGCACGCTGTCGATCGGCTCGCGCGTCGCGCCCGAGGTGACGACGACCTTCGGCCTTCATGGCTTCGCCTCCAGTGCCTCGAGCACGTGCTGCTCCAGCTCGTCGACCTCGAGCAGGCGACCCTCGCCTTGCTCGCCGCAGGCGAGGCGACCGTCGCCAACCGGCAGGATGCGCGCGCCGAACGATGCGCGAGCCGCTCGCGCGCGGCGCGCGTCGCCGGGTGCTCCCACATCGTCGCATTCATCGCCGGCGCGATCAGGTAGGGCTTCTTCGCAATCTCCCAGGCGAGGAACAGCGCCCCGATCGCGTCGTCGGCGAGGCCGGCGGCGAGGCGATTCATCGAGTTGGCGGTCGCCGGGACAGAGCAGGGCGACATCGGCCCAGCGCGCGAGGCGGATGTGGTCCATCGTGCGGCCTGCCTCGTAAGGTCGGTGAACGGCGTGCGGCCGGTGAGGCCCTCGAGCGTCGCCGCGCCGACGAACCGCAGCGCCCCGCGCTCGCGACCGTCTGCACGGCGATGCCGCGCTTCGCCAGGCGGGAGACGAGCTCGCAGGCCTTGAAGCAGGCGATCGAGCCCGTGAGCTGGAACAGGAGTCGCGGTCCTTCGTTATTCGACATTGTCGATGAGCCTCACTCGGCCGAGGCGGACGGCCGCGAGCCTGCGGCCGTCGCGGTCGGCGACATAGTCCACTTCGAATCCTTCGCGCGCGAGCGCCTGCGGCGGCCTCGGCCGGCGGCCTGGCGCTCGGCCATGCTCGCGGCGAGCACGCGATGCAGCGCGGGCGCGCGCGCCCGCTCGGCCGGCGACAGCAGGCGGTTGCGCGAGCTCATCGCGAGCCCGTCGGGCTCGCGCACCGTGGGGCAGCGCACGATGCGGGTGTCGAGGAAGAAGGCGTGCACGAGGCCCTCGACGAGCCGCAGCTGCTGGAAGTCCTTCTCGCCGAAATAGGCGCGGTCCGGGTCGTGCGAGCAGCAGGAGCTTCAGCACGACGGTCAGCACGCCGTCGAAATGACCCGGCCGCGAGGCGCCCTCGAGCTGTCAGCGAAAGCTCGTTCTCGCTCACGCGATAGCGATAGCCGTCGCGGTAGATCTCGTCCGCGCGCGGCAGGAACACGAGGTCGCAGCCGGCATCGCGCAGCATCGCGAGGTCCCGTTCCGTCGTGCGCGGATAGCGACTCGAGGTCGCCGGGATCGTCGAACTGCGCGGGATTGACGAAGATGCTGGCCCAGGCGCGCGCATTCTCCGCCTTCGCGCGCCGCAGCAGCGACACGTGCCCCTCGTGCAGCGCGCCGAGCGTCGGCACGAAGCCCGTCGCGCCCGCGCCGCGCGTGCGCCGGTGCTCGACGAGTTCCGCGACGCTCTCGACGACCTTCATGCGTCGTAGCTCTCGGACGGCCGCGGGGAAGGCGCCCTGCTTGACGTCGCGGTCGAAGCGGTCGACCGCATCGCGCACGGCCTGCGTTGCCGTCGAGATAGGTGCGCACGAACTTCGGCCGGTGCCCGCCGGTCAGGCCGAGGAGGTCCTGCAGGACCAGGACCTGCCCGTCGCAATGGATGCCGGCGCCGACGCCGATCGTGGGAATCGTCAGCGCCTGCGTGATGCGCGCGCCGAGCGCCGAGGGCACGCACTCGAGCACGATCGAGAAGCAGCCGAGCGCCTCCAGCCGCCTCGCGTCCTCGACGATGCGCACGGCGTCGTCCTCGCGGCGGCCCTGCACGCGATAGCCCGCGAGCGCGTTGACCGACTGCGGCGTGAGGCCGAGATGGCCCATGACCGGGATGCCGGAGCCGACGATGCGCCTCGATCACGTCCTCGTGGCCGGCGACGCCCTCGAGCTTCACCGCCTGCGCGCCCGCGCGCATCGAGCGCCGCGACCGCATCGAGCGCGGCCGGCACGCCCTTGCGGAACGACAGGAACGGCATGTCCCCGATCAGGAAGCGGGTCGGCGCGCCGCGGCGCACCGCCGCCGTGTGCAGCGCCATGATCTCGACCGTGGCGGAGAGCGTGTCGGAGTGTCCGTGCACGACCATCGCCGCGCTGTCGCCCACCAGGATGCAGTCGACGGCGGTCGCCTCCAGCGCGCGCGCGAGGCTCGAGTCGTAGCAGGTGACCATCGAGATCTTGCGGCCGGCGGCCTTGGCGGCGGCGAAGTCGAGGACCGATTTCATGCGCGTTCCCTCCCGGCGGCGGCGATGAACGCCTGGTAGACGCTGGCGAGCGCCGTGCCCTCGAGCGCCTCGAGGTGCGCCTCGATCGTTTCCGTGTCGCCGCGCGCGACCGGCCCCGTGAGCGCGCCGTCACTGGAGGCGATGACGTTCTCGACGATGCGCCGCGGATAGGCCGCGAGCGCCTCGCGCGGCGCGCCGAACCGCGTCGCCATCGCCGAGAAGAAGTCGCGCCAGAGCACCGCCGTGAAGCCGCCGGCGAGCGCGCACAGCGCGTGGTAATAGGCCTTGTCGTCCGCTTTCAGGGGGAAGCAGGGATTCGGGAGCTGCGGGAACAGCCTGCGGAATTCGGCGACCGGCTCAGGATGGGCGTCGTCATGGTCGACGAAGACCGGGATGTCGCGGTAGAACGCCGGCTCGTACAGCGTCGTCGCGAAGCTCATGAGCGGATGCGTGCCGAATGCGCCCTCGAAGCTGCGACCGCCGCAGAAATGCACGAAGGTCCGCCCGTCCAGGCCTCCGGCGCGCAGCCTGCGCCATCACCGGCGCGATGGCGTCGTCCGAGACGGCGAGCAGGATCGCCGGACAGTCCGCGAGCGCTTCCACCGCGGTGACGCCCGGCTTGCCGTTCGGCGCGGGCGAGCCGGCGCGACCACAGCTTCCAGGGGATGCCGAGGCTCGTGAAGTAATGACGCCAATGCCGGGAAAGGCGGCCGTCGCCGACGAATCCGTAGGGCGACGACCCGGATGCCGGGCTGTCAGCGGGTACCTGTCCCATGGATCAAGTCCCTCGAAAGTCGAAACACGCTTCAAACACCGGTCGCGGCCGCCCGAGGGCGGTCCGCGCCACGTCTAATTCTCGCATAAAAGGGGACGTTCCCCTTTAAAGGGGAGCGTCCCCTTTCGTCGTGGGGCAAGGGCGCGCGCAAATGCTTGAAATTCGCGCTAAATTTGCCTGTCGCGGCTTGAATCGCGAACCGCGGGCCTCATCAACCGGGCAGGCACGCACCCCGGAGCGCCTCGATGCGGATGGATCGGCTGACTTCCAAATTCCAGCTTGCGCTGGCGGACGCGCAGTCGCTCGCCGTGGGCCGCGACCAGCAGTTCATCGAGCCGGCGCACCTCATGCTCGCCCTCCTCGACCAGGAGGGCGGCAGCGCGCGCCCCTTGCTCGACCGCGCCGGCGTCAACGTCAGCCTCCTGCGCTCGCGGCTGCTCGAACTGATCGGGCGCATCCCGACCGTGGAGGGCGCGGCGGGCGAGGTGCACCCGTCGAACGACCTGCTGAAGATCCTGAACGTCACCGACAAGCTCGCGCAGAAGCGCGGCGACCAGTACATCTCGAGCGAGCTCTTCGTGCTCGCCGCCAGCGAGGACAAGGGCACCCTCGGCCGCGTGCTCAAGGATTCGGGCGTCGTGAGGGGTGCCGTGGAAAAGGCCATCAACGACCTGCGCGGCGGCGAGAAAGTGGACGACCCGAACGCCGAGGAACAGCGCGGCGCGCTGCAGAAGTACACGATCGACCTCACCGAGCGCGCGGAGCGGGGCAAGCTCGACCCGGTCATCGGCCGCGACGACGAGATCCGCCGCACCATCCAGGTGCTGCAGCGCCGCACCAAGAACAACCCCGTGCTGATCGGCGAACCCGGTGTCGGCAAGACCGCGATCGTCGAGGGCCTCGCCCAGCGGATCGTCAACGGCGAGGTGCCCGAGAGCCTCAAGAGCAAGCGCATCCTCGCGCTCGACATGGGCTCGCTGATCGCCGGCACCAAGTTCCGCGGCGAATTCGAGGAGCGCCTGAAGGGCGTGCTGAACGACCTCGCCAAGCAGGAAGGCCAGGTGATCCTCTTCATCGACGAGCTGCACACCGTGGTCGGCGCCGGCAAGGCCGAGGGCTCGATGGACGCCGGCAACATGCTGAAGCCCGCGCTCGCCCGCGGCGAGCTGCACTGCGTCGGCGCGACCACGCTCGACGAGTACCGCAAGCACGTCGAGAAGGACGCCGCGCTCGAGCGGCGCTTCCAGACGGTGTTCGTGGGCGAGCCGTCGGTCGAGGACACCATCGCGATCCTGCGCGGCCTCAAGGAGCGCTACGCGGTCCACCACAAGGTGGAGATCACCGATCCCGCGATCGTCGCCGCGGCGACGCTGTCGCACCGCTACATCACGAACCGCCAGCTCCCCGACAAGGCGATCGACCTGATCGACGAGGCGGCCTCGCGCATCCGCATGGAGATCGACTCCAAGCCCGAGGAGATGGACCGGCTCGAGCGGCGCATCATCCAGCTCAAGATGGAGCGCGAGGCGCTCAACAAGGAGAAGGACGAGGCCTCGAAGAAGCGCCTCGAGCAGCTCGAGGAGTCGCTGGCCGCGCTGGAGCGCGAGTTCGCCGACCTCGAGGAGGTCTGGAAGGCCGAGAAGGCCGCCGTGCAGGGCGCCGCGCACGTCAAGGAAGAGATCGAGCGCACCCGGCTCGAGATCGAGGCGGCGCAGCGCGCGGGCAACTACGCGCGCGCGTCCGAGCTCCTGTACGGCAGGATGCCGGAGCTCGAGAAGCGCCTGAAGGCGGCGCAGGAGGCGGAGTCGAAGGCGCCCACGCTGGTGCGCAACAAGGTCACCGACGAGGAGATCGCGGAAGTCGTGTCCAAGTGGACCGGCATTCCGGTCTCGAAGATGCTCGAGGGCGAGCGCGAGAAGCTGCTCAAGATGGAGCAGGAGATCGGCAAGCGCGTCGTCGGCCAGGAAGAGGCGGTGCGCACGGTGTCCGACGCGATCCGCCGTTCGCGCGCGGGCCTTTCCGACCCGAACCGGCCGAACGGCTCGTTCCTGTTCCTCGGCCCGACGGGCGTCGGCAAGACCGAGCTGACCAAGGCGCTCGCGGAGTTCCTGTTCGACACCGAGGATGCGCTGGTGCGCATCGACATGTCCGAGTTCATGGAGAAGCACTCCGTCGCCCGCATGATCGGCGCGCCGCCGGGCTACGTCGGCTACGAGGAGGGCGGCTACCTGACCGAGGCGGTTCGCCGCCGGCCCTACTCCGTGATCCTGCTCGACGAGATCGAGAAAGCGCACCCGGACGTGTTCAACGTCCTGCTGCAGGTGCTCGACGACGGCCGGCTGACGGACGGGCAGGGCCGCACGGTGGACTTCCGCAACACCGTCATCGTCATGACCTCGAACCTCGGCTCGCAGGTGATCCAGGAGATGTCCGGCGAGGAGAACTACGAGGCGATGAAGAAGGCGGTGCTCGAGATCGTCGGGCAGCACTTCCGGCCGGAGTTCATCAACCGCATCGACGACATCGTCGTGTTCCACCCGCTCGGGCGCGAGCACATCCGCCGCATCGTCGAGATCCAGACCGGCTACCTGCGCCGCCGGCTCGGCGACCGCGACATCCGCATCGAGCTCGACGACAGGGCGAGCGACCTGCTGGGCGCGGCCGGCTTCGACCCGGTGTACGGCGCGCGGCCGCTGAAGCGCGCGATCCAGCAGCAGCTGGAGAACCCGCTGGCCCAGCGCATCCTTGCCGGCGGGTTCGGGCCCGGCGACACGGTCCGCGTGACGGCCGAGGACGGCACGCTGGTCATGCGAAAATAGCCGATGCCGTTTTACGAATACCAGTGTGCCGCCTGCGGGCACCACCACGAGGAACTGCAGAAGGTCACGGCCCGGCCGCTCCGGAAGTGTCCGGCCTGCGGCCGTCCGTCCTTGAAGCGCCTCGTGTCCGCGCCGGTCTTCCGCCTGAAGGGTGGCGGGTGGTACGAGACCGACTTCAAGAACGACAAGGATTCGCAGAGGAACATCGCCGGGGAAAAGGAACCCGCGCCGGAGAAGCCCGCCGAGAAACCCGGCGCGAAGGCTGATGACGCCAAGCCGGACGCCAAGCCGGACGCCAAGCCGGATGCGAAGCCGGCGGAGAAGAAGGCGGATGCCGCGGCGAAACCGGCCGCAGCCCGCAAGCCGAAGGCGGCGAGGCCGCGGCAGGCTCGCCGGCGCCCGGCACGCCGCTGACCGCCGCCCGCCGCGGTTGCCACGGTCGCTGCCCGGCACGTAACATCGCGCGCCTTGTCCATGCGCACACACTATTGCGGAGAAGTCGACGAGACCCTCGCGGGCCGCACCATCGAGGCGGCCGGCTGGGTGCACCGTCGCCGTGACCACGGCGGCGTGATCTTCGTCGACCTGCGCGACCGCTCGGGATTGCTGCAGGTCGTCTTCGATCCCGACACGCCCGAGGCCTTCAAGCAGGCGTCGCATCTCGGCCGCGAGTTCTGCATCCAGGTGCAGGGCAAGCTGCGGCCGCGCCCGGCCGGCACCGGGAACGCGAACCTGAGCTCCGGCCAGGTCGAGCTGCTCGCGTCGAAGCTCGTGATCCTGAACCCGTCGGCGACGCCGCCGTTCTCGCTCGACGAGGAGCCGGGCGAGGAGCTCCGGCTCAGGCACCGCTACATCGACCTGCGGCGCGACGTGATGCAGGAGCGCCTGCGCCGCCGCCACGCGATCACGCGCGCGATGCGCGAGTACCTCGACGACCACAAGTTCGTCGACATCGAGACGCCGATGCTGACGAAGGCGACGCCGGAGGGCGCGCGCGACTACCTGGTGCCCTCGCGCACGCATCCCGGCAAGTTCTTCGCGCTGCCGCAGTCGCCGCAGATCTTCAAGCAGCTGCTGATGATGAGCGGCTTCGACCGCTACTACCAGATCGTGCGCTGCTTCCGCGACGAGGACCTTCGCGCCGACCGCCAGCCGGAATTCACCCAGCTCGACATCGAGACTTCCTTCCTCGAGCAGTCGCAGGTGATGGCCCTGATGGAGGGCCTCATCCGCCACGTGTTCTCGCGCGTGCTGAAGGCGCAGCTGCCGGACCCGTTCCCGCGGCTGACCTACGCCGAGGCCGTGCGCCGTTACGGATCGGACAAGCCGGACCTGCGCGTCCCGCTCGAGTTCGTCGACGTCGCCGACCTGGTGCGCGAATCGGAATTCAAGGTGTTCGCGGGCCCGGCCGCCGACCCGGACGGGCGAGTCGCGGCGCTGCGCGTGCCGCAGGGCGGCGAGCTGTCGCGCAAGCAGATCGACGACTACACCGTGTTCGTCGGGCGGCACGGCGCGCGCGGGCTCGCCTACATCAAGGTGAACGACGCGGCGAAGGGACGCGACGGCCTGCAGTCGCCGATCCTGAAGTTCCTGTCCGACGACGCGATCGCCGGCATCCTCGCGCGCACGCAGGCCGAGTCCGGTGACCTCGTCTTCTTCGGCGCCGACAAGGCGAAAGTCGTGAACGACGCGCTCGGCGCGTTGCGGCTGCAGCTCGGGCGCGACCTCGGCCTCGTCGAGGAGGGCTGGCGGCCGCTCTGGGTCGTGGATTTCCCGATGTTCGAGTGGGACCCCGACGGGAAGCGCTGGGCGGCCATGCACCATCCGTTCACGTCGCCGGTCGACCCGGATCCCGCGGCGCTGTCGGCGGACGCGAAGAACGCGGCCGCACGCGCCTATGACATGGTCCTGAACGGCTCCGAGATCGGCGGCGGCTCGATCCGCATCCACCGCGAGGACATGCAGAGCGCCGTGTTCGACCTGCTCGGCATCTCGCGCGAGCAGGCGACGGTGAAGTTCGGATTCCTGCTGGAGGCGCTGCGTTACGGCGCACCGCCGCACGGCGGCATCGCTTTCGGCCTCGACCGCCTCGCCATGCTGATGTCCGGCGCGGACAGCATCCGCGACGTGATCGCCTTCCCGAAGACCCAGTCGGCCTGGGACCCGCTCACCGACGCGCCCTCCGAGGCGGACGACGCCCAGCTCGCCGAGCTGCACATCCGCGTCAAGAAGCCGCCGGCCCCCTGACGGTGCCGGGTCGCACATATCGAACTTGTTGAGTCGAAAATAAGTTCGATATGTGCGACCCGGCACCGGTGGTTGTCGTCCACGGCCTGTGGCTGAACGGGCTGGAGTCGCTCGTCCTGCGCGACCGGCTGCGCAGCTCAGGCTTCGCGCCCGAGGTCTTCCGCTACCACTCCATGCACGTGTCGCTTCAGGAGGCGGCTGACGCGCTCGCGGCGCGGATCCGCCCGCTCGGCGACGTCGTCCATCGTCGTGGCGCACAGCCTCGGCGGAATCGTCGCCTGCGAGGCCTTCGCCCGGCATGCCGACCTGCCGCCGGGCCGCGTCGTGCTGCTCGGATCTCCGGTGCGCGGCGCGCGCGCGGCGCGCGAGGTGGCCGGCCGCTGGTACGGCCCGTGTCATGCTGGGCCCGCTGGCGGTCGCCGAGCTCGCGCGCGACCGCGGCTGTGCCTGGCAGTCGTCGCGCGAGGTCGGCGTGATCGCGGGCTCGCGCGCGGTCGGCATCGGGCGATTCTTCGCGGACCTGCCCACGCCGAATGACGGCACTGTCTGCGTGGACGAGACCGCGCTTCCGGGAGCGAGAGCACAACTCCAGCTTGATGTGAGTCACACCGGCATGCTGCTGTCCTCCGCGGTCGCCGCGGCGACGGTACAGTTCCTGCGGTCGGGCTCCTTCGAGCAACCCTGAATGCGTGACTCCCTGAAACGGTGGCCCTGGTACGCGGCGGTGCTCGCCACCTATCCGCTGCTGTACATCGCCGTGACGAACCCGGGCCAGGTCACGGCGGCGGACGTCGTGCCCGTGGTCGCGGCCGGGATCCTCGCCGCCGTGCTGCTGGTCGCCCTCGTGAGGCCGTTCGCCGGCACCTGGGCGGCGGCGGGACTCGGCGCGGCCTGGGTCATCCTCCTTTTCTATCTGTACGCGCCGGTCAACGAGTGGTGGCTCGAATGGGTGCGGAGCGGCCTCGAGCAGCAGGCCGCGGAGCGGACCTGGTACCGCGCCTATCCGCAACTCGTGCATTCGTTCGCCTGGGCCCTGGCCGCGCTCGCCGGCATCGCGCGCCTGAGGCAGCTCGCGCCGCGGATGCCGGACGCGCTGACGGGCGGACTCAACGTCGTCGCCGCGGTCCTGCTCGCGTTCCTCGGCGTCCAGGCCGCCGCAAACCTCACGCAGGCCGGGGTTCGCGAGGCCGGCCGCCCGGCGCCCGCGCTCGCGCAGGCCGCCGACTCCGGCGGCCCCGACATCTATTTCATCGTGCTCGACGGCTATGCCCGGGCGGACGTCCTCGCGCAGTACTACGGCTTCGACAACGGGCCGTTCCTCGACGGCCTGCGCCAGCGCGGGTTCCAGGTGAGCGACGCGAGCCGATCGAACTTCTACTGGACCTTCCAGTCAGTAGGATCTGCGCTTAACTTCGACTACATCCAGGTCCTGGTCCCGACGGCTGCTCAAGACCCGGACAGCCGGGACCGCACCGATCTCTATCGGATCCTGCGCGACAACCGCGCGTCGCAGTTCCTGCGCGATCGCGGCTATCGCTTCGTGCAGCTGCAGTCCACCTGGGGCGGGACGGCCAGCAATCCCTATGCGGACGAATTCCTGCCCTGTTCGAGCGGGCCGTTCGGTAACGAGTACCTGCGCGCGGTGGCAGATGCGTCCTGGCTGCGTGCGCTCGAGATCGAAGGCGAGCATGGACATCGCAAGCTGCCACCTGCAGAACTTTGATGCGCTGGCGGCGCAGGCGAGTGCGCCCGGGCCGAAATTCGTGTTCGCCCATTTCCTGCTGCCGCACCACCCATATCTTTTCGATCGCGACGGCAATGTGCTACGCCACGCGACAATCTCCGATCAGTTCGAGTTCCAGAAGCGGCTGTGGGAGGATCGAGCGGCGTACCTGGTCAGCTCACATACGTAAATCGGCGCATCGGCGAATCGTCGGACCGGCTGATCGACGACTCGCCACAGCCGCCCGTTATCCTGCTCCTGTCAGACCACGGCCCAAACCTGCGGCATCGGCATGTCTGCGCCCGAGCAGCGCCACGTACGGCTTTCGAATCTCACTGCGATGTACCTGCCCGGGGCTCCGGCGGGTTATCCTCCCGCCAGACGCAACGCCGGTCAATCACTTGCGGCGAGTGTTTAACCTGTACTTCGATGCGGGTCTGCCAATCCTGCCCGACCGGTACTTCGTATCTAACTTTCTCTTTCCCTTCAAACTGGTGGAAGTGGGCCTCGACAACGAAAAGCTGGACGAATAGCCTGTTTTGACAAAATGTGACCGGATCGGCGGGCCGGCAGCCTCCGCGACTGGTGAAGTAGGCCGCATGAAGCACCCGATTTCAGTGTTCGCCTGCGCGCTCGTGGTATCGGCGGCGTCCGTCGCGCCGGCGGCCGCGTACATCGACCCGGGAACCGGCTCGATGCTGCTGCAGATGATCGGCGCCGGCATCGCCGGCGCGATCTTCTATTTCCGCGAACTGCGGATCAAGGTCCTTTCGATGTTCTCGCGACGCGAGGCGCCTGCGGCCGAGGACGGTTCCGAGCCGCCGCCCGGCGGCGAGTCCCGTTGATCCCTGCGCTCGCGAGCTCCCGTTCCTTCCGCGATCCCGACGCCACGCTGGTCGAGCACGACGGCCGCCTGATCCGCGCCGTGCGCGGGCACGCGCTGGACGACTTCCGGCGCATGCTCGAGGACCCGGTCGTGCGGCGCTGGATGGACGAGGGCCGCATCGTCCGGACGCGACCGCTGCCGCGGGTCGAGACGCCGCCGCAGTTCGCCGACTTCGACGGCGAGTGCTTCGAGCACGAGCGCATCGACTTCGTGAGCCAGCCCGCCGAATGGGCGCCCGAGATGCTGGCGGCCGCAGGCTCGCTGACGCTCGACCTCGCGGCCGCGCTGCTGCCGCGCGGCTGGCAGCTCAAGGACGCGACGCCCGCCAACGTCCTGTTCCGCAATGCCGAGCCGGTGTTCGTCGACCTGCCGTCCATCGTCGCGCGCGACCCGGGCAGCTGCCTGTGGATCGCCCGCCACCAGTTCGAGACAACCTTCCTCCTGCCGCTCGTCGCCTCCGTCGAGGCGGGATTGCCGATCGCCTGGACCCTCGCGAACCCCGTCGCAGGCCTCTCGCACGAGGCGCTGGCCGGCATCCTCGGCGCGCGCCGCTGGATGAAGCCGGGACTGTGGCGCACCGTGGCGCTGCCGGCCGCGCTCGCGGCGAAGGCGGCCTCGGGGGGCGGGGCCCCGCGCGCGATGAAGGCCGCGAGCGAGGAGCAGGCGCGCTACATCCTGGAGCGCTCTCTGCAAGGACTGCGGCGACAGGTCGGCCGCTGCGTGGCCCGGCTCGAGGCGCGAAGCTCGCATTGGCATCGCTACACGGCGACCCGCAGCCACTACGGCAGCGCGGACCTGCAGGCCAAGCGCTCGTTTATTGCCGATGCGATCGCCGGCACGCGGCCGCGGCGCACGCTCGACATCGGCGCGAACACGGGCGAGTACAGCGAGATTGCGGCGGGGCAGGGCGATGTCGTTGCGCTCGACATCGACGAGCGCTCGGTTGCCGCCATCTGGGCTCGCGCGCGGCGGGGACGGCTGCCGATCCTCCCGCTGGTCGGCAACTTCGGCCGCCCGACGCCCGCGCTCGGCTGGCGCAATCGCGAGCTCGAGTCGCTGCTCGGCCGCGCGGCCGGCAGCTTCGACCTGGTGCTGATGCTCGCCGTCGTCCATCACCTGCGGGTGACTGAGGGCGTGCCCGTCGCCGAGCAGTTCGACGCGGTGGCGGCGATCACGCGCCGTCACCTGCTGGTGGAATACGTGCCGGTGACCGACCCGATGTTCGCCGCGATCGCTCGGGGCCGCGAGCCGCTCTACGCCGACTGCCTGCGGCCGGAGTTCGAGGCGACGCTGCTGCAGCGCTTCCAGATCGAGCGCAAGCACGAGCTGCCGAACGGCCGGGTCCTCTACCTCGCCCGCAAGCGCCTGACTTAGCGGCGGTGCCGCTGCTCCAGCGCCTGCAGGTATGCGCGCGCACTCTCGATGACGGTGCGCGGCACGCCGGCCTTCTGCGCGACCTGCAGGCCGTAGCTCCTGCTCGCGGGCCCGGGCTTCACCGCGTGCAGGAACACGATGCCGTCGCCGTGCTCGGTGGCATCGAGGTGCGCGTTCGCGACCGACGGGATCCCGTCCGCCAGCTCCGTCAGCTCGAAGTAGTGCGTCGCGAACAGCGTGAACGCGCGCAGTGACGTCGCGATGTGGCTGGCGCAGGCCCAGGCGAGCGACAGGCCGTCGTACGTGCTGGTGCCGCGCCCGATCTCGTCCATCAGCACGAGGCTCCGGTCGGTGGCCGCGTTCAGGATGATCGCGGCCTCGGTCATCTCCACCATGAACGTCGAGCGGCCGCCCGCGAGGTCGTCCGAGGCGCCGATGCGCGTGAAGATGCGGTCGAACGGCCCGATCACGGCGCGCGTCGCCGGCACGAAGCTGCCGATGGAGGCGAGCACCAGGATGAGCGCGGCCTGGCGCATGTAGGTCGACTTGCCGCCCATGTTCGGGCCGGTGATCACGAGCATGCGCCGGCTGTCGTTCAGTTCGAGGTCGTTCGGGACGAAGGGATCCTCGAGCACGCGCTCGACGACCGGGTGGCGGCCGCCCTCGATGCGAAGTCCGGGCGCGTCGGACAGCTCCGGCATCACGTAACGCAGGCTGACCGCGCGTTCCGCGAGGTTCGCGAGCACGTCGACGGCGGCGAGTGCCGCCGCCATGCGCTTCAGGGCGGCGAGCTGGCCGGTCAGCGCGTCGAGCAGAGCATCGAACAGCTCGCGCTCGCGCGCGAGCGCGCGGTCGCGGCTGCCGAGCACCTTGTCCTCGAACTGCTTGAGCTCGGGCGTGATGAACCGCTCGGCATTCCTGACCGTCTGGCGGCGCTGGTAGTCGAGCGGCGCGCGTTCCGCCAGGCTGCGCGGCAATTCGATGTAGTAGCCATGCACGCGGTTGTAGGCGACCTTGAGCTGGGAGAGCCCGGTGCGGCGCCGCTCGCGCTCCTCGAGCTGGAGCAGGTGGGTGTCCGCGCCGGTCGCGATGGAGCGCAGCTCGTCGAGCGCCGCGTCGTAACCCGCGGCGATGACGCCGCCCTCGCGCAGGAGCGGCGGCGGTGCCTCCACGATCGCGCGCCGCAGGAGGTCCTGGAGCGCGGGCTGCGGCGCAAGGTCCGCAGCGGCAGCCGTGAGCAGCGGCGTGTCCACGCCGGCGAGCGCCGGCTGCAGGCCGGGCAACGCGCCGAGCGCGTCCCGCAACGCCGCGAGGTCCCGCGGCCGCGCCGAGCGCAGCGCCACGCGCGCGAGCACGCGCTCGACGTCGCCGACTTCGCGCAGGACCTCGTGCAGGGTCTCGTAGCGGTCCGCCCCGATCAGCGCCGCGATCGCGCCGTAACGGGCCCGCAGGACTTGACGGTCGCGCAGCGGCCGGCGCACCCAGCGCCGAATCTCGCGCGCGCCCATCGCCGTCACCGTGCGGTCGATGACGCCGACGAGCGTCGCGTCCTCGCGCCCCGCGAGGCTGGTGTCGAGCTCGAGGTTGCGCCGCGTCGCGGCGTCCATCACGAGCGCCTCGTCGCGCGATTCGCGCGTCAGCGAGATCAGGTGGGGCAGGGCGCCTTTCTGGGTGTCCCGCGCATATTGCAGCAGTGCGCCCGCGGCGCCGACGGCGAGCGTCAGGTCCTCGCAGCCGAAGCCGGCGAGGTCCCGCGTCCCGAACTGCAGCGTCAGCGTGCGCAGCGCCGATGTCCTCGACGAAATGCCAGGGCGGGCGCTGCACGACGCGCGCCTTGGCGGCGAGTTGGACGCCTTCGGGCAGCAGCAACTCCGCAGGGCGCAACCGCTCGAGCTCGGCCGCGAGCGACTCGTGGCCCTCGCCTTCGAGCACGCTGAACCGGCCGGCGCCGAGGTCGAGCCAGGCGAGGCCGTAGCGGCCGCCGTCGACGGCGATCGACGCGAGCAGGTTCTCGCGCCGGGCATCGAGCAGCGCGTCGTCGGTGATCGTCCCCGGCGTCACGATGCGCACCACCTCGCGCGTGACCGGGCCTTTCGACTTGCCGACCTCGCCGGTCTGCTCGCAGATCGCGACCGGCTCGCCCTTCTTCACGAGCCGGGCAAGGTAGGTGTCGAGCTTGTCGACCGGAACGCCCGCCATCGGGATCGACGCGCCCCCGGATTCGCCGCGCTGGGTGAGGACGATGTCGAGCAGCTTCGAGCCGCGGCGCGCATCGTCGAAGAAGAGCTCGTAGAAATCGCCCATGCGATAGAAAAGGAGCACGTCGGGGTGCTCGGCCTTGATGCTGAGGTACTGGCGCATCATCGGCGTGTGGGTGTCGAGGCCCGCGAACAGCGGCGCGGTCGTCGGCCTCGTTTCCGGGTTCCTCATTTGAGGCATTATGACGGCCCGGAACGAGGACGGCATATGAGCATCAGCTATCACTCAGACCAGGGCATCGCGACCCTGTCTTTCGACCGGCCGGCGAAGAAGAATGCGATCACGGCGGAGATGTACGAGCAGTTCGTCGCCGGCCTGAAACAGGCGGCGGCCGATCCGTCGGTGCGCGTCGTGATCGTCACCGGCGCCGGCGGCAGCTTCACCGCCGGCAACGACCTCAAGGACTTCTCCAACCCGAAGTTCGCGCAGCCGGACTCGCCGGTGATCGGCTTCATGCAGGGGCTGGCTGCGTTCGAGAAGCCGGTGATCGCGGCCGTGCAGGGGCTGGCGGTCGGCATCGGCGTGACGATGCTGCTGCACTGCGACCTCGTCTACGTCGCGGACGACGCGACGTTCTCGATGCCCTTCACGAGCCTCGGGCTGGTGCCGGAGTTCGCGTCGACGTTGCTGTTGCCGCAGGTCGCGGGCCGCGCGCGAGCGGCGGAGAAGCTCCTGCTCGGCAAGCCGTTTCCGGCGGCCGAGGCGGTCGTCATGGGCATCGCGAACGCGGTATTGCCGTCGGCGGACGTCGTCGCCCACGCGCAGAAAGTGGCGCGCATGATCGCAGCCCTGCCGCCGGGCGCCGTGCGCGACACCAAGAGGCTGCTGCGGCAGCCGCAGGCGGCCGAGGTGAAGGACGCGATACTGCGCGAAGCCCTGGTCTTCGGGCCGCGGCTCGCGGGCGCCGAGGCGCGCGAGGCGATCTCGGCGATCCTCGAGAAGCGGGCGCCGGATTTCTCGAAGTTCCGGTAGATGGCATTGCTCAAGCACACCACGGCGTCGCTGCCGAGCCGCTGGTACTACGACGCCGCGCAGTACGCGCGCGAGCTCGAGGCGATCTGGTACCGCGACTGGATCTGCGTCGGGCGCAACGACGACCTGCGCGAGGCCGGGGAATACTTCGTCGCCGCGGTCGGCGACGAGAGCGTGGTGGTGACGCGCGATCGCGACGGCCAGGCACGGGCGTTCATCAACACCTGCCGGCATCGCGGCTCGAGGCTGTGCACGCCGCCGCGCGGGCGGTTCGCGGGCGGCCGCATCGTGTGTCCGTACCATGCCTGGAGCTACGCGCTGTCCGGCGAGCTGCTCGCCACGCCGAAGATGGAGCTGCCGCGCGACTTCCGCCGCGAAGACCACGCGCTGTACGCGGTGCACGTCGACACCTGGGGCGGGTTCCTGTTCGTCAACCTCGACGCCGAGCCCTCCGGCACGCTCGCCGGGTTCCTCGGCGAGGAGGCCGGCAACCTGCGGCGCTGGCCGCTGGCGCAACTCGTGTCGGTGCGGCGCGAGGTGAGCACGCTCGCCTGCAACTGGAAGCTGTTCTGGGAGAACTACTCCGAGTGCTACCACTGCCCGGGCGTGCATCCGGAATTGTGCCGCGTCATGCCGCTGTATCGCGAAGGCGTGCTCAGTTACGAGGACAGCGCGACGCCGCTGCCGGCGGACGATGCGCATGACACGCGGCCCCGCGTGGCGCCGGGATTCAGCACCTGGACGCTCGACGGCCGCTCGCAGCTGCCGCTTATCGAGGGCCCCGATGCGCAGGATCGCGCGCTCGGCGTCGTCTTCGCCTCGTTCGCCGCGAGCCTCTTCATCGTCGCGCATCCGGACTACGTGCGCAGCGTCCGCATCATGCCGAAGGGCCCGGAGCTGATCGAGCTGACGGTCGACTGGCTGCTCCCGCCGGGCGTCGCCGAGCGGCATCCGGACGCGCTCGAGCACATGGCCGCGCTCGGCCGCCTCGTCGTCGCGCAGGACGGACGCGTCTGCGAGCTCAACCAGCAGGGACTGCGCTCGCGCCGCCACGAGGCAGGCGTGCTCATGCCGCAGGAGGAGGCGCTCGCGCGATTCCACGACTGGCTGAGGTCCCGGCTGTCCGCCTGAACGTGCGATGATCCGCCGCATGGCGACGATCGACGACGCGGGACTGCGAAGGCTCGCGATGCGGGTCGCGAGGCGGCTGCGCGCGGCGCGCGAGACGATCGCGACCGCGGAATCCTGCACCGGCGGCCTCCTGGCGAAGTGCCTGACCGACCTTCCCGGCAGCTCGGACTATTTCGAGCGCGGCTGGGTCACGTATTCGAACGCGGCCAAGCAGGAGGAACTCGCGGTCGAGCGCCGGCTGCTCGCCCGCTACGGCGCCGTCAGCGAGGAGGTGGCGCTCGCGATGGTGCGCGGGGTCCTCGACGCCTCGAAGGTGCACCACGCCGTCGCCATCACCGGGATCGCGGGTCCCGCGGGCGGCAGTGCCGCGAAGCCCGTCGGCACGGTCTGGATCGGCTGGGGCTTCCGGTCGCGCGGGCGGGTCCGCGTTCACGCGACGCCTTACCGGTTCCGGGGCGGCCGTGACGCGATCCGCCGGCAGGCGGTCGCGGACGGCCCTCGAGGGCCTTGCGGAGTCGTGACTGCCCCAGCCGGGCGCCACGTCCACGCGGCGAGGCTTTTCTTTGCGCTGTGGCCGGGCGGTTCGATGCGTTCAGCGCTCGCCGCCGCGGCCGCACCCGTGGTCGACCAGGTAGCGGGGGAGGCGGTGGCGCCGGGCAACCTGCACGTGACGCTCGCATTCATCGGGCCGGTGCCGGGCGCAGCGCTGGTGCCGCTGTTCGAGGTCGGCGGGCAGGGCCCATGGCCCGCCGTCGAACTCGCGTTCGAGCGCCTCGAGTTCTGGGCCAAGCCCAAGGTGCTGGTGGCGATGCCGGAGTCGGTCCCGGCGGCGGGCCGCGCGATCGTGGATCGGCTCTGGACCGGGCTCGAGCGGCTCGGCTACCCGCGCGAAGCCCGGCCCTGGCGGCCGCACCTGACGCTCGCCCGACGTGTCCGACGGCCGCCGCCGGACAACCTGGTCCTCGCGCCCGTCGTGCCGACCGGCGACGAGCCGCCCTGGCGCCTCGCCCTCGTCGATTCCAGCGCCCACCCCGACGGGCGGCGGTACAAGCCCATCGCGGATTGGCCGATCGGGTAGGTCTCGGCCTGAGCCAGTGCCCCGCGGCAGACTGGCGCCCATGAAGGACCGGACCGATGACAATTTCAAGGTTGTCGAAACATTTGCCGACGGCGAATCGGGCCGGTTGTGGAATAATCGGAGACAACCCCGGAGGAACGAAAAGCATGGATGACAGCAACCGCAAGAAGGCGCTGAGCGCAGCGCTCAGCCAGATCGAGAAGCAGTTCGGCAAGGGCTCGGTGATGCGCCTCGGCGAGCATCCGGCCAACGCCGACATCGAAGTCGTGTCGACCGGCTCGCTCGGCCTCGACATCGCGCTCGGCATCGGCGGCGTGCCGCGCGGCCGCGTGGTCGAGGTCTACGGCCCGGAAGCCTCGGGCAAGACGACGCTCACGCTCTCGATCATCGCGCAGGCGCAGAAGCTGGGCGGCGTCGCCGCATTCGTCGACGCCGAGCACGCGCTCGACCCGGTCTACGCCGAGAAGCTCGGCGTGAACGTCAAGGAACTGCTGATCTCCCAGCCGGATACCGGCGAGCAGGCGCTCGAGATCACCGACATGCTGGTGCGCTCCGGCGCGGTCGACATCGTCGTCATCGACTCCGTCGCGGCCCTCACGCCGAAGGCCGAGATCGAGGGCGAGATGGGCGAGCTGCAGGTCGGCCTGCACGCGCGCCTGATGTCGCAGGCGCTGCGGAAGCTCACCGGCAACATCAAGCGCTCGAACACCATCGTCGTCTTCATCAACCAGATCCGCATGAAGATCGGCGTGATGTTCGGCAACCCCGAGACGACGACGGGCGGCAACGCGCTCAAGTTCTACGCCTCGCTCCGGCTCGACATCCGCCGCATCGGCGCGCTGAAGAACGGCGAGGAAGTCGTCGGCAACCAGACCCGCGTCAAGGTCGTGAAGAACAAGGTCGCGCCGCCGTTCCGCGAGGCGGAGTTCGAGATCCTCTACGGCAAGGGCATTTCGCGCGAGGGCGAGCTGATCGACATGGGCGCGCTGCATGGCCTCGTCGAGAAGTCCGGCTCCTGGTACGCCTACGAAGGCGAGCGAATCGGCCAGGGCAAGGACAATGCGCGCAACTACCTCATCGAGCACCCGGAGATAGCGGCGAAGATCGAGTCGGCGCTGCGCGCCCGGCTGCTGCCGGCGCGCCGCCCGGGCCCGGTTGCGGTCGCGAGTGAGGCGGCGGAAGCCTGACCCGGCTGCGCTCGCCGCCCCGGACGACCCGCGGGCGGCCCGACTCGCGGCCCTGAGACTGCAGAACCGCCGTGACCACGGCGCCCGCGAACTCGCGGAGCGCCTGGTCGCGCGCGGCTTCACCCGTGCCCGCCGCCGACGAAGCGGTCGAGGGGCTGCGCAAGGAACGCCTCGTCGATGACGGCCGCTTCGCCGAGCATTTCGTCGCGTATCATGCGAGCCGGGGCCGGGGACCGGTCGGCATCGCCCACCGTCTCCGCGAAGCGGGCGTTCCGGCGGATACGATCGCGGCGGCGGTGAACGCGACCGACCCGGACTGGCGCCGGCGGGCCGCCGAGGCCCGGCGCAAGCGCTTCGGCGCGAAACTCCCTGCGACCTGGGCCGAGAAGGGCCGCCAGGCGCGGTTCCTGACCCAACGCGGCTTCAGCGCGGACCAGGTGCGCGCGGCGGTCGGCAACGAGCACGAGGACTGATGGCGGCTTCGAGGAAGGCAGCGGGCATGTCGAGCAGCGAGCTCCGGGCGGCGTTCCTGGAGTTCTTCCGCGCGCGCGGCCACGCGATCGTGCCCTCGTCGCCGCTCGTGCCGGGCAACGACCCGACGCTCCTGTTCACGAATGCCGGCATGGTCCAGTTCAAGGACGTCTTCCTCGGCAAGGACGAGCGCAGCTACAAGCGGGCCGCGAGCTCGCAGCGCTGCGTGCGCGCGGGCGGCAAGCACAACGACCTCGAGAACGTCGGCTACACGGCGCGCCACCACACGTTCTTCGAGATGCTCGGCAACTTCAGCTTCGGCGACTACTTCAAGGCCGAGGCGATCGAGTTCGCCTGGGACTTCGTCACCGGCACGCTGAAGATCCCGCCCGAGAAGCTCTGGGTCACGGTCTTCAAGGACGACGACGAGGCGGCCGAGCTCTGGATCAACACGATCGGGATCGACCCGAAGCGCTTCACGCGCATGGACGAGAAGTCGAACTTCTGGGCGATGGGCGACACCGGCCCCTGCGGTCCGTGCTCCGAGATCTTCTATGACCACGGCGCCGGGATTCCCGGGCGGGCCGCCGGGCTCGAAGGACGAGGACGGCGACCGGCTACGTCGAGATCTGGAACCTCGTGTTCATGCAGTTCGAGCGCGCGGCCGACGGCAAGCTGACGCCGCTGCCGAAGCCCTCGGTCGACACCGGCATGGGCCTCGAGCGCGCCGCCGCCGTGATGCAGGGCGTGCACTCCAACTACGACATCGACCTGTTCCGGAACCTCATCAGGGCCGCCGTCGCAGCGACGCACGCCAAGGACGCGACGAGCCCTTCCTTGCGCGTCATCGCGGACCACATCCGCGCCTGCTCCTTCCTCATCGTCGACGGCGTCATTCCCGGCAACGACGGCCGCGGCTACGTGCTCCGGCGCATCATCCGCCGCGCGATCCGCCACGGCTACAAGCTCGGGCCAGGAGAAGCCGTTCTTCCACACGCTGGTGCCGGCGCTCGCGGCCGAGATGGGCGCGGCCTACCCGGAGCTCGCGAAGGGCGAGGCCCACGTCGATGCGCGTGCTCGAGGCAGGAAGAGGAGCGCTTCGCGGAGACGCTCGAGAACGGCATGGCGCTGCTCGAGGGCGCGATCGGGAAGATGAAGGGCAAGACCATCTCCGGCGAGACGGTGTTCAAGCTCTATGACACCTACGGCTTCCCGGTCGACCTCACCGCCGACATCGCGCGCGAGCGCGGGCTTGCGATCGACCAGTCCGGGTTCGAGAAGGAAATGGAGTCGCAGCGCGAGCGCGCACGCGCGGCCAGCAAGTTCGGCGTCGACCTGCGCGCGCCGGAGGCGCTCGATGCCGCAGAGCACTTCTGCGGCTACGACCACCTCCAGGACGAGGGCCAGGTGGTCGCGATCCTGAAGGGCGGCGCCGAAGTCGATGCGGCCTCGGCGGGCGACGAAGTGCAGATCGTCCTCGACCGCACGCCCTTCTACGCCGAATCCGGCGGCCAGGTCGGCGACGTCGGCACGCTCACGAACGGCTCGCAGGCGCGATTTCACGGTCAGCGACACCCAGCAAGCTCGGCGAGGCGCACCTGCACGTCGGCAAGGTCGAGGCCGGCAGCTTCCGCAAGGGCGACATCGTCACGGCGCAGGTGGACGCCGCGACGCGCCAGGCGACAGTCCTCAACCATTCCGCTACCCACCTCCTGCACGCCGCGCTGCGCAAGGTGCTCGGCACGCACGTGATCCAGAAAGGCTCGCTGGTCGCGCCGGACCGGCTGCGCTTCGACTTCTCGCACACGCAGCCGGTCAGCCCGCAGGAACTCGAGGCGATCGAGCGCATCGTGAACGCGGAGATCCGCCGGAACTCGGCCGGCGACATCCGCCACATGCCCTACGATGCGGCGATCCAGTCCGGCGCGATGGCGCTGTTCGGCGAGAAGTACGGCGACGAGGTGCGCGTGCTGTCGTTCGGCGACTTCTCGACCGAGCTCTGCGGCGGCACGCACGTGGGCCGCACCGGCGACATCGGGCTCTTCAAGATCACGGGCGAGGGCGGCATCGCCTCCGGCATCCGCCGCATCGAGGCGGTCACGGGCGAAGGCGCGCTCGAGGCGATCCGCAAGTCCGAGGCGACCCTGAGGCGCGTGGCCGGCAGCCTGCGCGCCACGCCGGCCGAGCTCGAAGGCCAAGGTGACCCAGCTCCTCGAGCAGCAGAAGAAGCTGGAGCGCGAGGTCTCGTCGCTGCGTTCGAAGCTCGCGTCGGGCGGTGGCGGCGCCGGACCTCGCGGCGCAGGCCGTGCAGGTGAACGGCGTCAGCGTGCTCGCGGCGAGGATCGAGGGCGCGAACGCCGAATCGCTGCGCGAGGCGGCCGACCAGTACAAGGGCAAGCTGGGCGAAGCCGTCGTGGTGCTCGGCGCGCAGGTCGCCGACGACAAGGTCTCGCTGGTCGCGTCCGTGTCGCCGGCCACCTCCAGGCGGGTGAGCGCGGGCGCCCTCGTCGGCGAGGTCGCGAAGCTGGTGGGCGGGCGGGGCGGCGGCCGGCCGGATTTCGCGCAGGCGGGCGGAAACGACCCGTCAAAGCTCGACGAGGCCCTGCAGGCGGTGCCGCGGCTCGTCGCCGAGAAGCTCGGAGGAACCTGACCCGAGGGCCGCAAGTCGGAGGATACGTGGGGGTGTTTGCGCTACCGCTCTTGGTGCTGCTCGCTCGCTGCCGAGCCGCCCCGAGGGCCTGTCCACGCACGTCCTGGTGCCGCCACCCGACCCGGCCGATCATCATCAAGCCCGTCTCCTCGAGCGACGTCGACGTCGTCGCGGAAGAGCCGCGCTACGTCGCGCCCACGCGCCTCGACAAGATCGGCCGCATCTGGGCGCCGGTCATCGATCAATGGCCAGGGGCCGTTTCGCCTCGTACTCGCCACCGGCGCGAGCCATACCGCCCTGACCCCGCACCTGGCGGAAGCGCTCGGGCATCCAGGCCGATCCCGACCGACACCGTCATGTTGCGCGGCTCGACCGGTTCCGTGGCCGTGCCCATGGTGCCGATCGAGACGCTGGAGATCGGCGACTTCCTGATGGAGCCGCGGGCGGCTGGCGGTCATTCCGGATGCGCTCGGCGGCGCCGACGGGGTGCTCGGCATGGACGGGCTCGCGAACAAGCGCATCCACATCGACTTCCGCCGCGACCGCATCACGATCATGCGCTCGAAGAACCAGCGCGCAGGCGGCGGATTCACGACCATTCCCGTCGAGCCTGCTGCAGGGATTGCTCGTCGTGGATGCGTCCATGGGCGGCGTGCCAGTGAAGGCCATCATCGACACCGGCGGCCAGATGACGCTCGGCAACCAGGCGCTGCGCGCTCGCGCTGGCGGAACGCCGCGGGGACGGCGTCAGGAGGGCAAGCTCGACCAGGTCTTCGGGGCGACGCTCGACATGCAGGTCGGCACGCGGCTTGAGACGCCCGCGCTCGGGCTGGGAATCCTCATGGTCAGGAGTCCCGCGATGACCTTCGCCGACTTCGAGATCTTCAAGCACTGGAAGATGACCGGAGAGCCCGCGATGCTGATTGGCATGGACGTGCTGGGGCTCCTCGACACGCTGATCATCGATTACCGTCGCAAGGAACTGCAGGTCAAGCTGCTCCCGAAGACTAGGCGGTCGGGAGGGCGTCGGTGGGGATGCTGACGCTGCCGCTCGCTGCTGCTCGCCGCTCGGCGCCCACGGCCGTGCCGCGTGCGCCGATCGTCACCGTGATGGAGGACATCGCGGTCTCGGCCGACGAGCCGCGCTTCGTCGCGCCCACGCGCCGCGACAGGATAGGCCGCATCTGGGCGCCGGTCGCGTCAACGGCCAGGGGCCGTTTCGCCTCGTGCTCGACACGGGCGCAAGCCACTCCGCGCTGACACCGCGCGCTCGTCGAGGCGCTCGGCATCACGTTCGATACCGCCGAGCACGTGACGCTGCGCGGCGCAACGGGCTCCGTCCAGGTGCCGATGGTGCCCGTGTAGCAAACGCTCGAGTTCGGTGAGCTGCTGGTGGAGCCGCGACGGCTGCCGATCGTGCCGGATGCGCTCGGCGGCGCCGAGGGCGTGCTCGGCACGGACGGGCTCGCGGGCAAGCGCATCCACATCGACTTTCGCAGGGACAGCATCACGATCATGCGCTCGAAGAACGAGCGCGCCGCGAGCGGCTACGCGACCATTCCGGTGCGCTTCCTGCGCGGGCGCCTGCTGGTCGTGAACGCCTTTCTCGGCGGCCTGCCCGTGAAGGCGGTGATCGACACGGGCGGGCAGGCGACGCTCGGCAACGAGGCGCTGCGCATCGCGCTCGCGGAGCGCCGCCAGCGCCAGCAGCAGGACGCGATGCCCGACGACGTGACCGGCGCGACGCTCGACATGCAGGTGGGCAGCCGCGTCGCGACGCCGTCGCTCGCGCTCGGCGAGATCCTGGTGCGCAATCCCGCGATGACGTTCGCGGACTTCGCGATCTTCGAGCACTGGAAGATGACGAAGGAGCCCGCCATGCTGATCGGCATGGACGTGCTGGGACTGCTCGACACGCTGATCATCGATTACCGGCGCAAGGAGCTTCAGGTGAAGCTGCGCCGGAGCTGATTACGCCGCCTGACGCGTCTCCATCGGCAGCGCGCGCGATTCCGCCTGGCGCCGGCGGTTGGTGACCATGCGCTCGTGCAGCTCGCAGATCAGCTCGCTGCCCTTGGTGCAGAAGGCGCCCGGGATGAGCGCATGCACCAGGCACACGATCCCGCCGCCGATCATGCGAAAGCCGAAACCCGCGGCCGCCACGAGGTGCTGCCAGTAGGTTTCGTTGACGCTCGCGGGGTGATCCGTGAACAGCCGTTTGAAGGTACTCATGGGTTCCATGATAGTCCCAATAAAAGCAAAATTTCTCCCATTTAATGTGAATTGATATGGCTAAATATTGGGAAATTTTGCTAATACGAGGCCATGAACAAGCTCGACAAGATCGACCGCCAGATCCTGGCGCTGATGCAGGCGGACGCCTCGGTGCCGATCCAGCAGATCGCGGAGCAGGTCGGCCTGTCCGTGAACCCCTGCTGGCGCCGGATCCGGCAGATGGAGCAGGCCGGCGTGATCCAGGGCCGGGTCGCGCTGGTGAATCCGGAGAAGGTGGGCCTCGGACTGACGGTCTACGTCCGCGTGAAGACGCGCGAGCACAGCGCCGACTGGGCGCGCAAGCTCAACGAGGTGATCGCCGCCATGCCGGAGATCCTCGAATGCCACCGCATCGGCGGTGACGTCGACTACCTGCTCAAGGTCGTGGTCGAGAACATGGCGGGCTACGACCGCACGTACAAGGAGCTCATCGGCCGCCTGCCGAGCCTCGCCGACGTCTCGGCGCTGTTCTCCATGGAGCGCCTGAAGTCCGCGACCGCCCTGCATATTCCGGCCGAAACCTGAAACAATCGCGCCGCATGCTGATCGTCCAGAAGTACGGCGGCACCTCGGTCGGTTCCGTCGCGCGCATCCATGCGGTCGCCGCGCAGGTGCGCGCGCTCGCGGCGCAAGGCAACCAGGTCGCGGTCGTGGTTTCGGCGATGGGCGATGCCACGGATCGCCTGATCGAGCTTGCGCGCGAGGTCAGCCCGGAGCCGGATGCGCGCGAGATGGACGCGCTGCTCGCGACCGGGGAGATGGTCTCGACCGCGCTCCTCGCGATGGCGCTCTGCAAGTCCGGCTGCCGCGCGCGTTCCTGGAACGCGCTGCAGCTGCCGATCGAGACGACCGGTCCCGCCGGGCGCGCGCGCATCGAGCGCGTCGGCTGCGAGGGCCTCAAAGCCGACCTGGCGGCCGGCGTCGTGCCGGTCGTCGCCGGATTCCAGGGCCGCGCCGCGAACGGCGACATGACGACCATCGGCCGCGGCGGCTCGGACACGACCGCGGTCGCGCTCGCCGTCGTGCTCGGCGCCGACGAATGCCAGATCCTGACCGACGTGGACGGCGTGTACACGACCGATCCGCGGATGGTTCCCGAGGCGCGGCGATTGCCGACCGTGAGCTTCGAGGAAATGCTCGAGCTGGCGGGGCAGGGGTCGCGCGTGCTGCACCTGCGATCGGTCGAATTCGCCGCCCGCCACGGCATGAAACTGCGCGTGCTGTCGAGCTTCGAGCCCGGCCCGGGCACTCTGATCTGCGAGGAGAACCCCAACGTGGAAGCCCCCGTCGTCTCCGGCATCGCCTTCAACCGCGACGAGGCCGCGATTGCCGTCAGCCAGGTGCCGCACGAGGCGGGCGTCGCGCACGCGATCCTCGCGCCCGTCTCGGAAGCCGCGATCGAGCTCGACATGATCGTGGTCAACGCGCCGCAGGGCGGGCGAGTCGACCTCACCTTCACCGTGCATCGCGACGATTACGCCCGCGCGCTCGAGCTGACACGCAAAGCCGCGGCGAAATACCCGGGCGCGACGGTGTCCGGCGATGACCGCGTCGCGAAACTGGCGGTGGTGGGCTCCGGGATGCGCTCGCACGCGGGCGTCGCGGCGAAGCTGTTCGACACGCTGGGCCGCGAGGGCATCAACGTCCGCCTGGTCTCGACGTCCGAGATCAAGATCAGCGTGCTGGTGGCGGAGATGGACCTCGAGCGCGCGGTGCGCGCGCTGCATAAGGCCTATGGCCTCGAGCGGCCAGGCCGGTGTAATTTGACATAATAAGACGCTGTCCGGCCCTGTGCTATCATTTTTGCGAGTTCGACAAGAAACATTAAACGTTCGGGATTAGGGGGGATGCCGGCATGCTGATCCTGACTCGCCGCGTCGGCGAAGCGCTCATGATCGGGGACAACGTCACGGTGACGGTCCTCGGCATCAAGGGCAACCAGGTCCGCATCGGCGTGCTCGCGCCGAAGGAAGTGGGCGTTCACCGCGAAGAGATCTACGAGCGCATCCGCCACGAGAAGCTCGAGCCTGCCGAGAACGGCAAGGACACGCCCGCCACGGCGATAGGTTGAGCCGCCGGGTCAATTGCTTTGCCGGCCCTCCGGCCGGTGCGTATCATTTGCGCCCTCCGGAGAGATGGCCGAGTGGTCGAAGGCGCACCCCTGCTAAGGGTGTATGGGTCAAAAGCCCATCGAGGGTTCGAATCCCTCTCTCTCCGCCAATTTTTCGCGTTGGATTGCTGCAGAACCGCCTGTGCGATCCTTCCTACAACTACCCGCGACAGTCCGGTCTCATCTCTCCTGCTAGCATCGAATCGCGCCTGCAGCGAGAGGCCGGCATGAACCTCCGCCAACTCGACAAGAAACATTTTGGCCGCCAGGGCGAACCCGAGGACGTGATCGTCGGCAATTCCGCTGGCAGCTACCTCACTGACACCCGCGGCCGTAAGTACATCGACTTCATGATGGGATGGTGCGTCGGCAACCTCGGATGGGGCGCCACCGAGATTCGCGCGGCAGCGCGGAAGTTCGCGGGCCCCGATTACGTTCATCCCAACTACCTTTACCGTCCCTGGGCGCAGCTTGCCGAAATGCTCGCACGCATCACGCCCGGCAAGCTGGCAGTCTCCGATCGAACGACTGGCGGCACGGAATCGGTTGACGGCGCGCTGCAAATTGCCATGGCCTATACCGGCCGCGGGAAATTCGTGCTCCATTGAGGACAGCTACCACGGCGATTCCATCGGGGCCATGAGCATCGGGGCATCGGACAACCGCGAAACGTTCAAGAATCTTTTGCCCAAATGCCACAAGATCGAGCCGCCGCTGGATCGCAAGGCGCTCGGCAAGGTCGAGACGTTGCTTAAGAAGCGCGACGTTGCCGCTTTCATCATGGAACCGATCATCTGCAACCTCGGCGCCGTCGTACCCGAGCGCGAGTTCATCCGCGGCGTCCGCAAGCTCTGCACGCGCTACGGCACACTCTTCATCGCCGACGAAGTGGCCACAGGTTTTGGCCGGACTGGAAAGCTCTTCGCCTGCGAGCACTTCGATATCGAGCCCGATGTCCTGTGCATTGGCAAGGCGGTCACTGGCGGCTACGGCGGCCTGGGCGCCGTAATCACGACGTCCGGAATTGCAAAAGCCGTCAAGGAAGACTTCGGCCTCTATTCCACCTACGGCTGGCACCCGCGCGCCGTCTCCGTTGCGCTGGCCAACCTAGGCGCAGTGTCCTGCAGCGCCATACGGCGATCGACCGTTCTTCGGAGGAACACGAAAGAACTCGGCTGGAGTACTTCATCGCCCGGCTGGTCCCAGATGAGCTTCAAAGGCAGATGGCCACGGGATTTCGGCGGGCAACGTCTGGTCATTCGCTATCGGCTGGATGACGAATGTGGAAACACGAGGATTGACGCGCACCCGGATGGAATCTGGGGCGAGTACGCCTATGAATGGAATTCCGCACAGACCGATGCCACGCTCGTGACCGGCGGCAAGTTGAAGATGATCGGCCTCGATCTGACCCGAACGAGTCACAGTGCTTTCAATATCACACGCAGGCGGCCCGCTCAGCGCTGGGCCTGGAGAGCGACAGCAGAACAGCTCGATCACCTAATCCGCAGACCGGCCGGACGGCAAACCAGTTGACTACGCTCGTTCATCGGGGTATTCTCACCGCCAGATCTGCGACGATCCCGCAACGCTCCCGCGATACTATGATCCATACGCGAGCGCCGGCAGCACGCTCACGCAGCGCGCGCGGTCTTACCTGCACACGAATTGTGCGCAATGCCATCGCCCCGGCGGGCCGACGCCGGTCGACATCGACTTTCGGTATTCGACGGCATTTCCGCGACCCGTGCATGCGACGTCGTGCCGCAGGACCCGCTCGATCCCCGACGCGCGGATCGTCGACGGCGGCGACAACGCGGATGGTTCCGTGCTGGTGGCGAGGATGAACCGCAGAGACTCAGACGCCATGCCGCCGCTCAGCAGTACGGTGATCGATGCGGCGGGGGTCGCGCTCATGACGCAGTGGATCAACAGCCTGACGAATTGCCCCTGACGGATGGACTCAGCCGGGGTTTTGGGTGTCCTCGTCCGGCCCGCCCGGAACATGCGGGGTGCGGGCGGGCTCTTCCGGCGTCTCTTGACCTTCATTCGGCACGCCGGGCTCCGGACTGCCTGGATTCGGGTTTTCGTCGGCGTTCGGCATGACTGGTCCTCCTGGTGCAGGTGACTCGCGCCACTGCACCGTACGTCGGCGCCGCGGGCTCGGTCAGCCGGTTGCGTTCCCGATCAGCGTCGGTGGTGTCCGTCGGATGCGGCTGCGATTTTCAGGTCCGCAATCAGCGCGGCGCGCAGCGTGGCAGCGGCTTGCGGATCGGGCGCCCTCAGGATCGCGGACGGGTGATAGGTCGCGACGACCCTGATTCCGCCGCTTTGCACGAGCTCACGGCCACGCGCAGCGCTGATCGTCGTGGCGCGCCCGAGGACAGCGCGGAGGGCGGTGGCGCCGAGCGTGACGATCACCGCCGGTCGCCGGCTCGCGATCTCGCGCTCGAGCCATTCGTGGCATGCCGCAACGTGCCGCTGCAGCGGTGTCTTGTGCAGGCGTCGCTTCCCGCGCAACTGGAAATTGAAGTGCTTGACTGCGTTCGTGATGTAGACGCGCGACTCCGCAATGCCTGCCTCGGCCAGCAACGAGCGGAGCAATTGGCCGGCGGGACCGACAAACGGGCGGCCGCTGAGGTCTTCCTCGTGTCCGGGCTGTTCCCCGACCAGCATCAGCCGCGCGTGCGGCGGCCCCTCGCCGGGGACGCCCTGCGTCCCTTTGGCGCCGAGTTCGCAGCGCCGGCATGCGTCGATCTCGGCCTTCGTCGGATCTTCAGTCATGCCTCAGTTTCGTTCACGATGACGGGGGTTCGCTGTCGGCGAATGACCGTTTCGCAACGACCAATGCGGCTCGCCAGCCCGCTGAGCCGGCGGGTCGCTGTGATCAGATCCTCGCGCGGGATGTCGTCCGTCATTTCGAGCAGGAAATCGGAGAACAGGTCGTTCAGCGCGGCGCGCTCGAGCTCGCCTTTCGGTGTGGCCAGGAGCCGGAGATCCTTGCGGTTCACCGGATCCGCCACGATGGCGACCAGGCCTCTCGCTTGCAGAACCCGCGCCGCTTCACGCACGGCCTGCCGCGAGACCTGGAGCCGGCGCGCCGCAAGCGCGAAGGTCATCCTGCCCCGGGATTGGCCGATGACTTCGAGCAGCCGCCAATCCGCGAGTGACAAGCCACGCGCCTTCCCCAGCCCGCGGCGGGCGGCCAGTATCATCCGGCCGGCGTGCTCCGCCGCACTCGCGAATTCGAGCGCTTCGTGCCGGAAAAGATTCAGAACCGAGCACTCTCCGGAGGGAGAGGCATCATGAGTCTGAATCGACTGACAAGTTACCTGTCAATCCGCTGGGAAAGACAAGTTACTTGTCGGGGAAATCGAGGCGGCCAGTCAGCCGGCGCCGGCGCCCCGCACGCGCTCCGCCCAGCTGCGCGTCGAATTCAGATTCTTCACGGCGCCCGGCAGGCCGCCCAGCAGGGCCCTCGATTCGCCGAGGAGTGCGGCGCGCCGCCCCGGTTCCGCCAGCGCCTGCGCGTAAAGCGCGGCTGCCATCTCGACTTTCTGCATCTGGTCGCCGCGATTGACGCCTGCGAGTTCGCGGTGCAGCTTCACCACCGGCTCGATCACCTGCCGGGCCTCGCCCGGTTTGCCCTGGCCCACGAGCGCGAGCGCAATGGTCGTCGAGAGTGCGGCTTTCTGGCGCCTGTCGGCGCGCGGTTCGAAGACCCAGCGTTCCTTGGCGGCAAGCGCCGCTCGCGCGCTCCGCTCGGCCGCTTCGAATTCCGCGAGGGCGATTTCAGCCTGCGACTTCACGTCATTCGCGAAGTAGGTGGAGGCGTCCTTCCATTGGGCGTCCGTCTCGTTGTCCGGCCGCATCGCCTGGAGCCGCGCGTCCATTTCCGCGCCGAAGTCGCGGGCCGCGCTCGCGTCGCCTCGCGCCAGGGCGAGCCGCGATTCCGCCCGGAGATTCAGCAACTCGGCGAAGGGCACCGCGAGGCTGCCCGCGCGCTCGCCCTTCTTCAGCGCCGGTATGTACGTCTGCATCTCGTCGATGATGCCTCGCGCCTTGGCGTAATCGCCCGCGTCGGAAGCGCGCCAGGCGATGTGCGACAGGAAGCGATATTGCGCGAGGCGCGACCAGGTGCCGCCCGCGCCGGATATCCGCAAGGTGGCGCGCGCGGCGTCCAGCGTCTCCAGTGCCTCGTCGACCTGTCCCATCGCCCAGTACGCCTCGGAGGTGCTCCATTGAACCGAGGCCAGGTTGTTCTGGGCCACCATGTTCTTCGGGTCGAAATCGACCAGCGTCTGCTGGACCGCCGCCGCGCGCAGGTAGGGCGGGACGGCTTCCTCCGGCCGCAGCTCCGAGACGGAAGCGTCACCCAGCGACTGCTGCATGAGTGCCAGGGCATAGAGCGCCGTGCGGTCGCCGGGATTCAGTGCCAGGATCCCGTCGGCGACATTCGACGCGTCCTCCGCGACGGACCGCGCCTCGTCGGACCTGCCCTGGGTCAGGTATGCGACGACGAGCCAGGCACCGGCATCGGTGTAGAGCCCGGACACGTACGTGTCCTTCACGTCGCGCGCCCCGAGTCCGGTCGCCTGCTTCAGGGCTTTTTCCAACGTGGCGACGGCCTTCGGATCGCTGACGCCGGTTTGCAGGAATCCCAGCGTCGTCAGGACCTCGCTCTCCGTCTCGCGCACGGCCGCCGGAGCATCCGGCGCGCACCGACAGCGTGCCGATCACTTCGGCGGCACGCAGCGACAGCGGCGTCGCTCCGGCGTCCTGTCGTCCCGCGAGTATCAGCGCCTGGACGTCGAGCGCGCGCGCGAGCGCGATGGTCGTTGCCTCCGAGGTGTCGCCGCCTTTTCGTTGCGCCTCGAGGATCGCGAGCGCTTCCGAAGCCGCGCCCCAGGCCGTGTCGAGGTCCCCCATTCGCCTGTGCGCCCGCGCGAACTGCACCAGTGCCTGGGCGGCCGTCCGCTGGGTCTCCGGGCCTTTCAGTTCGGCCGGCAGGCCGTGGAAGTAGTCGATTTCGCGCTTGGCGAGGCTGGCGATCACGTCGAGGCGGCCGGAGTTCTCGAGCTCGCGCGCGAAGCCTGCCGTGAGATAGCCGAGGAGGGTCTCCGCCTGCACCCGGGACTGCTGCGCGAGGTCTTCGGCGCGCTTGGCCCGCTGCGAGCTCCAGTAGGCAAACACCGCCGCGGCGACGGCGCCGACGGCGAGGACGATGCAGACGGCGGCAACCTGGCGCGCGCGGATCAGCGCGCGGCGCGCGGCGGCGGCGCGCTCCCGCTGCTCCGTCAGCAGCCTCTCCGTGGTTTCGCGCGCCTCGCGCTCGTGCCTGAGGTCGCGGCTCGCCTTGACGACCCCGCACAGCACGTCGTGGGTCAGCTCGACGCGGCGGACGTCGAGGCGCTCCTCGACCCGCAGCAGGCGCCGGTTGACGAGCGTCGCCAGCGTCTCGGGCGAGGCACCCGCGGCGTTGAAGTGCGCGCGCAGGGTTTCCTCCGACGATGTTCTCGCGGAAGCCCGACTCGGTGAGCAGCTCGTCCTCGATGATCCGGCGCACGGCCGCCGGCTGGTCGGCCAGCGCCCGCTCGTAGAAATTGCCGAGGATCGAGTCGCGTGAGCCCGGCGAGGAGGTCGAGCGAGATCTCGTCGCGTCCCTGGGCGATGCGCGTGTCGTTGAGCTCGCGGCAGACGAGGCTCAGCAGCGAGGGCTCGACTTCGGCGTTGGCGATCTCCGCGCCGCCGGCAACGTAGCGCACGATCGCCTCGGCGACCTCCTGCGACACGAGGCCCTTGCCCGGACCCATGACGGCTTCGAGGCCCTGCTTTCCCGTCATCGGCGCGAGCCGCAGGCGGTTCTGCGTGATGCTGGGCATCTGCGCCTTCAGGCTTTCGAGCGGCGCCAGGTAGTCCTCGCGCAGCGCGATCAGCACGCGGTAATCGCCGCGCGCGAAATCGAAGCGCTCGGCCATGGAATCGTCGGTCGTCGAGCTTCGCCTCGAGCTCGCGCGGCGCGCGGTTCTCGACGAGGTCCGCCAGGTCGGCGATGAAGCGCGCGGCGCGCGCGCGCCCGGCCTCGTCCGTCTGCGCCAGCGTGAAGATCTCCTCGAACTGGTCGAAGATCAGGAGCGGGATGAGCGGCTTGCCGGCCTCGTCCAGCAGCACGTCGTCGCGGTGGTGCAGGAACTCCCACAGCGACTCGCCCGCCGCGGCGACGCCAGCCTGCGTCCACTGGCCGGCGTGGCGCGCGGTCTGCAGGATCGACCTGCTTGATCTGCTCGCCGGGCTCGGGCGCATCCGCGGAGTAGGCGATGCGCACGTAGATCGGGCAGTAGCCGTGCCCGCGCAGGCGCGGCACGAGCCCGGCGCGCAGGATCGACGTCTTGCCGAGTCCGGACTGGCCGAACAGCACGGTGAGCAGCTTGCGCTGCACGCGGCGCGCGAGCTCGGCGACCTCCTCGTCACGGCCATAGAAGAAACTGCGCGTGTCCTCGGAGAACGAGTCGAGGCCGAGCCAGGGATGGCGCTCGTCGATGGCCGGTGAGGCCGCATCCCGCGGTTCTGCGTTCATGGCTGCCGCGGCCGCGTGAAGTCGCTCAGGCGCTGCGCGAACTCGGGCGTCACGACGCCATCCTGCAGGCGGGTGAAATGCAGCGCCTTGAACCGGTCCGGCACCAGGGCCTCGGCGGCATCGGTGGCGTCGATCGTCACCGGAAGCACGAACAGCGCGCCGTCGGCCATGTTGCGCGCGCGATCGATCGCGTAGCTCCATTCGCGGCGGAAATAGGCCTCCTGCCGGCGCTGGGTGGCCGCGGACACGATCGGGATGAAGTACGAGCAGCGCGCGATGTTGCGCTGGATCTTGCGGTCGTAGTCGTCGCCGCTCTCGAGCCGTTCCATGTCGAACCAGGTCGTGACGCCCGCCGCCTCGAGCCCGGCCTTGAGCTGCTGCACGGCGGCGAGGTCCTCGCGCGCGTAGCTGATGAAAACCGCGTTGTCCGGCATCTCGCGCGCGGGCGGGAGGAAGCGGATCGTGGCGCTCGCGGCGCCCGCGCCCGTGGCCGGCTTGCGGCGCGCCGCGAGCCGGTCGTGCAATTCGTGCACGAAGCGCTCCGCGCCGACGTAGATGCGCGTGCGCACGCTCACCTGCTGCAGGAAGGAGACGAGGCGCTCGTCCTCGCTCGAGTGGTCGTCGGCCAGCACCTCGCCCGACGTCGCGCGGGTCCGACAGCCGCTGGCGCTTCGCCATGCGCAGGAACAGGCGCGCCAGCCAGTTCGAGAAATTGCTGCCGATGAACAGCAGGTGGTTGTGCTCGAGCTCGTGGAACAGCTTTTCGGGGGCGAGGTGCTCGCTCTGCAGCGCGCAGATGTACTCGAGCAGGTCCTCGTCGGAGATCACGTACGTGGGCGAGGCCGAGATGCGGCCGAACAGGTGATACACGACGGGCCGCTGCAGCCGGTCGCGCTCCGTCGGCAGGTCGGCGACGCGATTGGGCGAGTAGGACAGCACTTCGGTGCTGGAAGCCCCGCCGAACCTCTCCTGGTTGATGGCGTTTTCCAGCAGCGAGTCGAAGGTCGTGGTGACGAACAGGTCGAACTCGGGAATCGCCGCCAGCTGGCGCAGTGCGAGCGGCGGTTCGAAGGCCGCGTCCTTGAGGATGCCGCGCAGGCGCACGTACGCCTCCTCGCGCCGGCCGCGCGCGCCGAGGAACCAGCAGACGACGTCGTTGAGCGTGTAGGGCTGCGGCAGCTGGGTGACGTCGACGTTGAGCCGCTGCGCCAGTTTCCCGGCGAGCCAGTCATGGAGCAGGCGGGGTCCCTGGTCGGTCTGCACCAGCAGCAGTTCGGGCCCGATGATGGGGATGACGCGCCGCTCTTCGATGAAGCTCAGCAGGTCGTCCCAGGCATCGTCATCGAGCGCGCTATGCTGCAGGAGGGCGGTTGCGCCGGCGCTCACGATCGGCCCCGCATGGCATGGTCTTCGACGTCCAACCAGCACCCCCCTGGGACGGCATTGCGCCCGGCCTGCCGCACGATACTGTTGATGCGATCGGCCTGTCCAATCTGGCGGAATGCGGACGAGCCTGGGATAGAATCACCGCGACTCGCCGCGAGGGGGTGTTCGTGCAACCGAGAAATCTGCAAGCCTGCCTGGCCGTCCTGCTGACCATCCTGTCGCTGTCGCCTTGTTCGGCGCAGGTCCGCGCGGCTGATCCCGTCGCGCCCGCACCGGATCCGGCGGAAGAACGGACGGCCGACGACACAGAGTCCGGAAAGCTGGAATATCGCCTGGTCGGCCCGTGGCGCGGCGGTCGCGTGACGACGGTCACCGGCGTGCCGGGCAAGCCTCATCTGTACTACATGGGCGCGACGGGCGGCGGCGTCTGGAGGACCGAGAACGCCGGGCAGACTTGGGAAAACCTCTCGGACAAGCATTTCAACGTCGGGACGATCGGCGCGGTGGCGGTGTCCCGGTCCGACAACAACGTCATCTACGTCGGCACCGGGGAATCCCCGATCCGGGGCGTCACGACGTCGCACGGTGACGGCGTGTGGAAGTCGACCGATGCGGGCGCGAGCTGGACGCACGTCGGCCTGCCGAAGGCCGGACAGATTTCCCGCATCCAGGTCCACCCGACGAATCCCGACATCGCTTACGTCGGCGTGCAGGGCCAGATCTGGGGCGCCAGCGAGGAGCGCGGCGTGTTCCGCACGACCGACGGCGGAAAGACCTGGCAGCACGTCCTGAAGACTGGGCCGCAGACCGGCGCCTCGGACCTGCGGATGGACCCGAGCAACCCGCGGATCCTGTATGTCGGCATGTGGCATCACGGCCGCAAGCCCTGGTTCGTGATGTCCGGCGGCACCGACGGCGGGATCTTCAAGACCACCGACGGCGGCGATACCTGGACCCGGCTGGAAGGCGGGCTGCCGGAAACGATCGGCAAGATCGGCGTCGACGTGTCGGCCAGCAATCCACGGCGCGTTTACGCGATCATCGAGGCCGAACACGAGAAGGGCGGGCTGTGGCGCAGCGACGACGCCGGCGAGACCTGGGAGCTGGTCAACGGCCACCGCGTGCTGCATTCCCGCGCGTGGTACTACATCCACATCGCCGCCGACCCGGTCGATGAGGACACGGTGTACGTGCTGAACGTGCCGCTGATGAAGTCGGTCGACGCCGGAAAGACCTGGACGAAGATCAAGACGCCCCATGGCGACCACCATGACCAGTGGATGAATCCCGACGACCCGCTGAATTTCATCAATGGCAATGACGGCGGCGCCACCATCACCTTCGACGGCGGCAAGACCTGGTCGTCGATCATGAACCAGCCGACCGCGCAGTTTTATCGTGTCGAGACCGACAACCAGAAGCCCTTCAGGATCTACGGCGGCCAGCAGGACAACACGACCGTGGCCATCGCCAGCGAAAGCCTGTACGGGGGCATCGGCGAGGAGGACTACTTCGACGTCGGCGGCGGCGAGAGCGCGCATGTGGCCTTCGACCCGGAGAACCCGCAGCGGGTCTACGCGACCTCGATCAACGGCACGCTGACGGAGCACGACCGCGCGACGCAGTTGAGCCGCGTGATCATTCCCTACCCGGAGTCGATGTACGGCAAGGACTCGAAAGACCTCAGGTACCGCGTCAACTGGAATGCGCCGGTCGAGGTCGACCCGCACGATCCGTCCGTCGTCTACTACGGAACGCAGTACCTGCTGAAGAGCACCGACCGCGGGGCGAACTGGACTGCGATCAGCCCGGACCTCACTCGCGACGACCCGGAGAAGCAGGGCCGGAACGGCGGGCCGCTGACGCCGGAGAACGTCGGCGCCGAGTTCTACAACACCATCTTCTACATCGCGACGTCGCCGCACCAGCCGGGCGTCATCTGGGTCGGCAGCGACGACGGCCTGGTGCACGTCACCCGCGATGGCGGCGCCAGCTGGCAGAACGTGTCGCCGAAGCATCGCGGCAAATACTCCGAAGAAGCCTACATCAACGCGATCGAAATCAGCCCGCACGATCCGGCCACCGCTTATCTCGCGGTGCAGGGCCACAAACTGAACGACTTCGCGCCGTACATCTACCGGACGACGGACTACGGCCAGCGCTGGACCCGCATCGACGACGGCCTGCCGAAAGACCAGTTTGTCCGCGTCGTGCGCGAGGATCCCGCGCAGCGGGGCCTGCTGTACGCCGGCACCGAAGGCGGGATGTTCGTCAGCTACGACGACGGCGGGGCGTGGAGACCGCTGCAGCTCAACCTGCCGCCGGTTCCGGTCACGGACCTCCAGATCCGCCAGGACAAGCTCGTCGTTGCGACGCAGGGCCGTTCGTTCTGGATGCTGGACGACCTGTTCGTCGTGCGCCAGGACGCGCGGGGCGCCGGCAGCGGCAAGGTCGCGCTCTACGGCCCGGGAACCGTGGAGATGCGAATCGGCGACGGCGGAGACGCCGACGACTTCGAAGGCAGCAATCCGCCCCGCGGCGTGCCACTCTTCTATCGGCTCGCCACGGAGGCCGAGGGACCCCTGACGATCGAGATCCTCGACAGCGGCGGCCGCGTGATCCGCACCATGGGCAGCGAGGAATCCGCCCGCGACAAATGCCTCAAGGCCAACGAGGATCCGCGCAGCCCGCTGGAGCCCAAGTATCCCGTCAAGAAGCAGGGCCTGAACAAATGGACCTGGGACCTGCGCCGCGACGGCCTCGCCTGCATCGAGGACGTCGACCTGTTTGCGGGCTTCGACGGCCCGCGGGTTCCGCCGGGCGAATATCGTGCGCGCATTTCCGCCGGCGGTGCCAGCGCCGAGGCGCCATTCACGCTGGTGCCCGACTCGCGCGTGACCGCGTCACCCGAAGAGATTCGCACCTGGTCGGCGCGGCTGGATGAGACCGCGGCACTGCTGGACGAGGTGCTGCGGGTGCTCGACCAGGCGCGCGCAGCGCGCACCGACGTCGAGCGATTGATGGCCGATCACCCTGGCGATGGGGAGTTGCAGCAGGCCGGCGCCAAGGCGATCGAGGCGCTCACCCTCTGGGACCGGCTGATCAACCAGCACTTGCATCAGACTGCCGAGGATGAGGACGCCTGGGCGACGATGCTGGCCGGGCAGGTTCGCTATCTGATGGACGTGATCGAGTACTCCGGCGCACCCGTCACCGGTGGCCAGCTCGAACGGCTCGCCGACCTGAAGGGCGCGTGGGCGAGTCGCCGCGCGGAGCTCGCGTCCATCACGAGCGAGCGGCTCGAGCCGATCAACGAGTGGGCCCGGCAGCGGGGCATCAAACATGTCACCGTGCCGGCGCCCGGAATCCCGGCTGCTGCGGGTGGCGTGGCCGGCCGCTAGGGCGCTCGGACGCGTTGACCTCCAAGGCCGGCATCCCGAGGGGCGTCTGGGTCCTCGGCATCGTCAGCCTGCTGATGGATGTCTCCTCGGAGATGATCCACAGCCTGCTGCCCTTGTTCCTCGCCGGGGCGCTGGGCGTCAGCGTGCTGACCATCGGCGTCATCGAGGGCATCGCCGAGGCGACCGCGCTGATCTCGAAAGTCTTTTCAGGAACGCTCAGCGATTACCTCGGCCGGCGCAAGGGGCTCGCCGTCTTCGGCTATGCGCTCGGCGCCCTCACGAAACCCGTCTTTGCGCTGGCTCAGTCCGTGGGTCCGGTCGTCGCCGCCCGATTCGTCGATCGCGTCGGCAAGGGAATCCGCGGCGCGCCGCGTGACGCGCTGGTGGCCGACATCACCCCCGCTGACGTCCGCGGCGCCGCTTTCGGCTTGCGGCAATCGCTCGACACCGTCGGCGCGTTTCTCGGCCCGCTGCTCGCGACCGGCCTGATGCTCCTGTGGGCCGGGGATTTCCGCGCGGTGTTCTGGGTCGCGGCGATTCCCGCGTTCCTGTCGGTGCTGCTGCTCATCATGGGCGTGCGCGAACCCGTGCGCGTGACCCGCAGGGCAGCGGTGCGTCCGATCGACCGCCGCGCGCTCGCCCGGCTGAGTACGGCCTATTGGGGAATCGTGTGGATCGGCGGCATATTCACGTTGGCGCGCTTCAGCGAGGCATTCCTGGTGTTGCGCGCGGCCGAGCTCGACATTCCGGTTGCGTGGATCCCGATGGCCATGGTCGCGATGAACGTGGTGTATGCCGCCACCGCGTATCCCGCGGGAAGGCTCGCGGACACCGTCAGTCGCGACCGCCTGCTCGCCGCGGGCATCCTGGTTCTCGTCGCCGCCGATGCCGCACTCGCGCTGGGCTCCGGCTGGGGAACGTTCGGCGCCGGCATCGTCCTCTGGGGCGTGCACATGGGCATGACCCAGGGCCTGCTTGCGGCGATGGTGGCGGATGCCGCGCCGGCGGACCTTCGCGGAACGGCCTTCGGGTTCTTCAACCTCGTGAGCGGCGTCGCCATGCTGTTCGCGAGCGCGATCGCGGGCATGCTCTGGGTGTCGCTCGGATCGTCGGCGACGTTCGCGTGCGGCGCCGCGTTCAGCCTGATAGCGCTGCTCGCATTGATGCGCAGGCGTTTGGCATGATGGCGCCTGTCCGCCGGAGGGTGACTCTCGATGGCCAGCAATCGCCGTGAATTCATCGCCGGGACGGGCGCCGCCATCGCGGCGCTGTCCGGCCTCGCCGCCTGCGCGAAGCGCCAAAGCGCCGTGGCCGCCGCCGACCCGCTCGCGGGCGTCGCCGACGAGCTGCTCGTCGACTATCCGGAGAACGCCACGGCGCTCGGCATCGACACCGGCGCGCGCGCGGCGCTGAAGGCGAAACTGACCGACCGGTCCCCGGCGGGTCAGGAAGCGATCGCGAGGCGCGTGGCCGGCCGGCTCGCCAGGTTCGGGCAGATCGACGCGAGCGCGCTCAACGATGCCGCGCGCATCGACTTCGACGTCGTGCGCACGGCGCACGAGACGGCCGCCGAGGGATTCAAGTTCCCGTACGGTGACGTCGCGCTCCTCAACTCCAACTGGTCCTGGCGCAACGCCCCGTACGTCGTCGCCCAGAACACGGGTGCCTTCCTCGAGATCCCGAGCCTGCTCGAGGAGCAGCACACGGTCGCGGCCCGCGAGGACGCCGAAGCCTATCTCTCGCGGCTGTCGGCCTATGCCGGCCAGCTCGACGGCGAGACCGAGCGCCTGAAGGCGGCGGGTTCGCAGGGCGTGATCGCGCCCGATTTCATACTCGACAAGACGCTCGCGCAGCTCAAGCTCGCGCGCGGCGGGAATGTCGCCGACTGGCCGTTCATCGCGTCCTTCGCTAAGAAGACGAAGGACCTGCCGAGCGATTTCGCCGCGCAGGCCGCGAAGATCGCCGCGGATACGATCGGCCCGGCGCTCGGGCGCCAGTACCTGGAGCTCGAGGCGCACCGCAAGCAGGCAACCTCGGACGCCGGCGTCTGGAAGCTGCCGCAGGGCGACGCCTACTACGCCTGGGCGCTTCGCGCCGCGACCACGACGCGCATGACGCCGGAGGAGATCCACGCCCGGGGGCAGGAAGAGCTCGCCGCGCTGCAGGCTGAAATGGACACGATCCTGAAGGGGCAGGGGCTGACGCAGGGCACCGTCGGCGAGCGCATGACGGCGCTCGGCAAGGACCGGCGCTACCAGTTCCCCGATGACGACAGCGGGCGCGCGCAGGTCATGGCGCTGATCGAGGACCGCGTCGCCGACATCCGCGCGCGCCTGCCGCGCGCGTTCGCGACGCTGGTGCCGGGCCACTTCGAGGTCAAGCGCATGGCGCCCGAGGTCGAGCCGGGCGCGCCCGGCGCCTACGGCGGCCCGGGCAGCATCGACGGCAAGGTGCCGGGCAAGTTCTGGATCAACCTGCGCACGACCGACCTGTGGCGCACGTTCAGCCTGCCGACGCTCACCTATCACGAGTCCTTGCCGGGCCACGTGTGGCAGGGCGAGTACACCTTCAAGCTGCCGCTGGTGCGCTCGCTGCTCGCGTTCAACGCCTATTCCGAAGGCTGGGCACTGTACTCGGAACAACTCGCGGACGAGCTCGGCGTCTACGAGGGCGACCCGGTCGGTCGCCTCGGTTACCTGCAGTCGATCGCATTCCGCGCCTGCCGACTGGTCGTGGACACGGGCCTGCACGCCAAGCGCTGGACGCGCGAACGGGCGATCGAGTGGTTCGCGGCCACGAACGGCTCCGGGGTCGAAGAAGTGACGAGCGAGGTGGAGCGTTACTGCGCCTGGCCGGGACAGGCCTGCGGGTACAAGGTCGGCCACAGCGAGATCAACCGCCTGCGCGCGGCTGCGCAGCAGGCGCTCGGCGCGAAATTCGACCTGCGCCAGTTCAACGATGTCGTCGTCAAGGGCGGCGGCGTGCCGATGGTCGTGCTGGCGCGCTCGGTCGATGACTTCGTCAGTCGTCGGTGAAACAGCAGGAGATATTGATGCAGCGGCTTTTCGTGCAACCCTCGATCCTCGTACTGCTGTCCATGCTCGGCATCGCCGCCGGCTGCGGCGAGGCGCCTGATCGCAGCGGGCAGCCGGCTGCAGACGTCGCGCCGGCCACGGACGGCCCGGCGCCGGCGCGTTCGGCCGAGGCACGGCCCGCCGATGTCTGCGCACTGGTGAGCGACGAGGAATTCCGCCAGGCGACCGGCTTTGCGGTGGCGTCCAAGAAGGGCTTTTCCGGCGAGGTGCCGGGCTGCGACTGGGAGCTCGTGACCGATATGCCGGCGTCTGCATCGGCTGTCGCTCAACCTGCGCTATGAGGGCGGCCGCCAACGCTACGATTTCGTGACGAACACGATGCCGGCGATCCCGGACCTCGGCGATGCCGCGGCCAAGACCGGTGGAAACATCAACGGGACGGTGTGGGCCGTCGAGGGCGATACGCTGGCGACGATCAATTACTCGCTGCCGGTGGCGACCGCCGACCCGGACGCCGTCGTCGTGCCACTGCTGCGCCTCGTCCTATCGCGCCTGTAGCGGGGCGATGCGTGCCCGATCACCGGTCAGGAAGGCGAGGCTCCCGGCCGTCGAGTGAATGAACGCGCCCTGCAGCGCAAACAGGGTCGAGATCACGAAAGCCTGTGACGTCGGCACGTCGAACAGCGCCAGCAGCCACACGTGCGCGCCCTGGATCAGGCCGATGTCCATCACCGAGATCGGCACCAGCGCGATGATGCGGGTGAGCGGCGCGAGGATCATCCACACCGCGAACGGCAGGTGGACGCCGACCGACGCCGCCGTCAGTGCGAACATGCCCGCCTGGGCCACGACGCCCGCCATCGACACCGCCAGGAACTGGATGAAGCGCACGTGCGCGGCCTCGAAGACGCACACCGCGTCGATGAAGCGGCGCAGCACATCCTTGAGCTTCTCCCACCGCAGGCGCCGCAGCCGCTCGAAGATGCGGCCGCGGTTCTGCGCGAGCACGAGATAGCCGACGGGCAGCAGGATGGCCATCAGCACGAACAGGAACGCCGCCGGGCTGAGCAGCGCTGGCAGGTCGCGACCCAGCGCGAGGAGGGCGATGCCGGCGAGGCCGAGCAGGCAGCCCGTCAGCCAGCCGAGGCCGTTGAGCGTCAGCACCGAGGCGGCGCAGGCCGGCCCGTAGCCGCCGAGTGCGCGTTGGCCGAGCCACGCGCGCGCCACGTCCGTGCTGGCGGATGAAGGCACGACGGCGCCGAGGAAGCCCCCGGCGAAATACCAGGACATCACCTTGTAGTAGGGCACGTCACGATCGGTGACGAGACTGGCGATGAGCGCGCGCCAGTTCCACGCCTTGGCGAGGCTGTCGGCGAACAGCAGTCCGAGCGCGGCCGCGAGCAGCCTCAGGTCGACGCCGGAATAAAGGCGCAGGATGTCCTCGAAGCTCGCGCGGGTCGCGAGCCAGGTGACAATGACGAGGGCGGCGGCGAGGCGCAACCACCGGAATTCAGCGGCGGACTTCAGCATGTGTGCACCCATCATGGTCATGGGTGCCACTGATGTTTGTCCGGAATCGTCGCGTGCGAAGGTAGGATGCGCGAATGACGCGCGCGTGACGCGGGAACGTTCCGGCTCAGCGGCGGAATTGTCGCGCCAGCGGTGCGCGACGGCCCTTGCCTTTTTCGTGCTCGTCCGGTTGCGGTGCGCCTGCGTGGATCGAGAGCGGCAGTACGCCGCCCCACGTCGGCCAGGTCACGTCCGCCGCGTCATCGGCCGGCGGGCCGCTGCGGATCTTCGCCGAGGCCTCGTCGATGCGCAGGCCGATCAGGCGAGTGGCCTTCAGTTCCTTGGGCTTGACCGGCCGCAGCGTGTCCCAGCGGCCCGGGATCAGCTGCTCCATGAAGACGCGCATCCGCGCTTCGCGCTCACCCGGGTCGGTGACTTCCTTCGGCTTGCCGAAGAGGACGACCGAGCGGTAGTTGGCGGAATGGTGGAATGCGGAGCGCGCCAGCACCAGGCCGTCGAGGTGCGTCACCGTCACGCAGATCGGGTTGTCGATCGAGGACCCGAGCATGCGGCTCGCCGCGGAGCCGTGCAGGTACACGTGGTCATCCTCCCGCCAGTACAGCGTGGGGATGACGACGGGGACGCCCTCGTGCACGAAACCGACGTGGCACAGGAAGCCCTCGTCGAGGATCGCGTCGATCGTGGCGCGGTCGTAGTGCCCGCGCTTGCGCATCCGCTGCACGCGGACGCGGTCCGTGCGCGGGCGCGCCTTCTGCGGCGTCGTCAGTTGGCCGCCGCCCCAGCTCTTCGTGAAGCCGACGCCCCAGGTGCGCGGCGTAGTTGATCGATGACCCTGCCCGGCGGTGCGCTCGTACTGGTCGAACAGAACGGCGCGCTCGTTCGTCAGGTTATCGACGTACGCGTAGACCTCCCAGGCCTCGGCGTCGAGGCCGATCTTGAAGTCGGAGATCTGGTAGGCCGGCTGCAGGACGGGCTCGTTGATGGCGATGACGTTGCCAGCGGCGTCGAGCTCGGAGTGGGCAGGCCATTCAGCGAGTTACCCGTTGTAGCTCCACTGGTAGCGCGCGCGTAGAACTTGCCGCCGCGCGAACTCGCCGGGGAAGGTGTATTCGAGCCCAGACCGCCCCCTTTTCCTCGGCGGAGAAGGGCAGCCGCGTCCCCCGGCACGCAGTGCCGAGGATCGGGCTCGTCCGCCTTGGTCTGTCGGGTCGAGGAGCTGCAGCGTTGAGCCCGAACGTCGAGCGAATCCCAGAGGTAGCGCGGAGAAATCGAGGCTGAGGCCCTCGATCTCGGCGTCGCCGACGTTCGCGACCAGCACCGCGAAGAGCGGGCCCGGGTCGACGACCTCGACCTGGTAGTCCTCCCAATCCATCTGGAACGCGGTCAGGTTCAGCGCGTACTCGGCCGCCGAGCCAGCGGCTCTTGAAGCCGAGCTCGTAGTTGTCGAGGAAGTCCGGCTCGTAGTCGGGCGGCAACGACCGTGCCGGGGCGAACGACATTGCGCCCGCCGGCGCGGAAACCGTCGGAGTAGAGCGCGTACACCATCGCGTCGTCGGTGAAGTTGTACTGCACCGAGAGCTTCTTGGTGATGTCGCTGGTCGTCTCCTCGGCGGTGCCGAGGTTCGCGGTGAAGTGGCCGTTCGGGGGCTGGATGAAATATGTCGCGCTTGCGCGTATGGTCGAACCAGCGCAGGCCGGCCGTCAGCGTCCAGTCTCTCGTTCGGCGAGTAGCTCGACCTCGCCGAAGACGGCGATACTGCTCGGTGGTCTGGTCGTTCTTCGAGCGGTAGAAGGCGTTGTCGGTCGTGCCCGGCTCGCACGCCGTAGTAGCGTATTCCAGAAGGCAAACGACGGCGTGTCCTCGTAGTCCTCGACGCGCGTGAAGAAGTTGTAGCCGTTCTCGATGCGTCTCGTAGAAGAGGCCCGGCAATCCAGGTGGTCTTCTCGGTGGAGCCCTGCAGGCGGAACTCCTGCGCGATGCGGTCGGCGAAGTCGCGGCTGTCGCTCCAGCCGAGGCCGCGCGGGTCCGGGCCGAGGTCGTAATTGGCGTAGTAAACGCCGAACGCGTTGCTCAGGTAGAACGTGTAGTCCGTGTTGTCCTGGTGAGTAGGCGATCCGGCGCGTGAAATAGCTGGTCGCCGACGTGAACTGGCGCGAATCCGAGGTCGCCCTGCAGCGTCAACGCGACCTGCGTCCACTCGTCGTCGCGGCTCTCGTCGAGGAAGCGCACCGACTCGCCAGCTCGCGGCCCGTACCGCACGATGTTGTCTTCCGAGTACGTGTTCGCCGTCCATCTGCTGGTAGACGACGCTGCCGTCCACCGTCCAGCTCTCGTTCGGCATCCAGCGCAGCGCGGCCCGGCCGCCGAGATACTCGACGTCGTTGATGTCGTCCGTCGACGAAATCGGCGTTGTCGAAGGTGCCGCCGAGGCTCTCGCCGAACACGTTGTCGATGAAGCCGGCGTCGCGGGCCGAGAAGCCGACGACCCGGATGCGCGACGTTCTCGCCGAGCGGCAGGTTCAGGACGCCGGAGACCTCGTAGCCCTCGTCGCCGTGGTCGACCGAGTGAGCCTTCGAGGCTGACATCGGACGTAGAAGCCCGCCGGATCCGGCTTGTTCGTGATGTAGCGCAGCGTCCCGGCCTGCGAGCTCGAGCCGTAGAGCGTGCCCTGCGGGCCCGGCAGCGCCTCGATGCGCTCGATGTCGACGAGCCGGATCTCCGGCTGCAGCGAGCTCTGCGTCAGCGGCTGCTCGTCGAGGTAGATCGCGGCGGAGGAGTCGGCGATGAAGGAGGAGGAGTCGTCGGCGACGCCGCGGAAGTAGATCGAGCCGCGGCCCGGCGCCGATGGCGTTGTAGGTCAGGCTCGGCACGAAGCGCGAGAATATCCTCGACGCTGTGCGAGGTTCGCGCGCTCGAGCTGCTGCTGGCCGATCGCCTGGATCTCCTGCGGGATGTCGAGCAGGGTTTCCTCGCGCTTGCGCGCGGTGACGATCACGGCCTCGAGGTCCGCGGTCTGGGCCTGCGCGAGCACGGCCGGCGCGTAATTGCCGGTCAGGGCGACGGAGACGGCGTAAGCGATCCGGGTGGCCGGGACCTTGCTGTTCGGCTGCGAGCTCATGCCTTCACCTCGTGCGGCGTGCCTACCTTCCGGAGGATAGACCAAGTCCGTCGTCCCGGCCAAACGCCGGCAAAACCGGTCGCAGGATTTCGATGAGCGGCGCGAGCTCGCGCTTCGTAGTGCCGCCAGCGCGACACGGAACTGTCGTAGATGGGCAGGCGCACCTGCTCGGAGCTCGCCGTGCGGATCGCGCGCTCGGTTTCCCAGTAACGCAGGCAGGCTGTCTTCCCAGGGCAGGCCGCAGAATTCCGAGCAGCCGCCGCGTCTGGCCCGCCTGGTCGGCGACCACGATCCTCGTACTGCACGTCGAGCACGCGGCCGGGCAGCACGGCGTGCCAGTGCGCCATCATTCGGTCGTACTCGAGGTAGTACTCGCCGAGCTCGGTGAGGTCATAGGTGAAGGGCTGGCCGCGCGCAAAGAGCTGCCTGTAGCAGGACAGGCAGGTGTCGAGCGGATGGCGCCGCGCATTGACGATGCGCGCGTTCGGCAACGCAAGCGCGAGCAGGCCCGAGGCTCGGGAAGTTGTTCGGGTTCTTGTCAATGAAGCGCGGCGCCCTGCGGCGGTACTGGCGCGTGTCCTCGAGGTAGGCGCGCCCGAGCGCCGCCCAGGCCTCGCGTCGAAGTCGCGCACGGCCTCGGGATAGGCGATGCGATCGTGCCGATCGCGCCCGATCTGCTGGATCAGCTGGCCGACCTCCGGCAATTCGTGCGTCGCGTCCACCGCGGAGTGGCTGGAGAGGATCTGCTCGATCAGCGTCGAGCCCGAGCGCGGCAAGCCCGACGACGAAGATCGGCGCCGGATCGGGATCGCCGCCGCCCTGGCGTGCCGCGCCAGGAACTCCGCCGTGAACACGGCGCGGATGCGCTCGTTGATCACCTCGGTCTGCACCGGGTCGTAGTGCTCCAGCGCGCGCCGCGCGCGGTTGCCGGCGGCATAGAGCTCGAATGCGCGGGCGTATTCGCCGCGATCCTCGCGCGCCTTGGCGAGCGCGAACGAGAACTGGACGCGCTGTCTCGTCGCCGAGGTCCGTCGCGTGCGAGCTGGCGCTCCATCGCGGCGATCTCGACGTCCGCGAAGCGGAAGGTCTTCAGGTTCGAGAGGCTCCACCAGGCCTCGCTCGCATCCGGCACGGAGCACCGTCGCGCGCCGGTAGGCTTCGATCGCCTCCGCCTGGCGGCCGACGGTCTTCAGCGTGTTGCCGAGGCCGAGCTGGGCCGCCGATGGAATTCGGGTTGAGCTCCGCGGCCCGCCGATAGGTTTCGATCGCATCGATGGTGCCGGCCCGAGCGCGCCAGCACGTTGCCGACGTGAACCTTCACGTTGGCCGAGTTCGGGCTGAGCAGGGCGGCGCGCCCGATGCTCGCGGAGCGCCGCCGCGAGGTCCAGCCGCTCGAGCTGGGCGCGGCGAGAGGTCGATCCAGCCGGCAAGGAAATCCGGCGCGACCTCGACCGCGCGCTTCAGGAGCTGTTCCGCCTGCCCGTAGTGCTCGGACTGCATGGCGATCAGCGCGAGCAGCCGCGAGCGCCTCGACGTGCTTCGGGTCGCGCGCGAGGATCTGCCGATAGAAACCTTCGGCCTCCTCGAGCTTGCCGGCGCGATGGCATTCGGCCGCCTTGGCGAGCAGCTCGCGCGCAGGATCGGCGCGCAGGAAAGCCTGCATGGCTGCATCGGCCTCGTCCGCGCGACCGGACTCCGCGAGCGCGTGCACCAGCGCGAGCTGCGCGGACTGGAGCTTCGGGTCGAGCGCGACCGCCTGCCGCAGCAACCCGATCGCTTCGTCCACGCGGCCCAGTTGCAGCAACGCGCGGCCGAGTTCTTCGTGGCCCTTGGCGTACTGCGGCAGGTCGACGAGCGCACGCCGCAGAAGCGGCTCGGCCTCCGCGCCGCGGCCCTGGCGGTTGAGCGCGGCGCCGAGGAGGGCGGTCAGGTTCGGCTCGCCCGGGAGGTCGGCGAGCGTCGCGCGGCAGAGCTGCTCCGCCATCGCGCCGTCGCCGGCGCGCAGGAAGGCGAGCGCGCGCTCGAACGCGGCCCGTGCGGAATTGGAGGCGGACGATCTCGGCCCGGCCGCATCAGCCCCCGGCGGCCCGGCCCGGAAACTGCAGGAACATTTCCGTGATCACGCCGCTGATGGCGGTGCGCGGGTCTTTCATCATCTTGTCCGTCAGACGCGCTTCGGCGATGCCCTCCCAGATGACCTGCTTCTTCGAGAGGTCGACGACGTCGACGTTGGCCGTGCCGGTCTTGTAGCGCACGGTCTGGACCTCCGGCGGGAACGCACTCGCGCCGTACATGCCGCCGCGGTAGCCGTAGTAGCCGTAGCCGTAGCCATACGTCGAACCGGGCGTCGTGCGCACGTCCACATTTTCCTGGGAGTTTGCATTGAAATTGACGAGCAGGTCGGCCGGGCCACCCTCGACGTAACGATAGCCACGTGCGTCCATCTCGCGCCGGATCGCTTCCTTGAAGTAGCTCGTGATGGGCGTCGAAACGTCGCCCCGGTCCGTCCCGGTGCGCTGCGCAAACATGTAGGTCTTATAGCTCGACAGGTTGGCGGCGGGGTCGACGTTGCTCCGGATCGTCGGGCCCGAGGCGCAGCCGGCCATGACAGCGAGCGCGGCCGCGCCGGCCAGGAGTAGTTTGTTCATCGAAACACCTTCTTGTAACTGGAAGCGCGACCATCGCGCGGGCTGCGGCATTATAGTCTCTGTATGAGGGGGCGGATCGTCACGGTCGTGCAATGGGCCTGCCTGGGCGCCGGCACTTTGCTGGTGTCGATGGTCGCCCTGGCTCGGCTCGATGGCGAGGTCGGCAGGCAGGCTGCGATTGCGGGATTTTCGTCTCCGCCATCTCCGCCTGACCAGTCGCTCTGGTCGCCGGAGCGCGTGCGCGACTACCAGGCAAGCCTCGGGCTCGTCACCGAGGCGCCGCTCGCCGTCCTGCGCATCCCGGACCTCGGCCTCGAGGTGCCGGTTTATGCCACGGATTCCGAACTGCACCTCAACCGCGGTGCGGGGCTCATCCCGGGCATGGGCCTGCCCGACACCGGCGGCAATGTCGGCATCGCAGGCCACCGCGACGGGTTCTTCCGCGTGCTGAAGGACGTGAAGGCCGGCCAGCGCATCGAGGTCGAGACGCGCCTGCGCCGTCATGTCTACCGGGTCGTTTCCACCGAAGTCGTCGATGCGAGCGCGAACCATGTGCTCGCGGACAGCGACCTGCCGACCGTGACGCTCGTGACCTGCTTCCCGTTCTATTTCCTCGGCCACGCACCCCAGCGATTCATCGTGCGCGGCACCTATGAATGGACCTAGATGAATCGTCTCATGAAGATCCAGGAGGGATCCCGATGAAAACTTACTTGTCTTTGGGAAGCGTTCTTGCTGGCACTCGTGCCTGCACTCGCCCTCGCGCAGCAACCGGCCGCCTGCGAGCGCGTGCAATTCAGCGAGGAGGTGCTTGCGCGCTTCCCCAACATCCGGCAGGCCTGCCTCGACGTGATCAACAAGGACGGCCAGGACTACGTCGTGGTAAAGGCCGACCTGGTGCGCGCGACGTCGCGCCGCATGACGGTCCGCATCAAGCGGTCCGACGGGTCGTTCACCGATCCGATCGGCATCGACATCAAGCCGAACGCGCGGCTCAACGTCAACGGCAGAATGATGGCGATCCAGGACGTTGCGGTGGGCCAGGAGTTGACGGCCTACGTCCGGGTCACGGATCCGGGCATCGCGCTCGCCTCCGATACCGAAGTCGTCGAGTTCACGCCGGTCCCGGCGACGCCGGAGCCGGCGCCTGCACCGGTAGCCGAGGCCGCGCCGGCACCCGAGATGCCGAAGACGGCGACGAACCTGCCGCTCGCGGGTACGATCGGGCTCGTTTTGCTTGCCCTGGGCGCAGCCATCGCATTCATGCGCCGCCGCAGCCACGCCTGAAAGGAGAGACTTCCGTGAAAACCGAGAAATTTGCAGCGGTCCTGGCGGCCGCCCTGATCGTCGCAGCCTGCGCCGCGCCGCCGCCGAAGCCGGCGATGACCGACACCCTGGTCCAGAAGACGGCGACGGTGGAATCGATCGACCAGGCGTCGCGCCTCGTGACGCTGCGCCGCGAGGACGGCAGCGCGACGACCGTGAGGGTCAGCGACGAAGTCCGGAACCTGCCGCAGGTGAAGGTCGGCGACAAGGTCGTGGTGAGCTACTACGAGGCGATCGCGGCCGAGGTGAAGAAGCCGGGCGAGGGCGTCCAAGGCGTCGAGGCCGACGTGAGTTCCGTCCGCACCGAGCTCGGCGAGAAGCCGGGTGTGGGCGCCGGCGTGTTGCTCCGCACCACCGTCTCGATCGATTCGGTGGACACGCAGTTCAATACCGTCACGTTCAAGAACGCGGACGGGTTGCTGCGCACGGTCGCGGTCAAGACCCCCGAGGGCCAGAAGTTCATCAAGGGCCTCAAGAAGGGCGACCAGGTGGAAGTGGCCTACACCGAGGCGTTCGCGATCGAAGTGAAGCCGGCAGGCTGAGCCAGTGCGCGGGTGCTGAGCCTCATCCCGCGCAAGCTCGATCGTTCTCGCGGCGGCGTTGGCGGTGATCCTCGCCGCCTATGCCGCCGCGGGTTTCTGGCTCGTGCCCCGGATCATCCGGTCCCAGGCCGAACAGTTCGTCGAAGAGAACTACCAGCGCAAGCTCGCGATCGGCGAGATCCGCTTCAATCCCTTCACCTTCGAGCTCGCGGTCGACCGCTTCAGCTTTCCGGACGCGGACGGCGAGCCGCTCGCGAGCTTCGACACGCTCCTCGTCAACCTCGAGTTGTCGAGCCTGTGGCGCGCCGGCGCGAGCTTCAAGGAGATCTCGATCGGCAAGCCTTACATCCGGCCGGTGATCCGGCCCGGTGGCGAGCTGAACTTCGCGGACCTCGCAAACCGTTCCCCGAGACTCCGAGAGCCGAGGCGGAGGACGAGGGGCCACCGCGGCTCTTCATCGCGCTGTTCCGCATGACCGACGGCCACGCGCATTTCGAGGACCGCACGCTCGCGACGACGTACGCCACGGACCTCAAGCCGCTCAGCCTGGAGCTGCGCGACTTCAGCACCACGGCGGACACGGACAACGCCTACGACCTGCACGCGGAGGCGGGCTCGGGCGCGAGCCTCGACTGGGGCGGCAGGTCTCGCTCGCGCCGCTGGCGTCGAAGGGCCATTTCAGGTTCGCCAATGCCTCGATGCCCGAAGCACTGGGGCTATGTCCGCGAGTCCGCCGGCTTCGAGGTGAGCTCGGGCACGCTCGGCTTCGACGGCAACTACGATTTCAGCGCCGGGAACGCCGGCACGCAGCTCACGTTCAAGCTGCGCGAGCTCGGGATCGACGAGCTCGGCATCCGCCGCATCGGCGAGGACACCGACACCGCGCGGTTGGCGAAACTGACGATCACGAACTTCGGGTTCGACCTCGCAGGAACGCGGCGAGCGTCGAAAAAGTGCTGGTGAGCGGCGGTTCGGTCATCGCCTGGCGCGATGCCGACGGCAGTCGTGAACCTGACGCAGTTGACGAGCCGGTCGGTGGCCGACCGGCGCCAGCCCCGCCGGCGCCCGCCGCGCCGTCGCCGAGATGCCGAGTCACCATTCGCCTTCACGGCGCCCGACATCGAGCTCCAGAACCTCGTGGTGCAAGTCGAGGACCGCCAGGTCGAGCCTGCGATCAAGCTGATGCTCGACCCCTTCAACCTGCGCGTGACGGGCTACTCGACCGCGCCCGCCACCACGATCGGCATCGTGACGGACACCCGGATCGACAAGGCGGCGAGCCTGGAGGCCGACCTCCAGTACGCGCTCGACGACGGCAGGCTCGAAGGCACGGCGAAGATCGCCGACTTCGACCTCACCGTCATCCAGCCCTACCTGGATCGCTACACGAAGATGGACCTGCTGTCGGGCTGGCTCACGAGCGACCTCGCGGTGACGCTCCTCGCCGATGGCGGCTTCGCGGCGAACGGAACGGTGCAGGTGGACAAGCTGCGCACCGTGGACAAGGCGCAGCAGGAAGACTTCATCAAGTGGGAGCGCGTGCGCGCCGAGGGCTTCAGCTACGACGGCCGCACGGCGGTGCTGCGCATCAAGACGCTCAGGATGCGCTCGCCGTACGCGCGCGTGATCATCGCCAAGGACGAGACCATCAACATCGTCGAGATCATGACGCCCGACAAGCCGGCGCCCGCGTACCAGCCGAGCGTGCAGCTGGCGACGGCGGAGGGACCGCCGCCGCAGGAGACGCAGGTCCGCATCGACACCGTCGCGATCGAGGACGGCTCGCTCAACTTCGCGGACTTCTGGATCCAGCCGAACTACGCCGTCAGCGTCCAGCAGCTCAATGGCAGCGTCATCGGGCTTTCCTCCGAGGAGACCTCGCGCGCGAAGCTCGACCTCGAGGGCAAGGTCGACCGTTACGCGCCCGCGACCATCAACGGCGAGATGAATCTCCTTTCGGCGACGCTCTACACCGATATCCGCCTGAAGTTCGCGGGCGTCGACATGACCTCGGTCACGCCGTACTCCGGCCGCTTCGCGGGCTACAAGATCGAGAAGGGCAAGCTCTCGATCGACGTGACCTACAAGGTCGAGAACCGCGCGCTCGACGCCAAGCAGAAGTTCGTCATCGACCAGCTTCAGCTTGGCGAGAAGGTGGAGAGCCCCGATGCCGTGAGCCTGCCGCTCAAGCTCGCGGTCGCGCTGCTGAAGGACCGCAACGGCGTCATCGACATCGACCTGCCGATGACCGGGAGCCTCGACGACCCGAAGTTCCGGCTCGGGCCGCTCATCTGGAAAGCTTTCGTCGGCCTGCTGACCAAGATCGCGACCGCGCCGTTCGCGCTCATCGGCAGCCTGTTCGGCGGCGGGCCCGAGGTGAATTTCGTGGAGTTCGATCCGGGCGCGATCCGCTCGACCCGTCAGGGCAGGAAAAGATGGCGACCGTGAAGAAGGCGCTCATCGAACGGCCCGCGCTCCAGGTCGACGTGCCGATGGCGTACTCGGCCGAGCTGGACGGCGGCCTGATCGAACGCCAGGCGCTGGATGCGAGCCTCACGAAGCTCGCCGCCAGTCAGAGGAAGCTGCTGGGCGGGCGCCCGAACGAGGAGGAGGTGGCGGCGATGCTTGCCGACCCCGCCGAGCGCTTCGAGCTTCTGGCGAAGCACTACCGCGTGGAAGCGGGCGCCGAGGCGCCGCTCCCCGGCGATGCGGCCGCGACCGAAGCGCTCAAGAAGAAGGAGCGGACGCCCGAGGCACTGGCGGCGGCAAACAAGTCGATCGAGGACGCCTGGCTCGACAAGCATCCGGCCACGACCGAACAGATGGAAGCGCCTCGGCAAGGCGCGCGGGCAGTCGATCCAGGAAGCGCTCCTCGCGGGGCGGCGAGGTCGATCCCGCGCGCGTGTTCCTGATTCACGCCGAGTCGCAGGCGCCGGAGGCGGGAAGGTGAAGCTCGAGCTCAGCCTGAAGTAGGGGTCAGGCCCCTTTTTCGTCTTTCTTCTCTTCCTTGCACCCTCGCCGATCTTGCCGATATTCTCGCGGACATCCCGAATCGACACGCTGCCCTCCAGCGAGCGCGCGAAGGCACTGACGAAGGCGTTGCGCAGC
>CAVVJB010000012.1:0-453313 GCA_963748465.1 uncultured Gammaproteobacteria bacterium
CAACGTGTGAGGTCAGGCGATCCGCGCGCCCTGGCGTTTCAGCTCGGCCTGTACCAATCCGACGTCGAGTGCATCGAACGGCTGCCCGGTCTTCAGTGACACGGCGGCGGCGACGCCCGCGCCCTGCCCGCTGACGGTGCAGCACATCATGTTCCGCACGGCGGCATGCGAGACCTTGTCGCCGCCGATGCAGCGGCCGGCGGCGATCAGCTCGCCGATACCCCGCGGCACCAGCGATCGATACGGCACTTGGAAGTAGCGCCCGGTCGTCGGCAGGATCAGCAGGCCGTAGCCGTCGATGAACTCCGGGAAGATCCCGACGGAATCGTCGAAGCGCCCCTGCTCGCGTACGTCGGCGGCCGTCAGGTTGTACAGCGCGTCGATCTTGCGCGTGTCCCGGATGCCGAGCGTCATGCCGAAGTTGCGCAGCTTCGCGTTCTCGCAGCCCGGCATGAAACCGCGCAGCGCCGCGACCGCGTGGACCGCCTGCCGGCGGCCCTCCATCTCGCCGCGCGTGAGGTCGGCGGGATCGGTGCCGTCGCAGCCGGACAGGTGGATGAGATTGAGGTAGGTCAGGTCGCCCTGGTCGCTCACCGCGCCCCAGGTGCCCGCCAGCGTCGCGAGCGACGCCGGGATGACTCCTGCCGCGACCGCCTGCTTGAAGGGCTTGCGCAGGAATGGCGAGAACAGCTCGTCCTCCTTGCCCGTGGTCTCGATGTCCCACTCGCCATTTCCCATCCAGTCGCGGTACGTCTGAGGGTCAGCTTTCACGGCGTCGATGAAGCGCCGCTTGTTGACGCCCGTCATCGAGAACATCACCGACGCGGACATCATTTCCTCGCGCGGCGTCTTGCGGACGGCGTCCCCGCGCGCGCGGCGACATCCGCGTCCCCGGTGGCATCGACGACCCGACGTGCAAGGATCGCCTCGCGGCCGGCCTTGCTCTCGGTGATGACGCCGCAGATCGCGCCATCGCGCAGGATCGGCGCGACGAACGGGCGATGCAGCATCGGGCGCACGCCCGCTTCCTGCACCAGCACGTCCGCGACGTACTTGAACATTTCGGCGTCGAGCGCGTGGCTGATCGACTGCGGCTCCGGCATCGCCGCGCCCATGGCCTTGGCGCGCTCCTCGAACTCGATGCCGATGCCTTCGCTGTCGACCGTCTGCCGTGCCGGTACCAGGCGAAGCCCTCGACGCCGACTTGCGTGATGTTGCCGCCGAAGCAGCCGTTGCGCTCGAGGAGCGTGGTCTCCACGCCCGCACGCGCGGAAGCCAGCGCGGCGGCGAGGCCGCCGGGGCCGCTGCCCACGACGAGGACGTCGGTTTCATGGACGACGTCCGTCTCGCGTGCCGCTTCAGCGATGCGTCGCATGCCCGCTCCAGTCGATCGGTCGCACTTCGGGCACGATGATGAGCCAGGCGACCATGCCGCACAAAGCGATGGCCCCGGACACGATCAGCGCCGACGTGTAGTGGCCGGTCGCCTGCACCAGGTAGCCGGTGACCACCGGCGCCGTCATGCCCGCGACGTTGCCGACGGCGTTCTGGATGCCCATCCATCGGCCCGTCGCGCGCGGACCGGCGAAGGTCTGCGTCACGGACGGATTGGAGGGGCTGTTCATCCCGTCCATCACGCCGGTCAGCAGCAGGATCGCGGCGCCCGCGGCGAGCCCCGATACCTGGCTGCTCGCGATCAGGCAAAGGCCGACGCCGGCGCTGCTGAGGACGAGTGCGGTCTTGTAGGCGCGGTTGAGGCTGGCGCCGCGCGACACCCAGCGATCGAGCAGCCACCCCGTCAGCAGCACGCTCGCGCCGTCCGCCACGTAGAAAGCGGTGGCCATCGGCGCCATCTCCGCTACCGAAAGTTCGCGTTCGTTCACGAGATAGAGCGGCAGCCATGAGAAGACGAAGTAGAAAGCGTAGTTCGAGCAGAACGTGCCCAGCATCCCGCCCCACAGGGCGCGCTGCCGCAGGATCAGTCCGTACGGCGGATCGTCGCCGGCGAGCGCCGGTTGCGCCTGGCCCTGCGGGCTGCGCATCCAGCGCCGCCAGAAGAACAGCCAGGTGAGCGAAGCGAGTCCCATGACGATGAACATCGCCCGCCAGCCGTAGCCCACCATGATGAGCCCGCCGAGCAGCGTTCCGACCGCCGGTCCCAGCACCGCGCCGAACTGCATGGTCGCCGTCGCGCGCGCACGCTGGCCCGGCGCGACGTTCCGTGACAGCAGGCTGAGGGCGCTCGGGTAGAACGTCGCTTCGCCGACCCCCATCATCAGCCGCAGCGCGACGAGCGCGGCGAGTCCGCCGGCGAGGCCCGCAAGGGCGGTAGCGAGGCTCCACAGCAGGAAGCCGCCCGCGAGCACGCGTGCGGGGCCGTAGCGGTCGGCGCACCAGCCCATGACCGGCTGCATCGGCGCATAGGTCCAGTAGAACGCGGCCAGCACCCATCCCATCTCGCTCGCCGACAGGCGCAGCTCGACCTCGAGCAGCGGCGCGGCGACGGCGATGCTGCCGCGATCGACGTAGTTGACGAGCAGCGCAACGGCCAGCAGGACGACGAGGCCGATGGGTGCGCGCACGCGCGGATGTTACGCTCGGTCCAATCGATGGGCCACCCCCGACACGTCCTCGCGATCGACCAGGGCACGACCTCGACGCGCAGCATCGTCTTCGATGAACGCGGCCGGGCCGTGGCGCTGGCGCGGCGCGAGCTCGCGCAGCATTACCCGGCGCAGGGCTGGGTCGAGCACGACGCGAGCGACATCTGGCGCGACACGCTCGCGACGATGCGCGAAGCCGTCGACCGGAGCGGACTTGGCGCCGGGCGCATTGCCGGGATCGGCATCACCAACCAGCGCGAGACCGCGGTGCTGTGGGAGCGTTCCAGCGGTGAACCGATCCATCGCGCAATCGTCTGGCAGGACCGGCGGACGGCCCCGGAGTGCGCAAGGCTTCGCAGCGACGGCGCGGAGGAACTCGTGCGCCAGCGCACGGGACTGCTGCTCGATCCGTACTTCTCGGCCACCAAGATCCGCTGGATGCTCGACCGCGTGCCGGGCGCGCGCGCGCGAGCCGAACGCGGCGAGCTGGCCTTTGGCACGATCGACAGCTTCCTGCTCTGGAGGCTGACGGGCGGCGCCGTGCACGCGACCGACGTCACGAACGCTTCGCGCACGCTGCTGTTCGACATTCACCGCGGCGACTGGGACGACGAGTTGCTGCGGCTGTTCGGCGTGCCGCGCGCCCTGCTGCCGGAGGTTAAGGACAGCAGCCACCGGTTCGGCGAGACCGTGCCCGGCGTACTGGATGGAGCCGTCCCGGTCGGCGGCATCGCGGGCGACCAGCAGGCGGCACTGATCGGACAGGCCTGCTTCGAGCCGGGGATGGCCAAGTCCACGTACGGCACCGGTTGCTTCCTGCTGCTCAACACGGGCGAGTCGCCCGTGCTGTCACGGAACCGCATGCTGACGACGCCCGCGTACCGCATCGCGGGACGCACCACGTATGCGATGGAGGGTTCCATCTTCGTCGCCGGGGCTGCCGTGAAATGGCTGCGCGACGGGCTCGGGATCATCGGCGACGCGGCCGAGACCGCGGCGCTCGCCTCCCAGGTGCCCGACAGTCACGGCATCTACATGGTCCCCGCCTTCGTCGGCCTCGGCGCGCCGCACTGGGTGCCGGAGGCGCGGGGATTGCTGTGCGGGCTAACGCTCGACGCAGGCCCGGCGCACCTGGCACGCGCCGCGCTCGAGTCCGTCGCGTACCAGACGCTCGACCTGACGGCGGCCATGGGCGCCGACGGCGCCAGCCGCGCGGCAACGATCCGCGTCGACGGCGGCATGGCCGCCAACGACTGGTTCTGCCAGTTCCTGGCCGATGTCGTCGACGCGCCGGTGGAACGGCCGGCCGAGCTGGAAACCACCGCGCTCGGCGCGGCTTTCCTCGCCGGCCTCGCGACCGGCGTATGGCCTGACCTGAAAGCCGTCGCCGGCACCGTGGCGAGCGGGACCGTGTTCAAGCCCGCCATGCCGGCGGCACGCCGCGTTGAACTCCTGGCCGGATGGCGCACCGCGCTGCGGCGCGCGCTGCTCACCTGAACGCGGGTGGCGAGAACTCCAGTTCCCGATCGAGACGCGCCACGAGCGCGCGGTTTCCGAACAGCGCATCGAACTTGCCCGGCGACTTCGACGGCCGGATCACGACGCTGCCGCCTGCCGCCTCGACCAGCGCACACGTCGGCACCAGGTCCCAGGGATTGAGCGCGGGATCCAGCATCGCGCCGAGCGCACCCTCGATGGCGAGGCCGTGGCCGAAACAGTCCGTGTAGCCGCGGACGTAGCCGTGCAGCGCGACGAGCCGCCGGTAGTCCTCGAGCCGGCCGGCCTCTCCGAACTGCGCGACGTCTCCGGTGCCGACGATCGCGTCCTCGAGCGTGACCTCGGCCGGGAGGAGAAGCGCGGCACCGTTTCGCGTCGCGCCGAGCCCGCGCGCGCCCGCGTAGGTCACCCCAGCATCGGCAGGTGGATCACGCCGAGCAGCGCCCGGCCGTCCGCGGTGTCCTCGAGCCCGATCATGGAGCCGAACAGCGGGATGCCGCGCACGAAGGCACGCGTGCCGTCGATCGGGTCGATGGTCCAGCGCCAGCGCGTGCCCGTGCCGGTGAAGCCCTGTTCCTCGCCGAGGATGTCGATCGGGCCGGCCTGGGTCGCGGCCGCGAGCCGCGCGCGAATCGCCGCCTCCGCCTCGCGATCCGCCTTCGTGACGGGTGACCCGTCGGCCTTGCGCTCGAGGCCCATCCGGCGGCTTCCGAAGTACCCGCGGATGACCGGTGCGGCAAGCTCCGCGGCCTCGACCGCAGCCTGCAGCAGTTCTTTCAGTTGTCGTTCCGCCATGGCGACGGCAGGATAAACGACTTGTCATACGACCTGCTCATCATCGGCGGCGGGATCCACGGCGCCGGCATCGCGCGCGACGCGGCCGGCCGCGGCCTGTCCGTGCTTCTCGTCGAGAAGGACGGTCTCGCCGCCCACACGTCCTCCGCTTCCAGCAAGCTGGTGCACGGGGGCCTGCGTTACCTCGAGTACTTTCACCTGCGCCTGGTGCGCGAATCGCTGATGGAGCGCGAGCGCCTGCTCGCGATCGCGCCGCACCTGATCGAGCGCCGGCGTTTCGTGCTTCCGTATCGCAGCCGGCTCCGGCCCGCGTGGGCCGTGCGGCTCGGGCTTTTCCTGTACGACTGGATGGGCCGCCGCAGCACGCTCGGCCCCTCGGAAGGCGTCCAGTTCGCGCAGTCTCCGTACGGCCGGCCGCTGCGTCCCGCGCTCCGGTACGGGTTCGCCTACACGGACTGCACGGCGGACGACAGCCGCCTGGTCATCCTGAATGCCAAGGATGCCGCGGAGCGCGGCGCCGACATCCGCGTCGGCCACCAGCTCGTCAGCGCGAAACGCGAGGGCAAGGCCTGGCGCGCCGAGATTCGCGACGACGGCGGCGGCGCCGCGTACACCGTTGCGGCACGGGCCATCGTCAACGCCGCCGGACCCTGGGTCGGCGAGGTGCTGCAGGGCCGGCTCGGCGCCGCGAGCGCGCGTGCGCTTCGCCTCGTGAAGGGGAGCCACATCGTCGTCCCGCGGCTCTACGAGGGCGAACAGGCGTACGCGCTGCAGCACGCCGACCGGCGGCTCGTGTTCGTCATCCCCTATCTGCGTGACTTCACGCTGGTCGGCACGACTGACGTGCCATGGTCCGGCGAGCCGGGTCCTGCCGAGATCGAGCCGATGGAAATGGAATACCTCTGCGACGTCGTGAATCGCGCCTTCCAGCGATCGATCGGGCCCGCGGAAGTGGTGTGGAGCTTTGCCGGCATCCGCGCGCTGCAGGACGATGGCTCGAAGCGCGCCTCCGCGGTGACGCGCGACTACGCGCTCGACCTCGATGCGCCGGCGGACGCCGCGCCCTCGCTGTCGATCGTCGGCGGCAAGCTCACCACGTATCGCATCCTCGCGGAGCAGGCATTGCAGAAACTGGAGCCCTGGTTGGGCGAAATGCCGGCGCCGTGGACCGGCTCGGTGCCCTTGCCCGGCGGCGACATCGGCGGCGGCAGCGTCGACGCGCTGGGCCCTGCCCTGAGCCGACTGTATCCCTTCCTGGGCGACGCCCTGGCGCGGCGCCTCGCCCGTGCCTACGGGACGCGCGCGATGCGGCTGCTCGATGGCATCCGGACCCGGGACGACATGGGCGAGTCGTTCGGCGCCGGGCTTACGCGACTCGAGGTCGACTACCTGGTGCGCGAGGAATGGGCGCGCTCGGCGGACGACATCCTGTGGCGCCACACCAAGTGCGGCCTCGCCGCGACGCCGGCGGACGTCCTGCGCCTGCGGGCCTGCCTCGGGCGGTGACTCAGCTGCGGTGCTTGAGCGTCAGCGACACGAAGGCGATCGCGAGGACGCAGCAGGCCACCATGGTGACGAAGACTCCGCCCCAGTCCCAGCGGTCGGCGATCCAGCCGACGCCGGTGCCCGCGATCGCCGAGCCGAACACGTAACCGAACAGGCCCGTGAGGCCCGCCGCGGTGCCGGCGGCCTTCTTCGGCACCAGGTCGAGCGAGTGCAGGCCGATCATCATGATCGGCCCGTAGATGAGGAACCCGATCGCGAACAGGGCCGCATAGTCGATCCAGATCGGCCCGCGCAGGTTCATCCAGTAGACGACGACGGCGACGAGCGTGAGCGCCATGAAGATCATCGTCATCGGCGCACGCCGTCCCTTGAACCAGCGGTCCGAGAGCCAGCCGCAGGCGATCGTGCCGGGGATCGCGGCGTACTCGTACAGCGACCAGGCGATGCTCGACTCGTGAAACGAGAATCCCTTGGCCGTCTCGAGGTAGGTCGGGATCCAGTTCACGACGCCGTAGCGCACGAAGTAGCAGAAGGCATTCGCGACCGCGATCGCCCACAGGAACTTGTTCGGCAGCACGTACTTCAGGAAGATCTCGCGGAACGGCAGGGTCTCCTCGTGCTTCTCGCTGTACCCGGGCGGGTAGTCGTCCTTGTACTTCTCCACCGGCGGCAGGCCGCGCGACTGCGGGGTGTCCTCGAGCACGAAGAACACGCTGATGGCGATCAGCGCGGCGATGAGCGCGTTGAAGTAGAACTTCGCGCCCCAGTCCTGGAACAGGATCACGCCGAGCAGCGCGAAGTTCGCGACCAGCGCGCCGCCGATGTTGTGCGCAACGTTCCAGGTAGAGACCACCGTGCCGCGTTCCCGGGTGCTGAACCAGTGCACCATGGACTTGCCGCTGGGCGGCCAGCCCATGCCCTGCACCCAGCCGTTGGCGGCCATCACGACGATGATCGCCGCGAGCGAGCCGTAGAACGCCTCGTACAGGCCGAACGCCGCCATCAGCGCGCTCGAGAGCAGCAGGCCGAGCGGCAGGAAGTACTTCGGGTTGCTGCGGTCCGAGACCGAGCCCATGAGGAACTTCGACAGGCCATAGGCGATCGAGAGCCCGGTCAGCGCGGTGCCGAGTTCCGCCTTGCTGTACTCCGGGTGCTCGGCGAGCAGGTCCGGGATGGCGAGCGCGAGGTTGTTGCGGACGAGGTAGTAGCCGGCATAGCCGACGAAGATGCCGGCGAATACGCGCCGTCGCAGGCGCTTGTACTCGGGATCGACGCGATCCAGGGGCAGCGGCGCGACGTGTGGCGCCGGCCGCAGCAGTCCGATCATTTCACCGGCGTCGGCGGCGGAACCGCAATGCCCTTCGATTCCAGCACGGCCCGCAGGCGGTCAGGATAGTCCGTGATGAGGCCGTCGACGCCGAGCCCGATCGCGGTCGCCATGTCCTTCGGGTCGTTCACGGTCCATGGGACGACCGCGAGACCGAGCGAATGCGCCTCGACGACGAGCGCCGGCGTGAGGTCGCGCGCGTGCGGCGACCAGGCCTTCGCGCCCAGCGCCTGCACCAGCTTTGGCACCGACCCCCCATGGTCGTCGACGTCGAGCTCACCCAGCCACGGGGATGCGCCGGGCTTGCCGATCTCGATCGTGTCCTCGTCCGGCTGCTGGTCGGTCAGCGCCACGAGCGCGATCTCCGGCGCGAGCGCGCCGAGCAGCCGCAAGGTTCGCCAGTCGAAGGACTGGACCGTCACGCGCGAGGTCATGCCGGCATCGCCGATCGCCTGGCTGAGCGCCCGCGCGAACGCGAGGGCCGACACCGTCTGTTCGGGGTGCATCGGGTCGATCTTGGTCTCGATGTTGAAGCGCACCGTCCGGTTGCCGCTGCGCTCGACCAGCGCGAAGACGTCGGCGAGGCGCGGGATGCGCTCGCCGTCCGCCGGCTGCTGCTCGGGAAAGGCCGCGGCGTACTCGCTGCCCGGCTTGATCCGGCCGACGTCGTACTGGCGCAGCTCCTCGTAAGTGAGGTCGACGATTGCCGGTCCGGGTGCCTCCAGGAACCTGCCCGCGGGATCGCGCGTGTGGTCGGGACTCAGCAGCCGGTCGTGGCTCACGACGACGACGCCGTCCTTCGTCACGCCGCAGTCGAGCTCGAGCGTCGTGACGCCGACTTCGAGCGCGCGCGCGAACCCGGCCAGCGTGTTTTCCGGCGCGAGGCCGCGCGCGCCGCGATGGCCCTGCAGGTCGAAGGCCGCGCGCGCGGCGGGCTCCGCGCCCGCAGCCGCGCCCGCTGCCAGGACCCCCGTGAGCATGAACGTGAAGCCGACGATCGCGGATGCATCCTTCATGAAGCCTCCCTTGCGCCGCGGCGCGCCGAAAGCGCCGCGATTATTTCGCCCTCGCCCGCCACCCCGATCACGCGCGCGCCGTCGGCGAGCAGCACCGGGTGCCCCGTGCGCCGGCGCAGGTGAATGAGCCCCTGCAGCGTGATCGACGCGGGCGCGACGACGACCGACCGCTCATCGTCCGCGCAGGCCTCCTCGTCGTCCATCGCCCGCAGCGGGTATGACGCGCCGTCGAGCCGGAGCTCCACCGGCTCGCCGCCGGCACCGAGCCGCAGCCGGTAACGCCTCGCGGAGTCCAGCCACAGCGCCCCGTCCACCCGCTCGAGAGCCTCGTGGGTGCGCATCACCATGGCGCCGGTCAGCACTTTCAGCGGGTTCATGCGCCGCACGAACTCGGCGACGTAGTCGTCCGCAGGGCGCAGCACGATGTCCTGGGCCGTGCCCGTCTGGACGATGCGCCCGTTGCGCATGATCGAGATGCGATCGCCGAGCCGCAGGGCCTCGTCGAGGTCGTGGCTCACGAACAGGATGGTCTTCTTCACCCGCGCCTGCAGCGCGAGGAGCTCGTCCTGCAGCTTGTCGCGGATCAGCGGGTCGAGGGCCGAGAAGGGCTCGTCCATCAGCAGGATGTCGGCATTCGTCGCGAACGCGCGGGCAAGTCCCACGCGCTGCTGCATGCCGCCGGACAGCTCGCTGACGGCGCAATGCCCCCAGTCCGCCAGGCCGACCAGCTCGAGCTGGCCCTTCACGATGCGCTGGCGCTCGGCCGCCGGCTCGCCGCGCAGCTCGAGCCCGAGGCCGACGTTCTCGGCGACCGTGCGCCAGGGCAGCAGGCCGAACTGCTGGAACACCATCGCGACCCGCAGGCGGCGCAGGCGCCGGAGGTCCTCCGCGCTGCAGCGCGCGACGTCGAGCGGCCCGTTCGTGTCCGCGACCAGCACCTGGCCGCGCGTCACGGCATTGAGGCCGTTGGCCGCGCGCAGGAGCGTCGACTTGCCCGAGCCGGACAGGCCCATCATCACGCAGATCTCGCCGGGCGCGATCGCGAGGCTCGCGCCCGCGACGCCGAGGATCACGCCGCATTCGGCCGAGATCTCGTCGCGCGTCCCGCCGGCATCGAGCTTCGCGAGCGCCGCGGCCAGCGAGCGCACGCCCTTGCTGCCGCGCTCGCGCGGAAACAGGATGTCGACGTCCTTGAACTCGATCGCGGCGCTCATTCCTGCGGCCCGCCGCGGCCCGGCCGGCTGATGCGGTCGAGGATGATCGCCAGCAGCACGATCGCGATGCCGGCCTCGAAGCCGATGTCCACCTGCACGCTGTTCAGGGCGCGCACGACCGGCACGCCGAGCCCGCCGGCGCCGACGAGGGCCGCGATCACCACCATCGACAGCGACAGCATGATGCACTGCGTGATGCCGGCGAGGATCGTCGGCCGCGCGCTCGGCAGCTCGATCTTCCACAGGCGCTGCATGGGCGTCGCACCGAAGGCGTCGCCGGCCTCGAGCAGCGTGCGCGGCACCGAGGAGATGCCGAGGTGCGTCAGGCGGATCGGCGCCGGCACGGCGAAGATCACGGTGGAGATGAGCCCCGGCACCACGCCGAGGCCGAACAGCACGAGCGTCGGGATCAGGTAGACGAAGGTCGGCAGCGTCTGCATGAGGTCCAGCACCGGCCGGATCGCGGCGAACAGCCGCGGGCGGTGCGCCGCAGCGATGCCGACCGGCACGCCGATCAGCGTCGAGAAGAGCGCCGAGACGATGACGAGCGACAGCGTCTCGAGCGTGGCCGCCCAGTAGCCCTGGTTCATGATGAACAGCAGCGCCGCGATCACGAACACGACGAGCGGGATCGAGCGGTGCAGCAGCCAGGCCACGGCCGCGACCGCGAGGATCAGCGCGATTCCTGGAATCGCGAGCAGCGCCGCGTTCACGCCGTCCACCGATCCCTGGATGACCGTCGAGACGCCGGCGAAGAAGGCCCGGCCGTTCGCCTTGATGTAATCGATGCCGGACTCGACGGCCGGGCCCAGCGGGATCTTGTGCGCGGCGATCCACGCCTCGAAGCCGCGGGCGGCACGCGACTCCGTCAGCGCCCGCGTCTCCGACGCCAGTGGCGCCGGCTGGCCGTCGTACGTCGTGACGCCGTCGAACCAGCCCGCCAGCGCGTCTGGATTCGCCTCCAGCCACTCGGCGGCGGCAGCCTCTGGCGCCAGCTTGCGCTCGAGGATGCCGGCCATGATCTCGCTTTCTCCGCGCAGCGTGAACTTGAGGTTCTTCAGGAAACGCCCGACGTTCGGGCATTCCGCCAGGTAACCCTTGCGGACGTTCGTGTACACCGTCGCGCCGCCGTAGTTGGGACCGAAGCTCGCATCGCCGCCTGTCAGATAGCGCATCTCGAAGCGCGTGTTCATCGGGTGCGGTTCCCAGCCGAAGAACACGACGGGTCGCTGCGCCGCGATCGCGCGCTCGACCTGGGCGAGCATGCCCTGCTCGCTCGATTCCACGAGCCTGAAATCGCCGAGCCCGTGCTGGTTCTCCTCGATCATCTCCAGGACGAGGCGGTTGCCGTCGTTGCCCGGCTCGATGCCGTAGATCTCGTGGTTGAGCTCGGACCCGAAGCGCTGGATGTCGTTGAAATCGCGCAGCCCCGCCTCGTGCAGATAGGCGGGGACCGCAAGCGTGTACTTGGCGCCGTCGAGGTTCGCGCCCATCACCTCGACCGAGCCGTCGGCCTGGTACGGGCGCAGGTCGGCCGCCTGCGCCGGCATCCAGTTGCCGAGGAATACGTCGATGTCGCGGTTCTTGAGCGATGCGAAGGTCACCGGGACCGACAGCACGGTCACCCTGGGCTCGTAGCCGAGCAGGCGCACCAGGTGGCTCGCGAGGCCGGTGGTCGCCGTCACGTCGGTCCAGCCGATGTCGGCGAAGCGCACGATACGGCAGGAATCGGGCTCTGCGGCGGCGTGCGTCGCGTGCGGCAGGAGGAAGAGTGAGGAAAGGACTCCGGCGAACAGGATCCGGGCCGCCCTTGATTTCGCGAACCGCCTATCCAATGATCGTTTCACGATTCCCCCGCAACCCGCCGTAGTCTCGCAGAACTCCGCATGGCTGACGAACTTCTCGTGACGATCAATCCCGCGACCGGCGAAAAGCTGGCGGAGCTTCCGATCGCCGGCCCTGCCGACGTCGAGGCCGCCGTCACCGCCGCCCGCGCGGCCCAGCCGGCCTGGGGCGCGCTGCCCGGGGCCGAGCGGGCGCGCGTCCTGCGCCGCGCAGCCGAGCTCCTGCGCGCGCGCAACGACACGCTCGCCGAGCTGGAGACCCGCGACACCGGCAAGCCCATCCAGGAAACGCGCGTCGTCGACGTCGTTTCCGGCGCGGAGTGCCTGGAGTATTTCGCGGCGCTGGCGCAGAGCGCGGCCGGCGAGCACATCGACCTCGGGCCTGCCGCGTGGGGGTACACGCGCCGCGAGCCGATCGGCATCACCGCCGGCATCGGCGCCTGGAACTACCCGATCCAGATCGCCTGCTGGAAGTCGGCGCCCGCCCTCGCGTTCGGCAACGCGATGATCTTCAAGCCGGCGAGCCTCACGCCCCTGACGGCCGTCGAGCTGGAGAAGATCTACCGCGAGGCGGGCTTGCCCGCCGGACTTTTCCAGGTCGTGCAGGGCCACTCGCCGACCGGCCGCGCGCTCTCTCGCCACCCTGCGATCCGCAAGGTGTCGCTCACGGGCTCGGTCGGCACCGGGAAGGCCGTGATGAGCGACGCCTCGAGCCAGGTGAAGGCCGTGACGCTCGAGCTCGGCGGCAAGTCGCCGATCATCGTCTTTGACGATGCGAAGCTCGACCAGGCCGTCTCCGGCGCGTTGCTCGGCAACTTCTATTCCGCGGGCGAGGTGTGCTCCAACGGCACGCGGGTCTTCGTGCACAGCAAGGTGAAGGCCGAATTCCTGCGCAGGCTCGCGGCGCGCGTCGGCGCGATGAAGATCGGCGACCCGATGGATCCCGAGACGCAGGTCGGCTCGCTGATCTCGGGCGACCACATGGAGATGGTGCTCGGCTACATCGCGCGCGGGCGCGAGGAAGGCGCGCGCATCCTGGCCGGTGGAAACCGCCGCACCGACGGCGCGCTCGCGAAGGGCTTCTTCGTCGAGCCGACGGTGTTCGACGGCTGCCGCGACGACATGACGATCGTGCGCGAGGAGATCTTCGGCCCCGTGATGGCGGTGCTCGACTTCGAGGACGAGGACGAGGTCATCGCGCGCGCGAACGCGACCGAGTTCGGGCTCTCCGCCGGCGTCTTCACCAACGACCTCAATCGCGGGCACCGCGTGATCGCAAGGCTCGAGGCCGGCACCTGCTGGATCAACCACTACAACGTCACCCCGATCGAGCTGCCGTTCGGCGGCGTCAAGCTGTCCGGGCTCGGGCGCGAAAACGGCCGCGCCGCGATGGAGCACTACACGCAGCTGAAAAGCGTGTATGTCGCCAAGGGCGACATCGATGCCCCCTACTGAGGAATTCGACTACGTCATCGTCGGGGGAGGTTCATCGGGCTGCGTGCTCGCCAACCGACTGACCGAGGATGGCCGGAACACCGTGCTCCTCCTCGAGTACGGCGGCTCCGACCGTTCGATCCTCGTGCAGATGCCGTCCGCGCTCTCCATCCCGATGGGGATGGAAAGGTACGACTGGCGCTATTACAGCGAACCGGAACCGGGCCTCGGCGGGCGCCGGCTGCACACGCCGCGCGGCAAGGTGCTCGGCGGCTCTTCCTCGATCAACGGGCTCGTGTACGTGCGCGGCAATGCGCAGGACTTCGAACGCTGGGAGGCGGAAGGCGCGACCGGGTGGAACTACGCGTCGGTGCTGCCCTATTTCCGCCGCGCCGAGACGCGCGCCGAGGGCGGCAACGAGTACCGGGGCGACGCGGGCCCGCTGCAGACCCGCAACGGCACGCTTTCGAATCCCCTGCACGCGGCGTGGTTGCTCGCGGGCTCGCAGGCAGGCTACCGGGCGACGCCCGACGTCAACGGTTACCAGCAGGAAGGCTTCGGCAGGCTCGACATGACGGTGAGTCCGGACGGGCGCCGCTGCAGCGCGGCCAATGCGCACCTGCGTCCCGCGTTGACGCGTGCCAACCTCGCCGTGCGCACGAAAGCGCTCTCGACGCGCATCCTGTTGGAGGAGCGTCGCGCCGTCGGCGTGGAGTATCGCCAGGGTGACGCGGTGCGCTCCGTCGGCGTGCGCCGCGAGGTCATCGTGAGCGCCGGCGCAATCAACTCGCCGAAACTGCTCAAGCTCTCCGGCATCGGGCCTGCCGCCGAGCTCGCCGAACACGGCATCCCGGTCGTCCACGACCTGCCCGGCGTCGGAGAGAACCTGCAGGACCACCTCGAGTTCTACTTCCAGGTCGCCTGTACCCAGCCCATCACGCTGTATTCATCGATGGGACTCTTCGCGCGCGCGATGATCGGCGCGCGCTGGCTGCTGTTCAAGGACGGCCTCGGCGCGACCAACCACTTCGAGACCGGAGGTTTCATCAGGAGCCGCGCCGGCGTGCCGTACCCCGACCTCCAGTTCCACTTCCTGCCGCTCGCGGTGACCTACGACGGCTCCTCGCTCGCGAACGAGCACGGCTTCCAGGCGCACGTCGGCCCGATGCGCTCCAAGAGCCGCGGGCACGTCCGGCTCGCCTCGCGCGATGCGCGCGCCAAGCCGCGGATCCTTTTCAACTACCTGAGCCACCCGGACGACCTGGCCGAGTTCCGCGCGGGGTTGCGCCTCACGCGCGAGATATTCGCGCAGGCGGCCTTCGATCCATACCGCGGACGCGAGATCCAGCCGGGCAAGGACGTGCAGACGGACGACGAGATCGACGCTTTCGTGCGCGCGAAGGTCGAGAGCGCCTATCACCCGTCCTGCAGCAACAAGATGGGACGCAGCAGCGACCGCATGGCCGTGGTGGACCCGGATGGCCGGGTCTACGGCACCGAGGCGCTGCGGGTCGTCGATTCCTCGGTGATGCCGTCCATCACGACCGGCAACCTCAACGCGCCGACCATCATGCTGGCGGAGAAGCTGGCCGATCGCGTATTGGGAAGGGCGCCGCTGGCGCCGTCGACGGCGCCCTTCTACGTCGTCGGCGACTGGCAGGTCTCGCAGAGATAAAGGCGCAAAGCCGCCCGACTTTCGATGCACGGACAAGGGTGTTATATGGTCACGGGTGCACGAGTCGCTCACCCCTTTTTCAGCACTATCCTGGAGCCGTGAAATGAAACCGTTCCTGGCCGCCTTGCTTGCCTTTTCCCTCGCCGGTTGCGCTGCTACTTCCGTGGGCTCAAATGGAAAGGCTGGCGGTGATACCGCCGTTGTCTGCCATATGGGCAAAAAGACCATGGAACTGCCGCAGGAAGCGGTGGAGGCTCACCTCAACCACGGCGACCGCGTGGGCCCTTGCTGAGCGCCGAGAGTGCCCAACCATGCGCCGGATGCGGTCCTCCAGGGATTTGAGCGTGCGCGGGAGTATCCCGGAAGGCAAACGCCTCGGTGTTTTGCTGGTGGTCTGCCTGGCGGCCAGTCTCCTTCACTTCGCGCACAACGCGGAATTCCTCGGTGACTATCCGAACCTGCCGTACTGGCTGACTCGATCGCAGGTCTACCTCACCTGGACAGGCTTGGCAGCCATCGGTGTTGGCGGCTTCGTCCTTTATTTGCGCCGTTGGCCTTCCGTCGGCCTGTTGCTGATGGGTCTCTACGCGGTGATGGGATTCGATGGCCTGCTGCACTATTCACGAGCCCGTTTCCATGCGCACACGGCCGCCATGAACTTCACGATCTGGTTCGAGGTCATTGCGGCTGCAGCGCTGCTGGTCGCCGTTCTTTTCGCGGCGGTGAAGCGGATTCATCGACGGTTCATCGACGCCTCAACCATCAACTGAAGGTCAATCTGCATGCTGGTAACCACCACGCCGAACATCGAGGGGAAAAGGATCGTCAAGTACTGCGGCGTCACCGCCGGCGAAGCCATACTGGGCGCCAACGTCTTCAAGGACCTTTTCGCAAGCGTCCGGGACATCGTCGGCGGTCGCTCGGCCACCTATGAAAAGGAGCTGCAGCGAGCCCGGGAGATCGCGCTCGCGGAACTGCAGGAGCGTGCCGCCGGGATCGGGGCGAACGCCGTCGTGGGCGTCGACCTCGACTACGAAGTGCTCGGCCAGGGCAACAGCATGCTGATGGTGTCCGCGAGCGGCACGGCGGTCGTCGTCGAGTAAAGGCGCCGGTCGTCGCGGGCGCGCCTACCGGCCGCGTGGAAAGCGCTTCGAGCCCTCCAGGGTGTCGAGGTTCATGTGATTGCGCATGAATCGCTCGGACGCATCCCGCTGCGGCTGATAGTCCCACGGGTGATAGGCGCCCTTGCGCAGCGCTTCGTACACCACCCAGCGTTGCGCCTGGCTCGCGCGCACGTCGGCATCGAAGCGCCCGAGGTCCCAGCGCGCATCGGCCATGGCGCGGAATCCCGACAGCGTCGTGGCGTGGGCGGGGTCCACGGCGAGATTGGCCCGCTCCTGCGGGTCGCTCGCCAGGTTGAACAGCTGCTCCGGATCCAGCGCGCAGCGGATGTATTTCCAGTCGCCCTCGCGGATCGCGACCAGCGGCGCATGGGATCCTTCCGCCGCGTACTCCATGAGCACGGGCGAGGTGCGGGTGCCGCCGTCGATGATCGGCTTGAGGCTCTCGCCGTCGGTCCAGGCAGCGATTTCTTGCACCGGGATTCCGGCGAAGTCGCAGAACGTGGCGGTCAGGTCGAGATTCGACACCGGCGCCAGGTGCTTGCCGGCCGCGATCCCGGGGCCCGCGACGAGAAGCGGGACGCGCGCCGAGCCTTCGAAGAAATTCATCTTGAACCAGAGCCCGCGCTCGCCAAGCATGTCGCCGTGGTCGGCGCAGAAGACGATCACCGTCTCGTCCAGCATGCGCGTGCGGCCCAACGTGTCGAGGAGCTCGCCGACTTTCTCGTCGAGATAGGAAACGTTGGCGAAATAGGCCCGACGGGAACGGCGCACGTCGTCTGCCGTCACCTTGAAACGGCCATAGTCGCAGGCGAGCATCAGCCGCTTCGAATGCGCGTCCTGCGCGTCAAAGTCGATGCGACCGACCTTCGGCTCCAGGTTCGGCGAGCCTTCATACAGGTCCCAGAAACGCTGGCGGGCGACGTAAGGATCGTGCGGATGGGTGAACGAGACCATCAGGCACCAGGGCCGGCGCACCGCGTCATCGCTCTCGCGCGCCAGGCCGTAGAGCTTCTGGTTGGCGAGAAAGGCGACCTCGTCGTCGTATTCCAGCTGGTTGGTGGTCTCGGCGACGCCCGCGCCGGTGACCGAGCCGAGGTTGTGATACCACCAGTCGATGCGCTCGCCGGGCTTGCGGTAATCCGGCGTCCAGCCGAAGTCGGCCGGATAGATGTCGGTCGTCAGCCGTTCCTCGAATCCGTGCAGCTGGTCGGGCCCGACGAAATGCATCTTGCCCGACAGGCAGGTGTAGTAGCCGGCGCGGCGCAGGTGGTGGGCGAAGGTGGGGATCGCCGCCGCGAATTCGGCGGCGTTGTCGTACACGCGCGTCCGGCTCGGCAACTGGCCGGCGGCGAGCGAGGCGCGTGCCGGCAGGCAGAGCGGCGATGTCGTGTAGGCGTTCACGAACCGCGCCGAGCGCCCGGCCAGCGCTTTCAGGTGCGGCGCGTGCAGGAAGCCGGCCGGACCGTCCGGGAAGAACGTGCCGCTCAACTGGTCGGCCATGACGATGAGGATGTTGGGCTTACTCATGGAGTCGCCTCGCGATGGCTTCGAGCTGCGGCATCACCCGCTCGATCTCCTGCGCATTCTGCCTCCACTTCTCCGGGTCGGGCCTGGTCTGCGTGTGCTTGGACAGCGGCAGCGGTTTCGCGAGGTACGCCTCGAGCCGCGCGTCCATCCCGATGCCGGCGAAGTCGAGCAAGCCGGCGACCTTCGCGCGCGGATCGCGCAGCAGCTCCTCGTAACTGACACGCGTCCACCGCTCACGCGGCAGGTCGGCGAGGTCGTCGAGGATGGTCTGGTTCGCGACACGCCACTGGAACGCCACGACCTCCTCGAGCGGCCGGCCCTGCAGGCGCTCGTAGCCGGGCGGCAGCAGCAGCGACCAGGGTCCCGGCCATCCGGGCAGCTGCCGGTAGGTGACCCAGCCCTTCGCGCGCCAGGCCTGAATCATGCTGGAGAGGTTCGCGCGCGGATCCCGGTGCAGGAAGATGAACTGCGCGTCGGGGAACACTTCGAGCAGGAACGGCACGCGCAGCGCATTCTTCGGTGTCTTCTCGAGCAGGCGCACGTGCGCGCCCGATCCCGGCGCCTTGCCATCGCGGTCATGGATCCTTCCGGCGAAGCGCTGGCGCAACTCCGCGACGATCGCCGTGGTCGCGTCGCTGCGCGTCAGGCGGTTGGAGCGCGCGATGCCGCGACCCGGGCGCAGCGCGGCGATGCTCTCGATGAGCTGGTGGCTCTCGCCGCCGATCGTGTACACGCCCGCAGCCTGGGCGAGCGTCTCGAACAGCAGCGTGCTGCCGGCGCGCGGCGCGCTCAGGATCACGATCGGCCGCTCCAGCACGGGCGGCCTGAACGGCTCGGCCTCCGGCGCCGGCGCGGGTCGCGGCTCCTGCACGATCGTGGGCTCCAGTTCGGGCTCCGCCACGAGCCCCCGCACTGGCGCGCCCGGCTGGATCCGCGGGAGCTCGACCGTCGGCATCTCGGCGTGCGACAGCTCGAGCGTCACGGTCTCGGTGCCGAGCGGCGCGGCCGCCGGCGCGTTGAACTCGGCGGCGTCCCGGCGCGGCCCTCCGTCGGACAGGACGTGCGCGAACAGGCGCGCATTCAGGACCGCCTGCGCGCTGTAGCCCGTGCTTGCGATGCGCACCGGCGGCAGCTCCGCGATCCGGTCGCGGGTCGCGCTGCAGGAGCTGCGCGTACGCGTCCCGGTCCCCCGGCTCGTCGCCGTGCAGGGACCAGAGCGAACGCCAGTCATGGCAGAACTCGATCATCGCGTTCACGAACCGGCCGACCGCCGCGGCCGACTCGGGCCGCGCGTCTGCGGGCGCGAGGTCCGCCAGCAGATCGAACGCCAGCTGCTCGACCTCCGCGGGCGGCATGACCGGCGCGGCGTTGAAGCGCTCGATGAGCAGGCGCGGCCGCGCCGCGGGATCGAAGGCGACGAGCTTCGCCTCCGGTCCCGGCTTGTCGAAGCCCTTCGTACTGCCTTTCGCCACCAGCCGCCAGAACGCCGACGTGCCCGCAGTGTCGGCGACGAGGTGGATGCGGGCCTCGGCAGCCGGGTTCTCGACCCGGTGCTCGCGCCAGTTGTCGAAGATCCAGGCCTCCCCGGCCCCCATGTGCACGCTCTCGCCGGCGCAGTGGAACCGGACTTCGGGCCGCGTAACCACGGGGATGTGCACGCGCACGCGGTGGAACCAGTGATGGTTCATGTCGCTGTGCTGCGGCACCGACCCGCCGCCCGCGATCCGCATGAGGCGCGAGCGCGACCACACGGTGTTGAAGGAGGCGAGCACCTGCTGAATGTACGGGCTCGCCTCCAGCGCCGGCGTCGGCTTCATCTCGCCGCGTGACCGCGTCGTTCTCGCCGCCGCCGACCGTGATCAGGCGCGCGGCCGTGTTGCCGTCGTGGACCTGCGGGTGGCGCGACCAGGCGCTCTCGGGCAGCGCCTCGGCCTCCGCGCGCAGGCGTGCGGCGTCGAAGCGGACCGGCAGCCTGAAAAATGGCTTGGGTAGCTTCAACCCTGGCGCGTCAGTCGTAGCCTGCGCCGAAGCGGAAGCTCGCCGTCACCCCGTAGGTGCGCGGCTTGCCGTAGACGCCGGCCACCACGCCCGAGAACAGCGAGCTGTCGAAGGCGTACACGCGGTATTCCTCCTCGAACAGGTTGTTCACGAACGCCGCGACCGACCAGCGCCCGTCGCCCGGCGCCATAGCCGATGCGCGCGTTCGCGACAGTGTACGACTCCTCCGCCTCGACCGGCGCGCACAGCACGGTGAAGCAGAAGTCGTCCGTGTACAGCACGTCGCCCTGGATCGAGGCCATGCCGGCGCCCAGCGGGAACTCATAGCGCGCCAGCGCGTTGGCCGACAAGCTCGGCGCCTGCGGCAGGTCGTGGTCGACGACCGTCGCGAGGTCCGGCAGCAGGATGTCCTTCACTTCGCTGTCCATGAACGAGGCGCCGAGCTGCAGCGTCAGGCGGTCCGTCGGGTGCGCGTTGAGTTCGACTTCGAGGCCCTGGGCCTCGGCATCCTGGTTGATGACGGTCTGCACCGGGCCGAGCTGCGCGAAGGCCTGGTAGTCCTCGTAGTCGTAGTAGAAGGCGCTGAGGTTCAGCGTCATGTTGCCGCCGATGTTCGACTTCATGCCGAGCTCGAAGGCGTTCAGCGTCTCGGGCTCGAACGGGATGCCGTTCAGGAACTCCTCCTCGTTCGGGCTGTACGGCGTGCCGGTCGAGAAAGTGTAGCCGCCGCTCTTGCTGCCGCGGTTATAGGACAGGTACCAGAGCAGGTTCTCGTTCGGCTTGTAGTCGAGCTCGACCCGCGCGGTGACGTCGTCGAAATCCCGCTCGGCGTCCGCCGTCGTGACCAGCACGTCCGGGTTGTTCGGGAAGATCTCGTCCGGCCCGAAGATGATCGTGACCGGCGGCGTGAGGCCCGGAACTTCCGGCGCGCTGCCGAAGTACGACCCTTCGCGCGTGTCATGCCAGTAGCGGGCGCCGAGGATCAGCTTCCACTCGTCGCTGAAGCTCCACTCGTCCTGGAGGAAAGCCGCGTACGAGGTGGTTTCCTGCGTGAACGCGACGTCCGGGTCGTAGCCGTAGAACGGGTCGGCGAACTTGCCGATGTAGTCGCCGTCGACCTTCATGCCGAACACGCCCGCGACCAGCTGGTGGTCGCCCGCCGCCCACGACAGGCGGAACTCCTGCGAGAACTGGTCGAGGTCGCTGCCCTGGAAGAAGTACACGCCCTCGTCCGGCGAGGAGTCGCCGCCCTCGGTGTAGAACTTGTCCGAGGTCTGGTAATCGGTGATGGAGGTGAACGTCGCGCCGCCGAAGTCTGAATCGACCCGCACCTGCGCGCCGAAGATCTCGCGATCCACGTACGAAGGCTCCGTCTCCGCGGTCTTCCACGGGTCGCCGCCGCGGCTCGGGATGATCGAGTCCTCGCGGAAGCCCGTGCCGGACTCGCCGGGCCCCGTGCCCCAGAACGCGCAGGCAAGGTCCGGCGGCGTGAACTCGCCCTGGAACTGCGCATTCGGGCAGGCGGGCTCGTGGGAATAGAGGCCGGCCTGCGTTTCCTTGTCGGCTTTCAGGTAGCGCACGATCAGGTCGACATCCGTCGAGTCGCCGGGCTGCCAGGCGAGGCGGCCGCGCAGCGCGTAATGGTCGTTGCCGCCGCGGTCAGGCACGCCGGGGATGATCGACTCCATCCAGCCGTCGTCCTGGTTCACGATGAAGGCCAGCCGACCCTGGACCGCGTCCGAGAGCGGGCCGGACATCGCGCCGTCGACGATGAACGCGTTGTAGTTCCCGACCGTCAGGTTCGCATAGCCCTCGAACTCCTCGGTCGGCGTGTTGGAGATGAACTGGATCGCGCCGCCAGTGGCATTCCGGCCGAACAGCGTGCCCTGCGGCCCGCGCAGCGTCTCGACGCGCGCGAGGTCGAACACCGGGAAGCTCGCGAGGTTGATCGAGCTGGAGTAGCTGTCGTCCTGGTACACCGCGACCGGCGGCTCCTGCTGGTCGCCGTAGTCGTTCTGCGAGACGCCGCGGATGTTGAACACCACCTGGGCGCTCGAGTACGCGTTCATCTTGAGGCTCGGCACCGCGCGCACGATGTCGGTCGCGGTCGTGATGTTGAGTTCGGACAGCGCCTTCTCGCCGAGGGGCGTCACCGCGATGCCGACCTCCTGGATGTTCTGCTCGCGACGCTGTGCCGTGACGACGATCTCCTCGATGCGCGTCGTCGCCGGTGCCGGCGGCGTTTCCGCCTGGTCGGCCCGGGCCGCCTGTGAGCCGCACGTCACCGCCGTCAGGAGCGCGAGCCGAACCGCGGCGCCCACGTCTGCCCGTCGAATGAACTGCATGAATCCCCCCTCGCCCCGGAAGTTACGGGTAATCCGACCGATTCACTTCGCGCATCCAGTCGAGGACATAGCCCGCGAAGGAACGCGCGACTTCCAGATGGTACTCCTCGGCGCCGCGCCGCCACAAAACGACCTCGGCCTTGGCAAACAGCGTGCGCGCGCACATGCCGACCGGGAAGGACTCCGGGTCGAGGTCGAGCGGACAACCGCTCGCGATGAGATCGCGGGCCCGGGGCCCGTCCACGGCGAGGCCCGCCTGGCGCTGGCTCACCTCCACCAGCGAGTGCGCCAGGCCCTGCAGCGCGGCACCGAGCTCCGCCTGCAGACGTCCGGCATCCCCCGCAGGCGCCAGCAGCAACTGCTCGTCCGGGCCGAGCCAAAGGGCGGCGCGTTCGCCGTCTGCCTGCGCGCGGCAGGCCTCCTCGCGCAGCGCGAGGCCGAAGGCCCGGGCCGCGGCGTCGCGCACGGGCCGTCCGCCCTGCAGGATGAAGCGCGCTGCAGGCGCGAGGCGGCGGAACCCGGGGTCGGCGTCAGCCATGCAGGCGCGCTCCCTCCGGGTCGTAGAACACCGGCTTCGTCACCGTCACGGGGATCTCGCCCGCGGCCATCGGCACGTAGAGCGTCGCGCCTTCGCGCGCGCGGCCGCCCGCGACCATCGCGAGCGCGACCGAATGGCCGAGCGCGGCGCTCGCATACGACGAGGTGACGTGCCCGATGACTTCATCGGCGCCGCCTGTCCCGCCGTGGCCGTGACCTGGGCGCCCTCCTCCAGCACGACGCCCGCGTCGCGCGTGCGAAGGCCCACGAGCTGCCTGCGGTCCGGCGACTGCATCGTGGCGCGCTCGAGCGAACGCTTGCCGACGAAGTCCGGCTTCCTGCGCCCGACGGCCCAGCCGAGCCCGGCGTCGAGCGGCGTCGCCGTGCCGTCGGTGTCCTGGCCGACGATGATGTAGCCCTTCTCCGCGCGCAGCACGTGCATCGTCTCGGTGCCGTAGGGCGTGATGCCCGCTGCGGCGCCGGCCTCGCAGACGGCCTCCCACACGCTGCGGCCGTGGTCCGCCGGCACGTTGATCTCGTAGCCGAGCTCGCCGGTGAAGCTCACGCGGAATACCAATGCCGGCGCGCCCGCGACGCGTCCCTCCGTCACCGCCATGTGCGGCAGGGAGGACGGCAGCAGGTCGATGCCCTGCACCAGCGGCGCGAGCACCTGCCGCGCGAGCGGACCCTGCACCGCGATCACCGCCCATTGCTCGGTGACCGAGGTGAGCCAGACCTCGAGGTCGGTCCATTCCGTCTGGCGGTAGTCTTCCATCATCGCGAGCACGCGCGCGGCGCCGCCGGTCGTCGTCGTCACGTGGAAGCGGTCCGGCGCGAGCCGCGCGATGACGCCGTCGTCGTAGACGAAGCCGTCCTCGCGCAGCAGGATCCCGTAGCGCGAGCGTCCCGGCGCGAGGCCCGAGAAGTCGTTGACGTAGAGCCGGTTCAGGAACTCGGCCGCGCCGGGCCCGACGACGGCGATCTTGCCGAGCGTCGAGGCGTCGAAGACGCCGACGGCTGTGCGCACGGCGCGGCATTCGCGCGCGACCGCCGCGTGCATGTCCTCGCCGGCGCGCGGGAAATAGCGCGCTCGCTTCCACTGGCCGACGTCCTCGAACACCGCGCCGCGGCGCACGGCGCACTCGTGCATGGGCGTCGTGCGCACGGGATCGAACAGCGCGCCGCGCGCCAGGCCCGCAAGGCTGCCGAAGCTGACCGGCGTGTACGGCATGCGGAACGTGGTGTGGCCGACTTCCGGCACCGCCTTGCCGAGCTCCGCCGCGATGAGGCCGAGCGCGTTCAGGCTCGAGGTCTTGCCCTGGTCGGTCGCCATGCCGGTCGTGGTGTAGCGCTTGACGTGCTCGATCGAGCGGAATCCCTCGCGCGTCGCGAGCTCGAGGTCGCGCGCGGTCACGTCGTTCTGGAAATCCACGAAGGCTTTCGCGCCCGCGGCTCCGGGCCGCTTCACGGCCGCGCCCGCGGAATCCGGCAGGCGCTCGCCGCCGCTGACCTCGAACCGCATTGCCGGCGCCGGGTGCCCGCTTGCGCGCGCGGCGGCGAGGCCCGCGGCCGCGCCGTCCGCCAGCGCGGCGGCGAGCCCGAACACGCCGCGGCCCGCGCCCGCCGGGTGCGCGCGCTCCGCCGAGGCGGAGGGCACGAAAGCCCGTGCCGCGTCGCTCCACGAGAGCCGGCCGCGGGACTGCGAGAAAAGATGAACCGCGGGCGCGAGGCCGCCCGACATGAGCACGAGGTCGCAGGCAAAGCGGCGCCCGTCGATGTCGATGCGGGATACCCGCAGCCCGCCGCGCGTGCCACGCACGTTCGCGCCCGCGAGGATCTCGATGCCCGCATCGCGCGCGGCCTGCGCCGCGCCGTCCGGCGCTTTCGCGCGCAGGTCCGCGATCGCCGCGATCGCGATGCCGCCCTTCGCGAGTTCGAGCGCCGTGCGGTAGGCGCCGTCGGTCGTCGTCACGACGACCGCGCGCGTGCCGGCGCGCACGCCGTAGCGGCCGAGGTAGCTGCGCACGGCGCCCGCCAGCATGACACCCGGCCGGTCGTTGCCCGGGAACACGAGCGGCTGCTCGATGGCTCCGGTCGCGAGCACCACCTCCCGCGCCCGCACCTGCCACAGGCGCTCGCGCGCCTGTCCGTCCGCGGGACTCGCGAGGTGATCGGTCAGCCGCTCGACCAGGCCCAGGTTGTTGTGCGGGAAGTAACCGAAGACCGTCGTGCGCGGCATCACGCGCACGCGCGGGTTGCCCGCGAGTTCCGCGAGGCTCCAGGCGAGCCAGGCGTCGGCCATCTCGCCGTCGATGCTCGCCGCGCAGCCGTCGAGCAGCGTACCGCCCGGCTCCGGCTGCTCGTCGGCGAGGATCACCCGCGCGCCGCCCGCGGCGGCCGCGAGCGCGGCGGCGAGCCCGGCCGGGCCTGCGCCGACGACGAGCACCTCGCAATGGGCATAGCGCTGGACGTACCGGTCCGGATCCGGCTGCGACGGCGCGCGGCCGAGGCCCGCGGCGCGGCGGATCAGCGGCTCGTAGAGCGCCGCCCACGCCGTGCGCGGCCACATGAACGTCTTGTAGTAGAAACCCGCCGGGAAAACCGGCGAGAGGAAGTCATTCGCGCGGCCGACGTCGAAGGCGAGGCTCGGCCATCGGTTCTGCGAGTGCGCCTCGAGCCCTTCGTAGAGCTCGACCTGGGTCGCGCGCAGGTTCGGCGTCTCGCGCGCCGCGTCGCGGCGCACGGTCACCAGCGCGTTCGGTTCCTCGCCGCCGGCCGTGACGATGCCGCGCGGCCGGTGATACTTGAACGAGCGCCCGACGAGGTGCACGCCGTTCGCGAGCAGCGCGGAGGCCAGCGTGTCGCCGGCGAGGCCCTCATACGCAGCGCCGTCGAAGCGGAACCGGAGCGTGCGCGACCGGTCGATGCGTCCGCCGTTCGTGGTGCGGAACGCGCTCACGGCGCGCTCTTCCCGGTCTCGTAGGTGCCGGCGAAGCGGTCGGTGGTCGTGTCTCGCAGCGCATTGAAGAAGCGCCCGCAGCCGCGCACGTGACGCCAGCGCTCGGCGTGCAGTCCGCGCGGGTTGTCGCGCAGGTACAGGTACGCCGCCCATTCGTCGTCGGACAGATCGGCCGGGCGCGCCGGCCGCGCCAGATGCGCCTGGCCGCCGTAGGAAAACTCGATTTCCGGCCGCTCGCCGCAATACGGGCATTGGATCAGCAGCATGTCAGTGCGCGACCCCGGCGGCCGCGGCCTCGTCGATCAGCCGCCCGTCGCGGAAGCGCTCGAGCGAGAACGGCGCCGCGATCGGGTGCGGCTCGCCCTTCGCCATCGTCCAGGCGAAGACGTGCGCCGACCCCGGTGTCGCCTTGAAGCCGCCGGTGCCCCAGCCGCAATTGACGAACAGTCCCGGCACCGGCGTCATGCCGATGACCGGCGAGCGGTCGGGGGTCACGTCGACGATCCCGCCCCAGTTGCGCAGCATCCGCAGGCGGCGGAAACACGGGAACAGCTCGCAGATCGCCTCGAGCGTGTGCAGGTCCACGTGCAGCGCGCCGCGCTGGGTATACGAGGTGTAGGAATCGGTCCCGGCGCCGATGACGAGCTCGCCCTTGTCCGACTGGCTGATGTAGGCGTGGATCGCGTTCGACATCACGACGCAGGGAAACACGGGCTTGACCGGCTCCGAGACCAGCGCCTGCAGCGGGTAGCTCTCGAGCGGTAGCCGGATGCCGGCCATGCGCATGACGACGCTCGAGTTGCCGGCCGCGACGACGCCGACCTTGCGCGTGCGGATGAGGCCGCGCGTGGTCTCGAGCGCGTCGATCGCGCCGCCCGCGTCGCGGCGCATGTCCGTGACCTCGCAGTTCTCGAGGATGTCGACGCCGAGTGCGTCGGCGGCGCGCGCGTAGCCCCAGGCCACGGCGTCGTGGCGCGCCGTGCCGCCGCGGCGCTGCAGCGTCGCGCCGAGCACCGGGTAGCGGATGTCCGTCGCGATGTTGAGCGGCGGGCAGAAGGCCTTCGCCTGCGCGGGCTCCAGCCACTCGTTGTCCACGCCGTTGGCGCGGTTCGCGTGCAGGATCCGCTTCAGCATCTGCGCGTCGTGCACGTTGTGCGCGAGCATCATGACGCCGCGCGGCGAGTACATGACGTTGTAGTTGAGCTCCTGCGCGAGGTCCTTCCACATCTTCACCGCGTGGTCGTAGATCGCGATGCTCTCGTCGAACAGGTAGTTCGAGCGGATGATGGTCGTGTTGCGGCCGGTGTTGCCGCCGCCGATCCAGCCCTTCTCGACGACCGCGATGTTGGTGAGGCCGTGCTCGGCCGCCAGGTAGTAGGCAGTGCCGAGGCCGTGGCCGCCGCCGCCGACGATGACCGCGTCGTACGCGGGCTTGGGCTCGGGCTTGCGCCACTGCTCGCGCCAGCCGCGATGGCGCGACAGGCTCCGCCACAGCAGCGACAGCCCCGACCAGGATTGGCGCTTCAGGCGCGGAGTTCCTTGTTCTCGGGGTCGTAGGGCGAGTCCACCAGCACCGTCGCCTCCTTGCGCTCGCCGAGGATCTCGATCGCGACCCGCGCGCCGACCTCGGCGAACTCCGGCTTCACGTAGCCGATCGCGAGGCTCTTGCCCAGCACGTGCCCGTAGCAGCCCGAAGTGGCGCGGCCGATCATGCGGCCCTTCCCGTCGAACAGCGGCTCGTTGCCGAGCGGGTCCGTGTCGGTGACGCCGTGCACGTCGAGCGTGACGAAGCGGTTCGGCACGCCGGCCGCGAGCTGGCGCTCGAGCGCCGCCTTGCCCGCGAAGTCGCCCTTGTTCATCCGCACGAAGCGCTCGAGGCCCGCCTCCAGCGGCGTGTTCTCGCGTGTCAGGTCGCTGCCCCACATGCGGTAGGACTTCTCCATGCGCAGCGATTCCATCGCGCGCATGCCGGCCATGCCGATGCCGTGTTCCGCCCCGGCGGTAAAGATGGCGACGAACAGGTGACGCGCGTACTCGATCGGGAAGTGCAGCTCCCATCCGAGGCTGCCCACGAAGTTGACGCGGAGCAGGTACACGTCCGTCGCGAGCCCGACTTCCGCAACACGGCCGGTGAGCCAGGGGAAGGCGTCGTTGTCCAGCGCCGTGTCGGTGAGTTTCGCGAGCACGTCGCGCGAGCGCGGGCCCGCGACGACGAAGCAGCCGCGCGAGCTCGTGATGTTCGACAGGCGCACCGAGCCGTCGGCCGGCAGGCGCTTGTGCAACAGGTCCGTGTCATAGCGCTCCGCGGCGCCCGCGCTCACGAGATAGAAGCGCCCCTCGTCGAGCTTCGTGATCGTGAACTCGGAGCGGATGCCGCCGCGCTTCGTCAACGCGTGCGAAAGCGCCATCCGGCCGGTCTTCGTGGGCACCTTGTTTGCGACCAGGCCGTCGAGCCATGCTTCCGCGCCCGGCCCCTCGACGACGTGCTTGGTGAAAGGCGTGAGGTCGATGACGCCCACCTGCCCGCGAAGGCGGCGGCATTCGTTGCCGACATGCCCGAACCAGTTGGTGCGGCGAAAGCTCCATTCGTCCTTCGCTTCGACGCCGGTCGGCGCAAACCAGTTCGCGCGCTCCCAGCCGTAACGCTGGCCGAACACGGCGCCCATGTGCTTCAGCCTGTCGTAGACGGGGCTCGTCTTCGCGGGCCTCGCGTCCGGTCGCTCTTCATCCGGGTAGTGAATCGTGAAGACGTTGCGATACGTCTCCTCGTTCTTCTGCACCAGGTAACGCTTGCTGGTGTAGGGGCCGAAGCGGCGCGGGTCGAGCGCGAGCATGTCGATGCCCGGCTCGCCCTCGACGATCCACTCCGCGAGTTGCCAGCCGGCGCCGCCCGCCGCGGTGATGCCGAAGCTGTGGCCCTCGTTGAGCCAGACGTTCGGCAGCCCCCAGGCCGGCCCGATCAGCGCGCTGCCGTCAGGCGTGTACGAAATCGGCCCGTTGACGATGTCCTTGATGCCGCAGTTCACGAGCGCGGGCACGCGCCGCTGGGCGCCTTCGATGTGCGGGATGAGCCGCTCGAGGTCGCCGTCGAACAGGCTCTTGCCGAACCAGGACGGCACGCCGTCCGCGAAGCGGGCGGGCGCGCCGGCTTCGTAGGGCCCGAGGATCCAGCCCATGCGCTCCTCGCGCAGGTAATACGACTGGTCAGGCTCGCGCATCACCGCGAGCTCGCGCCCGCCGCCCTGGCGGTAGGCTTTCAGCTCCGGCGATTCCTCGTAGACGATGTACTGGTGCTCGACCGGGATCGCCGGCACGTTGAGGCCGAACATGTTCCCGGTCTGGCGCGCGTAGTTGCCGGTCGCGCAGACGACGTGCTCCGCCGTGATCTCGCCCTTCGTCGTCGTCAGCTTCCACTCGCCCGAGCGCGTGCGCGAAACCGCCGTGACCTCCGTCTGCTCGTATATTTCCGCGCCTCCCGCCCGTGCGCCCTTGCGCAGCGCCATCGTCAGGTCCGCCGGCGCGATGTGCCCGTCGTGCGGGTGGTAGAGCCCGCCGATGACCGCGGCCGTGTCCTCCGTGCCGCCGAGCGTCAGCAGCGGCCACAGCTCCTTCACGCGCTCCGGGCCGACGATTTCGAACGGCACACCGATCGTGTTCGCCGTGCCGCAGTATTTCCGGTACTCGTCGAGGCGGTCGCGCGAGGTTGCGAGGCGCAGGTTCCCGGTCACGTGGAAACTGACGTCCTGCCCGGTCTCGGCCGGCAGGCGCTTGTAGAGGTCGATCGAATACTTGTGCAGCTGCCCGACCGTGTAGCTCATGTTGAAGAGCGGCAGCAGGCCGGCGGCGTGCCAGGTGGAGCCCGCCGTGAGTTCCGCGCGCTCGACGAGCACGACGTCGGACCAGCCCTTGTGGACCAGGTGATAAAGGGTGCTGACCCCGACGGCGCCGCCGCCGATCACGACCACCCGCGCGTGTGACTTCATCCGAACGTCCCCCTCGTCCCGGGCAGTTTAGCCGTTGGCCGAAGACCGGCAGCCCTGAATGCGACATACTCCGTCGCGCATGGACAAGACACGCTATGCGTTCCTGACGCTGCCCAACTACTCGCTGATCGCGGTGACGAACGCGCTCGAGGTCCTGCGCATGGCCAACCGCGTGGTCGGCCAGGACGTTTACGAATGGTCGATCGCGAGCCTGGACGGCCGGCCCATCCCGGCGAGCAGCTCGCTGGAACTCACGCCGACCGTCGCGCTCGACAAGATCGGCAAGGTCGAAATCCTCTTCGTCTGCGGCGGCATCAACGTCCGCGAGGCGGTCTCGAATCCGCTGCTCACGGCGCTGCGCAGGATCGCCGAGCGTCGCGTCGGCCTCGGCGCCCTGTGCACCGGCGGTTACGCGCTCGCCCGCGCCGGCCTGCTCGACCACTACCGCGCGACCATCCACTGGGAGAACCTGCCGGCGCTCCGCGAGGAATTCCCGCGCGTGCACCTGAACGATCAGGTCTTCAGCATCGATCGCGACCGCTATACGGCCTCAGGCGGCACGGCCCCCCTGGACCTGATGCTTAACCTCATCCAGTTGAAGCATGGACTTCGGATTTCACAGCAGGTTTCGGAACAGTTCGTGCTGGAGCGGGTGCGAAGCAGCGACGACCGCCAGTACGTGCCCTTGCGGGCCCAGATCGGCAGCTCCCATCGCGGCATGATCCAGGTCGCCGAACTCATGGAAGAGAACATCGAGAAGCCGCTTTCGCTCGAGGACATCGCCCGCAGCACCGGGCTGTCCAGGCGCCAGATCGAGCGCCTGTTCCGGCGCCACCTCGACTGCGTGCCCAAGCGTTACTACCTCGAGATGCGCCTGCGCCGTGCGCGGGAGCTCCTGCTGCAGACGGCCATGCCGATCATGGACGTCACGACCTCCTGCGGCTTCAAGTCGCCGCCACACTTCTCCCGGTGCTACCGATCCCTGTTCGGCCATCCCCCGAGCGCCGAACGCCGGGTCCGGCGCTGAACCGGCGGGCGGAAGTCGCAGTTCCTGAGCGGATGTCGCGTCAGGGTAAGTTCTTGTCGCGAAACGGCAATTCGGGGAGAGTGCCATTGTTTAACATCCGTTCAATAACGTCGCGGCGGGGTCACTAGATGGCTGAGGCAACAGAAGGCGAGTTCGACCTGCGGTCGCTCGACGACGCCGAGCTCATCGAGCAGGTCCACGACGACATGTACAACGGCCTGAAGGCCGAGGTCGAGCAGGCGACGCATATCTTCCTCGAGCGCGGCTGGGGTCCCGACAAGGTGCTGAACGACGCCCTGGTCGAGGGCATGCGCATCGTCGGCATCGACTTCCGCGACGGCATCCTGTTCGTCCCCGAAGTGCTGCTGGCCGCCAATGCCATGAAGGGCGGCATGGCGATCCTGCGGCCGCTGCTCGCCGAAACCGGCGCCGAGCCCATCGGCAAGATCGTCATCGGCACGGTCAAGGGCGACATCCACGACATCGGCAAGAACCTCGTCGGGATGATGATGGAGGGCGCGGGATTCGAGGTCATCGACCTCGGCATCAACAACGCGGTCGAGAAATACCTCGCCGCGCTCGAGGAGCACAAGCCGGACTTCCTCGGCATGTCGGCGCTGCTTACGACCACGATGCCCTACATGAAGGTCGTGATCGACACGCTGAAGGACAAGAACCTGCGCGACAAGTACATCGTGCTGGTCGGGGGCGCGCCCCTCAACGAGGAATTCGGCAAGGCCATCGGCGCCGACGCCTATTGCCGCGACGCGGCGATCGCGGTCGAAACGGCGAAGCGGCTCCTCGCCGAACGCCGCGCGCTCGCCCATGCTTCCTAGGATCCTCGTCATCGCCTGCGGCGCGCTCGCGCGCGAGGTGGCGGCGCTCAAGCGCGCGAATGGCTGGAGCTCGCTCGACGTCGCCTGCCTGCCGCCGGAGCTGCACAACCGCCCCGAGCGCATCGCGCCGGCGGTGCGCGAAAAGATCCGGGAGAACCGGGACCGGTATGCGGGCATCTTCGTGGCCTACGGCGAATGCGGGACGCAGGGCGCCCTGGACGCCGTGCTGGCCGAAGAGGGCGTCGAGCGCATTCCCGGCGCGCACTGCTACGAGTTCTACGCCGGGACGGCCGACTTCGCCGCGCTGTCCGAGGCGGAACCCGGCACGTTCTACCTCACGGATTTCCTGCTGCGTCACTTCGAGCGCCTGGTGATACGCGCGCTCGGCATCGACCGCCACCCGGAGCTGCTGCAGGCCTACTTCGGCAACTACCGCCGCCTCGTCTACCTCGCCCAGGCCCCCAGACCCGGCGCCGAGGACGAGGCCCGCGCGATCGCGGCGCGCCTCGCGCTCTCGTTCGAGATGCGCGACACCGGACACGGCGGGCTCGGCACGAGCCTCGCCGCCTTCGCCGGCCGCCCGTGGATGCCGCTGTGGCCAGCCTGAGCGTCATTTCCTGGCGCGACATCCCGGCGCAGGTCGTGGTGCGGCGCGGCCGCGAAACCGCGAAGGTGAAGCTCTCGGAGCGTTTCCAGGAAGCCGTCGACAGCGCCGCGATGCGCGCCGGCAAGGGCAGCTCCGACCTCTACCTCGCCGAGTGGAAGCGCTCGGCCGCGACGCCCTGCAGCGACGACATCGAGAAGGAGGCCGCCGCCGAGGCGGCGCGCATCGAGGCCCGTTACAGCGACGAGGACCTCGAGCGCCTGGTGCGCGCTCACGGCCTGGCCGAGGCACCCGCATGACCGATACCGTCGTCTCCTCCGCGACCCGCGAGGTCGTGATCGGCTTCGACCGCCCGTTCGTCATCATCGGCGAGCGCATCAACCCGACCGGGCGCAAGCTCCTGGCCGCCGAGATGGCCGCCGGCGACTTCAGCCGCGTCGAAGCCGATGCGCGCGCGCAGGTCGAGGCAGGCGCACACATGCTGGACGTCAACGCCGGCATACCGCTCGCCGACGAGCCGGCGATCCTGGCGAAAGCCATCCAGCTCGTGCAGTCCATCACCGACGTGCCGCTGTCGATCGACTCGTCGATCGTCGCGGCGCTCGAAGCGGGCCTTGCCGTCTACAAGGGCAAGGCGCTCGTGAACTCCGTCACCGGCGAGGAGGAACGCCTCGAGGCCGTCCTGCCGCTCATCAAGAAGTACGGCGCGGCCGTGGTCGCGATCAGCAACGACGAGACCGGCATCTCCGAGGACCCGGACGTCCGCTTTGCGGTCGCCAAGAGGATCGTAGAGCGCGCCGCCGACCACGGGATCCCCCGCAGCGACATCGTCGTCGACCCGCTCGTGATGCCCATCGGGGCCATCAACCTGGCGGGCGTGCAGGTGATGCGCCTCGTGCGGCGGCTGCAGAGCGAGCTGAAGGTCAACACGACCTGCGGCGCCTCCAACGTCAGCTTCGGCCTGCCGAACCGCGGCGGCATCAACAGCGCCTTCCTGACGATGGCGATCGGATCGGGCCTCACCTCGGCGATCACGAACCCGCTGCACGTCGAGACGATCCAGGCCTGCATGGGCGCGGACGTCATGATGGGACACGACCCGCACTGCGAGCGCTGGATCGCGCGCTTCCGCGAGGCGCCTCCGGTGGGCGCCGACGGCGAGGCCGGCCGCGGCCGCCGCGAACGGGGCCGGAGGCCCCGCAGCGGAGTTCCGGCCTGAGCGGCGTCCCATGACCGCGCGGGAGCCGCTGGTTGTCTTCACGCCTTCGGGCAAGCGCGGGCGTTTCCCCGTCGGCACGCCGCTCCTCTCCGCCGCGCGCACGCTCGGCGTCGACGTCGATTCCGTCTGCGGCGGGCGCGGCATCTGCGGCCGCTGCCAGGTGCTGGTCGCGGAGGGCGAGTTCGCCAAGCACGGCGTGCGCTCCGGCGCGGCGAGCGTCTCGCCGGTCAGCGAGACCGAGCAGCGCTACGCGAAACGCCGCGGCCTCGCGCCCGGGCATCGCCTCTCCTGTTCGACGACCGTGCAGGGCGACGTGGTCGTCGACGTGCCGGCCGCCAGCCAGGTGCATCGCCAGGTCGTGCGCAAGGACGCCGACGCGCGCGAGATCAAGCTGAACCCGGTCGTGCGCCTGCATTACGTCGAGGTGCGCGAGCCGGACATGCACGACCCCTCGGGCGACCTGCGGCGGCTGTTCGAGGCGCTCGAGCGCGAATGGAAGCTCACCGGGCTCGGCTGCGACTTCGGCATCCTCGGCGAGCTGCAGGCGGCGCTGCGCAAGGGCGAGTGGAAGGTGACCGCGGCCGTGCACGACGCCTCCCAGGTGATCGCGCTGTGGCCCGGCTTCCACGACAAGGCCTACGGCATGGCCGTGGATGTCGGCTCGACGACCGTTGCGGCACACCTGTGCGACCTCGAGACCGGCGAGCTGGTCGGCGCCGCGGGCACCATGAACCCGCAGATCCGCTTCGGCGAAGACCTGATGAGCCGCGTGTCGTACGCGATGATGAACCCGGGCGGGGCGCGGCAGATGACCGACGCGATCCGCGCCGCGCTCGGGAGCCTCGCCGGGGAGCTCGCGCGCGAGGCCGGCATCGCGACCACCGACATCCTCGAGCTCACGCTGGTCGGCAACCCGATCATGCATCACCTGGTGCTCGGCATCGACCCGGTCGAGCTCGGCGGCGCGCCGTTCGCGCTCGCGGTCGACCAGGCGCTGACGCTGCCGGCGTCGTCGCTCGGCATCGCGGTGCACCCGAATGCGCGCGTGTACGTGCTGCCCTGCATCGCCGGGCACGTCGGCGCGGACGCCGCCGGCATGATCCTCGCCGAGCGCCCCGACCTCGGCTCCGAGATCACGCTGCTGGTCGACGTCGGCACCAACGCCGAGATCGTGCTCGGCAACCGCGAGCGCCTGCTCGCCTGCTCGAGCCCCACCGGTCCCGCCTTCGAGGGCGCGCAGATCAGCTGCGGGCAGCGCGCGGCGCCGGGCGCCATCGAGCGCGTGCGCATCGACCCGGAGACGCTCGAGCCGCGCGTCAAGGTGATCGGCAGCGACCTGTGGTCGGACGACCCGGGCTTCGCCGCCGCGACCGCGCGCACCGGCGTCACCGGCGTCTGCGGCTCCGGCATCATCGAGGTCATCGCCGAGCTGTACCTCGCGGGCGTCATCACGCAGGACGGCGTGATCGACGGCGCGCTCGCCGCGCGCAGCGACCGCATCGTCGCCGACGGCCGGACCTTCGCCTACGTGCTGCACCGCGGCGACGTGCCGATGAAGATCACCCAGAACGACGTGCGCGCGATCCAGCTCGCGAAGGCGGCGCTGTACGCGGGCGTCGCGCTGCTGATGGACAACCTCGGCATCGCCAGCGTCGACCGCATCGGGCTCGCCGGCGCCTTCGGCAGCCACATCGACACGAAGCACGCGATGGTGCTCGGCATGATCCCGGACTGCGACCTCGGCAAGGTCGCCTCGGTCGGCAACGCCGCCGGCGCCGGGGCGCGGATCGCGCTGCTCGACGCCACCGCGCGCAGCGCGATCGAGGACCTGGTGCGCCGGGTGGAGAAGATCGAGACCGCCATCGAGCCGCGCTTCCAGGCGCATTTCGTCGAAGCCATGGCGATTCCGCACAAGACCGCGGCCTATACTGAGCTGCGCAAGGTCGTCACGCTGCCGGCACCCCGCGATTCCGCGACGCAGGCCGCGGCGCGCGGCCGGCGTGCTCGAAGGACAAGCAGTACCTGAGGCGGGGAGGCGGATCGCATGGGCGTCGTTGATACGGTCATCCTGTTCGCCTACCTCGCACTCCTCATCGGCATCGGCGCCTACGCCCAGCGCAGCAAGCCGGACGTCGACGATTACTTCGTCGCCGGCAGGCGCATGGGGCCGGTCACGATCGCGTGCATGTGGGTGGCAGCCTGGATCGGCGGTGCCGCGATCGTCGGCACTTCCGCGCGCGTCTACGGGCAGGGCATCACCGGCATCTGGTACATCATCGGCATGGCGATCGGCTGCGCCCTGTTCGGGCTCACGGTCGCGAAGCGCGTGAAGGAACTGGGTGACGGCGACCGCCACCTCACCTACCCGGACTTCATCGAGAAGCACTACGACAACCGCACGCGTGCGGTCGCAACCATCACGACGGTCCTCGCCTACACCGCGTACTCCGCCGGCCAGTTCGCCGCGGCCGCGGCCATCCTGCAGGTGTTGATCGGCTGGAGCTACGGGAGCTGCCTGCTGCTCGCCGGCGCGATCGTGACGCTCTACACCGCGGCCGGCGGCTATCTCGCGGTCACCTATACCGACCGCGTGCAGGTCACCCTGGTCCTCGTCGGGATCGTCGCGGTCGGCATTCCGGTCGCGATCTCGCAGGCGGGCAGCTGGGGCGACATGCGCGCCGTGCTCCCGGCCGCGCACTACGACTTCGGCGCGCAGGGCTGGGACAAGGTCGCGGCGCTGGTGGTCTCGATGGTGCTCAGCTTCTTCGTCGCGATGGACAGCTTCTCGCGCAGCTTCGCGGCGCGCGACGCCGCGGCGGCGCGGCGCGGCGCGCTCCTCGCGCCGATCCTGATGCTGCCGATCGCGCTCGCCGTCGCCTGGCTCGGCCTCGCGGCGGCCGTGCTCTACCCGGACCCGACGTCGAGCGCCAGCATCCTCGCGACGTTCGTCCTCGATCGCTTCCCGGTGGGGCTCAAGGGCCTGATGGTCATCGGCATCCTGTCGGCCGTGATGTCGGTCGCGTCGATCAGCGTGCTCACGGCCTCCGCCAACTACGCGCGGGACATCCACCAGCGCTACCTGCGGCCGGACATGCCGCCCTCGGCGATGCTGCGGATCGGCACGCTGGCGTCGCTCGGCGCCGGCGGCCTGGGGCTCCTGCTCGCCTGGAAGATGCGCGACATCATCGACATCCTCCAGTTCGGCTTCACGCTCAACTCGGCGGGCCTCTTCCTGCCGACCATCGCGGCGCTGTGGACGGACCGCGTCCCCGCCGCCGCCGCGTTCTGGAGCACGACGGCCTCGCTCGTCACGGTGATCGCCTGGCGCGTCGCGGCCGATGCCGGCGCGGGCGGGATCTTCGCCGTCGATCCGCTGTGGCCGGGCCTCCTGGTCTCGGCGCTGCTCCTGTTCGCGCTGACGGCCCTCCACCCGCGCCGCGCCGCAAGGGCCAGCGCCTGAGCGAGGCACCCCTCGTCGTGTTCGCCGAGATGCCCGAGGCGGCGGGACGGGATCTCTCGGTCGAACGGCAGGCGCTGCCCGCTGCGGCGCGCATCGAGACCTTCACCTTCCGCGGCGATGCCGAGGCGCTCGCCGCCGCCTGCCGCGACGCCGACGCCGTGCTCACCGACTACGTGCCTTTCCGCGGCGCCATTCTCGATCGGCTCGAGCGCTGCCGCCTCATCTCCGTCGCGGCGACGGGCTGGGACTGCGTGGACGTCGCGGCGGCCGCCACGCGCGGCATCCGGGTCGCGGCCGTCGGCGAGTACTGCACGGACGAAGTCGCGGACCACACGCTGGCGCTGATGCTGGCGAGCGAGCGCCGCCTGCGCGAGTACGACCGCCAGGTCCAGGCCGGGCACGATTTCCGCTGGAACGAGGTCCGGGGGCTTCGTCGCCTCGGCGGCCTCACGCTCGGCATCGTCGGCTTCGGCCGAATCGGCCAGGCCGTCTGCCGGCGCGCGCGGGGCTTCGGCCTCGCCGTGCTCGCCGCGGACCCGCGCGTGGATGCCGCCGACGTGCGCCTCCACGGCGCGGACCCCGTGGGGCTCGACGAGCTCCTCGCGCGCTCGGACATCGTCACGCTGCACTGCAACCTCGAGCCCGGCAGCCGCAGCCTGCTGGACCGGCGGGCGTTCGCGAAGATGCAGAGGAAACCCCTGCTCATCAACGTCGCGCGCGGCGCGCTGGTGGTCGAGGCGGACCTCGCGGAGGCGCTCGACCAGGGCCTGCTGCGGGGGGCCGCCCTCGACGTGCTGGCCGACGACTCGCCCGATCTCGGGCATCATCCGCTTGTCGGGCGTGACAACGTGCTGCTGACGCCGCACGTCGCGTTCTATTCGGAGACGGCCCTGGACGACCTGCGGCGCATTTCAGCGGCCAACATCACGGCGTTCCTCGAAGGGCGGCCGGAAGCGGTGTTCCGCCTCGTCCCGGCGCCGGCAGGAACCGCATGAGCAGCACGCCCGCATTCGACGGCGCCCCGGAGCGCGGCACCATCAATTTCAGCGTCGGTCAGCCCTCCGCCGACCTGCTGCCGCTGAAGCTGCTCGGATCCGCCGGGGAGCGGTTCTTCGGCGACGCGGCGCCGTTCGACCTCAACTACGGCCAGCGCCAGGGCGACGCGCGCTTCCGGGCCGCGCTCGCCGCGTTCCTCGGCACGGCGTCGGGCACTGCCGTGGACCCGGATTCGCTGATGCTGACGGGCGGCATCTCGCAGGCGCTCGACTTCGTCTGCAGCCGCTTCACGCGGCCGGGCGACGTGGTGTTCGTCGAGGAACCGAGCTATCCGTACTCCTTCCAGATCTTCCGCGACCACGGCCTCGAGGTCGTCGGCATCCCGATGGACGGAGCCGGCATGGACGTCGACCGCCTGGAACAGCTGCTCGCGGAGCGCCGCCCGAAGCTCGTCTACACGATCCCGGCATTCCACAACCCGACCGGGCAGGTGATGGATCGCGCGCGGCGCGACCGCCTCGTCGCGCTGTCGCGCAAGCACGGCTTCATCATCGTGGCCGACGAGGTCTACCAGCACCTGTACCACGGCGAGCCGCCGCCGCCCTCGTTCGGCACGCATTGCGCCGCCGGCAACGTGCTCTCGCTCGGCACCTTCTCGAAGATCCTCGCCCCGGGCCTGCGCCTCGGCTGGATCCAGGCGACGCCCGACCTCATGAAGACGCTGCTGGCAAGCGGGGCGCTCGTGAGCGGCGGCAATTTCAACCATTTCGCCTCGCACCTCGTGCGCAAGCTGATGGAGAGCGGCGAGCTCGCGGCCCATGCCGCTTCCCTGCGCGCGAGCTACACCGAGCGCGCGCAGGCGATGGACGTGGCGCTGCGCAAGCACCTCGCCGGCATCGCTCGCTGGCAGAAGCCGGGCGGCGGGTATTTCTTCTGGCTCGAGCTGCCGGACGGCGCGGATGCTGGCGCTCTCGAGGCCGCGGCCCGCGCCGCGGGCACGGGCTTCCTGCCGGGCAGCGCCTGCTCGACCACCGGCGGGCTGGGGCATTGCCTGCGCCTGTCCTTCGCCCACTACACGGTGCCCGACATCCACGAGGGCATCGCGCGCCTGCGGCGCGCCTTCGTGAAGTGAATCCGATCCAGCGCTCGAAGGACGATCCGCGGCTGCGGCAGGCCGCGATCGCGATGAACCGCAATGACGTCCCGCGCGCCGAACAGCTCCTGAAGGCCCACCTGCACGAGAAGCCGACCGACGTGCCGGCCATTCGCATGCTCGCGGAAGTCGCCATGCGCGTCGGGCGCAACGAGGAAGCGAGGCACCTGCTCGAGCGCGCCCTCGAGCTTGCGCCCGACTTCATGCCGGCGCGCTACCAGCTCGCCATGCTGCTGCACCGGCGGAACGAGCCAGCCGAGGCGCTGGCCGAAGTGGAACGTCTCCTGGCCAAGGATCCGCGCAATCCGGGCTACCGCAACCTGGCGGCCGTGATCCTTTCCCGCGTCGGCGAGTTCGAGCGCTCGAGCCGGCTGTACGCCGATCTCGTGAAGGAGTATCCGAAGAACGCCAAGGTCTGGCTCAGCTACGGCCACGTGCTGAAGACTGAGGGCCGGTCGGATGAAAGCATCGCGGCATATCGCCGCGCGATCACGCACCAGCCCTCGTTCGGCGAGGCCTACTGGAGCCTCGCCAACCTCAAGACCTTCCGCTTCACCGAAACCGACCTGGCCGCGATGCGCGCGGGCATCAAGGACCCCACGGTCGGCGAGGCGGATCGCGTCCACCTGCATTTCGCGCTCGGCAAGGCGCTCGAGGATGCGGGGGACTATGCCGCCTCCTTCGAGTTCTACTCGATCGGGAACGCACTGCACCGGGCGCGCCATCCCTACAACGCGGCCCAGAACCGCGCGCGGCTCCATCACCTGGCGTCCGTATTCACGCAGCCCTTCTTCGCGGCACGCGAAGGAAGCGGCGATCCTTCCGGCACGCCGATCTTCATCGTCGGCATGCCACGCTCGGGCTCAACGCTGCTGGAACAGATCCTCTCCAGCCACCCGTCCATCGAGGGCACGACCGAGCTGCCGGAACTGATCACCATGGCGCGGGAACTGCGCGCGCTCGCGGATTCGGATGACATCGGGTCGTATGCGGATGTCCTCGCGACCCTGTCCCCGGAATCACTGCGGGAACTCGGGAGACGCTACCTGGAACGCACCCGTGTGCACCGCAAAACGGACCGGCCGTACTTCATCGACAAGATGCCGAACAATTTCCTCCACGTCGGGATGATCCATCTGGCCCTGCCGAACGCGAAGATCATCGATGCCCGGCGCCACCCATGGCCTGCTGCTTCTCCAACTACAAGCAGCATTACGCCCGCGGCCAGAACTTCAGCTACGGCCTCGCGGACATGGGCGGCTTCTACCGCGACTACGTGGATCTGATGGCCCATTTCGACGAGGTGCTGCCGGGCCGCGTCCATCGCGTCTTCTATGAGCGGGTGGTCGACGACACCGAGGCCGAGGTCCGCCGGGCCCTCGATATTGCGGGCTGCCCTTCGATCCCGAGTGCCTGCAATTCTTCGCAAATGACCGCCCGGTCCGCACGGCCAGCTCCGAGCAGGTTCGCCAGCCGATCTACCGCGACGGGGTCGAGCAGTGGCGGCACTACGAACCTTGGCTAGACCCGCTCAAGGCGGCCCTCGGCCCCGCGCTTTCCGCCTACCCGGACGGCCCCGGAACCTGAACCGCGGCGTTGCGCGAACGCGACATGCGACTGCCGGCTTTGCGTTATCGCGGCGTTGGTCGTAGTCTTTGACGCCACTGGACCCCTCACTGGAGTAAGGCAATGCCGGTTGTCCTTCCGAAGCGTCCGAAGTCCCTCCTTGCCCGCACGCCTGTCGCATCCGCCGTACTGCTCGCACTCGCGAGCCCGTCGGCGATGGCCCAACAGGACACCACCGCCCTCGGCGAAGTGATCGTCACCGCCCAGAAGCGTACGGAAAGCCTGCAGGACGTGCCGATCAGCGTCGAGGCGCTCGGCGAAGAAAAGATGGAGGAACTGAACGTCCAGAACTTCAAGGACTACGTGCAGTTCCTGCCGAGCGTGAGCATGCAGCCGTCGCTCGGCGCGGGCTCCGGCTACAACGCGGTGTACATGCGCGGCGTCGCGACCGGCGGCGACGGCCAGGCGACGACCTCGCAGCCGAGCGTCGGCATGTACCTGGACGAGCAGCCCATCACGACCATCCAGGGCAACCTCGACATTCACCTCTATGACATCGAGCGCGTCGAGGCGCTCGCGGGCCCGCAGGGCACGCTGTACGGCGCGAGCTCGCAGGCCGGCACGATCCGCATCATCACCAACAAGCCGGATCCCTCGGGTTTCGCCGCAGGCTACTCGCTGGAAGCGAACTACGTCGACATGGACGACGTCGGCTACGTCGCGGAGGGCTTCGTCAACCTGCCGATGGGGGACAACGCAGCGCTCCGCCTCGTAGGCTGGTCAGTCACCAACGCGGGATGGATCGACAACGAGCTCGCCACGCGCGTCTATTCGATCGACCAGTCGACGACCGCCGACGATTTCGAGACGACCAATACGCGGTACGTCGAAGAGAACTACAACACGATCGACACGGTCGGCGCGCGCGCCGCCCTGCGCGTGAACCTCGGCGAGAACTGGTCGGTCACGCCGCAGCTCATGTACCAGAGGACGGACCAGGAAGGCTCCTGGGGGGACGACCTCAACGACGTCCTGGCGGACGGCGACCAGGCGGTTGCGCACTTCCGCAACGAGTACGTGAACGACGAGTGGTACCAGGCGGGCCTCACGATCGAAGGTTCGATCGGCGGCATCGACGTCGTGTACTCGGGCAATTACCTGGACCGCGACCAGGACGGCGCCTTCGATTACTCCGACTACTCGTTCTGGTACGACAACCTCTACACGACCGGCTATTTCTCAAGGCTGTTCCTCGACGACAACGGCAACCAGCTCAACCCGGATGCCGGATTCGAGAACTACGACTACTACAGCAAGACGAGCCACGAGGTCCGCATCACGACACCGCAGGACAAGCGCGTGCGCGGCCTGCTCGGCTTCTTCTACCAGAAGCAGTATCACGACTTTTACCAGCCGTTCGGCCTGATCAAGGGCCTCGCGGACGATCGCGCGATGAACGGCAACGAAGCCGGCGGCGCTGGACGGTATGCGGACTACGTCTACCTCAACAGCATGGACCGCACCGACCGCGACGAGGCGGTGTTCGGCAGCGTCGACTTCGACATCACCGACAAGTTCACGCTCTCGGCGGGCGCGCGTTACTTCGAGCCCGAGGTGACGGTGAAGGGCTTCTTCGGCTTCGGCCTCGGCCTCAGCAGGGGCCGCGCACCGGGCAGCGGTTCCGACGGCATCTTCGGAACGCCTGACGACGTGGAGGATGCCGCCGAGCCGGGCGCTCCGATCAACGGCGGCGAGGGCGCCTTCGACCCGAACGGCCAGGGCTGGTCGGCGAACGGGGAGTGGCGCTGCCCCTCGCAAGCGGACTCCGCATCCGACGAGCCTTGCCTCAACGTGGACAAGATCACCAAGGAGAGCGACCAGGTCTTCCGCGTGAACCTCGCCTACGACATGACGGACACAGCGATGGTCTATGCGACCTGGTCCGAGGGCTACCGGCCGGGCGGCATCAATCGCAACCCGTTCGCCGGCGAGTACGTTTCGGACTTCCTGACCAACTACGAGCTCGGCTGGAAAACCCGCTTCATGGACGACCGGTTCCAGTTCAACGGCGCCATCTTCCTCGAGGAGTGGGACGACATCCAGGTCTCGTTCCAGGGCGGCAACGGCATCACGCAGGTGGCGAACGGGGGTCGGGCGGAGATCCAGGGCATCGAGCTGCAGATGGACTGGCTGCCGACCGACAACCTGCGCATCGGCGCGGGGCTCGCCTATTACGACAGCGAGCTGAAGGACGACTACTGCGACTTCGACGCCGACGGCAACTGCATCAACGTCAAGGCGCCGGCAGGGACGGCCCTGCCGATCACGCCCGACTTCAAGGGCAACCTGGTCGCTCGCTACTCGTTCGGGCTCGGCAGTTACGACGCCTACACCCAGGGCAGCCGCCGTCTACTCGGCGAGCCGCGCGTCGCAGCTCGAGATCGCCGACAACGACATTTACGGCGACATCCCGTCGTCCACGTTCCTGGACCTGGCTTTCGGCATCGAGAACGAGAAGTACACGGTCGAGCTGTTCCTGTCGAACGCCACGGACGAGGACGCCCCGCTCAACATTTCGAGCGAGTGCACCCCGCAGGTCTGCGGCGTCCAGACCTACGGCGTGCAGAACCGGCCTCGCACGGTCGGCATCCGGTTCTCGCAGGACTTCTGAGTCGAAACGGCTTGGGGATCGGAAGGGGCGCCACGGGGCGCCCCTTCTTCTTTCACACGTTCGAGTCGGGGAACGAGGCCTTGCGCCGGTTCATATAGTCGAGGAGCGCCTCGTCCACGGCGGGGTCGAGCGGCGGCTCGACGTACTCCTCGAGCTGCTTCTTCCAGCGCTCGTTCGCGCGCACCGTCATTTCCTTGCGCCCTTCCGCGTCCCACTGCTCGTAGCTGTTGTTGTCGGCGAGCGGCGAGCGGTAGAACGCGGTCTCGAAGTTCGCGAGCGTGTGGGCGCAGCCGAGGAAGTGCTTGCCCGGCCCGACCTCGCGGATCGCGTCGAGTGCCTGGCCGTTTTCGGACAGGTCCACGCCCGCCAGCAGCGTGTGCATCATCCCGGCCTGGTCGGCATCCATGACGAACTTCTCGTAGCCCATCGCGAGCCCGCCCTCGAGCCAGCCCGCCGTGTGCAGCACGAAGTTCACGCCGCCGAGGCAGGTCGGCAGCAGCGTCTGCGCCGACTCGAAGGCCGCCTGCGCGTCCGGGATCTTCGACGCGCACAGGCTCCCGCCCGAACGGAACGGCACGCCGAGGCGCCGCGCGAGGCTCGCCATGATGTAGAGCACGAGCGCGGGCTCGGGCGTGCCGAAGGTCGGCGCGCCCGACTGCATCGACAGCGACGAGGCGAAGCTCCCGAGCACCATCGGGCAGCCCGGATTGAGGAGCTGCATGAAGGCCATGCCCGCCAGCGCCTCGGCCAGCGTCTGCGTCGCCGTGCCGGCGACCGTCACCGGCGACATCGCGCCCGCGAGGATGAAGGGCGTGACGATGCAGGCCTGGTTCGCGCGCGCATAGACCTTGAGCGCGCCGAGCATCGTCGCGTCGTAGGTCATCGGCGAGTTCACGTTGATGAGGCTCACGATGAAGGTGTTCGGCTTGCCGGTCGCCGGGTCGATCCAGGCGTCGCCGAACAGGATCTTCGCCATCTCGACGGTGTCCTTCGCCCGCTCGGGGTGGGTCACGGAGCCCATGAAGCACTTGTCGCTGTACTTCATGTGGCTGTAGACCATGTCGAAGTGCCGCTTGTTGACCGGCAGGTCGACCGGCTCGCAGATCGTGCCGCCGGAGTGGTGCAGCGACTTCGACTGGTAGGCGAGCTTCACGAAGTTGCGGAAGTCCTGGATGTTCGCGTAGCGCCGGCCCTCGTCCAGGCTGTAGACGAACGGCGAGCCGTACGCCGGCGCGAAAACCGTGTGCGGGCCGCCGATCTGCACGTTGCGGGCGGAATTGCGCGCGTGCTGGGTGAACTCGCGCGGCGCGCTCGCCTGGATGAGCTGGCGGCACAGGCCCCGCGGCATGCGCACGCGCTCGCCCTGCACGTCGGCGCCGGCTTTCCTCCAGACCTCGAGCGCTTCGGCGTCCTCGCGGAACTCGATCCCGATTTCCTCGAGGATGGTGTCGGCATTGCGCTCGATCAGCGCGAGGCCTTCCTCGCCCAGCACCTCGTACACCGGGATCTTGCGCGTGATGTACGGCACCGAATGGCCGGCGAGCGCCGCGCGGGCGGTCCGCTTGGCGTCACGGGCGTTGGCCCGGCGTCCGCGGACGGCCTGCTGAGGCTGCGCTTCTTCCATCATGTCTCTCCTGCCGCCAGCGGCCGGGCCGAATTATTGTCGAGTATCGTGACTTGGCGGGACGCCGAGTGACCCGATTGCGCCACCGGCTTGCTCATGCGCGCCATGTTCGGAGTATGCTTCGAAAACTCCGAATATGGCGCTCAGGAACCCAAAACCGGCCAGCAAGGCCCTCAACGTGCGCGCCCCGAACCGGGTCTCGCGCACGTACAAGCAGCGCCTGACCGGCTCGGCGTCGAAGGTGTTCCCGCTGCTCTGCCCGGTGCGCGAGGCGGACTGGATCGACGGCTGGAACCCGGTCCTGGTCCTCAGCCAGTCCGGCTACGCCGAACAGGACTGCGTCTTCATCACCGACGCCAAGGTCCACGACTCGATCTGGTACGTTACGCGCCACGATCCGGCGCGATTCTTCGTCGAGATGATCAAGATCACCCCCGGGGTCACGGCCTGCAAGCTGACCATCCGCGTGCGGCCGGCGAAACCCGGCAGCGAGGCCGAGGTCACTTACAGCCACACCAGCCTCGGCCCCGAAGGCGACGTCTACAACGCCTCGTTCACCGCGGAGTACTACGTGCAGTTCATGCGCGAATGGGAATCGCGGCTGAACCATTACCTGAAGCACGGCACCGCGCTTCGCAACGGAAGCTGAGGATCCGACCATGGGCGACTACAAGGGAACCTGTTTCTGCGGGGCCGTGGAAGTCACGGCGACCGGCGAACCTGCGGCGATGGGCTATTGCCACTGCGAGTCCTGCCGGCACTGGTCCGCCGGACCGGTCAACGCGTTCACGCTGTGGCCGCCGGCGAACGTGAAGATCACCAAGGGCGCGGACAACGTCGGCAAATTCGCCAAGACGCCGAGGAGCATCCGCCAGTGGTGCAAGACCTGCGGCGGGCATCTGCTCACCGAGCATCCGGAGATGGGGCTCACGGACGTCTACGCCGCGATCCTGCCGAAGCTCGACTTCAAGCCGGGGCTGCACGTCTTCTACGAGGAGACGACCCTCCGTATCCCCGACGGCAAGCCGAAGCAGAAGGACGTCCCGGCGGAACTCGGCGGGTCCGGGGTCCTGCTCGCCGAGTAGGCCGGTTCCGCGATGCTGATCAATTGCGTCGCCTACCAGGACGGGAAGCGCCTCGCCGAGATCCAGCCCGACGAGATCCATCGCTATCTCGCGATGCCGGGCTGCTTCGTCTGGGTGGCACTGCTCGAGCGCGATCCCGCGCTGCTCGAGAAGATGCAGGAGCAGTTCGGGCTGCACCCGCTCGCGGTCGAGGACGCGCAGAACGGCCACCAGCGGCCGAAGATCGAGGATTACGGCGATTCGCTGTTCGTCGTCCTGCACCTGCTCGAGGCCGACAGCGACGAACTGCGCGTCGGCGAGGTCGACGTGTTCGCGGGCCCGAATTACATCCTCACGATCCGCAGCCATGCCGAGAAGGGCTTCCAGGCCGTGCGCGCGCGCTGCGAGAGCGAGCCCGAGCTGCTGAAGCTGGGCTCCGGCTACGTGCTGTACGCGCTGATCGACGCGGTGGTCGACCGCTACTTCCCGCTGCTGGACGCCCTCGAGACCGAGCTCGAGGCCATCGAGGACCGCATCTTCGCCGGCGGCTCGCCGCGCGAGAACGTCGAGGAGCTCTACGGCCTCAAGCAGAAGCTCGGCGTGTTCCGCCACACGGTTGCGCCGCTGCTCGAGGCCGTCAACAACCTCTACGGCGCGCGGGCGCCGCGGATCTGCTCGGAGATGAAGGACTACTTCCGTGATATCTCCGACCACCTGCAGCGCCTGAACCAGACCATCGAGTCGATCCGCGACACCATCGCGACCGCCATCGCCGTGAACCTGTCGATGATCAGCCTGCAGGAGAACGAGACGATGAAGCGCCTCGCCGCCTACGGCGCGCTGGTCGCGGTGCCGACGATGATCGCCGGCGTCTACGGCATGAACTTCGAGCACATGCCCGAGCTCGGCTGGAGATTCGGCTACGTGACGGTCGTCGGGCTCATGGTCGCGATCGACGTCTACCTGTTCCACCGCCTGCGCAGGGCGAAGTGGCTCTGATGGCGGAGCGCACCTACTTCCTCGGCACGCACGACGAGGAGCTCGAGCGCCTCGGCCTGCAGCACCGTGTCTGGCGGCCGACCGTGCTGGAATGCTGGCGCCGCGCCGGCATCGGGCCGGGCTCCCGGGTGCTCGACGTCGGCGCGGGCCCTGGCTACGCCTCCGCCGACCTCGCGGAGATCGTGGGGCCCGCGGGCCGCATCGTCGCCGTCGAGCGTTCCGCGCGCTTCGTCGAGGCGGGCCGCGCGATGCTGGCGAGCCACGGATACGCGCACGTCGAGTACCACGAGCTCGACCTGATGACCGACCCGCTCCCGGCCGGCGGCATGGATGCCAGCTGGTGCCGCTGGGTCGCCTGCTTCGTCGCTTCGCCGTCGCTCCTGCTCGACAAGCTCGCGGCCGTCATCCGCCCGGGTGGCGTCGCGATCTTCCACGAGTACATCCACTACGACACCCTGCGCATCACCACGGCCGGTCCGCGCATGCGCGAATTCGTGCAGCAGGTCGAGCACGGCTGGCGCGAGGCGGGCGGCGAGCCGAACGTCGCGCCGCTGGTCGTGAAACTGCTCCAGGAGCGCGGCTTCTCGGTCCGCGACGCGATCCCGCGCGTGTTCTGCGCGCGGCCCGGCGACGAGCTGTGGCAGTGGCCGGCCACGCTTCATCGACATCCACCTGCGCCACCAGCTCGAGATGGGGCGCATCGAAGCGTCCTGGGCCGAGGCCGTGCGCGCCGAGTTCGCCGCCGCCGGCCAGCAGGCCGCGACGCTGCTGACCACGCCGATGGTGCTGGAGATCGTCGCCGAAAAGCGGCGCTAGTGCGCGGTGGCGAGGGCCGCCATCTTCGCCGGGTCGTGCCGGTACCGGAACACGAACGGGAACACGATCCCGAGCGCGAGCGCATAGCCCGCGAACGACAGCCAGATGCTCTGCCAGTCGCGCACCCCGCCGACCGTATAGTGGTCGACTACCGCGCCCGCGACCATCGTGCCGAAAAAGGCCCCGAGCCCGTTGGTCATGATCATGAAAAGCCCCTGGGCGCTCGCGCGGATGCGCGGGTTCGCCTCGAGGTTCACGTACATCGAGCCCGAGATGTTGAAGAAGTCGAAGGCCATGCCGTACACGACCATCGACATCACCAGCATCCACAGCCCCGGCCCCGGGTCGCCCCAGGCGAACAGCGCGAAGCGCAGCACCCAGGCGAAGATCGCGATCATCATCACGACCTTGATGCCGAAGCGCTGCAGGAAGAAGGGTATGGTCAGGATGAAGAGCGTCTCGGAGATCTGCGAGATCGACGACAGCAGGATCGGGTGGTTGACGCCGAAGGAATCGGGGTAGGCGGCGTTGAAGTCCGTCAGGAAATCGCCGCCGAACGCATTCGTGATCTGCAGCGCCCCGCCCAGCATCATCGCGCACAGGAAGAAGACGACCATCTGCATGCGCTTGAACAGGACGAACGCGTCGAGGCCGAGCGCCTCCGCGACCGTGCGCTTGCCGGTCCCGCGCGACGGCGGGCAGGCCGGCATCGAGAAGCCGTAGAGTCCGAGGAACGCCGCCGCGCACGCGCTGATGTAGAGCTGCCCCGTCGTCAGCGTCGAACCCGAGAAGTCCGTGCACCACATGGCGATGATGAATCCCACCGTGCCCCAGACGCGGATCGGCGGGAAATGCCGGATGAAGTTCATGCCCTGCTGCTCGAGCACGCGGTAGGAGATCGTGTTGTTGAGCGCAATGGTCGGCATGTAGACGCAGGCGTTCAGCAGCATGATGAAGTACAGCGTCTCGTAGTCGTGGACCGTCGATGCCCACAGGATCAGCGCGGCCCCGGTCAGGTGCAGGATCCCGTAGAGCCGCTCCGCGTTCACCCAGCGGTCCGCGACGATGCCCATCACGCCCGGCATGAACAGCGAGGCGACGCCCATGGTCCCGTAGATGCTGCCGATCTGCAGGCCCGTGAAGCCGAGCGCCTTGCTCATGTACGCACCGAAGGAAATGAGCCAGGCGCCCCAGACGAAGAACTGCAGGAAGTTCATCACCGTCAGGCGCAGCGAAACGCTCATGCGGCGGCTTGCCTGGACAGGTTCAGTCTTTCTTGAACAGGACGGAGCCGATCCAGCTCACGATGCTGACGACGATGGCGGCCCAGAACGCGGGCCAGAAGCCGGCGATCGAGAAGCCCGGCAGGAATGCGGCCACCAGCCCGAGCATCGCGGCATTCACGACCAGCAGGAAGAAGCCGAGCGTCACGAGCGTGAACGGCAGCGTGAGTATCACGACGATCGGCCGCACGATCGCGTTGACGACGCCGAGCAGCAGCGCGGCGATGATCAGGGTCGTCGCGGTGGAAACGGTGATGCCCGGGACCCATTCCGTGGCGAGCCAGAGGCCGAGCGCCGCGACCAGGACACGGAGGATGAAGTAGGTCATCGCGTCATTATGGACTGCGCCGTCATTCAGCGCACCCGCCGCCCGCCCTTGACGACGATGTCCACGGATTGCAGCAGCGCGGGGTCGCGCAGCACGTCGCCGCGCACCGCGATCACGTCCGCGATCTTCCCGGGCGAGATCGCGCCCGACTCGTGGCCGACGCCCATGGCGGTCGCGGCATCGTGGGTCGCGGCGCGGATCGCGCGCACGGCCGGCAGCCCGCAGCCGCGCACCCAGAAGTCGATCTCCTGCCAGGTCGCGCGCGAGTGCAGGTGGCCGGGCGCGCCGGCGCCGGAACCGAGCAGCAGCAGCACTTTCGCCTCGTCGAGCTGGCGGAGTTTCTCGCACAGCGCGGGCGCAGTGGCCTGCTCCGGCAGCGCGCTCCCCAGGCCGGCCAGCGATCCCTTGATGTCGGCCGCGACGAGCTCCGGAAGCTGCGCGGTTGCCCGCGGGTCGTCGAGCGGTTCGTCGTTGATCTTCAGCGACTCGAGGTTGAGCGCCACCGAGATCGCAGGCGTCCAGGCCATCGGCCGCGCGCCCGCCTGCGTCAGGCGGCCGGTGATGGCCTGCATCATCTCCGCCGGATACGGCCCGTTGACGGGAATCGTGCCGAGGAAGCCATCGAGCTGCGCGGCGGCGCCGCGCACGACGTCGGCCGGCTTGTCCGCGATGGCGTGCACCGACAGCCCCCGGATCCGCGCCTCCGACACGACCGCCTCGAGTTCCTCCGCGGTCCACAGCTCCAGGTCCGCGAGCAGCAGGTAATCGACGCCCGCGTTCGCGAGCCTCTGCACCTTCGCCCGCACGTCCGGCGCGCCCGCGACCTCCCACTGCCAGGTGCCCGTTCCGGCCGGCGCGAGCTTGCGAAGCGCGGGGCCGGAGACGTAGAGGCTCGGCCCGTCGATGATCTTCTCGCGCACGCGGCCGCGCACGCGCGTCGCGGCCTCGAGCGGTGCGGCGACGTCGCGCGCGCTCGTCACGCCGGACTGCAGCAGCTGGCGTGCCGCGATCGGCATCACGACGCGCTCGGCGAGCGGGCCGTAGGTCTCGTTCCAGCGCCGCGCGTCGCCGTGGCCGAGCCGCATCAGGTCGGCCTGCATGTCCCAGAGGCCCGGCAGCACCGTCATGCCCTCGGTGGATACGACCTCAGCGCCTTCGGGGATGGCGACCTGGCCGGCGCCGCCCACGGCGAGGATGCGGTCGCCCTCGATCACGACGATGCCGTCCGGGATCGGGGCGTTGCCGTAGCCGTCGATCACGGTCCCGCCCGCGAGGACGAGCGCCGCCCCGGCCAGCACCAGCGACAGCATCACGGCTCGACCTCCGCGATCGTGCCGTCCTTGAGGCGCAACTGCAGTTGCGCGAACGCCAGTGCCCAGCCCGTGCGCAGGCGCACGAGCATCTTGGCGTGTTCCTCGTCCGGCGGGACCCCCGCGCCCATCACCCGCAATATCCTCTGCCCCTTGCGTTCGTCGATGATGAAGTCCTCCACGAGCGCGCCGTCGGGCAACGGCGGCCAGTCGGCGTTCGGCTCGTACAGGAGCTGCAGGCGCGAACCGGCGTCGAATCGCTCGATGTGCGCCTTGCGCCGGCCGAACAAGCGCGACACCGTCGCGTAGCGCCCGCCGACGCGCGGTTCGACCGTGGCCTCGGTCGCGAGCCAGGCGTGCAGCATGTCGGGATCGGTCAGCGAGCGCCACAAAGTCGCCGCGCTGGCGGGCGTCTCGAAGCCCTGCATGTAGCCGCGCGTCTGCCGCCTCATTCTTTCGGCTCGCCGCCCTGCTGTCTCAGCTCCCGGTCGCGCTTCGCCCGCACGCCCGCGGTGGCGACCACGTCGTCCGCCTGCGCGCCGTCGCGCGGCCAGGTCGCCGCGCCGACGCTCGCCGTCATGCGCTGCAGCCGCTCGCCCACCGGAAACAGGCTGCGATACACGTGGTTGCGGATGCGCTGCGCCACGACTTCCGCGACTTCCGCCGTCGCATCCGGCAGGAAGACCAGGAACTCGTCGCCGCCGGAGCGGGCCGCCATGTCGGTGTTGCGGATCGCGCGCTGGATCGCGCTCGCGACCGTGGTGATGCCGCGGTTGCCCGCCTGGTGGCCGTGCTCGTCGTTGAGCGCCTTGAGGTCGTCCATGTCCACCAGCAGGATCGCATAGCCGCCGCGCGCATCGCGAGCGCGCAGGCCGTGTTCCCGGGCCAGCAGCCCCTTGAACGTGCGCAGGTTCAGCATGCCCGTCAGGCTGTCGCGCTCGGCCATCTCCTCGATGCGCCGGCGCGCGGAGATGATCGTGCCGGCGAGCGCCTGCGTCAGGTAGGCGACGAGCGCCCAGGGACCGAGCTGCCCGAAGAGCCGCGTGGCCAGTTCGCCGGCCGGCGGCAGCGGCCCCTCGCCCGCGACCAGCGACAGGAAGGCCAGCGCGACTGCCGCGAACACGACCAGGCTTCCCTGCCGGCCGAGCGTCATCGCGACGACCACGATCGGCAGCAGGTAGAGGTTCGCCATCGGGCTCGACGCACCGCCCGTCTGTGCCGCCACGACGGTGATGAACGCGACCATCGCCGCGGCCCCGAGCGCGATGCGCGCGCGGGTCGCGCGAACCGGGAAACCGCGCCAGCGGAAGGCGACGACGACGAGCGCGTAGGCCGCGAGCGCCGCATACAGCCCGCGCGAGGTTCCGGGCGGCGCGCCGAGCGCCAGCGCATAGAGCGCCACGACCAGCAGCGCGAGCCAGTCGACGCGCGCCATTCCCTTGAGGATGCTCGCGTGCTCGTCGCGCTCGGCCATGTCGCGCCGCATGTGCGGCGGCGCCTGCGGGATGCCCGACTTGTCGGCCGTCTCCGTCACGCCGCAGCCGGCTTGTCGCGCTCGAGCCGCGCCTCGATCGCCTGGCGTGCCTCGCGCCCGACCAGCTCCTCGACCAGGGCGAGCGCGAAGTCGAGCGCCGTGCCGGGGCCGCGCGAGGTGATTACGCCGCCGTCGATGACGACGGCGTCGCCGACGACGGTCGCGCCGGGGGCATCGGCGAGGAAACCGGGATAGCTCGTCGCGCGCAGTCCGTCCAGCACGCCGGCGGCGGCGAGCACCATCGGCGCGGCGCAGATCGCCGCCACAGGCCGGCCGGCAGCGTGCAGGCGTCGCACGATCTCGGCGATGCGCGGGTCCTTCTTGAGGTGCTCGGCGCCCGGCATGCCGCCCGGCAGCGCGATCATGTCGAAATCCTGCTCGGCGAGCGCGCCGAGCGGCGTGTCGGCAGCGAGCCGGATCCCGTGCGCTCCCGTGACCGGGCTGCCCGCGAGCGACGCCACGACGACGTCGATGCCGGCGCGCCGCAGGATGTCGATGATGGTCACGGCTTCCAGCTCCTCGAAGCCCTCGGCGAGCGGTACCAGCACGCGCTTCATTCCGCCGACACCAGCTGGGTCTTGCCGGTCTTGAGGAACGCGATCGCCGCGCGGATCTCCGGATCGCGCTCGCCGGCGTCCACGGCACCGGCCGCGATCGTTTCCGGCTCCGGCAACGGCACGTCGGGCTCGATGCCGCGCTCGTGGATCGAGACGCCCGAAGGCGTGAAGTAGCGCGACGTCGTCAGCTTCAGCGCCTGCCCGTCCTCGAGCGGCAGCACCGTCTGCACCGAGCCCTTGCCGAATGTCTTCTGGCCAAGCAGCTTGGCGCGACCGTTGTCGCGCAGCGCCCCGGCGACGATCTCGGCCGCCGAGGCCGAGCCCTCGTTGACGAGCACCGCGATCGCGGCGCCGCGCGCGAGGTCGCCCTCCATGGCCTCCATGCGGAAGCGGGATTCCGCCGACCGCCCTTCCGCCGAGACGATGGTGCCATCCTCCAGGAAGGCGTCGGAGACCTCGACGGCCGCGTCGAGCACGCCGCCCGGATTGTTGCGCAGGTCGAGCACGAGCCCGCGCAGCTTGCCGCCGGCCTCGTCCTCGAGCGCGCGGATCGCGGCCAGCGTGTCCGGTCCCGTGGTTTCGCTGAACTGCGAGATGCGCAGGTACCCGTAGCCGGGCTCCAGCATGTCGAAGCGCACGGAGTGCACCGAGACCATCGCGCGCTCGATGGAGAGCTCGAACGGCTGGGGCAGCGGTTCGCGCCCGATGCCGAGCCTCACCACCGTGCCCGGCTCGCCCCGGATGCGCTTGATGGCACCGTCGAGCGGCTCGCTGCGCAGCAGTTGCCCATCGATCGAGATGATGGCGTCGCCCGGCCGGATGCCGGCGCGCGCGGCAGGCGAGTCGTCGAGCGGGGCGATGACGGTCAGCACGCCGTCCTCGGCCGTCACCTCGACGCCGATGCCGGAATAGTTGCCCTCGGTCGCGATCTTGAGGTCCTCGAACTCGTCCCTGTCCATGAACGCGGAATGCGGGTCGAGCTCGCCGACCATGCCGCGGATCGCGTTCGACATGAGCGTGTGGTCGTCGGTCTTGTCGACATAGTCCTCGTGGATGAGTCCCATGACTTCGGACAGGAGGCGCGCATCCTTCGGCGGGATCGCCGGTTCCCGGCGCGATTCCTGCGACAGCCAGACGGTGGCGGCCGCGATGACGACGCCCGCGAGGCAGCCGAGCAATGCGGCGAGCACTATGCGCCGGGGTTGGCTCATGCCGATATGTTACCCGCGCGCGGAGCGGCCGGGGCGGCCCATGCGGCTCAGCCGGGCCCGGAATCCTGGTGCGCCATCGCTTCGTACAGGGCCAGATCCCCGAGGATCTGGTCGATCGGCACCGGGCGTCCGATCGCGAAGCCCTGGCCGTAATCCACGCCGAGCGCCGCCATGCGCGTGCGCAAGTCGTCGGTTTCGACGTACTCCGCGACCGTCTCCATGCCCATGGTGCGGGCGAGCTGGGCGATCGCGCGCACCATCGACTCGGTGCGCTGGTTGGTCCCAGCGTCGCGCACGAACGCGCCGTCGATCTTCAGCACCGAGACCGGCAGCGCCCTCAGGTAGGCGAGCGAGGACAGGCCGGTGCCGAAGTCATCGAGCGCGAAGGTGCAGCCGAGCGCACGCAGCTTGTGCATCAGCTTTTCCGCGCGCGCGAGGTTCGACACCGCGGAGGTCTCCGTCAGCTCGAAGCACAGGATCTCCGGCGGCAGGCCGGAGTCGGCGATGCTCCCCTCGAGGAATTCCAGGAACTCCTCGGCCGCGATCGATGCGCCCGAGACGTTGATCGAAAAGCGCATCGCGCGGCCCTTGAGCGAGGCCGCGTGCCCGGCCAGCGCGGCCAGGGCGTTCGTTATCACCCAGCGGTCGATCGCCGGCAGCAGCTGGTAGCGTTCCGCGGCCGACAGGAACTTCTCCGGCGGCAGCAGCTCGCTGTTCTCGCTGACCATGCGCAGCAGGAACTCGAAGCGCGGTTCGGTGTGCTCCGCGCACAACGGCAGGATCGGCTGCGCGAACAGCGCGAAGCGGTCCCCGGCGAGCGCCTCGTGCAGCGCCTGCACCACGATGATGTCCGTGCTGCGCCGGATGATGCTGAGGTCCGCGTCCTGGAACACCTCGACGCGGTCGCGACCGCGGTCCTTCGCCGCCTTGCAGGCGATCTCCGCGTTGGCGAGCCCGTGCGCGAGGCGGTTCCTCGAACCCTCCGGCAATTCGGCGACCCCCATGCTGACCGAGACCTGCACCGTGCCGTCGCCGCGCGCGTAGGTGAGCCCCGCGCACTGGCGTCGCACCATGTCGCCGATCTGGTGCGCGAACTCCAGCGTGCAATCGGGCAGGAAGACCGCGAAACGGTCGCCCGCGATGCGCGCGGCGAGCGCTCCCGGCCGCGGTTTCCTGCGCAGCACCTCGGCGACCTTGCCGAGCAGCTCGTCGCCGACGTGCATGCCGAAGTTGTCGTTCACGACGTGCATGCGGTCGACGTCCAGGTACAGCACGCATTCCGGCGCCGGCTGGCGGCGCGCCGCGAGCTGCCCGCGGACCTGGGTCTCGAACGCGGAGCGCGTCAGCAGCGCCGTCAGCGAATCGAAGTTGTTCGACAGCGCGGTCGTGGTCTTGCGCGCCAGCAGCTCGACCAGGCGCTCGGTGCGCGCATCGAAGCAGGGCGCGCCCTCCTCGCGGAACATCGCGAGGAAGCCCACCACGCGCCCCGAGGCGTGGCGCACCGGCGTGCAGAGGATCTTGTAGGGCGGCAGCTCGACCGGGCGCACCTTGATCTTGTTGATCACGAGGTTGCGCCGCTGCAGCTGCGTCCAGTTGAGCAGGTGCCGGTGGATCTTGGTCAGGATGTCGACCTGGGGGCGCTCGCCGCGCGGCGCCTTGCAGACGGCGACGTTGCGCTCGGGCACGACCAGCGCGCCGAGCATGCAGCCGAGGTGGTCGACGCAGGTCTGCACCAGGACGCCGAGCTCGTCACCCGCTTCCGGGTTGTCCGGGTCCTCCGGCGCCATCTTGAGCAGCAGCTCGAGGTCGTCGTCGCGCGACCGCAGGTCGCGGGTCAGGGTGTCGACGCTGACGCGCGATTCCAGCTCGCGCTGCAGGCACTCGAGCGCCGGCTGCACCAGCGACTGGACGAAACTGAAAGGGCGGTTCTCGCCGTCGCGCGTCAGCAGCGTCGCGATCGCGATGACATCGCCCTCGCCGTTGCGGAGCCTGAAGACGTACGCCGGCGCGCCCTCGTGGTCCTGGCTGAAGCCGTCGATGCGGCCCGTGGTCGCCGGGGGGATCGACTCGAGCGCCAACGCGATCAGCGGTGCCGGGTCGGGACCGTCGTAGCCGTCGGCCACCCACAGCGGCGCACCCTGGGCGTCGTAAAAGCCGATGCCGAGCGCACGCGGCATCACCATCCGCAGGAGTTGTCCGTACGGGTCGAGATGGGGCCTCGTGCCCGCCAGGTAGACGGGCAGGTCCATGGGCGCAGTCGTAGCCATGCCGCAGCCTCACCCAGGCGCATCCGCCCGTCTTTGACGTAATCGGCAGTTTGTAGGGCCCGGGCCCGGCAATCAGGGTGAAGGCCGCCGGAACCAGGGGACCGGGTCGATCGCCTTGGCCCCGCGGCGGATTTCGAGGTAAAGGCCGGGCACGCTCCGCCCGCCGGTGTCTCCCACGGTCGCGATCGTGTCGCCGCCGGAAACGGTGGTTCCAACCGCCTTGTAGAGCTGTTCGTTGTGGGCGTACAGGCTCATGTATCCGCCGTGGTCGACGATCACGAGCAGGCCCATCCCGGGCAGCCAGTCGGCATAGGCGATGCGCCCGCCGTAGAGCGCCTTGACCGGCGTGCCGCGGGCGGCCTCGATCATGACGCCGTTCCACTTGAGGCCGCCGCCGCGCGACTGGCCGAAGCGCGCGGTGATCTTGCCGGCTACCGGCCAGCCGAGCCGGCCGCGAACCTTCTCGAAGGCCTGTCCGCCCGAGGGCGGCAGGTCGCTCATCGCGCGGCGCAGGTCCGCGATCAGTTTCTCGAGCGCGCCGGCCTCGCGCTTCAGCTTCGCGATGGAGTCGTTGCGGTTCTTGATCTGGGCATTCATCGCCTTGAGCGCGCGGCTGCGCTCGTCGCGCGCGGCATCCACCGCGGACAGCTGCTGCCGGCTTTCCGACTCGAGGGCCGTGAGCCGGTCGCGCTCTGCGGCCTCCGCCGCGGCGTCCTCGTCGATCTTCGCCACGATGGCCTGGATCTCGGCGATCTTGGAGGCGCGGGCGCGGCCGAAATACGCGTAGTACACCAGCATGCGGCCGAGGGTCGCGGGATCCTCCTGCGACAGCAGCATCTTGAACTGCTCTTCCCGGCCGCCGACGTAGGCGCTGCGCAGTTCCGCGGCCAGCACGTCGCGTTGCCTGCGCAGGGCCGCCTCGTTCCGCTCCCGCTCGGTGGCCAGGCGCTTCAGCGTCGCATCGCTCTCGGCGAGGCGCTTCCGGATGTCGACGAGTTTCGCGCGCGCGCCGCGCACGTTCTCCTCGGCATCGCGCAGCTGGCCGGAGAGGGCGTCGCGCCTGTCCGTGTCGCGGCGCATCGTGCGCTGCATCGCCTCGATGCGCTCGCGCACCTCCCTGAGCTCCTTCTCGGCATCGGTCGGGGGCGACGCCGGCACGCCGGCCTGCGCGAGGATTGCCGCCAGCAGCGCGACGGAGAGCCGCCGTGAGACTTTAACTCGTTGATTAAACAGGAATTATTGCTCTGATATAATGCGCGGCCCCATGGACCGACTGATCGATTATTTCACCAAAGAACCGCTCCTGGCGGGCGGTCTCGTGCTGATGACGCTGGTCGTCCTCGGCTACGAGATCCGCCAGCGCGCCGCGCTCGCCTCGGCGATCGCGCCGAACGAGGCGATCCGCCTCGTCAACTCCGGCGCCGTGCTCGTGGACCTGCGCTCGGCGAACCAGTTCAAGGACGGCCACATCGCCGGCGCGAAGAACCTGCCGGGTGACCAGATCGCGGCGGATCCCAAGGCGATCGAGCGGCTGGCCGCCAAGACCGTCGTGCTCTATTGCGGCGACGGCGCGACCACGGCAGCCGCACAGCGCACCCTCGCGAAGGCGGGCGCGAAGGACGTCTACAGCCTGCGCGGCGGGCTCGCGGCCTGGACGCAGGAGAACCTGCCGGTCGTCAAGGGCTGAGGCCGCCGATGCCGGCGGTCACCGTCTACACCGGCAGCTTCTGCGGCTATTGCCTGCAGGTGAAGGCGCTGCTCGAACGGCGCGGAATTCCCTACACCGAGCGCTCCGTCGACGACGAGCCCGGTTTGCGGGAACAGTTGCTGGCGAGGAGCGGACGGCGCACCCTGCCACAGGTTTTTGTCGGAGAACGGTACATCGGCGGCGCCGACGAGCTCCGCGCGCTCGATGCGAGCGGTGAGCTCATCCAACTGACTCAGAAAGAGGAATGACGATGGCTGAACAAAACACCACGCCCCCCGGCGCGGGAGAAACCGCGACCAACGGCCAGGGCCCGGCGGTGGCGCTGCAGACGGTCTACATCAAGGACCTGTCGTTCGAGGCGCCCAAGGGACCGTACCTGCCGGCCCAGTCGCAGGACCCCAAGATCTCGCTGAACCTGAGCACGGTGTCGAACACCGTCGGCCAGGATGCGCATGAGGTCGTGCTCTCGGTGACCATCGAGGCGAAGGCCGGCGACATCGCCGTGTACCTCGCCGAGGTGAAGCAGGCGGGCGTGTTCCTGGTGCGGGGCTTCGGCGCCGACGAGACGCGCCGCATCCTCGGCTCTTTCGCGCCGAACATACTGTTCCCCTACATCCGCCAGACCGTGTCGGACGTCGTGGTGAAGGGCGGCTTCCCGCCGTTCCTGCTGCCGCACGTCAACTTCGACGCGCTGTTCGAGCGTTCGCTGCAGGAAATGACGGCGCGCCAGCAGGCCCAGCCGGCACCCGAACAGCCGAACTGAGCGGGCGCCCATGCGGCCGATCGTGGTGCTGGGCGCCGGCTCCTGGGGCACGGCGCTCGCCATCCAGTTCGCGCGCGGCGGCGGCCCCACGGTGCTCTGGGGCCGCGCCGAGGACGAGCCCGAAAAGCTCGCGCGCGAAAGGGAGAACGTCCGCTACCTGGCGGGCGCGAAATTCCCGCCGTCGCTCGCCATCGAGCCGGACCTGGCGCGGGCGCTCGCGTCCGGCGATGACGTCGTCCTCGTCGTTCCGTCGAGCGTCCTGCGCGCGGTCCTGACCGGGATCAGGCCCATGCTGGGCCCGAAGGCGCGCATCGCCTGGGCGAGCAAGGGCTTCGAGCTTTCCACCGGCAAGCTGCCCCACCAGGTCGCGCAGGAGGTGCTGGGGCCCAACGTGCCCATCGCCGTCCTCTCCGGCCCGACGTTCGCGAAGGAAGTGGGACAGGGCCTGCCGACCGCGATCGCCGTTGCATCCCCTGACGAGGGCTTTGCGCGCGCGCTCGCGGAGCGCATCTCGTCCGGCGGCTTCCGGGCGTACACGCAGCCCGACATCGTCGGCGTGGAGATCGGCGGCGCGGTCAAGAACGTGCTCGCGATCGCGACCGGCTGCTCGGACGGGCTGGGCTACGGCTCGAATTCGCGCGTGTTCCTGATCACGCGCGGGCTCGCGGAACTCATGCGCCTCGGCGTCGCCCTCGGCGCGAGGCGCGAGACGCTGATGGGCCTCGCCGGCCTCGGCGACCTCGTCCTCACCTGCACCGACGACCAGTCGCGCAATCGCCGCTTCGGCCGCGCGCTCGCGGCCGGCAAGCCCGTCGACGAGGCGATCGCCGAGATCGGGCAGGTGGTCGAGGGTTACCACGCCGCGAAAGCGGTGCACGAAGTCGCCGCGAAGCACGGCGTCGACATGCCGATCTGCCGCTACGTCTACGACGTCCTGCACCGCAAGGTGCCGCTCAAGGACGTCGTCGGCTCGATGCTCGCGCGCGAAATCACGCCGGAGAACTGACGCTCGCGGCGGGCCCGCCCGGGCGCAGGGCATACAACGCCAGCCACTCGTGGGCGAGGTGCGCGGCCGCCAGCGCCGTGATGTCGCCCACGTCGTAGGCCGGGGCGACCTCGACGATGTCCATGCCGGCGAAATCGATGCCGGCGAGTCCCTTCAGGATCGCGAGCGCCTGCGCAGACGACAGCCCGCCCGACACCGGCGTCCCGGTTCCCGGCGCGAAGGCCGGATCGAGGCAGTCGATGTCGAACGTCAGGTAGGCCTTGTGGCCGCCGACGATGCGGCGCACCTCGGACGCGGCCGCAGCTGCACCCTGCTCGTGCACCCAGGGCGCGTCGAGCACGTTGAAGGCCAGCAGGTCGTCGTTGTGCGTGCGAAGCCCGATCTGCACCGAGCGCACCGGGTCGACGAGCCCTTCGCGGGCGGCGTGGTAGAACATGGTCCCGTGATCCACGCGGCCGGCGCCGTCGGCATCGTTCCAGGTGTCCGAGTGCGCGTCGAAATGGATCAACGACAGCGGACCGTGGCGCCGCGCGTGCGCCTTCAGCAGCGGGTAGCTGATGAAGTGATCTCCGCCCATCGACAGCATGGCCGCGCCCGTCGCAAGGATCGCATCCGCGTGCGCCTCGATCGCGGCCGGGATCCCTTCCGGCCGGCCGAGATCCCAGGCGCAGTCGCCGTAGTCGACGACGGCGAGCCGGTCGAGAGGATCGAACGGACAGCCATACGGGCGCGTCCACGCCATCTGGCAGGATGCGGCGCGGATCGCCCGCGGGCCGAAGCGGGCCCCCGGCCGATTGGTCGTCGCTGTGTCGAGCGGGATGCCGGTGACTGCGACGTCCACGCCCGCGAGGTCGCGCGTGTAGCGCCGCCGGAGGAAGCTCAGCGCCCCGGCAAATGTCGGCTCGACCCGTGTTCCCGCAATTCCTCCGACGTGAACGCGTGGTCGTTTCCTGTCTTGTTCATTTACGTGTCACCGGGCGATTCGAGGGCCACCGGCAGCCGGGCGACGAGCGGGGCATAACGCGCGTCGTTCCGGATCCCGTCGAAGACGGCATCCCAGGGCAGCCAGTGGATGAGCTGGGAGCGTTCCTCGAAGGCACGCTCCAGCCACTCGAACGTCGCGTCGGCATTCCCGAGCGACGCATGGATCGTCGCGATATCGTACGCCGGCACATAACGTTCCTGCGAGGCCGCCAGCAGCCGGACGAGCTCCTGCGCCGCTTCATCACGCCTGCCGGAGAGCGCAAGGATCTGCCCCAGGTACGCCCCGCTTCCCGGCGTGTGGGTCTTCGTGCGCCCGAGGTGGTCCAGGGCCCTCTCATAGTCGCCGCGACGCAGGTATGCAAGCGCCAGATAGGTGTTCGTCGTTGGAAAGTCGGGATTCATCTCGAGCGTCGACTCCAGTTGCTCGATGGCCGCGTCGTACCGGCGTTGATAAGTGAGCACCATGCCGATGAGCGCGCTGTAGATCGGTTGCGCGGGCTCGAGCGCCTGCGCTGCGCGCAATTCCGCAATCCCGTCGTCGAACCGGCCGCGGGTCGCCAGATGCAGGCCGAGCAACAGGTGTGTGTAGGCGTAATTTGGGTTCAACTCGATCGCGCGATGGTATGCGCGCATCGCGCCGGGCCAGTCATGCTCGTACTGCACCTTGATATGCCCGAGCGATGCGTAGGCTTCCCCGAGATCCGGCGCGATTTCCAGCGCCTTTTCCACGGCCTGCAGCGCTTGCGGAAAAGTGTTTCGGGGCGCCACGGCGCCGAATACCCCGATGGCCGATCGGATCTCCGCGATGCCCACGTAGGCCAGCGCGAACCCGGGGTCCAGTTCGACCGCCTGCTCGAAGTGCGCCAGCGCCTCGGGCAGCGCCAGGCGTTGAGCGTGGTAACTGCCGTTGGCGAATTGCTGGTAGGCCTCGGCGTTCTCCGTGTAGCGGCGCAGAGCCGGCAAAGGACGGCCCGCCAGCTCCACCGTCAACGCAGCCCGCACGCGCGCCGCAATGGCGTCCTGCACGGTGAAGATGTCGGTGAATCGTTCGTCGTAGCGTTGCGCCCAGAGCTGGCGGCCGTCCTCGACGTTCATCAGGCGGGCTGAGACTCTCAGGTTGTCGCCCGCGCGCTGGATATGCCCCTCGAGCACGGCCTGCACCCCGAGCTCCCGCCCCGCCGCCAGACCGTCCTGTTCCATGCCTGCATAACGGCGAACGGAACTCAGGGGTGTCACCGACAGGCTTCCCGCATTGAGGCCTGCAATCAGGGTTTCGGTCATGCCGAGCTCCAGCGATTCGTTGCGATCACTGGCCGTCAGAGGCTTGAACGGAAGCACGGCCAGCGTTCGGACGGGCACCGACACATCGCGCGCGGGTTCGCTGCGCCGGGAAACGACGACGACCGCCGCGATGGCAAGCCCCAGGACTGTTGCGATTACGGCCGACCGGCGCCAATTCTCCGCCCTTGTCCGCACGACGGGTTGCGCCGCGATGGCGGGTGTACCCTCCGCCGGAGGCAGGGGGCCGGACACAGGCGCGAAGGAGCGGACTTCAGCCACGAACTGGTAACCGCGACCCGCGACCGTGGCGATCAGGCGCTCGCCGCCCGATTCGTCTTTCAGGGTGCGGCGCAGGGTCGAAATCGTAACGTACAGGCTGTTCTCCTCGACCACAGTGGTCGGCCACAGGGCTCGTAGCAGCTCGTCCTTGGTGACCAGCCGTCCGGCATGCTCGACCAGGTAAACGAGGGCGTCGAACGCCTTGTCCGTCAGGCTGACCGGCGCGCCGCCGATGCGCGAAAGCAACCGGCGCCGTGGATCGAGCCTGAATCCACCGAACTCGAGTACAGGTCCCCCGTCCAAGCCACTCACCAGGCCTTTTGCAACGTCATTCGAACCGTCGCAGAAGAATTCAGATCGGGGCAGGATCATATCAGCCGCTGGCAAGGCCTTTTGCTGCCCGCTGCTTGACCCTTGAAGCGCCACGAAACGTGGCGATCCGACTCAAGGGAAACCACTGCCATGTTCACGAAATCTCTGCTGATAACGGCCGCCGCTAGCCTGGTCCTCGCAAGCGCTTCCACCCGCGCCGGAGCCAACGAAAGCCTCGCCGGACTCTGGAACGTGCGTGTGACGCTCACCAATTGCGCGACCGGGGAATCGCTGCCCTTCCCGGGCGCAACGTTCGACGCCCTCGCCCTGTTCGAGCGCGACGGCACGATGCACGACACGAATGCCACCAGCCCGCCGGCGCGGTCATCCGCCTTCGGCGTCTGGCGCCAGGTGTCCGATCGCGCCTACAAGTTCGCGTTCAAGTTTTTCCAGTTCGATTCCGCCGGGTCTACGCCGACTGGCTCGACCATCGTCCGTCACCGCCTCAGGCTGGCGGAGAACGGCAACCGCTACTCCTCCAAGGGTACGGCCGAGTTCTACGACGTAAGCGGAATCCGGATATTGCCGGATGGATGTTCGGAGTCGACGGCGACCCGCTTCAGGTAACGCGCAACGGCGACGGGGGCATTGGTCGTCCCCGTCGCCGGCGTTGCATGTGAACTCTAGCGTCCACCCTCGAAGCCGAGCTGCCGCCAGGCCTCGAACACGACGACTGCGACCGCATTGGAGAGATTGAGGCTGCGGTTGCCGGGCACCATCGGCAGGCGGATGATCCGCTCCACCGGCCAGCCGACCAGTTTCTCCGGCGGCAGTCCCGCCGTTTCCCGCCCGAACAGGAAAGCGTCCCCCGCGCGGTAGGCGACGGCATCGTGGCGTTGCGAGCCCGTGGTCTCGACCGCGAAGACCCGCACGTCGCCGAGCGCCGCGAGGCAGGCCTCGAGGCTCTCGTGCTCGTGCACCCGCGACAGCTCGTGGTAATCGAGCCCCGCGCGCTTCACCCGGGCGTCGTCGAGGCGGAAGCCGAGGGGACGCACGAGGTGCAGCGTCGCGCCGGTATTGGCGCAGAGCCGTATCGCGTTGCCGGCGTTGGGCGGGATTTCGGGCTCGAAGAGTATGACGTGGAACACGACTATAATTATGCCGTGGATATCTCCCCGGGCCCGGCGCCCACGCTCGCGATCGATTTCTGCGGCCTGAAGTTCGCTTCTCCCATCGTCCTGTTGTCCGGTTGCGTCGGCTTCGGCGAGGAATACACCCGCATCGCGGGGTTCTCAAACCGAGACGCCGGCGCGATCGTGCTGAAGGGCACGACCGGCCAGCCGCGGCTCGGAAACCCCCTGCACCGCGTGACGGAGACGCCGTACGGCATGATCAACGCGATCGGCCTGCAGAATCCCGGCGTCGACCATGTCGTGCGGAGCATCCTGCCGACGCTCGATTTCACCGAGACGCGCTTCATCGCGAACGTCTGCGGCTCGACCATCGAGGAATACGCCGAAGTCACGCGCCGCTTCGACGATTCGCCGATCGATGCGATGGAGATCAACATCTCCTGCCCGAACGTCAAGGAAGGAGGCGTCCAGTTCGGCAACTACCCGGAGATGAGCGCGCGCGTGGTTGCCGCCTGCCGCGCCCGGACGAAGAAGCCGCTGATCACCAAGCTCTCGCCCAACCAGACCGACATCCGCGAGAACGCGCGCCTGTGCATCGAGGCGGGCAGCGACGGCCTCGCGGTGATCAACACGATTTCCGGCATGGCGATCGACGTTGCGACGCGCCGGCCCGTCATCGGCAACGTGCAGGGCGGCGTGTCCGGTCCCGCGATCAAGCCGATCGCGCTGCTGAAGGTGAAACAGGTCTACGAGGTGGCGGGCCCGAAGCGCGTGCCGATCATCGGCCAGGGCGGCATCGCGAGCGCAAACGACGCGATCGAGTTCCTGCTCGCGGGTGCGAGCGCAGTCGGCGTCGGCACCGCGCTCTTCTACGATCCGCTGCTGTGCCCGAAGGTGAATGCCGGCGTCGCGAAGTATCTCGCGGCCGCCGGCATGTCCTCCGTCGCGGAGCTGACGGGTGCGCTCGTCAGCCGCAAGGCCGCGGACTGTGGCAACTAGCCCTCAATCCTTCAGCACCGCGTTCACCGCGCGCTCGGCGTTGATGAACCCGTAGCCGTCGAGCGGGCTGTAGCCCCTGCCGATCTCGTTGCGCATGCGCCCCTCGAACTGCGTACCGTCCTCGAACGCGCCGAAGAAGCGCGCGCCGTCGGGCAGGATCTCGCCCGAGGGCAGCAGCACTCCGCCGCCGAGCAGGTCCGCCGAGCCGCCCGCCACCGCGCCGGCCGGGCCGATGGCGTCGGCCTCGTCGCGATCGGTCGCGAAGGCGATGAGATCATTGCGGCCGAGGCCATCGAGGAAGCGCAGCCGCAGCTGCTTCCACTGGCCCGCGACGCCCGGCGCATCCGCGGGCTGCGAGAACACCGCGCGCACGCGGTCCGGATCGATCCCCCGGGCGGTGCCGATGACGAACGGCAAGCCGAGATCCTCGCGCTCGTCGAACACGAGTCCCCGCGGCCGGCCCGTCGGGTTCGCGCCCGGTCCGTTGAGCACGAAGCTCCGGACCTTCTTGCCGCCGTTCCAGAGCGTGAAGAAATTCGGGTCCTCCGCGCTTTGCTGGTTCTGGTCGCCCGCGGCGCTGATCGTCAGCAGGCCGGTGCCCGCCGCGACAGAACCGGATGCGTAGTGCGGGTCGAGGTCGTGCGGGAACGCGCTCTTCTGCAGGACCCGCCGCATGCGATTCGGCTTCATGCTGCCCGGCCCGCCCGCCGCCTGCAGCACCAGGGCGCCGATGGCCGCCGCGTGCGGCGCCGAGGCGCTGGTGCCGAAGAAGTTCGGCAGCGTGTCCTCGTCCTCGAGGGCGTCCTCGAAGAAGAACGTCGTGTTGGCGCCGTCCATCGCGGCGAGGTCCGGCTTCTCGCGGACGTCCGGCTTGTCGAGGCGCCGGTTGTTCCGGTTGAAATAGATGGTGGACGGTCCCGGCGAGGTGAAGTACTCCGGGATGAACGGCCGGAAGAAGGGATAGGCCGCGACCCCGATCGCCCCGCGCGCCGAGTTGTGCCCGTAAGTCACGGAACTCAGGTAGCTGAAATGCTCCTGCGGGCGCACGCCGCTGAAGCCGACGTAGCGGATCCGGTCCGCGACGTTACGGTTGTTCTTCGGCGGGGTGTTCGCGCGCGAGATCACGAGCTGCAGCGTCGCGCCCGGCAGCCCGCCGGCTTCGAGCGGCCGGTTCGAGAACAGGTTCTGCTCGGCGTAGGCGCCGATGAACGTGCCGTCCTCCAGGAAGAACAGCAGGTTGTAGTCGGACAGCACCTGCTCGGCAACCTCGACCTCCGAGACCCGGTACAGGAAGTCGCCGAACTGGTCCTCGGTGAAGCTGTCGACGAGCAGGAAGTATGTCCCGGTCGCCGGCAACTCGAGCGTCAGTGACTCCGGGTTGGTCGTGTTGTCGACGAACTGGATGAAGTTACCGTCCGGGTCGAACAGGGCGAAAGTGACGTCCGGGTTCGCGATGCCGGGGCCGCTCTCGTCGCCGTCGACGAAGATCTCGACGATCTGCCCCGCCTCGCCGTCGAAGGTGACGACCGTGTCGCCGCCCTCGGGCACGGTGCCCGTGCCTTCGGCGATGACCCGCACCACGGTCGGCGGTTGCGGGTCGAAAGGCTCGTTCCACTGGAACACGATGAGGCTGCCGTCGTCGGACTGGATCGTCTGCGCGATGTCTTTCCTGGGGCCGCCGTCGAAGTCGTGGAAGCCGCCGGCATACAGCGCCGGGTCGACGCCGCTGAAGTCGAGGTTGGTGTTGGCCCAGGACTGCGCGCGCCCGGGCACGATGCGCACCGGGGAATCGTAGGATTCCGAGCCCGAGCGGTTGCCCGCCGACGAGAAGTGCGAGATGCCCGCCGCCGCCACGTCATCCACGGCCTGCGCGACGATGCCGTCCTGGAACATCGGCTCGGTCGGGTAGATCACGTCGTCGACGATGATGTCGGCCTTGAAGCCGGGGTCGGCGTGCGGCGCATCGGCGAAGCCGCCGAGCGCGCGGATGTTGTTCGCGAAGTTGACCTCGCCGCCGTTCGCGGTGGCGAAGCCGAGCCGCGCCTTCGGCGCGACGTCGTGCACGATCTGCAGCATCGCGCGGCCTTCGTCGGTGTCGAGTCCGATGTCGCCCTCCTCGAGCACGGTGACCGGCGTGGTGTTGCCGAGCGGATTGCCGGTGCCCGGCAGGTCGCCCGAGAAGATGTCGTCGTTCGCGTTCGGCCGCTCGCCGTTCGCGTCATAGCTGTCGGACATCACCCCGATCGTGACGCCGCGGCCATTGACGCCGGCCGGCAGCCGGTTGATGCGATGCAGGGCCCGGCCGGCGGTCTGCGCGGCGCCGACGTCGGTGTACATGGGGCTCGACGGGACGACTGCGCGGATGCCCTTCGACTTCGCGATCGCGGCGAGCGATGCGGCGGGCACGTACGCCTCGATCACGCCCTTGCGGTAAGTCGCGCTGGATGCGCGCACCTCGACTCCCGCGAGTGCGCGCAGGTCCTTGAGCACGTCCGCGGGGCTGCGCCGGCCGTCGAGCGTGATGCGCACGAGCGGGCGCCCGGCCTTGTCGAACACCACCGGATGGGACAGCTCGGCGTTGCCGGCACGGCCAGCGATTACCTTCGGACCCTTCGTGTCCGCGGCCAGCGACTTGGCGCGGCCTTCTGTCGTCGCGATCTCCGCGAGTCCTCCGCCCAGGTTCTTCGCGACGGGTTTTGCCTGCGCAAAAGAGGGCGCGAATGCGATCGCGACCAGCGCGGCCGCAAGTATTTGATTTGTCATAAGCGGTATCCCCTGGGTGCGAGTGGGGGGACGCTAAGCGAAGGGCTGCGTAGGCCTCAATGCGGGGGCAGTGCCGGTTTGCAAACGACCGCGTTCCTGAGCGGGCGCGGCTTCACGCGGTCCCGGCGGCCCCGTCCTGCGTGACGGTGAACTGCTTGGTCGTCGGGTAGGCGAAGTCGATGCCGCGGCGCGAGAACTCGTCCATGAGCTGCAGGTTGATCGCCTGCTGGATGTTCATGTACGTGTTGTACTCGGCGTCCAGCACGAAGTAGACAGCCTCGAACTTCAGCGCGTACTCGCCGAAGCCGGCGAAATGCGACCGGTCGAACCGCGTCTTCGGTTGCGCGCGGATCGCGGCCTCGATCAGCGCCGGCACTTCGCGTACCTCCTCGATCGGCGTCTCGTAGACGATGCGTACCTCGACCGAGGCGCGTCGCTCGTAGAGCAGCCCGTAGTTGCGCACGCGGCTCTTCAGCAAGTCGCCATTCGACATGACGATCTGTTCGCCGGACAGCGAACGCAGTCGCGTGCTCTTGATGCCGATCTGCTCGACCGTGCCTTTCTCTTCGCCAATCACGAGGAAGTCGCCGACCCGGAACGGCTTGTCGAGGGCGATCGACAGCGACGCAAACAGGTCGCCCAGGACATTCTGGACCGCGAGCGCGATCGCGACGCCGCCGATGCCGAGGCCCGCGACCAGCGGGCCGATCTTGATGCCGAGGTTCGTCAGCAGCATCAGGAACGCGACGACCCAGACCAGGAGCACGCCGACGAAGCGCAGGATGTTGAGGCTCGCCTCCCCGTCCGCGCCGGTGCCGCCGTGGCCGCGGCGGACGTCGACGAAATGGCGTACCGCGGCCGAGAGCCAGAGGCCCACCTGCCACCAGACGATCACCAGCAGCGCGGTCTCGATGAAGCGGTCGGCCTTCGGCGGCACGTCCAGCCAGCGCAGCGCGAGGTAGGTCGCGACGGCGATCATGAACACGCGCGTGGTCGCGCCGATCAGCGCGTGCAGCAGCAGCAGGAACGCGACGGGGCGGTTCAGCGTGCCCGCGTTCAGGCGTCGCGCGATGAACGCGCGGGCGAGCGGCAGCACGGTGAACCACAGGGCGAACGTCAGCGTCGCCTTGGTCCACGCGGCCAGCGTGTTGCCGTAGTAGACGGCCTGCCCGAGATCGCGGACGTCGTCGATGTTCACGGCCGCATTCTATTCGAGCCCGAGCTCGCGCAGCTTCCGTGTCAGCGTATTCCGTCCCCAGCCGATGAGCCTGGCCGCTTCCTGGCGCCGGCCCTGCACGCGCTCGAGCGCCGCCTGCGCGAGCGTGCGCTCGAATCGCCGCGTCGCGATCTCGAGCAGCGGCGTGCCGCCGCCGCCCGCGAGATGGCGCGTCGCCCACGCCTCGAGCTCGCGGCACCAGTCGTCCGCGTTGGGCGCCGCGCCTTCGCCGCCGAGGTCCGCGGGAATGTCCTCCTCGCGGATCTCGCGGCCCGGCGCGGTGACCGTGAGCCGGCGCGCGGCGTTGACGAGCTGGCGCACGTTGCCGGGCCAGGCGAAGGCCACGAGGCGGCTGCGCGCCCTTTCCGTCAGCGTCTTCGGCTCGGCGCCGAGCTCGCGCGCGGCGGTCGCGAGGTAATGCGTCAGCAGCTCCGGGATGTCGCCCGGACGCTCGCGCAGGGAGGGCACGCGCATGCGGATCACGTTGAGGCGGTGCAGCAGGTCCTCGCGGAACAGCCCGTGCTTCACCAGCGCATCGAGGTCCTGGTGCGTCGCCGCGATCACGCGCACGTCGACGCGGATCGGGACGTTGCCGCCGACGCGGTAGAACTCGCCCTCTGCCAGCACGCGCAGCAGGCGCACCTGCAGCGCCGCGCTCATGTCGCCGATCTCGTCGAGGAACAGCGTGCCGCCGTCCGCCTGCTCGAAGCGCCCGCGGCGCATCGCGTCGGCGCCGGTGAATGCGCCCCGCTCGTGGCCGAAGAGCTCGGACTCGAGCAGCTCCGAGGCGATCGCGGAGGTGTTGAGCGCGATGAACGGCGCATTCGCGCGCGGGCTGTGGCGGTGCAGCGCGCGCGCGACCAGTTCCTTGCCGGTGCCGGACTCTCCGGTCACGAGCACGGAGAGGCTCGAGCGCGACAGCCGGCCGATCGCGCGAAACACCTCCTGCATCGCCGGCGCCTGCCCGAGGATTCCCGGTATCGGCGCGCCCGCCCCGTCCGGGGCGAGGCCGCTGCCCGGCGCGGCGGCGCGGTGCACGAGGGCGACCGCCTCGTCGATGTCGAATGGCTTCGGCAGGTACTCGAAGGCGCCGCCGCGATACGCGGCGACCGCGTGGTCGAGGTCCGCGTGCGCGGTCATCACGATCACCGGCAGCCCGGGGTGGTCGCGCCGCGCGATCTCGAGCAGGCGCAGGCCCTCCGTGCCCGGCATGCGCACGTCCGTGATGAGGACGTCGGGGCGGCGCGTCGCGAGCGCCGCGAGCGCCGCGTCCGCGTGGTCGAAGGTCGTGGGCAGCAGGCCACCCTGGCGCAGCGCGCGCTCCAGCACCCAGCGGATCGACGCGTCGTCGTCGACGACCCAGACCTCAAGCGGCTTGGTCATGCCCGTTCTCCAGGGGTAGCAACAGCGAAAAGACGGTACGGCCCGGACGGCTGTCGAACTCGATGATGCCGCCGTGCCGCGTCGCGATGTCCTGCGCGACGGCGAGCCCGAGGCCGGTGCCGCCCGCGCGCGCCGTCACGAGCGGATAGAAAATGGTCTCGCCGAGCTCGGGCGGGACGCCGGGCCCGTCGTCCTCGAACTGCAGCGATGCCACCAGGCGGTGCCTCCCGGTGCCGATCGTCGCGTTCGTCAGCGCCCGGCTCCTGAGCGTCAGCCGGCCGCCGCTGCCGAGCGCCTGCACCGCATTGCGCGCGAGGTTCAGCATCGCCTGCACCAGCAGGTCGCGGTCGAGCGAGAGCAGCGGCAGGCTCGGGTCGTAGTCACGCTCGATGGCGACGCGCGCGGGCGCTTCGGCGCGCGCGAGGCGATACACGCGATCGAGCACCTCGTGCACGTTGACCTGCTCGCGCCGCACCGGCCGCGCCGGGCCAAGCAGGCTGTCGACCAGCGCACAGAGGCGGTCGGCCTCGCCGATGATCACTCGCGTGTACTCGCGCAGCTCCTGCGACGGCAGCTCGCGCTCGAGCAGCTGCGCGGCGCCGCGCAGGCCGCCGAGCGGGTTCTTGATCTCGTGCGCGAGCTGGCGCGCCATCACGCGGCTTCCGCCCTGCTGCACGAGGAGCGCCGCGTCGCGGGTCATGCGCGAGGGCCCGGTCGTGTCCGCGATCTCGATCAGCACGCTCCCCGGCGGCGTCCCGGGCAACGGCGTCAGGGATATGTCCGCCTGGTAGCGCGCGTCGCCGCGCGCCGCTGCCGCGAGCCCGAAGTCGCGCACGGCGAGGCGCTCTTCGGTCGCGCGGCTGCGCGCGAGGAGGGCCTCGACGGCTGCACCGTCCGCGACCAGCGTGGCCAGCGGACGCCCGCGCGCGGCGGCGGGGCTGGTCGCGAGCAGGTCCGCCGCGGCCTGGTTGAGCGCGAGCACGTTCGAACGCGCGTCCACGACGAGGATCGCCGTGGCGAGGAAATCGAGGATGGCGGCGGGGGCAGGCGCGCCGGGCGCCGTGGCATCAGCAGCCACGGCGTTCGTCGCGCGGACGGGCGGTCAGCCGCCGGAGGGCCTGGGCGTCGGCTTCGGTATGGGCTTCGGCGGCTTCGGCCGCGGCGGGGCCGTCGGGCTCTGCGGCGAATTCATCGAGGGCTGGCGAACGTGGAAACTCGTCTGCTGGCTCATGATCACCGGCCGACCCGCGCCGTCCATGATGCTCACGCGCACGGAGTACGTGCCCCGCGCGAGGCCCGAGTAATCCGTGCTGAGTCCGTCCACCTGCTTGCGGTCGCCGTTCAGGAAGAACACCACCGTGTGGTCCGGCTGCAGCGTGCCCTGGAGGTCGGCTGAGACGTTCACCACCGCGTCCGCGCCGAAGAACACCTGGTCCGGCGTCGGCGATGTGATCGACAGCGAGGCATAGGGCGAGGCCGCGCGTTCGTCTTCCTCGGGCTCGCCGGACGTATCGCCCGCGCCGCCGTCCGCCGCCTGATCCGGCGCCTCGTAGGCGTTCGGCGCGATGACGTTGATCAGCACCGCGTTCGGGGAGTCGGGCTGGTCCGAATAGTGGACGACGCCGTTCTTGTCCACCCACCGGTAGATCTCCTGGGACTGGGCCACCAGGGCCACCGCGAGGCTCGCGAGGAGCAGGGCGATACGCATGTCGACAGCATATCCCCTGCCCCGCCGGGCTGACAAAAACGGGACGGCATATGTGATCGCCGTCCCATCCTGCGCGGCGTCCCTCAGAGGCTGTAATACATCTCCATCTCGACCGGGTGCGTCGACATCCGAAAGCGCGTGACTTCGGCCTGCTTCAGCCCGATGTAGGCGTCGATCAAATCGTCGCTGAACACCCCGCCGCGCTTCAGGAACTCGCGGTCGCGATCGAGGTGCTCGAGCGCCATGTCGAGCGAATGGCACACCTCGGGGATGTTCTTCGCCTCTTCCGGCGGCAGGTCGTACAGGTCCTTGTCCGACGCCTCGCCCGGATGGATCTTGTTCTGGATGCCGTCGAGCCCCGCCATCATCATGGAGGCGAAGGCGAAATACGGGTTCGCGCTCGAGTCCGGGAAGCGCACCTCGATGCGGCGGCCCTTCGGGTTCGACACCCACGGGATGCGGATCGAGGCGGAGCGGTTCCTCGCGCTGTAGGCGAGCATGACGGGCGCCTCGAAGCCCGGCACCAGGCGCTTGTAGCTGTTGGTGCCCGGGTTGGTGAAGGCGTTGATCGCCTTCGCGTGCTTGATGATGCCGCCGATGTAATAGAGCGCGACGTCCGAGAGGCCCGCGTAGCGCTCGCCGGCGAAGATGTTCTTGCCGCCCTTCTGCAGCGACTGGTGCACGTGCATCCCGCTGCCGTTGTCGCCGACCAGAGGCTTCGGCATGAAGGTGAGGGTCTTGCCGTAGCCGTGCGCGACGTTCCACAGCGCGTACTTCAGGATCTGGACCTCGTCGCCCTTCTTGGTCAGCGTGTTCGGGCCCACGTTGATCTCGCCTTGGCCGCCGGTGCCCACCTCATGGTGATGCACCTCGACCTTGAGGCCGAGTTCCTCGCAGGCCTGGCACATCGCGGTGCGCAGGTCCTGGAAACGGTCGACCGGCGGCACCGGGAAGTAGCCGCCCTTCACGCCCGGGCGATGGCCCATGTTGCCGTGCTCGTAGGACGTGCCGGAATTCCAGGCGCCCTGCACCGAGTCGATGATGTAGCTGCATCCGTGAAGCTCGTTAGTCCAGCGCACGCTGTCGAAGATGAAGAATTCGTTCTCGGGACCGAACAGGCAGGAGTCGGCGATTCCGGTGGACTGCAGGTAGGCCTCGGCGCGCTTCGCGAGCGAGCGCGGGTCGCGGACGTAACCCTGCATGGTCGTCGGCTCGACGACGTCACAGCGGAGCAGCAGCGTCGTCTCTTCGAAGAAAGGATCGACCATCGCGGTCGACGGATCCGGCATCAGGATCATGTCGGACTCGTTGATGCCCTTCCAGCCGGAGATCGAGGAGCCGTCGAACATCTTGCCGTCGACGAAGAAGTCCTCGTCCACCATGCGCGTCGGGATGCTGATGTGCTGCTCCTTGCCGCGCGTGTCGGTGAAGCGCAGATCGCAGTACTTGATCTCTTTCTCTTTGATGAATGTGACGACGTCGGCCGGGGTCATGTTCTTCTCCCTGATTCTTTCGCTATCGAGCGCGATCCCCATCATGGTGCAAGCTTCGTGCCATGCGAGACTTGCCTCGGATCATATGATAATCAATTAGTTATGTAGCCACGAGCCGAACGCAGAATGATTAATGCACCATCATGGTGCGCGCACGATACCACCCGCACCACACGAGTGCGACGACATTGCCGGCGGCCCTCGTCACAATCGCCGCCCGATGCGGCTCAACAAGCACATCAGCGAAAGCGGAATCTGCTCGCGGCGCGAGGCCGACGCCTGGATCGCGGCCGGGCGGGTGACCGTCAACGGCGCGCGCGGCGAACTCGGTACCCGGGTGACGCCGGGCGATGCGGTGCTCGTCGATGGGCGGCCGTTGCCGGTCCGCCGGGCCGCGATCTACCTCGCGCTCAACAAGCCGCGAGGCATCACCTGCACGACGGAGCGTGACGTGCCGGGCAACATCGTGGACTTCGTCGGCCACGCCGAGCGCATCTTTCCGATCGGCCGCCTCGACAAGGACTCCGAGGGACTCATCCTGCTCACCAATGATGGCGACATCGTCAACGAGGTGCTGCGCGAGGAGCATGGGCACGAGAAGGAGTACCTCGTGACCGTCGAGCCCGACGTCACCGGCACCTTCCTCGCGATGCTGGCCGCCGGGGTCCGCATCGGCGCGGAGAAGACGAAGCCCGCGAAGGTCACGCGCGCCGGCCCCAACCAGTTCCGGATCGTGCTCACGCAGGGACTCAACCGGCAGATTCGCCGCATGTGCTCAGCGCTTGGCTGGCGGGTGAAGCGGTTGGTGCGGGAACGCATCATGCACATCCGGCTCGGCGACCTGCCGAGCGGTCGCTGGCGCGACCTCACGGAAGCCGAGCTGCGGCCGCTCCTCGCTATACTTGCGCATGCCAAGAAGCGCTGAAAAAACGGCGCCGCAGACGTTCCAGGAACTGATCCTGACGTTGCAGCGTTACTGGGCGGAGCAGGGCTGCGTGCTGCTGCAGCCTTACGACATGGAAGTCGGCGCGGGCACGTTCCACACCGCGACCTTCCTGCGCGCGCTCGGGCCGGAGCCCTGGAACGCCGCGTATGTGCAGCCGAGCCGGAGGCCTACAGACGGCCGATACGGGGACAACCCCTTCCGCCTGCAGCACTATTACCAGTTCCAGGTCGTGATGAAGCCCTCGCCCGACGACATCGTCGAGCGCTACTTCGGTTCGCTCCTGGCGCTCGGCATCGACCCGCAAGTGCACGACCTGCGGCTCGTCGAAGACAACTGGGAATCGCCGACGCTCGGCGCCTGGGGCCTCGGCTGGGAGGTGTGGCTGAACGGCATGGAAGTCACGCAGTTCACGTACTTCCAGCAGGCGGGCGGACTCGACTGCAAGCCCGTGATGGGCGAGATCACCTACGGCCTGGAGCGACTCGCGATGTATCTCCAAGGCGTCGAAAGCGTCTATGACCTGGCCTGGGCCGACGGCCCGCAGGGTCGCGTGACCTACGGCGACGTCTACCACCAGAACGAGGTGGAGCAGTCCGCGTTCAACTTCGAGCACGCGGACACGGCCTCGCTGTTCGCGGAGTTCGACCAGCGCGAGAAGAACTGCAAGGCGCTGCTCGAGGTGCCGCTGCCGTTGCCGGCCTACGAGCAGACCCTCAAGGCCTCGCACGTCTTCAACCTGCTGGATGCCCGCAAGGCCATCGGCGTCACCGAGCGCCAGCGTTACATTCTGCGCGTGCGCGCGCTCGCCCGTGGCGTCGCCGGCGCCTACTACGCCAGCCGCGAGGCGCAGGGTTTCCCCATGCTCCGCGACGACGTCGACACCACCGTCCGCATGACGAAGCTGTCGACGTGAACCGCCACGACTTCCTGGTCGAGGTAGGCGCCGAGGAAATGCCGCCCAGGAGCCTCGCGGTCCTCGGCACGGCGTTCCGCGACGGCGTCACTGCCGGGCTACAGGCCGCGGGGCTGTCCTATGCCACCGCGCAGGCTTACTTCACGCCGCGGCGCCTCGCCGTGAAGGTGACGAAGCTCCTCGACCGCCAGCCGGAGCAGCGCGTCGAGCGCCGGGGTCCGCCGGTTTCGGCCGCCTTCGACGCCGCGGGCCAGCCGACCCGCGCCGCGGCCGCCTTCGCCGACTCCTGTGGCGTGAAGGTGGACGAGCTGACACGGCTGAAAGACAACAAGGGCGAGTTCCTCTTCTGCCGCACGACGCGAGCCGGGGAACCCGCCGCCAGGCTGCTCCCGGGCATCGTCCAGTCCGCGCTCGATGCGCTCCCGATCGCCCGGCGCATGCGGTGGGGTGCCGGCACCGCGCAGTTCGTGCGGCCCGTCCACTGGGTCGTCATGCTGCACGGCGAGCAGGTGGTCGAGGGGGAGATCCTCGGCATCGCCGCCGGCCGCATGACGCGCGGCCACCGGTTCCTCGCCCGCAAGCCGATCGCGCTGCGCTCGCCCGGCGGCTACCTGGCCGCGCTGGAGAAGGGTTTCGTGCGCGCCGATTTCGGGGCGCGGCGCGAGCGCATCCGGGCCGGCGCCATCGCCGCGGCCGCGGCGGAGGGCGGCGAGGCCGTCATCGATCCTAAGGTGCTCGACGAAGTGGCCGCCCTCACCGAGTGGCCGGTACCGCTCGCCGGCGGGTTTGAGCCCCGCTTCCTGGAGCTGCCGCCCGAGGTGCTGGTGGCGACGATGCAGGACCACCAGCGCTATTTTCCGGTGCGCGGCCGGGACGGGAAGCTGATGGCGCGCTTCATCGCGGTCGCGAACCTCGAGAGCAAGGACCCGGCGCAGGTACGCGCCGGCAACGAGCGGGTGGTGCGCCCGCGGCTCGCGGACGCCGAGTTCTTTTACGCCGCCGATCGCAAGGCGAGCCTCGAATCGCGCCGCGCGGCCCTCGGGGCCGTCACCTTCCAGGCCCAGCTCGGCTCGCTCGCCGACAAGGCCGGCCGAGTCACGGCCCTCGCCGGCCAGATCGCTCGGGCCGCGGGGCAGGACGGCGCCAAGGCGCAACGCGCCGCGGAACTCGCGAAGTGCGACCTGGTGACCGACATGGTCGGGGAGTTCCCGGAGCTCCAGGGCGTCATGGGCAGCTACTACGCCCTCCACGACGCCGAGTCGGCCGAGGTCGCGACCGCGATCGCGGAGCAATACCTGCCCCGCTTCGCCGGCGACGCCCTGCCTTCGACGGGCGCCGGCCTCGCGCTCGCCATCGGCGACAAGCTCGACACGATCGTCGGCATCTTCGCCATCGGCCAGAAGCCGACCGGCACGAAAGACCCCTATGGCGTGCGCCGGTCCGCGCTCGGCGTGCTGCGGATCCTGATCGAGACCGGCATCGCGCTGGACCTGCGCGAATTGATCCGCGCCGCGCTCGACTCGGTCCGGTCCGACATCGCGCGGCTGGGCGGCAAGTCGCCGGCCGAGAGCCTGTCGGAGGAGATCTACGACTACATGATGGAGCGCCTGCGCGCCTGGTACCTCGAAGCCGACCGCGGCGTCTCGACCGAGATGTTCGACGCCGTGCTCGACACCCGGCCTGCTTCGCCGCTCGACTTCGACGACCGCCTGCGGGCCCTCGCCGCCTTCCTCCAGCTCCCCGACGCGGCCGGGCTCACGGCCGCCAACAAGCGCATCGCCAACATCCTGAGGAAGGCCGGCGAGCAGCCGAGCCCGCGCGTCGATCCGGGCCTGCTCGCCGACGCCGAGGAGCGCAAGCTCGCGGGCGAGGTCGAGTCGCTGCGCCAGGACGTCGAACGCCTCGTCACCGCGCGCCGCTACGAAGAGGCGCTGACGCGACTCGCCGCGCTGCGCGGACCGGTCGATGAGTTCTTCGAGCGCGTGCTGGTGATGGCCGAGGACGTGCGCGTGCGCGCGAACCGTCTCGCGCTGCTCGCGGCGCTGCAGCGCCTGTTCCTGCACATTGCCAACCTGTCCCGCCTGCCGGGCTGAATCGCGCGACTGCCGGATGCCTGAAAACATCCCCGCGTGGCGCAAGATCCCGGGCCTCCAGTGGATCCTGTCGCTGGCATACACGACGATCCTGTTCCTCGATTCACTGGTGTTCGGGTTCGTGATCGTGCTGTTCGGCTGGCTGCCGTTTCAGGCGCTGTATCGATTCGCGCGCGGCTGGGCGCGCACGAACCTGGGCCTCCTGAAATTCCTCTGCGGCCTCGACTGGACCCTGATCGGGCGCGAGAACATCCCGCGCGAGGGCGCCCACGTGACCATGTGGAAGCACACCTCCACCTGGGAAACGATGGCACAGATGATCGTGTTCCCGCCGCAGGCCTGGGTGCTGAAGCGGGAGATCCTCTGGATCCCGCTGGTCGGCTGGGCGTCGTGGCTCTTGAAGTGCATCGCCATCGACCGCGGCGCCGGCCATCGAGCCGTGAACCAGGTGCTCGAGCTCGGGCGCGAGCGGCTCGCGGCCGGCATCTGGGTGCTCATCTTCCCGGAGGGCACTCGCATGGCGCCCGGCGAGACGCGCAAGTACGGCATGTCGGGGGCGCTGCTCGCCTCGCAGGCCGGCGCGAAGCTGGTGCCGGTGGCCCACGACGCGGGCGACTACTGGCCGCGACGCGGGCTGCTCAAGAAGCCGGGCACGGTGCGGGTCGTGATCGGGCCTCCGGTCGAGGCCGCCGGGCGCGAGCCGCGGGAGCTCAATGGCGAGGTGCAGGCCTGGATCGAGGGAACGATGCGGTCCCTGCGGGGTGCCGCGGGCTAGACGTCCAGGTTGGTGACGTACAGCGCGTTCTTTTCGATGAACTCGCGCCGCGGCTCGACCGCATCGCCCATCAGGGTGGTGAAGATGTCGTCGGCGGCGACGGCGTCCTCGATGCGCACCTGAAGGAGGCGCCGCACCTCGGGATTGATCGTCGTCTCCCAGAGCTGCGCGGGGTTCATCTCGCCGAGGCCCTTGTAACGCTGGATCGACTGTCCCTTGCGGGCCTGCTCGAGCAACCAGCCGACGGCTTCCGGGAAGTTCGTGATGTCCTGGCGCTCGTTGCCCCGGCCGACGAATGCGCCCGGATTGATGAAGTCGGTCAGCGTCGTGCCGAGTTCCGCGATGCGGCCGTACTCGGCCGACTGGAAGAACTCCGGCTGCAGGTGCTTTTCGGTCGTTACGCCGTGCTCGGTGCGCGCGACATCCACCCGCTCCGGCTCGCCCGCCTCGTTGCGGCGTACGCCGAGCTTGTAGCTGTGCACTAGGCTGCCGTCGGCATTGAGCCGCGCCTCGAGCTCCGTGACCCAGCCCTCGAGCCAGGCGGCATCGGCGAACTGCTGTTCGCCGACGGGCCGCATGGCGAGGAGCTGTTCCAGCAGGCGGCGGTCATAGCGGCGCGCCCAGCGGCCGATGATGGCCCTCACTTCCATGTACTGGCGCGCGAGCATTTCCAGCGCCGAGCCCGAGAGCGGCGGGGCCTCCGGGTTCACGTGCAGCGCCGCGCTGTCGAGCGCGCTCGTCAGCAGCAGCTGGTCGAGCTCGGCCTCGTCCTTGACGTACATCTCCTGTTTGCCGCGCTTGATCTTGAACAGTGGCGGCTGCGCGATGTAGATGTGGCCACGCTCGATCAGCTCGGGCATCTGCCGGTAGAAGAACGTCAGCAGGAGCGTGCGGATGTGGCTGCCGTCGACGTCCGCATCGCACATCAGGATGATGCGGTGGTAACGCAGCTTCGAGACGTCGAAATCGTCCTTGCCGATGCCGGTGCCGAGCGCGCTGATGAGCGTCACCACTTCCTGCGATGACAGCATCTTGTCGAAGCGCGCCTTCTCCACGTTCAGGATCTTGCCCTTGAGCGGCAGTACGGCCTGGGTGCGCCGGTCGCGGCCCTGTTTCGCCGAACCGCCCGCGGATTCGCCCTCGACCAGGAAGATCTCCGAACGGGCCGGATCCTTTTCCTGGCAATCCGAGAGTTTCCCCGGCAGGCCCGAGGAATCGAGCGCGCCTTTCCTGCGGGTCATCTCGCGCGCCTTGCGGGCGGCTTCGCGGGCCCGGGCCGCGTCGATGATCTTGAGGCAGATGCCCTTGGCGTCGGCCGGACGCTCCAGCAGGAACTCGCCCAGCTTCTGCGCGACCGCCGACTCCACCGCTCCCTTCACTTCCGAGGAGACCAGCTTGTCCTTGGTCTGCGAGGAGAACTTCGGGTCGGGCATCTTGATCGAGAGGATGGCCGTCATCCCCTCGCGCGCGTCATCGCCCGTGAGCGAGACGTTCTCGCGCCTGGCGAGCCCTTCCTTCTCGATGAATTCGTTGATCTTTCTGGTGAGGGCCGCCCGGAATCCGGCGAGGTGGGTGCCGCCGTCCTTCTGCGGGATGTTGTTGGTGTAGCAGTACATCGACTCCTGGTAGGAATCGTTCCACTGCGCGGCCACCTCGACCGTGACCAGGCCTTCCTGGCTGTGGAAATAGAAGATGTTCGGGTGGATGGCCGTGCGGCTGCGGTTCAGGTACTGCACGAAGGCGGACACGCCGCCCTGGTGCTCGAACACGTCGTTCTTGTCCTCGCGCTCGTCGATGAGCTCGATGCGCACGCCCGAGTTCAGGAAGGACAGCTCGCGCAGGCGCTTGGCGAGCCAGTCGTAGGAGAACGTCGTGTTGGTGAAGATCGTGTTGCTGGGCTTGAAGCGGATGGTCGTGCCGCGCTCCGTGGTCGTGCCGACGACGGCGAGCGGACCCTGGGGCTCGCCCATCCTGTATTGCTGGCGGTGCAGCTTGCCGTCGCGCGCGATCGTGAGCGTCAGTGCGCCGGAGAGGGCGTTGACCACCGAGACGCCGACGCCGTGCAGGCCGCCCGCGACCTTGTACGAGTTGTCGTCGAACTTACCGCCGGCGTGCAGCACGGTCATGATGACCTCGGCGGCCGAGCGGTTTTCTTCCTTGTGGATGTCGGTCGGGATGCCCCGGCCATTGTCCGTGACGGTGACGGACTCGTCCGCGTGGATGGTCACGACGATGCGGTCGCAGTGACCGCCGAGAGCCTCGTCGATCGAGTTGTCGACGACTTCGAAAACCATGTGGTGCAGGCCCGTGCCGTCATCGGTGTCGCCGATGTACATGCCTGGCCGCTTACGGACCGCTTCGAGGCCCTTCAACACCTTGATTTTGGTGGAATCGTAGGTGTCGTTCGGGGGGGTCCCGGAGCCGTCTTGCATAAGCCGGAAATTCTATCAGAAAAATCCGGCTTTTTGCTTGTTTTTCAGTTGCTTGCCGACTTACCTCAGAACGCAAAACCGTAGGCGATCGCGGGCCCGGAGAAGGTCTCGGTGACGGTCTCGCCGGCGGCGCCATCGAAGTCCATTTCGAGGTGCCGGTAACCGGCATAAAACCGGTGTGGGCCGGTTCGGTAAACGCCGTAGGCAGCGAGGCTCCAGGTGCCGTCGGTATCGCCCCCGGACAGGTCGCCGCTGAACACGAGACGCCAGTTGTCGTTTATCGGCGCCGCATAGCGTGCACCGACGAGCAGGTCGTAGTAGCTCTTGTCCACGCCCGTCTGCAGGACCGGCGGTCCCGGCGGCTCCGGATCAACCACGAGACCGAAATCCTGATCGACATAGCGCAGGCCACCAAAGACCTCGATCCCCGTCATCGGCTCAGGCGACGGGCTCCACACGAGCGCGAGATCCATGGCCGTCAGGTCAACGTCCACGTTGACGCGGATGCCCTGGCGCACTTCGTTGCTGCCGACGCCCATGAAGACGACGTCGACGAAGCCGCCGAAGTCCTGCGCCTGCGCCTCCACGTGGCCCTGGAAGCCCATTTCAAGGTTTTCCACGGTGTCGCTGAAGGAAATATCGGCGTTGCGGTCGCGCGCTTCGACCTCGATGTCGGCGGCCCAAAGGTAAACGATACCGAGCCATTCCATGCCGGAGCTATCCGCGTGGGCACTGGTCGCGGCCAGGGAAAGGACGAGCGCGCAGGCCTGCGCCGCGCCCTTGTGGCGGTCGATGCGAGTCATGGAGATTCCTTGGTTAGTTCAGTTTCTGGCCGGGCTTCAGGTCCGCCGGCACCGGCGACATCGCGCGCAGCTCCTCGAATCCCTTGGTGCTGATGTCGGCCCATTGCCTGAAGAGCGCCTTGAAGTCGGACAGGTTCGTCACGCTGTTGGAGATCTGCACGCGGCCCGTGTTGCGCGTTGCGCGCTTGTCGAGCGCGCGCCCGAGCAGGGCGCCAGTCGAGGCGTCGCGCAACTCCAGGAACAGCGTCGCATGGCCGGATTCCATCGTGTACGTGCGCGAGCGGCCGCTCGACATGTTGTCGGGCGCGGTGATGTAGAGGTCGACCACCCCGGAGCGCAGCCGCAGCACGTCGGGCCCCGCGGTCGTCACGATTTCGAGCCCCGCCTTGGCGTACTCCTCCGTGAAGACTTCCTTGAAGCCGTCGCGCGCGGCCTGCGCGATCCGGTCGACGTCCTCCTGGTCGAGGCGCTGCGACAGCGTCGCGGCGTCGCGGTTGTAATCCTTCGCCCAGTCCTTGTTGAAGGCCACCTCGACCGGGTCCAGCATGACCTTCTTGTACGCGCGGAAGTCCGCGCCGGGCAGCAGGAACACGGCGTCGAGCCGCTTCGGCTTGACCTCCACGAGCCCGTCCCAATTGCCGGAGTCCTGCGCGATGGCGGCGCAGGCCGCGAGGCACAGCGCGGCGGCGAAGCCGCGCGCGAATACGTCGATTGTCTTCATGACGATCCCCTTGGGTTTTCCGATCAACGCCGCCGCGGCCGCATGCCGCCGCCACGGTTCATCTGCCGCGGCTGTGCGGTGGTGCGGCGCTGGTGGTTCTGGTAGCCGCCGCTGCGCGCCTTGGCATCGCGGCTCAACTGGTCATAGCTGTAGTTCGAGTTCGTAGGACGCGTCTCGGTTCCGCGCGACGCGGAGCTGGTATCGCGGGACTCCAGGCTTCCCGAGCCGCCATAGCGCGGAGTATCGCCCGCCGCGCGGTCGTTCGTCGCCGCGCCGAGCTGGTCGCGCGGGAAATTCCCGTCGGCGCCGGTGCCTTCACCGCCGCCAAGGCCCGTCCCGTCACCGCCCCCGAAGCCAGCGCCGTCACCGCCCCCGAAGCCAGCGCCGTCACCGCCGCCGATGCCGGAGCCATCGCCCGGGCGGTCGGGCACGTCGACGTCGTTCCAGCCGCCATCGTCGTGTTTCTGCCAACCCTCGTCGGTCTTCCGGTAGACGCTGCCGTCGTGGCCGGCGTAGATGTCGCCACCCGCCGATTCCGCGATCGTCGTGCGGCTTCCGTCATTGCCCACGGACACGGCGCTCCCGCCGCCGGATCCTTCCGCCCGGGTGACGCTGCGATCGCCCTGGCGGACGGTTTCCGTCGAAAGGCTTTTCCCGCTTTCGCCCGTGATCGTCGATGAGCCACCGCCGCGACCGTGTTCGCCTTCGATCGTCGCGGACTTCCCGCCCGCCGTCTCGATCTTGCCGTCGGTCGTATAGCCGCCGCCCGCCTGGCGCTGGCGCGTGACTTCCGAACTGCCGCCCCCGCTTCCCTGGCGTTCCGTCGTGCGCGTGCCGGTGTCGAAGTCGGTCGTCTTCTTGACGTCCATCTCGCGGCCGCCAGGCCCTTCGACCGTGCGCTCCATCTTCATCTTGTTGGAGTCTTCGCTGTAGTAGCGGTCGGTCTCCGTCGAGATGCCCGTGCGCGGGTTGTAGGTGCCGCCCGAACTGGCCCATTCGTCGCCGTCCCAGGCGGTCTCGACATAGCTGGCGCGGCCGGTCTTCGGGTTGTAGCCCTGGTTGTAGCTGTAGCCGCCGTATGGCCCGTAGTACACCGAGCGCGAGCCGTATCCGCCGGTGTTCGGGTTGTACCAGGCGCCATGTCCATAGGAGCCGTAGTACGGGTAGTAGTAACCGCCGTAGTAGTACGGCGGGTAGTAATAACCGGTGCCGTAGTACGCGACGCCGAACCCGATGAACATCCCCGCGGCGTAGGCGCCGTTGTAGCTCGACTGGACGTTGCCGTCGTCGCTCTCCACCACGATGACCTGCGTCACCGGATAGGCCGGCGAACTCGGCGGAATCTTGTACACGGCCGCAGGGACTTCCGAGGTCGCGGCCCACGGTCCCGTCGGCTTGTCCGCGACGTACCACATGCCCTCGTAGCACAGGTAGTACTTCTCGCCGTACTGGATGATGTCGTTGCCGGTGTTCACCGCGCGCGAGACGCCGGTGTCGGCGATCTGCTCGAACTTCGGTTCTCCGCCCGCGTACGCGACCGTCACATCGGGAGGCGCGCCTGCCTTCACCGTTTTCGTCGCCGGCAGCTGCGCTTCGAGCACGGCTCGCCGCGCCTCGAGCGTGCCTGGCACGGAGGCGCGCACGTCCGCGTCGGCGTCATCCTCCGGGATGCGCGCGAACGCGTCCGGCAACGGCATCGTGAATTTCCACGGGCCGCGCTGCAGGTCCTGCGTCGAGAACCAGCGCCCCGCCACGAGCAGGTAGTACGTGCCGTCGAGCCGGAACAGCGGGCTCTCGGTATTGACGATGGATTCGAGGCCGTCGGTGCCCGCGATCTCGCGGCCTTCGGGCTTGCCGTCCAGCACGACGATCTCCGCCGGCTTGAACGTCGTGATGACGCCCGGTGCAGCGCCCGCCTTCGGCGCGGTCGCGACGATGGCCGCGATGGAAGCGAATTCGCCGGCCGCCGGAATCTTGCCGAAGGCCGGCGGCAATTCCGCAACCACGCTCCAGGGACCCGCCAGCTTTTCCGCCGTGTACCGGTGATCGCCGGAAAGCAAGTAGTAGGCGCCGCTCTTCGTGTCGCGAAACACGGGGAAATTCGCGTTTCCGACCACCTCCAGCCCGCTGTCGCCGACCGTGGTGGAGAAGGGCTCGCCATTGATGAAGAGCAGGAACGCCGGCGATTCCACGACGTGGATCGGCGGGGCGGCATCGTTGAAACCCGCGGGCGGCGGCGATTCGAGCACGCCGTCGGCGAGGTAGTACAGGAAAACGTCGAGCGGTATCTCGAGCGGCTCGCCCTCGACTGCCGTGCGGATGCGGCCCTCGTGCTCGGGCGAGCCCTGCCCGCTGGAAAACGTCACGCGGTCGACCTTCGGTTTCGGCACCGAGACGATGCGTTTCTCGCGATCGACGACCGTATCGCCCGACAGGTCGATCACGCCGTAGCGCGCGTCCGCATCCTCCGCGAGGAATTCCACCGCAACCTGCGCGGTGAAATGCCTGAACTCATCCCAGCTGCGAATCTGCGGCGCGTAGACGATGACCTTGCGACCGTCCACCTCGCGCTCGCGCGGGTACTGCCAGCGCTCCCCGAACGCCGGGTTCGACGCTTTCGCCGCGGAAACGTCCGGCGCGGATCCGCGCTCGCAGCCTCCGAGCGACGAAACGAAGAGGGCGAGGCACACGATCGTCAGGCGACTCGTTCGCATAGGCGCTTTCCTGGACAACGCGGGAAAAATGCGGCGTCAGTGTAGCGGCGCCGTGCATCCGCGACGTCGCCTCTTTGCTGCGTGCATGCCGCCCGCGCGACCCCGCCCGCTCGCGTGCATCGCAGGTGCACGAAGCGTCGCTCCGTTGCCACTCGGAGGCGACGCAAGTGAGCATCTGTCGAGATAACGGCTCTAAAAGTTCCGATTATCGGCGAACGTGTTGGCAATATGCTTCTAACGTGTCGCTAAACTCTCCTAATGTCGCCGTGTTTCACGTGGAACACGCGGGCGCCAGCGACCAATCCCGCGATCTCCGGCTTGAGCGAAGTGACCCAGAGCTGTGCCGGCACATCGCGCACCAAGGCCATCAACCGCCCGAGGTTTTCGCCATCGAGTTCCGCGGCCGGGTCATCGAGTAACAAGGCGGAGCGGCCGGGCCGTTCCGATTCCTGGATCTCAAGTTGGGCCAGCATCAGTCCCGCCGCGACGAGTTTTTGCTGCCCACGGGAGACGCGATCCTTCGCGGCCTGCCCGCCGACCAGCACGGCGATATCGCTCCGGTGCGGACCGAGCTGCGTGGCGCGATATCGACGGTCTCGAGTTCGGTCGGCCGCCAAAGCTTCCGTCAAGAGACGCTCTGGATCCCACCCGCGCTGATGCATGAGGCTGATTGGTTCATCCAGGAGCGCTTGACCGATGCGGGCGAGCGGGGCTGCGATGCGTTCCAGGTATTTCGTGCGCTGGGAGGCGAGCGCTTCGCCACTCAGGGCCAGTTCGCGCTCCCAGGCCACCAAATCGGCGTCGGTGGCGTCCTTTTTGAGCGCCGCATTGCGTTGTCGGAGGGCCTGATGGTAGCGCCGCCAGTTCGAGAGGAAACCCTGTTCCACGTGAAACACGCCCCAGTCCAGGAAGCGACGCCGGCGCCCCGGACCTTCCTCCAGCAGCTTGTGGACTTCAGGATCGATGACTTGCGCGGGAAACTGTTCCGCCAGATCCGCGATCCCGGCCGCGGGCGCCCCGGCCACGCGCCACTCTGTGTCAGTGCGCGACGCCCGGACACCGAGCGATACGGACGTCACCGGTCCCAGCGCTTGGGCAGCCAGCACGAAGTCCTCGGCGCCATGAGCGATGAGGGTCTCGCGTCGCCGGGACCGAAAGGATCGGCCGCGGCTCAGGAAAAAAGCCGCTTCGAGCAGGCTGGTCTTGCCCGATGCATTTGGTCCGATGAAGAGATTTGCCCGGGGATGGAGTTCGAGCTCGACCGCCGACAGGCACCGGAAGCGCTCGGCGCGGAAAGAGCCGAGGGCCATACGCCTTGGCTTACAGGCGCATCGGCATCACGACATACCGGGCGCTCGTCGCACCCGGCGCGCGCACTAGGCAGCTCGAGTTGCCGTCCGTCACGCCGATTTCCACCTCGTTGCCGTCCACCGCCGCAAGCGCGTCCAGGAGGTAGCCGACGTTGAAGCCGACCTCCAGCTCATCGCCCTTGTACGTGACCTCGACCTGTTCCTCGGCTTCTTCCTGCTCCGGGTTATGCGCCTGGAGCGTCAAGGAATTCTTCTTCAGCGCCAGCCGTATGCCGCGGTACTTCTCATTGGCGAGGATCGCCGTGCGCTGGAGCGCCGCGCGTAGCACTTCACGATCGGCAACCACGGCTTTCTGCGGGGCGGTCGGTATGACGCGGCTATATTCCGGGAATCTGCCATCAATGAGCTTCGATGTGAAGCGAACTTCGCCGATCTGGGCGCGAATGTGATTGCTTCCGATCGTGATCTGCACGTCGCCCTCGGTACCGAGTAATCGCTGCAATTCCAGCACGCCTTTGCGAGGCACGATGACTTGCTGGCCGGTCGCCTTGGCCGGGAGATCCATCTCGCACAATGCCAGACGATGGCCGTCAGTCGCGACCGTTCGCAGCATTTTCCCATCCGTTTCCAGCAACATTCCGTTCAGGTAATACCGTACGTCCTGCTGGGCCATGGAGAAGTGCGTCTTGTCGAGCAGCCGGCGCAGGTCCGCCTGCGGAAGCTTCAGGCTCTGCTGCTGGGCGAGCTCCTCGATGACAGGGAAATCCGCGGCCGGGAGGGTGGCGAGCACGAAGCGGCTGCGCCCTGCCTTCACCGTCAGCTTGTCGCCGTCCTGAGAGAACGTGAGCGTCACGTCCGGCGGCAACGAGCGGCAGATGTCGAGGAGCTTGCGGCCCGGGACCGTCAGGCGCCCGTCCGCACCGGACTTGATCGCGGCCGTCGCCACCAACTCGACCTCAAGGTCGGTCGCCGTGATCGAAAGCTTTCCCTGGTCCGCCGACAACAGCAGGTTCGCCAGGATCGGCATCGTCTGCCGGCGTTCCACGACGCCGATGACGGACTGGAGGGCTGCGAGCAGGCTTTCGCGTTCGGCGCTGAATTTCATCGGTGCACCTGGTGGGTTGTGCGGTTCGGATCTCGCAGGAATCATCTTTTTATCTGATGACTGTAGTAGTTATGAAGGAATGCATTTTCGGTGGAAAACCGCGGAAAAGCGACAGGCCAGAAGGGCTTGCGCGAAGCACAATCCGGTGGCTCGGCTGCAGTGATCCTATGCTACCCCTGTGGACGCGCTGTGGAGGGAAACCCGCCGCAGCGCGCTCCACACATTATCCACATCAGTTGGTCAGGATTCGCAAGAGATTGAGGTAATCCTCGCCGGCGCGGCGCTCGATCTCGCGCAAGTCCTTCACGCGGTCGCAGGCGTGCATCACCGTCGTGTGATCGCGGCCGCCGAAGGCGTCGCCGATTTCCGGCAGGCTGTGGTTCGTCAGTTCGCGCGCGAGCGCCATCGCAACCTGGCGCGGTCGCGCGATGGAACGGCTGCGGCGCTTGGAAAGCAGGTCCGCGACGCGGATCTTGAAATACTCGGCGACGGTCTTCTGGATGTTCTCGATCGTGACGAGGCGTTCCTGGGCCGCCAGCAGGTCTTTCAGGGCCTCGCGCGCGAGCTCGAGCGTCACCGGACGGCCGGTGAACCGCGAGGTGGCGAGCACGCGGCGCAGGGCGCCCTCGAGCTCGCGGACGTTGGAGCGAATCCGCTTCGCGACGAAGAACGCGACTTCCTCGGGCAGGTCGCTGCCCGTCGCCTGCGCCTTCGACATGAGGATGGCGACGCACGTCTCGAGCTCCGGCGGCTCGATCGAGACCGTGAGGCCCCAGCCGAAGCGTGACTTCAGCCGCTCCTCGAGGCCCGTGACTTCCTTCGGGTAACGATCGCAGGAGAGGATGATCTGCTGCTGCCCTTCGAGGAGGGCGTTGAACGTGTGGAAGAACTCTTCCTGCGACTGCGTCTTGCCGGCGAAGAACTGGATGTCGTCGATCAGCAGCGCATCCAGCGTGCGGTAGGTCTGCTTGAACTCGTTGATGGTGTTGTGCTGGAGCGCCCGCACCATTTCGCTGACGAATCGCTCGCTGTGAACGTACGCGATGCGTGCTGCGGGATTGCGCTCGCGGATCAGGTTGCCGACCGCGTGCATGAGATGCGTCTTGCCGAGGCCGACGCCGCCGTAAATGAAAAGCGGGTTGTAGGCGCACCCCGGGTTCTCGCCCACCTGGTTCGCGGCTGCCCGCGCGAGCTGGTTGCTCTTGCCCTCGACGAAGCTCGAGAACGTGAAATCAGGGTTCAGGCGGCTGCCTATAAGCTGCGGATCGCGTGCTTTCCCCGCGGAAACAGCCACATTTGTGGACTCAACGGTCGGCGGTTCCTCCCGTCGCGTGCCGACCTCGAGCGTGACGCGCGCGCCGCCGCCCAGTTCCTCGATGCGCGTGAAGAGATTCTTCTCGATCCAGGAGACCACGAACCGGTTAGGGGCGAGGAGCTGCAACTCTCCCTCGCGCTCGACCGCCTGCAAAGGCCGTACCCAGGTGTTGAATTGCTGCTCGGGGACTTCGCCCTCGAGATGCCGCAGACAGTGATGCCACAACGTGCCCTGCACGAGCATGCCCCGCGTGTTGTTATCGAAGCCGGAAAGGGCAGGAGTCTACGGCGGCGAATGCACCCGCGCCAGAGTTATCCACAAGCCCGCGCGGTTGACAGGGCGGGGCCGGCTCCGTAACCTTGCCGCCCTTTGCAGCGTCTGTTGCCCCTTTAATTTCAAAGGTTTGGGATCATGGCCACGAAGCGCACCTACCAGCCGAGCAAGATCAAGCGCAAGCGCACGCACGGTTTCCGCGCGCGGATGGCCACGAAGAAGGGCCGCCAGGTCCTGAAGCGCCGCCGGGCGAAGGGCCGCAAGCGCCTCGCGGTCACCGAACGTCGCTGACGAGTGTCATACGTCGCGGCGTCACGGACTGCGGCCCGGCCACAAGCTTCACGCCGCCGCCGAGTTCGAGCGTGCGCGCCGCGCGCGCAATCGCCTGACGGATTCGCTGTTCGTCGTCCAGTATGTGGCCAATGAAAGCACCGGCGCGCGGCTCGGCATGGCAGTCAGCACGCGCGCGGCAGGCCAGTCCGTCAACCGCAATCGCCTGCGCCGCCTGATTCGGGAATCGTTCCGGATGCATCGAGAAGAATTGCCCGCGGTGGATGTGCTGGTGACCGCTCGTTCCGCCGTGGCGAAAGCGGCCAACCGCGACGTCTTCGCGAGCCTGGCGCGCTTCTGGCAGGCGATCGGGACGGTGTCATGAAACGGCTCGCGTTGCTGCCGATCCACCTGTATCGCTGGTTCCTCAGTCCGTTCCTCGGGCGTCATTGCCGCTTTCAACCGACCTGCTCCGCCTATGCGGTGGAAGCGATCGAGGCGCACGGTGTCTGGCGCGGCTATGTGCTCGCGCTGAAGCGCATCGGCCGCTGCCATCCCTGGGGCGGCGACGGCTTCGACCCGGTGCCGGAGGCGCGCCGCGCATGAACCCGCAGATCCGCGTGTTCCTATGGGTCGGGCTCGGGGTCCTGCTGTATCTCAATGCCCAGGCGTGGATGAAGGCCTATCCGCCGGGTGGCCCGCCGAAGCGGGCGGAATCGAGCGTCGCGGCGCCTGCCGCCAATCCGGCGGACGGCCTGGCCGCGGAGCTGCCGACGGTTTCCGGCGAAGCGGTACCCGCGGCGGCGCCTTCGACTTCGGTCCCGGACGCGGCCGCGGGAGAGAGCGCGGCCGCAGGCAAGGTCCGCATCCGCACCGACGTCCTCGACGTCGATGCGAGCCTCGCCGGGGCCGAGCTCGTGCGCGCCGACATCCTGCAATACCCCAAGCACAAGGATGACCCGACTACACCGGTCCGGCTCTTCAGCGCAGAGTCCCCGGATACCCAGTTCCTGTTCCAGTCGGGCCTGACGACCGGGGAGGCGGGACGCGACGAGCCCAACCACAAGGCGACCTTCGCCAGCGCCGCGGCGGAGTATCGGCTGGCGGACGGCGCCGACGTGCTCGAGGTGCCGTTCACCTGGTCGGATGGCGCGGGCCTCACGGTGACGAAGACATTCGTCTTCCGTCGCGGCTCCTACCGCGTGGACCTGCGCTACGACGTCGCGAACGCGGGCCCCGCGCCGGTCAAGCTCGCCTCGTACGCGCAGTTCCTGCGCCACTCGCTCGGCAACGAGCGCTCGATGTGGGATCCGGAGACTTACGCGTTCCGCGGGCCCGCGTACTTCGACGGCGAGGCCTACCAGAAGCTCGACATCGAGGACGAGGAGGACGGCTTGTTCTCGCGCCCGGTCACGGGCGGCTGGGTCGCCGCGATGCAGCACCATTTCGTCGCCGCGATCGTCCCGCCCGCGACGCAGCAGTATCAATATGAACTGCGCGTCGAGGACATGGACTACCTGCTGCGCGCCGTCGGGCCTGCGCATGCGGTGCCCGCGAGCGGCACGGCGCAGTTCGCCGAGACGCTGTTCGTCGGGCCGAAGCTCCAGGCGCAGCTCAAGACGACGGGCCCGCGGCTCGAACTCACCGCCGACTACGGCATGCTGACGATCCTCGCGCAGCCGCTGTTCAAGCTGCTGTCCTGGATCTACGGGTTCGTCGGCAACTGGGGCTGGACGATCATCATCGTCACGTTCCTGATCAAGCTGGTCTTCTACAAGCTGTCGGAAACCAGCGGCCGTTCGATGGCGAAGATGAAGACCATCGCGCCGCGCCTCAAGGCGCTGCAGGAACGGCACAAGGACGACCGCCAGGCCCAGGCGGCGGCGATGATGGACCTGTACAAGCGCGAGAAGATCAACCCGGTCGCGGGCTGCCTGCCGATCCTGGTGCAGATCCCGTTCTTCCTGGCGTTCTACTGGGTGCTGCTCGAGAGCGTCGAGATGCGCCAGGCGCCATTCATGGGCTGGATCCAGGACCTCTCGTCGCGCGACCCGTACTTCGTGCTGCCGGTGCTGATGGGCATCGCGATGTTCGGCCAGTACAAGCTGAACCCCACGCCGCCGGATCCGGTGCAGGCGAAGGTGTTCGCGTTCATGCCGGTGATCATGACCTTCATGTTCATGTGGTTCCCGGCCGGCCTCGTGCTGTACTGGCTCACCAACACCGTGCTGTCGATCGCCCAGCAATGGAAGATCAACCGCGTGGTCGAAGCCGAGGCGAAGAGGAAGCGCGCGGGCTGAAGACTCCGGCCGCGCCCGCCGCACGGTAGAATGCGGGCATGGCGGAAACCGGCACGGAAGCCCGGCCGCCGCTGCTGCGGGCCGACGCCGCGCTGTTCCTCGATTTCGACGGAACCCTCGCGGCCTACGCTCCGCACCCGGACGGCGTCACGATCGAGCGGGATCTCCCCGGCCTGCTCGCGCGCCTGCGCGAGCGGCTCCAGGGCGCGCTCGCGATCGTCAGCGGCCGCTCGCTCGAGGCGATCGACACGCTGCTCGGGCCGCCGCGATTCGCGGGCGCGGGCCTGCACGGCCTGGAATGGCGGCTCGCATCCGGCAAGACGCACCGCTCCGGAAACCCGACGGGCGCAAGCCGCATCCTCGCCGCCGTCACGGAACGGTTCGGCGCCGATCCGCGCCTCGTCATCGAGGACAAGGGCGCCGGCGTCGCGCTGCACTGGCGGCGCGCCCCCGCCCGCGCCGCCGAGTGCATCGCCTTCATGCGCGAGATCGTGGCCTCGACGGACATGGAGATCCTGCGCGGCCACGCGGTGGTCGAGGCGCGCCCGCGCGGCGTGCACAAGGGCGCGGCCATCCGCGAATTCCTGCGCCACGGGCCCTTCGCCGGCCGCAAGCCCGTGTATGTTGGCGATGACCGCACGGACGAGGACGGCTTCCGGGCCGCGCTCGTCGCCGGCGGGCACGGAGTGAAAGTCGGGCCCGAGCCCACCGAGGCGCGCTATCGACTGGCGTCGGTGCCGGCCGTGCACGACTGGCTGGCCGCGAGCCTCGCGGCGTTCGAGACGGGAAAGCAACCATGACGCGGACCGCCTCGCTCGATCTCGGCGTCACCGGCAACTGCATCATCTCCGCGTTGATCGACCGCGAAGCCCGCATCGTGTGGAGCTGCCTGCCGCGCCTCGACGGCGACCCTGTGTTCCACGCCCTGGTGGACGACGGCACCGCGTCCGGCCGCGGCTACTGGTCGATGTCGCTCGCGGGCTTCGAGCGCAGCGAGCAGGAATACGTCGCCAACACCGCCGTGCTCGTCACGCGCCTGTTCAGCTCGAACGGCTCGGCGGTCGAGGTCACCGATTTCTGCCCGCGCTTCGAGCGCGAGGGGCGCATGTTCCGCCCGCAGATGCTGGTGCGGCGCGTGCGCCCGCTCGCGGGCACGCCGCGCATCTGCGTAAACCTCCGGCCGTCGTTCGAGTACGGCGCGCTGCGCCCCGAGATCACCCACGGCAGCAATCACATCCGTTACGTCAGCCCTGACCGGGTGCTGCGCCTCAGCACCGACGCGCCCGTGAGCTACGTGCTCGCGGAGACGCCGTTCCTGCTGGAAACCGAGCTGACCTTCGTGCTCGGCGCGGACGAGGGCCTGTCGGACGGCCCCGGGGCGATGGCGCGCTCCTTCCAGGAGCACACCGAGGCGCACTGGCGCCACTGGACGCGGCGTCTCGCGATCCCGCCCGAATGGCAGGACGCCGTGCTGCGGGCGGCGATCACGCTGAAGCTCTGCACCTTCGAGGAGACCGGCGCGATCGTCGCCGCGATGACGACCAGCATCCCCGAGGCTCCCGGCACCGGGCGCAACTGGGATTACCGCTACTGCTGGCTGCGCGACGCGTTCTTCGTGGTGCGGGCGCTCAACTCGCTGTCGGAAGTCGACACCATGGAGCACTACCTGCGCTACCTCGGCAACATCGTCGGGCAGGCGCAGGACGGGCACCTGCAGCCGGTGTACGGCATCGCGCTCGAGCGCCGCCTCGACGAGCGCGAGGTGACCACGCTCGCCGGCTACCGGGGCATGGCGCCCGTGCGCGTGGGCAACCAGGCCTTCGAGCACCACCAGCACGACGTCTACGGCAACGTGGTGCTGGCTACCTCGCAGGCGTTCTTCGACCGGCGCCTGCTGCGGCCGCCGACGCCGCATGACTTCGCGCGGCTCGAGCGCGTCGGTGAGCAGGCCTACAAGGTGTACGCGACGCCCGACGCGAGCATGTGGGAGCTGCGCACGCGCGAGCGCGTGCACACCTCCTCCACGCTGATGTGCTGGGCGGCCTGCGACCGCCTGGCGCGCATCGCCGAGCATCGCGCGCTGCCGGAGCGCGCCCGGCTCTGGCAGGACCGCGCGACGGAGATCCGCGGCGCCATCGAGTCCCGTGCCTTCGACGCGAAGCGCGGGAGCTTCATGGACAGTTTCGGCGGCACCGACGTCGAGGCGGGCCTGCTGCTGATGGCGGAGGTCGGCTTCCTGCCGCGCGGCGACCCGCGTTTCGCCGGCACGGTCGACGCCATCGAGAAGCGGCTTCGCCGCGGGCCGTACCTGTTCCGCTATGCGGCGGCGGACGATTTCGGCCTGCCGACCACCGCCTTCAACATCTGCACCTTCTGGTACATCGACGCGCTCACCCGCATCGGCCGCGCCGCCGAGGCGCGCGAGCTCTTCGAGCGGATGCTGGCGAGCCGCAATCACGTCGGGCTGCTGTCCGAGGACATCGACCCGGCGAGCGGCGAGCTGTGGGGCAATTACCCGCAGACCTACTCGCTGGTCGGCATCGTGAACGCCGCGATGCGGCTGTCGCGCGACTGGCAGGCGTTTGCATGAAGCAGGGACGCCTCGTCTGCGTGTCTAACCGCGTGGGCCCGGTGCGCGGGGCGGCAACCGCGGGTGGCCTCGCGGTGGGGCTGGTCGATGCGCTGCGCGAGCGCGGCGGGCTCTGGTTCGGGTGGAGCGGGCACACGGTGCCGGCCGCCCGCGCGCGCCTGCATACGGAAGTCGTCGACGGCCTCACGCTGGCGACGCTCGACCTCGCCCAGCACGAGCTAGAGGGTTTCTACAACGGCTTCTGCAACAACTGCCTCTGGCCCCTGCTGCATTTCAGGACCGACCTCACGCGGTTCGAGCGCGGGGAACTCGAGAGCTACCGCAGCGTCAACGCCCGTTTCGCGCAGTCGCTCGCGAAGCTGCTGAAGCGCGAGGACATCGTCTGGGTGCACGACTTCCACCTCGTGCCGCTGGCCGAGGAGCTGCGCGCGCGGCGCGTGCGCCAGCGGATCGGCTTCTTCCTGCACACGCCGTTCCCGCCGACCGAGATCCTGACCACGCTGCCGGTCCACGAGTCGTTGACGCGCGCGCTGTTCGCCTACGACCTGCTCGGTTTCCAGACGGAAGAGGACGTCGAGCGCTTCTGCAACCACGTCGAACGGGCCTACCGCGGGCGCACGCGGGGCGACACGGTCAGCGCGTTCGGCCGCGAGGTACGGGTCGGCGCCTTCCCGATCGGCATCGACGTCGAGCAGTTCCACCGCTACGCCTTCACCGCGCCGGGCAGCCGCGAGTACGCGCGCATGCACCGGGTGCTGCGCGGGCGCGACCAGTTCATCGGCGTCGACCGGCTCGACTACAGCAAGGGCCTGCTCCGGCGCATGGAGGCCTTCGGCCGGTACCTCGAGAAGTACCCGCGGTCCCACGGCAAGGTGATCCTGCTGCAGGTGGCGCCGGTCAGCCGCGGCAGCATCGAGTCGTACCAGAACTTCCGCCAGGAGCTGGACCGCGAAGCCGCGCGCGTCAACGGCCGATTCGCGCGCTTCGACTGGACGCCCGTGCACTACCTCAACCGGGCGCTGCCGCGCCGCACGCTCGCGGGGCTGTACCGCGCCAGCCGCGTCGGCATCGTGACGCCGATGCGCGATGGCATGAACCTGGTCGCCATGGAGTACGTCGCCGCGCAGGATCCCGCCGACCCGGGCGTGCTCGTGCTGTCGAAGTTCGCGGGTGCGGCGCAGTACCTGCGCGAAGCGCTGCTCGTGAACCCGTATGATGGCGAGGAGACGGCCGAAGCCATGCACCTTGCCCGCGAAATGCGCATCCAGGAACGCCGGCGCCGGCACGAGGCGTTGATGCGCCGCATCAACCTGCGCGACGTGAGCCGCTGGCGCCGCGACTTCATCGCGGCGCTGCAGGACGCGCCCGCCTGGCGAAAGGTCGCGCGGAAACCGGGATGATCCTCGTCGGCGACGTCGGCGGCACGCGGACGCGCCTCGCGCTCGCCGAAAAGGCGGACGGCGGCTGGCGCATCACGGGCATCGAGGAGCGCAGGACCGCGCCGGACATCCTCGCAGCGGTCGCGAACTTCGTGCGCACGGCCGGCCCGATCCGGTCCGCGGCGTTCAGCGGGGCGGGGGCGGTCGCGGTCGACGGCAGCATCCGCCTCACGAACGTCGACGTCCGGCTCGAACCCGCCGCGCTCGCGAAGGCGGCGGGCGTCGCGCGCGCCGTGGTCGTCAACGATTTCGGAGCCATCGCGACGGGCATTCCGCACCTGCCGCCCGAGTCGCTCGCCGCCTGCGGGGGCGGCGCGCCCATGGCAGGGATGCCGGTGGCGGTGCTCGGGCCGGGAACCGGGCTCGGCACTGCGATCGCGGCGCCGGCCGCCGCCGGATGGATCGCCATCACCGGCGACGGCGGACACGCGGACCTCGCGCCGGTCGACGACGAGGAGCTCGAGATCTGGCAACGGCTTCGCCGGGCGCACGGTCGCCTGTCGGCGGAATCGGTGCTGAGCGGACCTGGGCTCGAGCGCCTTTATGCCGTGCTGGCGGGCAAGCCGTTGAGCGCCCCGGAGATCGATGCCGCCGCCTGGCGCGGCGAACCCGAGGCGCTGCGCACGCATGCGCTCTTCACGCGTTGGCTGGGCCGCGTCGCCGGCAACGTGGCGCTGATCGCGGGGGCTCGCGGCGGCGTATACCTGGCGGGCGGGATCCTGCCGCGCTGGAACGGGCGCTTCGACATTGCCGCGTTCCGGCGGGCGTTCGAAGACAAGCCGCCGTACCAGGATTGGCTGCGCGCGATCCCGAGCTACATCGTGACGCACCCGCAGCCCGGGCTGCTCGGACTCGCCGTGATTGCCGAGGGCGTGGCATGAGCGCCGCCACCGACACCATCGTCGCCCCGGCGACGGCCGCGGGCCGCGGCGGCATCGGCATCGTGCGCGTCTCGGGGCCGGGTACGCGCCTGATCGCGACCGCCGTGCTGGGGCGCCTGCCGCCGCCGCGCTACGCGACCGTCGCCGTCTTCGCAGATTCGAACGGCCACACGCTGGACGTCGGGCTCGCGCTCTACTTCCCGGCGCCGGAATCGTTTACGGGCGAGGACGTGCTCGAGCTGCACGGCCACGGCGGGCCGGTGGTCATGGACCTGCTGGTCGCCCGCGCGGTCGAGCTCGGCGCACGCCTGGCGCGGCCGGGCGAGTTTTCCGAGCGCGCCTTCCACAACGGCAAGCTCGACCTGGTGCAGGCGGAGGCGATCGCGGACCTGATCTCGGCAGGCTCCGCCGAGGCCGCGCGCGCGGCGCTGCGCTCGCTGTCCGGGTGTGTTCTCGGGCGAGGTGCACGCGCTCGCGGCGAAAGTGATGGAGCTTCGCGCCTACGTGGAAGCGGCGATCGACTTCCCGGACGAGGACGCGGAATTCCTCGAGGCACCGGAAGTGCGCGAGCGGCTCGCGGACATCGGCGACCGCTTCGCCGCGATCGCCGAAACGGTTCGGCAGGGGCGGGCGCTGCGCGACGGCCTGCACGTCGTCATCGCCGGCCGGCCCAACGCCGGCAAGTCTTCCCTGCTCAACGCGCTGGCGGGATTCGAGGCGGCCATCGTCACCGAGATGCCGGGCACGACGCGCGACCTCGTGCGCGAGCGCATCCACGTCGACGGGCTGCCGATCCACGTGGTCGACACCGCGGGCCTGCGCGACACGGACGACGTCATCGAGATCGAGGGCCTGCGTCGCGCGCGCATGGAGATGAGCCGCGCGGACCTCGTGCTGTACGTGGTCGACGCGACGCGCGGCTTCGGGGCCGGGCGAGGCCGTCGACGCTGCCCGGGGGGCGCCGCGACGCTCGTGGTCTGGAACAAGGTGGACCTGCCGGACGCCCAGGCCGCGCCGGCGGCCGACGACCGGCCGGTCGTGGCCGTTTCCGCGTTGACCGGCGCGGGACTGCCGCAGCTGCGCGAGCAGCTGAAATCCGCCGCGGGCTACCAGTCGGAGAGCGGCGCCTGGTCGGCGCGGCGCCGGCACCTCGACGCGCTCGCGCGGGCGCAGAGCCTGTTCGAAGTCGCCGAAGGGCGGCTCGCCGAACGCGCCTCCTTCGAGCTCGTGGCCGAGGAACTCCGCCAGGCGCACCAGGCGCTGGGCGAGGTCACCGGCGAGTCCTCGAGCGACGCGGTGCTGGGGGCGGTTTTCGCGACCTTCTGCATCGGAAAGTAGAAACAGTATTCACTGAGTTCCAGTCCGTCCCGGCGGCATCGGCCTCTTCCGACGCGCAGTCGGCCGAGCACCCCGGCGTCCGACGTCGTGTCTTGCAGCAGTCGCCACGATCGGCCTAATGAACGGCGGCGCGCAAAGCTCAAACTGCCACACTCGGTCGGAAAAGGAGTTCTGACATGGCAATGGAGTTACCCCGCGAGCAGGTCGACGAACTCGCACACTCGGTGACTGACGCGGCCCAGCAGGCGATGTCCCGGCAGAAGGAGTCGATGGCGAGCAGCCTCGGGAGCTTCGCCGGCGCACTTCGCGACGCCGCGAGGCAATCGGGCGCCGACGGACAGAACGTCGTCCCGATCGCGGAGTGGGCCGCCGAAGGCCTGGACCGCGCCTCCTATGCCCTGCGCTCCCAGGACCTCCGAAGCATGCTGCACTCTGCGGAAGTATTCGCACGCCGGCAGCCGCTGGCATTTTTCTTCGCCGCGGCGGCCGCCGGCTTCCTGGCGACCCGTTTCATCAAGGCGGGCGCTCCGGCAACGGAGGCAGAAGCTACCGACGGGCAGCCCGAGGAGCCCGCCAGGTCCCCGGGCGAAGGCCTCGACGCGCTGAATTCCGACGCGGCGAACTCCGACTTCCCCCCGATGAACCCGCTCTAATCGAGGAACTCATATGGCATCCGTACAGCAGCACCCCTCAATGGACCGCCGGCCGTCCGAGGACCGTCCGCTGTCGGCGCTCTTCTCCGACCTCTGGCGCGAGACCACCACCCTCGTGCACGAGGAGGTGGAGCTCGCGAAGGCAGAGCTCGGCGAGAAGATGTCCCAGGTCACCACAGGGATCGGCGAGATCGCGACCGGCGGTGCCATCCTGTTCGCTGGATTCATCGTCCTGCTGTTTGCGGCGGCCGGCGTACTCGAGCTCGCGCTGCCCGAGCCCCATGCCAACTGGCTTGCGCCGCTGATCGTCGGCGGCGTGGTCATGGTGATCGGCTTCATCGCACTCGCCCGCGGCCGGGCCAACATGAAAGCGAACAACCTCGCGCCGGAGCGCACCATGGAATCGCTGCGCCGGGACGCGGGACTTGCAAAGGAGCACATGTCATGAGGCACGACGCGGACCGGCGCCCGGAGAAGATCCTGGCAGAGATCGACCGCACCCGAGAGGAGATGCACCGGACGCTCACGGCGATCGAGCAAAGGCTCAATCCGCAGGAGCTTCTCAACCAGGGACTGGATTACGTGCGCCATAGCGGCGCCACGGAATTCGTGCAGAACCTCGGGGGCGCGGCGAGGCAGAATCCATTGCCGGTCGCGCTGACCGGCATCGGAATCGCCTGGCTGATGGCACTCGGCCGGCAGCCTGCGCAACGGCACGGCGAGTTCGAGCGTTCGCCCGCAGAGCGAGTCGGCGAAGGCGCGAGCTCGGTGAAGCGCCGGGCGAATGAAACGCTCGGCTCCGTGCGGGCGGCCGCGAGCTCCGCGAGCGCCACCGTCGCCGAAACATCGCGCCGGCAGTGGAGCCGCGCGCGAGGCGGATTCGAGTACCTGTCGCAGGAGCAACCATTGCTGCTCGGCGCCATTGGTCTCGCGGTCGGGGCGGCCGTCGGTGCATCGGCGCCGCGGACGCAGCCGGAGACGCGGGCGTTCGGTGAGGCGAGCCGCCGCCTGACGGAGAAGGCAAGGGAAAAAGGCGGCGAGCAACTCGCGAGGGTCCGCGAGACCGTGCAGCGCGTGGCCGACCCGGCGTAGCACCCTGCCGCGCGCCTGCGGCAGCGGGCCGCCATTGAAGAACCCGGTGCGATCCGGGTCACGAAAACGCGAATCGAACGGGATCTGGTGACCCAGCGATCGAAGTTGTGACCGTTACGTTACCGGACCCCGACTGACGCGCATACCGCCCAGCCCTAGCATGGCTCCCGTACCTGAAACAGGACTGGGAGGTCCGGGATCAACATGGGCAACAAGTACACGCTGCGCGCCGCCGTCCTTGCGGCACTCGCTCTGCCGCTGGCCGCGCAGGCACAGGAAGTCTCGAACGAGGAGCTCCTGAAGCGTCTCGAGGAACAGGAGCAGAAGATCCTCGTGCTCGAGCGCAAGCTCGAGATCACCGACGAGGCCGCGGCCGCGGCCAAGGAGTCGACGGCCGTCGTCAGCGCGGGGCCGAAGGGCTTCAGCCTGCGTTCCGCCGACGGCAAGAACCAGCTTCGCCTGCGCGGCACGATGCACCTCGACGGGCGCTACCTCGAGGGCGTGGACGCGACCAGCATCGACACCTTCGTGGCGACGCGCGTGCGCCCCACGATCGAGGGCACCTTCGCCGGCATCTACGATTTCAAGTTCATGCCGGACTTCGGCCAGGGCCGGTCGGTGATCCAGGACGCGTACGTCAATGCCCGCTTCCATACCGCCGCACAGTTGCAGATGGGCAAGTTCAAGTCTCCCGTCGGCCTCGAGCGGCTGCAGTCGGCGAACGACATGAAGTGGGTGCAGCGTGGCTTTCCGACCAGCCTGGCACCCAACCGCGACATCGGCATCCAGCTCGCCGGCGACCTCGGTGGCGGCAAGTTCTCGTACCAGGCCGCCTTCCTGAATGGCTCGAACGACGGCTCGAGCAGCGAAACGTTCGCAGACGTCGACGTCAACGAGGACAAGGAATACGCGCTGCGCCTGTTCGCCCACCCGTTCGCGGACAGCGACAGCTTCGCGATCCGCGGACTCGGCTTCGGCATCGCGGGTACCTTCACCGACCAGACCGGCAACTCGCTCCAGCCGTTGCTCCCGACCATCCGCACGCCGGGCCAGTCGACGGCCTTCCGGTACCGCCAGTTCAGCACCACGGTCGGCGCGCCGGCGGGCACGATTGCGGACGGCGAGCGCACGCGCATCGCGCCGCAGATGTACTACTACGTGGGCAGTTTCGGCCTGCTGGGCGAGTTCACGGAGGTGGAGCAAGAGGTCTCGCGCGTCGTCCCGTCCGGGGTGCGCAGCGCCTCGGTGGACACTTACGCCTGGCAACTCGCCGCCTCTTACTTCCTGACGGGTGAGGAGGCCTCGTTCCGCGGTTCCAGCCAAAGTCGAGGTTCTCGCTGGCCGACAACACCTGGGGCGCCTTTGAAGTGGTTGCGCGTGCGCAGGCGCTGAAGGTGGACGAGAATGCCTTCACCGGCGGCGCCCAATCCTTCGCCGATCCGGCGGCGGCCGCTAGCGAGGTCGAATCCTGGGGCATCGGGCTGAACTGGTACCTCAACGAGAACGTAAAGTGGCTGCTCGACTACGAGCGCACCTCGTTCGAGGGCGGCGCCCTCACCGGCGACCGCGAAGACGAGGACGCCGTCCAGCTCCGCCTCGCGGTCGGTTTCTGAGAACAGGAGACAAGTATCATGAAGTCCAGGAAAACATGGAGCCGGATCGTCGGCGTCATCGCCGGAAGCCTCGCGTTCGCCGCGACGGCGTCGCCGCGGAAACCGTGCTGCTGAACGTGTCCTATGACCCGACGCGCGAGCTGTACGCCGAGTACAACGAGGCGTTCACCGCGTACTGGAAGAAGAAGTCGGGCAAGGACGTGTCGGTGCGCCAGTCGCACGGCGGCTCCGGCAAGCAGGCGCGCACCGTGATCGACGGCCTGCAGGCCGACGTGGTCACGCTCGCGCTCGCCTATGACATCGACGCGCTGGCCAAGCAGGGCAAGCTGCTGCCCGCGAACTGGCAGTCGCGCCTGCCGAACAACAGCTCGCCGTACACCTCGACGATCGTGTTCCTGGTGCGCAAGGGCAACCCCAAGAAGATCAAGGACTGGGGCGACCTCGCGCGGCCGGGCGTTGCCGTTATCACGCCGAACCCGAAGACCTCGGGCGGCGCGCGCTGGAACCACGTCGCGGCGTACGCCTGGGCGCTCAAGCAGCCGGGCGCCAGCGAGCAGACGGCCGAGGACTACCTGACGAAACTGTACAAGAACGTGCCGGTGCTCGACACCGGCGCGCGCGGCTCGCTGACGACCTTCGCGCAGCGCGGCATCGGCGACGTCTTCATCTCCTGGGAGAACGAGGCGCATCTGGCGTCCAAGGAGCTCGGCGCGGGCAAGTTCGACATCGTCGATCCCGTCGCTCAGCATCCTGGCCGAGCCCCCGGTCGCGATCGTCGATCGCATCACGCTGCGCCGCAAGACCACCGACGTCGCCCGCGCCTACCTCGAGTACCTCTACTCGCCGGAGGCCCAGGAGATCATCGCGAAGCACTACTACCGCCCGCGCAACGACGACGTGCTCAAGAAGCACGCGGCACTCTTCCCGCCGTGAAGATGGTGACCATTGCCGACTTCGGCGGCTGGGACAAGGTGCAGGCCAAGCACTTCAACGACGGCGGCCTGTTCGACAAGATCTACGCGAAGAAATAAGCCAACGATCGCACCGGCGAGAGGAACCCCGGGCCCTGCCCGGGGTTTTTCTTTCAGGCCTTGAGGCGGTAACCCACGCCGGATTCGGTGTGCAGCAGGTCGGCCCCGCCGGGATCCCTTTCGAGTTTCTGCCGGAGCCGGTGTACGAGCTGCTTAAGCAGCTGCCGGTCGCCGCTCCCCCGGTGCCCCCACACGTGCGCCAGCAGCCGCTCGGCCGAGACCACGTGGCCCGCCTGGGCGACCAGGATCTGCAGCAGCCGCGTCTCCAGCCGCGTGAGCCGAAGCGGCGCACCGCCGCCGATGGAGATCGCGTGCGCCTCGAGGTCGAGCGAGACCCGGCCTGATTCCACGACATCGCCCTGCTCGATGCCCGCGCGGCGCAGCAGCGCCTTCACGCGCGCGAGCAGCGTGCGCGGGCTGAAGGGTTTCGTGAGGTAGTCGTCCGCGCCCAGCTCCAGGGCGCGGACGAGGTCCTCCTCGTCGCCGCGCGCGGTCAGCATCATCACCGGCACCTCGGAACGCGCCCGGATCGCCTTGCAGACGTCGAAGCCGCTGCCGGAGGGCAGGTTGATGTCGAGTATCACGAGGTTCGGCAGTTCCGCATCGAAGGCGCGGAGCGCATCCGTCGTGTCCGCGGCCTTGATCACGGAGTAGCCCGCGTTCGTCAAAGAGAAGGCGACGAGCGCCAGCAGGTCCGGGTCGTCGTCGACGACGAGGAGTTTCACGCGCCCGCCCCGCCGATCGGCAGCCGCACCGTGAAACGCGTGGTGCCGGCCGGCGTGCGGCCCGCGCGGACCTCGCCGCCGTGGCGCTCGACGATCGACTTGACGATCCAGAGGCCGAGGCCGAGGCCGCGCGGATCCGGCTCGCGGTCCGCGGCGCGGTAGAAGCGCTCGAAGATCGAGGTGCCCTCGAGCTCCGGCGCGCCGGGACCGGCGTCCTCGACCCAGAGCTCGACCTCCGCGCCCTTGCGCACCGCGCCCACCGTGATCTCGCTGTCCTCGGGGCCGTACTTGTTGGCGTTGGCGAGCAGGTTGGTGACGACCTGCGTGAGGCGCGGCGCATCGCCCGTGATGGCCGGGAGGTCCTGCGGGATCGCCGTGCGCAGCACCTGGCGGCGTTGCGTGAGCAGCCCCGACATCAGGTCCTCCGCATCCTCGACCACCTGCGCGAGCATGACCGGCTGGCGGCGGATGCCGAGCTGGCCGGACTCGATGCGGACGCTCTCCAGCAGGTTGTCGATGAGGCGGGTGAGGCGCAGCGTGCCGCGCTGCAGCGACTCGAGCAGTTCTCCGAGGCGCTCGCGCGGCATGGCGTCGAGGCCGTCGAGCATGAGCTCGACCGACGCGAGCTGCGCCGACAGCGGCGTGCGGAACTCGTGGGAGATGTTGGCCAGCACCGTGTCGCGTGCGCGGCGCACGGCCTCGAGCTCGGTCTCGTCGCGCATCACCTGGACCTGCAGGCCGTCGACAGGGGCCGCGCTCGTGACGACCACGGTGCGCTCGACGCCCCCCGCCTGCAGGTGGTGGGTGACCTGGGCCTTGCCGTCGTCACGCGCCGTATAGATCGGGCACATGAAGTCGCAGGGCCGGCGGCCGTCCACGTCGCGCGGCTTCAGGACGTCGCCGCAGAACCGGCCGATCAGCGATTCCGGGGTTGCCCCCAGCATCCTGGCCGCCTGCGGATTGAGGTAGCGGATGCGGCGGTCCGCGTCGACGGCGTAGACGCCTTCGACCACGCCCTGCAGCACGGCCTGGGCCTGGGCCTCGTTCTGGCGCAGCGTGGTCGTGAGGTCGAGGAGGTTGCGCCGCATGTCGTCCATCGTGCGCGCGAGGGCCTCGACCTCCTGCGTGCCCTGCGCCGGGATGGACGAGGAGAAATCGCCCTGCCCAAGCCGCTCCGCGTAATTTGCAAGGGCCTGGATCGGCGCGCCGATGCGCCGCGCGAGCAGCAGCGAGGCGAGGAGCGCGATGCCGGCGAGCAGGATGGCGACCACGGCGAGCCGGCGCACGAAGCTCGAGACCGCGCCCGTGCCGGCGTCCGCAGGCAGGCGCGCCTGGATCAGCAGGATCGCCTCGCCGGTCGACGCGAACAGCGGCAGGCTCGCGGCGAACTCGTCACGCGGCGGGATCTCCGCGACGGCGATCGTGCCGGTCGCGAGCGCTTCCGCGTGCACGTCGCGATAGATCGGGTCGACGGCATCCAGCCAGGCCGTCATCGGCAGCAGGCGGATCTCGACCCCGACCTGGCGCGAAAGCTCGGCCGCGAGGCGGTCGTCCAGGCGTCGGATCGTCACGACGTGGCCGGCCGGAAAGCCCGGGATGTCCGCGCGCGCGCCGAGCGGGCCGCGGTTGCCGCTCGCGACCATGAAGGACTCCCCCTGTTCCTCGGCGGCCTCGACCACCGCGGGCCAGTCCGCGGACTCGCCCGCGGAGACGACCAGCTGCGTCCCGTTGAACAGCGCGCAGGCGTCGAGCCCGGCCGTGTCGCAGAAGCGGCGCAGGAAGAGCTGCAGCTGGACCGCATTGCTCTCGCGAACGAGGCGCGCGAGCGTCGGCCGGCCCGCGAGCAGGCGCGACGCCGTCACCGTCTCCTCGCCGACGCGGCGGATCTCGTAGCGCGCCTGGTGCGCGGCGCCGCTGACGCGCGCCAGGGCCTGGGCGGAGGCCTGGTCGCGCAGGAGGCCGAGGGAGGTGAGCGCGATCGCCACGATGGCGAAGAGGACGAGGCCCGCGATGGTGAAGAGCAGCAGGCGCTCGAGCGAGCGCGGCCGCGCCATGAGGCGCATGAGTCCGGCCTTCGCCTGCCTGCCGAGGCGCAGGGCGGCCGCCTTCACCTTCCGCATCAGCGGGTGCACGCTCAATGTCCTCCGGTGCCCGAGCGCCATTCAACCAGAGTCTTGGCCACCAGCGTGAGGATCGCGAGCATGGCGAGCAGCGAGGCCACGGCGAAGGCGGCGACGAAGTTGTACTCGTTGTAGAGGATCTCCACCTGCAGCGGCATCGTGTTGGTGAGGCCGCGGATGTGGCCGGACACCACCGAGACTGCGCCGAACTCGCCCATCACGCGCGCATTGCAGAGGATCACGCCGTACAGCAGGCCCCAGCGGATCTTCGGCAGGGTGATGCGGATGAACATGGTCCAGGGACGGGCGCCGAGCGACAGCGCCGCGACCTCCTCGTCGCTGCCCTGTTGCTGCATGAGCGGGATCAGCTCGCGGGCGACGTACGGGAAGGAGATGAAGATCGTCGCGAGCACGATGCCCGGCACGGCGAAGATCACCTGCACGTCGCGGTCGAGCAGCCACTCTCCGAACCAGCCGTTGGTGCCGAACAGGAACACCAGCACCAGGCCCGCGATGACGGGCGACACCGCGAACGGCAGGTCGATCAACGTCACCAGCAGGCTCTTGCCCCTGAACTCGAAGCGGGCGATCGCCCAGGCGGCACAGATGCCGAAGACCGTGTTGACCGGGACGACGATCGCCGCCGTCAGCAGCGTCAGCTTGATCGACGAGATGGTGTCCGGATCCTTCAGGCTCGCGAACCACTCGCCCATGCCCTTGGCGAGCGCCTGCACCAGCACGGCGCCGAGCGGCGCGAGCAGGAGGAGCCCGAGGAAGCCGACGGAAACCGCGATCAGCGCGATGCGCGTGGCACGCGCGGCACGCGTCAGCGGCCGGACTTCGGTGGCGACGCTGGCACCGGCGGCCATCAGCGCGACACCCCGATGCCCATGCGGCGCTGGCCCCAGCCCTGCACCAGGTTGATCGCGAACAGCATCACGAAGGACATGGCCAGCATGAAGAAGCCGAGCGCCGCGGCGCCGTCGTAGTCGTACTGCTCGAGCTTGATGACGATCAGCAGCGGCGTGATCTCGGTCTTGAGCGGGAGGTTGCCCGAGATGAATACGACCGAGCCGTATTCGCCGATGCCGCGCGCGAAGGCGAGCGTGAAACCGGTCGCGAGCGCCGGCATCACCGTCGGCAGGATGATGCGGCGGAACACGTGGAAGCCGCCGGCGCCGAGCGATTCCGCGGCGTCCTCGAGGTCCTGGCGCACCTCGATCAGCGCGGGCTGCACGGAGCGCACGACGAAGGGCAGGCCGATCAGCACCAGGGCGACCACGACGCCGAGCCAGGTGTAGGCGACCTGGATGCCGGCCTCGGCGAGCTTCAGGCCGAGCCAGCCGGTGGGCGAGAACACGGTCGCGAGCGCGATGCCGGAGACCGCGGTCGGCAGCGCGAACGGCAGGTCGATCATCGTGTCGAGCAGGCGCCGGCCCGGGAAGTCGTAGCGCACCAGCGACCAGGCGACTATGAACCCGAATACCGCGTTGATTGCCGCGGCGAGCGCGGCCGCGCCGAAGGACAGCCGGTAGGAGGCGACCGCGCGCTCGTCGACCAGCATCTCGAACAGCTGCGCGGGCGGGATGCCGAGCGCCCGGATCACCATCGCCGCGAGCGGCAGCAGGATGATCGCGCTCAGGAAGAACGTGGTGAAGCCGAACGTGAGCCCGAAGCCGGGCAGCGGGCTCGGCGCGGCGACGCGTCCGCCGGCCATGCTCAGCCCGTCCCGTCCGGCGCGCGCACGATCAGCACCGGCCGCGACTGCGGACCCTCGAGCAGGGCCCGCAGGCGCGCCGTGTCGGCCTCATCCAGCGAATCGAGGCCGATCACCAGCATGGAGTTCGGGTCCACCGCGAGCTCGCGCGCCAGTTCCTCGTCCGGGTCGCCGAAGCGCAGCTCGGTGCGCAGGTCGAGGCCGTGTTCCGAGAGCGCGCGCGAGCGTGCGTCCAGCAGGAGGCGCAGGCGCGATGCGCGCTCGCGCTCCGGCGTCGCCGCGTCGTGGATCGAGAGCAGCACGGATTCCGCCGGGATGTGGCGCAGGAGGCTCGCCGCCACGCCGAGCGCGCCGACACCCGCTTCCGCGCCGGGGAGCACGACGATGCGCATCGGGACCGGGGCGTCGGTCGGCAACACCAGCAGCTGCGACGCGCCGTGCCCGAGGTTCCAGATCGCGGTCGCAGCGGCGTTGGCGCCGGCGGCGAGCACCGGCATGCCGGGCGGGGCGCTCGGCGTGCGGGTCGTGCGCATCGTGATGCGGGTCTGCATGCGCGTGGCGAGGGCCACGAGCAGCGGCGTGTCGCGCAGCTGCTCGGCCGCCGGCCTGCTCGCGCGCGATCACCGTGAAGCTCGAGATCGGCGTCGGCAGGCTGTGAATGCGCCGCGCGCTCACCGTGACCTTCTGGCCGATCGCGAGCGGATTCGCGCGCTGCTCCGGGAAGGTGCGGATGGCGTCGAGCAGCCAGCCGGAACCGTCGGCGCCCTCACGATCGGGGGTCGCGGGAACGGGACCCTCCATCGGCATGCGCACGCGCAGGCGCTCGGTGGCGCCCGCGAACTGCAGGTCGTGGACCACCCCCGTGCCGACGGGGGTGAGGCCATCGGGCGCCTTGCCGGTGCGAAGCTCGACCTCCTCCGGCCGGATCACGGCGACGATCTCCCGCGGCGTCACGTTCTCGACGCCGGGGCGATCGAAGCGGAGCTCGTGGCCGCGGCGGTAGCCGAGCAGCAGGTTCGCGGCGCCCAGGAAGGTGGCCACGAACCGCGTGCGCGGCCGCGCGTAGAGCTCGTCGGGGCTGCCGACTTCGAGCAGGCGGCCCTGGTGCATCACGCCGATGCGGTCCGCCATCGCGAAGGCCTCGTCCTGGTCGTGCGTGACGAGGATGGTGGTGACGCCGAGCTCCTGCTGGATCCGTCGGATCGTGCGCCTGAGCTCCTCGCGGATTTTGGCGTCGAGCGCGCCGAAGGGCTCGTCGAGCAGCAGCACCTCGGGCCGGTGGGCGAGCGCGCGCGCGACCGCGACGCGCTGCTGCTGGCCGCCCGAGAGCTGGGTCGGCAGGCGTTCGTCCATGCCCTCGAGGGCGACGAGCTTCAGCAGTTCCCGTCGGCGGGACAGCCGATCGCCGTGCTTCATGCGCCGGACGCGGAGCGCGAACTCGACGTTGTCGGCGACGCTCATGTGGCGGAACAGGGCGTAGTGCTGGAACACGAAGCCGACGCCGCGGTCGCGCGCCGCGACGCCGGTGACGTCGCGCCCGTGCAGCGATACCCGGCCGTGGTCGATCTCGACCAGGCCCGCGATCGCGCGCAGCAGCGTGCTCTTGCCGCTGCCCGAGGGGCCGAGCAGCACCAGGAATTCGCCCTGCTCGATCTCGATCGAGACGTCGTTGACGACCGGCAGCGATTGATACCGCTTGGTGACCTGGTCGAGTGCGATGGACATGGCGCAAAACCTGCTGGCCCTTCCGGGCGATTGCGGGGAAGGCTAGTGTGCGGCCGGTTTGCGGGTCAGTCGCGGCCCGGTAACAAGTCGGTAACGGAAAGCGGTACTGCTACCGAGTTCTCGCCTGGAGCGGCCCGCCCTACTTGACGGTGTAGCCGCGCCCCTCGAGGCAGGCGCCGAGGCCCCGCTTGAAGGTGTCGACCTTCTGCTGGTGAGCCGCCTTCGCCGCGTCCTCATTGGCTTTTGCGGATGCCTCTGCCTGTTGCGCCTGCGCCTGCTGGTTCTTGCGCGACTGACGGCCGCCTGCAATGACCCCGGCAGCAGCGCCGACCTCGGCGCCCTTGCTGGCGTCGTTGTCCGCGACCTCGCCGATGACGGCGCCCGCAGCCGCGCCGCGCACTGCGCCCCTGGCGCGCTCGCCGCCCGGGCCCGCTTTCTCGGCCGGCGCGGCAGCGGCCGGCGCCGCCGCCGGCGGAGCGGCCGGGTCGAAGCCGGACTGGGACTTCGACCAGCCGTAGCATTCGGTCTCGTCCTTCGACATTTGCGCGGCATCCTGCCCTTTGGCCGGATAGACGAAGAGGCCGAGCGAAGCCGCGGGCGATGCGGCGGGCTGCGCCTGCGCGCCGGCCAGGGCGGCGCAGGCCGCGCCGAGCAGGCCGAGCATCGCGCGGAGGGGGAGTTTCGGGTGCTTCATTGCAGGCTCCTTCGACCGACATCGTCGTTTGGGATGCGGCCATGCTAGCGCAGTTGCGACGGCACCGCGGGCGTCCGATCATCGGCGCTGGCCGGGAACACCGGGAAACTTCATGAGAATCCGTCGCCGCGCAACGTGGGCGATCGCCGGGCTGCTGCTGGCGGCCGGACGAGTCGCCGCCCACCCGGAACCCGCGATGGCCGCCGCGGCGCAGCACGTGGCGCGCCACGAAGCCGCGATCGTCGCGGAATTGCGCGAGCTGCTGGCGCTGCCGAACGTCGCGACGAACGAGTCCGACATCCGTGCCAACGCGGACCTGCTGGTACGCATGCTCGAGAGGCGCGGCATCGCCGCGTCGGTCCTGGAAACGCCGGGTGCTCCGGTTGCAGTCTACGGCGAACGCCGCGTGGCCGGCGCCAAGCGCACGCTCCTTTTCTATGCGCATTTCGACGGCCAGCCGGTCGGGCCGGAGGGCGCCTGGACGTCCCCGCCGTTCGAGCCCGTGCTGAGGCCGGGTCGCGCGGAGGACGGGGCGCCCGTGATTCCCTGGACGGAGGCGAAATTTCCCCTCGCCGACGAGGCGCGGATCTACGCACGCTCGTCGAGCGACGACAAGGGCCCGATCGTCGCCATGCTCGCCGCCCTCGACGCGCTCGATGCCGCGAAGATCCCGCCCTCCGCCAACATCAAGTTCTTCCTCGAGGGCGAGGAGGAGGCCGGCTCGCCCAACCTGGCCCGCACCCTGGCGGCGCATCGCGAGCGCCTGGCCGCGGACCTCTGGATCTTCGGCGACGGGCCCATCGACCCGCGGGGCTTGCCGCGGCTCGCGCTCGGCGCGCGCGGCGTCGTGGGATTCCGGCTGACGGTGTTCGGCCCGGCGACTTCGCTGCACTCGGGCCACTACGGGAACGTCGCGCCGAACCCGGGCGCGCGTCTCGCCGCGCTCATGGCCACGATGCGCGCGGCGGACGGCGCCATCACGATCGACGGGCTGGCGGCGCCGGCTCCCTCCGCCGCGACGCTCGAACTGGCGGCGAGCGCCTTTGACACGCCCGGCATGCTCGCGGCGGCCGGTGTCGGCGCCGGTGAGAGCGGGCTCGAGTACGGCGCCGCGATCCTCAGGCCCGCGCTCAACGTGACGCAGCTCCTCTATGGAGGCTCGGGCGCGCAGCGCAACGCCATCGATTCCGAGGCGACGGCGGGGTTCGACCTCCGGCTCGTGCCGGGCATGACCGTCGCGGACGCCCGCGCCGCCATCGAGGCGCACGTGAAGAACCAGGGTTATGCGCTGCTCACCGCCGCGCCGACGGCGGAGGACCGCCTGCGCCACGCCCGGCTCGCGCGCTTCGACTGGAGCGGCGACGGCTACCCGGCCGCGATGTCCGACCCGTCGGATCCGGGGGTGGCACGCGTCATCGCCGTGATGCGGGAGGCGACCGGCAACGAGGTGCGGGTCCCGCCGCTCATGGGCGGGAGCCTGCCCATCGCGCCGATCGGGGAAGTGCTGGGCACGCCGTTCGTCATCGCGCCCATCGTCAACGCCGACAACAACCAGCACGCGCCGAACGAGAACCTGCGGATGAAGGAGTTCCGGCGCGGCATCGCGCTCTACGCCGCGCTCCTCGCCGAGGCCGGCCGCGGCTGGTAGCGACGTTCGAAGGGGACGCTCCCCTTCAAGGACTACGGTGTGTCGGCGGCGAGGGCTTTCGCGATCCAGTCGCGGAAGCTCGCGATCAACGGGTCGTCGCCGCGGTCCTCGTGCCAGGCGAGGAAATACGCGCCGCCCGTGATGGTCTGCCGGAACGGGCGCGAGAGCCGCCCGCTCGCGACGTGGGCCTGCGCGAAGCGGGGCGTGAGCAGGCCCGCGCCCTCGCCGGCGAGGACGGCCTCCAGGATCAGGTGCTGGTTGCGGACGAGCAGCTGGCCGCGGCGGCCCTTCGCGGGCGGCCGGGCGCCGGCGGCGCGGAACCAGTCGTCCCATGCCTCCTCCGGGATCAGCGGCAGGCGCGCGAGTGCCTCGACCGAGAGCGGCTCGCCCTTCTTCACCAGGCTGCAGGAGACGTAAGGCGTCAACTCGAGCGGGAACAGCGGCATCGCATGTGCATCCGGCCCCGGGGCCGGGCAATGACGGATCGCGACGTCGAAGCGGCCATCGTCGAGCGGGCGATATTCGTCGGCGATGTCGAGCGCGAGCGAAATGCCCGCGTCGTGGCGCCGGAACTGCGGCAGGCGCGGCAGGAGCCAGAGCGTCGCAAAGGTCACCGTCGTCGTCAGCGACAGGAGCCTCGGGTTGGCGAGTTCCATCAGCGCGCGCTCTATCGCGGTGAACCCGAGCGCGATCCGCGGCGCGAGCCTCGCGCCCGCCTTCGTCAGCCGCAGTCGCGGCCGGCGCACGAACAGCGCGACGCCGAGGCGTTTTTCCAGTTGCGCGATGCGCTGGCTCACGGCGGCCTGCGTGAGGCCGAGTTCTTCCGCGGCCGCCGTGAAACTGCCGCGCTCCGCGCAGGCGGTGAACACGCGCAGCGACTCCCAGTTCTGGCGAAGGGCGACAAACGGCATAAGGATGGCTTATGAGCCTACCACGGAATCTAACCCGCGGCGACCGTCCCCGGGCGGATCATGGCCGCCATGGAAAACCGGCCGGGAGTCGCGAAGATGAGCGAAAGGATGCGGAAAATCGCGCAGGTCATCATGGAAGGCCTGGCCTTGTCGGCGCGGGCCACGGCCTGGCGGGAGGGCCTGCCCTGGGAGCCGTCGGCGCGGCGCGATGCGGCGGATGCCGCCCGGAGACGTCAGCGGATCTTATGAGCCTGCCGCCCCGCCAGCGGCCCTGAAACGGATCGCGAGGCCGCCGCCGCGGGCGAGGCGGATATTCCAGACCTCGCCCCGGCGGGCTTCGCGCGTCTCGATCGCGATCGCCCGCGGATTCCGTTCCCAGTCCGCGTCATCGCCGTCGCGATAGATCTCGGCCCGGTAGGTCATGCCGGGCGCGAGGAAATCGAGCGGCAAGCGCAGGATGCGCTCGGACTCGTCCGTGACCGCGCCGAGAAACCAGTCCTCGCTCCCGCGGTCCCTGCGCGCGATCGCCGCGAGGTCGCCGACCTCGCCGGCGACGACTTTCGTCTCGGCCCAGTCGACCGGCACGTCGCGGATGAACTTGAATGGCCCCGGGTATTTCGCGTAGTTCTCGGGCAGGTCCGCGGCCATCTGGATCGGGCTGTAGATCACGACATAGAGCGCGAGCTGTTTCGCGAGCGTCGACTGGAACTTCTGCCCGTGGCGGCCGGTGAGCGACAGCACGCCCGGCGTGAAGTCCATGGGCCCCGCCAGCATGCGCGTGAAGACGAGGTTGGCCTCGTGCTCAGGCGGGTTCGGCGGCGCGCCCCAGGCGTTGTACTCCATCCCGCGCGCGCCTTCGCGCGCGACCCAGTTCGGGTATGTCCGTCGCAGCCCCGTGTCCTTGATCGGCTCGTGCGGATTCACCGCGATGTGCCGCCGGGCGGCCTCGGTCACCACCTTCAGGTGATGCCGCGACATGAACTGGCCGTCGTGCCACTCATAGCGCGCCTGTCCGTCCGGGCCGACGGTACGGATCCCGCCCGCATCGGCGACATAGCCGGTCTTGACGCTGTCGATGCCGAGGCGCGCGTAGAGGTCGAGGGCATCCGCGAGCTGCGCCTCGTAGCGCGCGACGTTGCCGGCGGTCTCGTGATGCCCGACCAGGCGCACGCCGCGCTCGCGCGCATAGGCGGCGATCGCCTCGAGGTCGAAATCCGCGTAGGGCTCCGTGAAGCTGAACTCGCTGCCGTCGGCGAACCAGTCGCCGTCCCAGCCGCGGTTCCAGCCCTCGACCAGTACACCGCGAAATCCGTTCGCCGCGGCGAAGTCGATGTAGCGCTTAGCATTCGCGGTCGTCGCGCCATGCCTCGGGCCCGAGCCCCAGCTTTCGGTGTCGAGGTGCAGCGACCACCAGATGCCGACGTACTTGTAGGGCCTGAACCAGGAGACGTCGCCGAGCGCATTCGGCTCGTTGAGGTTGAGGACGAGGTCCGACTCGTAGAGCCGGCCCGCGTCGGCCGCGACGGCGATCGTCCGCCAGGGCGTCGCGAACGGCGCCGACCGGCGCACGCGCGGGCCTTCCGCGGCGGGCGACAGCGTCGCCTTCAGGCGCTGGCCGGCGCCGCTGCGCCGCAGCCACATCGCCGAATAGTCGACCAGCGCCGCCTCGTGGAAGGCGAGGTGCAGGCCGCCGGTCGTGCGCACGGTGAGCGGCGTGTGCGCCTGGCCGACCTCCGCCAGGGGTGTTTGCTGGTAGAGATACTCGTAGCGATTCCAGTCGCCGGCGGGTATCCACCAGGCGGTCGCGGGCTCCGCGACCGCGAACTCCGTGAGCTCGTCGACGATGCCGACGTCCCGGAGCCCGTCCTGCGCGGGAAACTCGTAGCGAAAGCCGACGCCGTCGTCGAACGCGCGGAAGACGAGGTCGAGCCGTCGGCCGCCGGCCCGCTTTTCCACGAGGCGCGCCCGAAGCTCGTTGTGGCGGTCGCGCACGTAACGGCGTTCGCCCCAGGGCTGCTCCCAGGTCTCGTCGTGGCTGCGCCGCTCGACGCCGTCGAGCCTGAACCCGCGCTCGAGCTTCGGTGAGTCCGCGAGGATGAAGCCGAGCCGCGACTCGGCGATGACAGGCAGTGCACCCCTGGAGATCGCGTAGCCCGCGCGGCCCTCGTCGTCGAGCATGACCGACACCGTGAGCGTGCCGCCCGGCGAGTCGAGCGTCGCGACGGTCTCGGCATGGGCGAGCCCCACGACGAGCGTCAATGCCAGCAGCGAAATGGTTGCGCGGGTCATGCCGATCGGGCCGAGGCTAGCAGGCGGCGGAATCCGGCAGGTGACTGCAAACGTTTTCATGCCATGCAAACGTATGCATTCGTTGCGGCTGCGGGCGACGCCCCTCTAGGATCGGAGCGCCGACCGGGATCGGCGCGATTTCGCACATCGGGGGAACGAAGACCATGGCCATGCGCACGCCTGCCTGCCTGCAATCAACCGCTTCCGGGATGGTTCCGAGAAACCTCCTGCGCCTGGCGATCGCCGCCGCGCTGCCGGCGGTTGCCACGGTGCCCCTGCTCTCCCACGCGCAAGAGGCGCCCCAGGAGCTCGGCGACGTCGTCGTGACCGGCATCCGCGTCGGCATCCAGAACGCGATCGACACCAAGCGCGAGTCGATGAGCATCGTCGAGGCGATTTCGGCGGAGGACATCGGCAAGCTGCCCGATACCAGCATCGCAGAGTCCATCTCGCGGCTGCCCGGCCTGACTTCGCAGCGCGCCGAAGGCAGGGCCTCGGCCATTTCCTTGCGCGGGACCGACCCGGGGTTTACCACGACCCTGCTGAACGGGCGCGAACAGGTCAGCACCGGCGACAACCGCAGCGTCGAGTTCGATCAGTACCCGTCCGAGCTCATGAGCTCGGTGCTCGTGTACAAGACGCCCGACGCCCAGCTGGCGGCCCAGGGCCTTGCGGGCACCATCGACCTGCGTACCATCCGGCCGCTGGCCTACGGCCAGCCGGCAGTTGCGCTCAACCTGCGCGCGGAACAGAACTCGAACGATGACCTCGGCGCGGACTCCGACGACCAGGGCTACCGCGCGAGCTTCTCGTTCATCGACCAGTTCATGGACGGACGCGTCGGCATCGCCTTCGGCTATGCGCACCTCGACTCGCCGCTGGCAACGCGCGGCTTCGGCACCTACGAGCCCTGGAATCCGTCGGGCGGCGGCGGCGCGATCGACTGCCCGGGCGGCACGGCCGGCGGCTGCTCGAACAATCCGGGCGTCGCGCCTGGCCAGTTCGCGACCAACGGCATGAAGGTCCGCGCCGACATGGGCTCGACGGAACGCGACGGCGTGATGGCGACCCTGGAATTCCAGCCGAGCGACGCGTACCACGGCATCATCGACATCTACTACTCGACGATGGACCAGACCAACGACGCGCGCAGCCTCGAGGTGAACCTCGGCGGCTATCCGGCGCCGTGCTGCGTGCCGGGCCGTTCCCGGACGGCACGGTCTTCGGCTACTCCGACACGACCATCGAGAACGACACGGTGGTGGCCGGCACCCTGAACAACGTGGTGCCGCTCGCACGCAACTTCCTGTTCACGACCGAAGACGAGATCATGGCCGGCGGCTGGCGCAACGAGTTCCGGCTGGGCGATGCATGGTCGATGGTCGCCGACATCAGCTACTCGAAGGCGGAGCGCGACCAGCTGCAGCCCGAGATCAATGCGCAGTACGGCCCGAACGTGGTGTTCGACACCGGGACCTTCGAGCTGCGCGGCAGCAGCAACATGCCGTCGCTGTCCTTCGACCTCGACTACACGGACCCGACCCAGGTCCTGGTCGGGCCCACGATCTACGGCTCGGGCTACACCAAAAAGCCGCATATCGAGGACGAGCTGAGCGCGGCCCGCGTGGACTTCGTCCGCGAAGGCGAGATGGGCTGGTTCGGAGGCGCCGCCTTCGGCGTGCTCTACGCGGACCGCAGCAAGGACAAGACGTCGCCCGAATCGGCCCTGGGCACGATCGGGGGCGGCGCCTACCAGATCGCGGACGAATTCCTGCTGAACCCCACCGACCTGGACTACGCGGACGCGGGCCAGGCGCTCGCGATCGACGTGAACGGCGTGCTGGGCGAATATTTCAATCCCATCGTCTACGGCGACCCGACGCAGCCGGGCTTCGCCTACCTCGCGGGCAAGTTCTGGGACGTCGAGGAGGAGGCCTGGACCGGCTACGTGCGCGGCGACATCAACCAACGCTCGGCAACGGCGTCGAGATGCGCGGCAACCTCGGCGTGCAGGTCATCGCGACGGACCAGAGCTCCTCGTCCTTCTTCATCGCCAACGGCGGCCAGGTCGCGACGCAAACCGACGGCAAGTCGTACACCGACGTCCTGCCGCAGGTCAATTTCGCCTTCCTGCTGGAAAACGATCAGACGGTGCGCATCGCCCTCGCGAAAGAAATGGCGCGGCCGCGCATGGACCAGCTCAAGGCGACGGAGGAGAGCGGCTACAACTTCGGCACCGGAGAGGTCGGCGGCACCGGCGGCAACGCGCGCCTCGATCCCTGGCGCGCCTACGCCTTCGACATCTCGTACGAGAAGTACTTTGCCGAGCGCGGCGGGATCGTCTCGGCCGCCGGGTTCTACAAGGACCTGCGCAGCTACATTTACACCGAGACGGACCCCGACCATGACTTCTCCTACCTGCTGGACGTGACGCCGCCCGAGCTGTTTGCGCCTGGCGTGACGCCGGAAACGACCGGGCCGTTCTCGCGGCCGATCAACGGGCAGGGCGGCTACCTGTGGGGCCTCGAAATTGCGACCTCGCTGCAGTTCGGCACGTTCGCGGATGCCCTCGACGGCTTCGGCGCGATCCTCTCCTACTCGTATACGGAGAGCGACATTGCGATCCCGGGATCGATCAGTTCCGTGGCGAGCCCCAGCATCCCGCTGCCGGGCCTGTCCGAGGACGTCTGGAACGCGACGCTCTATTATGAGAGGTACGGCTTCTCCGCCCGTATCGCAACGCGCTACCGCTCCGAGTACATCGGCGAGGTGACGAACTTCGCGAACGAGCGCGGCCTGCGCTACGTCGACGAGGACATGATCACCGACGCGCAGGTAGGCTACGCGTTCGGCGAGGGCATGCTCGACGGGCTGCAGCTCCTGTTCCAGGTCAACAACCTGACGAACGAGCCGTACATCGCGTATTCGGTGACCAAGTCGCGCCTCCTGGACTACCAGGAATACGGCACGCAGTACCTGGTGGGCGCGAACTACCGCTTCTGAGCGGCGGGCGGGCCGAGCAGGAACTCGAGCGGCACGGCGATGCGCGCGCGCCAGGCGCGCTCGTCGTGCGCGGCGCCGGCGTCCTCGTAGCTCATGAAGTCCCGGCCCTCGCGCCAGCCGGCGGCGCGCAGCAGGGCGTCGACGCGGCGCTGGTAGGGCGCATAACCCGCGTCGAGCGTCGCCGTTCCGTGGTCGAAGTAGAGCCGGTGCCCTTCGCGCGCCGGCAGGTGCCGCGCAAGGTAGTCGGCCACGATCCCGTCCGCGAGCGGCCAGTGGATCGACACGCAACCCGCACCGCCGAACACGTCCGGGTACTCCGCCAGCGCGTACAGCGAGATGAGCGCGCCCATGCTCGAGCCCATGATCGCGGTGTCGTCGCGGCCCGGCAGCGTCCGGTAGTTCGCGTCGATGAGCGGCTTCAGCTCCTGCACGAGGAACCGCAGGTAGGCGTCCGACACGATCTCCTGTCTGCGGATCCACGTCATGTCGGGCCAGTCGTCGGGAACGCCCGACTCCGTGACCGCTTTCGCGGGCATGTACTCGGCGAAGCGCTTCGGCGTGTTCCAGATGCCGACGACGATGGCTTCCCGCACGCGGCCGTCCGCGGCGAGCCGCGTGACGGCCTCGTCGAGCCCCCAGTCGACGCCGATGTAGGAGAGCGCGGGGTCGAACAGGTTCTGCCCGTCGTGCATGTACAGGACCGGGTAGCGGCGCGAAGGATCGCGCGCGTAGGACGGCGGCAGCCAGACGTCGACGCGCCGCGCGTCCACGTGGCGCGACTCGAAGCGCTCGATGGTCTTCAGCGTTCCGGTCACGCCGGCAGGCACCGGGGGCGCGCCGGATAGTTCGAGGATCGTCGCGCTCCCGGCCGGCAGCACGATCCCGGACGACAGCGCGAAGTCGCGGCCGCCGAGGACGTCGCGGGCGTGCGTGTTCAGGCCCACGAACTGCGCGAAGCGCGCGGGATCGAGCCGGCGCTCGGCGTCAGCCTTGTTGAAGGCGACCATCAGGACCTGGCGCGAATCGCGGCGGAAGTAGACGTACGTCCCGTCCTCGGGCGCGAACTGCGTGAGTGTCCCGCCGTGCACGGCGCTCGCGGTCCTGCGCCAGCCGAGGAGGCGCCGCAGGTAGTCCTGCGCTTCGCGCGCGTGCTGCGGAAGTCCCGCCCCTTGCGTCCCGTCCGCCGCGTCTCCTGCCCAGCCCCCGGGGAAATCCTGGCGGATCACGCCGTGCGCGTCCGACCCGGGGTTTGCCATCAGGATCTCCGATCCCCAGGTGAACTGCGGCGTGCCGCGCACGGTCGCGAAGAACGCCATCGCCATCTTCCAGCGGTCGAGGCTCGCGCCGAGCTGCGTGTGGATACGGCTCATGTCGTGGTTGTCGGGAAAGACCACGAGGCGGCCCGGGTCCGCATAGAGGAAATCGTCGGCGAGCGCCTGGTAGATGCGTAGCAGCCCGGTCTCCCGGCCCTCGGGCTCGGTGAGTGCCCGCACGAGCGCGTGCTGGAGCGGGAAGTCCATCAGCGACGGTGGCGGCGGGGCGTTCGCTTCGCCGGGCGGCGGTCCCTGCTGCCAGCGCGCGACGATGGCGGGATCGACACTCCACTCCTCGCCGACGATGGTGAGCGCCGGGTACTCCTCGAGCACGCGATCGCGCCACTGCCCGAGGAAGCCGCGGTCGGAGTAGGGCAGCGTGTCGACGCGCAGGCCCGAGAGGCCGGCCGTTTCGACCCACCAGATCGTGTTCTGGATCAGGTAGGTCGCGAGCTGCGGGTGGCGCTGGTTGAGGTCCGGCATCCCGGGCGAGAACCAGCCGTCGGTGAAGGCCGCTTCGTCCGCGCGCGCGGCGTGCGGATCCCAGAGCGTCTCGCGCCGGTGCGTGGTGCCGACGAAGCGGTCGTGGTTGATCCAGTCCGGGTCCGGCAGGTCGTTCATCCACCAGTGGGACGAGCCGCAGTGATTCAGGATGACGTCCATGACGAGGCCCATGCCGCGCGCGCTCGCTTCGGCCCCGAGCCGGGCGTACTGCGCGTTGTCGCCGAGCCGGGGATCCACGCGGTAGAAATCCGTGATCGCGTAGCCGTGGTAGGACCCGCGCGGCTGGTTGCTCTCGAGCGCGGGGTTGAGCCACAGCTGCGTGAAGCCCATGCCGGCCAGGTAGTCGAGGCGCTGGCGCAGCCCCTCGAGGTCGCCGCCGTGACGCCCGTCTGGATCCGCGCGGTTGGCCTTCTCCGCGAATCCCTCGACGCTGTCGTTGGCCGGATCGCCGTTGGCGAAGCGGTCCGGCATCGCGAGGTACAGCGCATCCGCGGGCCCGAAGCCGCGCCGGTCCGCGGAACCCGGCGCGCGCGCGAGCAGGCGATAGTCGCGCGTGAGCACAGCGCGGCCTCCGCGCCGAAAGGAGATCTCGAAGGATCCTTCGGCCGCGCCGGGCGCGACCAGGAGGTCGATGAAGAGGTAGTTCGGGTTTCCCGTGCGGATGACGCTGCGCAGCGTGACGCGCGCGTCGGCGATGGCCGGCTCGAGGGCCGCGACGCCCTCGCCGTGCACGAGGAGCTGCAGCCGCGGGTTCTTCATGCCCGCCCACCAGTGCGCGGGCTCGATACGCTCGATCTGCTCGCCGGCCGCGGCCGCGGCTGCGAGGCCAAGCGCGAGGGCGAGCAGGAGGCGAAGCATGCGGGTCAACCGCCGACCACGATCCAGATCATGCGGGCATTGCCGCGCCGTTATGAAGGGTCGCGAAGAATGCGCCGTACGCCGGCACTGCCACCACGCCCCGCCCGGGTGAGCACGGCGCGAATCCGTGCCCGGTGAGCGGCACCAGGCTCCCGTGCGGCGGGATCCGGATCTCGCGCGCGCGCGCGTCGAAGTTGAAACAGGCGAGGACGGAGGTGTCCGCATGCTCGCGCACGAAGACGAGCGTGTCGGCCTCCGACTCGAACAGGCGGATGCCGCCGCTGCGAAGCGCAGCTACGCCGCGCCGCCAGCGCAGGAACGCGCGGTACGCGTTCAGGACCGACTCCGGGTCGCCATGCTGGCGGCGCACGGACAGCGAGTCGTGTTCGCGCGGGACCGGGAGCCACGGGCAGCCCGTGGTGAAACCGCCGTTCGGTTCGCGGTCGTCCCACGGCATCGGCGTGCGGCAGCCGTCGCGGCCCTTGAACATCGGGAAGAACGCGAGGCCGTAGGGATCCTGCAGCACCGCGTCCGGAAGCTCCGCCTGCGTGAGGCCGAGCTCCTCGCCCTGGTAGCTGCAGACCGTGCCGCGCAACGAGAGCAGCATTGCGTTGAACAGCTTTGCGCGCGCTGCGCCGCCCGTGCCGTCGGACCAGCGCGAAGCGACCCGCGCGACGTCGTGGTTGCCGATCGCCCAGCATGGCCAGCAATCCTGGCAGCGGGCCGCCAGCGTGCCGACGACGTCGCGGATGTGCGCGGTCGAGAACTCGTCGACCAGGAGCTCGAAGTTGTAGGCCATGTGCAGCCGGCGGCCGCCCGAGGTGTACTGCACGATGGTTTCAATCGGATCCTCGGCGGAGACCTCGCCGAGCGAGACGGCTGGCGCGTAGCGATCCATCAGTTGCCGCAGCGATTCGAGGAACGCGTGGTTCTGCGGTTGCGTGTTGTCGTAGAGATGGATCTGGTAGGCGTAGGGATTGTCGACGCGGAAGCCGCGTCCCTTGCGCTCCGACGCCGGCTTCGGCGGATTGTCGCGCAGCAGCGGGTCGTGGAAGCAGAAGTTGATCGCATCGAGCCGGAAGCCGTCGACCCCGCGGGCCAGCCAGAACTCCGCCTCCTCGAGCATCTGCGCGGCGACCGCCGGGTTGTGGTAATTGAGGTCCGGCTGGCTGACCAGGAAGTTGTGCAGGTAGTACTGCCCGCGGCGGGGCTCCCACTGCCAGGCGGAACCGCCGAAGATCGAGAGCCAGTTGTTGGGCGGCGTGCCGTCCGGTTTCGGTTCGGCCCAGACATACCAGTCGGCCTTGGCGTTGTCGCGGCTGCCGCGGCTCTGCTGGAACCAGGCGTGCTGGTCGGAGGTGTGGTTCAGCACCTGATCGATGATGATCCGCAGGCCGCGCTCGTGCGCCGCCGCGACCAGGCGATCGAAGTCCTCGAGCGTGCCGAATATCGGGTCGACCTGGCGGTAGGCGCTGACGTCGTAGCCGAAGTCCTTCATCGGCGACTTGAAGAACGGGGACAGCCAGATCGCGTCGACACCGAGGCTCGCGATGTAGTCGAGCTGCGCCAGCACGCCGGCGAGATCGCCGATGCCGTCGCCGTTCGTGTCGGCGAAGCTGCGCGGGTAGACCTGGTAGATCACGGCGCCGCGCCACCAGTCGGCGTCGGCCGCGGCACGCGGCGCCGCGGGCGGCGCTGCCTTCGAATCGCTGCGCTCCTGCGTTTGAAGCATTCGGGTCCCCCGGGCCATTCTTCGCGATTGGCGCGCGCCCGGTCGACTGAATACGATTGCATCGCGTTGTGCCGCCGGAGGCCGGGCGCGAGACTCGAACATGCGCGAAAAACCGGCGCTCGGATTCTGGCAAATCTGGAACATGAGCTTCGGCTTCCTGGGAATCCAGGTCGGCTTCGCGCTGCAGAACGCCAACGTCAGCCGCATCTTCCAGTCGCTGGGCGCGTCGATCGACGACCTGCCCGTGCTGTGGCTCGCCGCGCCGGTCACGGGCCTTCTCGTGCAACCGGTCATCGGCTTCCTGAGCGACCGGACCTGGGGGCGGCTGGGGCGGCGCAGGCCTTATTTCCTCGCCGGCGCCATCGTCGCGACCCTCGCGCTGGTCGCGATGCCGAACAGCCCGGCGCTGTGGATCGCGGCGGGGCTCCTGTGGATGCTCGACGCCTCCATCAACGTCTCGATGGAGCCTTTCCGCGCGCTCGTCGGTGACATGCTGCCGGACCGCCAGCGCTCGTTCGGGTTCGCGATGCAGAGCCTTTTCATCGGCATCGGCGCGGTCGCGGCCTCGGCGCTGCCGTGGATACTGGCGAACTGGGCCGGCGTGACCAACGTCGCCGCGGAGGGTGAGATACCCGACACGGTGAAGTGGGCGTTCTACATCGGCGCCGTCGCCTTAATCGTCGCGGTCTCGTGGACCGTGGTCAGGACCCGGGAGTACCCGCCGGAGCGATTCGCCGAGTTCCATGCGCAGCACGCGACGGGCGCGACCTCGCCGCCGGCGGCGAGCCGGAGCGCATGGCAGTACCGCGCGTGGGGCACCGCCTGGATCCTCGCGGGAAGCTTCTTCAGCGTCGCGGTTGCACTATTCGGCTGGGACCGCCAGCTGCACGTGCTCGGCATCGGCGGCGCCGCGTTCGGCCTGCTCCAGCTCGCAGCCGCGTGGCTGCAGTCCCGGGGCCGGACGGCCGATGCGCTCTACTGCATCATGAACGACCTGTTCCTGATGCCGCTCACGATGCGCCGCCTCGCCGTGGTCCAGTTCCTGTCATGGTTCGGCCTGTTCGCGATGTGGATCTACACGACCTCGGCCGTGACGAGCCGGCACTACGGCACGACCGACGCGAGTTCCGCCGCCTTCAACGAGGGCGCGAACTGGGTCGGCGTGCTGTTCGCGGCCTACAACGGCTTCGCGGCGATCGCGGCGCTCCTCATCCCGCTCGTCGCTCGGGTGATCGGGCGCCGCTGGACGCACCTCGTGAATCTCTCGCTCGGGGGCCTCGGGCTCATCGCCTTCCTCTTCATCGATGACCCGCGCGCGCTGGTCTTCGCCATGGTCGGCGTCGGCATCGCGTGGGCTTCCATCCTTTCGCTGCCCTACGCGATGCTCTCGGGCGCCGTGCCGCCGGCGAAGATGGGCATCTACATGGGCATCTTCAATTTCTTCATCGTCATCCCGCAGATCCTTGCGGCGAGCGTGCTGGGCCTGCTGGTGCGCGTGGTTTTCGGCGGCGAAAGCATCTATGCGCTGGTGACCGGCGGGGCGCTGATGATCGCCGCGGGGATCGCGACGCTGCGCGTGGACGACCCTGAAGGCGACGCGCAGTGAGCCTTGCCGCGCGCGTGGCGGGCGGCGGCGGCCTGCCTGCTGGGCACGGCGGCCGCCGGTGCGCCGCCGGATTACTACGGGACGGCGGAGCCCTTTGCCGCGGAGGCCGTGTACTTCGTCCTGACGGATCGCTTCGTGAACGGCGATCCTGCGAACGACCAGCGCGGGCAGGGCGGGGAGAACCGGACCTTCGACCGTCCGCTTGCAGGCGCGAACGGCGTGGCGGACAACATCGGTTACCTCGGCGGCGACTTCCAGGGGATCCTCGCGAACGCCGGCTACATCCGCGAGATGGGCTTCACCGCGGTGTGGATCACGCCGATCGTCGACAACCCGGACGAGGCGTTCACCGGCGGCTTTCGCGTCGGCGAGGGTTTCTTCGCGGACCGGGGCAAGACCGGTTACCACGGCTACTGGGGCGTCAACTTCTACCGCGTGGACGAGCACCTCGAATCGCCGGGCCTGACATTCGCGGATTTCACGCGGCGCATGCGCGAGGAGGCAGGCCTCAAGGTCGTCCTCGACATCGTCGGCAACCACGGTTCGCCTTCGTACACGATGCCGGTCGACCAGCCGAAGTTCGGCGAGATCCATGACCGCGACGGGAAGCTCGTGGCCGATCACCAGAACCTCCCGCCGCCGGAGCTCGACCCCGCGAACCCGCTGCACCGCTTCTTCCACCGGGAGCCCGACCTCGCGGAACTGTCGAACTTCGACGATACCAACCCGGCCGTGATGGACTACCTCGTCGGCGCCTACCTGCAGTGGATCGACCAGGGCGCGAGCGCATTCCGCATCGACACGATCCGCCACGTGCCGCCGCCGTTCTGGCGCGAGTTCACGCGGCGCATCCGCGAGCGGCACCCGGGATTCTTCATGTTCGGCGAGCACTTCGAGTACGACGCGAACAGGATCGCGGCGCACATGCGCCCGGAGAACGGCGGCGTGAGCGTGCTGGACTTCCCCGGGCAGGCCGCGATGGCGGAAGTGTTCGGGAAACCCGGCAGTGACTACGCGCGCATGCTCGAGGCCCTGCACCTCGAAGACGGCATTTACCGCAATCCGTACGAGCTGATGTCGTTCTACGACAACCACGACATGGCGCGGCTCGCGGCCACCGAGGACGGGTTCATCGACGCGAACAACTGGCTGTTCACGTCACGCGGGATCCCGGTCGTGTACTACGGCTCGGAGATCGCGTTCATGGCGGGGACGAAGGAACACGAGGGCAACCGAAACTACCTGGGCACGGAGAACATCGAGCGCGCGCGCAGCCACCGCATCCGCGCGGCGCTGGCGCGGATCGCGCAGGTCCGGCGCGGTTCGCCCGCGCTGCAGCGCGGCCTGCAGGAGTGCTCGAGCTGAAGGATGACCGGGCCGCCTTCCTGCGGGTCTACGAGCGCGGCGCGGAAGCCGAGACGGCGCTCGTGCTGCTCAACAAGGGCGATTCGGCCGCGCAATTCGAGATCGACGGCGCAATGGGCGCGGGCGCCTGGCGCGACGCGATGAGCGGGAACACGGTCACGGCGCCGGGCGGCGCAGCCCTGGCGCTCGAGGTGCCGGCGCACGGCGTCAGGGTGTTGTTGCGGAACGAGCGGGTCCGGGACCCTGCCCTGCGCCGGCAGCTCGACCGGGCAATGAAGGCGGTCGCGGACGGCTCAGGCGGCTAGGCGCGCACCGCAGGAGGCGCGGACCACGAGCTCCGGCGCGATCGGCGTGGACTCGACTTCCCGCCCGTCGATCAGCCGTATCAGGTTCTCGACCAGCAGCTCGCCGGCCCGGCGCGTGTCCTGCCGCACGGTCGTCAGCGGCGGATTGAAGTCCGCCGCGGAGACGATGTCGTCGAAGCCGACGACGGCGACATCCCGCGGCACCTGGCGCCCGCGGTCCTGGAGCGCGTGGATCACGCCCATGGCGATCAGGTCGCTGGCGCCGAAGACCGCATCGAATTCGACGCCGGACTCGAGCAGGGCGATGCAGGAGCGGTATCCCTCGGCCTCGAGGCTCTGGGCCTCGGACTGCAGCTCCGGAAGCGGGCCGAGCCCCGCCTCGTGCAGGACTTCCACGAAGCCCCGGTGGCGCAGCTGGAATTCCGGCGAACCCGCGGTCGCGGCGCCGACGAAGGCGATCCGGCGCCGGCCCAGGCCCAGCAGGTGCTCGGTCGCGAGCCGCGCGCCGCGCGCGTTGTCGCAGCAGACCGAGTGGCCGGGCAGGCCCTCGACGACGGGGCCCCAGATCACGAAGTGCGACTCCAGGTCGGCGAGATGCTGCAGGCGCTCGGCGTACTTCAGGTAGTCGCCGTAGCCGAGCAGGATCATGCCGTCGGCGCGATTCGAAAGCTCGTAGTCCGTGTGCCAGTCCTGCGAGAGCTGCTGGAAGGACATCAGCAGGTCGAAGCTGCGTCGCGCGGCCGAGCGCGCAATGTGGCCGATCATCGACAGGAAGAACGGGTTGATCTGCGCCTCGTCCGGCGACTCCTCGAACAGCAGCAGCGCGAGCGTGCGGCTGCGGCGCGTGCGCAGGCCCGCGGCGCTGCGGTCCGTGCGGTAGTGAAGCTCGCGCGCGATCTCCTGGATGCGCGCCCGCGTCTCCGGCCTCACCAGCGGGCTGTCGCGCAGCGCGCGCGAAACCGTCGCCTGCGACACCTGCGCGAGTTGTGCGATCTCGAGGGAGGTGAGCTTCGGCGTCTTCACGGCTCAGGCGCGGGAGTCGGCACCGATGCGCGCCGGCCGCGCATCCAGTAGTAGATCGGCACGCCGGCCAGCGACAGCAGGAGCGCCCAGATGAACGCCTCCCAGCCGACGCCGAAGAAGGCGAAGGTGGCGAATGCGACGCCGCCCGCGCCCGCGACCCAGAGCAGGGGCGAGAGGCCCGCCGGGTTCCTGCGCAGCATGATGAAGAGCGCGAACGAGCAGCAGACGTACAGCGGCAGGTTGGCGGCGGAGACGATCAGCGACAGCTTGGTGAATGCTCCGACGAGCGTGGAGGTGTAGTTCATGAGCCCGACGACGGTCGCGAGCCCGCCCGCTAGAAGCAGCGAGGCCCAGGGCACGCCATTGCGATTGCTGTCCCCGAGGATCGCGGGCAACAGGCGATGCGTCGCGAGGGTACGCGTCAGCTCCGCCGACAGCAGCGTCCAGCCGTTGAGGCAGCCGAGCCCGCTTATGACGATGAAGAGCGACAGCCAGCGGCCGTCGCCCGCGCCGATCAGGTGGTCGAGTATCGTGACGAACGGCGCGTCGGAGGCAGCGAGCGTCGCCTGCGGTACGACCAGGATCCCGATGGTGACCGCGGCGACGTAAATGACGCCGACGAACAGGATGCCTATCAGCGTCGCACGCGGGATCGTTGTCCCGGGATTCGTGACGCGGCTTGCCGCGACGGCGGCGGACTCGAAGCCGAGCATCGTATACAGCGCCACTGCCGCGGCGCCCATGGACGCGTTGAGCGTGATCGGGTTCGTCGGCAGGTTGGACCCGTAGTCTCCGGGAGAGGAAAGAATCGACACTGCACCCACAATCGTCACGAAGATGAGAGGGATGACCTTGAGCAGGGACGTTACGACCTGCACGCGCCCGCCGCTCCGCAGGCCGAGCAGGTTGACGCCGACGAAGATCCACATGAAGGAGACCGCAATGACCGCAGGCGGCACTGATCGCAGGGCCGGGAACACGTTCAGGAAGTAGCCGGTCGTGCCGATGGCGAGCACGGGCAGGGTCACCCAGCAGGAAATCCAGTAACTCCACAGCACCGGGAATGCCAGCGACTCGCCAAGGGTCGAGCGCACATAGCCGAACGGGCCGTCGGCCTGTGGAAGTTTCCGCGCGAGCGCAGCGAAGGTGAGCGCGAGGCAGACGCAGCCGATGATGACCGCGGCCCAGCCGGTCAATGCATTGAGCCCGAAGGGAGCCAGCGCCGCGGGCTGCATGAAGATGCCCATGCCGATGGTGTTGCCCACGACCAGGGCCGTCGCCATCCCGAGCCCGAGTTGCCGGTCGCTCATCGCGCGCCCCCCTGGTGGACCATGTGGCCCTGCTTGATGACGCCGGACACGTGCCGCATCAGGTCGATGTTCTCGAGGGGGTCGCCCTTGACGGCGACGAGGTCGGCGAACTTGCCCGGCGCGATCGAGCCGAGCTCCTGGGAGCGGCCGAGCGAGGCGGCGGCGCTGATGGTCGCGGCGCGGATCGCGTCGAGGGGGCTCATGCCGTATTTGACCATGTAGGCGAACTGGCGTGCATTGTCGCCGTGCGGATAGATTCCCGCGTCGGTGCCGAAGCCGATCCGCACCCCCGCCGCGACCGCCTTGGCGAAGTTGGCGCGCTGGGTGTCGGTCGTCTCGCGGTTCTTGCGCATGATCTCCTCGGGCCAGCCGTCGCGCGTGCCGACTTCCTCGGTGTAATCGCCGTTATAGATGTCGGCGACCAGCCAGGTGCCGTGCTTGACCATGAGCGCGATGCCCTCGTCGTCGAGGAAGGAGCCGTGCTCGATGGTGCGGACGCCGGCCCGGATCGCGTTCTTGATGCCCTCCGCGCCGTGCGCGTGGGCGGCGACGAACGTGCCGCGCCTCGCGGCTTCCTCCACGGCGGCGCGGATCTCCTGCTCCGTGAATTCCGGCTTCGACGGCGCGGTGCCCGCGGTGAACACCGCGCCGGTCGCGACGACCTTGATCAGGTCGGCGCCGCCGGCGAGGAGCTCGCGCACTCGCTGGCGCACCTCGGCCTCGTTCACGGCGACGCCGCGGCGCATCTCGTCGGGGACGACGGTGCCCTCGGGCAGGCCGGTCACTTCGCCACCGCCGCCGGGTACGGTCACATAGGCCCCGGCGACGAACAGGCGCGGACCCTCGACCTGGCCGGCGTTGATGGCGTTGCGCAGCGCCACGTCCACGAACGCGCGGTACGTGCCGACGTCGCGCACGGTCGTGAATCCGGCATCGAGCGTCGCGCGCGCGTGGGCGACTCCCATGAGCGCGTCGCGTGCCGCGGAACTCGACAGCGGCGCCGTAACGTCCGCGGAGCTGATGTCGCCGACGAGGTGCGTGTGCAGGTCGATGAGGCCCGGCAGCACGGTGTAAGCCGACCAGTCGATCAGCCGCCCGCCGGTCCGCGCGCCCGCGGCCCAGGGCGTGATCGATGCGACGCGCCCGTCCTCGATGCGGATCGCGCGATCCGCGAGGTAGATGCCCTGCTCGACGTCGAGCATGCGCCCGACCCGGACCACGACGGTCTCCGCGCTTGCGGGAAGCGCCGCGGCGGCGCACGCGAGTGCGAGAGCTGCAAGCCGCGCCATGCGGGTGATCTTCATCCGGTCGGCCCCCCGAGATTCGTCATCTTAATTGCTGATAGCATGTCGGCCCCAAGTTTCGATGCCGGCATCGTTCCGGCGAGGTTGCAGCACTTGGTTACCGGATTCCGCGCGCTCCGTAGCATCCTGGCGATTTTCGCGGCGCTGGCCGCATCGGTCGCCCTCGCCGGGCCGCGTGCCCGCGACCTCGGCGTCCCGTTCGAGGGCAGGACCGGCCCCCTGAACGCCATCACGGACGTCGCCGGCGTGACCGTCGGCCAGGTCACGCTGATCGAGGACCTCGCGGACGGGCGCAAGGTGCGCACCGGGGTGACTGCGATCCTGCCGCGCGGGCGCGGCACCATCACGACTCCCGCTTTTGCCGGCAGCTTCGTGCTGAACGGCGCGGGCGAGATGACCGGGCGCTCCTGGATCGAGGAAGGCGGCCTGCTCGAGGGTCCGGTGATGCTGACGAACACGCACAGCGTCGGCACCGTGCACGAGGCGACGATCGCCTGGCGCGTGAAGAACGGCGACCCGGACTCCTCGGGTTACTGGTGGTCAACGCCTGTCGTCGCCGAGACCTGGGACGGCGAGCTGAACGACGTCAACGGATTCCACGTGAAGGCGTCGCACGTCGACGCGGCGCTCGACGGCGCGAAGGCGGGCCCGGTCGACGAGGGCAATGTCGGCGGCGGCACGGGCATGACCTGCCATGGCTTCAAGTGCGGCATCGGCACGGCCTCGCGCAGCGTGGACGTGAAGGGCCGCGATTATACGGTCGGCGTACTGGTGCAGGCGAACTACGGCACGCGCTCGTCGCTTCGCATAGCGGGCGTCCCGGTCGGCCAGCACCTGCAGGACGGGACGGCGAAGCAGGCGACGGCCTCGGACGCCGACAAGGGCTCGATCATCATCGTCGTGGCGACCGACGCGCCGGTCCTGCCGCACCAGCTGGACCGCGTCGCGAAGCGCGCGGGCATGGGGCTCGCCCGGCTCGGCTCTTTCGCGGGCAACGGCTCGGGCGACATTTTCGTCGCCTTCTCGACCGCGAACGCGAAGTCCATGGCAGGCACGCAGATGCACGCCGCGGAATTCGTCGACAACGGCTCCCTCGACGTCCTGTTCGAGGCCACCGTGCAGGCGACGGAAGAGGCGATCGTGAACGCGCTGGTCGCCGCGCGCGACATGGAAGGCAACGGCGGGCACGCTGTCAAGGCCCTGCCGCACGACGCACTCGTCCAGCTTCTCGCCCGTTACGGCCGCGGCACGACGCCGAGGTAGAGCCCGTACCAGTCGAGCACCCGCTGCATGCGGTCCTTGAGGTAGCTCGGGACCGTGAGTCCGTGGTACTCGCCGGGATAGATCACGAGCCGCGTCGGCACGCCGAGGGCCTTCAGCGCCTGGAACATCTGCATCGAGCCGATGCAGGGCACGTTGTCGTCGAGCTCGTGGCAGAGGAACAGCGTGGGCGTGGTGATGCGGTCCGCGTGGAAGAACGGGTAGCTCACGCGCTCGTAGACGTCGCGGTCGCGCCACGGCAGGCCGAGCTCCTGCTCGTACTCGCGGATGTACATGTCGACGCCCCAGCTGCCGAACGCGTTGGCGACGCCGGCGCTGCTGACCGCCCCCTTGAAGCGCGAGTCGCGCGCGATGACCTGGTCGGTGAGGATGCCGCCGTAGCTGTGGCCGCCGAGGCCGAGGCGCTCGGGGTCGGCGACGCCCATTTTCACCACGTGGTCGACGGCCGCGAGCACGTCGGCCGTGTCCTTCACGCCCCAGTCGGCATAGATCGCCTTCGCGAACTCGAAGCCGCGTCCTGAGCTGCCGCGCGGGTTCGCGCCGACCACCGCGTAGCCGTTCGCCGCGAGCACCTGCCAGTCCTCCATGAACTCGTGGCTGAACTGGTACACCGGCCCGCCGTGGATGCGCAGGATGGTCGGGTAGCGCTTGCCGGCCACGTAGTCGACGGGCTTCATCAGGAAGCCGTCGATCGAGGTGCCGTCCGCGCTCTTGAACGTGATCTCCTCGACCGGCGCGAGCTTGCGGTCCTCGAGCCACTCGTTCTGGTCGGCGATGACCCGCAGGCCCGGACTTTCCGCGGCTTCGATGCGGTAGGGATGCAGCGCGTCGCCGCCGAGCACCGCAACGCGGCCGTTCGCGGCGGCGTCGAAGCCGTAGTCGAAGCGCCCGCCCTTCGTGAGCGGCGTGACGGCACCGGTCGACAGCTCGATGCGCGAGACGTGCATGACCCGGCTTTCTTCCACCAGCGCGAGCACGGCGGACCCGTCCGGCGTGAACCGCGGCTTCGTGTGGTTGATCTCGACGCCGGCGGGCCGCGTGACCGCGCCGCTCTTCACGTCGACGATCGCGAGCGACCAGGGCGAGTAGTAGATCCACTTGTCCTCGCCGGCCTGCACGTACGCGATGCGCGTGCCGTCCGGGCTCCAGGCGGGACGCGACTCGAGCGACGGGTCGTTGTCCGCGCCGGCGAAGCTGGTGACCTGGCTCTCGGCGCCGCCCGCGCGTGCCTCGACGACGTAGAGATCCCAGTTCTGGTGGCGATCGGGATCGGGGCCGCGCTTGGTCACGAAGGCGATGCGCGCGCCGTCGGGCGACCAGGCCGGCATGTGCTCGTCGTGATTTCCGGAGGTCAGCTGCGTTGCCTTCTTGCCGGAGATCTCGAACAGGTAGAGGTGCTGGCGCCTGTCGGTCAGCCAGCCGGCGTTGTCTTCCTTGAAGTAGTAACGGTTGATGACGATCGGCTCGGGCTTCTTCGGCGCTTCCGTGCCCGCGGGGCGCTCAGGGTCATCGGCGATGACGGCGAGCCGTCGGCTGTCCGGGGACCAGTCGAAGTCGGAGACGCCCCCGGGAAGCGCGGTCAGCGCCTCGGCCTCGCCGCCGTCCGCCGGCATGATCCAGACCTGCGTCTTGGCATCCTCATCGCCGCGGTCGGAGAGGAAGGCGATCCATTGGCCGTCCGGGCTGTACGCGGGCTGGTATTCGTCCGCGTCGGCGGTACGCGTGAGCGCGCGCCGGCCGCTGCCGTCCCAGCGCACCCGCCAGAGGTCGTAGCGCGCGGCGTCCTCCTCGAAGTTCGGCTCGCCCACGCTGTAGACGACGTATTCGCCGTCCGGCGAAAGGTCGAGCTCGGTGACGTTGGCGATGCGCACGAGGTCATCGACGGTGAACCTGGACGGTCCGGCGGCGGCGGCCGCGAGCGCGAGGGCCGCGCCGGCGAACAGGCCGGTGAATGCTGGAATCCGGGTCATGGTCAGTCCTTGGCCGATGATTGCGCGAGCTCGCGGAATTTTCCGCGCGCCGTTTCGAGATAGGCGAGCGTGTCGGCTTTTTCCTGCTCGCTGTTCCAGTCGCCGCGGGCGAGCGCCGCCTCGACGACGCGGTCCATCCAGGCGACGAAGTACGCGGCATCCTCGGGCGCCGGCGGTGGCGGCGCGTCGAGATAGATCGGGCTCGTCGTCGCGTAGGGATACAGGTCGAGGACCCACGGATGCGCCTTTTCGTTGAAGGCGCGGAGCACGATCCATCCGCCGGGCGCGAGCTCGACGTCGCCCGTCCAGTCGAAAGCCGTGCGTTCCCCGGACAGCTCGAACTGCTTGACGACCAGGCCGTTCTGCACGAGCTCGAGGCGGTCCACGGGGAACGGCGCACGCATCGACACGCGTAGCGGACGGCTGGCCGGCGATCCGGACAGCGAATCGCCCGGCCGCTTGCCGTCGACCGCGAGTCCGAGCAGCGGCCCGTTGCTGACGAACGTGCGGCCGGATTTCAGCGCGTCGAGGAGCGCCTTCGGCGTGCGCTCGCCGTTCGTCTCGAGGAACACGCGCACGAGGCCAATGGGCCCGCGAAGCGAGGCGTAGTTCGCCATCGCATCCGTGCCGGCGCCGGCCGGCAGCCGGAACCCGAGGTTCAGCAGCCGGTACCAGATGCCCGCGGTGATGTGGTGGTCGGAAAAGCCCATCACCTCGAGGTAATCCACCTTGCCGTGCGCGACCGTCGCCGGCAGCTCGTACGAGAGGACTTTCTCCTTCGGCGGGTCGATCGGGAAGTCGGCGATGTGCACGTAGCCGACGAGCGCGCCTTGTGCGCGCGCGAGGTCCGAGACCGCGCCGTTGTTCGGCCAGGGACTTGCGAGCGCCGTGTGCCTGTAGGCCGCGTAATCGGGCAGCAGGAAATGGTCCTCGAGGTTCAGCAGGCCCATGTGGCCCCAGAAGCTGGTGTGGAACTCCTGCGCGTGGAACAGGAGGCGCTTGCCGCTCGCAGGGTCTGCGCCACCGCCCGGCCGGAAGTACCCGATGTCCGGGATCCGTTCTTCCTTGTTGACCAGCAGGTTGTAGACGACGTCGAGGTCCTCGGCATCCTGCTGCGCGATCAGCGTCTCGGGCGTGCTGCGGTAGTGGCCGCCGTAATTCATGTGGACGTGCAGGTCGGCGGAGAGGAACCGGCCGAAGTCCGCGGGCAGGTCGTTGTCTTCGAGGCGGATCGGAAGCTCGGTCGTGGCTCCGGCCGGGAATTCGCGCTCGACGGTGACGTGCTTCCTGCGGAAGCCGCTCTGGACCTGGATCCGCGACTTGCCCGGCGGCAAAGCGACGCTGCAGCCCTCGACGGCCGGGCAGTGGAAGTAGTGCACCTCGCTCGGGAACTGCGCACGGTCATACAGCTCGTCGCCGTGCATCCAGGCATTCGTGGGCGCGCGCCAGCGCCCGTCGCTCGCCAGCACGGCCACGCGCGCCGGAATGCGCTTGCCGGCGGCATCCTGCGGCTGGATCTGGACGATCGCGGGTGTCGCGAGCCGCTGGAGAACCTGCGGCTTGACCTCGGCGCGCGCCCCGCCGAAGAACTCCTGCACCCAGAGCGTCGTTTCTCCGGTCTCGTTGCTGACGTAGACCATGCGCTTGCCGTCCGCCGACCAGCGCGCATTGCGACGGTCGAAGTCGCCGTATGTAAGCGGGAGGGGTGCCCGGTCGTCCGTCGTCGTAAGCCAGAGCTGGTGCCACTGGCCGCCGTGGTAGTTCGAGAACAGGATCCGTTTCCCGTCCGGCCCGACCTCCGGACGCGCGACCCAGGACGTCTCCAGCTGGTGGCGGTCGAGGCATTCGGGCTCTCCGCCCGCGACGGCGATCGAGCAGATCCAGCCCGTGCCCCAGGGAATCTCCGCATTGGTCACGAAGAAGACACGCTTCCCGTCGGGCGACCACGACGGATTGATCGCGTGGTCGTGGGTCGAATAGTAGTAGCGGTCGATCCTGCTCTCGCGCGGACTCACCAGGAAGCGCTCGTTCGAAAGCCCCGCGCTGGAGAGGTCCGCGATCTTCAGGTTGAAATGGCCCGTGCCGCCGGTGGAGACGAACACGATCTGCCGCCCGCTGGGCGAAATGCGCGGTTCGAGGTTGACGCCGCCATTCGCCGTCAGCGCGCGCTCGGAGCCGCTCCCGAAGTCGTGGCGCCAGAGCTCGAAGCCCTTGCCGTCGTAGCGCGTGAAGACGACGCTGCCGCCATCCGGCGCGACGTCCGGCTGGTGGTCATACGCGCCGGCAGGATGCGTGATCTCGCGGGCGCGGTCGCTGCCGACCTTCTGGCGCCAGAGCGATCCTTCCATGCTGTAGACGAGCTCATCGCCCGCCGGCATGAACGCCGCAGACGACGGACCGGCCGTGAGCTGCGGGATGTACAGCTCGCGCCAGTAGTAACCGTGCGGCAGCTTGACCTGCGACAGCACCGCCTCGCGCGCCGCCTCCGCCGGCGCCGCAAGCAGGAGCGGCGCGAGCAGGAGCAGTGCGCGGGCGGCGGACCTCACGCCTGGCCCGCCAGTGCCTCATCCAGCGATTGCCGGAGGTAGCTCAACGACTCGTCGACTTCCGCCTCGGTCACGGACAGGGGCGGCATGAAGCGCAACGTGGACACGCCGCAGGAAAGCAGCAGCAGCCCGTTGTGGTACGCGCGGTGCAGCAGGCGGTCCACCATCGCGCGCGCGGGCGATCCGTCTTTTTCGATCATCTCGACGCCGATCATGAGTCCGCGGCCGCGGACGTCGCCGATGCAGGGATAGTCCGCCCTCATCTCGTGCAGGCGCTTCATGAAGTGCGCGCCGACTTTCGCAGCATTCGCCGCGTACTGCTCCCGCACCAGGTCGATGGTCGCGTTGGCGGCGGCGCAGGAAATCGGGTTGCCGCCGAAGGTGTTGCCGTGCGCGCCTTTCTTCCACTGCTTCATGATGCTCGCCTTGGCGACCACGGCACCGATCGGCAGGCCCGAGCCGAGGCCCTTGGCGAGCGTCATGATGTCCGGCGTCACGCCTTCGTGTTCCGCGCAGAACATCTTCCCGGTGCGGCCCACGCCGGACTGCACCTCGTCGAATACCAGCAGGATGCCGTGTTCGTCGCAGAGCTTGCGCAGCCCTGCGAGGAATCCCGGCGGCGGCACGAGGTAGCCGCCTTCGCCCTGCAGCGGCTCGATCACGATCGCCGCGACTTCCTGCGAGGGCACGTTGCGCTCGAACAGCATGCGGATGTAGTCGAGCACCGCCTTGCCCTGGTCGCTGCCTGCGAACAGCGGGCGGTAGCTGTTCGGGTAGGGCACGTGCGTCACGCCCGGCATGGTCGGGAAGAAGCCCGCCTGCTGGGTGTACTTGCTGGAGGTCATCGACAGCGAGCCCATCGTGCGGCCGTGGAAGCCGCCGAGGAAGGCGATGATGCGGCCGCGCTTCGTCACGTAGCGCGCGAGCTTCAGGGCGCCTTCCACCGACTCCGTGCCCGACTGGCAGAAGAAAGCCATGCCAGGCTCGCCGACCGGCGCGATCGCGGTGAGGCGCTCGGCGAGCGCGGTCATCTCTTCGTGCCAGTAGTCGCTCGAGATGTGCAGGAACTTGCCCGCGGCTTCCTGCACGGCCTTCACGACGCGCGGGTGCGCATGGCCGGTAGCGCAGACCGCGATGCCCGCGGCGAAGTCGAGGAAGCGGTTGCCGTCGACGTCCCAGACTTCGGTGCCCTTGCCGTGCGACATCACGAAGGGGTAGTCGCGCGGGTAGGAGGGCGATGTCACCTTCGCGTCGCGCTCGAGCATGGCGCGCGACTTCGGGCCCGGCAGGGCCATCCTGATGTGCGGGTTCTTGGTGGCGCCGGCGGCGCGGGCGGGTGCGTTCATGACGGGAGCCTCACAGGTTCACGATGCGCGGCGGCGGTCCGTTTCTCGAGAGCGCGCAGGGCCTCGAGTTCGGGCGCGGTCGGTTCCGCGCAGGTTTCGAGTACCGGCAGCACCGTCAGCGGCCAGCCGACGGCGGCCTTCGCTTCTTCTGCCGGGATTCCGGGGTACAGCGCGGAGAGTGCGAATTCTCCAGTTTCCGCGTGCGGTTTCAAGATGCCGACGTCGGTGACGATGACGGCGGGGCCGGAACCGCGCGCGCCACTTTGCGGGCGGCCGGCGAAATGCCCGCCGCTGGTCTGGAAATCGAGCGCTTTGACGAAGCTGCGCGGGGTCGCCTTCATGACGATGAAGACCTGCCGGGCGTGAGCCGCGATCTCGGTCGCGCCGCCCGCGCCGGGCAGGCGCGTCTTCGGTTTTCCGTAGGGGCCGATCACGGTGCTGTTGAGGTTGCCGACCTTGTCGATCTGCGCGGCGCCCAGGAAGCCGATGTCGATGCGCCCGGCCTGCAGGTAGTCGCTGAAGATGTCGGGCAGCGGGATCACGCAGGTCGCGGTCTCGGCGAGCTCGCCGTCGCCGATCGACAGCGGCAGCACCGTCGGGCGCGTACCGATGGTGCCCGACTCGTAGATCAGCACGAGGTTCGGCGCGTGCGTGAGCCGCGCGAGGTTGCAGGCAGCGCTCGGCAGCCCGATGCCGACGAAGCAGACCTGGCCGTCCTTCAGCAGGCGCGCGGCGGCGACGGTCATCATCTCGTCGCGGCTGTAAGCGCTCATGCGGTCCACCCGGGTATCGCGCGCACGCTCGGCCGGCCGGGGACCCTCGCTCGCGCCGGAACTTTATGCGCTCGCTCGGGGACCCGTCCGGCGGTCGCGCGCGTGAACCGCCTCGCCGTATCGCGCGCGTGCGAGCCGTTGCGGGACCCCCGAGTGAGCGAGTGTCCGTTCTTCCGAGCGAACGAGGGGGTCCGCCGGCGAAGTACGCGCGCAAAGCGGTCTTGGCATCACGCGGCCTCGCGCAGGCTGGCGAGGAACTCGCGGTGATCGCGGGTTCCCCGGACGTGACGGTCGATCCACGCGGTGAACGACGCGCGCTCGCGCGCGATCGCGTCCCACTTGAGGTAGAAATCGTTGTCGCGCGCGTAGTGGCCCTGGGCGTATGACGGCCAGGCGCCGCCGGGGCAATGGGAGACGGCGGTGACGGTGAAGTGCGGCAGCACGATGTTGTTCATCGCCGGCGGCAGTTCCTCGACGATCTTCTCGACGGTCACGAGCAGCTTGCCGGCCGCGAGCCCGGCCTCGCGCGCGGCACCGACGATGCCGTCGATCGCGACGTTGCCGTGGCGGTCGGCGCGCTGCGCGTGCAGGATGGTGACGTCCGGGTTCACGGCGGGAACGGTCGCGATCTTCTCGCCCGTGTAGGGGCAGGCGACGCTGCGGATGCGCGGGTTCTGCCTGACGAGGTCGGTGCCGATGTAGCCGCGCAGCATGCCGAACGGCAGGCGCGCGGCTCCCGCGCGATAGGCGACCGCCATTGCCGCGTGGGTGTGCTCGTCGATCTCGAGCGGTCCGGGCCACCCGTTTTCCACCGCATCGCGCAGGCGATGCAGCGAGCCGACGCCGGGGTTGCCGCCCCAGGAAAAGGTCAGCTTGCGCGCGCTGCCCGCCCCGATCAGCTGGTCGTAGACGAGGTCCGGCGTCATGCGCACGAGATGCAGGTCGCGGCGGCCCTGCCGGATCAGCTCGTGGCCGGCCGCGAACGGGATCAGGTGCGTGAATCCCTCGAGCGCGAGGCAGGCGCCGTCGGCGACGTGCTTCGCGATCGCGTCCCGCAATGGCAGGAACTCGGCCATTCAGTCCACCACGGTCCGCGACTGCTCGCGCAGGTAGAGGGGCAGGTAGTACGCCGACGCGATGGCCTTGCCCGAGGAGCCGGAGCCCTTCCAGCCGCCGAAGGGCTGGTAGCCCGGCCACGCCCCGGTGGTGGCGCCTGCGCCGCGGTTCGCATAAGTGACCCCCGCCTCGATGCCGTCCTGGAACCACTTCACTTCGTCGGGCGCGCCGTAGAAGCCGGCGGTGAGGCCCATGTCGGTGTCGTTCGCGAGGCGCATCGCCTCGTCGCGGTCGCGGTAGCGCTGCACCATCAGGATCGGCAGGAACATCTCGTGCTTCCACAGCGGGTCGGACGGGTCCGCCTCGGCGAGAACCGGCTCGACGTAGAAACCGCGGCCGAAGGTGCCTTCCGCGGGCCGGTTGCCGCCGCGGCGGAACTTCGCGCCGCGGCTCTTCAGGTCATCGACGTAGCGCGCGTACGACTCGTGCGCGCGCTTGTTGACGACCGGCCCGAGGCCCGTGGCGCGCTCGGTGGGGTCGCCGATGCGGATCTTGTCGATCTCCGCCTCGATCTTCGACATCAGCGCGTCCGCCACCTTCTCGTGCACGTAGAGGCGGGAAAGCGCCGAGCACTTCTGGCCACCCATGCCGTAGGCCGAGCGCGCGATGCCGGCGGCCGCACGGTCGAGGTCCGCGTTCTCCGTGACGATGGCCGGGTTCTTGCCGCCCATCTCGGCGATGTACGGCCGCGCGTACCGGCCGCTCGCCATCTCCGCCATGATCGTGCGCCCGACGGCGACGGAGCCCGTGAAGGTCGCGCCGGCCGTACGTGCATCGCGGATCATCTGTTCGCCGATGGCGGCGCCCGGGCCGTTGACGTAGTTGAACACGCCAGGCGGCAGGCCCGCGTCGCGGATGCAGTCGGCGAGCAGGCGCCCGGCCCAGGGCGTGTCGGACGCGCACTTGAGGACGACCGTGTTTCCGGTCACCAGCGCGGCCGCGGTGGGGCCGGCGGCCAGCGCAATCGGAAAGTTGAACGGCGCGATCACGGCCCACACGCCGTAGGGGCGCATCACGCTGCGGTTGCGCGAGACGAAGACGTTCGACGGGTCGTTCGGCAGCTCGAATTCGTAGCCGTTGTGGGATTCGAAGTCGGCCGCGTAGACGTCGAAGAAGTCCACGCACTCCTGCGCCTCGCCGAGCGCCTCGAGCCGGTTCTTGCCGACTTCGAGCACGAGCGCGGCGGCGATCTCGTAGACACGCTCCTCGAGGATCCGCGCGACCTTGCGCATCAGCGCGACACGCGTCGCCGTGCCGGCGTCGCGCCAGGCCGGGAACGCGCGGTGCGCGGCCGCGAGGGCGGCGTCGACTTCCTTCGCGCCGGCGTTCGGGAAGCGGCCGATCAGGATCTCGTTGTCGATCGGGCTGCGGCGTTCCTCGGTCGCGGCGGCGGTGAAGTCCTTGCCGTCGATGAACATGGGGTGGGTCTTTCCCAGCCGGCCACGCATCGTGGCGAGCGCTTTCTCGAAGCGCTCGTGCATCTCTTCCGGCGGGTTGAACATCGTCGCGTAAGTCAGGCGAAAGCTCATGAGGCGCGCTCCAGGGAAGCGGGAAAGAATCGGGTCAGAAGGCGGTCGAGCAGGCCGATCGCGGCCGCGAGTTCCTCCTCTGCGATCACGAGCGGCGGCGCGAGGATGATCAGGTTGCCGCGCGTGCCGAAGGACACGCCCTCGTCGCGCGCTGCCGAGAGAAGCGACTTCATCGCGTCCGGCTGGGCGGGCCACGGCGCGATCGGCGCCCGGGTCGCGCGGTCGGCGACCAGCTCGACCACGGCGAACAGGCCCTTGCCGCCGCGCACGTCGCCGATCACGGCGTGGCGCGCGGCGAGCTTCGTCAGTTCCGCGAACATCAGTTCGCCGAGCCGGCGCGAGCGCTCGATCAGCTGCTCGTCGCGGTAGGCGTCGATGGCGGCGGCGCCGGCGGCGCAGGAGAGAGGGTGGCCGCAATAGGTCAGCCCGCCATAGAACATCTCGTGTTCGATGCGCGCGTATACGGCGGCGCTCATCACCACGGCGCCGAGCGGCACGGTCGCTCCGGTGAGCCCCTTCGCCAGCGTCATGAGGTCCGGGCGGTTGTCGGCTCCGTAGCGCTGCCAGGCGAACCACTCGCCGCAGCGGCCGAAGCCGCTCATCACTTCGTCCGCGACCAGGAAGACGTCGCGCTCGTGCGTCACGCGGCGCAGCTCCGGCCAGAAACTGTCGGGCGGCACGATGCCGTTGGTCCCGGCATCCACCTCCATCAGCACCGCGGCGACGTGATCCGCGCCCTCCTTGTCGATCGTGTCCGCGACCGCGCCAGCCGCGCGGCGGCCGCATTCGTCCGCGTTCGTGCTGCCGAACGGGCAACGGTAGGCGTAGGGGGGCGGAACGTGCCGCACGCCCCAGGCCTCGGCATCCACCTGGTGCGCGGTGCGCGCATCGCCGGAGAGCGCCATCGGCATGTAGGTCGCGCCGTGGTAGGAGCGGTCGCGCGTGACGATGAGGCCGCGGGGTTTCCTGGAGGCGTGGCGCGCGATGCGCACCGCGTTCTCGTTGGCGTCGCCGCCGCCCAGCGTGAAGAACACGCGCCCGCCGTCGAAACCCGCGACCTCGAGCAGGCGCTCCGCGAGGGCGCGGCGGGACTCGGCGCCCCAGGCGGCGGTCACGAAGGCGAGCTTGTCCGCCTGCGCCTTGATGGCGGCGATGGGCTTCGGGTGCTGGTGGCCGAGGTTGCTGCACTCGACCAGGCTCGACATGTCGAGCATCTCGCGACCGCCCTCGAGGATGAGCTTCGCGCCGCGGCCGCCCACGACCGTCGGGGCATTCCAGTCCCCCGGCACGCACCAGCTGTGCAGCACGAAATCACGCTCGTTCGGCATCCGGATATTCTCTCACGGTTGCATTGGCCGGGGGCGCGCCACAGGATGGAGTTATGAAAAACCGGCCATTGGCCGCGACCTGGACGCTGTCCGCCATGGCCGGCGCCGTCGCGCTCATGGGCTGCGGCGAACGCGCGCCGGAGGGCGCGACCGTGCTTACGGCCACGCGGCTCTACGTGTCGCCGGACGCCCCGCCCATCGACGACGCCGCGATCCTGATCGTGGACGGGAAGATCGCGGCGGCCGGGCGCGCGAAGGATGTCCCGGCGGGCGGCGCCCTGCGCCTTGCCGCCTGTGACGGCGGCACCGTCACGGCGGGTTTCCAGAACAGCCACGTGCACTTCACCGAGGCGAAGTTCGCGGACGCGCCCGCGCGGCCGGCCGTGGAACTCAGCGCGGCCATGACGGAGATGCTGAACCGCCATGGTTTCACCACCGTGCTGGACACCGCCTCGAACCTGGCCAACACCGTGGTGCTGCGCGAGCGCATCGGGCGCGGCGAGGTCGTCGGCCCGCGCATCCTCACTGCCGGCTTCGCGCTCTACCCGAAGAACGGCATCCCGATATACCTGCGCGACATGGCGCCCGAGGTTCTCGCGATGCTGTCGCAGCCGTCGAACGTCGAGGAGGCGCTCGCGGACCTGCATGCAAACCTCGACGGCGGCGCGGACGCGACCAAGCTGTTCCTGATGACGCCGCAGGGCGGCGGCCGCTATGCCTTCATGCAGCCGGACATCGCGCTGGCGGCGGCGGACGAGACGCACCGGCGCGGGCTGCCCGTGCTCGCGCACCCCACCGACATCGAGGGCATCAACCTCGCGATCGAGGCGAACGTCGACATCCTCGTGCATACGACGATCGGCGAGGGCAGGACCGCGTGGGACGCGCCGCTGATCCAGCAGCTGCGGGCGAAAGAGATGGCGCTGGTTCCGACGCTGATGCTGTTCCCGTACGAGCTGGAGCGGGCTGGGCTGCCGCAGCGCATCGTGGAGGCCGCGACCGGAGATGCCGTGGAGCAGGTGCGGGCCTATGCGAAGGCGGGCGGGCAGATCCTGTTCGGCACTGACGTCGGCTACATGGCCGACTACGACCCGACGCTGGAGTACCGCCTGATGGCGCGCGCGCTCACGCCGATGCAGATACTCGCCTCGCTCACCACTGCGCCTGCCGCGCGCTGGAAGGAATCGTCGCGGCGCGGCCGCGTGGCCGAGGGGCTCGACGCGGATCTCGTCGTGCTGGAGGCGGACCCCGCGGCGGACGCCGCGAATTTCGCGAAAGTCCGCTGCACGATCCGTCACGGCAGGCCGACCTACACCGCACCGGCAAACTGACGGCGTCCGACATGGCGTGAAGGCCGCCCTTGCATAGCCTTCGCGTGATTGTCGGACATGGCTGACGGGCACCATGGACGTGCGTGAATTGCCGGCCGGAGCCCAGTCGCGGAGCGTGGGATGCACTTCCCACGTGGAATCCGATGCAATCAACCTCACGCACTGCCGCGGCGTTCGCAAGCAGCACGGCCCCGGACCGCAATGAGTTCATCCGTCGGTACCGGAGCAACCGCGAACGTACCGCGGCGCTGTTCGATATCCTCGATGACGCGGCATATTACTCGCGACCCATAGCCCTGCGGCATCCATTCGTCTTCTACGAGGGCCATCTCCCGTGCTTCAGCTTCAATACCCTGGTCAAGCGCGCGCTCGGCGAGCCGGGCATCGACGCAAGGCTCGAGGCTCTGTTCGCTCGCGGCATCGATCCCGACGAGACCCGGGCCAAGCCGGACGAAGGCCGGGGTTCATGGCCACATCGCGGCGTAGTCAGGCAGTTTGCCGCGGAAGCCGACCGCCGTGTCATGAACGCCCTTGAACGGGCAGACATTGACCAGCCCGGACATCCGCTGCTCGATCGCGCCGAGGCCGTGTTCACGGTTCTCGAGCATGAGGCGATGCACCAGGAAACCCTGCGGTACCTGTTGCATCGCTTGCCGTTCGACAGCAAGCGGCAGCCGGCCGGCTATGCGCCGGTTGTGCGCGGAGCGCATCCGGCGCAGCGCTGGATTTCGATTCCTGCGGGAAAGTCGCTGCTAGGCATCGAGGCCGGCGACGCGCCTTTCTCATGGGATAACGAGCGGCCCGGATTCGAGACTCATGTCGCGGCATTCGTCATCGAACAGCACGACACGACGAACGCCGCCTTTCTTGAGTTCGTCGACGCGGGCGGCTATCGCGACCCGCGGTGGTGGCGCGCGGACGATTGGGCGTGGATCCAGCGGGAACGCGTGCTGCATCCGTCGTTCTGGGCTCGAAAGGGCAGCGAATGGTATTGGCGCGGCATGTTCGAGTTGTTACCGCTGCCGTTGGCGTGGCCCGTCTATGTCAGCTGGGCGGAAGCGAATGCGTTCGCGCGATGGCGGGGCGCGCGGCTGCCTTCGGAAGCGGAGTTCCAGCGCGCTGCTTACGAATCCGAACCTGCTGGGCGCCGGCAATACCCTTGGGGCAATGCTCCGCCGACGGTCGAGCGCGGCGTGTTCGACTTCAACTCCTGGGACCCGGAGCCAGCCGGCAGCCATCCCGGAGGCCGCAGTCCATGGGGCGTGGACGACCTGGTCGGCAACGGCTGGACCTGGACCGCGAGCGTGTTTGCCCCCTTTCCAGGGTTCTCGCCGATGCCTTCGTACCCGGAGTACTCGGCCGACTTTTTCGACGGCCAGCATTTCGTGCTGAAGGGGGCATCGCCCGCTACGGCACGCGAGTTGATCCGACCATCATTCCGAAACTGGTTCCGCCCGCGCTACCCGCAGGTTTACGCATCGTTCCGCTGTGCGCGGTCAAGGAGGGGTCCATGAATACGCGCCTGATTGCGGCGGCGACGGCCGACGACCGTGAATCGGATCTCAATGCCGAGTTTGCCGCGGATGTCTGCAGGCACCTGGCAATGACGCCGCGGCGGCTTCCGTCACGGTACCTGTACGATGCTCTGGGCTCCGCGCTATTCGACGCCATTTGCGAGCTGCCCTGGTACCGGATTACGCGGGCCGAGATGCGGTTGTTGGCGGATCACGCGCGGGAAATATGGGCAGCGGTCTCGCCCCTCGATCGAATCATCGAGCTTGGCTCGGGTGATGGCCGCAAGCTCGCGGCGTTGCTGTCGGCGCGTCCGCGCGGGCTCGCGCCCATGCGGATCGATCTCGTCGACGTGTCGGAGACGGCTCTCGAGTCAGCCAAATCCGCAGTGTCCGGCATTGCCGGAACGCGCGTCCTGACTCACCGGGCGACCTACGAATCCGGTCTCGAGGCTGCTTCCGGCCGGACGCCTCGCGGTCGCGCGCTGGTGCTGTTCCTCGGATCGAACATCGGCAATTTCGATCCCCCGGCGGCCAATGCGCTGCTGAGTGACATTTCCAGCTGCCTTCGTCCCGGCGACGCGTTGCTGCTCGGTGCCGATCTCGTCAAGCCTGAGCGTGACCTGATCCTGGCCTATGACGATCCGCTAGGCGTCACGGCAGCCTTCAATCTAAACCTGCTGGTGCGAATGAATCGCGAGCTCGGAGCGAGCTTCGACACGGCATGCTTCATGCACCGGGCAGTCTGGAACGCCCGAAACAGTCGCGTCGAAATGCACCTGATCAGCAAGTGCGAGCAGGCGGTTCGGATTCCCGCCGCGGGTATCGAGCTCAATCTGCGGGCAGAAGAGGCGATCTGGTCCGAGAGTTCGTACAAGTACCGGTCCAATGACGTCCTGAGCATGGTCGAGCGCGCCGGCTTCACGCCGACAGGCCACTGGCGCGAAGTGCAGGCCGGCTTTTCGCTCACGCTGTGCGAGTTGCGACGCGGGCCGGCCTAGAGGCGTTCGAGAAACCGCCGGGCCACGGCCCGTGCATCCTGTCCGTCGACGTCCACGGCGCGATTCATCGCACGCATGTCGGCCGCGGAGATGCGCCCAGCCAACCGTTCCATGGCGCGCCGGATCTCCGGCCGTTCCAGCACCGCTGCAGTCCGCGCGACCGGCGCAGCATCGTAGGGCGGGAAATAGCGACGAGTGTCCTCGAGTGCGACGAGGTCAAGCGAGTCGATGAGGGCGCTGGTGGCATCGCCCGCGATGACGTCCACGCGCCGGTCTGCCAGCGCCTTGTAGATGAGCGAGAGGTCCATTGCCGCGGGCGGCTGGCCGAAGCGCAGGCCATATGCGTTGACGAGCCCGGAATAGCCGTCTGCGCGCTGCAGGAACTCGTAGCCGAATCCCGGTCGCCAGCGTGCCGCGACACGTTCGAGGTCTCCGATGGATCGCAGTCCAAGCCGCCGGGCATCGTCGCCACGGACGAGTATCGCAAAGGTATTGTTGAAGCCGAGCGGCCGAAAGAGCGTCAGTCCGTGTGCCGTATACATTTCACGCGCCTTGTTGAACGCGTCGGCCGGATCGCGCGGCACTTCGTCGTGAAAGATGGCGCTGACTGCCGTGCCGGTGTACTCCACGTACACGTCGATGTCGCCGGAGCGCAGCGCGCGATCGCAGATGAAAGTGCCGCCAAGGTTGAGCCGGCGTTCAACGCTGACGCCCTCGGATTCCAGGGTGAGTGCAAGCAGCTCGCCCAGGAGGACCTGCTCGGTGAAGTTCTTGGAACCGACGCCGATTGGCGTATCCGGGCCGGTCCTGGCGGGCAATGCCAGCGCAACGAGCAAGGCCGCGGCAATGGCGGCCGCCGCGAGGACAACGGGCCGTCGGCCGCGCCCCTCTTCAACGCGTGTTCCAGACCAGCCAACAGGCCATCGAGGAGAAGCGCGAGCACTGCGGCGGGAATGGCTCCGGCAAGGATCATCGTGGAGTCGACCATCGACAGGCCGCGGAAGATGTATTCGCCGAGGCCTCCGGCTCCAATGGCGGCGGCGATGGTTGCCGTGCCGACGCCGATGACGGCGGCTACCCGGATGCCGGCGACAATCGCGGGAAGTGCGAGCGGCAGCTCGACCATCCACAGGAGCTGGCTTGACGTCATTCCCATGGCGATGCCGGCGTCCCTGATCGGCCGATCGATGGTCGCCAGGCCGGCCACCGTGGTGCGGATGACCGGGAGCAGTGCGTACAACGTGAGAGCGACGAGTGCGGTGCGCGGCCCCACGCCGCCAACGAACGGCAACGGCAGCAGGAAACCGAGGAGCGCAAGGCTCGGAATCGTCTGGGCGACGTTGGCGAACGCGAGCAGAGGGCGGCCCAGGCGCGGCCTGCGCGCGGCGACGATGCCCGCCGGCACTCCCATCAATACGGCCAGGCCGGTGGACACCACGACCAGGAACAGGTGCCGTTCGACGAGGCGCCAGAGTTCGGTCGCGTTCGAGCTCCAGAACTCCAGCAGAGCCGTCACGACGGCCGTTCCACGCCTGGAAACGCGACGAGCGTATCGAGCAGCCGGCGGATCCTCGGGTCTTTCGAAGCCGCAATTCGCATGGGCGTGTCGCAGGCAATCAGCATGCCGTCCTCGATGACCCCGATGCGGTGCGCCAGCGTGAGGGCCTCGGCCATGTCATGCGTGACGAGAACAATGGTTGTGCCGAGCGCGCGTTGGATCCTCCGCAGCTCCCCCTGGAGTTCGTGTCGCGTGACGGGATCGAGCGCTCCGAACGGTTCGTCCATGAGGAGCATGGGCGGATCGATAGCAAGCGCACGCGCGACTCCGACCCTCTGGCGCTCACCGCCCGACAGCTCCTGCGGGCGGCGGCTGGCATGAGTGGAGGCCGGCAGCCCGACGAGTTCCAGCAGCTCACGGGTGCGATCGCGCACGCGCCCTGCAGGCCATCGCTCCAGGCGCGGGACGAGGCCCACGTTGGCCTCAACCGTCATGTGCGGAAAAAGTCCGATCTCCTGCAGCACATATCCGGTCCGGCGTCGCAACTGAATGCCGTCCCATTGCCGCGTGTCCCGACCCTCGACCGTGACGGAACCGGATGTCGGCAGGAGCATGCCGTTGACGAGCCTGAGTAACGTGCTCTTGCCGGCACCGCTCCGGCCCACGAGGACGAGAACCTCGCCAGCCGAGACGTCGAGGCTCAGCTCACGGACAACCGGGGCGCCGCCGTCATGACTGAAAGAGACGGCGTCAAAGGAAACGATGGAGTTTCCGGACGTATCGCGCGCGCTCAGGCCCTTCACCTCAGAACAACTGCCAGCCTACCCACCACGCGGCGGCGGCGATGAGCGCGGAGACGGGGATCGTGACGACCCACGCCGCGATGATGTTGCCGGCGACGCCCCAGCGCACCGCCCGCACGCGCTGGGCGCTGCCGACGCCGATGATGGATCCCGTGATCGTGTGCGTGGTCGACACCGGGATTCCGAGGTTGGTGGCGAGGAACAGCGAGATCGCGCCGCCCGTCTCGGCGGCGAAGCCACCGACCGGCTTCAGCTTGGTGATGCGCTGGCCCATCGTCTTGACGATGCGCCAGCCGCCGAACAGGGTGCCGAGCGCGATCGCGACATAGCACGAGATGACGACCCACACCGGCAGGTGCTGCGGCGTCGCCAGGTTCGCCGTCATCAGCAGCAGCCAGATGATGCCCATCGTCTTCTGCGCGTCGTTGCCGCCGTGGCCGATGCTGTACATCGCCGACGAGACCAGCTGCAGCTTGCGGAACCAGCGGTCGGTCTGCCGTTGCGTGCGCCGCCGGCAGATCCACGACACCGCGACGATGATGATCCCCGACAGCAGCATGCCGAGCATCGGCGCGACGACGATGAACGACACGGTCTTGATGATGCCGGGGGCGAGCAGCGGGCCGGTGCCGGCCTTCGCGATCGTGGCGCCGATCATGCCGCCGATCAGGGCGTGCGAGGACGAGGACGGCAGGCCGTAGTACCAGGTGATCACGTTCCAGGAGATCGCGCCGATCAGCGCGCCGAAGATCACGTGGTTGTCTATGAACGCGGGATCCACGATGCCCTTGCCGACCGTGGCCGCCACCTTCAGCTCGAACAGCATGATCGCGACGAAATTGAAGAACGCCGCCCAAATCACGGCCTGGTAGGGCTTGAGCACGCCGGTCGAGACCACGGTCGCGATCGAGTTCGCGGCGTCGTGGAAGCCGTTCATGAAGTCGAATATGAGGGCCACGACGACCAGCATGACGATCGTGGCCGTGAACGTGCCGGCATCCATGGGCGGCGTCCCTCAGCCGTTCTCGAGCACGACGCCCTCGATGACGAGCGCGACGTCCTGGCACTTGTCGGTCGTCAGCTCGAGCAGCTCGTACACCGCCTTCAGCTTGACGAGCTGGCGGGTGTCCTTCTCCTCCCGGAACAGGCGCGAGATGGCGGAACGCATCACGCGGTCCGCGTCGGACTCGAGGGCGTCCACTTCCTGGCAGATCTTGAGGATCGCCTGGCCGTTGTCCATCGAGGACAGCTGCTTCACGGCGTCGTGCACCTTCTGGCAGGAGAGCTGCATCAGGTTCGCGAGGTGCCGCACCTCGGCCGTCAGCGTGTGCACGTCGTACAGCGTCAGCGACTCCGCCGTGTCCTGGATCAGGTCCAGGATGTCGTCCATGCGCTGGATCAGCTTGTTGATCTGGTCGCGGTCGAACGGCGTCACGAAGGTGTTGTGCATCAGCGCGACGGTCTGGTGGGTCACCGTGTCGGCGTCGTGCTCGATCTTGTGGATCCTGAGGACGTATTCCTCGCGCCGGCCCTCCTCGGCGTAGTTCGTGAGCATCTCGACGAGGGCGGCGGCGCCCTGGATCATGAGCGAGGCGTGCTCGTTGAAGAGCGCGAAGAACCTGCGCTCCTGCGGCATCAGCATGGATAGAAGGCGCATCGCGAAGTCCCCCGGCGGCCGTTCCCCCGGGCGCGCATTCTACGCACTCGGGGGCTGGCCTGCGGTATCGTTCGCGCATGGACAGAATCATCCGCGCGGCGGCGCTCTCCGCCGGGTTCCTGTGTTTTTTCGCGGCCATTCCGGCGCTTGCGGCGGAGGGGAGCGAGGAAACGGCCCGCCTGGTCGCGGAGCTCGGCCTGCGCGAGTCGGCCGTCGCGCTCCGCGACCGGCCGGGCTGGGCACCGCCGAAGAAGGTGGTGCTGATGGGCGCCGACGCCGCGCGTGTCGCCTGGATGCAGCCCGCCGCGCCCGGCGTCACGCTCGTCGCCGCCCCGGACCGCGCGGCGGCGGTGCGCGAGGCCGCCGACGCCGATGCCCTGATCGGCGAATGCGTCGCCGAGGTGATCGAGGCCGGCCCGCGCATCCGCTGGGTGCAGCGCATGTACGCGGGCGTCGAGCGCTGCGTCGCGATCCCCGCATTTGCGACGCGCGGCATCGTGCTCACGAACATGCAGAAGGTGGCCGGCTCCGTGATGGCGGAGCACGTGCTCGCGTTCATGTTCGGGCTCACGCGGGGATTCGCGGCCTACGTGCCGGCGCAGGCGAAGGGCGAGTGGGCCGACGAGGCCGTGCCCGAGAGCCGGATGTGGGAGGTGAAGGGCCGCACGATGCTGGTCGTCGGCCTCGGCGGGATCGGCACCGAGGTCGCGAAGCGGGCGCACGCGCTCGGCATGACCGTGATCGCGACCCGCAACTCCGGCACCGACGGCCCGGATTTCGTCGCCGAGGTGGGCCTGCCGGACAAGCTGTTGCCATTTGCCGCGCGTGCCGACGTGATCGTGAGCACGCTGCCGCTGACGACGGAGACGAAGGGGCTCATGAACAAGGCGTTCTTCGACGCCGTGAAGCGGGGCGCGCTCTTCATCAACGTCGGCCGCGGCGGCACCGTTGTCACGGACGAGCTGGTCGCCGCGCTCGCGGACGGTCGCCTCGGGGGCGCCGGCCTCGACGTCACGGATCCCGAGCCGCTGCCGCCGGATCATCCGCTGTGGCGCGCACCGAACGTGATCGTCACGCCGCACGTCGCCGCCGCGCTCGAGGGCAATGAGACGCCGCGCTGGCTGCTGGCGCGGGAGAACCTGCGCCGCTACGTCGCGGGCGACAAGCTCTATTCCGAGGTGGACGTCGAGAAGGGCTACTGAGTGTCGAACCGCACGCTGCAGCTCGACGACCGCACCTACGAGTACCTGCTCGCGCACTCCCTGCGCGAGGACCCGCGCCTCGCGGCGCTGCGCGCGGAGACCGCCTCGCACCCGCGGGTCAACATGCAGATCGCGCCCGAGCAGGGCCAGTTCATGCAGATGCTGGCGCGGCTCTGCGGCGCGCGCCGCGCCATCGAGGTCGGCGTATTCACGGGCTACTCGAGCCTCGCGGTGATGCTGGCGATGCCGGATGACGCGCGCCTGCTCGCGCTCGACGTCAGCGAGGAGTACACCGACGTCGCGCGCCGGCACTGGCAGGCCGCGGGCGTCGCGGACCGGGTCGAGCTCGTGCTCGCGCCCGCTCGCGACACGCTCGATGCGCGGCTGGCGCAGGGCGAAGCCGGCCAGCACGATTTCGCCTTCATCGACGCGGACAAGACCGGCTATCTCGCCTACTACGAGCGCCTGCTGAAGTTGTTGCGGCCCGGCGGCCTGATCCTCGTCGACAACACGCTGTGGGACGGCGAGGTGGCGAACCCGGATAACCGCGAAGCCGAAACGGAGGCGCTGCGCGAATTCAATGACGCGCTGCACCGCGACCCGCGCATCGACCTCGCGCTGTTGCCGGTCGGCGACGGGCTCACGCTCGCCAGGATCCGCTGATTGGGGCGTATGATCGGGGAAGGCCAGAAAGGGGAACTGCCATGAACACGTTTCATGTTGCCCCGTGGGTCGCCGCGATCACGCTGACCGGTCTCGCGGCCTGCCAGGGTGCCAGCGAACCGGAGCCCTTCCCGCAAACCGTCGCCGACGCCTGGCTCGGCTCTTTCAATGGCGGCGACGTCTCCGGGCTCGTGCTGATGTACAGCGCGGACGCCGAGATCCTGCCTCCGGACGAGCCGGTCATCGCGGGCCCCGAGGCCATCGAGGAGTTCTGGCAGGCCTACGGCCCGGGACAGGTGCGGATCGAGCTCGGCGCGGTGGACTCGCGGAAGATCGGTGATTTCTGGTTCCGCGAGGGGTCGTATACCGCGATCTTCCCAGACGAGGGCGAGCCGCGTGTCGGAAAGTTCATCGAGTTGTGGAAGCAGGAAAACGGCAACTGGTTGATGTACCGGCAGATGTGGAACCGCAACGCCCCGCTCAAGCCCGATGCGCCGCCGCGAGACGCACCCGCCGATGAGCCTGCGTAATACCGTCGAGGCGATCTTTCCCGAATGGGAGCGCTGGTATCCCAGCCTCTTCGATGCCGCCGCCGATCTCGGCATCATCCGCGCCCGTGTCTGCCCGCCGTCGCAGCTGCTGCTGTCGCGCCGGCATTCGGCGATCCGCAGCGAGGCCGTGCAGGCTTTCCGTGAGCGCTGGAACGCCGTGGAGCCGGAGGACTCCGACTAACGCTCCGATCGGCGCGTCGCGCCGATCACGCGCCAGCCGGTGCCGTCGCGCGCGAGCCGGATGTCGAGCCGCTCGAGGTCGGCGGCGAGGTCCCAGTCCGTTTCGCCCGCCGCCTCGCGCCCCAGCATGCCGACGGTGACCTGTACCCGCGCGAGTTCCGTACCCTCGAGCTCGATCGAGTCGATACGCGTCAGCAGGTTGACCGACGGGTGCGCGACCAGCCAGGCATGCAGGAGGTTGCGGACGTCGGCGGCGTTGCGGCCGGCCGCATCGCCGTAATCGTCGGCGACCAGGTCGCGCAGCCCGGAGGCGTCCCGCGCCTCGGCCGCGGATTCGGCCTCGTCGACCAGCGCGCGGATCTCCTGTTCCGGCGCGCTCGAGTGACCGCAGGCGGCGAGCGCAAACAGCGCAGCGCAGGCGAGCCTACGCAGGCAGTGATTCCCACTGCGGGCGGCCGTCGGTGATCTCGTACCAGGGCGCCTTGCTGCCGGTGAAGATATTCCCGCGCGGCGACTTGCCGGGCGGATCGTCGAGGCTTCCACAGGGCACGACGACGTAGCCCGTCGAGGCGACGACGCGCGCGACGGGGCCGCCGCAGCGGCGGCAAAAGTCCTGGCCGAAACGCTGGGCGCCGGGCAGGGCGAAACTCGTGACGTTCTCCTCGCCGCGGGTCCACGCGAGCTGCCCGCGCCTGAAGAAAGCGTTCGTCGCGTGCGCGGCGCTGCGCGCCCGCCGGCAGCGCGAGCAGTGGCAGTTCTGCAGGGTCTCCGGCTCTCCCCTCAGCTCGAACGCGACGTCGCCGCACAGACATCGACCGCGGATCACGCCGGGCGGCGGCGGCGGGAGCGGCGCGTCGTTCACGGACTCGCCGTCCTCGAACCCGGGCGGAAAGCGCTCGCATTGCGGGAGGGTGTCGGTGATCGGGAACCAGGGCGGTCCCGAGGCCGCGAACATGTGCAGCTCGGGCCGGATGCCGGGATCTCCCTCGAGGTTGCCGGCGGCGACGAACGCGATGCCGAGTTCCGGCAGGATCGTCGGCGCCACCGAGCCGCAGTTCCGGCAGAACGGGCGCAGCCCCTTTTCCGAAGAGCGATACACCGTGATCGCGTCCTCGCCGGCCAGCCAGCGGAAGCTGCCCGTGCCGCCCATCAGGAAAGTCGCGAACATCGCCCCGTGGTGCCGGCGGCACATCGAGCAATGGCAGTGCACCATGGAGTCGTAAGGGCCGGCCTCGAACTGCACGGCTCCGCAGAGGCAGCTTCCGCGGTTCATAATGCCGACATTACGGGAGGTCTCACGCCCATGTACACACTCTATTGGTCGCCGGGCACCGCGAGCCTGTGCGTGCACTGGATGCTGATCGAGCTCGGCGAGCCGCACGAGCTGGTGCAGGTCGACATCGAGGCGGGCGAGCACCGCAAGCCCGAATACCTGAAGCTGAACCCGGGCGGCGTCGTGCCGACCCTCGTGGTGGACGGCGTGCCGCTCGGCGAGGCCGCCGCGCTCTGCATGATCCTGGCCGAGCGCCACCCGGAGGCCGGCTTCGCGCCCGCCATCGGCCACGCGCAGCGCGCGGCCTACCAGAGCTGGATGTTCTTCCTGTCGAACACCCTGCAGACCGCGTACCACAACTGGTTCTACCCGGACCAGCCGGCGGGGCAGGCCGCCGTCGAATCGGTCAAGGCCGCCGCGCGTCGGCGCATCGAAGCCAGCCTCGAGCGCGTCGACCGGCAGATCGCGAAATCCGGCAGCTACCTGCTCGGCGACCGCGCCGGCGCCGCCGACTTCGTCACGACGATGCTCATGCGCTGGGCACGCAACATGCCGAAGCCGGCGACCGAATGGCCCGCCATCGCCGACTACGTAAAGCGCATGAAGTCGCGACCCTCGTTCAAGGTGCTCTACGAGCGCGAAGGCCTCACCGAGTGGGCCTGAGCCGGGCTCCTAGAGGAACGTGTAGGTGAAGGACAGCGAGATCGTGTCGAGCTTCTCGTCGTCCACGATCGGGAACTGCTCGTACTCGAGCCGCGCGCCGATGCTCCAGATCCGCGCCTGGATGCCGACGCCCCACGCGAAGTCGAGGTCGTCCTCGTCGAAGCTGAGGCCGTCCGAGCGCGCGTCGACCTTCCAGGACGTGGCGCCCGCCTTCGCGAACAGGTCGACCACCGGGAGCGCGACGTAGCCGACCGCGAAACCGGAGATCGTCTCCGCGCCGATCCGCGCGTCGCCCACGGTCGCGTCGCCATGGTCGATGTAGTTGACCTCGACACCGAAATTGTCGATCGGCCGCCAGCCGGCGATCAGCTTGTAGCCGCCATCCTCGTCGTCGAAGTCCACGTCGCCGGGGTCGTCGAAACCGTACTCGCTCTGCACGTAGCCGGCGCCGAGATAGATGCCGTTGTCCGCCGCCTGCGCGAGCGGCGCGAGCGCCAGCAGGGCCAGGGTCGAGCCAATGGTGCGGATCATGGGGGCGCTCCTTGTCGGGTGGTAGACGGGTGGGACCGCTCAATTCTCCGGAGGTTCCGGGTCCTTGATGACGGGCGTCACGTTGCGGATGCTGCAGGCGAAGTTGAACAGCGCCTCCCCGACCGTGCCCTTCTCGATCTTTTCCCAGGAACGGAGCAGGTTGGTGGACCGCTCGGGCACGTCCCGGTCGGTCTGCAGGTTGTTCCACTTGTAGAAGAACACGCCGCTGGTCGAGCGCTGGCGCTTCGCGCAGTCCCAGTCGTCCTTGCTGAGCGCGCTCTTGTGAGCGAGCGGGTGCTGCGGGTGCCTGTACTCGACTCGCGTCCACATCGTCACGACGTCGCCGTTGCGCACGGAGTCGTGCCGCGTCGCGAAGTACACCTGTTCCGGGTAGGTCTCGATCCATTCCCAGTCCATGCGGCCGTGCAGCTCGAGTTCCCGGACCCACTCGTTGCCGACGCCCTTCATCGGCACGGTGGTGATCTGCGCGAGTGCGGGGGCGGCACCGAGCAGGAGTGCGGCGACGAGGCTGTGGAATCGGCGCTTCATGGTCGCTTGGACGGCCTGGAGGAAGCCTGGGTTCCGGGATTATCAGCCGAGGATCGCCTCGCGTCGATAAAGCCGCCCGGCCAGCCAGGCGAGCGCGGCCCCGAGCGCGAGGCTGCTCGCCGCGGCGAGTGCCGCCCAGGCCGCCGGCAACGGCTCGCCGCGTATCAGCCCCTGGATCAGCAGGTGCTGGGACAGCGAAGGAACCAGCATCAGCGGCGCCTGCGGCGCGATGGCCAGCACGCTTGCGATCGCGATCGGGACGGTCGGCACCAGCAGCACGATCCCGAGCCAGGACTGCGCCTCCTTGTAGGTGCGCGTGAACGAGGCGACCACGGTCAGCAGCGATGCGGCGACGAGCGCGAACGGCGCGACGGCCAGGAACACCTGCCAGACGACGCCGGGCCCGAAGTTCGCCGACATGCCGAATGTCTCGAGCGGCACCGCCTCGAGCGAGACCGCGATGGAGCAGGCGACGAAGGCGAGCGCGACCAGCATCATGACCGCGGTCGCCGCGATCTTCCCGTATATGAGGTGATCGCGCACCGCGGGCACGGTCAGGAGCGATTCCAGCGACCCGCGCTCGCGCTCTCCCGCAGTCGCGTCGATCGCGAGGTACAGGCCGCCCATCAGCGTCGCGAGCAGGATCACGTAACTCAGCATGCCGAGCAGCAGGGTCGCCCGCGCCGAGGGCGTGGAGACGTCGATGTCGTCGATGACGATGGGCTGCACCACCATCGGGGAGATGCCGCGCGCCTGCAGGCGCAGGCCCGCGATCCGGGCGGCGTAGCCGGCGATGGCCGCGGACAGCCTGCCTGAGTGCTTGCCGGCCTTGGAGTCGGCACCGTCCGCAAAGACCTGCACCGCAGCCGGCTCGCCCGCGGCGAAGCGGTCCGCGAAGTTGTCCGGGATGCGCAGCACGACCAGTTCGTTCTCCGCCGAGATCCAGCCGCGGATGTCGGCTTCCGTGCCCTCGCGCAGGGTCACGATGAGCCCGCCCTCGCGCAGCTGCTGCACGAGGTTCGGCGCTGCCGCGGCGTTCACGACCGTCACCGGGGCCGCTTCGTCCTGGCCCGCAACCGAGCGCGAGAGCGCGAGCTTCAGCACCAGGATGAAGAAGAGCGGCGCGAGGATCGGGCCGATCAGCAGGCTGTTCACCAGGGTGCGTCGGTCGCGCAAGCTCTCGCGCAGTTCCTTGAGCATGACGGTGCGGACGGTCGCGATCATTCGAGGCCCCGCGAGTCGCCGATGGCGGCGACGAACGCGTCCTCGAGGCTGGCGGAGCCGAAGCGCGCGCGCAGCTCCTCCGGCGCGCCCGCGGCGACCACCCGGCCGTGGTCCACGATCACGATGTCGTCGCAGAGCGCGGCGACCTCCTGCATGACGTGGCTCGAGAACAGGATGCAATGGCCGGCCTCGCGCAGGCGCAGGATGAGCGTGCGCAGCGCGCGCGTCGCCATGACGTCGAGGCCGTTGGTCGGCTCGTCGAGCAGCAGGTTCTTCGGCGCGTGCACCAGTGCGCGCGCGAGCGCGACCTTGGTGCGCTCTCCCTGCGAAAACCCCCGCGCGCGGCGGTCGGCGATGGCGCCCATGTCGAGTTCGGCGAGGAGCGCCTCGATGCGTGCTCCGAGCGCCGCGCCCTCGAGCCCGTGCAGGCGCCCGAAGTAGGCGATGTTCTCGCGCGCCGTGAGTTGGGGGTATATCCCGGCGCCATGCGGCAGCACGCCGATTCGCCGGCGCGCGCCGAGCGGGTCGGCGACGACGTCGACGCCGTCGACCGTCGCGCTGCCCGCGTCGGGGCGCAGCACCGTGTACAGCATGCGAAGGGTGGTGGACTTGCCGGCGCCGTTCGGCCCGAGCAGTCCGGTGATGCGTCCGTCCGCGGCCTCGAAGCCGACGCCGTCCACCGCGCGTACCGCGCCGAAGCTGCGACCGAGCCCCTCGACGCGGATCATGGCGCGCTGCCGCTGAAGGAGAGGAAGAACGGCGCGGGCTGGATCGTCTCTATGCAGGCGGTGTCGAGTCCGGCGACGCCGCCGGCGGCGACGAACTGCCGCAGCAGCTTCTGCACGCAGGGCAATCGCGCCTGGCCGTGACCCTGGCCCGGCACGACGACGTGCAGGCCGTTGCGGAAGCCTTTCGCCGCCATGGCGCCCCAGGACGCGGGCGTCGCCGGGTCGAACTCGCCGGAGAGCAGGAGCGCCGGCACCGCGGAGTCGAGCGGCTCGGCGAAGTCGCCGTCCACCGGGCCTCGAGGCCAGGCCTCGCAGAGCGCCTGCATGGCATCCTGCATCAGCACCCCGATCGAGGTCGCCTCGAGCGCCTTGCGGTCCACGGCGCCGGCGAAGCGCGGCGCGTCCTCGGCGCAGATGACGGAGTTGTGCATGCCCATCGCGATCACGCGGTCGAGGTCGTCGCCGATCATTTCGGCCTGCGCGGCGAGCGGGCCGTAATTGCCGTTCGTCGCCGCCTCGTGCACGACGAGCGGCAGGATCGAGGCGGTCCCGGGCGAGTAGGTGAGCATGCGCGCCATGGTCACGAGGTGCGCGCGGGTGACCTCTAGCTCGCGGCCCTCGCCCGTCACCGGGTCGGTGAGCTTCATAGTGACCGCGCCCTTCCGGAGCCGGGCGTCGAGCTTCGCGAATTGCCCTGCGAGCGCCGGGAAGCGGCGGTCGCACTCCGGGTCCGACGCACAGCGGGCGAACACCCGGTCGAGCGCGCGCTGCGACTCGATGGCGATGTTCGGCACCAGCGCGAGCGCCGGCGGCACGACGCCATCCAGCACGACCGCGCGCGTGTGCTGCGGAAAGCGCCGCGCGTAATGCTGCGCGACGCGCGTGCCGTAGGAGCCGGCGAAGACGTTCACCTGCGCGTAGCCGAGCGCTGCGCGCACGGCGTCGAGGTCGCGCACCGCGATGCTCGTCGTGTAGAACTGCGCGCGGCCCGGCAGCTTCGCGAGGCATGCCTCGGCGAGCCGGCGCAGCTCCTCCGGCGGGATCTCGCCGCCCTCGAGGGCATCGTCCGGCATGTCGCAGTCGAGGCGGTTGGAGTCGCCCGTGCCGCGCTGGTCCACCATCACGAGGTCGCGCTCGCGCCGGATGCCGGCGAACGCGCCGAGCAACGGCGCAAAGGCGTGGATCGATCCCTGCCCCGGCCCGCCGGCGATGAGCAGGAGCGGATCCGGCTTCGCCTGGGTCGCGATCGCGGGGACGACGGCGACGGCGAGGCGGATGCGCGGCCCGTCCGGATCGTCCGGGTCTTCCGGCACCGAGAGCGTGCCGCAGCGCGCCTCGGTGGACACGAGGCCGTCGAGGTCGGCGATGCGGCAGGGCTCGAGCGGCAGCAGGGGCTTTGCCTGGAGCGCCGGCGGCGAAAGCAGCGCGCCGAGGGCGAACGCGGCCAGCAATCTGGCGGGGAAATCGCCCGGGTCATTCATGCGGGTATCATGTCGCACCTCATGGAACAGTACGACGTCATCGTGATCGGCGGCGGCCACGCCGGCACCGAGGCGGCCCTCGCGGCGGCCCGGATGGGCGCGCGCACGCTGCTGGTGACGCAGAGCCTCGCGACCGTCGGCCAGATGAGCTGCAACCCGGCGATCGGCGGCATCGGCAAGGGCCACCTGGTGCGCGAGATCGACGCCATGGGCGGCGCGATGGCGATCGCCGCCGACCGCGCCGGCATCCAGTTCCGCACGCTGAACGCGAGCAAGGGCCCCGCCGTGCGCGCGACCCGCGCGCAGGCGGACCGCAGGCTGTACCGGGACGCGATCCGTGCGCTGCTCGACGCCCAGCCGGACCTCGCGCTGCGCGAATCCGAGGTCGCCGATCTCCTGGTGAGGAACGGCCGTGCCGAAGGCGTCGTCACGATGGACGGCACGCAGCTCCACGCGCGTGCCGTCGTGCTGACCGTCGGCACCTTCCTCGGCGGGCGCATGCACGTCGGCCTCGAAAGCCAGGAAGGCGGACGCATCGGCGATGCGCCTTCCAACGCGCTGGCCGCGCGCCTGCGCGAGATGCCGTTCGCGGTCGGCCGCCTCAAGACCGGAACGCCGCCGCGCCTCGACGGCCGCACGCTCGATTACGCCGCCATGCGCCCGCAGCCGGGCGACGAGCCGCGGCCCGTGTTCTCCTTCCTCGGCCGCCGCGAGGATCACCCGGCACAGGTGGACTGCCACATCACGGCCACCAATGCGCGCACGCACGAGATCATCCGCGGCGCGACCGACCGCTCGCCGATGTTCACCGGCGCCATCGAGGGCGTCGGCCCGCGCTACTGCCCCTCCGTCGAGGACAAGGTCGTGCGCTTCGCCGCGAAGGCGTCGCACCAGATCTTCGTCGAGCCGGAAGGGCTCGACACGCACGTCGTCTACCCGAACGGAATCTCGACCAGCCTGCCGGCCGACGTGCAGCTCGAGTTCGTGCGGAGCATCGCCGGATTCGGGCGCGCGGAGATGACGCGCCCGGGCTATGCCATCGAGTACGACTATTTCTGCCCGCGGGGCCTGCGCGACTCGCTCGAGACGAAGCCGCTCGCCGCGCTCTTCTTCGCCGGACAGATCAATGGCACGACCGGCTACGAGGAAGCGGCGGCACAGGGCCTGCTCGCCGGCATCAACGCGGCGCTCCAGGTATCGGGCCGGTCGCCCTGGTCTCCGCGCCGCGACCAGGCCTACCTCGGCGTGATGGTCGACGACCTCATCACGCGCGGCGCGATGGAGCCGTACCGGATGTTCACCAGCCGCGCGGAGCACCGCCTGCTGCTGCGCGAGGACAACGCCGACGAGCGCCTGACGCCCGTCGCGCGCGGGATGGGCCTCGTCGACGATGCGCGCTGGGCGTTCTTCGAAGCGAAGCGCGACGCGATGGCCGCCGGCGGCGCGCCGGAGGGCGCGGATGCGCGGCTCGCCTGGCAGGTGGCGCGAGGCCTCGAAGCGCGCGAAAAATACGCCGGCTACATCGAGCGCCAGCAGGCCGAGGTGGAGCGCCAGCGCCGTAACGAGGAGACGCGCCTGCCCCGGGAAATCGACTACGCGCAGGTCGCCGGGCTCTCGAACGAGGCGCGCCAGCGCCTGGTCGAGTCGCGGCCCGGCACGCTCGGCCAGGCCGCGCGCCTGCCCGGCATCACCGCCGCCACGATCTCGATCCTGCTGGTGCACCTCAAGAAACGCTCGCGCGCCGCATGAAGCACAGGGCCGTCCTCGCGTTCGCCGCCCTCTTCGCGGCCTGCGCATTGCTGGCGGCTTGCGGGCGGGGGACGGACGACGGCACGACCCGGGAGCTGCGCCGCGGCAACGGGAGCGAGCCCGACTCCATCGATCCGCAGCTCGCGCGCATGGAAGCGGCGATGACGATCCTGCGCGACTGCTACGAGGGGCTCGTGTCGATGGCGCCGGACGGCAGGCCCGTCGCCGGCGCCGCGGAGAGCTGGACGGTGTCCGCCGACGGGCGCCGTTACGCCTTCAAGCTCCGGCCGCGCGCGCGCTGGTCGAACGGCGATCCCGTGGTGGCCGAGGACTTCGTCGCCGCCTGGCGCAGGCTCGTCGACCCCGCGACGGCCTCGCAGTACGCGCTGATGCTGGAGACCGTCGCGAACGCGGCCGACATCGTCGCGGGCCGCAAGCCTGCCGACGCGCTCGGCGTCGCGGCGCCGGACGAGTCGACGCTCGTCGTCGACCTCGCCGAGCCGAGCCCGTACTTCCTCGCGATGCTCTCGCACCCGAGCACCTTCCCGGTGCACCGCCCGACGCTCGCCGCGAAACCGAAGGAGTTCGCACGCCCCGGGATTGCGGTCACGAACGGCGCGTTCACGCCGTCCGACTGGCGGATCGGTTCGCACATGCTGGCGAGGCGGAATTCGCACTACTGGAACGACGCGGCGACGAGGCTCGACGCCGTGCGCTACGTGCACGTCGCCGATCCGGCCACCGAGCTCACGCGCTTTCGCGCCGGTGACCTCGACGTGACGTATACCGTGCCGCCGGGCGAGGTCGCGCGGCTCGGGAAGGCGATGCCGGGGCAGCTTCGCGTCGCGCCGACCGTCGGCGTGTACTACTACGGCTTCGCGCTCGACCTCGCGCCGTTCAAGGACGCCCCGGAACTGCGCCGCGCGCTCGCGATGGCCGTCGACCGCGACGTGCTGGCCCGGCAGGTGCTTGGCGACGGCGAAAGGCCGGCCCACGGCTGGGTGCCGCCGGGCATCGCGGGATATGCGCCGCAGCGGTTCGACTGGGCGACGCTCGATGCGACGAAGCGCATCGCCGAGGCCAGGCGTCTCTACGCCCGGTCGGGCTACTCCGCCGCGAACCCGTTGAAGGTCGAGCTGCGCACCAGCAAGAGCCCGCTGCACGACCGCATCGCGCTCGCGGTGACCGCGATGTGGAAGGAGCACCTCGGCGCCGAGGTCAGCCTGCGCTCCGAGGACTTCCGCGTGCTGAAGGCCGCGATCGACGCGCGCGAGGCGCCGCTGTTTCGCGGCAGCTGGATCGGCGACTACAACGACGCCTATTCCTTCCTGCAGGTGCTGAAGGGCGGCTTCGGCATCAACCTGCCGCGCTATGCGAGTGATCCGTATGACGTCGCCCTCGCGATGGCCGCGGTGTCACCGGGCGATGCGAGAGCGACGTACCTCGCCGCCGCCGAGCGCCAGCTGCTCGCCGACGTGCCGCTGATCCCGCTGTACTTCTACGTCTCCAAGCACCTCGTCGCGCCGCGCGTCGAGGGCTGGTACGACAACGTCATGAACGTCACCTACAGCAAGGATCTCGCCCTGAAAGGGGACGCTCCCCTTTAAAGGGAACGTCCCCATTAAAGGGGCGTTCCCTTTGGGCGTCCGGAATGTGTCCGGACGCTGTCCGCGGACACCAGGTCCGGCCGGGCCCCGCAAGAAAGTACATCTCTTTCAGCAGGTTAGCCGCGACTCGAACTTGGCACGCCCCGTGCAATATCCAGGGCGATGAGTCGACAAACATGAAGATCACGAACTTACGTCCTCTGTCGCCCGGCGGGCGGGATACGACGCCCGCCGGCGACGCTTCGATCCGCGGCACCGACGCCCAGGACCTGGCCGTCTCCGTGAAGCCGGACCGCAAGCGCCAGAAGATGATCGGCATCGCCGCCGGCGGCCTCGTGCTGGTCCTCGTCTTCGGCCTCCTGATCCGCGGCTGGAGCTCCACCGAATTCACCGTATCGCGCGACCGCCTGCGCATCGCGACCGTGACCGAGGGCCCGTTCGTGCGCGACGTCTCGGCGCAGGGCACGGTCGTCGCCGCCGTGAGCCCGACCCTGTTCGCCGTCGCGCCCGGCAACATCAGCTACGCCGTCCGCGCCGGCGACACCGTCAAGGCGGGCCAGGTGCTCGGCACGCTCGCGAGCCCGACCCTCGAGAGCGAGTACCAGCGCGAGCGCGCGACGCTCGACAGCCTCGACACGGCACTCAAGCGCCAGGCGATCGAGATCCGCCGCCAGAAGCTCGCCACCAAGGAAGCGGCCGACCTCGCCAACGTGCAGATCCGCGCCGCCGAGCGCGAGTTGCAGCGCGCGAAATGGGCCTTCGGCATGGGGGCGATTCCCGAGCGCGACCTCAAGGCCGCCGAGGACGAGCGCGAATCGGCGAAGTTCACCTATGACAACGCGATGGAGACGTCGGACCTGGAGCGCGAAAGCCTCGACCTCGACCTGCGCGCGCGCCAGATCGAACGGGAGCGCCAGGGCTATGTGGTCGCGAACCTGAAGCGCCGCGTCGACGAGCTGACCGTGCGCTCGCCGGTCGACGGCATGGTCGCGAACCTCGCGGCGGCGGAGAAGGCGAGCGTCGCGGAAAACGCGCCGCTGCTCACCGTCGTCGACCTGTCGGTCTTCGAGGTCGAATTCCAGGTCGCCGACGTCTATGCGCGCGACATCAAGCCGGGCATGGAGGCCGAGATCTCGCTCGACGGGCGCGAGTACAAGGGCCAGGTCACCGGCATCTCGCCGGAAGTGCGCTCGGGCCAGGTGACCGGCCGTGTCAAGTTCGCGGGCGACCAGCCGCCGAGCCTGCGGCAGAGCCAGCGCGGCTCCGTGCGCATCGTGATCGAGCAGCGCGCCAAGGCCGTGAAGTTCGAGCGCAGCTCGGACATCGCGCCGGGCACCCGCGCGGTCTACGTCGTCGACGGAGACCAGGCCGTGCTCACCCCGGTCGAGCTCGGCGCCGCCTCGGTCGGCGAGATCGAGGTGCTGAAGGGGCTCACGCCCGGGCAGCAGGTCGTGATCTCAGGATATGGCGACCTCGAAGACGTCCCCGAATTTCACATCGCCGGCTAAGGAGCGACGACCCATGCTCGAGATGACAGGCATCAGCAAGATCTACCGCACGGACCTGATCGAGACGCACGCGCTGCGCGACTTCTCGCTCAAGGTCGCCGACGGCGAGTTCGTCGCGGTCACCGGCCCTTCCGGTTCCGGCAAGACGACGTTCATGAACGTCGCCGGCCTGCTCGAGACCTTCGAGACGGGCACGTACAAGCTGGACGGAGAGGACGTGAGCCGGCTCTCCGACGAGGCGCGCTCGAAGCTGCGCAACGAGAAGATCGGCTTCATCTTCCAGAGCTTCAACCTGATCCCCGACCTCGACATCTTCGACAACGTGGACGTGCCGCTGCGCTACCGCAGCCTTGCCCGGAAGGACCGCGAGACGCGCATCAAGAGCGCGCTCGAGGTCGTCGGGCTCTCGTCCCGCATGCACCACATGCCCTCGCAGCTCTCGGGCGGCCAGCAGCAGCGCGCCGCGATCGCGCGCGCTCTCGCCGGCGACCCGCGCTTCCTGCTCGCGGACGAGCCGACCGGCAACGTCGACTCGCTGATGGCGCGCCAGGTGATGGACCTGCTCGAGCAGATCAACGAGATGGGCACGACCATCATCATGGTCACCCACGATCCCGAGCTCGCGCGCCGCGCGCACCGCAACGTCCACATCGTGGACGGGCAGATCTCGGACCTGAAGCCCTACGAGCCGCGCGACGAGGCGGTGCCGGCCGCGCACGCTCCCCGCGCCGCCATGTCACCGGCCTGAGGAGACAGGAATGTTCGGCTATTACCTCGAGCTCGCCATCCGCAATCTCAGGCGGAACCCCGGCCTGACCGCGCTCATGATCGGCGCGGTCGCGCTCGGCATCGCGGTCTGCATCACGACGCTCACGATGTACCGCGCGATGTCCGGCAATCCGATCTGGTGGAAGAACGACGTGCTCTATGCCGTCACAATGGACTTCTGGGACCCGCAGGAGCCGGCTTGGGATGACAAGCCCCACCTGCCGCCGCCGCAACTCACGTACCACGACGCGATGGCGGTATTCGCGTCAGAAATCCCGAAGCACAAGGTGATCATGCACAAGGCGGTTGGCATCGTCTCCGTGGATGGCAGGCAGGTGAAGCCCCAGCGCGTGACGACGCGCGTGACCACCAAGGACTTCTTCGCCATCTTCGACGTGCCGTTCCAGTATGGCGGCACCTGGTCGGACGCCGCCGACGGCGGTCCCGAGCCGGTGGTCGTGATCTCGCGCAAGCTGAACGAGCAGCTGTTCGGCGGCGCAAACAGCGTGGGCCGGCGGATCCGCTGGGACGACAATGAGTTCCGGATCATCGGCGTACGCGACCACTGGATGCCGCTGCCGGCGTTCTACGACGTGAACAACGGATCGCTCGAGGAGCCCGAGGACCTGTACATGCCGTTCGGCTGGAACCGGGCGCTCGAGATCATGAGCGCGGGCAACACCAACGGCTGGAAGCCGCAGGACATCAAGACCTACGAGGAATTCCTCAATTCCGAGAACGTCTGGATCCAGATGTGGGTGGAGCTGCCCGACGATGGCGCCCGTGAGCGCTTCCAGGCGTTCATCGACAACTACGCGCAGGAACAGAAGCAGGGGGGGCGCTACCAGCGCCCGCTCAACAACCGGCTGACGCCGGTCGACCAGTGGCTCATGGACAACGACGTCGTGGGCAACGATGACCGCGTGCTCGTCGGGCTCGCTTTCGCGTTCCTGGCCGTCTGCCTGCTGAACACCGTCGGCCTCCTGCTCGCGAAGTTCCTCAACCATGCTCCGATCACGGGCGTGCGCCGCGCGCTGGGCGCGAGCCGCAGGCAGATCTTCGAGCAGCACCTGGTCGAGGTCGGCGTGATCTCCTCCATCGGTGCCGTCCTCGGCCTCGCCCTGGGCGGGCTCCTGCTGCTCGGCCTGCGGGCGCTCTATACCTTTGACCCGACGGAGGGCGGCGGCACGCAGGCCATCGCCCACGTCGACGTCGGCAGCGTCGTGACCGCACTGGCGCTCGCCCTGTTCGCCACCATTGCCGCCGGGCTGTATCCCGCCTGGCGCATCGGCCGTATTCCGCCGGCCTCCTACCTGAAGGCACAGTGACATGACAGCCTGGAATTTCCGCCCCATCGCCTCGGCTCTCTGGCGCAACCGTACCGGCGCGATCCTCGTCGCGGTCCAGATCGCGATAGGCCTGGCGGTCCTCGTCAACGCGGTCTACGTCGTCAAGCAGCGTGTCGAACTGATCGGCCGTCCGACCGGCATGGATACGGCCAACATGATCTGGGTGGCCAGCGTGGGGTTCGCCAAGGACTATGACTACGAGGCAGCCTGGCGCGAGGACCTGGCGACGCTCCGTGGGATGCCCGGCGTCAAGGCGGCGAGCCTCTTCAGCAACATCCCCCTGTCCGGCGGCGGCAGCTCCAGCGGCTATCAGGCGCGTCCGGGAGAGGTCAGCCCGAAGGAAACAGTGCCGGGCAACAAGTACGACGTGGACGAGGCGGCGATCGACGCGCTCGGCGTCAAGCTGATCGCGGGCAGGCCGTTCGAGCCGCAGGAGATCCAGCCGCCTTCGGAGACCTTCGAGGACGCGCCCCAGGCGATCGTCACGCAGGCGTTCGCCAAAGAGCTGTTCCCGAACGAACAGAACTTCCTTGGCAAGACCTTCTACAACGGCCTGAGCGAGCCGACCACGATCGTGGGCGTGATGGAGCACATGCAGGGCGCCTGGGTCGGCTGGGACAAGCTGGAAAACGTCGTGCTGTTCCCGCGCATCAAGAACGGGCCGACCTCGATCTACCTTGTCCGGACCGAGTCGGGCCAGCGCGACACAGTCATGCGCGACATCGAGGCGAAGCTCGGCGATTCGGTCCCGGGCCGCCTGCTGCGCTGGGTGCGGCCGTTCGACTACTTCATCGATCAGTCGTACCTGGGCGACCGGAACATGGCGATCTTCCTCGTCAGCGTCACGAGCGCGCTGCTCGCGATCACCGCGCTCGGCATCTTCGGGCTCGCCACGTTCAACGTGTCGACCCGCATCCGCCAGATCGGCACGCGCCGCGCGGTCGGGGCGCGCCGCATGGACATCGTGCGGCATTTCCTGGTCGAGAACTGGATGGTCACGACCGCGGGCGTCGTCGCCGGCTGCGGCGCCGCGCTCGGGGTCGGCTACTGGATCTCGGTCAAGTACGAGCTGCCGCGGCTCGACCTCTACTACCTGGTCGGGGGCGTGCTCGCCATCTGGCTGATCGGACTGGCCGCGGCGCTGCAGCCGGCGCGCCGGGCCTCGACGATCTCGCCGGCGGTCGCCAGCCGCACGGTCTGAGGTCGAGGGCTTAGACTGTGGGGGACGTTGCAACGGTTCCGCGATACGGTGCATCCAAGCTCATGAAGGACAGGCAGGACCAGGGAATCCAGGACAGCTTGGGGGATCGCACCGTACTCGTGATCGACGACAGCGAGGCCGTGCGCACGGCCCTCGATGTCCTGCTGTCGATGCACGGCGCGCGCGTCGTCGCCGCCGAATCGGCGGCGGGCGGGCTCGACGCGCTGGCGCGGGAGCAGGTGGACCTCGTCATCCAGGACATGAACTTCCGCCGCGAGGCGACCTCCGGCGAGGAGGGCATCGCGCTGTTCCGCCACATCCGCGAGCTGCACCCGGACCTGCCGGTGATCCTGCTGACGGCGTGGACGCACCTCGAGACCGCCGTCGAACTGGTGAAGGCGGGCGCCGCCGACTACGTCGCCAAGCCCTGGGACAACGCGCGGCTCCTGACGACGGTCAGGAACCTGCTCGACCTGCACGCGGCGCGCGCCGAGAACCGCGCGATCCGCCGCCGCCGCGCGCTGGCGCGCAGCGAGCTCGCCGCACGCTTCGACCTGAAGGGCCTGATCTACGAGAGCGAGGCGATGCATGCGCTGACATCGACCGCGGTGCGCGTGGCGCATGCCGACGTGCCGGTGCTGATCACCGGCCCGAACGGCGCCGGCAAGGAAGTGATCGCGGACGTCGTGCAGGCGAACTCGACCGTCAAGAACGGCCCCTACGTGAAGGTGAACGTCGGCGCGCTGCCCGACACGCTCATGGAATCGGAGCTGTTCGGCACGGAGGCCGGCGCCTTCACCGGCGCCAAGGCGCGCACCGGCCGCTTCGAGGCCGCCGACGGCGGCACCATCTTTCTCGACGAGCTCGGCAACCTGTCGGCGCAGGGCCAGGCGAAGCTGCTGCGCGTGCTGCAGACGGGCGAGTACGAGCGCCTCGGCTCGAACACGACGCGCAAGACGCGCGCGCGCGTGATTGCCGCGACCAACGCGAGCCTGCCGCAGCTCATCAAGGACGGCCGCTTCCGCGAGGACCTGCTTTACCGCCTGAACGTCATCGAGCTCGAGGTGCCGACGCTCGCCGCGCGCCAGGAAGACATCCTCCCGCTCGCGCAGCATTTCCTCGAGCCCGGCTTCACGCTGTCGCAGGATGCTTTGCGGGCGCTCACCCGCTACCACTGGCCGGGCAACGTGCGCGAGCTGCGCAATGCGATCCACCGCGCCTGCCTGCTGTCCGTGGAGAGCGTGGTCACCGCGAAGGCGCTTGCGCTTCCGGTCGCGCCCGAGCCCGCCGATGGCTCGCACATCGACCGCGAGGCGATCGAACGGGCGCTCCTCGTCGCCGACGGGGTCGTGGCGCATGCCGCGCGCGACCTCGGCCTGTCGCGCCAGGCGCTCTACCGGCGCATGGAGAAGCTCGGCCTCAAGGCTGCCGTCGACCCGGGACGCAGTTCCGCGAGCGTCTAGTCGGGCGGCCGGAACTAGCGCTACGCTGCCGGCCGGCTCCACCGGAGATCGCTTCATGAAGGTCCTTCGACTGGTCGCGGCGCTGCTCGCGGCACTGGCGGCACTTCCCACCCCTGCCGGGCCGGACGATCGGGCGCGCGTGACCGCGTTGGCGGACCGCTATGTCGCCGAGTACCAGCGATATTTTCCGCTGTCCTATGCATTCTCCGGCCTGCCGATGGAGCGCCACGACGGAATCGACGCCAACTCGGCGGCGGACATCGCGCGCTGGCACGCGCTGCTGAGGTCGCTGGGGGACGAGCTTGCGGCGATCAGCCCCGACGCCTTCACCGGCGAACCGGAGTGGGTCACCTGGCAGTTCCTCGACCAGGCCTTCAGGCAGGACCGGATGACGGCAATCTGCCGCAACGAGCTCTGGGCGGTGTCGCCGCTCGGCTGGCAGGCCGGCCTGCCGCAGGTCGCGGGCATCCAGCCCGTGGGCACGGACGAGGCGCGCGCGCAGGCGCTCACGCGCTGGCGCGCGTTCGGGCCCTACATCGACCGTGAGATCGCGAACCTGCGGGAAGGGCAGAGGCTCGGCTATTCGGCGTCGGAGATCGCCGTGCGCTCCACGCTGAGCCAGCTGGACGAACTGCTGGCGCTGAAGCCGGCGGAGTCGCCGCTGATGGAACCCGCGACCCGCGACGGGACTCCCGGATTCGGCGCCGACTGGCGGGCGGTGGTCGAGGGGACGGTCTGGCCCGCGATCGTCCGCTACCGCGACTACGTCCGCGACGAGTACCTGCCGCGCGCCCGCAAGTCGCCGTCGCTGGTCGGCATGCCGGACGGTCGCGAGTGCTATCGCGCGCTGGTCTTCTCGACGGCGACGCTGGACGTCGACCCGGACGCCCTGTTCGAGCAGGCGCAGCGGGAGGTCGCCCGCGAGCGGCAGATGGCCGTCGACCTGGGGCGGAAAATTTTCGGCGACAGGGTGACCGACTGGAAGTCGCTCGGCGACGTCATTCGCGCCGATCCGCAGGAGAAGTTCGAATCCGCCGAAGCGGTGCGGGAGTTCACCCAGCGCACCTACGAGCGCGCCGCGGCCGCGGCGGACAGGATGGTGTTGACGCCGCCGGCCGGCAAGGTCGTGCTCGAGCCGTTCCCCGAGTTCCAGCAGGCGACGGCTCCGGGCGGCCAGTACCTCCCGGCGGCGGAAGACGGCAGCCGTCCCGCGACATACCTCTACCGGAACGTGACGACGGACCTCTACCGCACGTCGCTGGAAAACGTGATCCTCCACGAGACGCTGCCGGGCCACCACCTGCAGGTCGCGTTCCTCGCGGAGCACGGGCGCAAGGGCAATCACCCGGTGGCGAGGCTCCTCTTCTTCAGCGGGCCGGGCGAGGGCTGGGCAACCTATGCGGAGGATTTCGCGTACGAGATCGGGCTCTACGACTCCGACCGGGACTACATCGGGCGCCAGATGAGCTCGATCACGCCGTGGATCGTGCTCGACATCGGCATGCAACTGAAAGGCTGGACGATGGAGCAGGCCGTGGCCTACGCCGTCGAAGCGAGGCCGCTGCGCGCGCCGGACCAGGTCGAGGATACGGTCGCGTTCATCAGCAGCGCGCCCGGGTTCGTCATCGCCTACCCGCTGGGCGGCCTGAAATGGCACGAGATGCGCGAGCGCGCGCAATCGCGGCTGGGCCCGAAGTTCGACGTGCGCGCCTTCCACCAGGTCCTGCTCGAGGACGGCATGCTGCCGTTCTCCGCACTGAACGCGAAACTCGACCGGTGGATGGCCGGCCAGTGACGGCGGCCTGACCGGGCGCGGCGCGAGTCCAATGGCCAGCAAACCCCGCGCACGCCGGTCGCTCGCTGGCCGCATCGCCGTGGTCGTCGCGGCGACGGCCGCCGTGGTGGCCGCCGCCACGCTCGCGTTCGATCGCTGGCTGGACTCGCCGGTCCTCGCGGGCGCGGCGGGCCTGCTCGCGACGCTGCCGCTCGCCCTCTGGTTCACGAACCGCATGTTCGATCGCTGGAGCCACAGCCTGCGCGCGATCGCGGACGGCATCGGGAGCCTGTGCGACCGGGACTTCAGCGTCAGCGTCACGCCGACGGGTCCCGACGAGATCGGCGACCTGACCGAGGCCTACAACTCGCTCGGCGACAGCCTGCGCCGCGAGCGGCTGAACCTGTACCAGCGCGAGCTGCTGCTCGACACCGTCGTGCAGACGACGCCGCTCGCGCTCGTGCTGACGAATGCGAACGACCACATCGTCTTCGGCAACATCGCCGCGCGGCAGCTGTTCCGCGCCGGTCGCAAGATCGAGGGCATCCGCTTCGGCGACATCCTGGAGCAGGCGCCGCAGCCGCTGCGGGATGCGGTGGCCGGCGGCGTCGACACGCTGTTCACGGTGTCCGAGGGCACCGAGGCCGAGATCTTCCACCTGAGCAACCGGCCGTTCACGCTGAACAGCCAGCCGCACCGCCTGCTGCTGTTCAAGCAGCTGACGCGCGAGATGGCGGCGCAGGAAGTCGCGATCTGGAAGAAGGTCATCCGCGTGATCGCGCACGAGCTCAACAATTCGCTGGCGCCCATCACCTCGCTCGCGCACTCCGGCCGCGAGCTCGCCCTGCAGCCGGACACCGCGCGGCTCACGCGCGTGTTCTCGACGATCGAGGAGCGCGCGTCGCACCTCGCGACCTTCATCGACGGGTACGCGCGCTTCGCGAAACTGCCGCGGCCGCGTCCGGCCGAGGTGCACTGGGGACCGCTGCTCGCGGGGCTCAAGGACAGCCTGTCGTTCCGCGTGCTGCAGCCGCTGCCGACCATGCCGGGCTGGGTGGACGGGCCGCAGATCGAGCAGGTGCTGATCAACCTGGTGAAGAACGCCGTCGAGTCGGGGTCGCCGGCGGACGACGTGACGCTCGCGGTCGTCGAGCGCGGCGGCGGCTTCGCGATCGAGGTGCGGGATCGCGGGGCCGGGCTCACCGACGAAGTGCTGCGCGACGCGCTGCTGCCGTTCTACTCGACCAAGCCGAAGGGCACCGGCCTCGGCCTCACGCTCTGCCGCGAGATCGTGGATGCACACGGGGGGCGGCTCTCGATCGCCAACCGTGACGGCGGCGGCGCCCTCGTCACCGCCTGGCTCCCGGGCGTTCCTCCAGCGCCAACCTGACGCCGATCCCGCTCGCGTGCGACGACGGCAGGTGCCGTCAGACCGCGCGGCGCTTCCTACATTCCCAATCGGCAGCCGGTGACAGGAGGCCACCGGCCGCGGTGCTACGTTTTTCCGGAATCAAATCTCAACTCTTACGGGGGACTGTTATGGCCAAGAGCGGCAAGAAACGCCGGCAAGAATCTGCCGGCGTCGATGAGATGTCGACCGCCGGATCCGGAAGCACCGGCAGCGACCCAGTAGGCGGGCAGGAAACTGCCGAAACCGGGGCCACCGAAGGCGGCATGGAAGCCGCGAAGGACGCGGAGTCGCTGCTTCGGGCGGACCATCGCAAGGTCGAGCGGCTGTTCCGCGAGTTCAAGGCCGAGGGGAAGAGCGAGGACCAGAAAAGGCAGCTCGCGCGTGAGGCCTGCAACGAGCTCATCCTTCACGGCATGGTTGAGGAGGAGATCTTCTATTCCGCCTGCCGCGACAAGCAGGTGGAGGACCAGATGCTGGACGAAGCGCAGGTGGAACACGACACCCTGAAGCTGCTCATCGCCGACGTCCAGGGACAGGAGCCCAACAGCCCGTTCTACGACGCGAAAGTCACGGTGCTCTCGGAGTACGTCGAGCACCACGTGAAGGAAGAGGAAAAACCGTTCTCGGGAATATTCGCGAAGGCGCGCAAGGCCGGAGTCGACCTCGATGACGTCGGCCGGCGCATCCACGCGCGCAAGCAGGCCCTCATGCCACAGATCCAGTCGGGCGGCCTTCGGGTTCCGGCCCCCCGCGCGCTGCAGGGCGGGCAGGGCAGGTTCGAACGCAATTCACAGGAGACGCATATGGCAAGGCAGTTTGAAAGCGACCGTGACGATTGGGGTCGCGACGGCGACGACGAGCGGGGCTGGGCACAGGGCCCGTTCTCCCGCGGGCGCGAGCAGCAGCCGGGCGGCCGTTACGGCAGCCAGCGCGGCTCGGGCGAGGATCGCTACAGCCGTGGCGGGTCCGGCCAGGGTGGATACGGGCAGAGTGGATACGGTCAAGGCGGGTCCGGCCAGGGTGGATATAGCCAGGGCGGATACGGCCAGGGCGGTGCTTCCCAGAATCGCGGAATGGGCGGGTCGCGCGACTGGTATGAACCGGAACCGGGTCGCGGCAGCTATGGCCGTTCGCGCGATGAGTTCGGCACCGGCGGCCGCGGGTACACCGGCGGCGGAAGCGGATTTACCAGCGGTGGCGGCGGCTACTCGGGCGGTGGCGGCTATACCGGCAACGACGATTTCGTCGGCGGTCGCGACTATGGCCAGGGCGGCTCGCGTGGCCGCTACGGCAGCGAGGATGTCGGCGGACGCGGCGGCAGGCCCGGCGGCTCCTTCGAGCGTGAAAGCGAAGACTACGAGCGCGGCATGGGCAGCCGGGACCGCGGCCGCGTCTCAGGTGGCCGTACCTCGCGGGACGAAGACTACAGCTCGCTCGGGCGGGAGTCGCGCTTCGGCAACGACCAGGACAACCCGTATTACGGCAGGCGCTCGAGCGAAGAGGACGAGGGCTCGAACGGCGGCCGGGGCCGCAGCTCGAATCGGCAGCGCGGCGACTACGGGAGCGGGCGCGGCGGCAACGACCAGGGCGGCTGGCGCAATCGCGAGTAAACGTCGGGTGTCGGGCCGACGGTTCGCCTGAAGGTTCGATCGGCGCCGCCGCCCAGGCGGCGCCGATCGCTTTCGGCCAGGCGGCCGCGTTCCTACCCCGCTTCCTACAGTTTCAACGGGTCACCGACGACAGAACGTTTTCGCCGCGGTGCTAGCGTCGACATCCCCCACGTGCAACCCCCACTTTCCGGCGAGGCTCCTATGGCTAAATCGAAAAAATCTTCGCGGCAGCGGACAGCCGGCAACGGCAGGTCGTCATCAGCGTCCGCCCAGGGCCGCGCGAACGACGCCGAAGCATTGCTGAAACGCGATCATCGCAAGGTCGAACAGCTGTTCAGGCAGTTCGAGCAGGCGGAAAGCGAGGAGCAGAAGCGCAGGCTCGCGAGCCAGGTCTGCCAGGAGCTGATCGTGCACGGGATGCTGGAGGAGGAACTGTTCTACCCGGCGTGCCGGGAGAAGAACGTCGAGAGCGATCTGCTCGACGAGGCGCAGGTCGAGCACGACGCCGTCAAGCTGATGCTCGCCGAGCTCATGTACGGATCCGACGACCGGTTCCGCGACGCCAAGGCAACGGTGCTGTCCGAATACGTGAAGCACCACGTGAAGGAGGAGGAAAACCGCGGCTCGGGAATCTTCTCGAAGGCGCGGAAGTCCGGGGTCGACATGGTCGAGCTTGGAAACCGGCTTCGGGAGCGGAAGCAGGAATTGATGGAGCGCGCAGGCGGTGGACCCATTCCCGCGCCGCCACCGCGTGCATTGAAGTTGGTCACCGGGAAGTTCAACCGCAACGGAGAGGAGATCGAGATGGAAAGGCAAGGAGGCCGTGGACAGGACAGAGACGAGCGAGGACGCTTCATTGACGAGGATGACGATGGCGGGTCGCGCGGTCGCGGCCGCGGCTCGTCCGCCGGGCGCTACGAGCAGGAGTATGACGACCAGAGGGGCCGTGGCGGACGCGGGCAGTCGGGCTTCTCGCGCGAGCGCGACGAGGAAGGCCGCTTCATGAGCGAGGACGAGGGCGGCAGCCGCGGTGGACGCGGCCGCGGTTCGTCCTCCGGACGTTACGCCGAGGAATATGACGACCGCAGCGGCCGTGGCGGACGCGGCCAGTCGGGCTTCTCGCGCGAGCGCGACGAGGAAGGCCGCTTCATGAGCGAGGACGAGGGCGGCAGCCGCGGCGGGCGCGGCCGCGGTTCGTCCTCCGGACGTTACGCCGAGGAATATGACGACCGCAGCGGCCGTGGCGGACGCGGGCAGTCGGGCTTTTCGCGCGAGCGCGACGAGGAAAGCCGCTTCCTGAGAGACGACGAGGGCCGCAGCAGCCGTGGCGGGCGCTCGAGCTCCATGCCCGAGCGCGACGAGCAAGGCCGCTTCGTGAGCGATGACGACGGTGGTAGCCGCGGCGGACGCGGCCACGGCCAGGGCGGCTGGTTCGGCGATTCCCGCGGGCACGCGGAGGCAGCGCGTCGCGGTTCCTCGTCCCGTCGCGATGACGACGATAACGGACAGGGCGGCCGCGGCGGACGCGGACAGGGCCAGGGCGGCTGGTTCGGCGACTCTCGCGGGCACGCGGAGGCAGCGCGTCGCGGCTGGCGTGACCGCGACTGATGCGCCGATGACGAGTCCGACTCCCGGCGCGCCCGGCGCCGGGAGTCGAATCGGGCGGTATGATCAGGGACCCGCGCTGACACCGGGATTCCGATGAACACATTCTTCGACTTCGACCTGAAACGCCTCGATGGCGGAGACGATCTGCTGGGCCCGCTCCGGGGCCATGTCGTGCTGGCGGTGAACGTCGCAAGCCGCTGCGGGCTGACGCCGCAGTACACCGGCCTCGAGAGCCTGCACGAGGAACTGGCCGGCGAGAAGTTCGCGGTGGTGGGCTTTCCCTGCAACCAGTTCGGCTCGCAGGAACCGGGCAGCGAGCGGGAGATCCAGTCGTTCTGCTCGGCGACCTACGGCGTGACGTTCCCGATGAGCGCCAAGCTCGAGGTCAACGGCGCCGGGCGCCACCCCCTCTATGCCTGGCTCACCGATCCCGCGAACGGCCATGCCGGCGACATCGAGTGGAACTTCGAGAAGTTCCTGATCGGCCGCGACGGGACCGTGCTCAGCCGCTACGCGCCCACCGTGGAGCCGCGCGCCAACGGCGTCATGAACGACATCGCGGCCGCGCTTTGAGGCGCCGTGCCGCGATCGCCGCCTGCGTCGCGGGCCTCGCGCTTGCGGCCGCGGCAGGCGCGCAGGAAACGGGCGCCTGCAGCGGTCCCGCGTACGACCTCGCCCGCCGCTTCGTCGGCGCCTGGCAGGAGTTCTCCGTGACGCCCGAGGGCGAGCGCCTCGAGGGCCGCATCGACACGACGCTGGAGGCGGGCGGTTGCGCGCTCACGCAGGCGTTCACGAGTCCTGACGGGACGTTCACCTTCCGCTCGCTCGGCTACGTGGATCCCGCGAGCGGCGAATGGCAGGAAACCTACGTGCTCAGCAACAACCGGCCGGCGACGTACCGCTGGCAGGCCGATGGCGATGACATTCTTATCGTACGGACTGCGGGCGGTGACCCGGCGACGCGCCGGCGCCTGCGCGTGACATTCCTGGACACCGACACCTACCGCGTGACGATCGAGACCGCGCCCGCCGGCGCGGATGACTGGACGGCGGGCCTCGTGACGATGACCCGCAGGCTCGCCGCCGCGCCCTGAGTGGCAATTCGGGCCCGCGCCCCTTAACATTCCGGCGCTCAACCGGAGTACGAAGCCGTTGAACCGCCTCGCTAAATCCTGCTTCGCCACCAGCCTGCTCGCCCTGTGCGCGTTCGCCGCGCAGGCGGACGGCGATGCGGCGCGCGGAGCGAAGCTCGCCTACACCTGCCTCGGCTGCCACGGGATCGAGAACTACAAGAACGCATACCCGAAGTACTCGGTGCCGAAGCTGGGCGGCCAGAACGAGGCGTACATCGTCGCGGCGCTCGCCGGGTACAAGTCGGGCGCACGCTGGCACCCGACGATGCGCGGCTTTGCGACCGGGCTGTCCGCGCAGGATCGCGCCGACCTGGCCGCGTATTTCAATGGAGCGGCCGCGGAGATCTCGAGCGCGGAACCGGCCGGCGCGCCGCCCGAGGCGGCCGCGACCTGTGTCGCCTGCCATGGCCGGAGCGGCGTCGGCACGATGGACGAGTACCCGAACCTCGCCGGGCAATACGCGGACTACCTCGCGCAGGCGCTGAACGACTATCGCCTGGGCAAGCGCAAGAACCCCATCATGCAGCCCTTCGCGCAGCAGCTCTCGCAGGACGACATCCGGGCGCTGGGGAAATACTTCGCCGCGCAGAAGGGCCTCGCGACGCCGGAGCACGACTGAGCCTGGGGCGCGGGATGACGAACGTCACCGTGACCCGTGAGCTCCACCCCACGCGCGGCCGTTACGTCGGCCGGATCGCGGGCCATGCCGCCGAGGCGGAGCTGACCTTCGAGCGCGCGAAGCCGGACCTCGTCATCGCCGACCACACGCTGACGCCGGTCGCCCTGCGCGGCCAGGGGATCGCGACCGTCCTCGTCGAGCACATGGTCGCCGATGCGCGCCGCGAGGGGTTCAAGATCCGGCCGACCTGCCCGTTCGTCGTCGCGCTCTTCGACCAACGCCCGGAATGGTCGGACCTGCGCGCTTAAGGGCTGTCCCTACCGGCGCTACTGCCTGAGCTTCTCCAGGAACATCGCCACCGCCCACTGGTAGTAGTCGATGTTGTCGCGCTTGGCGAAGCCGTGGCCTTCGTTGAGCCCGATGAGGTACCAGACCTCGCCGCCGTTCGCGCGGATCTTCGCGACAATCTGTTCCGATTCCGTGACCGGCACGCGCGGGTCGTTCTGGCCCTGGACGATCAGCATCGGCTTGCTGATCTTGCCCACGTTGTTGAGCGGCGAAATTTCCTGCAGGAACTCGCGAATCTTCGGGTCGCGCTCGTCGCCGTACTCGGGGCGGCGCAGGTCGCGCCGGTATTCCGCGGTGCTCTCGAGGAAGGTCACGAAGTTGCTGATGCCGACGATGTCGATCGCGCCGCGCAGGCGGTCGTTGTAGTGCGTCATCGACGCGAGCGTCATGTAGCCGCCGTACGAGCCGCCCATCACGACGATGCGCTTCGCGTCGAGGTCGGGCTGCGCCGCGATCCAGTCGAGCAGCGCGCCGATGTCGCGCACGGAGTCCTCGCGCTTCAGGCCGTTGTCGAGGGCGACGTAGGTCTTCCCGTAGCCGGTCGAGCCGCGCACGTTCGGCAGGATCACCGCGTAGCCGAGCTCGGCGGCCCACTGCTGCACGTTCATGCTGAAGGTCGGCTGCGCCTGCGACTCGGGCCCGCCGTGGATGCTGATGAGCACGGGGTGCGGGCCCGCGCCCGCGGGCTTGTACACCCAGGCCGGGATCTCGCGCGGCTCGCCGTCCACCTTGTCGAACGTGGGGTAACGCACGAGCTTCGGCGCTGCGAAACGCGAGGCGTCGACCGGCCCGATCTCGCTGTGCGTCCAGCGTTCGAGGCCGCCGTCGGCGAGCGTCCACACCCAGGCATCGTACGGCTGCGACGGGGTCTGCAGGCTGAACGCGAGCCGCTTGCTCGCGGGGTCGAAGCCGATCGAGCCGATGACGCCGAACGGCAGCTGCGGCGGTATGAGGTCCGCGTGCTGCACCAGGTCCATGACGCCGAGCCGGTCCGCGCCGTCCTCGTTCACGACGTAGGCGAGGTAGCGCCCGTCCTCCGAGATGGCGACCTCGTCGATGTCCCAGCGCAGGTGGTCCGTCAGCGGGGTGACCTTGCCGCTGGCGAGGTCGAAGTAGCGTAAGGTCTTGAACTCGCTGCCGAGGTCGGAGGCGAAGTAAACGCCCTTGCCGTCCTTGGCGAACACGGCGGGTCCGCGCGAGGCCTTCGTTTTCGCCGGCTCGATCTCGCGTTTCTCGCGCGTCGCGAGGTCGTAGGCGAAGTAGTAGCTCTCGTTCACCGACACGTAGCGCGTGATGAGCAGCGACTTGCCGTCGGGCGCCCAGCCGGCGACGCGCCAGCCGGTCTCGGCGGCCTCGTACACCATCTGCGGCTGCATGCGGTCGATCGGGTCGTCGACGTAGAGGTCCGTCTGCACGCCCGTGCGCGCCGTCCACGAGAACGCGTACCGGGTGCCGTCGTCCGACCAGTCGCCGCCGCCCGCGCGGCCGCGCCCGTCGGTCAGGCGCACCGGCGTGAGCGTCGCGGGGTCGAGGTACTCGAGCTGGTAGTTCTCGTCGCCGCCGGTGTCGCGGAGGTAGACGACGCCCTTGCGCGCGCCGGTCGGCGACCAGCTGCCGTCCTCGACCGGCTCGTCGAAGAAGGTGATCTGGCGGCGCGCGCCCATCGGCTCGTCCACGACGTGCAGCTGGTTGGTGTTGCCGAAGCGCGTGCTGACGCTTACCCGCCCATCCGGTGTCCAGCCCGTGAAGTAGGCGCTGCGCGCGAACTGGTAACGACGCAGGCGCTGGACCAGCTCGGGCGGGATCTCGGGGATGCCCTCGATCGCGAGGTTGCCGCGGATGACGCGCTCGACCTCCGCGGCACCCGCGTTGAAAACCAGGAGCGCGAGGAGAAATATGAGCTTTTTCATGCTGCGATTCTAACCGCGCGGCATGCGATCATGGCAACGGAGGCATCCATGGCCACGCACGAAGTCGGTCACAGGCCGCTGGCATGAGCGGGCTCGCGTCGAAGCTCACGGACTTCCGTGCGGGGATCACCGCGATCGACGTCGACTACGTGCGGCCGCGGCTCGCGGCCGCGCACCTCGTCGTCGACCAGGGCCGCGCGGCCTTCGTGGACACCGGTACGACGCATTCCCTGCCGACGCTGCTGCATGCGCTCGATGCGAAGGGCATCGACCGCTCGGCGGTCGACTGGGTGCTGACGACGCACGTGCACCTCGACCACGCGGGCGGCGCCGGCGCGCTGATGCGGGAGCTGCCGAACGCGCGCTGCGCCGTGCATCCGCGCGGCGCCCGCCACCTATCCGAGCCCTCGAAGCTGGTCGCGGGCTCGATCGCCGTGTACGGCGAGGAGCGCTACCACGCGCTCTACGGCGAGATCCTGCCGATCGACCCGTCGCGCATCTTTCAGCCGGAAGACGGCGCGAAGATCCGCCTCGGCGGCCGCGAGCTCGAGCTGATCCACACGCCCGGCCACGCGCTGCACCACTACTGCATCGTGGATCGCGCGAACGCGCTGATCTTCTCCGGCGACACCTTCGGCCTGTCCTACCGCGACTTCGACGTGGACGGCCGCGCCTTCATCTTCCCGACCACGACGCCCGTGCACTTCGACCCGGACGCGCTCTGCCGCTCGGTTGACCGGCTGATGTCGTACCGGCCGCGCTCGATCTTCCTCACGCACTACGCGGAGGTCACGGAGCTCGAACGGCTGGCGCGCGAGATGAAGGAGCGCGTGCTGGCGTTCGCGGACCTCGGGGCGCGCTACCGCGACGCGCCGGATCGCTCAGACAAGCTTCGCCGCGGCATGTTTGCGATGATGGCGTCCTGGCTCGACGCACACGGCTTTCCGCGGGACGAGGCGAAGCGGCACTGGCTGCTGGACGACGACATCGAACTCAACTGCCAGGGCATCGAGGTCTGGCTGGACAGGGTGTGACATGAACGCATTCAAGGCATTCCGGATCCACGAGCGCGAGGGCAGGATCGCGGCGGGTTTCGAGCAGATGACGGTGGACGCCCTGACGGCCGGCGACGTCGTCATCCGCGTGAAATACTCGAGCATCAACTACAAGGACGCGCTCGCCGCGACCGGCGCGGGCAAGATCCTGCGCAGGTATCCCTTGAACGGCGGCATCGACCTTGCGGGCGAAGTCGCGAGCTCGGGCGATGCTCGCTACGCGCCGGGGCAGGCGGTGCTGGTCACCGGCTGCGGCCATTCCGAGACGCTCGACGGCGGCTACGCCGAGTACGCCCGCGCCCGGGGCGACTCCGTGATCCCGCTGCCGGACGGCATGAGCCTGTTCGACGCGATGGCGCTCGGCACGGCGGGCTTCACGACCGGCCTCGCGATCCAGCGCATGGAGCAGAACGGGCAGAAGCCGTCGATGGGCCCGATCGTCGTGACCGGCGCATCGGGCGGCGTCGGCACGATTGCGGTCGACCTCTTCGCCAAGCTCGGCTACGAAGTCGTCGCGGTGAGCGGCAAGCCGGAGGCGGATGAGCTCCTCAAGGCGCTCGGCGCCACGAGGATCCTGCGCCGCCAGGACATCGACCTCGGCAAGCGCCCGCTCGAGGCCGCGCAGTGGGGCGGCGCGATCGACAACGTGGGCGGCGAGATCCTCACCTGGCTCACGCGCACCGTGGACAGCTGGGGCAACATCGCGAGCATCGGACTCGCTGCGAGCCACAAGCTCGAGACGACGGTGATGCCCTTCATCCTGCGCGGCGTGAGCCTGCTCGGCGTCAACTCCTCCGCGATGCCGCGCGACGTGCGCATCGCCATCTGGCAACGGCTCGCGACGGACCTGAAGCCGCGGCACCTCGACAAGCTGGTCACGCGCACCATCGCGTTCGACGACCTGCCGTCGGCGTTCGACGGCTACGTGAAGGGCCGGATCCAGGGCCGCACGGTCGTCAAGATCGATTGACATGGACGCGGCGGTCGCGGCTCGGCTGACGGCAGGAATCCGCGGGCTCGGGCTCGCGCTCGCGCCGGCGCAGGTCGAGGCGCTCGGCACGCTGCTCGACGAGCTCGCGGACTGGAACACGCGCGTGAACCTGACCGCGATCAAGGACCCGGCCGAGGCCGTGGACAAGCACCTGCTCGACTCGCTCGCGCTGCTGCCGCACCTGGGCGGCCTCGCGGTGGCGGACGTCGGCTCCGGCGCGGGGTTCCCGGGCCTGCCGCTCGCCATCGCGGATCCGGACCGGCGCTTCGTCCTGATTGAAGCCACCGGGAAGAAGGCCGGATTCCTGCGCCACATGGTGGAGCGCCTGGACCTGCCCAACGTGGAAGTGGTCCCGCTGCGCGCCGAGTCCTACAGGCCGTCGCGGCCCTTCGATGTCGTCGTCGCCCGCGCCCTCGGCCCGCTGGCGGAGTTCGTGCGGGTGGCGGGGCACCTGGCCCGGCGGGGCGGGCGCCTCTTCGCCATGAAAGGCAAGGTGCCGGAGGCCGAAATCAAGGCGCTGCCGCCGGGCTGGAAGGCGGTCGCGGTGCATCCTGTCGCCATCCCCGGACTCGATGCCGAGCGTTGTTTCGTCGAACTTGCTAGGGTTTGAGGTGATGAAGCGGATCATTGCGGTCACCAACCAGAAAGGCGGGGTCGGGAAGACCACCACGGCGGTCAACCTGGCGGCCTCCCTCGCCGCGACCCAGCGGCGCGTGCTGCTGATCGACCTCGACCCGCAGGGCAACGCGACCATGGGTTGCGGCGTCGACAAGCGCACGCTCGAGCGCTCGGTGACCGAGGTGCTGCTCGGCGACGTGAACATCGTGGACGCGATCGTCACAATCGAGGGCGCCGGGTTCGACCTCCTGCCCGCGAACCAGGACCTGACGGCGGCCGAGGTGCGGCTCCTGACGCTGCTGGCCGGCCGCGAGCACCGCCTCGAGAAGGCGCTGGTGCCGGTGCGCGACAGCTACGACATCGTGATCATCGACTGCCCGCCGGCGCTCAACATCCTGACGGTGAACGCGCTGACGGCCGCGGATTCCGTGCTGATCCCGATGCAGTGCGAGTACTACGCGCTCGAGGGACTCTCGGGACTGATCAGCACGATCGACCAGATCCGCGACTCGGTGAACCCGAAGCTCGAGATCGAGGGCATCCTGCGCACGATGTTCGATCCGCGGAACAACCTCTCGAACGACGTGGCGGCGCAGCTCATCTCGCACTTCGGCGATCGCGTGTTCCGCACCATCATCCCGCGCAACGTCCGCCTCGCCGAGGCGCCGTCCTTCGGCGTGCCGGCGATGCTGCACGACAAGGATTCACGCGGCGCGCTCGCCTACCTCGCGCTCGCCGGCGAGATGATCCGCCGCTCCGAAGAGCCCGAGGCCTTCCTCGCCGAGAATGCGCCGGCGCCGGCCGAACCGGCCGCGGCCGGGGAGACGACCCTCACCCTGGTCGAGCCCGAGGCCGAAACCGGCTCCGCGCCCCCTGCCGAAGAAACCGCCGCCCCCGCGGTTGCCGTCCCCTACCTCACCAATTCCTAAACGGGACATTCCCCTTCAAAGGGGAGCGTCCCCTTTAGCGTCCCGGAAGTGGGACAGTGTCCGCCGGATGTGTCCCATGAACGGGAAGCACGTGTCCGGATGACCGTATCGGACACCGGGCTGGCGTGACCCTCTATAACTATAAATACAACAACTTCAATGTGTTAGAGGTATTCAAACCAAGTTGGCACGGACCTTGCTCTATTCAGGACAAGAGGCGGCGGTGGCCGCATCGAAAACGGAGAGCAAGGAGAGAGCCATGAACACCCTGATCAATCGGAACACCGGAATCGCAGCCTTCGCAGCAGTCGTCATCGTCGGCCTCACGGGCCTGACGCTCGAGCGCGGCCACGGCGGCGCGCTGCCGAAGGGCACGATCGAAGTCGGCAACCCGCAGACGCTGTCGGTCGGCGACCTGGTGGTCGCGGCGCTTCCCGCGGTGCAGGTGATCGGCACCCGCGAAGTGCAGCTGGCCGATGCGGTTCGCCATGCCGAACCGCAGGGCTGAGAGGGCCACGGCCGTGGGCCGTGACGAGTCGCCCGGGGACGTGCAGATGACGCGTGCGTTCATCGCGGTCGCAGCCGGACTGTTGCTCGCCTTCTGGATGCTCCGCCCGCTGTGCGCCGACCCCAACGTGCGCACGGCGCTCCCGGAGCAGCGTGCGCTCTCCGGCATCCGGACCCTGGTGATCTGATGGATCGCCCCCGCGCCCGCGAAGCCTGGATGGCCAGGCACAGGAAGCCCGCCCTCGTGGCTGGCGGGTTCCTGCTGCTGTCCGGCGTCGCCTTCGGCATTGCCAGGCTGGAGCCGGGCGCGCCCTCCGTCGCGCGCGAACAGCTCTACCTCGACGAGGTGAAGGAAGGCACGCTCGAGCGCAAGGTGCGCGGGCCCGGCACGCTGCAGCCGCGCGAGGCGCGCTGGCTCTCGACCCGCGAGGTCGCGCGCGTCGATCGCGTGCTGGTGCGCGCCGGCGAGACCGTCACCGCCGACACCGTGATCGTCGAGCTGTCGAATCCCGAGGTCGAGCGCGCGGCGGACGCCGCGGAGCTCGAAGTCGCCGCCGCCCGCGCCGAGTTCGCCGCGGCGCGGCTCGAGCTCGAAAGCCAGCGCCTCGATCGCCGCTCTTCGCTCGCCGAGGCGCAGGCGAACGCCGAGTCCGCCCGCCTGCAGGCGCTCGCGGAGCAGCGCGCCTTCGAGCTGGGCGCGGTCTCGGAACTGCAGACCTCGCGCTCCAGGATCCTCTCCGCCCAGCTCGGGGAGCGCTTCAAGATCGAGGAGCAGCGCCTCGCCGCGCTCGACGCCGCCGTGGACGCGCAGCTCCAGGCGCGCCAGGCGCGCCTGCGCCAGCTCGAGCGCGCGCACGAGGAGCGCCGCCTCGCCGCCGACTCGCTGCAGGTGAAGGCCGGCATCGACGGCGTGGTGCAGAGCGTCCCGGTTCAGGAAGGCCAGCAGCTCGCGCCGGGCGCCAACGTCGCGCGCGTCGCCAAGCCAGGCATGCTGTACGCGGAACTGCGCATTCCCGAGCTCGACGCCCGCGACCTCGCGGCCGGCCTGCCGGCCACGATCGACATGCGCGACCGCCTGGTGCGCGGCCGCGTGATCCGCGTCGATCCCGCCGTGACCGCCGGCGCGGTGAAGGTGGAGATCGATTTCGACGAGCCGCTGCCGACGCAGGCGCGCGCCGACCTCTCGGTCGACGGCACCATCGCGATCGAGACGCTGAAGGCCGTGCGCTTCGTCGGCCGCCCGGTCGGCGCGCAGTCCGGCTCCACGACCACCGTTTTCCGCGCGAAGCCCGGCGACTCCGTCGCCGAGCGCGTGCCGGTCCGGTTCGGCAAGGCGTCCGTGAACCAGATCGTCGTGCTCGAGGGACTCGAGCCCGGCGACATCGTGGCGCTCGCGGACACCACCCAGTGGTCCGGCAAGGACCGCATCGTCATCGACTGACAACGCAGCAGCAGCGGAGAGGGGACATGCAGGACAAAGCCATGATCAGCCTGTCGGGCGTCACCAAGGTCTTCTACACGGACGACCTCGAGACGCACGCGCTCGATGGCATCCACCTCGACGTCGCGCGGGGCGAGTTCCTGTCCATCGCCGGGCCTTCCGGCTGCGGCAAGTCAACGCTGCTCGCGATCCTCGGCCTCCTCGACACGCCGACCGAGGGCAAGTACGCGCTCGACGGCTACGAGGTCGGGACGCTGCACCCGGCCGCGCGCGCCAAGGTGCGCAACGAGCGCATCGGCTTCATATTCCAGGCCTTCAACCTGATCGGCGACCTGACGGTCCTGCACAACGTCGAGCTGCCGCTGACCTACCGCGCCGCGATGTCCGCGGACGAGCGCCGCCAGGCCGCGCTGCACGCGCTCGAGCGCGTCGGCATGTCGCATCGGGTGAACCACCATCCCGCCCAGCTCTCGGGCGGCCAGCAGCAGCGCGTGGCCGTCGCCCGCGCGCTCGCGGGCAAGCCCGCGATCCTGCTCGCCGACGAGCCGACCGGCAACCTCGACTCCAGGAACGGCGAGGCGGTCATGAACCTGCTGCGCGAGCTGCATCGCGAGGGCTCGACGATCTGCATGGTCACGCACGACACGCGCTACGCCGATTACGCCGACCGCAAGGTGCAGCTCTTCGACGGCCGCGTGGTCGACGAGAGCACGCTGATCGACCTGTCGCAGCGCCGCGCGGCCAAGGCCTGAGGGAGCACGCATGAAAGGCTTCATCGACGAGCTGAAGGCCGCGGTCACGGGCCTCGGCCGCGCGCCGGGATTCGCGGCGCTGGCCTCCGGCGTGCTGGGCCTCGGCCTCGGCGCCGTCATTTTCATGTACGGCGTCGCCGACACGCTGATGCTGAAGCCGCCGCCGTACCCGGATGCGGACCGCCTCTACACGATCGTCACGCACGACGGCCAGCATGCCGGCGACTTCGACACTTCGATGCTGCCGCAGGACTTCGAGAAAGTGCGCGAGATGGCGGGCAGCAAGTTCGAGGCCCTGGGCGGCATCTACATCGGGACCACGTATCTCACCGGGGACGGCCAGGCGGAGCGCTACGACGGCGCCTTCGCCGACGGCCGGATTTTCGAGGTTACCGGCGTCGCGCCCGAGCTCGGGCGCACCATCCTCCCGCGCGACACGATCGCGGGCGCGGCGCCGGTCGTCGTCCTTTCCCACGAGCTCTGGCGCGAGCGCTTCGACGCCGACCCCGCGGTCGTGGGCCGCACGGTGCGCGTCAACGGGAAGTCCTCGGAAGTCATCGGCGTGATGCCGGAGGGCTATACGTTTCCCGGCACGGCGGCGCTCTGGATCGCGAACCAGGAGGACGCGCAGCGCGTGTCGCGCCAGCACTCCATCGACGTCCAGGTGTTCGGGCGGCTGGCGCCCGGCGTCGATCCGGACGACGTCCAGATGGCGCTCGCGCCGGCCGCAGCGGCCATCAAGGCGGAAGTCGGCGCGCAGGCGTTCAGCGGCCACCTCGAATTGCTGCCGATCGCCGGGGGTTTCATCGGCGACGGGCGTAACCTCGTGACGACCCTGCTCGTCGCGGTCGCCTTCGTGCTGCTGATCGCCTGCGCGAACGTGTCGAACCTCCTTCTTGCGCGTTCCGCCTACCGCGTGCGCGAGACCACGGTCCGCTCGGCGCTGGGCGCTTCGCGCGGCCGCCTCGTGCTGCACGTGCTGGCGGAGGGCTTCGTCATCAGCGCGATCGCGACGGTCATCGGCCTGCTGCTGGCCTCCGTGGCGCTCGATGCGATCCAGCTCGCGGTTTCCCGCTACCTGGACGCCAGCCCGACCTGGTGGCGCTTCGAGATCGATTACCGCGTGGCGACCGTGACGGTGGTAGCCGCGCTCGTGTCCACGCTGATCGCGGGCGTGCCGGCGGCCATCCGTGCGTCGCGGCCCTCGCTCGACGCGCTGCTGCGCGACGGCGGACGCATGGGAACCGGCCTTGCGATCGGCCGCATCGCCTGGGGCCTCGTCGTGGTCGAAGTCACGCTCGCCTGCCTGTTGCTCGGCCTGTCCGCCCTGATGACGAAGGGCGTGCTGGCCGCGACGTCCTCGGACGTCGGCGTGAAGACCGACGACCTGATGACGGCGCGCGTCGGGCTCACGAGCGGCACGTATCCGGAGCGCGCCGACCAGGTCCGCTTCTGGGAAACGCTTTTGAGCCGGATCGAGTCCCAGCCCGGGATCGAGAAGGCCGCGCTCACGAATTCGCTGCCGGGTCACGGCATCAGCGACGGTCCCGTGACCATCGAGGGCCGGGACTATGGCGACACGGCGACCAAGCCGTTCGTCAACTACCTGACGGTGAGCCCGTCGTACTTCGAGACGATGCGCATCATGCCGACCCAGGGGCGGCTGTTCGACAGCCGCGACCATTTCGACAGCATGTCGGTGACCGTCATCAACGAGTTCATGGCGAAGTCGATGTTCCCGGACGAGTCGCCGCTCGGCAAGCGCATACAGTTCGATTTCGACGACGACAAGACCGTATACACCGTCATCGGCGTGGTGCCGGACGTCCTCATGGACGACGACGGGGTGTTCGACGAGGGCGTGTATCTCTCCCTGTTCCAGCATCCGCAGCGTTTCCAGAGCATCGTGGTGCGCGGCCAGGGCGACCCGCGCAGCCTGATCGCGCCCGTGCGCGCCGCGCTCGCGCAGACCGACCCCGACCTGGCGCTGTACTGGCCGCGGACCTTCGAAGAGTCGCGAAAGATAAAGACGGCTGGACTGCGCATCATCGGCACGATTTTCGCGGTGTTCGCGGGCGTCGCGCTCGTGCTCGCGGCGGCCGGCCTGTTCGGCGTGCTCGCCTTCCACGTCGGCCAGCGCACGCGCGAGATCGGCGTGCGTCGCGCGCTCGGCGCGGACGACTGGCGGATCCTGAAGATGGTCATGCGCGCGAGCGGCGTGCAGATCCTGCTCGGCGTCGCCATCGGCATGGCGCTGCTGCCGCTGATGGGCCGCGGTCTCGGCGACACGCTGGGGAACGTGAGTCCCTACGATCCCGGCATCTATGCGTGGGTGGTGATCCTGATGGTGGTCGTCGCGATCGCGGCGACGCTCACGCCGACCCGGCGCGCGCTGAAGATCGACCCGGCGGCGGCATTGCGCTACGAGTGAGCGCCGTGCAAAGTCCGCCTGATGCAGCCGCGCATACTCGTTGCGGATGACCAGGCGGACATCCTCTCGGCGCTGAAGCTCCTGCTGAAGCGCGAAGGGTTCGACGTCGCGACGGCGACCTCGCCGGCGGGCGTCATCGACATCGCCGCGCGCGAGCACGTCGACGTCGCGCTGGTCGACCTGAACTATTCGCGCGACACGACCTCCGGCGCCGAGGGCGTCGCGCTGGTCGGCGAGCTGCACCGCCTGCACCCCGACCTGCCGGTCGTCGTCATGACCGCCTGGGCCACGGTGGAGGTCGCCGTGCAGGCGATGCAGGGCGGCGCCAACGACTTCCTCGAGAAGCCCTGGAACAACCAGCGCCTGCTTTCGGTCCTGCGCAACCAGGTGAAGCTCGCCGAGGCGCGCCGGCGCGGCCGGCGGCTCGCGGACGAGAACGCGATCCTGCGAGCGGCCGACGGCACCGACCTGGTGGCGACCTCGCGGCCGATGCTCGAGGTCGTGAAGCTGGCGCGTCAGGTTGCGCGCTCGGATGCCAGCGTCCTGATCACCGGCGAGCCGGGCACCGGCAAGAGCCTGCTCGCGAAGCTGATCCACGACTGGTCGGATCGCGCGGACAGGTCCTTCATCGCGGTGAACGCGGGCGGCCTGCCGGAGACCGTGTTCGAGAGCGAGATGTTCGGCCACGTGAAGGGTGCCTTCACGGATGCCAAGGCGGACCGCGCGGGCCGCTTCGAGCTGGCGGACGGCGGCACGCTGTTCCTGGACGAGATCGGCAACGTCCCGCCGGCGCAGCAGGCGCGCCTCCTGCGCGCGCTCGAGAAGGGCGAGTTCGAGCGCGTCGGCTCGTCGCGCACGCAGCGCGCGGACGTGCGCGTGGTGTCGGCGACCAATGCCGACCTGCCGACCATGATCCGCGACGGGCGCTTCCGCGAGGACCTGCTGTTTCGCATCAACACCGTCGAGATCCGCCTGCCCCCGCTACGCGAGCGGCGCGAGGAGATCCTGGCGCTGGCGAATGCGCAGCTGGAGCGCAAGGCGGCGCAGTACGCGCGCGCGGTGAAGGGCTTCGACGCGGGCGCGCTGGCGGCGCTCCAGCAGTACGCCTGGCCGGGCAACGTGCGCGAGCTCAACAGCGTCGTCGAACGCAGCCTGCTGCTGGCGGGCGGCGACGAGATCGGCGCCGCGGACCTGCGGCTTTCGGCCGCCCGGACCGGGCCGCCGTCGCTGGAAGACATGAGCCTCGAGGATGCGGAGCGGGCGCTGATCCGCTCGGCCATCCGGCGCAACGGCGGCAGCGTGCAGGCGGCGGCGGAGGCGCTCGGCCTGTCCCGCAGCGCCATGTATCGCCGGCTCGAGAAGCTCGGACTGAAGCCCGAGGGACTTTCCTGAATGCCGACGGACTCCCAAAAGGCCCATTCGTAGGCTTCTTCCTACATCGCTCCGACAATCGGCGCGGCAATATCCGCCTTGCCATCGCGGCTGTGGGGGGTCCATGCGTAATCCTGCGGATGTCCGACGGTCAACGTCCGGCAACGGCCGGGCACGGGGTGCCGACCTCGACCAGCGCGAGCTCCTGAAGGCGCTCCAGGCCATGAACGACGGCGACTTCTCCGTGCGCCTGCGCGGCGACAAGGTCGGCATCTCGGGAAAGATCGCCGACACGTTCAACGAGATCGCGAGTTCCGCGCAGCTGCTGGCGCGCGAGCTCGACCGCAGCGGCCAGACCGTGGGCCGGGAAGGCAAGACGAGGCATCGCATGGCGCTCGGCGGGCGCGGCGGCTCCTGGGGCGAGATGGAGCGCTCCTTCAACACGCTGATCGACGACCTGCTCTGGCCGACCACCGAGGTGACCCGGACCATCGCCGCCGTGGCCAAGGGCGACCTCTCGCAGAAGATGCAGCTCGAGGCCGCGGGCCGCCCGCTCGAGGGCGAGTTCCTGCGCTCGGCCTCGATCGTGAACACCATGATCCAGCAGATGACCGTGTTCACGTCGGAGGTCACGCGCGTCGCGCGCGAGGTCGGCACCGAGGGCAAGCTCGGCGGCCAGGCCAAGGTCAAGGACGTCAGCGGCGTCTGGAAAGACCTCACCGACAACGTCAACTCGATGGCCAGCAACCTCACCGACCAGGTCCGCAACATCGCCGACGTCACGATCGCGGTGGCGCGCGGCGACCTGTCGCGCAAGATCACCGTCGACGTCCGCGGCGAGATCCTGCAGCTGAAGGAAGCGATCAACACCATGGTGGACCAGCTGCGGTCCTTCGCCTCCGAAGTGACGCGCGTCGCGCGCGAGGTCGGCACCGAGGGCAAGCTCGGCGGCCAGGCGATCGTGCCGGGCGTTGCCGGCACCTGGAAGGACCTCACCGACAACGTCAACGCGATGGCGAGCAACCTCACGGCGCAGGTGCGCAACATCGCCGAGGTGACGACCGCCGTTGCGCGCGGCGACCTGTCGCGCAAGATCACGGCCGACGTGCGCGGGGAGATCCTGCAGCTGAAGGAGACCATCAACACGATGGTCGACCAGCTGAACGGCTTCGCGGCCGAGGTGACGCGTGTCGCGCGCGAGGTCGGCACCGAAGGCGCACTGGGCGGCCAGGCGCACGTCCCGGGCGTCGCCGGCACGTGGAAGGACCTGACCGACAACGTCAACTCGATGGCCAGCAACCTGACCGCGCAGGTGCGCAACATCGCCGAAGTGACGACGGCGGTCGCGCGCGGCGACCTGTCGCGCAAGATCACGGTGGACGTCAAGGGCGAGATCCTGGAGCTCAAGAATACTGTCAACACGATGGTGGACCAGCTGAACGGCTTCGCGGCCGAGGTGACGCGCGTCGCGCGCGAGGTGGGCACCGAGGGCAAGCTCGGCGGCCAGGCGCACGTCCCGGGCGTCGCCGGCACCTGGAAGGACCTGACCGACAACGTGAATTCCATGGCCGGCAATCTCACGGCGCAGGTGCGCAACATCGCCGAGGTCACGACGGCCGTCGCGCGCGGCGACCTGTCGCGCAAGATCACCGCCGACGTGCGCGGCGAGATCCTGCAGCTGAAGGAAACCATCAACACGATGGTGGACCAGCTGAACGGCTTCGCGGCCGAGGTGACGCGCGTCGCGCGCGAGGTGGGAACCGAGGGCAAGCTCGGCGGCCAGGCGATCGTGCCGGGCATCGCCGGCACCTGGAAGGACCTCACCGACAACGTCAACTCGATGGCCGGCAACCTGACCGGCCAGGTCCGCAACATCGCGGAAGTCGCCACCGCGATCGCGCGCGGCGACCTGTCGCGCAAGATCACCGTGGACGTCAAGGGCGAGATCCTCGCGCTCAAGAACACGGTCAACACGATGGTCGACCAGCTGAACGGCTTCGCGGCCGAGGTGACGCGCGTCGCGCGCGAGGTGGGCACGGAGGGCAAGCTCGGCGGCCAGGCGATCGTGCCGGGCGTCGCCGGCACCTGGAAGGACCTCACCGACAACGTGAACGTGATGGCCGCCAACCTCACGAACCAGGTGCGCGGCATCGTCAAGGTGGTGACCGCGGTCGCGAACGGCGAGCTGCGCCAGCGCCTCACGGTGGAATCGAAAGGCGAGGTGGCCGCTCTCGCGGAGACGATCAACAGCATGACGGCGACGCTCGCGACCTTTGCGGAGCAGGTGACGACCGTTGCCCGCGAGGTCGGCGTCGAAGGCCGCCTCGGAGGCCAGGCGAACGTGCCGGGCGCCGCGGGCACCTGGAAGGACCTGACCGCGAACGTCAACCTGCTGGCCGCGAACCTCACGACGCAAGTGCGCGCCATCGCGGAAGTGGCCACGGCCGTCACGAAAGGCGACCTCACCCGCTCGATCCAGGTCGACACGCGCGGTGAGGTCTCGGACCTCAAGGACAACATCAACGCGATGATCGGCAACCTGCGCGGCACGACCGAGCGCAACACCGAGCAGGACTGGCTGAAGACGAACCTCGCGAAGTTCAGCCGCATGATGCAGGGCCAGCGCGACCTGACCACCGTGGCCGAGATGCTGCTCTCGGAGCTGGCCACCCTGGTCAACGCCCATCAGGGCGTGATGTACCTGGTCGCGGGGAGCGGCGAGGGCGACGAGCGGCTGAAGCGGCTGGCCGGCTACGCCGACCTGCAGGAATCCGGCGAGCCGCGCGACTACCGGCTCGGCGAGGGCCTGGTCGGCCAGTGCGCCAAGGAGCGCCAGCGCATCCTGCTGACGGAAGTCCCGCCGGACCTGATCCAGGTGCATTCGGGACTCGTGGTCGCGCGCCCGAGCAGCATCATCGTGCTGCCGGTGCTGTTCGAGGGGCAGGTCAAGGCGGTCATCGAGCTCGCGTCGCTCGGTGAATTCACGGCCCCGCACCTGGCCTTCCTCGAACAGCTCACCGGCAGCATCGGCGTGGTGCTGAACACGATCGAGGCGACGATGCGCACCGAGGGCCTGCTGCTCCAGTCGCAGCAGCTCGCCACGGAACTCCAGACACAGCAGAAGGAATTGCAGCAGACCAACGAGGAGCTGGCCACGAAGGCCCGGCTGCTCGCCGAACAGAATGTCGAGGTCGAGCGCAAGAACAAGGAAATCGAGTTCGCGCGCCGCGCGGTGGAGGAGAAGGCCGCGGAGCTCGCGCTCACCTCGCGCTACAAGTCGGAGTTCCTCGCGAACATGTCGCACGAGCTGCGCACGCCCTTGAACAGCATCCTGATCCTCGGGCAGCAGCTCGCCGAGAACGCGGACGGAAACCTGACCGAGCGCCAGACGGAGTTCGCGCGAACCATCCACGGCGCCGGCACGGACCTCCTGAACCTGATCAGCGACATCCTCGACCTGTCGAAGATCGAGTCGGGCACGGTGACGGTCGAGTCGGAGGAAATCCCGTTCGCGCACCTCCGGGACACGATCGAGCGGACCTTCAGGCACGAGGCGGAGGCGCGCGCGCTGACCCTCGACACCGACTTCTCGCCGAACCTCGGCCGCGCCATCACGACCGACCCCAAGCGCCTGCTCCAGGTGGTCAAGAACCTGGTGTCCAACGCCCTCAAGTTCACGGAACGGGGCTCGGTGAGGGTGCGCGTCGGCGTCGTGAACGCGGGCTGGAGCGCCGAGCATCCCATCCTCAGCAAGGCGCCGACGGTCATCGCGTTCGCCGTCAGCGACACGGGGATCGGCATCCCGCCGGAGAAACAGAAGATCATCTTCGAGGCGTTCCAGCAGGCGGACGCGGGCACCGCGCGCAAGTACGGCGGAACGGGCCTCGGCCTCGCGATCAGCCGCGAGCTCGCGCAGCTCCTCGGCGGCGAAATCCGCCTCCAGAGCACCCCCGGCGCGGGCAGCACGTTCACGCTGTACCTGCCGCTCGACTACCTCGGTCCCGCCTACCCGCGCGGGGATGCGGAGCGGCCGCGCGCGAGCGCACCGACGACCGGGCAGCAGATCGTCCTGCCGGCCGCGCGCATCGAATCCGTGCCGGACGATCGCGCGGACATCCTGGCCGGCGACCTCGTGCTGCTGATCGTGGAGGATGACCCGCACTACGCCCGCGTGCTCTTGAACCTCGCGCGCGATCGCGGGTTCAAGGGGATCGTGGCCCGCAACGGCGCGGACGCGCTGAGCCTGGCGCGCCGGCATTCGCCGACCGCGATCTCGCTCGACGTGTTCCTCCCGGACATGCTGGGCTGGACGGTACTCAGCGAGCTCAAGCGGGATCCGGCCACGCGCCATATCCCGGTGCAGATCGTGACGATCGAGGAAGAACGGCAGTACGGCCTCGAACGCGGGGCGTTCGCATACCTCAACAAGCCGCTCACGACGGACGGCCTCGAGAACGCGCTGGAGCGCCTCAAGACCTTCGCCGAGCCGCGCGTGCGCGAGCTCCTGGTCGTCGAGGACAATCCGGGCGAGCGGATGAGCGTGGTCGAGCTGCTGGCGCACGACGACGTGAACATCAGCACGGCGGGGACCGGTGCCGAGGCGCTCAGGCTTCTGCGTTCGGGCACCTACGACTGCGTCGTGCTCGACCTCCGGCTGCCCGACATGTCGGGCTTCGAGCTGCTGACCGAGATCCAGAACGACGACTCGCTCAAGGACACGCCCATCGTCGTGTTCACGGGCCGAGAGCTGACGGCGGACGAGGAAATGGAGCTGAGGCGCAAGGCCAAGAGCATCGTGCTGAAGGGCGCGCATTCGCCGGAGCGCCTGCTGGACGAGACGGCGCTGTTCCTGCACCGGTCGGTGGCCGGCTTGCCGCCCGCCAAGCAGCGCATGCTCGAGAGCCTGCACACGACCGACGTGGCACTGATCGGCAAGCGTGCCCTGGTGGTCGACGACGACGTGCGCAACATCTTCGCGCTGGCGAGCCTGCTCGAGCGGCACGGCATGACGGTCGTGAGCGCGACCACGGGACAGGAGGCCATCAACCAGCTCGAGACGCAGGCGGACCTGCAGATCGTGCTGATGGACATCATGATGCCGGAGATGGACGGCTACGAGACGATGCAGCGGATCCGCAAGGATTCCCGTTACCGGCGGCTGCCGATCATCGCGCTGACCGCGAAGGCCATGAAGGGCGACCGCGAGAAATGCCTCGAGGCCGGGGCCTCCGACTACATCGCAAAACCCGTCAACACGAACCAGCTGCTGTCGCTCGTGCGGACCTGGCTGCATCCCTGACGGCCCGACGCCTCCATGACTTCGACTGAAGCGGTGGACATCCTGCTGGTCGACGACCAGCCGTCGCGCCTCCTGACCTACGAGGCGATCCTGGAGCCGCTCGGGCACCGGCTCGTCAAGGCGACATCGGGCGTCGAAGCGCTGGCACGGCTCATGGAGCGGGAGTTCGCCGTGATCCTGCTCGACGTCAGCATGCCCGACATGGACGGCTTCGAAACCGCGCAGCTGATCCACCATCACCCGCGCTACGAGTCGACGCCGATCATCTTCGTGACCGGCGTGCACGTGAGCGACCTCGATCGCCTGAAAGGCTACGAGGTCGGCGCGGTCGACTACGTGTACGTGCCGGTCGTGCCGGAGATCCTGCGCAGCAAGGTCGCGGTCCTCGTCGAGCTGCATTGCCAGCGGCTGGAGCTGAAACGCCTGAACCGGTCGCTGACGGAGGCCAACCGCCAGCTGGACGAAGCGAACCGCACGCTCATGCGCGACAAGGCGAGCGAGCTTGCGACGCTCAACCATCGTCTCCAGGACGCGAATGACGAGCTGGTGGCCAGCAATGCCGCCCTCACGGGCGAGATCGCCGAGCGGCGCCGTGCCGAGCAGGCCCTGCGCGACGCGGACCGTCGCAAGGACGACTTCCTCGCCATCCTCGCGCACGAACTGCGCAACCCGCTCGCGCCGATCGGCAATGCGATCTACATCCTGCAGCGCTCGGCCCCTCAGGAGCCGGTGCTGGTGCAGATGCTCAACCTGATGGAACGGCAGGTCCGGCACATGACGCGGCTGGTGGACGACCTGCTCGACGTGTCGCGAATCACGCAGGGCAAGATCAACCTGCGGTCCGAGCCGGTCGACCTCGGCGAGCTGGTGACGCGCGCGGTCGAGACCCACATGCCGGCGATCAGTGCCCGCAAGCATCGCATCGAGGTCCAGCTGCCGGCGCAAGCGCCCTGCGTCCGCGGCGACCCGGTCCGGCTTGCGCAGGTCGTCGGCAACCTGCTGAACAATGCCGCGAAGTACACGCCCGACGGCGGGAACATCGTCGTGAAGCTGGCGGAAGCGGATGGTTGCGCGTGCATCTCGGTGCGTGACGACGGGATCGGCATCGAAAGCGAGTACCTGGCGCACGTGTTCGAGCTGTTCGGACAGGTGCAGAACCCGCGTCCGCACACGCACGACGGCCTCGGCATCGGGCTGTCGCTGGTCCAGCGCCTGGTCGAGATGCACGAGGGTCGTGTCGAGGCACGCAGCGGGGGCTCCGGGTCCGGCAGCGAATTCATCGTGCATCTGCCGCTGCCGGTCGACGGGCTCGCGCCTCCTGCCGAACCCGTCCCGCTGCGGGTCACCCCGCGCGACAGCGAGGGACACCGCATCCTCATCGTGGACGATGCCGCCGATTGCCGTGAAAGCCTGGCCCATGTGCTCGACCTGACGGGAAGCGAGGTGTTCACGGCCTGCGACGGCGAGGGCGCCCTGGATGCGGTTTCGCGGTTCCAGCCGGAGATCGTCCTCCTGGACATCCGGATGCCGAACATGGACGGCTACGAAGCGGCCAGGCAGCTGCGCGCGGGTCCCTTGGGCGGCAGCCTCATCCTGATCGCCGTGACAGGATGGGGACAGCCCGAGCACGTGGAAAAATCGCGGCTCGCGGGGTTCGACGCGCACCTCACGAAACCCGTGGCGCCGGAGGACCTGCTGCGGCTCATCGCCCTCCTGAAACGGCAGGTGCAGGGACCCCAGGAGCAAGCCGTCTCGGCTTGAGGTCGATTTTCACGCGGCGGGATGCGAAATCCGGGGCCGCAGTGTGGGATGATGCCGCCCCCACGTGGGCGATTCCACGCGGGGGATCCATCAACAGGAGAGGAATGACATGAAGATTCTCAGCGCCGCCATGGTGGCCGCCGCCATGCTCGCCGGCCAGACCGCTGCCGCCCAGGAGAAGTCCGCCGACAACATGGCCATCGTCATGGAGAAGGTCCGCGCGGACAAGAAGCTCTTGGTCGCGGCCAACATGGACCTGTCCGAACAGGAAGCCCCCGCGTTCTGGCCGGTTTACGAGTCATACCAGAAAGAGCTCGCGGGCTTGAACGAACGCACGCGCAAGATGATCGAGAGCTACGCGACTGCCTACAACGCGGGCGCGGTGGCCGACGACACGGCGAAGAAGCTGCTCGACGAGGCCCTCGCGATCGAGGCTGCCGAGGTCGACCTGCGCAAGTCGTATGTGCCGAAGTTCAGCAAGGTGCTGCCCGCGGCGAAGGTCGCGCGCTACTACCAGATCGAGCAGAAGATCCGCGCCGCCCTCAAGTACGAGCTGGCGAACGGGATCCCGCTGGTCGAGTAATGCCCACGCGGCGCAGCATGGCGACGTGCTGCGCCGCGCCCTTGAGCGCGTAGACTTCCGGCCGTGGCGGCTGAAGAAGAAGCGCGAAAACCCCTGCATTCGCGTCCGGTGATGCGTCGGCGCGGCATGCCGTTCCAGGCGCGCATCGTCGTGCTCACGCTCGCGGGCGGGGTGCCCGCGCTGCTCACCGTATTCGTGCTGCTGCGCGATGCCCAGATCGCTGACTCCGTGCACCGCCTCCTGGTCGTGCTCCTGGTCGGCGCCTGGGTGGGCTTCGCGATCGCGGTGCACAAGGCGACGGTCGAGCCGCTGCGCTCGATCGCGAACCTGCTGGAAGCCCTGCGCGGGGGCGACTACGCGATCCGCGGGCGGCATGGGCGCAGGGGTGATGCGCTCGGCGACATCGTGCTCGAGGCGAACCGCCTCGGCGCGACACTGCGATCCCAGCGCTTCGAGGCGATCGAGTCCTCGGCGCTCCTCAACAAGGTGCTGGCGGAGGTGGACGTCGCCGTATTCGCCTTCGACGGCGACGAGCGGATCCGGCTCGCGAACCGCGCCGCGGGCGCGCTCCTGCGGCGACACCCGGACGCGCTGATGGGCCTGTCGGCCGCCGACATCGGCTTCGAGGCGCTGCTCCAGGGACCGCCGGTGTCGAGCGAGTCGCACACCTTCCCCGGCGGCGCCGGCCGCTGGCAGGTGATGCGCGAGGTGTTCCACGAGGCGGGCCGGCCGTTCCGCCTGCTGGTCGTGACCGACCTCTCGCAGGCGCTGCGCGACGAGGAACGGCGCGCGTGGCGGCGGCTGATCCGCGTGATCTGGCACGAGCTCAACAACTCGCTGGCGCCGATCAAGTCGGTGATCGAGACGAGCCGCGATGCGCTCGCCGCGGGCTCGCCGGACAAGGCGGAGCGCGAAGAGCTCGCGCACAACCTGGCGCTGGTCGCGGAGCGGGCGGAGTCGCTGCGGCGGTTCCTGTCGCGTTACAGCGAGCTCGCGCGCATGCCGGAGCCGACGATCGTCGCCTGCGACGCGGCGTGGATCCTGGGCCAGGTGGCCACGGTGCAGCCGGCCGGGCGGGTGCAATTCGCGGCCACGGAAGGGCTGGCGCTGCGCGGCGATGCGGACCAGATCCAGCAGGCGCTGATCAACCTGGTGCGCAATGCGGTCGAGGCGACGCCCGAGGGCGGCGCGCCGGTCGAGCTTCGCGCGATCAAAGGCAAGGACAGCGTGGTGTTCGAGGTCGAGGACAGCGGCCCGGGCGTCGCCAACCCCGACAACCTCTTCGTGCCGTTCTTCACCACCAAGCCCGGCGGCAGCGGCATCGGCCTCGTGCTCGCGCGCCAGGTCGCCGAAGCCCACGGCGGCACGCTGACCCTCAAGAACCGCGAAGGCGCCAGCGGCTGCCTCGCCCGCCTCGTCATCCCGACTTGAACGGTGCCGGGTCGCACTTATCGCACTTATTGAACATGTGTTCTCGGCTCATGATTAGGTTCAATAAGTGCGATAAGTGCGACCCGGCACCGTCGGGAAGTCCGCTACACTTCATGGCATGAGCGACAAGAAACGCGGGCTGGGGCGCGGCCTCGAGGCGCTGCTCGGCGAAGCCAAGCCGCGGCCCGAGCCGGGCACGCCGCCGGCGCGCGAGCAGCTCCTGCAGATCCCGGTAGACCTGCTCTCGCGCGGCAAGTACCAGCCGCGCGTGGACATGCGCGAGGAGTCGCTGCAGGACCTGGCCGACTCGATCAAGGCCCAGGGCGTGATCCAGCCGATCGTCGTGCGCCCGCTCGGCACGCCGACGCAGGGCGAGCCGCAACGCTACGAGATCGTCGCCGGCGAGCGCCGCTGGCGCGCCACGCAGCTGGCGGGCTTGCACGAGATCCCCGCGGTGTTGCGGCGCATCGACGACGAGCACGCCGTCGCGCTCGCGCTCATCGAGAACATCCAGCGCGAGGACCTGAACCCGCTCGAGGAGGCGCTCGCGCTCTCGCGCCTGATCGGGGAATTCCAGCTCACGCACCAGCAGGCGGCCGAGGCCGTCGGCCGCTCGCGCGCGGCCGTGTCGAACCTGCTGCGCCTGCTCGACCTGCCGCAGGCCATCCGTCCGCTGATCGAGAAGCGCGAGCTCGAGATGGGCCATGCGCGCGCGCTGCTGGCGCTGCCCGCCGCGAAGCAGCAGGCGGAGGTCGGCGCGCTGGTCGCGAAGAAGAACCTCTCGGTGCGCGAGACGGAAGCGCTCGTCCGCCGCCTCATCGCGCACGCGAACGACGGCAAGGGCAAGCCCGCGCGGGCCCGCTCGAAGGACCCGGACATCCAGCGGCTCGAGAACGACCTCGCCGACAAGCTCGGCGCGACCGTCGAACTGCAGCATTCCACGGCGGGCAAGGGAAAGCTCGTCATCAGCTACCACAGTCTCGACGAGCTCGACGGAATCCTCGCGCACATCACCTAGTCACCCGTCTCAACGGGAGGGTCGCTTGGCCCGCCTTGTCCCGACCACCGCCCTGGTGCCGCCCAACGCTTGCGCGGGACTTTCCCCGGAAAGCCCGGTGCGCGCGCCCGCCCGAACGGCAACAACCGCAGGAGTGACCGCCATGCCATGGAACTCTCGCCTCGCCGCAACGTTCGCCATCGCGATGTCGATCGGGCTGGCGGCGCCCGACCCGGCCGTTGCCGAGGACCGCGACAGTCGTGAAGTCTCGGCTTACGTGCTGACCGAATCCGGCCTGTCGAAATTCGCGCAGGCGAGCAAGAACCTGGCCAGTGTCCCGGGCGCCTGCACAGCGGAAGAGGACGATGACTCGGACGACCTCCGATCGATCGACCAGATGGTCGCGAAACTGAATTCCGTGCCGGGCGCGCAGGCGGCAATCCAGTCCGCCGGCATGACCTCGCGCGAATACGTCGTCTTCATGTTCTCGATGATGCAGAACGGCATGGCGGCGTGGGCGCTCAAGCAGCCGGGCGGCAAGCTGCCGCCAGGCGTCTCGCAAGCCAACGTCGACTTCTTCAACAAGCACGAGGCCGCGATGGCGCAGCTCGGCAAGGAAGAGAGCTGCGGCGACAATTCCGGCGACGACGATTCGGGCGAGTGACCGGCGTGCCCGCCGTGGTTCGGGGACCAGCCATCCTCGCCCCGCTGCTGCTGGCGCTAGCGGGGCAAGCCCTTCCGCCGACCGCCAGGGCCCAGGACCCGCCTCCGTTCGAGGAACGGCCGTGCATTGCGGCAGCGCCGGACGAACCCAGCGAAGCAGGCGAGGCGAAGGAAGCCGACGACGCGCCATCCGACTGCCGCATTCTCATCACGGGCGGTGGCGGCGGGGGAGCGGGCGGCCCTGTCAGCTTCGACTGGAACGGGCCGGGGCGCCTGGATTACGGCATTTACGACCACGGCTGCCTGGACTACGGCTACGAGTTTGGCGAACTGGTCAGCAACAACAAGGGCTTGGTCGGCTCTGTCCCGCCGCAGGATCTCGACTGGCCGCAGGCACTCGACAAACTGCGTGCGCGATTGTCGGAGCCGAAATTCCAGGCGGGTTACGAAACCGGCAGGAAGCTCGCGACCGGGAAGGTGACCGCCGATACCGGTGTTCCCGCGACGCTCGCCCTCGGTGAGCCCGAAGCGGCCCTCGCCCAGCTCTTCGCCGCGGTCGAAAAATCACCGGACGACGCCGGCACGCTGTTCAACCTGGCCGCCGCGCTCAGCATCAACCGTCTCCCGAACGAATCGCTTGCCGCCATCACGCACATCCGCTCGCTCGGCAAGCTCCCCGCGCTGCCGCTCGGCGTGGATGCCGCCGCCGCCCTCGATTACCAGGAGGGATATGCGCAGATGCTGCGCGGTGACCTCGGGGCCGCGAAATCCGGGTTCCAGAAAGCCATGGCGCAGGAGCCTTTCATCAACGAGTCTGCCCACGGCCTCGCGCTCGTGCAGGCGCACGAAGGCAACTCCACGCAGGGCAAGCGTACCTACCTCGGCGGCATGTGGCGGTTCAAGCCGAAATACCTGATCGCCTGCGGCGCCAGCGCCGATGAAGAAGTGCGCCCCCCGGTTGACGACATGTTCGACACCTCGATGGGCATCGAGGTGAACCTCGTCGAATTCTGGCACCCGGACAAGGCGAGCGACCTGGAGCCTTTCTTCGAGATGGTGGGGGCGCTCGGGATGGCGCGCCTCGCGCTTGCTGAGCCATTCAAGCAACGCATGGCCGCGATGGGAAACAACCCGCGGTTCGCGGGCGGCACGGACGATCCGTACGACGCCTGGGCGGCCAAGATGTCGCGGCTCATCGGGAGCCTCGATGAAATCGAGCCGTACGTGCTGCAGAAGAAAGACAACGTCGATCGCGCGATCCGCGCCGCCGAGGAGATTGCGGGCCAGAACCATTCATTCGTGCTCCAACGCGTGGTGGAGCTCGCGACCCAGCCGGGCAACCACTGTCCGACGTATCGCAGCCTGATATCCCAGGGAATCCAGGGTGTCCAGCCGTACGCCGTGCGCGTCGAGGAGGCGCAGCGCGAGTACGCGCGCGTCCTGTACAAGATCGCCAGCGGTCTTACCTCCAACATCGGCGACGCGGAATGGTTCGAGTACAACGACGTGCCGATGCGCGCCGAGATCGAGAGCATGAACGCGGGCATGCTCTCGATGATCTCGCTCTACTACGCGTTCCCGGCGGATATCGTCCGTGAATGCCCGGAGGAGTTCGTGGAAGTGCCCTATGGAGGCGAGGCCACGCCGGAGACCGACCCCTGCAAGGAAATCTTCGGGGGCCTGAAAGTCAAGCAGTCGGTCGGCATGCCCGAGGGCCTGCCGGGGCCGAAGTTCACCGCGGAGGTCGAGCTGCGACTCCATCAAGGCGGAGGCCGAGTTCAACCTGCTGGAAGGAAATGCCGGGATATTCGGGACCTCGATGGGATTCCACGGCTCGGCCGAGTTCAAGAAGGGCGGGGATTTCATGCTGTTCGCCGGGCCGCGCATGGAAGCGGGCGGTAGCGGCGCCGGCCTGGGCCTGGAAGGCGGCATCAAGACCGGCGCTTTCATCAAGGGCAACAGGGGCGGGCTCGAGGACCTCGGCGGGCGCATCGAATTGGAAGGCAAGGGCAGCGGCCTCAGCGGCAGCGCGGCCTTCAAGGACGAGATGGACTTCGGACTGCTGTCCACCGAGAAGCCGGTTTCCCGCGGGCCGCCCGTGAGGACGCCGCCGCCCAGCCCGACACCGAAGCCCTATCGCCCGCCGCAGTGAAGCGCGCCGCGTGCGGCGCGCTCACTCCCGGGACGTGAATTCCTTCAGCGCGCCATACCCGCGCTTGTCGATCCGGTCCAGCCGCGCATCGAGCGACGGATGCGTTTTGTACAGCTGCCACCAGGCTCGGCGGATGCGCTGCCGAACGTGGCATCATCTTCTGGAACACGGAGTACAGCGCCAACGGGTTCATGCCGGCGCGCGCAACATAGATCTGCGCGGCCTCGTCGGCCCGGATACTCGGCCTGCGCGGTCGAGCGAAGTCAGGACGATCGTCGCGCCGTACTTCTCGGCGTATCGTTTCGCATAGTTCTCGGCGACCTGCCGGTGCCCACGGTGGATCTCGCCGAATCGCCAGGTCCTTGCCGGCCCTCGCCAACTCCTGCTTGCGGATGACGTTGTAGTGATCGCGCTCGACGGCAATGATTGATCTCGTGGCCCGAGCACGGCCGCGAGTTCGGCGTCGGAGCCCAGCAGTTCATACATGCCGCGCGCGATGAGAATGTAGCCGCCGGGCGCGGCGAACGCGTTGATCTCCGCGCGTATCAATCGACGCCGAATGTCCAGGGCAGTTCCGGGCGGCTGGTCTGCGAGGCAACCCAACGGCCGACACGAAGTTCACACGCTGTCTGTGCCTTCCGGGTTGTTCCACAGCGGCCGCGCACCGAGCACGCGGCCGGCGATTTCCGGGCCGAGCGCGAGCTCCTCTGCCGCCTGAGCTCGGCTTCGGACTTCGGCGCCACCTTGCTCGCGGCGCCGAGAATGGAGTTCGCACTTCTGTACCAAGCCTGAACCGAGCATGCCGCCGAGCCGCGTCTGCCAGGGCTGGCGAGCGCCGATGACGCGCGACTTCGACGCCTCAGTCATCCTTTCTTCGCGGGTTTCGACTTCGGCGGCCTACGGCGACGCGTGGTCGCCGGCCAGCCGTGCTCGCCGGCGTAAGCGGCGGAGGCCGCGGCATCGTCGACGCGATTGCCGACCATCGCGTCGAGCTGCGCCTGGTTGAGGGCCGCCGACTTGAGCTCACTCTCGTCGATGCCGCGCACGCCGGCCGTCTCGGTGACGCGGCCCCGCGCCGGCCTTGCCGCTCGTCAGCAGGCGGAGCGTTGGCGCCGCTGTCCTCGGCGCTCCCGTAGTTCGACGCGCACGTCGTTGACGCGCACGTAAGCCGCTGTTCCGGTCGGCAAGAATCAGCTCGTACCAGAGGCCCTGCTGCGCCGACGATGGCAACCGCCGCGGTGTTGTGCGTCAGTTTCTTCAACCTTCGGCGGACGTCGAGGTTCGGCTGCGCGTATACACGTCGACCTCCGGCTTGCTGCACGGTGGCGGCGACGCTCGGCGGCTGCGCGCGTTCGACGCGGCCAGCGACTGCCGGCGACCAGGCAGGCGGTAAGCACACGCATCATGGTTCTCCTGATGGGGCCGCCGGCTGGCAGCGAGTCGATTCACTGCGCTTCGCCAGCGGCCATTCTGATGGAAGAGGCGAGCACCTGCCCGATCAGCACGTGCAGCGGCCGGCGCTGCCGGGCGCGAGCCGCATCCGCTCCGCATCGTCGATCTCCCCGCTGCCGAACGCGAGCCGGACCGTGCCGTCGTCCGGCAGGCGCGCGTCCTGCTCGGCAAGGCTGCCGCTCGAGCCTGCGTGAGGTCGCGCGCCGCCGCATCACGCGCATCGCGCCTCGCTCTCGCCGTGCCACATCAGCACCGACGACGTCGCTGCAAGGGCATCGTGCAGCCAGGTCTTCTCGCTCGACCACGCCCTCGAGCATCACGGAGTCGGTGCCAGCGTACAGGAAGCGCCGCAGCCGGCGGCGATACTCGCGGCGGCGCCGCGCGACTGACTTCGCGTCGAGCCTGGCGTCCGGCACGAATCGCAAGCGCGCGACCGCGAGCCAGCGATCCCTCGACGGGTCGAACTCCGGCAGGTAGTCGCCGTTGCCGACGGCTCGTCCGCGCTGGACTCCCGGCGTAAATGCGGCACAGGCCGAAGACGAGACTGACGAAGCCGACGGTGGCGAAGATGTCGAAAAAGAAAGCGAAGAACGTGAGCCCGATGAAAGCGGCACCGAGCAGCAAGAAGTTTGCCGCAACGAAGATCGAGTCGATGTCGTTGTGCGGCTCGCCGCGGAAGAAGGCAAAGGCCGTCACCACGACCAGCAAGGCCGCGATGGCGTATTTGAAGCCGGCCGGCGGCACACGGATCGCGCTGCCGGCGACGAATGCCTCGGTCGCCTCCGCCATGCACTTCGACGCCGGGCATGACCGGGTCGACAGGCGTCGGCTTCGCGTCGTTGAGGCCCGACGGCGGTATAGCCGACGAGCACGACGCGATCCAGCATTCCGGCAGCGGCGTCGTGCCGCGTCGGCAGACCGGCGGGGCTTCGACCAGGAGGTCCGCGGCACTGAGGCGCGGCAGGCGCGCGTGCTCTCGCGCCAGTTCGGCCGGATGGACGGCGGAAAGTCCGGCGGTAGGAGTCCGTCGCGACTGGCGTTGCGAGCCGCAACGGCAACGAAGGCAGGCCCCAGTCTCCGGTAGTCTCGCGCAGCGGAAGGTCGCGCAGCACGCCGTCGTCATTGCGCGCGACATTGACGATGGCGCTGGACGCGGCCATCGCCTCGCCGTACGGCAGGAGCAGCGCAACCGGGGGATCGTCCGGCGGGTGCGGCCACGAGCGGGAACGCGCCAGGCTGCCGCCGAAGCACGCAAGGGCGCGCCGGCGTCGTAGTCGCGCATGCAGCCGGGCCGCGGCGAACACGAAGCGGCCTGCGCCGCCTAGCGCCATCGCCTCGAGCGCCTGGTCGCCGGCCGGATCGCTCCCGCGACGGATCGGTCGAGCAGCACATCGAACCCGGCCGCACGCACGCCGGTCGCGGTCGAGCCGGTCGAGCAGGTCAGCGTGCCGCTGCCGACTCCAGGGCCAGCCGCCTTCGCCGCGCTGCGCGGAAAAGCTCGATCGAGCATTCGTCGATCTCGACGACCGACCACACGGCCGGACGGCTGCGGTTCGAACGGGCCGCCAGCTGCACGACGGTGGTCGAAGATCGCGTTCTCGGCCGCATTCAGCGAGCGCGAGTGGGTCCAGTCCCAGGCGAGCCAGGCGAGCGCGCAGGATCGCGAGCAGCGGGTAGAACGCGAACTTCAGGCAGAAGGCGATGCGCGAGAACGGGCGTGCGGTAGCTGCGTTCGACCTTCGACCAGGCGCGCATGAAGCCGTCGCCGAGCGCGGCGAGGGGAGCGTCGAGCCAGGAGAACATGCGCGAGGCGATCTCGGGTCAGGAGAGCGCAGTGAACTGGATCTCGATGTCCACGGTGCCCATCTGGCCGGTGCCGGGATCGTACGAGGTGACGCCCTTGCAGCTGTAGTTGCCGTTGATCTGCCGCTCACCGACGACCATGTCGCCGGTGCAGTCTTCGGCGCCGGCCGTGGCCGTCGCCTTGCCGCGCGCAACGCCGAAGCCGACCTCGTCGCTGCTCACCGTCAGGAGCATGTTGGGCTCATCGGCCCCGGAGGCGCCGAACTGCAGCCAGGTCATTTCGCCGTCGCTCATGCTGGCCTGCTTGTTGATCGGGATGTCGGCGCTGATTTTGAATGATCCGGTCACCGTGACCTTGGCGCTGCCGCCGACATAGCCGCGGGCGCCGATTGTCGGGACGCGGTCCGCGCCCTGGGCCGGGCCCGCCGTGACGAGCGCAGCCGCAACGGCGATTGCACCGACGACCCCGGCGGTGAGGCCGAAGACCCGCGGGTTTTTCACTGGATTCCCCTGAAATGCGCTCCCGTTATAGTCCCGCCCGCGGCGCTCCCGCAAGCGTTCCCCCTTGACAGCCCGACTTCCGGGGGCGCATACCACGCTGACCCCGGCCGACTTTTTCCAACACGAATAGGGGGATTTCCATGATCCGTTGCTGTTCCGGCCGCCTGCTGGCGGCGCTTTCCGTGGCAGTCCTGGCGACGCCGGCAATCGCCGACGACCGACTGGGCGATCTGTGGAACACGACATCGCAGATGTCGATGCCTGGCATGCCGGCGATGCCGCCGCAATCCATGCAGCTGTGCACGGCGAAGGAATGGACCCAGCCGCCGCCGCCGCCACCCGGCCAGAGCTGCACGACATCGAATTTCCGGCGCGACGGAACCAAGGTCAGCTGGGATACGCAGTGCACCGGCCAGATGGAGATGTCCGGTCACGGCGAGATTAACTTCACCAGCGACGACGCGTACACGGGCACGATCACGTTCACCGCCGAAGGCATGACCATGACCGTCAACCTGACGGGCACGAAGGTCGACGAGTGCGACAATCCGGTCGGCTGATCGCCGGCCGCTCGAGGGGGAGTTCACATGAATGCGCTTTTCATCCGGGCGCCGCTCACCGCGGCCGCCTTCGCCTTGTTCCTGGTATCCGCGACGACGCTGGCGCAGGCGCCGGTGGCCAGTCCGTTCGCGAAGCTGCCCGCGTTGCCGACCACCTGCTATGCGGAGGGCGATACATTCTCCGACAAGGCCGCAGCCGCGACCGAGGCAACACAGGCGGAAATCGAGCGGCAGAAAGCCGTCAACCAGCATATCGAGGACGAATTCAACAATATCGACCCGATGGTGAAGGCGCAGAAGATGCAGCAATGGATGATGAGCAACCCGCAGGAGGCGATGAAGTGGGCACAGGCGCAGCAGCAGATCGGGGCGGAAGCCCAGACCGTGGGCCCTGAACTCAATGCCGCCGCGATGCAATTCGAAAGCGAGAAGAAGGCCGTGGTCGCCGGCTACGAATCCGCGCTGAAACAGTCCGCGGCGCCGGCGGATGCGCGCATGGAAGCGATGAACGCGAAGCTTGGCCCCAGCGGCTGCGGCGTCGGCGACACGGAATGTTCGCCGGAACCGTGGGTCGTCGAGGAATTCAATGCCATCCAGAAGTTGCGGGACACCGGCTACCAGGGCGTGTGCGCGACGTACTGGTCCGCGACGGGCAAGGTAAGCGGCTACCTGAAGCGCTACCGCGACTGGCTGTCGACGACTTGGATGCCGTCGTTAATCAAGGCCGACGAAGTGCGGCTCTCGCAATACGCGATCATGAACACGCCGGCGGCATCGTGGAAATCCACGATCCCGCAGGAAACGGCGCTGAAGTACCTCGAAACCGCGCGCGGACTGTATGCGCAGCGTCTGACCGGGCCGCGCTGCAGCGCGAAGGGCTGCAACTAGCGAGCAGTTACTCGACGATCGCGGCGATCTTCGCGAAGTCGTTGCCCCGCGCGTGCGCGCCGGAAGGCGGCCCGCCGGCGTACGCGGCCAGCCGCCACGCTCATGCCCGGCTGCGCCCCTGGACCACTCCCCTTCACAAAAGCTTAAGCACGGTTCAGAAAGCCGGTTTGTTCGCCGGCGCCCGCCCCTCCAAAGTAGCCAACACGGAAAACCGATGGCGAAACAGAGAAAGGAACGGGTCATGAACAGCAGCAATATTTACGGCTACCGCGGCGCGCTTTCAGCAGTGCTTGCCGCCCTGATCGTCGGCACCAGCGGCCTTGCCCTGGACAAGGGCCACGCCGGCGGGCTGCCAAGGGCCAGCATCGAAGTCGGCCCCCTGACCCCGGTTGACATCCTTCCGCAGGTCGCGGAAATGCCGGCGGTCATCGTCAGCGCCCCCCGCTTGGCGATGGCCGACCGGCGGGAGAGGGCCTGACCATGCGCCACATCTTCCATGAGATCCTGGCGCGCTACCTGCTGAGCGAACAGCACGCATTCGAAACCAGCCCCCGCGAGTTCTGGCCGCAATCCAGCGCGACCTGGCACCCCCAGGCGCCACGGGTCACCGGAAGCCCGGCCCCGGAACGTGGCCGCCACCGGCGGGTCTACCATGAGCTTGAATCCCGGAATTGACCCCATCGAACGCCGGCCGGCACCCGGCATCGTGACCCTGCGACCCGCGGTGCCGGCGGACATCACCCACCTGCGCCGCTGGGACCAGGACCCGGACGTGCGCCGCTCGCTCGTCGACAGCGACTGGCACTGGGAAACCGAAATCCACCGCCACCCGACCTGGCGCGAATGGCTCATCGCCGAAGTCGACGGTCGTCCGATCGGCTTCATCCAGATCATCGACCCGGAGCACGAGGAGTCCCGGTACTGGGGCTGCATGAAGGCCGGCCACCGCGCCATCGACATCTGGATCGGCGAGCCCGATGCCCGCAGCCGCGGGTCAGGCGCCCGGATGATGGAACAGGCCATCGAGCGCTGTTTCGCCGAGCCGTCGGTGCACACGATCCTGATCGACCCGCTCGAGACCAACACCCGGTCCCATGCGTTCTACGAGCGCCTCGGCTTCGAATATGTCGCGTGCCGCACGTTCGGCGAGGACCGTTGTTCGGTCTACAAGCTGACCCGCCCCGACGACACCCGCGGGCACGCCTAACCCCGCATAAAAACAAAGGTTTTTCCGGCTTTGCGCGGTTGTACCGCGGGGGCCGCCCAACTATAATGCGCGCGGTTTTCCGCCGCCTCCAGCGGACAGGTGCATGCGAACCGTCCGCAACATCCTGCTGACGCAGCTTGCGACCGCCCTGGGGGTTGCCGCAGTCGTGTGGGCCGGGTTGGGATCCGAGCGGGCGATCCCCACCTTGGTGGGTGGATTGATCGGCGTCGTGCCGAACGCATTTCTGGCGGCGAGAGTGATGTCGCCGCGCGCCGGAGCGAGTGCCCAGAGCCTCCTCCGGGCGGGATGGCTGGGAGAGATCGGGAAGATCGTGATCGCGGCGCTGCTGTTCGTCGTCGCGTTCAGGACCTTGAGGCCGCTGCACCCGGGATTCCTGTTCACCGGGTACATCGCGACCCTCCTGGCCATGCCGGTAGGGCTGCTGTTCGATAGGGGACGCTAAGGGATCATGGCGGAAACGGGTCATTCAGCCGGCGAGTACATCAGCCACCACCTCCAGAACCTGACTGTCTGCAAAAAGGACGGCGCCTGGGTCTGGAACGAATGCCACGGCAATTTCTGGGCGCTGAACGTCGACTCGATGTTCTTCGCCGTCCTGCTCGGCGGCCTTCTGGTCTGGTTCTTCAGCCGCGTCGCCAGCAAGGCCTCGATCGGCCAGCCCACCAGAACCCAGGCCCTCATCGAAGTGATCGTCGATTTCGTGGACGGCTCCGTCCGCGACACCTTCAGCCATCCGCCCAAGAGCACCGTGATCGCGCCGCTCGCGCTGACGCTCTTCATGTGGATCCTGCTGATGAACCTGATGGACCTGATCCCGGTGGACTGGCTGCCCTGGGCGGCCAAGTACGCGGGCGTCGAGTACCTGCGCGTCGTGCCGACGACGGACGTGAACGTCACCTTCGCCATGGCGCTCGGCGTCTTCATCCTGACGCTCTATTACAGCGTCAAGATGAAGGGCGTCGGCGGGTTCACCAGGGAGCTGACGCTGACGCCCTTCAACCACTGGGCGGCGATACCCTTCAATTTCGCGCTCGAGGGCGTGTCGCTCGTCGCGAAGCCGGTTTCACTCTCGCTGCGGCTCTTCGGCAACCTCTACGCCGGCGAGCTGATCTTCATGCTGATCGCGCTGCTCGGCATCTGGCAGCTGCCCCTGCACTTCCTGTGGGCGGTCTTCCACGTGCTGATCGTGCTGCTGCAGGCCTTCATTTTCATGATGTTGACGATCGTGTACCTGTCTCAGGCGCACGAGCAACATTAATCAGGATTCACGACCAGGAGACGTTCGATGGAAACTGTAATTGGATTCACCGCGATTGCCGTCGCGATCCTCATCGGCCTCGGCGCACTCGGCGTCGGCATCGGCATGGGCCTTTTGGGCGGCCGCTTCCTCGAGGGTGCCGCGCGCCAGCCGGAGCTCGCCCCGATGCTGCAGACGAAGATGTTCATCGTCGTCGCGCTGCTCGACGCGGTGGCCATGATCGGCGTGGGCATCGCGCTGTTCTTCGCGTTCGCCAACCCGTTCATCGGGCAGCTGCAGCAGGCGACCGGCGCAGCCGGCTGATCGCGGCCGAAGGAGAAGTTCGATGGACTTCAACCTGACACTGATCGGGCAGACGATCGCGATGGTCGTCTTCGTCTGGTTCAGCATGAAATTCATCTGGCCCGTGCTGATGAACGTGATCGAGACGCGGCGCAAGGAGATTGCCGACGGCATCGCCGCGGGCGAGAAAGGCCAGAGGGAACTGGCCGAGGCGCGTCACGGTTCGGAGGCGATCCTCGCCGAAGCGCGGCAGAAGGCCGTGCAGGTCGTGGACATCGCGCACCGTCGCTCGAACGAGCTGGTGGGCGAGGCCAAGAACCAGGCGGTCACCGAAAGTGAGCGTATCGTGACGGCGGCGCGTGGCGAGGCGGCCAACGAGAAGATCGCGCGCCCGCGACGCGCTGCGCAAGGAAGTCGCATCGCTCGCACTCGCCGGCGCAACGCGGGTGCTGGGCCGCGAAGTGGACGCCAAGGCGCACGCGCAGCTCCTCGACGAGCTCGCGGCGGAACTCGAGAAGCAGGCTGCGGCACGTGGCTGATCGCGCCACCATCGCGAGGCCTTACGCGCGCGCCGCATTCGCCCATGCGCAAGCCGCCAATGACCTGGCGGGCTGGTCGAAGCTGCTCGGCGCGGCCGCGGAAGGCGCCGCCGACCCGCGCGTGGCCCGCCTGATCGGCAATCCGCATGTCACGGGCGAGGAGCTCGTGGAACTCCTGGGCGGGTTGTCGGGGAAGGCCGGCGGCGAGGGCGGCCGCAATTTCCTGAAGGCGCTGGCCGAGAATCGCCGGCTTGCGCTGCTGCCGTACATCGCGGCGCAATTCGAGGCGCTGCGGGCCGAGGTCGAGAACGTGGTCGATGTCGAAGTCGTCGCGGCCCGCGAGATCGCGGCCCCGCAGGAGAAGGCACTCGCGGCAGCACTGAAGAAGCGCCTGGGACGCGAGGTGCGCATGCACACGCGCATCGACGGGACGCTCCTCGGCGGCGCCATCGTGCGCGCCGGGGATCTCGTGATCGACGGATCGCTGAAGGGCCGCCTCGAGCGGCTCGGCTCGGCGCTACAGAATTAGTCAAGGAAAGCGCATATGTCCATCAAGGCATCTGAAATCAGCGACCTGATCCAGGCACGGATCAAGAACTTCGACGCCGCGACGGAAGCGCGCAACGTCGGCACCGTGGTCTCCGTGACGGACGGCATCTGCCGCGTGCACGGCCTGGCCGACGTCGCCTACGGCGAGATGGTGGAGTTCCCGGACAACACCTTCGGCCTCGCATTGAATCTCGAACAGGACTCCGTCGGCTGCGTGGTGCTCGGCGAGTACCGCCACATCGGCGAGGGCGCGACGGTGAAGACCACGGGCCGCATCCTCGAGGTGCCCGTCGGCCCGGAGATGCTCGGCCGCGTGGTGGACGCGCTCGGCAACCCGCTCGACGGCAAGGGCCCGATCAAGGCGAGCAAGCGCTCGCCGATCGAGCGCGTGGCCCCGGGCGTGATCTGGCGCAAGAGCGTGAGCCAGCCGGTGCAGACCGGCCTCAAGGCGATCGACTCGATGGTCCCGATCGGCCGGGGCCAGCGCGAGCTGATCATCGGCGACCGCCAGACCGGCAAGACCGCGGTTGCGATCGACACGATCATCAACCAGAAAGGCACCGGCGTTAAGTGCATCTACGTCGCCATCGGCCAGAAGCAGAGCTCGATCGCGAACGTGGTGCGCAAGCTCGAAGAGCACGGCGCCATGGCGCATACGATCATCGTGTCGGCGAGCGCGTCGACGCCGGCCTCGATGCAGTACATCGCGCCGTACTCGGGTTGCGCGATGGGCGAATACTTCATGGACAACGGCGAAGACGCACTCATCGTCTACGACGACCTGACCAAACAGGCCTGGGCGTACCGCCAGATTTCGCTGCTGCTGCGCCGTCCGCCGGGCCGCGAAGCCTACCCGGGCGACGTGTTCTACCTGCATTCACGCCTGCTGGAGCGCTCGGCGCGCGTGTCGGCCGAATACGTCGAGAAGATCAGCGGCGGCAAGATCAAGGGCAAGACAGGCTCGCTGACCGGACTGCCCATCATCGAGACCCAGGCCGGCGACGTGACCGCGTTCGTGCCGACCAACGTCATCTCGATCACGGACGGCCAGATCTTCCTCGAGACCGACCTGTTCAACGCCGGCATCCGGCCCGCGATGAACGCGGGCATCTCGGTGTCGCGCGTCGGCGGCGCAGCCCAGACCGGCATCATCAAGAAGCTGGGTGGCGGCATCCGCCTCGCACTCGCGCAGTTCCGCGAGCTCGCGTCGTTCTCCCAGTTCGCCTCGGATCTCGACGAGGCAACCCGTCGGCAGATCGAGCGCGGCGAGCGCGTGACAGAGCTCATGAAGCAGAAGCAATACTCGCCGATGTCGGTCGCCGAGCAGGCCCTCTCCATCTTCGCCGTCAACAACGGCTACATGGACAAGGTGGACAAGAAGAAGATCGTCGCCTTCGAGGAAGCGCTACAGGCCTATGCCAAGACCCAGCACGCCGCGTTCCTGAAGTCGGTCAACGACAAGCCGGAACTCAGCAAGGATGTCGAGGCCGGATACAGGAAGATCTGCGAAGACTTCGCTTCGACCGGAGCCTATTGATCCCATGGCCGGCACCAAGGAAATCCGGGTCAAGATCGCGAGCATCAAGAGCACGCAGAAGATCACCAAGGCCATGGAAATGGTCGCCGTGAGCAAGATGCGGCGCGCTCAGGAGCGCATGCGCGCCGCGCGGCCCTACTCGGACCGGATCCTGAACGTGATCGGGCACCTGCGGCTCGCCAACCCGAACTCGCAGAATCCATTCCTGGTCGAACGCGAGGTCAGGGCGGTCGGCATCATCGTCGTGAGCACGGATCGCGGCCTGTGCGGCTCGCTGAACGTCAACCTGTTCAAGCAGGTGCTGATCGCGGCGCGCGAGTGGCAGGGCAAGGGCGTCGAAGTGCGCCTCTGCCTGATCGGCAGCAAGGCGCTGCAGTTCTTCCGTCGGCTCAAGCTCCCGATCATCGCGTCGATCACCAACATCGGCGACACGCCGCGCATCGGCGACCTGATCGGCGGCGTGGACGCGATGCTGGAGCTCTACCGCGAGGGGAAGATCGACCGGCTGTTCGTCGCCGGCAACCGCTTCGTCAACACCATGACGCAGCAGCCGGTCGTGGTGCAGATGCTGCCGGCGGAGACCAGGGACGCGAACGAGCTGCAGGAACGCTGGGACTACATCTACGAGCCCGCGGCTGACCAGCTCATCGCTGGTTTCATGATCCGCTACATCGAGGCGTCGGTGTATCGCGTGGTGATCGAGAACCTCGCTTGCGAGATGGCCGCGCGCATGGTCGCCATGAAGAGCGCGACCGACAACGCCGGCAAGATCATCGATGAGCTGCAGCTCATCTACAACAAGGCCCGCCAGGCCGCGATCACGAAGGAAATCTCCGAGATCGTGGGCGGTGCCGCAGCAGTTTAGGAATGAGGTCTTTGTGAACATGAATCAAGCAAACGGCAGGATCGTCCAGGTCATCGGCTCGGTGGTCGACGTGGAGTTCCCGCGCGAGGGAATCCCGGCGGTGTACGAGGCCCTGAAACTCGTGGATCAGGACCTGACGCTCGAGGTCCAGCAGCAGCTTGGCGACGGCATCGTGCGGACCATCGCGATGGGAGCCTCCGAGGGCCTCAAGCGCGGGCTCGGCGTAAAGTCGACTGGCGCGCCGATCACGGTGCCCGTGGGCGTCGGCACGCTCGGGCGCATCATGGATGTGCTCGGCAAGCCGCAGGACGAAGGCGGCCCTATCGAGACGAAGGAGTTCCTGCCGATACATCGCCCGGCTCCGGCCTATGACGAACAGACCGGCAGCCAGGACCTGCTCGAAACCGGGATCAAGGTCATCGACCTGCTCGTGCCGTTCGCCAAGGGCGGCAAGATCGGCCTCTTCGGCGGCGCCGGCGTCGGCAAGACCGTCACCATGCTGGAACTCATCAACAACATCGCGAAGGCCCACTCGGGCCTCTCCGTGTTCGCGGGCGTCGGCGAGCGCACCCGCGAGGGCAACGACTTCTATCACGAGATGATGGAGTCGGGCGTCATCGACGAAAAGGATCTCTCGAATTCCAAGGTCGCGATGGTGTACGGCCAGATGAACGAGCCGCCTGGCAATCGACTGCGTGTCGGCCTCACCGGCCTCACGATGGCGGAGTTCTTCCGCGACGAGAAGCAGGCTGGCGGCAAGGGCCGCGACGTGCTGCTTTTCATCGACAACATCTACCGCTACACGCTGGCCGGAACGGAAGTGTCCGCGCTCCTCGGTCGCATGCCTTCGGCGGTGGGCTACCAGCCGACACTCGCGGAGGAGATGGGCGTGCTCCAGGAGCGAATCACCTCGACCAAGACGGGTTCGATCACCTCCGTGCAGGCGATCTACGTGCCCGCGGACGACCTGACGGATCCCTCACCGGCCACCACCTTTGCACACCTCGACGCGACGGTCGTGCTCAGCCGCCAGATTGCGTCGCTTGGCATCTATCCTTCGGTGGACCCGCTCGACTCGACCAGCCGCCAGCTCGACCCGCTGGTGATCGGCGAGGATCACTACAACACCGCGCGTGGCGTGCAGGTGATCCTCCAGCGCTACAAGGAGCTGCAGGACATCATTGCGATCCTCGGCATGGACGAGCTGTCTGAAGATGACAAGCTGACCGTCACCCGCGCGCGCAAGATCCAGCGCTTCCTGTCGCAGCCCTTCCACGTCGCGGAAGTGTTCACGGGCAGCCCCGGCAAGTACGTCGCGCTCAAGGACACCATCCGCGGCTTCAAGGCCATCATCGCCGGCGAGCACGACAACCTGCCCGAACAGGCCTTCTACATGGTCGGCGGGATCGAGGAAGCGGTCGAGAAGGCGAAGACGCTCACCTGATCATGGCGAATACCATCCACATCGACATCGTAAGCGCCGAGGGCGAGATCTACGCCGGGGAAGCCACCATGGTCTTCGCGCCTGCGGCAGGCGGCGAGATCGGCATTGCGCCACGCCATGCACCCCTGCTTACGGCGATGAAGGCCGGTGAAGTGCGGGTCCAGACGCCAGCCGGCGAAGAGCTGCTGTTCTGGGTGGGCGGCGGCGGCATCGAAGTGCAGCCGCACAAGGTGACGATCCTGGCCGACACCGCGGCGCGGGCGAAGGACCTGGATGAGGCGTCGGCACTCGTGGCGAAGCAGAGAGCAGAGGAAGCGCTGAAAGATCGCGTCGGAGCGATGGAAGTGGCGGAGGCGCAGGCGGAGCTGGCGAGGGCGGCGGCGCAGCTGAAAGCGATCGAGAAGCTGAGGAAGATGAGAAAAGGCGGCGGCTAAGGTTTCCAATCCACCGAGTGCTCTTCGAGATAGGCGTCGATGGCGGCGCCCACGGTGGGAAAGAAGTGTTCGGCACCGAAACGGTCGAGCAGCTCGAAGCGCTTCAGCTTGTCCTTGACCGGATCCTTCAATTCGGCAAACCGCAGTTCGATGCCCGATGCCTGCAACGCACGCACGAGCTCCGTTAGCATGTCCGCCGAGGTGACGTCGATGCTGGTGACAGGCTCGGCGGCCACGATGATCCGCCGCACCGGCGTCGGCGATTGCGCCACTGCTTCCAGCACGCGCTGGTGAAACAGCTCGGCATTGGCGAAGAACAGCGGCGCATCCCAGCGGAACAGCAGCAGTCCGGGTATGAGCCGCGCATCCGGATAGCGCTTGATGTCATGGTAGCCGCGGATGCCGTCGACCCGCCCCAGCACGGCGTAATGGGGCCGCCAGCCGTCCCACAGGAATTCGATGACCGCGATGACGATCGCCAGGCCGATGCCTGGAATCGCGCCGAACACGGCGACGCCGACGAAGCAGACGATGGACAGCCAGAATTCCCAGCGCTGGATGCGGAAAATGCGGCGCAGGTCGGCGAACTCGAACAGGCCGATGGCCGCCGCGATCACGACGGCCGCCAGCGCGCTGTTGGGCAGGTCCTGCAGCAGATTGGGCGCCAGCAACACCAGCAGCGCGACGGCCACGGCGCCGACCACGCCGGTGAGCTGCGTCTTCGAGCCGGCGGCTTCGGCAACCGGCGTGCGCGAAGAGCTGCTGCTGATCGGAAACCCCTGGAACAGTCCGGCGGCCAGGTTGGCAGCTCCCAGACCGACCATCTCCTGATTCGGATCGACGTGGGTGCGGGTCCTGGCCGCATACGTACGCGACAGCACGCTCGTGTCGGCGAACGCCACCATGGCGACGGCGCAGCCGCCGATCACCACCTGCTCAAGGTCGGCAAGTCCGATCCACGGCAGCACGAAGGACGGCAGGCCTTGCGGCAGCGGGCCAAGTACTTTCACCCCGGCACTCGCGTCCAGGCCGAGGACGCCGACGACAACGGTGGCAGCCACGACCGCGATGAGCAGCCCGGGGATCCGCTTCCAGGGCTTGAGCAACAGGATGGCTGCCAGCGTGCCGGCGCCGACCGCGAATGCCGTCCAGTTGACCTGACCGCCCAGGATCGACTTGGCGATCTGGATGATGTCGCGTACCGGGCCGTTGCCGTCGATCGAGAAGCCAAAGAGCTTGGGCAGCTGGCTGATCAGCACGGTCAGCGCGATACCGTTCATGTAGCCATAGCGGATCGGCTTGGACAGCAGCTCGGTGACGAATCCCAGGCGCATCACGCCGACCAGGATGCATACCAGCCCCGACACCAGCGCCATCGCGCTCGCCAGCGCCACGGCACGCATCGGGTCGCCGGCCGAGAGCGGCAGCACGACCGCGAGAATCACCGCGGCGAGCGCGGAATCGGGCCCCAGCACCAGAATCCGGCTCGGGCCGAACACTGCATAGGCCAGGAGCGGCACGATCGTGGCGTACAGGCCGTAGATTCCGGGGACGCCCGAAGCCACTGCGTATGCGATTCCGACCGGCACCAGCATCGTGGTCAGCACCAGGCCTGCCATCAGATCGTGCGGCAGCCAGGCGGCTTCGTACCGCCGCAGCATCTGCAGCCCGGGAAGCCAACGCATCCAATCGCTCACGCCGCGCGCCTCAGTACTGCTCCTTGATGAACTTGTACGGATAGTCCGGATCCCGGTAGCCCTTGCGCTTCTGCCGTTTCGGCAGCTTCACCTTTTCCTGCGGCAACGCCTTGTAGGGAATCTGCTTCAGCAGATGCGAAATGATGTTGAGGCGACCGCGACGCTTGTCGTCGGTCCGCGCCACAAACCATGGAGCGAAGCTCGTATCCGTCGTGGCAAACATCTCGTCGCGAGCCCGGGAATAGTCGTACCAGCGGCTGTAGGACTTGAGATCCATGGAAGTGAGCTTCCAGGTCTTCCTGCCGTCGTCGATCCTTGCCTCGAGGCGCCGAGTCTGCTCCTCCTCGCTCACTTCGAGCCAGTACTTGATGAGCAAGGATTCCCGAGCTGATCATCGCCTTCTCGACCAGAGGCACGATCTTCAGGAATCGGCGGGCCTGGTCCTCGTCGCAGAATTCCATCACGCGCTCGACGCCCGCACGGTTGTACCAGCTGCGGTCGAAGATGACGATCTCGCCCGCCGCCGGAAAGTGCTGCATGTAACGCTGGATGTACATCTGGCTTTTCTCGCGCTCGGTCGGCGCCGGCAGGGCAACTACGCGGAAGATGCGTGGACTCACGCGTTCGGTGATCGCCTTGATGGTGCCGCCCTTGCCTGCGGTGTCGCGGCCCTCGAACACGACGCAGACCTTGAGCCCCTTGTGGACGACCCACCGCTGCAGCTTGACCAGCTCGACGTGCAGCCGCTCGAGCTCTTTCTCGTAATCCTTGCCCTTGAGCTTCCCGGTCTTCCGGTCGTCATTGCCGTCGGTCCGATTCTTCTTGCGCTTCATGATGTCCCGCTCCAGCCAGTCGCGGCCGTTCAGGGCAGGATAACGCGTGCCGTGACATGACAGGAGACTGTTCAGGGGCAGGCCACGGGGCTGCCGTCCAGGCGGACCCGGGCCGCGATCGCCTCACGCGACGATCGCGGCCCGGTGCAGCCAGCAGGAATCAGGCCGCCGCAGGGCGCGGCGCGCTGCGCCGGCTCAAGTCCGAGGACCGCTTCAGCGCGAACGCGCCTTCGCCCAGCAACACCTGCGCCGCACTCAGCACGATCAGGTAAAGCGGAAACTCCCAGCCGCCGCCGGCGTTGCTGAACACCCAGCCGTTGCCCGCGTGCACCCACAGCGCCCCGGCCAGGACCGGGATGAGGGCGGCTGCGACCTCGCGGGTGCGAACGCCGAGCACGAGCATGATGCCGCCGACCGCCTCCATCCCGAAAACGACGTAACCGAGAAAACCGGGCAGTCCGATCGATTCGAAATAGCCGGCCGTGCCCGCGAGCGTGAAGGTGAAGTACTTCAGCAGCACGCCGTGGGCGATGAACATGACTCCGAGGCTGATGCGCAGGAGCGCGATTCCGTATTCCTTGTTGCGTTCGACGTTCATGGCGATCTCCTAAATGGGTGTCAGGTAGCGCCAAGTTAGCCTTTCCCGGGGGGTTGATAATCGGGTCTGGTGGAATATTATTGTTCACATGCGTGAACAATCTGACGTCGCGGTTTTCGTGCGCGTGGTCGAGCTCGGCAGCTTCACCAAGGCCGCCGATGCGCTCGAGATCTCCAAGGCTGCGGTCAGCAAGTACGTGAACCGCCTGGAGCAGCGGCTCGGCGCGCGCCTGCTCCACCGGACGACGCGGCGGCTCGGGCTGACGGAGGCGGGGCAGGCGCTCTATGGCCGCAGCGCCGCGGCGCTCGCGGAGCTCGGCGAAGCGGAAAACGACGTCGCCCAGCTCACGGGTAAGCCGCGCGGGATGTTGCGGGTGACGGCGCCGACCTATCTCGGCGTCACGGTGCTCGCCCCCCACATCCAGGCGTTCCGCGCCAGGTTCCTCGAGGTCACGCTCGACCTCGACCTCAGCGACCGCCTGGTGGACATCGTCAAGGAGCGCTTCGACCTCGCGGTCCGCATCTCGTCGATGCAGGACTCGAGCCTGGTCGCGACGCGCCTCGCGCCCTGCCCGACGGCGCTGGTCGGCTCACCGGCGTATTTCCGCCGCCACGGCATGCCGAAGTCGCCGGAGGACCTGATGTCGCACCAGGGCCTCGGCTACAGCATCGTCAAGACGCCGAACGAATGGAAGTTCCGCGCGGCGAAGGGCCGCTGGGTGACAGTCACCATGCCGAGCACGATCCGCTGCAACAACGACTTCGCGCTCAAGCAGTTCGCGCTCGACGGCCTCGGTCTCGCGTTATTCCCGCGCTTCTTCGTGGAACGCGAGCTGACAAGCGGCAAGCTGGTGCAGGCGATCCCGGACCATCCGCCGCCGGAGCTCTCGATCAACGCGGTCTATGAGACGCAGGCGGCACCTGCTGCCGAAGCTGCAAGCGTTCCTGGGTTTCTTGAAAGAGCGGTTCGGGGCGGAAGGATGATCAAGCGTATCTATTGCCGCGCGACCATCTGCGCGCGGTACGCATTCAGTTCCCGTTGGTAGCGGGCGCGATCCTTCTCGAGTTGGGAGATCTCCGCCTTGAGGCGGCCGATTCGTTCGCCAGCCTGCTTCGCGTCGAGCAAGGCCTGCGTGCGTTGCTCGGCCGTTGCGGTCTCCTCGACCACACGGAAGCCGCCCTTCACTAGTGAATCTTCCAGGCGGGCAATTTCGTAGCGCCGGGCTGCGATGGCGGAGTCCGCATCGCTTACGCGTCGTTCGCGCAGGTACAGTTCGCGGCCGTTGTCATAGGCGGCGAGAAACGCAGGCGCGAGCTCGGCCGGGCAGCTGTCATAGTAGACTTGGCCGCTGGCACCGGCGCGATAGCCGTTGTTCGGTTGGCAGAACTCGCGCAAGCCTTCGGCACGGCCGGCCCTGTATGCGTCGAGGCCCGGGGTGATGCCGTACTCGGCACAAGCCTTGCGGTGCCTGCCAATCTGTTCGCCGGAGCGACCGGCCACTCCGTCCTCGTACCCGATCGTTCGCCAGTCCACGGTGCGGCACTCGTCCTTGCTCAGGGTGCTGGACGAGCAGCCCGCCACCAAGAGGGTGGCGAGCAGGGGCAGGGTCAAGGTCGTCTTCATGTCGCCTCTATCGGCCGGCGCTCGGACGCTCGGAAAAATGACCTTAGTCACTGCGGCTCCCTCCTTCAGTGTGGAGGGTCACGGTTTGGCATCAGATCCGCGCAACAGGGCAGAACGCGGCCTCGCGTTGTTCCCACGCTTTGTCGTGGAGCGCAAGCTCCGTGAAAACGTGCTTCTACCGCGTCGCAAAAAACGTTCCGGCCGGAACGTCTCTACAGGCCAACGCCCAGCACCGGCACGCCGAATAAGCGCAGGTGCAGCCCGACGATGAAGGCCGCGTAAAGCGCGAGCCCGCCCACCATGACGATGACGTCGTTCGCCCTCGAAGCCGGCAACGCGATCATGCGTCGTGCCGGACGGCGCGCAAGCGACACGCGGATGGCGACTGCCCAGGCAAGGAACGCGCCGAACAGCAGCACGTCGGCGGCGCTGCCGTTGGTCAGCAGATGTGCGACCGCCCAAATCATCGTCGCGAGCAGCAGCGGATGCCCGGCGCGTGCCCGGATGCGCCCGGGCAGCACGGAGGCGAGCGCGAGCGGGAACACCGGCAGCATCAAAACGGCTGCCACGTAGTGCAGCCACGGCAGCGGTGCGTACAGCACGGCGGCCAGCGGTCGCGCGGCACCGTATCCGGTGACGAGGAGGTAGAAGCCCAACAGCGCCAGGATCGAGTAAACGCCTTGCCAGGCCCTGACGCCCAGACGGTTCGCCATGCGATCGCGCCAGCCAAGCGCGAGCAGGGATATCGAATGGCCCCCGAAGAAGACCACGAGTCCGAAGATCAGTTTGTCCATCTGGAGTTCAGACCGTCGGACGGTCAACGTTCCAATAGCTTGCGCTTCCCCGGCACGTCCTTCCAATTCCCGGCGTCGGGAGGCGAGTCCTTCTTCTTATTGATGTTCGGCCAGATGGTCGCCAGCTCGGCATTCAGCTGCAGGAACTCCTTCTGGTCTTCCGGCAGCTCGAAATCGGGGAAAATCGCATTGACCGGGCACTCCGGTACGCACAGCGCACAGTCGGTGCACTCGTCGGGGTGGATCACGAGGATGTTCGGGCCCTCGTAAAAGCAGTCCACCGGGCAAACTTCCACGCAGTCGGTGTGTTTGCACTTGATGCAGTTTTCGCCGACGACGAAGGTCATGGAATGCCGGCCCCTTACGCGACAGCGAGCGGCATCCCGGTGAGGCCGGCCGCCTTGATGGCCTCATCGATCATGCGCTGGTGTTCGGCAGGACGTGCCCAACGCTCTTGGCCTTCCGGAGGCAAGAGGTCGACGGGATCGAAGTACAGGTAGGCGAGTTCGGAGTGCACCGCCGGCGAGCGGTAGACGCTGATGCCGGTCGTGCGGTCGTAGTGCTCGAAGCTGTGGATATCGCGCTTCCCGCCGCCGCCGGGCAGGTCGACGATGTTCAGCGGGGTGTTGAAGCCCGCCGTCGAGCCACGAACTCCGCGCTCGATCGTGCAGTTGGTCTGGACGGTCGTGCGCAGCTCTTCCACGGCGCTGACCATGTCGTGCTGGTAGACGTAATAGGGCCTGACGTTCATGTAGCTGAGCCGGCGGACCAGTTCGGTCATCGTGGCGACCGAGTCGTTCACGCCGCGGATCAGGACGGTCTGGTTACGCACGGTCACGGCGCCCTTGAACAGCACCTCCATCGCCTGGCGCGTGATCTCGGTGATCTCGGCCGGGCTGTTGAAGTGCGTGTGCAGGCAGACCTGCTTGCCCATCGCGCGCCCGGCATTGGCGACCTCGAACAGCGCGTTCGTCCAGGCCTCGTCGGTGAGGATCTTCATCGGCGACACGGCCGGACCCTTCGTCGCGATGCGGATGCGGCGGATGTGCGGGATCGCCAGCAGCAGGTGGCCGATTGTGCTGAGGTGCTTGGCCGGCAGCATGTAGAGGTCGCCGCCGGAGACCACGATGTCCTCGATCTCGGGGCGCGACGCGATGTAGGCCATGGCGGAATGCCAGCGCTTCGGGTCCGGCTTCAGGCCGGCCTTCTGGACGGTGTCGGTGTCGCCGCCGATCGCATAGCTGCGCGTGCAGAAGCGGCAATAGACCGGGCAGACGTCGAGCGGCAGGAACAACGCCTTGTCGTAGTAACGGTGAGTGAGGCCGGGCGTCGGCGCGTCGGCCTGTTCGTGCAACGAGTCGAGCGTCAGGCGCGGGTGATCGGGCAGCTGGGTCGAGGCGACCGGCAGGAACTGCACCCGGAGCGGATCGCGATACGGATCGGCCCAGTTGATCAGGGCGACGACGTAGGGCGAGATGCGGACGTTCATCGGCGCGCGGACGATGCCGGCACGGACGTCGTCGAGAAAGGCCGGCGACACGAGATTGCCGAGTACCGCGGCGAGCTTGTCGAGGCTCGTGACGCTGTGCTTGTTCTGGAACTTCCAGTCCAGGAAGGTGGCGCGATCGACGTCCGCGTAGCCGGGGATCTGCCGCCAGAACTCGTCGTCCCGGAAGTTGCGGTGGGCAAAGGCCTCCGGCGCGACGGCCGGCTTGAGGGCGGCGGGCACCGGAAGATCCATCAATTCGGCCAGCACCGGGTTCTCGGCCATCCCCGGCAGCGCGTCACGGACGCGGGGGGTGGCATCGATCTCATTAATGAGGATATTGGCGGGCTGGCTCATGGGTGCGTCTTCTTCGTTATGGTGAATCGGCTAAATGCCGACTCCACATTCTAAAATCAAGCATCAGGCTAACATGTAGGACAAGAACGGGAGCGTTCAACAAGGCAGAAACGAGCAGGAATTACGGCGTGCTGCGGGCCTGGCTGGGCAGAACCGCAAAGTGCTTGCTGAATGCAGCGGTGAAGTTCGTCGGTTCGCTGAAACCCGCCTTTTCGGACACCTGGGCGATGGGAAGGCTCGTCGTCTGCAGGAGATCGAGTGCGAGTTGCATGCGCACCTCGGTCTGGAACTCGTGGACGGAAACCCCGCACATCCGCTTGAAGCCGTAGTGCAGTTTCTTGCGGCTCAGGCGGAACTGGGCGCACAGGCCCCGAAGCGTGTAGGTCTTGCCCGGGTTCGCCTTGATGAGGTCGCGGATGCGAGAGAGCTTTTCGCGTTCCGGCGGCGTGATTCGCATCGACGCCCTGGAATGCGGGCTGGCGGTGCGCCAGTCCCCGAACAGCACGCGCAGCAGCTCGAGGGCATTGGACCGCACTTCCACGTCGCGCCATGCGCTCGTGGACCTGGCGCGGAAGAATCGGCTGGCCAGGGCCAATGCGGCTTTCGAAGCCGCAAAGTGGCCCATGACCGTCTCTTGCCGCTCCCAGTGCGAGAGCACGGGCGTCAGCTCGTCGCTGCCGAGGCCCAGGAAGTCGACCAGGTAGGCCTGTGTGACATTCAACGAGCAGTAGCGATAGCGCACGCCGCCGGTGAAACTCGCGGTCAGGGAATCGCCAGCGGGACGGACGATGTAGCTGCAGCCGAGGTATTCGTCCGAGAGCTTTTGCTTGCGGTCGAAATAAGCCGCTTCGCCGGAAAACGCGATCCGGAACCGGACGTTGTTTTCGCGGCTGCGGATGGTGAGCCGCCAGTCCTGGTCGATGAAGGTATCGGCGATGTGGACGCAGAATCCGGGGTCGATCTCGTAGATCTCCTCGTGCCCTGACTTGGAAATGGGGCCGATGGGCTCGTTCCGCGGGATCGAGCGCCGCCCCTGGATGACCTCGTCGATGCCACCGCTCACCGAGGGGTCGATGAGGGTCATCTGCTCCAGCTTGTCCCACATCCGGGGCTCGTTGGCGCTGATGAAGATCCTGGCGTACACCCGCCGATTCTAGGCCGCGGCGGACACGATTTCATCATTCGTGTCCCGCTTGATTATCGCCCCGTCCCCTGCGGCGCTAGAGTCGGGCCGTGCAATCTCTGGAACGGCTTGTCCAGGATCATCGGCCGGGCTTCAGCCTGGCGCAGGATTTCTATCGGTCCACACAGGTGTACGAGGCCGAGCTCGGCCGGTTCCTGTCGCGGCACTGGATCGCGGTCGGCCACGTGTCCGAGATCCCGAAGCGCGGCGATTTTCTGGTTTTCGATGGGCTCGATGCGTCGGTGATCGTGGTGCGCGGGGCGGACGGCAAGATCGAGGCGCTGCACAACGTCTGTCGTCACCGCGGCGCCCGCCTATGCGAGGAAACGCAGGGCCACCTGTCCCTCATCACCTGTCGGTATCACGGCTGGTCCTATCGCCTGAACGGCGAGCTCGCGGCCTGGCGCCACATGCCGGATGGCCTCGACAAAGGCGACTACGCGCTGCGCCGCTGCGCAGTCAGCGTGTACCAAGGGATCATTCTCATCAGCCTGGATCCTGCCGGTGCGCCCGATCCCGCAGCCATGCTGCGTCATGTCGAGCCCTACTGGTCGCGATTCGAGCTTGCGAACTGCAAGGTCGCGGGCAAGCGCACCTGGCGCCTTTCTGCCAACTGGAAGCTGGTCGTGGAGAACTCCCTGGAGTGCTACCACTGCCTGGCGAGCCATCCCGAGTACTCGGCGGCCAATGCGTTCGTGAAGTCGGATGAACGCGTGTCAGAAAACGACGTCTCGAAGTTTGAGTCCTACCAGGCGGCCTGGACTTCCGGCCTCGAGAGACGGATCGCGCTCGGAAAGTCGGCGGTGATTGAGACTGGCGGCCAGCCCTGCCGTGCCGGCACGTTCCCTTTGGCGCCCGGGCGGATGACGGGCTCCCAGGATGGCAAGCCGCTGGCTCCGCTGCTGGGGAAAGTCGCGGCTTTCGACGAAAGCGTGACGACCGGCTGCATCGGGTATCTCAGCTACGTCGTCGCAATGTGCGACCACGCGCTGCTGGTGACGTTCGTGCCCCAGGCGGCGGACGCGACGCTCGTCGTCCTGAAGTGGCTGGTCCGCGCGGGCGCGCGCGAGGGCCTCGACTACGACGAGGGCAAGCTCCGCTGGCTCTGGGAAACGACCACCGACCAGGACAAGGGCCTGATCGAGCTCAACGCGGCCGGCGTGGCCACGAGAGGCTACGTGCCAGGGCCCTACTCGACGCTTGAAAGCATGACGGATGACTTCGTCCGCAGGTACCTGAAGCTCATGGCGCCCGGCGCATGAGTGCGCACGCCTCGAGGCCCTACCTCGCATACGTCATTCTTCTGCTGTTCCTGGTGAATGCGGCGAACTACGGGCAGCGCATGATCATCTCGATCATCCTGCCCGCCCTCAAGACCGAGATCGCGCTCACCGACGCACAGCTCGGCATTCTCATGGGGGGTGGATTCGCATTGTTCTTCGCGGTGGCCGGCGTGCCGCTCGCACGCCTCGCTGACCGGAGCGTGCGGCGGACCTTCCTCGCCGGCGCGATCCTGTTCTGGAGTTCCGCGACCGCACTTTTTGGCGCAACGAATACGTTCACCCAGATGTTGACGGCGCGGGTGGCGCTCGGCGTCGGCGAGTCGGCCTGTATCCCGACCTCGCACTCGCTGCTCACCGATTACGTTTCACCCGACAACCGGCCCCTGGCTTTCGGCATTCATTCGACCGGCGGCGTCGTCGGCGTGACGCTCGCCCTCATGCTGGGCGGATACCTTGCGACCAGCATCGGCTGGCGCAACACGATGTACCTGGCCGCCATCCCGGGACTGGCACTGGCGATTCTCGTGTTCTTCACCCTGCGAGAGCCGGCCCGGCATGGCACGAGTGCATCGGCGGCGGAAGTGCGGCACTTTCCCTTGAAGGCGGTCGTGCAGCACTTGCTGTCGACGAAATCCTACCTCTTCGTCCTGCTTGCGATCTGCTTCAGCCTGCTGGTCGAATTCGGCCTGAACCAGTGGCTGCCGTCCTTCTACGTGCGCCAGTTCGGCCTCGCGATGGAGGATGTCGGGTACTCGTACGGTCTCGCGATCGCGTGTGGCGGCATCCCGGGCAGCATCATCGGCGGGCTGGTCACCAATCGCCTCGTGCGCACCGACGTCCGCTGGCTGGCGTGGTTGCCGGCAATCATGTACGCCATCGCGCTGCCCGTGGGGCTGTCGATGCTCCTCGCAGCCACGGCCCGACAAGCCCTGGTGCTGAATGCGCTGTACGCCTTCGTCATCTTCGCGACGAACGGCGCCTTCTGGGCGGCGTGCTTCATCTCGGTGCCCCCGATGATGCGGGCGACGACCAGCGCCATCACCCTGATGATCGGCGGCATCTTCGGCGTTGCGGTCGGACCCGTGCTCGTGGGACTCATCAGTGATTTCCTGGCGCCGCGCGCGGGCAGCCATTCGCTGCAATCTTCGCTCGTCGCCGTCGAATGCCTGGCGATCGTGGTCGTCGTCTTCCTGCTGGTCGCGGCGCGGCACCTCCGCAGGGAGCAGGGATGACGCGCAAGCGCACAGGCGAACCCGACCTCGGCATGGACGCGGCGATCACGCGGCGCGACTTCGTCAACGGAGCCCTCGTGGGTTGCGGTGCCGCGCTTCTGGGCGGCGGGAGGACGGCGTTCGCGGACACCTTCGACCCGTACGCTCCGTCCGGTTCTGCGTGGACCGGCTACGGCGGCGTCGGCGATTACCGCTGGGCGAACGGCAACACCGAAGCGGTGATGAACGCCGCGCACGGCATTCGCGACGGCATGTATGCCGATGCGTCCGCTGCCGCGGCCGAGGAGACGGTGGACGTGGTCATCGTCGGCGGCGGCTTCTCCGGCGTCGCCGCCGCCTATGAGTTCAACAAGCGGCGCAAGCCCGGCCAGACCTGCCTGCTGCTCGAGAATCACGCGATGTTCGGCGGCGAAGCGCGCCAGAACGAGTTCGACGTCGACGGGCGCCGGCTCGTGGCCCCCCAGGGCTCCAATGCCGGCCTCGTGGTGAAGCCGGCGGACCAGGTCCCGGGCCGGTACGCAACCTACGCCGACTATTACCGCGAGCTCGAGCTGCCTTCCAGCTACGAGCTCGAGGCGCTGGCCGGCGGCGCCGAGAAGTATCACCTCGCCAACGACCACTTCGAGCCGATGATCATGGAGAAGAAGTTCGCGGCCGGTTACTTCTTCCCGGGCACGGGCTGGGCGCGCAACCCGATTGCCGCCGGCTTCGAGAACACGCCGTGGCCCGCCGACGTGCAGCGAGAGCTCGCGGAATTTGTCGGTAATCGACGCGACCAGGTCTCGATGCAAGCCGAGCCGGATCGTTGGCTCGATGGCATGAGCTACTACGATCTCCTCGACAGGCTGGGCTACGGGACCGAAACCAAGCGCTACGTCGATCCGCTGCTCGGCGTCGGCAATTTCGGCGTCTGCGGCAATGCCATCTCCGCCTGCGGCGCGAAGCGCCTGACGCTGCCGGGAACCATCCCGAGCACCGAGTCGAGCCGCTTTGCGGATGTGGAGGGAATCTCGTTCCCGGGCGGCAACGCGGCGATCATCCGCAGGATGGTGGCGCGCACCATACCCGGCTCGATCGCCGGGGATGGCTCGCTGAAGGCCACCACGACGGGCCTCGTGGATTTCAGCCGCCTGGACCAGAGCGGCGCCCCCGTGCGCATCCGGTTGGAGTCGACGGTCGTGAAGGTCTGCCACGACGGGGATCCGGCCTCCGCCGGATCGGCGATCGTCACCTATGCGCGGAATGGGAAGCTCCACATCGTTCGGGCCAGGGCCGTGGTCCTCGGTTCCGGTGGCTGGGTGAACCGCAGGATTGTTGCGGACCTGCCGGCCGCGCACCGGGAGGCTTATGCGCAATTCCATTACGGGCCCGTGCTGACGGCCAACGTAGCCGTCCGCCATTGGCGCTACTTCGACGCGCTCGGCATCAGCGTGGCGCGCTGGTTCTCCGGCCTCGGTTGGCACGTGTGTGTTCGCCGGAACGCCGTATTCGACGCGAACGCCCCGGCCCTGACGCCCGACAGCCCGATCGTCCTGACCTTCTACATCCCGTTCCTGGATGCCGCCGTCGATCCCTCCGTCCAGGGCAACGTGGCCCGCGGCCGGCTGCTGTCCGCCTCATACGCGGATTTCGAACGGCAGATCCGCGAGCAGATGACGGAAATGTTCGGCGCGGCGGGCTTCGATGCGCGGCGCGACATCGCCGGCATCGTGCTGAACCGCTGGGGTCACGCTTACTTCGCGCCCCCCGTCGGGTTCTTCTTCGGGAAGAACGGCGCGCCTCCGCCGCACGACGTCATCCGCAGGCCGCATGGCCGCGTCGTGTTCGCGCATTCGGAACTGCAGGGAAACATGAACATGGCGCACGCCATGCTGGAAGGGAAGCGGGGCGCGCTCGAGGCGCTCGACCTCATCGGAACACAGGAATGACAACCATGAGCCCGAAACTTTCGCTCGCAATCGTGTCGCTGCTCGCCACCGGCCAGGCCGTCGCGCAGTCGGCGGATGTCGGCATGCTGGAAGAGGTCGTCGTCACCGCCCAAAGGCGCGAACAACGATTGCAGGACGTGCCTGCCGCCATCACGTCTTTGAGCGGCGAAAACCTGAACCAGCAGCACGTGCTCGGCAATGCTGACCTGGTGGCGCGGGTGCCCGGCCTTTCCCTCGACGTGCAGGGCCCGGGCGAGTCGACGCTGTCGATTCGGGGCGTGGGCACCGCCTACGGGCTTGCGCCGGCCGTGTCCTACTACCTCAATGAAACGCCACTCGACATCCGCACGGACGGCAGCACGGGCGTTCAGGACATCGATTTCTTCGACGTCGATCGCGTGGAAGTGCTGCGCGGTCCGCAGGGCACGCTGTATGGATCCAGTTCGATGGGCGGCGCGCTGCGCGTCCTGACCGCGCAGCCGGACCCGGGCGGATTCTCGGCCAAGGCCGAAACCGGCGTCTCGACGCTGGCGGGCGGCAGCACGGGTTACCTGGGCAAGGCTGCGGTGAACCTCCCGCTCGGCGACAACGCGGCCCTCCGGTTCGTCGGTTCGTACGAGCACATATCCGGTTACGTCGATCGTGCCGTTCCGGGCGACTGGTTCGAGGCTGATCCGGACCTCGCGATCAGTGAACGGCGTACAAACGACGCCGACCTGATGAGCGGGCGCATCCTCGGCATGGTGCAGATCAGCGACAAGGTGAAGGTCACGCCGAGTATCTGGTACTCGGAGATCGACGCCGGCGGGGCCTCCGAGTACTACACGAACCTGCCCGAAGTTCACGACCGCCGGAACCTATCCCACGCCCGCGAAGAGCGAGGCCGTGAACGGTAACCTGCTGGTCGAGGCCGACCTCGGGTTCGCGAGCCTCCTTTCTTCGAGTTCGATACTGACCGCGGGACGTGGACAATCGACCGCGACCTCACGCTGCTGATCGGTGAACATCGCTCCGCTCTTCGGACTGCCGGCCGTCGACTACCCGACCCTCGATCGCTTCACGTCCGACAACGAAGGACTGATCCAGGAGTTCCGCCTCACGTCGCCGGCCGACCAGCGTCTCACGTGGGTCGCGGGTGCCTACTTCAGCCGCTTCGAGCAGGACCTCGGTCGAGTTGCTCGACAGCGAGGCGTTTGCAACAGCCATCGGCCAGGTCGACGACACCAGCCTTTACACCTTCGAGCAGGAAGTCGATCGATCGCCAGGGCGCCGTCTTCGCCGACGTCACCTTCGCGGCGACGGAAAAACTCGACCTCACCATCGGCGCACGATATTACGAGCTGCGCAGCAGCCTCGAGAACGTGCAGACCGGCGTGCTCGCCGCACCGAACCAGCCGCTGATCCGCGCCGATGCGAGCGGCACGAGCCCGCGCGCGGTCGTCGCATACCGCCCGAACGACGACCTCATGTTTTACGCGACGGCGGCGCGCGGATACCGCCCGGGCGGCCCGAACGTCGGCCTGCCCGACGGCATCGGCTGTGAGCTCGTCGATGCCTACCAGCCGCTGTACGATCCGGACTGCCGTCTGGAATTACGAAGTCGGCGCGAAGTCCGAGTTCATGCAGCGACGGCTGTCGATCAACCTGGCGCTCTACCATATCGACTGGAAGGACGTGCAGCAGGCCGTTGCCGATCCCGGATGCGGCTACCTCATCGTCGCCAACGTGGGTGAGGCGCAGAGCCGAGGTGTCGAGGCCGAGATCATGATGCGGCCAATCGACAACCTGACGGTTTCCGCGATAGCCAGCTACACCGATGCCGAGTTCACGTCCATTGCGGACGCCTACCAGCTGGCAAGCGCCTCGACAGCCGGAGATCCCTTGCCCGGCATTCCGCGCAAGAAGTTCAACGTCGACGCGCAGTACGGCCGCGACGCTGGGCGAACGATCGCTCCTGGTTCGTGCGCGCGGACTGGAGCTGGCTCAGCTCTGTGCCGACGGGATTCACGACGCAGAACCGTCGGCCGTCCGTACGGCGCCGCTCGGCGCGAGCGCAGCGTACCGCGATCGGGCGTTACGAGCTGTCGCTCTACGGCCGCAACCTCACCGACGAGGACGGAATACGTCGACATCAGCGAAGGCGCGACCAACAGCATCGAGGGCATGTTCTGGACGCAGATTTCCACGCCGCCGCGGACGATTGGCCTCAACCTGGCTATCGAATTCTGAGGAGCTGCGCATGACTCGGGCCCGCTCATCGCTGTTGGCGTTGGCAGTGCTGTTGCCAGTTGTCGGTATGTCAGCGGAAAACAGTCCGGCGGCTACCGTCTTCCCGCAAACCGATGGCTTCGTGGATACGGGCTCCGCGATCATCTACTACAAGACGATCGGCCGCGGGCGCCCGCTCATTCTGCTGCACGGGGGGCCTGGCTCGACCCACGACTATTTCCTGCCCTACGTCCTGCCGCTCGCGCGGAGTCGGCAACTGGTCTTCATCGATGAGCGGGGAAGCGGAAAATCGCAGCGGCTGGAGGATCACAGCCACTACAACCTCGAAGCCATGTCGGCCGACGTCGAGGCGGTTCGGGTCGCTCTGGGCCTCGGGCAGGTTGACCTGCTCGGGCATTCCTTCGGCGGAGTCCTCGCGCAGGACGTGGCGATCAGGTATCCGGGCAACATCCGCCGGCTGGTGCTTGCGAGTACCGGCTCGTCGGCGGCGCGGATCAATGCAGACTTCAAGACCATCAAGGATGCGCTGGACCCGGACCTGCGCGCACGCATCGAGGCCCTGGAGGCGCGCGGCATCATCGGTCCGGACGGGGCGCAGCTCCCGGAGTACCGCCAGCTTGCGGACCAGGCGGAAGGAGCCCTACAACTACTTCGTCCGCCCGCCGGCCTGGAGCGAGTCGGGCGAGTCGCTCGGATGGGACGTGCTCAACCAGATGTGGGGCGCGAAGAGCGACTTCCATATCGATGGCAACCTGAAGGGCTTCGATTTCACGCCGGAATTGCGCAAGCTGAAGATCCCGGCACTCGTGATTTACGGCGACCACGACATGGTCAGCGATGCGACTGCCAGGGAGTCCCACGAGGCGCTCCCCGGATCGCTGCTGGTGGAGATCCCCCGCAGCGCCCACATGACGCTGGTCGACCAGAATGGCGCATTCAACGACGCGGTCCTGAGGTTCCTCGATCCATGAGCAAGCAACCACGCAAGGAACGACGCACGAGGGGTCCGTGAACCGGCGGAGCTTCCTGAAGTCATCCGCGAGCTCGGCGCTGTTTGCCTCGATGGCCGGCTTCGGCGCGCACGCCGGGGGGGCTGAACTGCATGGCCCGCGCCAGCCCCGGGGTTTCGAGAACGCCTTCGCCAAGGACGAGTACGAAGCGCGTTGGACTCGCGTGCAAGCGGCGATGGCGGCAGCGGGATACGAGAATCTCGTCGTTTGGCAACGTTCCGCTGGCACCTACGATAAGGTCGGCGACGTCTATTGGCTGACCAATTTCCAGACCTATGGCACAGGGCAGGATCCGGCACCGACGCAACGGGCGCGCCCTGGACGTTTTCGGCCGTACTGATCCGCAAAGGGCAGGAGCCCGAGCTGCACATCGGAATGACCGAGGACGACATCGACCGGCCGAGCCTCGCCTTCGGCAAGCTCGTCCTGCACGAGCCGAACATGATGGTCCGGTTCGCGGAGTACCTACGAAACGCGGGCATCGAAGGGCGCGTCGCGGTAGTCGGGGACGACGTGCTGCCCGGCATGTCGGACCGTTTGCTGCGCCGCCACTCCCCGCAGATCGAGTGGATGGCGGAGTACCAGCTGCTGGAAGGACCGCAGCTGGTGAAAAGTCCTCGCGAGCTGGCCGTCTACCAGGAGGCGGGTGCACTCGTGACGAGCGCGCTCGATGCCGCCATGAAGGCGATGGTTTCCGGCGAACGCTCGTGCGAAGCGGCAGCGCGCGCCGCGGCGATCCTTATCGGCGGCGGCGGGGGATTCCATCGAATCTCCGTCAACCATGGGCCGATGCTGCAGAATGGCCTCAGCAAGGCTTACTACGGCTATGACACGCGTGCGCCCAACCCGGGCGACCTGGTCACCGTCTGGATCTACGGGCCCATTCTTGCCGGTTATTGGCTCGATCCCGGCCGCACGGCGGTATGCGGCTGCACGGCCGACGCCGGCACAGAAAGCTCTCGTGGAAGATTGCGCCATCTATGTCGAGAAGATGGTGAAGGCCGTGACGCCGGGCATGTCGCCGCGCGAGCTCGGCCTCCGATGGGCGGAACTCGAGCGCGAAAGAGCGTACTTCGATGGCGGTAAGCCTGACAGCGGCAACGCGGGCCATGGCTTCGGTCATGGCCTCGCCACGTCGTTCCCCGGATATGTGCTGCCGATCGGCGATGCGGAGATCGGCCCGTTCGGTTACCGGCGCCTTCAGGAAACCCTGAGGCCCGGAATGGTCCTGGCCGCCGAAGCATTCCTCAGCCGTCCGGGCGTCGGGACCGCGGGAATCGAGAACAATTTCATCGTCACCGCATCGGGCGCGGAGCTGCTGGACAGGAATCCGATGCTGTACTGGTAAGCGGAGAATCCCGATGCCCCTCGGCGATGGGGAGTAAGCCCACCGGGGTTTCTTTTCGCCCTACCTCAGCGAACCAGCACACCGCACCCGTAGATGCCGGTGCCGTCCGCCAGCTCGCCTTTCACGCAGGCCGTGGTGTCGCCCCTGTCGATCCCGGTCTGCAACCACTTCGTAATGCAGCAGCATGTCCAGGTCCCGGTCCTTGTCGACGTCGACGAGGTGCGCCTTGCCATGGACTTCCGTGCAGTCCCGCTCAGCGGGGGCTTCGGCGTCCCCGAAGCAGATCGTGTTCACAGCGACCTGGGCCGCATTGAACCCCGGGACGGAGAGTATCGCCACCGGAAAGACGCCCGACGAGGAAACCTTCTTCACGGCCCCTTCGATCGGCCGGATGACGACCGCGACGGGCCGGTAAACATCCGTCGTGTATTCGGCAGAGTTGTTGGAAGTCGTGCCGTCTGTGGACGTGGTGCTGATCGTTGCACTCGCATCCAATTCACCGGCAACGGTCGGCACGATAGCCGCCGGCACGGTCGCCGTGCCGCCTGCCGGCACGGTGCCGACGGGGCAGGACAGCGACCCGGCAGATGGCGCGGTGCAATCCGCGGTCTCCGAATTGTTGTTATCGCCAACGTTGTTGGGAACCGTCAGGGTGAAATCGGCCGGGCTGATCTGCGTGTTGGCCGGAGTGGTGGCGAGCGCGAGGACTGTGCCGCGCGGCAGGCCGGGCCCGAAGTCGTTCGCCCCGCGAACATTGCAGGTCAGCGTGCTGCCGATCAGCAGCACTTCGCCGCTGAAGCTGCACGTCATGGAGACGCTGACGTCCGCCGTGTCCTCGTTCGTCAGGTCGAGTTCGGTGATGCCCACGCGCAACTCGTAGGCGTTGCCTGTCGCCTGGAGCTCCAGCCCGTCGCTGCCGATGCCGTATGAAGGCACGTCATCAGGCGCAAAGTTGGACAGGACTCCGCTGATGCCATCGTTCGTGCCCCGCTCCGCGAGGTTGATGGGGTTGTAGTTGCAGCTCACCGCGGCCTGGACGAAGTTGTCGTGTTCGCCAAAGAAGTCGTCGTAGCAGTCCTGGTCCCAGCCGAGGCTGCGCAACGTGTACGACTCTCCATTGCCGACGTAGAAATCGTAACGCGGTCCGCTGAAGCGCAGCTCGCCGTTGCCGCAGCCTTCACTGTCTTCGTAATCTTCCATGACGTTCGTGTGGTCCGGGCCGCAGACGATGCTGGAGTCGTCGTCCGTCGGAATGTCGAAGTCCGACATCCGGCGCCACGGCTCGGGATCCGCGTCCAGATTGAGCCAGGCGAAGCTCAACTCACCGGCAAATCCCGGAGGATCCTGGTCGTTTCGCAGGTGCATGCTCTGCAACTCGACTTGCAGATGCTGCAGCGGCGGGTCCGGTGGAAACACCCAGCCGGCGATCACGCGCCGCGAATAGACGTCCTGGGGCGCGGCCCCGGAGTCGGCGAGCGGCGCGGTGACACGAAGCATGGTTTCGGTGTCGAGCGGCCTTTCGCCGGCGTTCTCGCAGATGGTCGTGGCGGGGACTTCCACGACATCCAGTTCCTGGCTCAAGGTATTGCCGGTGCCCGTCTCCACGAGCCAGGTGAGGACAGCCTGGTCTGCGGGCCTTTCCGGCAGGCAGACGTTGAAGCTGAAATCCTTGTCGATGGGCGTGGTGTTGGTCGAACAGGAGTTTCCGCCGCCGACGGTGTCGAGCATTCCGCAGTTGAGCACGTCAACGACGAAGCCGGCACGGCCGTGGATGTAAAGATCGGTCATGGTCACCGGTACGGGCGTCGCACCGGTGGCATACAGCGGATACGAGGTCTGGCGCATCGCTGCTGCCGCCCGCGGCGGATGGATCTCCGTGGGATACTGGCCATCCGTGGAGTGCCCGCAGTCGAAAATCCAGTGGCCTTCAGCCCAGAAACGATCGCCCACGTTGGCCCACATTTCCCGCGGATAGAACGGATCGGCGCCGTCACCCGACTTCTCGCTCGGCAGGATGCCCGTCTCCCATTCGATCTCGAACGTCCGCGATCCCACAGTGGTGTCGATCTCGTTGCCCTCGCTGAGGATGTCCTCCTGGCCCTCGTCGACGATGATGACCGTGTTCTGGTCGTGCGTATCGTGAGTGGTCGGATAGTCGATCGTTGCGACGCGGCTCAACACGACAAGCCCGCTGACTTCGCGAAACTTGGGTTTCCCGGGCCTGTTCGCCTGCACCCACACCCATCCTTCGTTGGATGCGTCGCCGAAGAACGGAACTTCAGGCTCACCGAGCCACAAATTGACGTTGACGCGCAAGTCGTCGCACGCGGGATTGGAGCCGTCGATGGGCTCTGCCGCATACGCCGCGTGACCGGCAAGAAGCGCACTGGTCGCAATCGCCGCGCAGGCGGACAGAATGCCGGCAAGCCGGGTTACGAGGCCGTGAACGTTGTTCAGGTTCATCATGCGTCCCCCCTGTGTGACCCGTTTCTTTTGTCGTCAGACGGAGTTCACGTGGCGGACACCTTAGTCCTCAATTACCGGCGATGTCCAGCCGCAGTCGCGCCGTTATGTGCAATTGAAGTTGGCACCGTCGCATGCTGGAATTGACCGGGGGGAGGACTGACATGCCGAAGGTGCTGGCTTGCGTCGTCGCAGCATTCGGCTTGCTGGCGCCGCCGCATATCGCCCTCGCACAGACGGAGATCGAGGAAGTAACCGTCATCGAGAAGCGGCGGCCCCGGCATGCCGCCCAGCCCGCCGTCGTGGTCGACAGCGAAGAGATCCGGGAAATCACGCCGACCGCGCTCACGGACATCTTCCGCCGCGTTCAATCCGTCGGCATACGCACCAACTCGCGGGGCGAAGCCGTGCTTCGGCTTCGCGGCTCCGAGGAGCGCCAGACCGGAATCTTCCTGGACGGCGCGCCGCTCAGCGTGCCTTGGGATGGACGGGTGGACCTCAGCGCCCTTCCGGCGGGCATCGTCGAACGCGTGCGTGTCACGGCGAGCGCGGCGCCCATCGAGTTCGGAACGAACACGGCGCTCGGCGCGGTCGAGATCCACACCCCGTTCGCCGTCGAACCCGGGTTGTCGAGCTTCCAGGCCGAGGCCGGGAGCGAGGAGTCCGGCGCGATCAGCGCCGTCGGCGGATTCGACTCCGGGAGCGTGAACTGGCTGCTCGCGGGTAGCCTTCGGACGCTCGCGGGTGAGGATGTCGCGAGCCGCTCCGTGATTCCATACGGCCCGGTGATGAACGGCTATCGGGCGAACACGGACATCGACACGGGCAGCGTGTTTGCCGCGGTCTCGGCCCAGCCGGAATGGGGAGCGCTACGGGTTTCGTTGCTGTCGGTGGACGCCAGCCGAGGCATCGCCAGCCAGGGAAACTACCGCCCGGAGAGCGGTGATGCCAGGTACTGGCGCTATCCGGACTGGCGCTTCAATCAGCTGACGCTGAACAGCCGGTCCGAGCTCAGCCCCGCGTTCACGCTGATGACGACGGCCTGGCTCCAGGACTTCGAGCAGACGATCGAGCAGTACGTCGACGACAGCTACGAGACCCTCGAAAGCACGGAAGAGGACGAGGATCTGACTGTCGGCGCCCGGGTCGTCGGCGAGCGGTCATTCGACGATCTCGATGTCCGGTTGTTCGGGAACGCGCAGAGCACGGAGCACCGCCAGGTCGATTCGGATCTCCTGGCCGGTACGCGTGACCCGTTGCAGGAGTTTCAGCAGAACATCTACAGCCTCGGAGTCGAAGTCGACACGATGCCGCGCAACGACCTGCAACTGTCGGGCGCCATCGCCTACGACCTCGCGTCGACGCCCAAGACCGGCGGCCGGCCGGCACAGGAGGACCTCGATGCCTGGGCGGGAAACCTCGCGGTGAGATGGTATTCCGGCGATGGCTGGCAAGTCGCGGCGACGGTCGGCCGGCGCACGCGGTTTCCGGCACTGCGCGAACTCTACGGCGAGGCGCTGGGAGAATTCGTCCTGAATCCGGACCTGCAACCCGAAACCGCGACCTTGACCGACCTGACCTTCGAGCGGAACTGGCGCGACGGGGAGGCACGCTTGCGGGTGACGCCGTGGTTGCTGCAGATCGACGATACGCTGTCGCGCCGCACCGTCACGATCGACGGAGTCAACTATCGCCAACGCTACAACCTCGAAGGCTCGGACGGACACGGGCTGGAGGTTTCGCTCGATTGGCAGCTCAACGATCGCCTCGAGGTGCGCCTGAACGGAACCTGGCAGGAACTCAAGGCGCGCAAGGAAGAGGACGGCACCCGGCCGGTGCTGTACCAGCGACCTGAATTCCAGGGCGCACTGGCCCTGGACTATTTCTTCGGCCGTGACTGGGACTTCTATTTCGAGGCGCAGTACATGGGTGTCGCCCAGGATGAGGACGAGAACGGCGAGGTCGTCGACCTGCCGACGTCATGGCATATCGACGTGAGGCTGTTCAAGACGCTGAAGGAGCGCGAGAACGGACGATGGCGCGCCTATGCGGGCATCGACAACGCGACAAACGACGTCGTGCTGCCCCAGCTCGGGCTTCCGCAGCCAGGACGAACGCTCACGGCGGGAGTCGTGTTCGAGCGCCTGTGACCGCGCCGGTTGAAGCGCCTGCTATTGCCCGCCAGCCCCGGACTCGCGCAGAGTAGCGCCGTCGGAGGACCTCATGAAGAGAAGAGCTTTCTGCGCTTCCGCCGCGGCTGCGATCGGCGCCGCGGCATTCCCGTTCGGGCGTGCGTTCGCAGCTGTCTCGGCAGTCACCGCCGACGTTTCGGCGGTTACCGGCGCCGGCAGGAAAATACTTTTGCCTGCTGCGGACGTGGAAGACTTCCGCGCCGGGTTGCGCGGCCAGCTGCTGCTGCCGGACGTCGCCGGGTACGACGATGCGCGCAAGATCTTCAACGGCATGTTCGATCGCCGTCCCGCGATGATCGCGCGTTGCCTGGGCGCCGCGGACGTGGTGCGCGCCGTGCGCTTCGCGGGCGCGCACGAACTGCTGGTGGCCGTGCGCGGCGGCGGCCACAGCCTGTCGGGCCAGTCGGCGTGCGACGACGGGCTCATGATCGACCTGTCCTTGATGCGCGGCGTGCGCGTCGATCCGGGCGAGCGGCTCGCGCGCGCCGGCGGCGGAGCGCTCCTCGGGGACCTGGATCGCGAGACGTTGCCATTTGGGCTCGTCACCACGACCGGGACGGTCTCACATACGGGCGCCGGCGGCCTGACGCTGGGCGGCGGATTCGGGCGCCTGGCGCGCCGTTTCGGCCTGACCTGCGACCAGCTGACGTCGATCGACGTCGTAACGGCGGATGGACAATTGCGTGAGGCCAGCGCGACCGAGAATCCGGACTTGTTCTGGGCCATGCGCGGCGGGGGCGGCAACTTCGGCATCGCAACGTCGTTCGAATACCGCCTGCATCCGTTCGACGGACGGGCAGTGGGTGGCCACCTTGTCTTTCCGTTCGAGCAGGCCCGACAGGCGCTGCGCGCCTTCGCGGAAGAGTTCGATGGCGCTCCGGATGGGCTGTGGATAGAACCGATCCTGACGACGTTGCCGGGCGGGGGGCGAGGCTTGATCCTGGATGTCTGCCTGTCGGAGGGCCTGGCATCGGCGGATTCGACACTGGCTCCCTTCCGGCGGCTCGGAAAACCGCTCAAGGACGCCGTCGGGCCCGTGCACTACGTGCAGCTGCAGACGCAGGACGACGAGCGCGCGCGCATCGGCGGCCGCTACTACACGAAATCCGGGTTCGTGGACCAACTGAATGACGACCTCGTGGAAACGATGCTGGATATCATCGGAAGCGCCCCGGTTCCGCGAGCGAGGATTGCGGTGCCGCCCAAGGGCGCGGCCGTCGGTCGCGTCGCGCGCGACGCCACCGCATTCTGGCATCGCAATGTTCCCTACAGCCTGATACTCCAGGCCAGCGGTGATGAAGCCGCCGAGGACGCCGCAAACGTGGGATGGGCGCGGTCGCAATGGCCGGCGCTGGAGAAGTTCACCGCCGGTTTCTATGCGAATACGAACCTGACCGAGATTCCATCGGCTCGCGTGCGCGAAGCCTACGGCGGCAACTACGAACGCCTGTTGACGCTCAAGCGTAAATACGACCCGTCCAACCTGTTCCGGCTGAACGCGAACATCGATCCGAGGCAGGCGTAGGCCGGATGGTGGAGGATTGTGCTTACCGCGGCGCCGAGGCGACGCGGCTTACCATCGCCAGCGGCTGGCCTTCAACGGCGGGCGGCGTGCCGATGACGTAATTGACGATGCCCGCGAAGGGTGCGCGCACGTCGCCAAGCTTGGCGCCGAATGCGTCGAACAGCTCGCCGAGCAGCCCGCCCTCGGCCACCGCATAGCCGTCGCGGACCGACGCACGGAAGACACCGTTCGCGGGACTGGTGACCACCTGGTAATCCTCGAGCCACACGACGCCGGTGTTCGGCGCTACTGTTCCTTCGAGCATACCAAGGTGGCGCATCAGGTTTTGGATGCCGTGCTCGGCGAGGGCAACGGAGCGCTCGTCGTTCAGGCCGAGCTGGCCCGTCTCGGTCGTGATCGCCGGGATGCCGCGCGCGAGTGCGGTCTGGTCGACGAACTTCGTGGCATCGGGCGGCGCGATGCGACCGGCGTCGATGACGATGTGGTCGAGGCCGAAGGCCAGCGCCATCCCGCGCGTGGCCGTGTCCAGCCGCGCGTCGCCGGTGACCGGCATGTAGACATAGGGCCGCAGCGCCTCGTTGGCGTCGCCGGCGTGCAGGTCGACCAGGAAATCCGCCTTCGCGATGACCTCGGTCGTGATCGCATGGGCAATGCGTTCGCTCAGCGTGCCGTCAGGCCGTCCCGGGAAGACGCGATTGAGGTTCTTGCCATCGGCCGGGCTGGTATAGACCGTGCGGCCATAGAACGAGGGCGGATTGGCGATGTGCACCAGGATCAGCGTGCCGCGCAGTGCGCCCGGGTCGATCGACTGGCGCAATCGCTGCAGCGCGGTGATGCCCGGGTATTCATAGCCATGCGTACCCGCGACCAGCGCCAGCACCGGCCCATCGCCCGAGCCTCGCACGAGCGACACCGGAATGCGCGCTCCGCCGTCGTTCAGCGCAGGCACTTCGAGGTACCCGGATACTGCCTGCCCGGTGCCCGCCCTCAGCGGCCCGAGCTGCGAAACGTCACGAGCCTGCGCAGCGCCCGAAATCGCAAGAACGGCGAGCACGATCTGCGGAACCGGATTCATGGGTTCACTTGCGCCGCGCCGCGTAGTACGCGGCGATCTTGGGATGGCTTGCAACCCGTTCCAGGTGCTTCACGAGCAAAGGAGCGTGCTGGTCCACGACGTCGGCCGGGACATGATCGAGCGCCCCTGACTTGAGCCAGCGTATCCACAAGTAGCACTTGAGGTCGGCGACGGTGAGCCGGTTCTCGGCGAACCACTCGCCGCCGCCGGCCTGGAGCCTCGCCTCGATATGGCGGAGAAAGCGTGGAATCGAACCCGCCGACAATGCCTCGCGCGCTCTCTTCTTCGCCTCGTCGTCGAGCGTGAACGTGCCGGCGATCCGGGTCGTGATGTCCTCGACGGCGTCCATGATCTCGTCCACGCGGGCTGCCTGCCAGTCATCGGCCGGATACAGGCCGGCGAGTTTTCCCACGTAGCGGTTGATGGTATTGGACTGCGCGATCACCTGGCCGTCCACTTCCAGGGTCGGCACGGCCTGGAACGGCGTGCTGTCGCGCAGGGCGGCCCAGTCCTTGCGTGCGATGCGCCTGTCCTCGAACGGAATGCCGGCAATGTGCATGGCAAGGCGCGCCACCTCGCCGCGGCTGCCGTCGAAGTCGAAGTAGGTCAGTACGAGCCTGGGAGTCATGGCTTCATCAACTGGTCGTAGACGAGCTGGTAAGGCTCGGACTCGATTCCCATGCCTCCCCGGAATGGGCGGTCGAACGCAAGCACGACGAAGATCACCATCGCAAAGAATGCGGTCAGCAACGTGATCAGGGCCATGTGCAGGCGGGAATCCCTGACCTGGAAGAAGTAGGAGCCGATCACGGCGAGCGCGGCACCGACGAAGATCACCGTCCACATGAGCCCCGGCAGCGCCGTCTGGACCGCGTCCAGCCGCATCCGGCGGGCGTCGATCAGTTTGTTATACGACCGCATCGTTTCGGCATGGAAGATCTTCTCGCCCTCGGTGGCTGGCTCGAAGGACGTCAGTATTTCCTGGAACCGGTTGATTCGATCGATGCCACCGAGGGGAATCAGGCCCTTGTGCTGCTCCGGCCAGGCTTCCTCGATCACGTACTCGGCGTAGTCGCGCAGTTCGTCCTGCAGCTGCGCACGCGGTGAATCCGGGTATGCGCCGACGTCGCGGTACAGGGTCGCCAGCGCCGTCGCCTCCTGCGAGACGATTTTCGCGGCCGCATCGTAGGTCTCCCAGGCGGTGATCGCGATCATGGCGACCGCCAGCGCGTAGAAAACCATGACAGAGTGCACGATCGTGCTGGTGAAATGACCATCGCCTTCGGTGAACTCGAACCGCGGAAGGATCCGGTGACGCGCGAAACGCAGCCCGACGGCTGCAAGGCTGCACATGACGAGGACCAGCACGAGTCCGACAATCCACAAGGGAAGATCGAAGATGAAGCCCACGGCGATAGCCCCCCGGCCGAAAGCGCATGCGGCGCTGCGCCGTTAGCCTAGCGCATCGCTCGACGCGACTGACATTAATGCTTCAGTTTCCGCTTGCGGACCGCAACGGCCTGAACGCCGAGCGCAGCTCCGACGTGAACAGCGCGGGCTCTTCCCACGCCGCGAAGTGCCCGCCGCGCGCGGCTTCCTTGTAATACGCAACGCCCGGGTAGGCGACTTCGACCCAGCTGCGCGGCGCCGGGAAGATCTCGCCCGGAAACGCCGTGAAGGCGACCGGGACCTTCATGGGCGGCGGCGGCTGTCCGGCCGCGCGCGCACCGGCGCGGCCGGTTTCCCAATACCATCGGGCGGCGGAGGCGCCGGTGCCCGTCAGCCAGTACAGCGTGATGTTGTCGAGCAGGTTGTCGCGGGTGAGATTGCCCGTGGGCTTGCCGTCGACGAACGCGCCGGAGATCTTGTAGTAACTATCGGTGTCGTGGTCGAGCATCCAGGCCGCCAGTCCCACGGGTGAGTCGAGCAGGGAATAGCCGATCGTCTGCGGCCGCGTGACCTGCTCCGTGAAGTAGCCGAAGCCGTCCGTCATGAAAGTCGCGAGCGCCTTGTGTGCCGCGAGCTCCTGCTCGGATTTCTTCGGCAACAGGTCGACGATGAACGGCGCTCCCGCGAGCAGGCTCAGGTGGATGCCGGCGAGGCCCGCGGGCGCCTGGCGGCCCATGACATCGGTGACGAGCGCGCCCACGTCGCCACCATGCGCGACGTATCGCGTGTAGCCGAGGCGTTTCATCAGTTCCGCCCACGCGAGCGCGATGCGGCCGGAATCCCAGCCGAGTTCTTTTGGCTCGCTCGAAAAGCCGTAGCCAGGGAGGGACGGCAGCACCAGGTGGAATGCGTCCGCGGACGTGCCGCCGTGCGCGGTCGGGTCCGTCAGCGGGCCGATGGTCTCGAGCAGTTCGATGACCGAGCCGGGCCAGCCGTGGGTCATGATCAGGGGCAGCGCGTCCTCGTGCCTTGACCGAACATGGATGAAGTGGATCTTCACCCCGTCGATCTCGGTCGTGAACTGAGGCAGCGCATTCAGCCGCTCCTCGGCCTTGCGCCAGTCGTAGTCGGTCGACCAGTACCTGGCGAGCGCCTGCATCGTCGCCAGCTGCACGCCCTGCGACCGATCCTCGACGAGCTCCTTCGTGGGCCAGCGTGCTGCGGCAATCTTGCTGCGCAGTTCGGCCAGCTCCTTTTCCGGAATGCTCACCTTGAACGGCTGAATGGCCTGGCCTTCCGCGGCCGGCACGGGGCCGGTGACGGCGAACAGAGCGACGCCGGACGCGGCGGCAACGGCGGTCATGACGGACTGCATTTTCTTTTTCGCTTTGGCAACGGTCATACGATCTCCCTTTACGCAGTGACTACTCGGCCAGCAACAGGAGCGGCTGGCCCTTCTCCACGATGTAGGTCGCAAGCTCCGCGCCCCTGGACTCGCCGACGTTGCGCACGGCATGGACGGCGCGTGCCGGAATGAACAGCACATCTCCGGCCTGGAGCGTCACGGGCGGCTGTCCGGCGATCGCATACTCCAGCGATCCTTCCGTGACATACACGAGTTCTTCGCCGGGATGCGAATGCGCGGGGAACGCCGCGTCGGGGGCAAACTCGACGAGCACCTGGATGGTCTCGCGCCCGGCGGCGCTGAGATCCTCGCGCATGAGAGTAGTGCGTGTGATTCCGGGTGGGGCCTGCGCGGCGCACAGTCCCACGAACCCGACGGCGGCGAGCATCGCCAGACCACGCGGCTCAGTCCGTTTCATCCGTTAATGGTGCTACCGCGCCGCGGCCGACCGCAAGACGGACGGCAAATCGGCAAAAACTGCAGATCAGGAGAGTTTGCGGGTCCCGCCTACCGTGGGTGAACCCTCAGGGAATCGTTCGAGTTCTTCTTCGGTTGGAATGCGTCCGTCCGGTGTCAGTTTGTCGACCGCATCCGGCAGTGAAGTTGCGAGCCCGGCGAGGAGCTCGTCCTTGGACATGCCCGTTTGCGCCATCAGCCATTCGACGCGCTCGGCGCCCAGGCTGCGTTCCAGTTCCTCGGGTGAAACCGGCTTGTTGGGGCCCGATGAAACCCAGGAGTCGGCGACCGAGTTGGGGCCGTCCCGACGGAAGCGCCGGAGCAAATCGGTGAGGCCGCCCAACAGCGCTCCCCCCGTCAATCCCCCGGCCGCAGACGGGCCCGCCAGGTCCGCCAGGCGACCCTTGCCTTTCAGACTGCGATACGCGAAAACCCCGAGGACCGCGAGCAGGGCTGGAGACACCCTGCCGCGGCCTCGTGGCGAACCACCCAGCATGTTGAGGAGGTTCAACACGGCTGCTGCTCAGTTATTTGATCAACGATAAACGTGGGAGCCGCCTGCCTTGCTCCATTCGCGTTCGAAATACCCTGCGTCCTCATCGGAGCGCGGACGCACGCCCATCAGGATGCCGCCGGACTTGATTCCCTCTTCGTAGTGCTTGACGCGCTCCTCGGGAATACCGGCGCCAATCAGGGCGCCCACCAGGCCGCCGGTCGCGCCGCCCGCGCCCGCGCCTGCCAATGCAGCCGCCAACGGCCCCGCGATGACGACGCCGAGGCCCGGGATCGCGATAGAAGTTCCGACGGCCGCGATGGCTGCCGCAATCGCGCCGACCGTTCCACCGATGGCGCCGCCGACGCCAAGCCCCTTTGCGGCTTTCGTTCCCAGTTCCGTTTCTCCGCCCGTAGCGAAGTATTTCTCGCGGGTGTCGTCCGACATCACCAGGTTGATCTCCTTGGCGTCATAGCCACGGTCCGTCAGCGACCGGTAGCCGCGTTCCGCGGCCTCGCGATCGGTGAACAATCCCGTGACCCACGGCGTGTTCTCCGAACCGCGGCCCCTCAGGTCCGAGCGCTGCCGGGATGTTTGCGTATTCATATCTTCCATGATGACTGGATCCTCAGTTGTGGCATCGAATGCTTGACCCTAAACCAATGAGCCAGAACGACAATGTCCGTCCGGCCCGTGCGGGCGTCAGAAGTCGCTGACGCAAGGCGTAGCCGTCATCCCGCGATCTTGCGGATCTTCACGATGTCGATGGCCTGGCCGGCCATGTCCTCGGTCAGCACGTCGTCGTGCTGCAAGCCCTCGATCATCACGGACAGGCCTTCCTGGCGGAACTGCTCGGGTAATTCCACGAGGCGGTATTGATCGCCGCCTTCCGTGCGGATGACGTAGACGCCGCCCTCGGCGTCGACATGATGGATGGTGCCGACCAGATGGACGGGATCACGCTCGGGTGGGCGCAGCGCCTCGGTCGGCTTGATGGGGTCGGCCGCCGTCACCGGTCCGCGGCGCGGTGCGCCATCGGGGGAGCAGGCCGTGACCGCAAAGAGCACAACGAGCAAGCCAAGAAACGCCATGCCGACTCCCTTGCGAGAACGCTGGAGTTTCCGGCAACCGGCGTGGAGGGCCTGTCAGATGTTCGAGACATTCGACGTCGGCGACTCGCCGCGTCGGTCGTCGCCTTTACGGTGCGGCGTCCCCGGCTTCAGGCCTCTTGCGGCCATGCAGCATCGCCGCGACCAGGTTTTCGCGATGCCGGATGGAGGTGAACACGACGCCCAGTATGTGCAAGCCGACGAAGGCGAAGAGAATGTCGGACAGGGTCTCGTGCAGCTCCTCGACCCAGCCGACGCCCCAGAAGCGATCGGTCGTGTAGAGCCAGCCCGTGAATCCCACGAATGCGACCATCGCCAGCAGCGCGACGACCATCCATCCGCCGAGCGGGTTGTGGCCGACGAACCGCGTCTCACGCGACGCCATAACGTCGCGCGCGTACCCGAGCGTCGCGCGAGCCGGCCGCAGGAAGTCTGCGAAGCGCGCGTGGCGGGAGCCGAAGAAACCCCACACGAACCGCGCCGCGACGATGACGAGCGTCGCGTACCCGAGCCACTCGTGCCAGCGGCCCGGGCTGTGCCGCGTCAACCATGCGGCGGCGACCGTCAGCACGAGAGACCAGTGCAGGACCCGCACGGCGAGGTCCCACACCGGCACCGTCCGGGAAGAGGACGCGTCTGCGCTCACTCGCTGGCGGTCTTCACTGGCTCCAGGGTAACCGGGTGGAAGTACGCTTCAACGCGCTCGCCCTTGTCATCGATCGCGTAAACCTCGTAGCAGCCGCCGTCGACCTTGACGTTGCGCACTTCCCACTTCTTTTCCTTCAGCATCGCGGTCAGCTTGTCCTGCGACTGCCACGTATCGGGTGAACCCGAGTCGCAGGTCGCGAGTCCGGTCGCGCCGGCGACCTGCATGGACGCGATCGTCGTCGCGAGGACCATGGCCACCGTGATCTTGCGTAACATGCGTGATTCCTTTGAATGTGAGTGCCTGCAACTTCATAACAGACCCGCGCCGCCACGAGTAGGTCCCCGGTGAATATAGTTGCGCATGGCCCGGGTGCGACGAATTCGGACCCGCGCGAGTCAACTGGACGGCACAGCCTCTGCTATGAATCGTTCTTTACTGTGAGGACGCAGGTGTGGCCGTGATCCGCAAGTCGATCGAGGACTTGCAGGCGGACGCCGGTTCGCACGGGATGCATCGGGCGCTCGGCCCGCTGCATTTGGTCCTGTTCGGCATCGGCTGCATCCTCGGCGCCGGCATCTACGTGCTGCCGGGAACCGCCGCGGCAAACTTCGCCGGCCCGGCCGTGATGATCTCGTTCGTGCTCGCGGGTACCGCGTGCGCGCTCACTGCGCTCTGTTACGCGGAGCTCGCCTCGACGATGCCCGTGTCGGGCTCTTCGTACAGCTACTGTTACGCGTCGCTCGGCGAGGTGTTCGCCTGGGGACTCGGCTGGATCCTGATGCTCGAGTACACGCTGGCCTCGTCGACGCTGGCCGTCGGGTTCTCGAGCTACCTGACGAGCCTCCTGCGCAGCTTCTCAATCGCAGTGCCGCCTTATCTTTCGACGCCGCTGGTCGGGTCGACGGGGCCCTTCTCGCTGAACCTGGTTGCCGTGCTCGCGATCGCCGCAGTGACGGCGGTGCTCTGCGCCGGCGTTCGCCAGTCCGCGGGCGTAAATGCGTTCCTGGTCGTGGTGAAGGTGGCGGTCATCGTGATCGTGATTGCCGTCGGCGCGGGCGCCATCGACCCGGGCAACTGGACGCCGTTCGTGCCACCGCACGAGGGCGAGTTCGCCTTCGGCTGGCCCGGCATCCTGCGCGCCGCGTCGATCCTGTTCTTTGCCTACCTAGGCTTCGAGACGGTATCGACGGCCGCTTCGGAGGCGCGCAATCCGCAGCGCGACCTGCCGATCGGCATCCTGGGCGCGCTGGTCGTGTGCACCGTGCTGTACCTCGCGGTCGCCGCGATCCTGACCGGCGTCGTGCCGTATCGCGAGCTCGGCGTCGCGGATCCGATCGCGCTCGCGGTGGACCGTATGGGCCATCCCAGCGTCGCGATATTCGTGAAGGTCGGCGCCCTGATGGGCCTCGCGTCCGTGCTGCTCGTCAATGCGTACGGGCAATCGCGCATCACGTTCCAGATGGCACGCGACGGGATGCTGCCGCCGCTCTTCAGCCGCCTGCACGAGAGGCTCCGCACCCCGTACCGCGGGATCATCCTGCTCGGCGCCATCTCCGCCGTCTGCGCGGCGTTCTTCCCGATCCAGATGCTGGCGGACCTCGTGAGCATCGGTGCGGGGCTCGCATTCGCGACGGTCTGCTTCTGCACGATGTGGCTGCGCTCGAAGCGGCCCGACCTGCCGCGCCCGTTCCGCGTGCCGCTCGGTGGCTTCCGGGTGGGACGCGCCTGGATCGGCTACATCCCCGCGACCGCGCTCGTGCTGTGCCTCGCCATGATCCTGCCGGTGCTCATCGACATCGGATTCCAGGCTGCTTCGGGCGAGCCGCTGATGGCCGTGTTCCTGACCGTGTATGTCGCGGCCGGCGCCGCGCTCTACGCAGCCTACGGGCGGCGCAACTCGACGCTGACACGCGGGAGCGGACCGTCGTGACCGCGCGGGCCGGCATGTTCGAGCCGAAGAGTGCCGAGCAGGTCCTGCGCCTCGTGCATTCGCATCCGCTGGCCTGGGTGGTGTCCATGGACGCGGGCGACTTCCGCGCGACGCCGCTGCCGCTGCGTCCGCGCGTGGGCGCGGGCGGGCGCATCGAGGCGCTCGAAGGACACATGGGCCGCTCCAACCCGCAATGCGCGGCGCTCCAGCGCGACGGGCGCGCCCTCGTGCTGTTCAGCGGGCCGCAGGGTTACATCTCGCCGTCCTGGGTGAGCGACAGGACCTGGGCCCCGACCTGGAACTACGCGGTCGTGCAATTCGACGTGACGGTCGCGTTCGACGAGACGCCGGCGCAGCTCGACGCGCACCTGGACGACCTGGTGCGCGCCATGGAGCGTGGGCGCCCGAACGCCTGGCACCCGTCGGAGATGGGTGCGCGATACGACACGCTAAAGCGAATGATCGTGCCGTTCGTGGCTACCGTCGTCGAGCAGCGCGCGAAGTTCAAGCTCGGGCAGGACGAGCGCGACACCGTGTTCGCCGAGATCACCGAGGGGCTCGGCCGCTCGGGATCGGACGCGCTGCTCGCCTGGATGCGGGAGCTCAACCCCAACCGCTGACAACGGCCGTCAGTGCTGCGAGTCGTGCGGCTTGGCGCCGGGAATCGAGGCGAGGTACTGCGTCGGCGCGCTGCCGAAGGCGCGGCGGAACATCGCGGTGAACGCGCTCGGGCTGTTGTAGCCGACGTCGAACGCGACGGTCGTGACGGGCTGGCCGACGGCGAGCCTCGAGAGCGCCTCCATCAGCCGCACGTTCTGGCGCCAGGTGGCGAAGCTGATGCCGGTCTCGCGGCGAAACGTGCGCGTGAACGTGCGCCGTCCCATGCCGGCGATGTCGGCCCAGCCGTCGAGCGGCTCGTGCTGCCCGGGATCGCGCAGGATCGCGGTGCACACCTTCACCAGCCTCGCGTCCTGCGGCATCGGCACGTCGAGCGGTGTCGCCGGCATCGAGATGAGCTCGGTCATCAGCAGGTTCATCACGCGGCCGTCGCGACCTTCGAGGTCGTACTCGACCGCGATCCTGCAGGCCTCGACGATGAGTTCGCGCAGGAGGCTCGACACCTCGATGACGCGGCAGGTCGTGGGCAGGTCGGGAAATGCGGTGGGGTCGATGTAGAGCGTGCGCAGCGACACGTGGCCGCGCATGTGCGCCTCGTGCTCGACGCCGGCGGGCACCCACACCGCGCGCTGCGGCGGCACGACGAAGCTCGCCTGCTCGGTGATGACGACCGTGACGCCCGCGCAGGCGTAGATCAGCTGCGCGCGCTTGTGGTGGTGATGGGGATCGTGATGGCCCGGCGGATACTCGTCGGACAGCGCGGCGATCGGACGCGGGATGTCCTGGTAGTCGGCGCCTCGGGTGCTGCGGCCCATCTCTTAGCCTAGTCTGGCCCGTTCACGATGACAAATGATCGGCCGCCGACGGCGGGCCGCCGCCGACCAACCGACGATTCCGCCATGGAACAGGCGCCAGCTGCGGCGGTTTCTGCCAACGGGAGCGACCTGGACCCCGACATCCGGCGCTTCATCCGCATGATCGTTGCCGACGTTGCGCGCCATCCCGGGTCGGACACGGCTTCGTACCGCGAGCGGCGCCGCTGGGCGGAGGAAGCGCGTGCGCCCTGGCGGCAGGGCGGGCCCGCGATGCTCGAGTCGCGCGAGATGTCCGTGCCGACGCGGCACGGTCCGGTGCGCGCGCGCATCCACCGACCCGCCACGGGCATCCTGCCCGGCCTCGTCTACCTCCATGGCGGTGGCTGGACGCTGTTCAGCATCGACACCCACGATCGCGTCATGCGCGAGTACGCCTCGCGCGCCGATTGCTGCGTGGTCGGCTTCGACTACGCGCTCTCGCCGGAGCAGAAGTTCCCGGTGCCGCTCGAACAGGCGGTCGACGTCGTGGGCTGGCTCACGGAGCAGGGCCCCGCGCTCGGAATCGACGCAGGGCGGCTCGCGATCGGCGGCGATTCGGCCGGCGCCAACCTGAGCGTGGCAACCTCCTTGTTGCGCCGTGACCACGCCACGGCCCCGCCGCTGCGCGCCATGCTGCTCAACTACGGGGCTTTCGTCGCGCACTGTTCGGCGGACGCCTGCCGGCGCTATGGCGGCCCGGAATACATGCTTGGCTGCGAGGAGATGGGCCAGTACTGGCGCAACTACATGCGCACCGACGCCGATGCGCAGGACCCGCTTGCCTGCCCGCTGCTCGCCGCGCTCGAAGGCCTGCCGCCTGCATTTCTCGCGGTCGCCGAATGCGACGTGCTGGCGGAGCAGAACGTCGAAATGGCACGCCGACTGAAGGCCGCGGGCGTGGCCGCGCACTGCGTCGTGTATCCCGGCGCGTCCCACAGCTTCATCGAGGCCATGTCGATTGCGGCGGTCAGCAACCAGGCCCTCGCGGACGCTTCCGAGTGGCTGAAACAGGTTCTCCAGCGCGCCGATCCGGGAAAAGCGGATCATGGCGTGGCCTGAACGCGACGGTATCCGACCCTGCCGCGAATGCGCGGGGGCCTGCGGGGACTAGATTGGATAGGAAGGGGGACTACACCATGGATTCCAGACACGCTTTGCGCTTCCTGGTCGGTGCCGTGCTGGCAGGACCTGGCATCGCTCAGGGCCAGGCCACGGAAACCGTCGAGGACATCGGCCCGGTCGTCGTCACGGCGGAACGGTACGTCTCGAACGAAGGCACCGTCGCCTCCAAGTCGGACATCCCGCTGGTGGAGATGCCGCAATCGGTCAGCGTCGTCTCGCGCGACATGATCGACCTGCTCAACTGGACCAGCCTGAACGAGTCGGTGCGCTACTCGGCCGGCGCGACCGGCGAGGCCTTCGGGCCCGACGAGCGCTACGACTGGCTGCAGATACGCGGCTTCGATCCCATCCAGTTCATCGACGGCGTGCAGGCGCCGATCGGCTCCGTCAACAACACGGGCACGGACCTCTACGGGTCCGAGGCCGTCGAGGTGCTGAAGGGGCCGGCCGCGGTTCTCTACGGCCAGTCGCCCCCGGGCGGCATCGTGAACATGATCAGCCGTCGCCCGCAGGACGTGTTCGGCGGCGAGATCGAACTGCAGGGCGGCGAGTACAACATGTGGCAGGTCGCCGGCGACCTGACGGGTCCCCTCGGCGAGCGCACCAGCGGGCGCATCACCGCGCTCTACCGCGACCGTGAGACGCAGGTGGATTTCCTGAACTCGAAGCGGCTGTTCATCTCGCCCTCGGTGAAATTCAGTTTCAGCGAGGACACCGAGCTGACCCTGCTCGCGAACTACCAGGACGACGACATCGAGAACCAGAGCACGGGCTTCCTGCCGATCTACGGCACCATGCTGGACAACCCGCTCGGCAAGGTCCCCGTCGGCCGCAACCTCGGCGAGACGGGCTACAACTTCTTCAAGCGTGAGCAGTGGAGCGCGGGCTACGACTTCTCGCACCGCTTCAACGACCGGGTTTCGATCCAGCAGAACCTGAAGTACTTCGACGTGAAGGTCGATTCGCGCGCCGTGTTCGGGACCGGTCTCGTGGACGCCGACTTCGACGGCACGCCGGACGACTTCCGCACCGTCACCCGCTCCGACTTCCCGTTCAACGAGCGGATCGACTCGCTGTCCGTCGACACCCGGGTCTATTTCGAACTCGGCAATGACAGCTTCGAGCAGTCGCTGCTGGTCGGCCTGGACTACCGCGACTACGACGGCTTTTCGGAGTTCGGCTTTGCGGCGGCACCTTCGATCGACCTGTTCGAGCCGGTGTACGACTCGGTCATTCCGCCGGCCACGCTGTTCCCGTTCATCGACGAGTCGCGTGAGCAAATGGGCGTCTATTTCCAGGACCAGCTCAAGTTCGGGCACTTCATTCTGACGCTGAACGGACGCAACGACTGGGTGGACCGCAGCCCGACGGGCGGCGCGAGCCAGGACGACGAGGAGTTCACCTACCGCGTGGGTGCGACCTACCTGTTCGACAACGGCTTCGCACCCTACGTGCAGACGGCGACGTCGTTCCAGCCGGTGAGCGGCGCGACCTTCGATGGCGTGCCGTTCGAGCCGACCACGGGCGACCAGGTGGAGGCCGGACTCAAGTACGACGGGCAGACACTGGGCCGCGGGGTGAGGCTGTTCGGTTCGCTCGCCGCCTACGAGATCGTGCAGGAGAACGTCCTGACGCCGGACCCTGACAACCTGTTCTTCAGCGTGCAGGAAGGCGAGGTCGAGGTGAAAGGCTTCGAGCTGGAGCTGGCGGCGCGCATCCGCGAGCGCCTGACCCTCAACCTGGCTTTCACCAGCATCGATACCGAGATCACGAAGACCAGCGGGACCGACCTCGGCAACGAGCTCGTGGCGGTGCCGGACATGCTGGCCTCGGCCCTCGTCGACTACACGTTCCAGGAGGGGCCGATTGCCGGCTTCGGCTTCGGGCTCGGCCTGCGCCATCGCGGCGAGCTGTTCGGCGACGGCGCCAACCAGTTCAAGAGCGACGACGTGACGATGTACGACGCCATCCTGCATTACGATACGGCGAACTGGCGTATCGCGGTGAACGCCAGCAACTTCACCGACGAGATTTTCGTCGACCGATGCAGCAGCACGTCGAACTGCTTCTACGGGACACGCCGCCTGGTCACGGGCAGCGTCACGCGCAAGTTTTGACGGCCCCGGCCGTGAGGACGGCGCGGGCGATGCTGCTGGTCCTTGCGCTCGCGCTGGGCAGCGCGGCCGGCGCGCAGCCGGTCACGCCGCTGCCCTTCGATCGCATCTTGCGCCACAAGGAGCTGACGACGCTCCTCCAGCAATGGGCGGCTGAGCGTCCGGACCTCGTCGAGCTGGAAAGCATCGGCACGACCCCGAAGGGCCGGCAGATCTGGTTCCTCACGCTGACCAATCGCGCGAGCGGCCCCGCGGCCGAAAAACCCGCGATCATCGTCGACGGCAACATGCACGCCACGGAGTGGGCGGGCGGCGTCGCGGCGCTGCACTTCGTCCACAAGCTGCTCGCCGGATACGGCAAGGACGAGCGCGTGACGCGCCTGCTCGATACGCGCACCGTCTATGTGCTGCCGCGCATGACGCCGGATGGGGTGGACGCGACCCTCGACGAGGGCCGATTCATCCGCTCCGTGGACCGTCCTTATCCGAGCGCTCAAACGGGCCCTGGCATCCGGCCGCGCGACATCAACGGCGACGGCCGCACCGTGTTCATGCGCCTGCGGGACCTGAACGGGCCTTGGAAACAGCATCCGGCGCGATCCGCGGCTGCTGGTGCCGCGCGCACCTGACGAGACCGGCGGCGATTACTGGCGCATGCTGCGCGAAGGCACGGTCGACGGCTACGACGGCGCCACGATCGCCGACGAGCCCGAGCACGAGGCGCTCGATTTCGGCGCGAACTTCCCGGGCGATCGCGGGTCCAGCGTCAGCCAGACCGACGGCACGTACGCGACCTCGGAGCCGGAAGTCGCCGCATACGTCGCGGCGATCGCGCGCCGGACCAACATCCTGGCGCACGTCACCTGCCACACGTTCGGCGGGCTCGTGCTGACGCCGCCGGTGAACCTCGGGGAGAACGTGCCCGAGCCGGATCGCCTCGCGTTCAAGGCGCTGGCGGGAAAGGCGTCCGAGCTCACCGGTTATACCGCGATCTCGTACCTGGACCTGCGCAGCGTCGATCGCGAGCGCCAGATCCCGAGCGCCTTCGGCTGGCTCTACGACCGGCTGGGCCTCTACTCGTTCATCACGGAGTTCTGGAATCCGCTGACGGCCGCCGGCATCTCGCTCGAGGACACGACCGCGTCCGCGTGGCTCTGGGGTTTCCACCCCGTCGAGGACGAGGTCAAGCTCCTGAAATGGAGCGACAAGCACCTGGGCGGTGACGGGTTCGTCGCCTGGCAGCGCTTCGACCATCCGCAGCTCGGCGCCGTCGAGATCGGCGGGTTCGACCTGATCCGTTACTGGTACAACGTTCCCTTCGACCGTCTGGAGCGGGAAGTCGCGCCGCACAGCGAGTGGCTCATCTACCTGGGCCTTGCCACGCCGCGGCTGTCGGTCCGCTCGTTCACGGCCGAGCCGGCCGGCGAAAACCTCTGGAAGCTGCAGCTCGTGCTCGAGAACACCGGCTGGATGCCGACGAACGGCACGCAGATCGCGCTCGACATGCAGGCGGTCGGCGGCGTCTCGGCGGAGCTGAAGCTGCCGGACGGCGCGCGCCTCGTCGAGGGCGAGAGCCTGCAGCAGCTCGGCCAGCTCGCGGGTCGCAACGCGCAACGCTCGACGGCGAGCTGGTGGGGATTCACGGCCGGCACGCCGGATCGCGCCGCGGCGGCCTGGTTCGTCTCGGCGCCCGCCGGGACCACCGTCACGGCCAAGGGCAGCCACGCGCGCGCCGGCAGTGCCTCGGCCGAACTGGTGCTGGGCGCGAAGGCCGATTGAGTGGAGAGGGGAAACATGAGGCGAGCGACGAGTGCGTGGTGTCTGGCCCTGGGCCTTCTCGCGTGCGCGCCCGCGTGGGGCGATTCGAAGGACATGGTCATCGAGATCTACCGGATCGCGCCCGGCAAGCACGAGGAGTTCCTGCGGCAGATCGCATTGTATGACCGGGCGAACGCCGAGGCGGGGTTGCCGCCGCGGCAGCTCTTCGTGCACGAGGGCGGCGCGTCCTGGGACTTCCTGCTCCTGCAGCCTGCCCATCACACGGACGAGGAGAGCGCGAAGCTGGATGCCGCATTCAAAAAGCTCGGCATCCCGCAAGGCGCGAAGTTCTTCGTCGCATTCAGGCAGCTCATCGCCGAGCACACGGACACGAACGTGGAAGCGACGACGGCGGCCGAGTACCTGAAGAAGCTCGACTGAGCCTGCCCATGGCGTGGCTTCGCGGATGCCTGCCGCTGGCGCTTCTCGCATTCCTGTGGACGGGGAGTGCGGCGGGCGAGGCGGCTGACCTCGAGACAGGGCGTCGACTGTTCGAATCGTCCTGCGCCACCTGCCACGGCGTCAACGGACGCCCGGATCCCGGCAATCCCGTCGTGAACGCGCTCGAAACACCCCCCGCGGACCTCAGCGATCCGCTCTTCAACAGCCGCGAGCCCGCGGTGGACTGGGAGCTCGTGGTCAAGCACGGCGGACACGCGCTCGGCCTCTCGAAGCAGATGCCGGCCTGGGCCTCGGCGTTCACCGATGCGGAGATCGCATCGCTCGTCGCCTACGTCAAGACGCTCGCGCCGGGTGCGGAACGCTACCCGCCCGGGGAACTCAACCTGATGCTGCCGATCCGCACCCAGAAGGCATTCCCGGAGGACGAGGTCGTCTGGAAGTCGCGCTACGCGGACCAGGACGGCGACGACGTGTGGCGCAACGTCCTCGAGTTCGAGAAACGCTTTGGCCGGGGCGGCCAGGGGATCCTGGAACTGGTCGAGGAAGAGGGCGAGCTCACCGAGGTCGAGGTTGGCTGGAAGCAGGCGCTGACCTGGGACCTCGAACGCGGCTATCTGCTGTCGGGCGGCGCCAAGCTCGCCGTGCCCACCGAGAGTGACGGATCCGAGGAGCTGATTCCTTTCCTCGCTTGGGCGCAGGAACTGTCGCCCCGCGCGACGCTGCAGGCGAGCACCCGCGCCATCCTGCCGCTCGACGATGTCGACGCCGGCGAGCTCGAGGTCTCGGGCGTCGTGCACTACACGTGGACCGAGTGGCCGCAGAACCTCTTCCCGGCGCTCGAGGCCACCGCGACGGTGCCGTTCGAGGACGAAGGCGGCGATCGCGTGCAGTTCACGGTCACGCCGCAGGTTCGGATCGGGCTCACGCGCGGCGGCCACGTGGCGCTCGCCCTGGGCGCGGAAATTCCGCTCAGCGACCAGCCGTACGACTGGCGCGCGCACCTGGTGCTGCTATGGGATTTCGCCGACGGCGGCTTCTTCAAGGGGTGGGGCCGGTAGAATCCGGCGATGGCGCAGGAACCCCACGTCAGCGAATACCACGACTCGATGGTGGCCTTCCTCGAATGGATCTGGGGCCGCGACTTCATGGCGCCGGGCGGCGAAGGCAATGTCGACAAGCTGGTCGCGGGGATCGACGTCGCCGACAAGCGGGTCCTGGACATCGGTTGCGGCATCGGCGGGCCGGCGTTCTTGCTGGCGCGCAAGTGCGGCGCGCATGTCACCGGCATCGACCTCGAGCCGCAGCTCATCGAGCGCGCCACCCGCCGCGCGGCGGAACTCGGGCTTTCAGGTCAGACCGGGTTCCGGACCGTCACGCTCGGTCCGCTGCCTTTTCCCGGCGGGAGCTTCGACGTCGTCTTCACGTCCGGTGCCCTGACGCAGACCGAGGACAAGGCAGGGATCGTTGCCGAATGTCTTCGCGTGCTGAAGCCGGGTGGCGTCCTGACCTGTTACGACTGGCTGAAGAGCGATGCCCCGATCAGCGACGACCTGCGCTACTTCATCAAGATGGAAGGGCTCACCTACAACCTGATCACGCTGGCGGAGCTCGGCCGCCACCTGGTCGAGGGCGGATTCGAGGACGTCACCATGGAGGACGCCTCGGACTGGTACCGCCGCGAGGCGCGGCGTGAATACGAGCGCATGCGCGGCGAAGGCCGGCCGCGCGTCGTCGAACTGATCGGTGAGGCGCAGGCGGACCACATGATCGAGGACTGGCGCTCCATGGTCGTCGTCTGCGACAAGGGTGAACTGCGCCAGGGTTACACGCGCGGGCGAAAGCCCCTGTGATGGATCCGTCATGAGCGGAACCTACGACGCGATCGTCATCGGCGGCGGCCACAACGGCCTGACCGCGGCGGCGTATCTCGGCCGGGCGGGCCTCAAGGTCCTCGTCCTGGAACGGCGCGTGGTGCTCGGCGGCGCGGCGGTGACGGAGGAGTTCCACCCCGGCTATCGCAACTCCGTGGCTTCGTACACCGTGAGCCTGCTGCGGCCGGAAGTGATCGACGAGCTGGAGCTGAAGCGCTATGGCTATGAGCCGGTGCGGGTGAAGGCGCACCTCAGCATCCTCCAGGACGGCCGCGCGCTCCTGATGACCGGCGACGAGGCCCACGACCGCGCGGCCGTCGGCCGCTTCTCCAGCCGCGATTTCGACAACATGCAGCGGTTCGACGCCGCCGTCGACCGTGTGGGTCAGGTGATCCGGGCACAGTGGCTGAAGCCCCCGCCTGCGCTCGGTGGCGGCATCCTGGACCTGCTGGCGCTGCTGCCCGCGGGGCGCGCATTCCGCGGGCTCTCGGTCGACGATCGCCACCTGCTGATGCAGTTCCTGACGTCGCCCGCGAACGAGATCGCCGAACGCTGGTTCGAGAGCGAGGCGATGCGCAACATCGTTGCCGGCCATTGCGTCTCCGGCAACTTCGCGAGCCTCGATGCGGCGGGCTCCGCGATCCCGTATTTCCACCACGCGCTCGGCGAGTTCGAAGGGGAGCGCGGCGCCTGGGGCCATGCCCGCGGCGGCATGGGCGCGATCACGCAGGCGATGGCGGCGTCCGGCCGCGCCCACGGCGTCGAATACCGCACCGGCGCGGCCGTGGAACGCATCGTCCTGGAGGGCGGCCGCGCCGTCGGCGTGCGGCTGGAGGGCGGCGAGGAGTTCCGCGCGCGGCGAGTGCTGGCGAATACCGATCCGAAGCGCACGTTCCTGAAGTTCATCGGCCGCGAGAACCTGCCGGCGGGATTCGCCGATGGCATCGGGCGGCTGCGGATGGGCCATGCCACCCTGCGCATGAACCTCGCGCTGTCGGGTGTGCCGGAGTTTGCCGCGCTGTCGGACGCGGAGGCCGACATCGCCCGCGGGGCTTCCATCACCCTGTTCCCGGCGCGCGCCACCATCGAAGCCAATTACCGCGCAGCGCTCGCGGGACAGCTGATCGACGAGCCCTATCTCGACATCCGCATTCCCTCGGCCATCGACGACACGCTGGCGCCGCTCGGGCACCACGTGATGAGCCTGATCGGCAAGTACTATCCCTATCGCCTGGCCGATGGGCAAAGCTGGGACGAGGTCGGGCCTTCCGTCGCCGAGCGCATCCTGGCGACGCTGGAGCGGCATTTGCCGAACCTGCGGAAGCTGATCGTCGGCAGTCAGTTCCTCACGCCGCTCGACCTCGAGCGCGTGTTCGGCCTCACGGAGGGTGACATCTTTCACGGCCGCCACGACCTGGACCAGATCTTCGGCCTGCGCCCCCATCCGAACGCGGCGCAGTATGCGACACCCATTCCCGGGCTCTATCTCTGCGGATCCGGCGCTCATCCCGGAGGAGGCGTCTCCGGCGTCCCGGGACGCAATGCCGCGATGCGGGTGATCAGGGACTCGAAGCGGAATCGGTGAGCGCGGCTACTTCCGGTTGACCAGCCAGAGGCCGACGACGCACAGCGCGACGCCGGCGAGATTCGCCGCATTGATCTTCTCGCGGAACAGGGCGACGCCCGCGGCCAGCAGCACCAGCGCGGCGGCGGACTGCGTGACGATCTGCCCGAGGCTCACGTCGAAGCCCGAGCGGTAGAGCATCAGGAACCCGACGTCCAGTCCGACGACCATGACGGCGAGCCCGAGCACCGTCCAGTTGAGCGGCTTCAGGCCCTCGCGCAGCGACGGTGCGTCGGGCGCGAGCGCGAAGCAGGCGAAGAACACGGCCGCGCTGAGGGTGTATGTCGCAGCCAGCGACAGGAGCGGATTCACCTCGGCGGGGGTGAGCTTCATCACGAGGTGATAGCCAACCGTCGTGACGATGGCGAGCGAGAGCCAGGTGAGCTGCATGTGACAAATCCCCGTGGTGGGTGACATATCGTATCGGCGTCCCATGCGCGCCGACAGATAGCTGCCGATCCCTGCCCGCCGTGGTACGGTGGATGGCCCAGGGACGGGTGTCCGCATGTTCTTGCGCTTTCTGGCCTTGTGCCTGCTGTGGGTGCCTGTTGCGGCCTTCGCCGAGGCGGGCGACGGCCCGTTCACGGTCACCGTCCTGCCATTCTCGGCCGACGACACGACGGTCGAGGACGTCACGAACGGCTGGCTCGATGGCGAGTTCACCAGGTTCGATTACCGCGCGACGCGCGAACGCGGCGGGTCGTTCTGGCTGCGCCTGGTGCCGCAAGCCGGCATCGACACGCGTCCGGGCGCGGCGCTCGCCGTACGCAAGGGGCGGCATCTTTACCTTCGCGCGTACGACTCCCGTGCGCGGGCCGGGCAACCCCTGGTTGCAGCTGCGGCCCTGCCGGAATATCGAGCCGAGCACACCGCCCTGTACGCGCTGCCTGCCGGCCGAACCCCGGGCGATCCCATCTACGTACACGTCGACGTGGCGGGTACCGGCGCCGAGCAACTCGTCTTCTCCCTGCCATCGCTCGCGGACGCCCTCGCGCGCGGCCGGACACAGACGCGCATGGTCGCAATCGCATTCGGCGCCCTGCTGGCCATGTCCTTGACGGCGCTCCTCATCTGCATCGTCACGCCGGGAAGCATCTTCGTCTGGTACGCGACGCTGTTCACGATGCAGGCGCTCTACATCGTCTTCATCTCCGGCCAGGGTTTCGAATGGCCCATTCTCGGTCCGCTGGCATCGCTGGGCTCGAATTCCTGGAACGTGCCCGCGGCACTCTCGGGCGCGGCGGCCTGCATGTTCACCCGCAAGATCACGGACATGCGCCGCTACTACCCGCGCCACTACGTCCTGTTCGGCTGGATGGCGGGAGTCTTCGTGCTGCTCGCGCTCTCGAACTTCCTGCGCAGTCCCGACACGAACCCGGTGATCACGGCAGGCGGCAACCTGATCTTCCTGGGCGTGGCCGTCTACACGCTGGTGATCGCGTTCCTCGCATGGCTGCGAGGCAGCCGGCCGGCCGGCTGGTTCCTGGTGGCCTGGGGCCTGCTCGAGGTCATGACCATCTGGACTGCCGCGAAGTCCATCGTCGGCGCAGCCGAGCACCTGCTGTTCTACGGCTTGCCGCTTTCCATGGTCGCAGCATCGATCCTGGTCGCGCTCGGCATCGCGGACCGGCTGCGCGAGCAACGTCTCGCTTTGTCGGACGCCGAACGGCGGGCACAGACCGACCCGCTCACGGGCGTCCTCAACCGCCGGTCCCTGATCGAGCGCCTGCACGCTGCCTGCTCGCGCGCCCAGGCGCGCGGTCTCCCGGTCGCGCTCCTGTTCATCGACCTCGACCATTTCAAGAGCATCAACGACACGCATGGCCACCTCGCGGGGGATGCGTGCCTGCGGGCCGTGATCGGGCCCATCCAGAAGGAACTGCGCAAGTCCGACGTGATCGGGCGCTACGGCGGCGAGGAGTTCATCGTGATCCTGAGCAGCGCCGACGCACAGGCCGCGCAGACGATCGCGCAGCGCATCCGCGAGCGCGTGGAGGGGCTCGAGGTCGAGGGATTCGGCGAGCCGATCCGGTTCACCTGCAGCATCGGCGTTGCGGCCAGCGACTCGCTCAACGTCTGGGACGAGGAGCTCGTCAGGAGTGCGGATACGGCGGTGTACGTGGCGAAGGCGGCGGGAAGGAATCAGGTGTGTGTGGCGATGCCGGTGGCGGCGTAGCGGGACAACCTAATCTTTCCTGGGTGCGGCCTTGTCCTGCAGCATGAATACGAGGATCCTGGCGGGCTCCGTGTCGCTGGCATTGGCCGAGACCACATGCTCGTCCGTCGGCAGCTCATAGAACGTCTCGCCTGCCTTCAGGACCACGCGCTCGCCCCCGGCAACCTGCGTCGCATAGCTGCCTTCGAGCACGTAAACGAAGACGTGTGAATGGTGGCGATGCGGCTTCGAAGCCGCTCCTGGCGGGTACTCGACCGTGAGCATGACGGCCTCCTTGCCGGGGAACTCGGGCAGGTCCTTGGTCATCAGGGTTGCTGCCTGGGCGGTCGCAGCCTGGGGGTTCTCGGCCAAAACCGGCTGGCCCAGCAGCCCGGAAGCCAATGCAAGGCCGACGCACGATCTCAACAGACACTTCATGACGGCTCCCTTCTTGTGGTCGATTCGCAACCTCTATACTCCGGTTTCCGCGATGGAGCCGTGACGAATGAATGTCGCCCTGCAGCGGCCGCTCAGCGCCGTGGACCTTAACTTCAACCCGCCCCGGTTTCCGCTCGTGCAGCTCCAGGATTGTGCCCGCGCTCACTGGGGGCTGGAAGGCGAACTGGCGCCGCTGGAAGGCGAGCGCGACCAGAATCACCGCCTGACGACCGCGGACGGCGCGAGCTATGTGCTGAAGGTTTCCGCGGCGGGCGAAAGCGAAGGCGCCGTGGATTTCCAGGTCGCGGCGCTGCGCCACCTGGAGCGCCAGGCGCCGGACCTGCCGGTACCGCGCGTCATCGCGTCATTGCGGGGCAACGATCGCGAGTGGATCGTCGCCGCGGACGGCACGCGCCACATGGTGCGGTTGCTGAGCTGGATTCCGGGCGTGCCGCTCTCGCAGGCCGCCGCGCTGACGATCAACGTCCTGCGCAACGTCGCGGGCTTCCAGGCGAAGCTCGCGCGCGGGCTGCGAGGCCTGTTCCATCCGCACGCCCGGCACTTCGTCGCCTGGGACATCCAGCGCGCGCTGCTGCTGGATCCCGGCGTCCAGGCCTGGGTGGCCGACGACGCGAAGGCCCTTTGCGCCGACTTCTGCGCACGCGCCGCGCGTGACCTGATGCCGCGCCTGCCGGGCCTGCGCGCGCAGGTCGTGCACAGCGACGGGCACGCCGACAACCTGCTGCGCGCGGGGCCGGAAACCGACGAGATCGTCGGCGTGATCGATTTTGGCGACATGGTGCACGCGCCGCTGGTGCAGGACCTCGCGGTGACGCTCGCGAGCTTCGCCCGTCATGGCGAGATGTCGCTCGACAACGCGGTGGCGCAGGTGGAGGCGTGGAATGCCGTGCTGCCGCTCATGGACGACGAGCTGGAAGTGCTGCACGACCTCACGCTGCTCCGGCTCGCGACGGCGCTCTGCCTCTACGACTTCCGCATCCATGCGACGGAGAAACCGGCCGCCTGGCTCACGGAAGAGAGGCCTGACATCGTGCGCGCCCTGTCGAGGTTCCTCGAGCTCGATCGTGCGGAGGTTCACGAGCGTTACCGCGCGGCCTGCGGGCGGGCGGTGCGGGCGCCGTCAAGCGTCGACATCGACTGCTTGCGCGAGCGGCGCGCCCGCGCGCTCGGGCCGAGCTATCGCCTGTTCTATGACCGTCCCGTGCACCTGGTTCGTGGCGAGGGCACCTGGCTCTTCGACGCGGAGGGGCGACGCTACCTCGACTGCTACAACAACGTGGCCTCGGTCGGCCATTGCCATCCGCACGTGGTCGCCGCGCTGTCGCGCCAGGCGGCGACGCTGAACACGCACACCCGCTACCTGCACGACAACGTCGTGCGCTACGCGGAGCGGCTCACCGCGACGATGCCGGAACCGCTGCGGGTCTGCTACTTCGTGTGCACCGGCACCGAAGCCATCGACCTCGCCATCCGCATCGCGCGGGTCGTCAGCCGGAACGAGGGCGTGATCGTCTCCGACGACTCCTACCACGGCAACTCGAACGTCGTCGGGACGGCGTCGACGTGCATGTACCCGAAGGAGGAGCAGCCCGCCTGGCTCGCGACCGTGCCGCCGCCCAACGGTTACCGCGGCGAGTACCGCTACGGGACGCCGGACCTCGGGCGCAAGTACGCGGCGCACATCGACAGGGCGATCGCCAAGCTGCAAGAGCGCAAGCAGGGCGCCGCGGCGTGGGTGTGCGACATTATTTTTGATTCAAATGGGACGATCCTGTCGCCGCCCGGCTATCTCGAGTACACCGCCGGCGCGATCCGCGCCGCGGGCGGGCTCTTCATCGCCGACGAGGTGCAGTCGGGCTTCTACCGCACCGGGGACGAGATGTGGGCGTTCAACTATTCGGACGTCGTGCCCGATATTGTCTGTCTCGGCAAGCCCATCGGCGACGGCCACCCGATCGGTGCGGTCATCACGACACCCGAGATCGCGGCGAAGTTCGCGGCGAAGTTTTCCTACTTCAATACGTTCGGCGGCAACCCGGTCTCGGCCGCGGTGGGCATGGCCGTGCTCGATGTATTGGAGCGCGAGGGCATCCAGCAGAACGTCATCGCGGCGGGCAAGGTCCTGGAGACGGGCTTGGCTCAGCTTGCAAAGAAGCACGCACTTGTCGCGGACGTGCGCGGCAAGGGGCTCTTCTGGGGGCTCGAGATCGTGCGCGACCACGTGACGCGCGCGCCAGCCGTCGAAGAGGCCGACCGGATCATGAATCTGCTGCGCGAGGACGGTTTCCTGCTCGGACGCACTGGCGCGTTCGATAACGTCATCAAGGTGCGGCCGCCGCTGGTGTTTACGCCGGATAACGCGCGGATGTTGCTCGATGGCCTCGATCGTGCGCTGGCGAAAGTTTGACCTCCAGCAAGGCATGAGCGCCATGTCTGCGCACGAGTTGGCACAGATGAACGTAGCACGCCTGCGCGCGCCGCTCGATTCCCCCGAGCTCGCGGATTTCGTCGGCGCCCTCGATCGCATCAATGCCGTTGCCGACCGGGCGGACGGATTCGTATGGAGGCTCCAGGACGAATCCGGCAATGCGACGGCGCTGCACCCGATGGGCGAGGACATCATCGTCAACATGTCCGTGTGGCGGGATCCGCAAGCGCTGCAGGCTTTCGTCTATCGCAGCGATCATGTCGGCGTCATGCGCCGCCGGCGCGAATGGTTCGAGAAGATGGACCTTTTCATCGTGCTGTGGTGGGTGCCGAGCGGTCATCGGCCCACCGTTGCGGAAGCCATGGCGCGGCTCGACCTCCTGCGTGACCAAGGCCCCGGCGCGAATGCCTTTACATTCGGCAAGCTGTTTCCGGCGCCGACAGCCGCCGATGCCGTGCCGACCTCAGCGATTGCCGGCTAGCCGCCGGAGCCTCCCGGCCTGCCGCTGCAGCGAACGCCTGAGCGCCGTCGGCGTCAGCACCGTGAAGTCGAAGGCCAGTCGCGACAGCTCGCGCGCGAACCAGTCGAGATCGTCCGCTTGCGCCGACAAGCGAACGCTTTCGCCTTCCGGCGTGAACACGCCGATCGCGTCGAATGTATCGCGCCGCGCGCGGTCGAGGTCGGTGTGGAGCAGGACCTCGATCGTGTGCGCCCGGGGCAGCTTTGCCACGGAACTTGCGAGGTGCCCCAGGGCATCGAACCCTTGCGGCAATCCGAAACTGGCCGGCAACGCATGTACCTCCATGACCCGGTCGAGCCGGAACGAGCGTACGTCGCGGCGCAGGTGGCAGTGCCCCACCGCGTACCAGCGCCCGCCGCGCCACACGAGCCCGTAAGGATCGAATTCGCGCGCGGTGTCCTGCTGCTCCCGGCTCCGGTAGCGCAGGTGTACCCGCTGCCGAGCCTGCGCCGCCGCGCTGAGCGTGACCAGCGCGGCGTTGTCCCCGGGCGCGATGCTGCGGCGCGACAGGTCGAGCGCGACGGTCTCGTCAATTGCGCGCAGGCGGCGCTTGAGTGCCTGCGGCATCACGCGCTGCAGCTTGGCCTGCGCGCCGGCGACTGCGGGCGCGGCGTCGGCGAGCCCGAGGCTGCGCGCCGCCAGCAAGCCCACCGAAAGTGCCAGCGCCTCGTCGTTGGTGAACACGAGCGGCGGCAGCTTGAAGCCGGCGACGAGCGCGTAGCCGCCGAAGCGCCCGCGCTCCGTGACGATGGGGATGCCGAGCTCCTCCAGCGCCACGACGTACCGGCGCAGCGTCCGGCCGTCGACGCCGATCAATCGCGCAAGTTCCGGCCCGGTCATGCGTGCCTGGGACTGGAGCAATTCCAGCAAGGCCAGGATGCGGGTCGTAGGGCCGCTCATGGCCGCAGTCTAGTATCGAATCAGGGCGGGAATCGACCTGATTCAGTGGGATGCTGGCCTGGTCCTCGAGGAGGAATAACCATGCATGACTTTGACTTTGTCCTCAGCCTCGCCAGCGGATTTGGCAGGCCTGCGCCGGATGGCCCGGAGGTCGCGGAACCCGTGGACCCCGAAGCTCCGGAACCGCCAAGCTGCGGCGAGCGGACGCCGGCGGCGAAGCCGAAAAACTGAAGGGGAGGTCCGCTTGCAGGAGTCGGCTCACCTGTGGATGTTCTTCGCGATGGTCTTCGGCATCATCCTGTTGCCGGGCCTCGACATGGCCTTTGTGCTCGCGAGCTCGCTGGTGGGCGGTCGGCGTGCCGGGCTTGCGGCGACCGCAGGCATCATCGCGGGCGGCGTGTGCCACGTCGCGATGGGTGCGCTTGGAATCGTCGCCGTGCTGCAGCTGGTGCCGGCAGCATTCAACATCGTGCTGCTGGCCGGGGCCGCTTACATCGCGTGGATCGGAGCCGCGCTGCTGAACAGCCGGACGGCGTTCGACGAGCCGCGGCGCCAGCGCGCCCGCTCGCAGGCCGCGACCTTTCGCCAGGGCCTCTTCACCAGTCTCCTGAATCCAAAGGCCTACCTGTTCACGCTCGCCGTCCTTCCGCAGTTCCTCAAGCCGGAGCGCGGCGACGTCGGCGCGCAGGCGGTGGTGCTGTGGCTGATCATCGCCGTCACGCAGGTCGCGATCTATGGAGGTCTGGCGCTGGCGGGCGACCGGGCGCGGAGCTGGTTTGCGGAACGGCCCTCGGCAAACGCCCGGCTGGCGCGGGCCGTCGGCGTATTGCTGCTGGCAACCGCGGCGTACACCGCTTTCGAGGGTTGGCGCGCGATCTGACCGCGCGCCCGGCCCGTCAGTGCGCCGCTGGCGGTTCCGGCAGGTACGTTTCGGGCCCCTGCCGCCGGATCAGCAGGTTTCGGATCTCCCATCGCGACTTCTCGGACATGTCCTGCAGGAAGCGCACTTCGCCGCCGGCCTGCACGGCAACAGGCACGCCCTGCTCGAACAGAACGCGATTGCGGGAGAGCGCCGGCACCTTCTCGCCGGACGCGGCGATGCCGACGAGGTTGAGCGGATCCGCCGCCGAAATGGAGATGCGATCGGGTGCGGCATCGCGCGCGACGCTGCGCAACAGGTCCGCCGCCTCCGGTAGGGCGAACTGCTCGCCGGCAAATCCGGTGACGAAGCGCCCGCCGCATATCTCGCCGCGCGATTCCATCCGCCGGTACACATAGAACAGCTCGCGCCAGGGCGGCAGGCCACTTTCTCGCTCGAGCAACTTGCGGAACACGACCCCGTAGCGCCGCAGCAGCACGCGCGCGATGTGATCGACGGCCGGCAATCCGAGCGCGTCGACCGGCGCAGCAACCGGCACCCGCCGGGGGAGGCTCCACCGCCCGGCGTCTTCCAGGCTCAGGAAAGGCCGGCGGTACTGCCGCAACCGCTCGCGCCGCTTCTTTGACGTGATCAGCGCGCGGATGCCCGCGAAGGAGTCCGACGTCACCCGCCCGCGACTGACCAGCTCGCCGAGCCCCAGCTCTACGTCGCTACGCAGGAGCCCGGTGTCTTCCACGAGATCATTGAAGAACGATGCGCCGTGTTGCCGCAGGCTCTCAAGTATCTTCACGCCCCGCGCCGACAAGCCCTCGACAGATTCCGGCGCCTCACCATTCCGCTGCCAGTGCGCCAATGCCTCGCGCGGCACCAGCATGATCGGCGTGGACCGTACCGGTCCCGCCGCCGTCCCGACCTCGCCGCCGCTCGCCTCGAACGGCCGATACCACGCGATCCGCCCGGCCGCGCAGAGCTTGTCGAGGTCCGACGGCAGGTAGTTCTTGACGCGCAGCGGCAGGATGTCCCGCTCCCAGGCGCCGGCAGGGATCGCAAAGCCTTCGAGTTGCTGGAGCACGGCGAGCAAGCCGGCTTCGCCCTCCTGCCGATCGTCGCGTCCTTCCATCGCAACCCGCTGCCAGCGGAACAGGAAGCGCATGAACTGCGCGGGCGGCACGGCCTGGACTTCGTTGCGCTTGCGGTCGCGCGTGAGGCGGTGGATGCGGATCAGGAGCCGCCGCTCGCACCATTCCTCCTGGGACCCGCCGCTGAACCGGCCGCGCATGATGGAACCCTGCGTTTCCAGCAGCAGGAGCGCGGCGCGGACCGGCCCTTCCGGCAGGTCGATCGAGAGCCGCAGCGCCGTCTCCGTCACCGGCCCGAGCAGCTCGAGGCGGCTGCGCAGGATTTCGGCGAGCGCCTCGGTGTCGTCGCCCAATGCGCGCTCGAACTCGGCGGAGCGCTCGACGGCGACCCAGAGTCCCCCGTGGTACACGACGCGACGTTCGTCGCGCAGCTTCGCGAGCTGCGCCTTCCACGGCTCGATCTCCGGCGCGGCCAGGTAGCCGTACACCACGAGCGCATCGTGCAGCTCGTCGTGCGAGCCGACCTCCGGCCAGGCTTCCGACTTCACGCGCGCGATCGCGGCGGGGTCGAGGCGGCCAAGGTCGGCGGCGTCCTTCGGGTCCAGGAGGCGGTCGGTCGTGATGGAGCGGGTGCGGCGCCCCTCGGCGTCGCCGTCGTCGAGGAAGGCGTAGGGCCGCGCGCCGAGCACGGCATGCGAGAGCGGCGAGGGCGCCGAGAGGTTCAGGCAATGCACCTGCACCGCGCCGTCCTCGATGCGCTTCAGGAGCGCGAGGAAGCCGTCGACGTCCATGAACTCGCGCAGGCAATCGTCGATCGCCTGTTTCACGAGCGGGTGATCGGGGATCTCGCGCGGGCCGGTCAGGTTCTCCGCGCAGGCGAGCTGGTCGGGGAACACGACCGCCAGCAGGTCCTCGGAGTCCGCGCGCTGGAAGGGCGCGGGCATGCGCTTGCCGTTCCGGTTCCGGACCAGGGCGAGCGCGATGGCGGCGTCCCAGCGCCAGCGCGTGCCGAACACCGGCGCGTCGAGCAGGGCCTGGACCAGCACGTCCCCGGCGGTTGCGGACTTCAGGAAGTTCTTGCAGTCCTCGAGCGGGAAGCTGTGGGTCGGCCCCAGCGACAGCACGATGCTGTCCTCGAGCGCGGAAGCCTGGAGCTCGAAGTTGAACTGGCGGCAGAATCGCTTGCGCAGCGCCAGGCCCCAGGCCCGGTTGATGCGCGAGCCGTAGGTCGAATGGACGACGACGTGGGTGTCGCCCACGTCGTCGAAGAAGCGCTCGAACACGATGTTGTCGAGCGTCGGCAGCGTGCCGAGCGCCGCCTGGCCGGCGCCGAGGTACTGGGCGAGTTGCCCGGCCGCGGCAGCGTCGAGCTGCCGCTCGTCGCGCAGCCATTGATCGAGCCCTTCGGGTCCGCCGTCCGCGAGTTGCCCGAGCGCGTCCTCGCGCAGGCGCGAGACCGCCGCGGAGAGCTCGTCGCTGCGCGCCGGCGCCTCGCCGACCCAGAACGGCAGCGTCGGCGCCAGGCCGCGGGCGTCCTCGACGAAGATCTTGTTCACCTCGACCTTCTGCACGCGATACGAGGTATTGCCGAGCTGGAAGATGTCCCCTGGCATGCTCTCGAACGCAAAGTCCTCGCCGACCGAGCCGATGCGGTAGCCCTCGGGGTTCAGCACGACGTCGTAGTCGAACTGGTCCGGGATCACCCCGGCGTTGGTGACGGCCGTCAGCCGCGCGCCCTTGCGCGGCCGCAGCCGCCGGTTGACCGTGTCGTAGTGCAGGTAGGCCGAGCGCCGGCCGCGCCGTGTCGAGTAGCCCTCGGCGAGCATCTGCAGGACCTGTTCGAACTCTTCCGCAGTCAGCTCGGCGTAGGGCTGCGCACGGCGGAAGGTGTCGAACAGCTCGTCTACGCCCCATTCCCGGCAGGCGACGTCGCCGACGATCTGCTGCGAGAGCACGTCCAGCGGCTTGCTCGGCACGCGGATCCGGTCGAGCTCGCCGCGCCGCACGCTGTCCAGCAGCGCCGTGCATTCGACGAGGTCGTCCAGCGACAGCGGGAACAGCCGTCCTTTCGGGATTGCGCCGATCGCATGTCCCGCGCGGCCGACGCGCTGGAGGAGCGCCGAAATCATCCGCGGCGAGCCCATCTGGCAGACCAGGTCGATGTCGCCGATGTCGATGCCGAGCTCCAGCGACGAGGTGGCGATCAGCGCCTTCAGCTCGCCGCCTTTCAGCCGCGTCTCCGCGCTGAGGCGATGCTCCTTCGACAGGCTGCCGTGGTGGCAGGCGACGTGTTCCGCCCCGATCCGCTCGGCGAGGAAGCGCGTCGCGCGCTCGGCGAGGCGCCGGTTGTTGACGAAGATGAGGGTCGTCCGGTGCGCGAGGATCAGCTCGGCGAGCCGCGCGTACAGCTCGTCCCAGACTTCGTTCGCCATGATGGCTTCAAGCGGCGAGCGCGGCAGCTCGAGCGCGAGGTCCCGCTCGCGCACGTGGCCGGTGTCCACGATCTCGACGGGCGCATCACGATTCCCGACCAGGAAGCGCGCCATGTCCTTGAGCGGCTTGACCGTCGCCGAAAGGCCGACCCGCACCGGCGGCTGGTCGCACAACGCCTCGAGCCGCTCGAGCGAGAGCATCAGGTGCGAGCCGCGCTTGCTGCCCGCGACGGAGTGCAGCTCGTCCACGATCACGCTCTTGACGCTCTTCAGCATCGCGCGGCCGGACTCCGAGGTCAGCAGGATGAAGAGCGACTCCGGCGTCGTGACGAGGATGTGGGGCGGGGACTTGCGCATCCGGTTGCGCTCGAACGAGGAGGTGTCGCCGGTCCGCACCGCGTCCCGGATCGGCACGTCGTCGAGCCCCTGCTCGAGGAGCCGGTCGCGGATGCCGGCGAGCGGCTCCTGGAGGTTCTTCTGGATGTCGTTCGAGAGCGCCTTCAGCGGCGACACGTAGAGAACGTGCACCTCGTCCGACAAACCCTTGGAAACGCCCTCGACGACGAGGTCGTTGATGGCGGAGAGAAAGGCGGCCAGCGTCTTGCCGGACCCGGTCGGGGCGGCGATCAGGGCGTTGCGGTGCTGGGACGTGACCCCCCAGGCGCGGCGCTGGGCCTCGGTGGGCTCGGAGAAACGGCTACGAAACCACCCGGCGACGGCCGGGTGGAAGTTGTCTAGGACGTCCTGGGGCATCGCCCCGATTGTGTCACGGCACCGGGCTCATGGGATGAGCCCGGCCCGTCGCCGGCCGCGGACTTCGCCCGTGAGGAAAGGCCTACCGGGCGGCCGTGACGACGATTTCGTCCAGCGATTCGACCGGGGTGAGCTGCCTGACCTCGACGACGCCGCCGGGCGCCGCGAACAGGAACCCGCGGTCGAGCACGAGCGCGCTCATGCCGAGTATCGCGACTGCGACGAAGGCGCTGATCATTCCATGAATCCCGAGCTTCCTGCTGTACATAAGCCTGTCCTCATTTCGGGTCGCCGTACTCACTTTGATCCGGCGGGCCTCGAAAAGGTTGGACCGGGCTCACAAATCGAGGAGGTGGACCCGCCGTGCGGGGCCATAAGGGGCCAGCTCTAGTAACGAAAAGCCTTGCCGACCGCAGACGGGACGATCGCCGCGCCGAACGTGGACGCAAGCGCATTCACGGCCCGCCAGCCGGTGCAGTGGGCGGGGGCGATCGATTTCAGGCCGAATTCGCGGAGCGCATCGACCGTCTGAGGGATGACGCGTTCGTTCGTGCCCGCGAGATGGAAGCCCCCGAGGACGCCATGCAGGGGCGTGCCGGAGAAGCAATCGCGCGCATGCGTCATGACATTGACGATGCCCGCATGCGAGCAGGCCGTGAGCACGACGACCCCCTTGTCTTTCACATGGACGGCGACGAATCGTTCGTCCATGAGCAGGGGGTCCGGCTCCCAATCCTTCCCGTCCTTCGTGCGGCGGTGATGTCCCGGCAGCCCGGTTTCGAATTCCGTGACTCGCGGAATCTCGCCGCTGACGAAAAACAGGTTGTCGAGGATCAGCTGGGCCTCGCTCGAATGCACGACGCGGGCGCCGTGGTCCTCGAGCATCGAAGCGTTCGGGACGTCCTCCATGGGGAGCATGGCCCCGTCCCTGCCCTTGACCGCGCGGCTCCGGTACATGTCGGGGTGCATGTAGGTCGGTACCGCGCCACCGCCGTTGCGGGCGCGGATCATGTCGAGGGCGCGCAGCATGGCGCCGCAGTGATCCCAATGCCCGTGCGACAGCACGATGCCCTCGACGGTCCCCATGTCGAAGCCAAGGCGTTCAACGTTTCGCTCGAACACCGACGCCTCGGGACCGGTATCGAAGAGGAGTGTATGCGACCTGTCGCCGCGCCAGGCCGTGATGGCGCAGGACAGCCCATGCGCGCCGCAGCACAGGCAATTCCCCGAGAGCTGGCGCATGCCGCGTTTCCAGAGCCGCGGCCATTCGTTCTCGACCTCGCCCGGCACCGATGAAAGGTTGTCGGTTACGTTGTCGACGAGGACGAGGATCTCGACGCGGTCGGCCGCGGAAATGGTTTCCCGAGGCTCTCCTTCAGAAGCCGGCGCCATAGGAATGCGGCTCGCGCGTCCGCTGCCGTGCGGGGCGGCGATGCGAATCATCGGCGTCCGCGTCCTGCGTCGGCGTTCCGGGCGATACGCGCGGAACCATGGGCGCCTGTTCCACTGGCGGAGGTCGGGAGATTCCCTGGGCTGGCCGGACGGATTCGTGGGTCTGCATGTCGATGCCCCCTCGGTGAGCCTGCCGCCACAGGATAGCGCCGCAGGATTGCCGCCGTGTGACGTCCGACGTCGGGGGCTTACACTTGCCCCATGAAATTGGCCCGCCTCATCGTCGCTGCGTGGCTGTGCGGGTCCATCGCGGGGGTCACGGCACAGACAGAGAAGCCCCCGGCAGCCGAGGAGGAAGCCGAAAAGGCACCCGCGCAAGCGCCCGCCCCGGCACCCGCCGACGTGCCGACCGGGCCCCCGCCCGAAGAGCAGGCACCCGAGGGGGAGACGATCGACGAGGCGGCGATCGATGCCGACATCGCGAGCCAGGAGCTCTCGGGCGAGGCGAAAGTCCGGCTCGACGCGGCCCGCGACTCCGTGGTGCAGATTCGCGGCCTCTTCGACACGTCCGAGACGAGTGCCTTCCACGGCAGCGGTTTCGCGGTCGGCGACGGGCGCCGCATCGTGACGAACTACCATGTCGTGGCGCAGGCCGTGCTGTACCCGAGGCAGTACCGGCTCGAGTATCTGGCGAGCGACGGGCGCAAGGGGCCCCTGCACGTTCTTGCCATCGACGTGCGCAACGACCTCGCCATCGTCGCGGCCGACGACCTCGAACTGCCGGCCCTGCAGTTGAGGGGCCAGATTCCCGCCCAGGGCGAGCGGGCCTGGTCGATCGGATTTCCGCTCAATCTCGGCCTGACCATCACCGAGGGCGTCGCGAACGGGCTGGTCGAGAACACCTTCGAGTCGCGCATCCATTACACCGGCGCGATCAACGGCGGCATGTCGGGCGGGCCGGCGCTCGACCGGCGGGGCCGCGTGTACGGGGTCAACGTCTCCGTGGTCACCGGCCGGCAGCTGGTGGGCTTCGTCGTGCCGGCCCAGCACATTCCGGCGCTGCTGTTACGCGCGAGTGAGCCGCTGGACGTGTCGCTGAGCGCGCAGCAGCTGCGCCAGCGTGTCACGGCGCAGGTGCACGCCTATGAAAACGCGCTGCTGGGCGCACGGCCGGAAACGGCCGATACCCAGAGCGTGCGGGGCTACGCCGTGCCGACGCAGATCTCGCGGCACGTCGAATGCACCACGGTCGACGAGCCGAGCCCGCACCCGCGCGTGCGCATGGAGACCGTCAGTTGCTGGATACCGGCCCGCATCCGGGTGCAGGCGGGCGTCAGCGTGGCCGGGCTGTCTATGCAGCACCGGGTCGTCCAGTCGGAGGGGCTGCATCCGCTGCAATTCGAGCGGCAGGTGAACCGCCTCGCGGAGGCCCCGAACCGCGCGGGAGCGCCGGCCCACGTGGCGCCGTTCGCCTGCCGCAACGCGCTGGTGTCGCTGGACGGGTTCGATGCGCGCATCTCGACCTGCGTGCGCCAGTACCGGCTGTTCGCCGGTCTCTATGATTTCGACGTCACCGTGGTCGGCATCGACGACCCGGAACTGGCGCTGGTCAGCCGGCTCACGCTCCAGGGCGTCGGATTCGAGTCCGGCAAGCGCACGCTCGAACGATACCTGGGAGCGCTGCAATGGACGCCGTGATGCTGGTCGAGCAGATCGACCCGCACGGGCACCGGGTCGTACGGCAGCGCTTCGAGGGCGCCGGCACCGAATGCTGCATCGGGCGTGACCTCGGCTGCGCGATCGTCGTCGAGGACGAACATGCCGCGCCGCGCCACGCGCTGCTGACGCTGCTGGAAGACGGGCGCGTCCAGGTCCGGGACCTCGGCACGCGCAACGGCACGCGCATCGACGGCACTCTCGTTCCCGCGGACACGGGGGCCGTGATCGAGCAGGGCGAGATCATCGTCGGGCGCACGCGGCTGCGCTTGCGCACGCGGCACACGCCGATCGGGCAGGAACGCGTGTTCCGGCGCGAGTTCGTGCGCCGGCACCGCACGATTCTCGCGGTGGCCGGCGTGTCGGCCTGCGTTGCCTTCGGCGGGTTCCTGCAGTGGCTCAACGCGCCGCCGTCGATGTTGCGCAGCGTCGCGACGGCCGTGCTGGTCGTCCTCGGGTTGATCGCGCTGTGGACCGGCCTGTGGGCGCTGGCCACCAAGCTGAACCATGGAAGCTGGCACGTGCGCGTTCACCTGACGATCGCCTCGATCGGCGCGGCGCTGGGCGCCTGGGGATACTGGTTAGCCGGGGTGTTGGCATTCGCCACGCAGTGGTCGGCGCTCGCCGGGGTCGGCGTGTCCTTCGTGGCGGCGGTGGCGTTCGCCGTCCTCTACGTGCACTTGCGCGAGGCCACGCATTACGAGCGCCGTATCGTGCTGGCCCTCGCCAGCGCCGCGACGCTCGTGCTCGGTGCCGTCGCGGCGATCATCTCGATCGGGGTGGACGAGGGCAGCGTGAGCCGCGTGGACCTCGGCCCGGAAGTGCGCCTCGGGGCGCGACGCGTCGTCCCCAACCGGGACATCGCCGACTACCTGGCCGAGGTCAACAAGCTGCAACTGGCCGCCGGCCGCGAGCGCCAGAAATCACTGCTGAACGCGCCGCTGGCCGATGAAGAGGGAGACTGAGCCCGGTTCCCGGCGCTGGCGACGCAGCTGACCGGTCGAAGCTAGCCCTGCGCCGGCGTCAACACGACTGAAGGTGCCGACCGCGTGGCTGGCCCGTGGAACACGGCTTCGACGTTGTTGCCGTCGGGATCGAGCACGAAGGCGGCGTAGTACCCCGGATGGTACGTGCGCTCGCCGGGCGCACCGTTGTCGCGCCCACCCGCGGCCAGCGCCGCACGGTGGAACGCCTGGACCGTTTCGCGGTCCGGCGCCTGGAAAGCGAGATGGACGCGGGAGACCTCGCCGTCTGCAACGTCGATGTACAGCTCGTCGATTGCGAAACTCCCTTCGCGCTCCAGGATCGCGCCCTCGAGCCCCATTGCCGCCGCGACCGCTTGATAAAAACGCTTGCTGGCCTCAAGTTCCCTGACTCGCAGGTGCACATGGTCGAACAGTCGGCCGCGATGGAACTCCATGGCCCGAGTGTCGGGGCCGAAGGTCTTCCAGTCTGTAGGTTCCGGTCTCATCATCGAATGGCCCTCCGGGCAGGAGGTAGGACGCATGAACAGGTTCGCCAAGGATCCCGCAGCGATTGCGAAGCTCACTCCCGAGCAGCGCCGCGTGACGCAGCAATGCGGCACGGAGGCGCCTGGAACGGGCCCGCTGCTTCATAATAAGGAGCCCGGCATCTACGTGGACGTCGTCTCGGGCGAGCCGCTCTTCGCCTCGACCGACAAGTTCGACTCCGGCTCAGGCTGGCCGAGCTTCACGAAGCCGATCGAGCCTGCCAACGTCAAGGAACTGTCGGACGACAGTCACGGCATGGTGCGGACCGAGGTACGCTCGGCCCATGGCGACAGCCACCTGGGCCATGTCTTCAACGACGGCCCGCGTGATCGCGGCGGCCTGCGCTATTGCATCAACTCGGCGTCGCTCCGATTCATCCATCGGGACGACATGGAGAAGGAAGGTTACGGGGCGTATATGAACCAGGTTGGAGAGAAGTCATGACGCAGGAACGCGCGGTGCTGGCGGGCGGATGCTTCTGGGGCGTGCAGGACCTGTTCCGGAAATACCCGGGCGTGATCTCGACGCGCGTCGGGTACACGGGCGGCAGCACGCCGCAGGCGACGTACCGCAATCACGGGTATCACGCCGAGGCCGTCGAGATCCTGTTCGATCCCGGGAAGATCAGCTTCCGCAAGATCCTCGAGTTCTTCTTCCAGATCCACGACCCGACCACGCCCAATCGCCAGGGAAACGACGTGGGCACCAGCTATCGCTCCGCGATCTACTACACGACCGACGAGCAGCGCCGCGTCGCGGAGGACACGATCGCGGACGTGAATGCCTCCGGGCTGTGGCCCGGCAAGGCCGTGACCGAAGTGGCGCCGGCGGGCGATTTCTGGGAGGCCGAGCCGGAGCACCAGGACTACCTGTTGCGCAACCCGGGCGGCTACACCTGTCACTTCGTGCGCGCCGACTGGACGCTGCCGAGGCGCAAGACCCAGCAAGCGGCGGGGTGAGGGCCGGCGTCGGAGAGCTCCAATGCGCCAAGGATTGCGGCAGTAGCCGCGCCCCGCGCGGGATGCGATCATGATCCGTGATCTGTCACATCACAGGAAGGGATGCCTGGGAAGCCGCGCAAGCGCACGGAGAATTCCGGTCGGCGGATTTCGATGAGATCGGTTTCATACATTGTTCGACACCGGAGCAGATCGTGCTCGTCGCCAACGCATTCTTCCGCGGCCAGACGGACCTCGTGATGCTCGTGATCGATCCCGCGAAGCTCGAGTCGCCGGTCAAGTGGGAACCGCCGCATTCGACTGAGCGCGTTCCGAGTTTCATGCACGGCTCCGTCTATCCTCACGTGTACGGCCCGATCAACGTGGACGCGGTCGAGCGGGTCGTGCCGCTGGTGCCCAGCGACACCGGCTCGTTCAAGCTGCCACAGCCGGGTTGAACGGCATGCAGGAGATCCGGCGCGCGGCTGACCGGGGCTACGCCGACCACGGCTGGCTGAAGTCCTTCCACAGCTTTTCGTTTGCCGACTACTTCGACCCCGAACACGTGGAGTTCGGCGCGCTGCGCGTGATCAACGAGGATCGCGTGGCCGCGGGGCAGGGATTCGGCACGCACAGCCATCGCGACATGGAGATCATCAGCTACGTGCTCGCGGGCGAGCTGGCGCACAAGGACTCCACCGGCACGTCCTCCACGATCCGCCCGGGCGACGTGCAGCGCATGAGCGCCGGGCGCGGCGTCCAGCACAGCGAGTTCAATCCGTCCGTGAGCGAGGGCGTGCACTTCCTGCAGATCTGGATCCAGCCGAACGTGCGCGGCATCCCGCCGAGCTACGAGGAGAAGCGCTTCTCTGCGGAGGACAAGCGCGGGCGGCTGCGCCTCATCGCCTCGCCGGACCAGGCCGATGGCTCGGTGCTGATCCACCAGGATGCGCGCGTCTACGCCGGGCTGTTCGACGGCGACGAGGCCGCGGAGCTCGCCATCGGGCCCGGGCGGCGCGCGTACGTGCACCTCGCGCACGGCGCCCTCACGGCGAACGGCGTTTCGCTGCAGGCAGGCGACGCCCTCAAGCTCACGGATACCCCCCGGTTGACGCTGGGCCAGGGTCGGGGTGCGGAAGTGCTCGTGTTCGACCTGCCGGGCGACGACGCGTGAACCCGCTCCAACAGGACCTTGAAGCCGTCAGCCGGGCGCTGCAGCGGGTCCACAAGGAGATACTCGAGGTAGAAGGCGCATACCTGCCGGGGCGGCCCGCCGTCGCGCTGCTCGACCTGCTGCTCAACGACCCCGCGTGGGCCTGGCTCCGCCCGGTCTCGCATCTGATTGCGGACCTGGACGAGACTGTCGCCGGGGACGCGGGCGTGACGCCGGGCGATGCCATGGCGGCCGCGGGCCGCGTGCGCGCCCTCGTCTTCGGCCTCGGCGAGCCGCGCGACGAACGGTTCCTGAATCGCTACCGCCCGCTGCTCCAGCAAAGCGCCACGCTCGCGAGCGCGCACGGCGAACTCAAGCACCGGGTCGACGCGCTCCTCCCGGAAGCCTAGGCCCCGCCCCGCGCCCCATTGCCCTGGATGCCCGCTCGGACCTAGCATTCGCCCCGATGGGAGCAGGGGGATTCCAAGCGGTACTGGCCGGCGCGGGCCTCGTCGCCGGGGGGTGGGCGTTCGCGGCGAGCGCGCCTGGACCCCTGCCTTCGAGCCTCCGTGACACGGGCCTTTACGTCGAGTCACCCGGCCTTGATGTCCGCCCGGAGAACCAAGGCTTCACGCCCCAGTACCCGCTCTGGTCCGATGGCGCGACGAAACGCCGCTGGATTTCGCTTCCGGCCGGGCGGGCTATCGACGCTTCGCGTGCCGCAGCGTGGGAATTCCCGCGCGGCACGAAACTGTGGAAGGAATTCTCCGTCGCGGGACGTCGTGTCGAGACACGGCTGATCGAACGACTGGAGGACGGCACCTGGCGCTTCGCCGCCTATGCCTGGAATGATGACCAGAGCGACGCGACGCTGGTGCCGGCGGACAAAAGCGTAAAAGTGTCCTTGTCCGGCGACCGCCGCTACACGATCCCGTCCGAAGCGGATTGTCGCGCCTGCCATGAAGGCGCCGCGGTGCCGGTACTGGGATTTTCGGCGCTGCAACTTTCCGGGGACCGTGATCCGCTCGCACCGCACGCGGAACCCGTGCGGCCCGACGACCTGGACCTGGAAGGGCTCGTCGCAAAGAAGCTGCTGGTCGGCCTGCCGCCCGAATTTTCCGGCGCGCCGCCGCGCATCGCAGCCCCGACGCCGGCCGGTCGGGCGGCGCTCGGGTACCTGCACGCAAACTGCGGTCAATGCCACGTGGACCCGAAACTCAGCGGTTCGGCCGTGCCCGTCGAACTGCAGCTGGCGCTCGATCCCTCGGATGCCACGGCGGGCCCCAGGACGATACGCACGCTGCTTGCGAGCGAGAGCCGCTATCGCACGGCCGGCGCCGCCGATGCCCGGCTCGTGGTTCCCGGCGATCCCCAGGCGGGAACACTGCTCGCGCGGATGCGTTCCCGCGATCCGCGCATCCAGATGCCGCCGCTCGGGAGCGCCGTTCCGGACCTCGAAGCCATCGCATTGATTGAGCATTGGATCGAACAGGACCTGAAGAACAACCAGGAGACGACACCATGACCATTCATCGCACCGGTTCCTCGCTCGCGACGCTGCTCGGCGCCGCCCTGGCGATCGCCGCCCCGCTCGCGGGATCGCAGGAGCCCGCGCCGGACGGTGCAGCGTCGAAGCTGGCGCGCGGGAAGTACCTGGTCACCGTTGCCGGCTGCAACGATTGCCATACGCCTCTCAAGCTCGGCCCGGACGGGCCGGGACCTGACATGTCCCGCATGCTGTCGGGCCATCCCCAAGATCTTCAGATGCCGCCCGTGCCGAAGCTTCCCGATGGCCCGTGGGGCGCTGTCGCGGCAAGCACCTTCACGGCGTGGTCCGGACCCTGGGGCGTGAGCTTCACGGCGAACCTGACGCCGGATCCCGAGACGGGGCTCGGCCGCTGGACGCTGCAGAATTTCAAGGACACCTTCCGCACCGGGCGGCGCATGGGTCGCGGCCGGCTGATCCTGCCGCCGATGCCGATACCGATGTACAAGAACTTCACCGATGACGACATCGAGGCGATATTCACCTACCTTCAGTCGATCCCCGCTGTATCGAATCGCGTGCCGGAGCCATGGCCGCCGCCGGAACAGGCGGCGCCGAAATGATCGGAGGATGACGGCGAGCGGTGAGCGATCGGCTCGACCACAGCAGGTGACCGAGGCCGACCCACAGGAGGGTCACGGCCAGCCACTGCCAGAACGCGAAGCTGAGCCATAGTGACACGCCGAGGTCGCGCCAGCGGCGATCGACCCAGCCGAGGTCGCGCTGGTCGAAGTAGAGGACGATCTGGGTGACGAAGATCGCGGCCAGGGGCGCGGCGACGATCAGCGCGCCGGCCCGGCCGAGCCGGAGGCGCTGCCAGTAGAGGCCGAGCATGCCGGTATACAGCCCGGCGAAGGCGCCGACCGCGAGCGCCTCGTGGCCGTCCTTCACGAACGACGAGAAACGCACGAACGTCAACCGCTCGATCCCGACCAGGACGCCGAACAGGATGCCGGCGCGCAGGGCCAGGATCGGCCAGCGACGGTCGCCGACGGTATCCCGCAGGTACGAAGCCACCGGCCAGAGCGCAAGCATGGAAAGCCCGAGCGCACTCGAGAACCAGCGCCCGCCGTCCGGGTTGTGCTTGCGGGATGCGAGCTCGGAAACGACCGAGTACATCCAGTCGTAGGGTCCGTCCGGGAACAGGCGTGCCGCCATCACTACGCCGATGGCAAACGTCGCGAACGCGAGCGCAAATGCCCAGGCCGCGAACTTCCACTGCCGGTCCTTCTGTTCGGTAGCGTACATCCAGACGCGCAGCTTACGCCGGGTTCGGCCGGGCCGGAGTAATATGCGCACCCATCGCTGACCGTTCCCACCAGGAGTGCGCGCCATGAGCCTTAATCGCCGGGATTTCGTTGCGTCCGTCGGCCTGTCGCTGGTCGGGGGCGCGGCATCGCGCACCGCACTCGCGGACACGCCGGCCGCGACCGCTGCGGTCGACGCCGGCTCCGACTGGGCCGCGGTGAAGGCGCAGTTCGACCTGCTGACGCCGGAGTGGCTGCACTTCTCGCAGTTCTACATCGTCTCCCACCCGAAACCGGTGCGGGCGGCGATCGAGCGCCTGCGCAACCAGCTCGACACGAACCCATTCACGACCGTCGAGCACGGCATGGGATTCGACGTGTTCTTCGGGGAGCAGTCGAAGGACGAGCCGATGCCGGATCGCGTGCAGCGCGCGGCCGCGGCCTATGTCGGCGGCCGTCCGCAGGAGATCGCGCTGACGGACAGCACCACGCAGGGGCTGGCCCTCATCTACCACGGGCTCACCCTCAAGCCCGGCGACGAGATCCTCTGCACGACGCACGATCACTACGTGCATCACGAGGCGATCCGGCTGGCGGCGGAGAAGGCCCACGCGAGCACGCGCCGCGTGGCCCTGTACGACGACCCGGCGACCGCCTCCGCGGATGAAATGGTCGAGCGCTTGAAGCAGGCGATCGGACGTGCCACGCGCGTCATCGGCCTCACCTGGGTGCACTCGAGCAGCGGGGTCAAGATTCCGGCGCGCAGGCTGACGCAGGCCGTGGCGAAGGTCAACGCCCGCCGTGGCAAGGACGAACAGATACTCGTCGTGCTGGACGCGGTTCACGGCTTCGGCAACCAGGACGAGCAGGTCGCGCAGCTCGGCGCCGACTTCGTCGCGGCCGGCACGCACAAGTGGATCTTCGCGCCCCGGGGCACGGGTATCGTCTGGGTCCCGGAGAAGAACTGGGGGCTGATCCGACCGACGATCCCGACCTTCTATGCGCTCGAGCCCTATGCCGCGTGGGAGAACGAGCGCCGCCCGAATCCGCCGCAGAGCATCGCCTGGATATCGCCCGGCGGCTTCAAGGCCTTCGAGCACCAGTGGGCGATGGCCGAGGCGTTCGAGTTCCACTCGCGCATCGGCCGCACCCGCATCGCGAACCGGATCGCCGCGCTCAACACGCAGTGCAAGGACGGACTGGCGAAGATTCCGGGGGTGAAGGTCCTCACGCCGCGCGATCCGGCCCTGTCGGCCGGCATCATCTGCTTCGAGGTCGCCGGGCAGAGCGCGAGCGAGACCGTGCACAAGCTGCACGCGCGCAAGATCGTGGCCTCGACTTCGCCGTACAAGATCACGAAGGCGCGGCTCGCGCCGAGCCTCGTCAACGACGAGCGCGAGGTCGAGGCGGCGTTGCGGGCGGTGCGGGAAATCGCCTAGCGATCGCCGGCCGACGTCAGCCAGGTATGGCCCGCGGTGGCAACAAGAGGTTCACGCGATGCGATTGTCGAATGCGGCGCAGGCTGTTCGACTACCCGCTGGAGACTGTGGAAAGGAGCCAACCATGAGCAGGGCCAGCACCCGCAAGGGAAAACCACCAAGGAAGGGTACGACCCCCATCGACGGCGTCGACCGCAAAATCGTCTCGCCAACAGCATGGCGAAGCGCCCGGGCCGCCATGACTGCCCGCGAGAAGAAGCACATGCGCGCGAAGGACGCGCTTGCCGCCGCACGGCGCCGCATGCCGTGGATGAAGATCGAAAAATCCTACACGTTCGAGGGACCCGAAGGTCGAAGGAGCCTGCCGGACCTGTTCGAAGGCCGCACGCAGCTGATTCTCTACCACTTCATGTTCGGATCCCGGGTGGAGGGCTGGCCGGAAAAAGGCTGTGTCGGCTGTTCATTCGTCGCCGACCAGATCAGCCACCTCGACCACATCCACGCGCGCGACATCACGTTTGCAATGGTGTCTGTCGCGCCGCTCAAGGAGATTCAAACCTTGAGGGCACGATACGAATGGCAACGTTGGCGTTGGTACTCGGGGCCCGCGGATTTCAACCGGGATCTCGATGTTTCGGACGAGAAGGGCAACAGCTTCGGTTTGAACGTCTTCTACCGGCACGGCCGCGACGTCTATCGCACCCATTTCGTGGCGCGCCGAGGCCTTGAGGCGTTCGGTACCGCTTGGTCATTCTTCGATGTCGTGCCTCTCGGCCGCCAGGAGAACTGGCAGGACGCGCCGGCGGGCTCACCGCAAGGGGATCCTTACGTGTGGTGGCGCCGGCACGGCGAGTACGACGCCCGCGCCGTGGGCGCGAAGCGCTGAACGATGTGTCCCGCATGCCTGATGTCGGCGGCTCTGCTCGCGGGCGGTGCCGCGGCGGGTGGGGGCACTGTGGCGTTCATCGCGCGCAAGATCCTGCGTCGCCGATCGAGCCGCTCGTCAGGCTCAGCCGGCACAGCCCTGCGGCGGTAAAGGGGCATCCCGACGCCGCCCCGTCACATCTCAAGGTTGCTGGAGAGTTCCGGATATAGCGTCGTGCTCGGAGGCGCGGACGCCGCTGACGCGCAACGCCGGGTAGTCGCCGGAATGGGCGGCGTGAAATTCGATGTTCGGCGGCCGCGGATTGCCGACGCTCCGGCCCGTGGCGGTCTCGTAGACCCGGTTCGCACGGTGGAGATTGAGCGGCACCTCGAGTGATTCGATGCACATGCGCAGCCGCGTCGCCTCGCGCTCCGAGACGACATAACACCAGCGCCATACCATCACGCCAGGCCGCTGTCGCTTCAGGTAGTAGGCGCAATGGCGCGCGTTTTCGAACCGATGGGCGCGGCCGGTCTGTTCGAGGTCACGGATCACGCCGAACCGGACACCGTGAGGCAGCGAGGCCAGCAAACGCTCCAGCTGCTCCGGCGTCGTGGTGATCGTCAGCCGGACGACGTTGTTGATGACTGAATCGAGCATCATGGCAAATCAGAAGCCACGCCCGGCTGAATCGCTGTCGGTGCTCGAAGCAAGAGCGTGTCGGTAAACCGCCGATAGAGTCGCTCCCGGCGATCTGCTAGTGGTGGGGCGTGACGGGCCTTTCTACGCTGGTCGAGACATCCGGGAAAGTGGGCGCCACGGCGGCCCGGCGGGCGAAAGTGCGCGACCTCGCGGCATTGCTGCGGTCGCTCGCGCCCGATGAAGTCCGGATCGGCGTCCAGTATCTGTCCGGTGAGGCGCCCCAGGGCCGCTTCGGCATCGGTCCCGCCGTGCTCACCCAGGCGACGGGCATCGAGCCGGCGGCCGCGTCGACCCTGTCGCTCACTGAGGTCGACAAGACCTTGTCGGAAGTCGCGGCATTGCGCGGCCCGGGCGTGAACAGCCTGCGCTCAGCGGCGCTGCGCGACCTGTTGGGACGCGCGACGGCGGACGAACAGGATTTCCTGGTCCGCCTGCTGCTCGGTGAGCTGCGCCAGGGCGCGCTTGCGGGCGTGATGGTGGACGCCATCGCCGCGGCGGCGGACAAGCCGGTGGCGGAGGTGCGGCGCGCCCTGATGTATGCGGACAGCATCGGCGCGGTCGCGGAGGCGGCACTCGCCGGAAAAGGTGACGGCCTGGCGCGCTTCCAGCTCGAGCTGCTGTCGCCCGTCGCGCCGATGCTCGGCGCAGACGGCGGGCGATCCCGCGAATGCGCTGGCGCTGCTCGGCGGCCGGGCCGTGTTCGACTGGAAGATGGACGGCGCGAGGATCCAGGTGCACAAGGCGGGCGACACCGTGCGCGTTTACACGCGCAACCTGAATGAAGTCGGTTCCGCCATCCCGGAAGTCGTGCAGCAGGCGGCGGCCTTGCCGGCGAGGGAGCTGATCCTCGACGGCGAAGCGATCGCCTTCAATGCCGCGGGCCGGCCGCATCCGTTCCAGGTCACCATGCGGCGCTTCGGCCGCAAGCTCGACGTCGAGCGCCAGCGCGCCGAGCTGCCGATACGCGCCTTCTATTTCGACTGCCTCCGGTACGAGGGCGAGAGCCTCGTGGACCGGCCGACGCACGAGAGACTGCGGCGACTCGTCGAAGCCGTGCCGGAGTCCTCGCGTGTCCCGAGCCTGGTGACCACTTCCGCCGCCGAAGCGGACGCCTGGTATGACAGCGCGCTCGCCGCCGGACACGAGGGCGTGATGGCGAAATCCCCGGAGGCGCCGTACGAGGCGGGAAACCGTGGCGCGAGCTGGCTCAAGGTCAAGCGGGTGCACACGCTCGACCTGGTCGTGCTCGCGGCGGAGTGGGGCCATGGCCGACGCACCGGCACGCTGTCCAACCTGCACCTCGGGGCGCTCGATCCCGAATCCGGCGAGTTCGTGATGCTCGGCAAGACCTTCAAGGGGCTGACCGATGCCATGCTGGCGTGGCAGACGAAGGAACTGCTCGCGCGCGAGACGCACCGCGAGGGAATCACGGTCTACGTTCGACCGGAGCTCGTCGTCGAAGTCGCGTTCAGCGACCTCCAGGCGAGCACCCGGTATCCCGCCGGGCTCGCGCTCCGCCTGGCGCGGGTGAAGCGATATCGGGAGGACAAGACCGCCGCGGACGCCGACACCCTGGCGACCGTCCGGCGGATCCACGAGTCGTCCATGCAGACGCCCGTTGCCGGCGCGGCTGGATGAGGGCTGCGCGGTCGGGAGGCCGCGTCAGAACCCGGCTATTCGTCCGAAGTGCGAAGCGTCGCCGTCCAGCCGGTTTCCGGGTCGTGCTCCGCCTCGACCTGCCACGGCCGGCAGCACACCGGGCAGTCCTCGACATAGGACTGCGAACTGCCGCCGCCCTCGTCGATGACGACGTCCACGGGCTCGCCGCAGTAGGGACAGCTCAGGGAAAGGGGATCGCTCACTCGCTACCACATGCCGCCGAGGGCAACGGTGATCGCCTCGCCGTTGACTCCGCCGGCCGCGTCGCTGCAGAGGAACGCAATGACCTCCGCGACCTCGCGCGGCTCGAGCACCCGATTCTGCGGATAGAGGGCGGCGCGCTCGCTCCACACCTGCTCGACGCTGATGCCGCGCCGTTCGGATTCGGCCCTGGCCGAACGCTCGGCCATGGCGGTGCGCACCCAGCCGGGCAGCACGGCATTGGAGGTGACGCCGAACGGCCCGGCGTCCTGGGCGACCGCTCGCGCGAGCCCGATCAGTCCGTGCTTGGAAGCCGAATACGCGCTGCCGGAGCGCTCCGCCTTCTCGCCGGCGGTGGAACTGGTGAACACGAGCCGGCCGTAACCGCGCTTGGACATGCCGCCGACCGTCAGCCTCGCGAGCTCGAACGGGCCGTCGAGGTTGATGCGCATCGTCTCGCGCCACACGGCGGGATCCTGCTCCCACACGAGTCGCTCGTGCGCCGAGCCGATGCCGTGGTTGACGACCAGCACGTCGACCGGGCCCAGCCGCCGTTCGGTCTCGGAGACGGCCAGGGCGCAGCCCTCGGAGGTGCCGAGGTCGGCCGCCACGTAGTCGACGCCCACGGACGAAAGCTCGGACTCGCTGCGCGACACGATCATCACGCGCGCGCCCGCGGCCGCGAGCAGCAGCGCCGCTTCGCGCCCGATTCCACGGCCGCCTCCGGTGACGAGTGCCACGCGTCCTTTCATCGGTCGCTCCCCTGGCCGGCCGCCGCGAGGTCGTTGACCGCGCGCCAGGCCTGGTCGATCGCGGCATGCGTGTAGGCGTCCGCGCCCGCGTCGGAATTCGCGATGGCGATGCGGCCGAAGCGTTGCCGCCCGACGACCTCCGGCGCGGGCTCGACGTTCCAGGCCGCGTCCTCGAGGTCGAGGTGATCGCGCGCATAGCCGTGCGGCCAGCGGTTGACGGTGATGGCGAGGATGTCGCGCGAGGCGTCGAATCCGCCCGGGCCGAGCAGGCTCTGCAGCACGCTTCGCACTTCACGCTCGTAGTCTTCGAACGGCATGGCCAGCATCTGCGCCCGCGCGGCACGCGCCTGGCTCGCGAGACCGGCGCCCGGCTGCGGCGCCCCGAAGCTCGCGAACGACTGCATCACGCAGGCGTCCTCCGGCCGCCAGGCTGGGTGGTAGTCGCCGACGTTGATGCCGGTCACCAGGAACACGTTCTGCAGGAAGCTTCCGGGCAGCTGGGCGCCCTTGATGCCGAGCTTCTCGAGCGCGCGGCCGTTGCGCAGCTCGGTGTTGACCACCAGCATCGGCCGCTTCACGCACTGCGCGAGCGCGGTCTTCTGGGCCGCCGGCAGTTCCGGCGCGAGGTGGGGGATGATCGCGTTGTAACAGGCGAGCACGGCCTGGCGTGCGGAGACGCGCGACAGGTTCGTCCCGTTCACGTAGTCGACGGTGACCCCGGCGCCGTCCGCGGCATTCGCGACGTGGACCACCGTCGAGTTGAGCCGCAGCCGCGCGGGGGACGCGGCCCGATCGAGTGCGCCGTAGTCGAGCTGCGCGGTCACGATGCCGAAGGGGTCGGCGTCCGCCGGCATCGCCGGGAAGGAGCCCGGGACCAGCGAGCGCACCAGCAGCCGCGCGATGGAACTGTTGCCGTCCGGGAACATCGCGACGTCGCGGTCGTTCTCCTCGAGGCCCGGCTTGTCCCGGCCGCCGACGACATGCGCGCCCGGCAACCCGGACCACAGTCCCTCGGCCACGGAGAGATGCTCGGCCGGCACGCCCCAGAAGCCCGACGGCGCGTTGCTGAAGACCTGGAGGGCTTCGTCCGGCAGGCCGAATTCCCGGCGCAGGAAATCCGTGTAGCTCGTGCCGTGCAGGTACGCCGCGCGCTCTTCGGCCGATTTCCCCGCGAGCACGTCGCGCTCGGCAAGGAGGAAGGCCTTGAGCCTTGCGCGCGCCTCGCCGGAGAGCGGGAATGCATCGACCTGGCCGGCGAGTTCCGTCGGTTCGAGGCTGTCGAGCGTCACGCCGCGCAGCAGCACGTCGCGACCGTAACGCGCCTGGTTGAACAGCAGCGCCGGCTTGAGCGTGCCCCGGGTCCCGAGCCAGTTGAAGTCGAATTCCTTGCGCAGGCGCGGAATGTCGATCCCGAGCTCGGTCAGCAGCGCGAGCGCATCCTTGCTGTACTTCGGGTACTCGATGTTCACGGTGCCGCCCCAGGCGAGGCGCATGGGCCCGCCCTGGTGGAACTCGTTGCGCTTGGCGTGGCCGCCGAAGTCGTCGTGGTTGTCGAGGATCAGGATCTTCGACTGCGGGCCGTGGAGCTTGCGATGGAAGTACGCGGCCGCGAGCCCGCTGATGCCGCCGCCGACCACGACCAGGTCGTAAGCCTCGTCGAGCAGCCTGGGGTCGTCAAAACGCCGGCCTTCGCGCGCGAGGGCGTGCGCGATCTCGAACGACCCGGGATGCGCGCCACGCAGGCCCGTGAGCGTCGGCGGGTAATACGGGGCCTCGTTCGCGAGCGCGCGGCCGATCACAGGCCAGGGCAGCGCCAGGCCGAGGCCCGCGAGGCTGACGTCGTGCACGAAATCGCGGCGCGTGATGCGTGGGCGCATTGAGGAGCTCCGGCGTTCCTTCATGATACGGCGGCGGCGAACAATTGCCATTGTCGCGGAATGTCCTTCAACGCGTGCACTCCGCGATCCGCGAACAGGATGCCCGACCCGGACACCAGGTCCTTGACGGTGCTCGAGACCAGGATCTCGCCCGCCTGCGCGGCGGCGGCGATGCGGGCGCCGGTGTGCACGGCGATGCCATGCGGCTTTCCCCCCGCCAGTTCGATCTCACCCGTGTGCAATCCGGCCCGGATCTCGAGGCCGAGCGATCGCACCGCCTCGCGGATGCGGGTGGCGCAACCGATCGCACGGGCCGGCCCGTCGAACGTGGCGAGGAATCCGTCGCCGGCCGTGTCGACCTCACGCCCGCGGAATGCGCGCAGCTCGCGGCGGATGATCTCGTGATGGCGCGCGAGCAGCTCGCTCCAGGCCCGGTCCCCGAGGCGGGTCGCGTGGCGCGTCGAACCGACGATGTCCGTGACCAGCACGGTCGCGAGGACCCGGTCGGGCTCGCGCTCGGGCCGGATCCCGGTCAGGAACTCCTGGACCTCGTCCAGGATCGCGTCCTGGTCGCCGACCCACGGCATGTGGTCGTCGCCGGCCAGCTCGACGAAACGTGCGCCGGGAACCTGCGCCGCCATCCAGCGGCCTTCGTCGACGTGGACGCTGCGGTCGCCGGTGCGGTGCATGATCAGGGTCGGGACATGGATCGCGGGCAGCACCTGCCGGACGTCGATTTCGGAGTTCATGCGCAGGAGCGCCACGGCCGCGCCCGGGCTTGCGGAACTGCGAAAGTAGGCGGCCAGGCGGCGGGTGAAGGCCTCGTCGTGCAGCATGCTCGGGACGTAACGGTCGAGGCTCATGCCGTGGCCCCACTCGCGCGCGATTTCCTCGTAGGACTGCTCGCGCTCCTCGGCGGTCGGCGCCCAGGGGTAGTCGGGACTGCGGATGCGCTTGGCGAAGGTGCCGAACATGATCAGTGCGCGCGTCCGCCCGGGGTAGGTCGCGGCGAAGGTCGTGCTGAGGTTGCCGCCCTCGGAAAATCCGAAGATGGCCGCGCGCTCCGACCCCGCGGCATCCATGACGGCGCGCAGGTCGTCCATGCGGGTCTCGAGCGAGGGCAGTTCGTCCTGGGGCACGCGGTCCGACAGTCCCGTGCCGCGCTTGTCGAACGTGATCAGGCGCGAGAACGAGGCAAGGCGCGTCAGGAATCGCGCCAGCGTCGGTTCCGCCCAGGCGAGTTCGACATGGGAAACCCAGCCGGGCACGTAGACCAGGTCAAGCGGGCCGCTGCCGACGACCTGGTAGGCGATGTGCAGGTCCCCGCTGCGCGCGTAATCGGTCCTGGGCGGCAGGCTGGCGTGCATCTCATTCACCCGCCGAACGCGCGGGCTCCTACGGCGTGGCGATCGGGCTGAGCTTGACCTCGGGGCCCGACTCGAAGTCGAGGCCCAGCAGCATCCGGAATCGCTCGATCGTGATCGCCGTCGAGTCCTTGGTCCGCAGGTACCACCTTCCCTCGTGCAGGTTGGCGCGCTCGCTGTCGACGGAGTCTCCCTCCGGAATCCGCACGGTGTACTCGACGACGGCCGTGTCGTCGGATTCGATGGTGACCTTGTTCACCTGGATGGTGGCCTTGCGCAATGCGTCATAAACCGCCGGCATGACGTCGCGCATCATGCGGTTCATGCCGGCGAATACCTGCGGCCCTGTCATGTCCTTGCGTTTCTCGACCGGGACGTCGGCGAAGAACTCCTTCACGAGGGGGACCACGTTGACGTTCTTGCTGTCGGCCGCCTGCAGGAACAGCGGCAGGATCCCGGCGCGCAGCGAGGCCACGTCCCGCGGATCGAGGTACCCGGCAGCCTCTTCGAAATCCGAGCGCGAGTACGCGCGCCAGTAGTTCTCCATCAGCTGCGTCACTTCCGCCTGCTGCGCCTGGGCGGCGCCGGCGGCCATCAGCAGGATCAGCGTGAACAGTCGCTGCATCGAGAGTCCGGTTACTGCTGCTTGATCTTGTAGTCGGCCGGCACCTGGAACAGGTCGTCCGCGAGCGGCGCCGTGTCGACGGAGTCGGTCGTGGTCGTCGTCTGCATGCCGCCGACCTTCGCCATGATCCCGCCCATGGCGCCGCCGCCTTCGGGCTTGATGTCCATCACCGTCTCGTAGGGGACGCCCCCGGTGCGCGCGAACTCGGTGTACATCTGCGCCATCGCCCGGGCCTGGCCGGGCGCGCCCTCGGCCGCGCGCGGGTCGCTGAAGATCCACCCCTTGTCCGCGGCGCCCTGGTAGAAGCCCGCGTAGTCCGCGCCGCCGGGGACTTGCTTCGCGATCCAGGTGGTGCCGGTGAGCCGGATGATCATGTCCATGCCGGCGACTTTCGTCGGCACCACGATGTTGATGTCATAGCCCTCCGTGTTCTGGCCGGAGATCGTCCTGGTCTGTCCGTTGGGTGTCATCGACGCCTGCGTGCCTTCGGGCGACACGGTGGCGGAGAGCTCCGATGCGAAAGCCGCCATGTCCCAGACCTTCGCCTCCTTGTCCTCGGCATCCAGGATGTACATCTTCTGCGCGTCCACGTCGAAGATCGTCGAGAGGTTCTTGCTGCCCGCCGTGGTGTCGGTTCGCATCTTGAGCCCCTTGATGTAGGTCGTGCCCGTCGTGCTCCCCGAGATGCCGAAGCCCTTTCCGGTCGACGTCGTCTTGATGGTGACGTCCGCCTGGGCGGTGAACGTGAGGGCGATGGCGGAGCAGGCAAGCAACGTGCGGACCATGGCGAAACTCCGGGTGGGAATCGCGGCATAGTACACCGGCCTGCCGGCCGGGTCGGCGGCGCCCATCGCGCCGGCGCGTTCACCGCAACCGGCGGGCCGCGGCCCCGAGGAGGGCCCGCGAATACAGCCTGTGAAATCCCAGCAGGCGGCTGTGGATCGCCGGCATTCCGCGCTCGCCCGTCCGGGCATCGCGTTCCGGGACGACCACGGATCCGAAATAGAGGCGGGTGCCGGCCGGTTCGCCGGACGGTGACACCATCAGCCAGGAGCGCGTTCGCCCCGTGAAATCGCACAGCAGCACCTGGTCCGGCGCGCGCGCCTCGACCGTCCAGGCGGCAAATCCGTCGCGCGCGCCTCGCGCGAGCGCCCGGGCTTCGGCGTCGGTGGACGGACGCGACGCGAGGAGGCGCAACAGCATGCGCTCGAGCTTGAACAGCGCCGTGGTGTAGAACGCCTCGACGTATTCCGCATGAGAAACGCGGCGTCCGACATCGCTGCAATAACAGTCGCAATAGGCGCCTGACAAACGGTAGGGGTTCGTCAGCGCCTTCGCCGGCAGGGAAACCGCACGGACGGCCATCGCGCCAATGTACAGCGCCGGAGTGCGGCCCGCCCCCATGTAGGAGTCCGCCGATTACAGGCGATCGTGGAACAGGCGAGAGTGCGCATTGTTATCAATCACGCGGAGACAACCCATGGGCAAGGAAGCCGAGATCGCCAGGAAATTCTGGAAGGCCTTGCGGTCCGACCGCACGATCATGCTGGGCCTGACGGATGCGGAAGAGGGTCACTCCCAGCCCATGACGGCCATCATGGACGGCGATGCCGACGCCGGTCCGATCTGGTTCTTCAGCGCCAGGAACGTGCATCTCGTCAAGGCACTCGGCCGGGGCCAGGCGGCGTCCGCGCATTTCGCGGCCAAGGATCACGGCGTCTTCGCGACCCTCTACGGCCGGCTGACGCCAAACAACGACCGCGCGGTCATCGACCGGCTGTGGAACCGCTTCGTCGCCGCGTGGTACGAGGGCGGCAAGGACGACCCGCAGCTGCAGCTGCTGAGATTCGATCCGGATCACGCCCAGATCTGGCTGAACGAGAACAGCGTGTTCGCCGGCATCAAGTTGATGCTGGGCAAGGATCCGAAGAAGGAATACCGGGACAAAGTCGCCGAGGTCGACCTCGCGCGCTAGCATGCCTGCATGGAATCCCGGACCGTCCTCGTCACCGGCGCGAACCGCGGCCTCGGCCTCGAGTTCGCGCGACAGTATGCGGAGGACGGCTGGCGGGTGTTCGCGGCCTGCCGGGCTCCGGATTCCGCGCGCGAGCTGAAAGCGCTCGAATCGCGGCTCGCGGATCGCCTGTCGGTCCTCGCGCTCGACGTCACCGACGGGGCGGCCGCGAAGGCCGCCGCCGGCCGGTTGCGAAACGAGGCGATCGACCTGCTGCTCAACAACGCGGGCGTGGGCAGCCCGCCGGGCCAGAAGATCGGCAGCTTCGATTACGCCGCCTGGTTGCGGGTGCTCGACGCCAACGTGCTAGGCCCGGCGCGAATGGTGGAATCGTTCGTCGATAGCGTCGCGAAGAGCCGCGACAAGCGCATCGTCACCGTGACGAGCCTCATGGGATCGATCGCGGACAACTCGTCCGGCGGTTCCTATGCGTATCGCAGCTCGAAGGCGGCGGTCAATGCGGCCATGAAGAGCTTCGCGATCGACCTCGCGCCGCGCGGCATCACCTGCGCGGTGGTTCACCCGGGCTGGGTGCGTACGGACATGGGCGGCGCGGGCGGCAAGCTGTCGGCTGCCGAGAGCGTCGGCGCGTTGCGTTCGCTGATCGACTCGCTGAAGCGGGAGGACTCCGGAAAGTTCTTCAACTACGACGGCAAGCCGCTGCCCTGGTAGGACCGGCTCTACGACGCGCGGTCGGTGGGCGGCGGATGCAGGCGCGTCGCTTCGAGAACGGTCAGCAGCAGCTCGGGATCCACCGGCTTCACGAAATGCATGTCGAAGCCCGCCTGTTGTGATTTCAGGCGATCGTCATCCTGGCCGAGCGCGGTCAGGGCGTACACCATGACCTGGTTGCCCCACGACTGCTGCCGGATGCGCCGGCAGATTTCCCAACCGTCGATCCTGGGCAGGCCGATGTCGAGCAGGATGATTTCCGGCCGCACCCGTTCGGCGATCTCGAGTCCTTCGAGCCCGTCGTAAGCCGTGTGCGTCGTGTTCCCGTTCAGGTCGAGCAGCATCTTCAGTGATTCGACGACACTACGGTTGTCGTCGATGACCAGTATTCGCAAGGATTGCGCGGGCAACGGTGATGCAGTCGAACCGTTTGAACCGTTCAGCACTTGCGGCACGAAGGTACCCCCTGTTGGTGGCGCATGCCGCAGGGCGGCACGCGCGTCGATAATTTAGCCGATCCACAGACGAATGCGACAGGCTTGTAGGACGACTCCCACAACCCCGGGGTGGTCAGGCCGCCCGATTCCCGGCGGAGACGCTGGCGAGAAGCTGGCCGAGGGCTTCGAGGTTGACGGGCTTTGCGAAGTGGTGGTCGATGCCGGCCTCCCGGCTTCGCTGCCGGTCCCGCTCCTGCCCCCAGCCGGTCAACGCGATGATCGTCACCCGGCGGCCGCGCGGATGCTGCCTCACCCGCTGCGCGACCTCGAATCCGCTCAGGTCGGGCAGTCCGAGGTCGAGGAGAATTGCCGCAGGCTCGAAGTCGTCCACTGCCTCGAGTGTCGTCCGGCCGTCGTAAGCGGTCGCGTCTCGTAGCCCTGCAGCGTGAGCACAGCGCCCAGGCTGTCCGCCGCGTCGAGGTTGTCGTCGACGACCAGCACGCGACACGGGCTGGCACGCTGCGGATCCGGGCCCTCCGCGGCGATGCCGCCGGTGGCGGTCGTCACCATCGGCAGCCGCACGCTGAATTCGCTTCCGCGACCGGGACCCTCGCTGCGCGACTCGATCGTTCCGCCGTGCAGCTCGACAAGCCGCTTTGCGATTCCGAGGCCGATGCCCAGCCCGTCCTGCGTCGTTCCCCGGCCCGAGTCGTCCTGCGTGAACATGTCGAAGATCTGCGGCAACATCCTGGAAGGAATCCCGCGGCCGTTGTCACGCACCGAGATGACGGCATCCGGTCCTTCGCGCCGTGCCGCCACCGAGATCGTTCCACCCGGGGCCGTGAACTTCGCCGCGTTGTTCAGCAGATTGGTGAGCACCTGCGACAGGCGGACGGGGTCGACGTCCAGCGGCATCGGCTCGCCCGGAACGTCGACCTCGAGATGGTGCCGGCCGGCGTCGATGGCAGGCCTGCTCGTCTCTATTGCAGTCTCGACGATCGCCTGCACGTCCGTCCGTTCCTTCGCAATTCGATGTGGCCGTGCGTGATGCGCGAGACTTCGAGCAGGTCGTCGACCAGGCGGACCAGGTGCTTCACCTGGCGCTCGAGCATGACGTGCACGCCGGCGAGCGCGCCCTCGGCCTTGCCCGCGGCCTTGAGGATGTAGAGGCCATTGCGGATCGGCGCGAGCGGGTTGCGCAGCTCGTGGGCCAGCGTGGCCAGGAACTCGTCCTTGCGCCGGTCGGCCTCGAGCAGCGCCTGCGCCTGTTCGATTTCCTCGTGGATGTCCGTGCAGGCGCCCACCCACTCGAGGAGTTCGTCGTTCTCGCCGACGAGGGGTGTGGCGCGCGCAATCGCGTGCCGGAAGCTGCCGCTCGCGGCGTGCCAGATCCTCGCCCGCACCTCGTAAGGGCTGCGCGTGTGCAATGCCTCGACCCACGCCAGCCGCGCCGGCTCGCGGTCGTCGGGATGCACCGCGTCGAACCAGCCGAAGCCCGGGACTTCTCGAAAGACTGGCCCGTGTAGCGCGACCACGCCGGTTGCGGCGCGACGAAGCGTCCCACGCGGTCGACCGAGAGGGGAAGGTTGGTGAGGACGAGAGCCAGCAGGCGATACCGTCGCTCGCTGTCCCGCACCGCCTGTTGCGCGCGCGCGCGGTCGAGTTGTACGTAGAGGCGATCGGCCACCTGCTTCAGCAGCCTCACCTCGTCGTCCCTCCACTTGTAGGGCGCGCTCTTCTCGGCGGCCAGCGCGAACTTGCGCCGGCCTTCGGCGACGTAGGGCGCGCTCACCACCGCGCCGATGCCGAGTTCCTGGAACCGGGCGGCGGCCTCTGCGCTCCGGCCCAGCCGCACGTCGTCGATGACGAGCGGCTTGCCCTCGGCGAGCAGGCTGCGTTCGTCGTCCGTCAGGAAATCCGAGACGTTGTAGACGCCCGGCTGTTCCGGTTCCGGCACGGTGCTGTGCTGGTGCAGTATCCGGATCTCGTCGTTGCCCTCGTCGATCTCGCCGAGCAGGCACCTCGTCAGGCCGAGGCGCTCGACCAGCTGCGTCGTCACTTGCCGGGCGGCGTCGGCGGCCGAGGGACTCAAGGCAAAAGCCTGGTGCAGGTCGGCCAGCAGCGTGGCCTCCCGCTCGGCGTGCTTGCGCTCGCTGATATCGGTCACCATGGCGACGATGCCCAGGATCCGCCCGTCGTCCGCCCTGTGGGGCGTGTAATTGACGTGGATCCAGCGCGTGCCGCCGTGGACGTAATGAGCCTCGGTTTCGTATTCGACGGCCCGGCCCGAGAGGGCGGCCTCGATGTGCGGGCGCACGCTGGCCCAGGCTTCCGCGCCGAGGATTTCCTCCAGCGTACGTCCGATCATCTGCTCGCGCGTCAGGCCGAACCAGCGCGTGTATTCCTTGTTGCACCAGACATAGCGGCTGTCCCGGCCGATGTACGAGACGAGTGCCGGCAAGCGGTCGCTGATGAGTTCCAGCCGATCCTCGCTCGAGACCGATTGGCTCTGCGCGCTGCGCATGCGGTCGGAAATGAGGACGATCGAGACGGTCACCACGAAGTAGGCGACGGACCCTATCAGGTCACCGGGCCCCTCTAGCCAGAAGCGGAGGCCGGACGGAATGAAGAAGTACGCGGCGATCAGCCAGCTTGCGACGACGCTCCCGAGCGCGACGGGAGTCGTGGTTCGCCAGGCGATGAACACGATGGCGACGAAATACGTGACGTAGGGAACGCGGAATTCGACCCACGGCTGCAGCGCGGCGCGCACGACGGTCGCCACGGCGAGCGTGAGCCCTGCGAGGGCGATGTGTTTCCACGGAATCCGCATGGCTTGGCGGTGAATCTCGGAAGGTGCCGGATGGGCGTGCCATAGGATGCGCGGCCGGCGCAAACCTGTCGAGGGCCGGCGCCGGCTAGGCGCGCCGGTTGTCGACGACGTAGGAGCGGTTGATCTCGGCGATGCTGCGCGTTCCAGCCTGCCGCATCGCGATCGTGAGTTCCGCGCGCAGGATGTCGAGCACGCGCTCGACGCCCGCCTGGCCGAAGGACGCGAGCCCCCAGATGTACGGGCGCCCGATGCCGACCGCGGTCGCCCCGAGCGCTATCGCCTTGAAGATGTCGGAGCCGCGGCGGATTCCGCCGTCCACGATGAGCGGCACGCGGCCCTTCACGCCCTCGGCGACCTCCGCGAGGCTGTCGATCGCGGGCCGCCCGCTGTCCTCGGCACGCCCGCCATGGTTGGAGACGACGATGCCGTCCACACCGTGCGTGATGGCGAGCTCCGCGTCCTCGCGAGTGACGAGGCCCTTGATGACGAGCTGGCGCGGCCAGATGTCGCGCAGGCGGCTCACGTATTCCCAGGTCATGTCCGGCGGCGTGAGGTCGGTGACGGCCGCGGTGTCGAGGCCGGCGAACATCGGCTTGCCGGTGATGAACCCGGACAGCCGCGTGCGGCTCGTCGCGTGGCAGGCCGTGCAGTCGCGCGCATCGCGCGGGATCGACCGCGCGAGCGCGACGCGATTGGAGCCGCCCTGGAGATCCACGGTCAGCGCAAGCACGGGACAGCCCGTGTCCTTCGCGCGCTTCACCAGGGCCTGCGTGATCGGCCACTGGTCGGTGGGATAGAGCTGGTACCAGACCGGCTCGCCGCGGGCGGCGGAGACCTCCTCGACGCCGGTCGACGAAACCGTGGACAGGATCTGCAGGTGTTTCTTCGACTGCGCGGCCCTCGCGGTCGCGATCTCGCCGTCCGGATGGAAGGCTTTCTGGCTCCCCACCGGGTCGAGCAGGAGGGGCGTTTCCCAGGTGCGTTCGAACAGCTTCACGGACATGTCGACGTTGCGCGTATCGACCATGCGCCGCACGCGCAGGCCGTAATTCGCGAATCCCGACCGGTTGGCCTCGAGCGTCGCATCCCCGTCGACGCCGGTGGCGAGGTAACCCCAGTGCGCGGGCGGCAGCTTGTCGCGCGCGAGGCGCTCGAAGTCGAACACGTCCAGCGCCTTGTCGGGCGCGGTGATGAACGGGTCCGCGTCGTCGCCGAAGGCGCGGAACGCGGGCGCGAGGCCTGCCAGCGCCGGCGCTGCGAGCATGGACTGGAGGATGCGGCGACGGTTCGTGCTCACGATTCGTACACCCAGCGGCTGCCGACCATCGTGCGCTCGATCGGGATCGTCACGAGCGACGCCGGGTCCTCGGTGAGGGGATTTTTTCCGAGCACCACGAGGTCCGCGAGCTTGCCCGGCTCGAGGGAGCCTTTCTCCTGTTCCTCGAAGGAAGCGTACGCCCCGTTCAGCGTGCAGACGCGCAGCGCCTCCTCGATGGTGATCTTCTGTCGCGGGCCCCAGGTCTTCCCGGTGATGTCCGTGCGGGTGACCATGGATTGCAGCGCCATCATCGGCTCGAACGGCCCCGGCGGGTAGTCGGATGCCATCGTCGCCCGCACGCCGGCGTCGAGTAAGCTGCGCAGCGCGAACATGAAATCCAGCCGCGCCTCGCCGTACTCCTGCATCTTCTCGCCGTGGAAATACACGTAGGTGGAGAAGGGCGTCGGTATGACGCCGAGCGCCTTCATGCGCCTCACCAGCTCGTCGTTGACCACCGTGCAGTGCTCGATGCGGTAGCGCGGGTCGCGGCGCGGCTGCTCGCGCTGCAGCCGTTCGTAGAGGTCGAGCACCATGCCGATGCCGACGTCGCCATTCGCGTGGATGCCGACCTGCCAGCCGGCGTCATGCGCCTTGCGGGCGTGCAGGTAGAGCTCGTCCGCGTCCGCGACGATCATGCCGAAGTCGTCCGGCCGCCCGACATAGGGCTGTGACAGCCGCGCCGTGCGCTCGGAGATCGAGCCGTCGCAGGTCGCCTTCATGCCGCCGACGCGGATCCACTCGTCGCCGAAGCCGGTGCGGACGCCGGAGGCGATCATGCGGTCGAGGTGGGTGTACCCGATCATGCAATAGATGCGCGAGGAGAGCTCGCCGGCCTCGCGCGCGTCCTGGTAGGCGCGCAGGTCGTCGGGCGTGCCGTAGGCGTCGGTCGAGGAGGTGACACCCGCCTTCGCGAACATCTGCGTGATCAGCCGGACGGCCGCGCGGTCCTCGTCGCGGCTCGTCGTGCCGAAGGCGGGAATGATGCTCTCGAAGATCGCTGCCGCGCGCTCGAGCAGGCGGCCTGTGAGCTCGCCGGTCTGCGGGTCGCGGACAAACTTGCCGCCCTCGGGATCCGTCGATTTCGCGGTGATCCCGGCCCTCGCGAGGGCCAGGGAATTCACGTAGGCCGTATGGCCGCCGCGATGCTCGATGTACACGGGATGGTCCGGCGCGGCGGCGTCGAGGTCCGCGCGCGTGATGAAGCGCCTCTCCTCGGTCTTGGTGTCGTCGTACTTGAACCCGGCGACCCATTCGCCCGGCGGCGTCTTCGCGGCGCGCTCGCGCACCGCGTCCTGGATCGCGGCGATGGAGCGCAGGTCGCAGTCGATGAAGCGCAGGTGCCGCCGGCCGGAGTAGGCCGGGTGGCAGTGCCCGTCGATGAAGCCAGGGACCACCGTCTTGCCGCCGAGGTCGACCGTTTTCGTTCCGGCACCGGCGAAGTCCAGGATGTCGACGTCCGCGCCGACCGCGAGGATGCGATCCCCGGCGATGGCGATCGCCTCGGCCTGCGGCTGGCGCGCATCCATCGTGAGGACGGTGCCGTTGTGCAGGATCAGCTCCGGCCGTTGCCGCAATATCGCCGCGAGGGCCGGGTTTGCGAGCAGCGAGACCGAGGCGAGGCCGCCTGCGTTCTTCAGCAGGCCCCTTCGGGTCACGTTCATCTCATCCCCCGTGCCGGAGAACCCGGCAGCGCAATGTATGCTTGTTTGAGCCTGCCGTCGATTGTCGGCCCAAAGGCTGGCTTAACCAGGGGGAACTATGGACAGCTTCGACATGGATTCAATCAAGACGCTGCTGACCACGACGGTGGCGGCAGTCGGACTCAAGATCCTGGCCGCACTCGCGTTCTGGCTGATCGGCCGATGGCTGATCGGGCGCATCACGGCCGGCATGCGGGCGGCCATGAACCGCAGTTCCGTCGACCCGATGCTGGTCAAGTACCTCGGCTCGGTGGTCGGCGTGATCCTGAACATCGCGCTCGTCATCGGCATCCTGGGCTACTTCGGCATCGAGACGACGTCCTTCGCGGCGCTGCTGGCCGGTGCTGGTCTGGCGATCGGCGCCGCCTGGAGCGGGATGCTGGGGAACTTCGCAGCGGGCGCCTTCATGCTGGTGCTGCGGCCGTTCAGGATCGGGGACTTCGTGACGGTCGCCGGGATCACCGGCACGGTTCACGAGCTTGGCCTTTTCGGCACGACGCTGCTCACGCCGGACAACGTCCTCACGGTGATCGGCAACGGCAAGATCTTCGCCGAGGTCATCCAGAACTACTCGGCGATGCCAGTGAGGCGCGTCGACCGCACGGCGCAACTCGCCGGTGGCGTGGATACAAAGGACGCCATCGCGCGGCTGCGCGCCGTGGTGGCACGTATCCCGAACGTCGCGGAATCGCCGGCGCCCGAGGTAAACCTGCTCGACATGAACCTCGTCGGCCCGGTCATCTCCGTGCGGCCGTACACGCACACCTCTCATTACTGGCAGGTGTACTTCGACACCAACGAGGCGATCGTCCAGGTCGCCCGCGACGCGGGCTGGCCGGCGCCGACGCCGATCGCAGATCGTCCGGGGGAGCTGAATGTCAGCCGGCGGGAGCGCGACCTAGCGGTTGCGCCGCTGCACGTCTTCCATCAGCTGCGTGTTCCGCTTCTGGTAGTCGGTGAAGAGCTTCGCGAACTCCGCCTCCGAGCCCGCGAAGTAGCCGATCTGGCGCACCCGGACCTCGCCGCCTTCCTCGAACAACTGGCGCGTGATCCATGCCGGGTGGGCCGGGTGGTCCTTGGTGGTGAAGATATAGAACGTGCGGGTCCCCGGGTCGGAGAACGCGACGAGGTTCTGGCCGACCAGCAGCTCCACGGAATCCCCGTGCGTCTGGCGCACCTGTTCCGCGTAGGCCGCCCATTGCTGGGCGGTGATCTGGGGCGCCGGGTAGGGCTGGTATTCCTGGCCGAGCGCGGGCGCGATCGCGACCGATCCGGCGGCGATGCACAGCAGGTAGCGACCGGGGCGGTTGCGGATCGTGGTGGCCATCCGCGGGATTATCGGCCGGTCGTTTCCGCGCCCGCAAGGATCGCGTGCCGCGCCCGTTCCATGTGGGCCTGGTTCTGGATGAGGCGGATCAACGGGCCCTGAGCAGGGGCTGCCCCGGGAAAACCAAGTCGACGAACCTGCCGCCATCGACGACCACGGTGCCATTGACGACGAGGTAGCGCACGCCCTCGCTCGCCTCGGTCGGCGCGCGGAAGGTGGCTCGATCGGTCACGCGGCCGGCATCGAACACGACGATATCCGCGCGCGCGCCCGCCTGCAGCCGCCCGAGCCGCTTCGCCTCGGGCGTCAGCGCCTCGAGGCGCTGGGCTGGCAGCAGCGACATCTTGCGGATCGCTTCCGGCAGGCTCAGGGACTGCCGGTCGCGCACGTAACGGCTCAGCACCCTCGAATAGCTGCCGGCCCCGCGCGGATGCATCAATGAGCCGTCGCTCGCGATCATCGCGAGCGGTGCGGCCATGATCGCGTCCACGACCTCGTCCGGGTTCGTGTGGATCAGTATCGGCTGCCACTCCGGGGACGCGTGCAGCTCCTCGAAGCGCTCCCGAGTCAGCCTCTCCCCGGTCTCGGGTATCTCGAGGTCGTCGTAGTCGAGGCCGCGCTTCTCGCGCCAGCCCGGGTTGAACAGCGCCGAGTTGATCGCGGTCATCGCCACGGTGTACGGGTAGGCCTCCGTGGTGATGTCGAGGCCGCGCTCGCGGGCGCCCGCGATCATCGCGATGCATTCGAGTGCATCGCTCATGCAGGTGCTGTTGACGTGCACGATGTGCAGACCCGCGCCGGTAATCGCGGCGACGCCGGCCAGTTCGGTCACCGACTCGACGCCGGAGCCCGGCTCACGCAGGCCGCTGCTCCGCGCGTGCACGAACACGGGGCTGCCGGATCCGGCCGCCAGCCGGAAGACCTCGATCAGTTCGTGGCGCGTCGTTCCGGGAGCGTACTCGAGGCCGACGCCGATCCCGAGCGATCCGGCGGCGAGCTCGTCTCTCAGGCTGGCAAGCACACGCGCAAGACGTTCAGGACTCGCCGCGTCGTTGGTCGCGGGACCGGACTGCGGCAGGATGCCGGCTTCAGGTCCAAGGTTGCTGGGCTGGAGCTCCGCGTCCCAGGCACGCACGCGCGCAGCGAGATAGGAAGCGCTCGCGCCGTAGTTTACCGGCGTTCGCCCACGCCGCAGCTCGACGAACTTGGCGAGGTCAGGCACGCCGATCTCGAGTTCGAGGCCGGTCGTGACGCCGTCGAGCGCCATGAGGCGGTAACCCTGGGCGCTTTGCCCGTGCTGGTGCAGGTCGATGAAGCCGGGAGCGACGACCAGCCCGCCGGCGTCGATGCTGCGCTTGCCGTCGAGCGGCTCGGCGGAAACGGCGGCGATCGTCCCGCCACGGATGCCCACGTTGCGGATGGCGTCCAGGCCCGTTTCCGGATCGATCACCCGTCCGCCTTTAAGGACGAGGTCGTAAGCATCGTCAGCCAGGGAGGCGGGCGATGCGCCGAGCAGCGCCGTCAGCACGAACAGGGCGATTCGCATCATGGGTCGGGCATCCTCGGGTTTCACGGCTGGATTTCGCGCTTGCGGCGCGCGACATAGTCGTTGAGAGCCTCCTCGACCGCCGGGTCCATCGGCGGGCGCTGGTACTCGGCGAGCATCTGCTTCCAGGTCGCGTTGGCGCGACGTGCCGTGTCGAGGCTGCCGGACTCCTGCCAGTTCTCGAAGTTCTGGCGCGTCGAGATCATCGGGGCGTAGAACGCGTGCTCGTAGTGCGCCAGCGTATGCGCGGTGCCGAAATGGTGCCCCCCGGGCTCGACGCCGGCGATCGCCTCGAGCGCGAGCTGGTCGGCATTGACCTCGATCGGCCGCAGCACCTCGGCCATCATCTGCAGCATCTCCGCGTCCACGATCAGCTTCTCGAAGGAGGCGGTGAGCCCGCTCTCGAGCCAGCCGGCGGCGTGATACACGAGGTTCGCGCCGCCCATCACCGCGCCCCACAACGACATCTCGCTCTCGTAGGCCGCCTGCGCGTCCACGCAGTTCGAAGAGGTCGTGTTGCTCGAGCGCAGCGGCATGCCGAGGCGTCGCGCGATCTGTCCGCTGGCGAACGCGGCCTTGGTGTACTCGGGCGTGCCGAGCGCCGGCGCGCCGCTCATCATGTCGACGTTCGAGGCGAACGAGCCGTAGATGAGCCTGGTGCCGGGCTTGACCGCCTGCGCGAACGTCGTGACCGCGAGCACCTCCGCGGTCTGCTGCGCCAGCGTACCGGCGAGCGTCGCCGGGCTCATGGAGCCGGCCAGCGTGAAGGGCGTGATGCAGATCGCCTGGCCGGCGGAGGCGAGCTCAACCACGGCCTCCGTCATCGGTACGTCGAGCTGCATCGGTGAATTCGTGTTGACGATCGCGATGACCGCGGGATCCGCGGCGAGCTGCTCGCGCGTGATGCCCATCGCGATGCAGTTCATCTCGATGCAGTCGCGCGTGCGTGTACCGCCGAGGGCATAGGCCTGGCAGTTCTTGTCGAGCAGCGTCATCTGCGCGAGGTACAGGTCGAGGTGCCGCGTCTCCGGCGGCAGGTCCATCGCCTCGAACGGGCCGCCGGACTCCTGATGCAGGATGTTGAGGCTCTGCACCAGCTTCAGGAAGTCGCAGACTTCGGCATGCGTGCCCGGGCGCCGGCCCTTGTCGAGGTCGTTGACGAAGGCCGGACCGCCGACCGACGTGAAGACCAGGTTGCGGCCGCCGATGCGGAGGTCGTGATCGCGGTTGCGGGCGCGCAGCGTGAACTCGCGCGGCACGAGGGCGAGCTTCTCGCGCACCAGCCCGCGATCGATCCGCATCGTGCCGAGCTCGTCGACCTGCTGGGCGCCGGCCGCCTTGAGGGTCGCCCGGCTGCCGGCCTCGAGGAAGCGCATGCCGCGGGTCTCGAGGATCGTGAATGCGCCGTCGATGATTGCGTCGACGTGGTCCTCGCTCAGGATGGCGATCGGAGAGTAGGGATTGACGAGCCGCGCGAACGGCAGCTGCCGGATGCGGCCGGCAATGCGCTTCTCCCGTCCTCCCCGGCGCAGCATTCTATTGGAACGGCGTCGCGAGCGATTCGCCGCAGCCGCGGTAGCTGCGGTCGTTCAGCGTGGCCGTCACCGTCGTCGGGAACGACTTGCCGCTCATGGAATCCTCGCAGGCGACCGGCACGATCTCGACGCGCAGGTCGTTCGCCTCCGTCACGGCGTGGAAGCTGCGCGTGCCGGTCCTGGCATCGACCCGCGCGCGCGGGGCCGGCATCACGGCCGAACCCTTGCCGTAGTCGTAGGTGAAGCGCATCTCCGATCCGGCCCGAAGCTCGAGCTGCCAGCCGGGCTCCTGGCCCACCGCACGGAAATCGCGGTCACGAGCCAGCTCGAAGAAGACGCCGTCGCGGGGCGCGAGCGCGCGGTCGCGGTCGACTTCGATCAGCGTCGCGCCGAGCGCATTCCAGGCGCCGCCGCCGCACGAAACCTGCATGACGCGCACCTGGGTGCGGCGTGCGATCTGCTTGAGGCTGCCGGGCGCGAGCTTGTATTCGCCCGCGAGGAATTCCGCAGCGGGCTCGGTGCGCACCGCGTAGCGCGGCGCATCACAACGCTGGCCGGCAGAGATGGCAGCGCCGCGCGTCAGCCGCAGGCTTTCGCCGTAGCGGGCCTTGGCCTGATCATCACTCATCGCCGACACGCCCGGGATGGAGTGGCCGATCACGGTCCAGATGCCGGTCATGGGCGGCGCCTCGACCGCGGGTTCGGAAGTGATGCCCGGCGCCGGCGTCGATGGAGCTGCCGGGGCCGCGGTGAACCTCAGCGCCTCCTCGCGTCCCGCGGAATACACCCGCAGCGATTGCGCGTCCGCCTCGAAGCGGACGGCGTCGCGCAGCGCGGCGAGGTACGCCTCTTCCTGCCGCATCACGGCCTCGGCGCAGGCCTTGCGCGTGGTCGCGAGGCCGCTGAACTTGATGGCGTCGCCCGCGACGATGACGATGCCGTTGAAGCGGTTGCAGGAGCCGTCGCCGCCCGCGCGGCCTTCCGTCGGGAACTCCAGCGACGGCTTCGTGCCGGCGTGGAGCTTGCCGTTGCCGAGGCTTTCGAGGCGCCAAGCCGTGCCGAGCAAGGTGACGAGCCCGGGCGGCGCGGGCGCGGGCTCCTCGGCGGCGGCGGGAGCGGCGGCTTCGGCCAGAGCCGGCGCCGCGGTCAGGGCAGGCTTCGCGGTCGTGGCCGCTTGCGGGTTCACCTGCGGCGCGGGCGCGAACAGGATCTCGACCGGCTCGCCCGGCCCGTTGATGCGGATCCGGAAGGCGTCGTCGTCCAGCGCCAGGATGTCGGCGGGATAGTCCCGGCCTTCCTCCGTGATCGTCAGCCGCCCGTCCGCCGAGGCCCATTGCCCGAAGGCCGGCGTCGCGTGAGGCGAAGCCATCACCAGCGTGCCGTCCGACAGGAAGACGCGCAGTTCTCCCGGCTGGACCTGTTTCGACTCGGCGACGACCCAGACGCGATTCACGAAAGACGCGCCGTCTGGGGCGGGCGCCGCCGGGACCGCGGATTCGGGACCGGTGGGCTGCGGCGGTTCCGCCTTCTCGCAACCCCCGAGCGCGAGGGCGGCAGCCAGCATGACGACCAGCATTCGGACTTCCATGTGCACTCCTCGCGGGCTCCGGGCTCAGTCCTCGAACGGGAGGTTGAAGTCTCGCACGGGCTGACGTCCGCGGCGCCAGTTTGCGAGTCGGCGGTCGAGCACCGGCGTCAGCTTGTCGAAGTTCGACCATTTGTCCTCGACGTGATAGTCGGACGGCAGTCCCTTCGCGAGGTACTCTCGGTAGTCCGCGAAGAACGTCGCGCCTTCCTGCTGGAAGTACGCTCTCGCGAATGCGTTGCCCTCGGAGTTGAGGTCTGCGGGCGTGAACTTGCCGTCGCAGACCGTCAGCAGGTAGGCACCGGGCGTGATCTTGCGGGCGCGCAGGTGCTCGAATTCGTCGGGCGAATCGACCAGATGATGCTCACCGCCGAGTCCCGCGAGGAGGGACCAGGCCAGGAACATGCCGGAATGCGTGGCGGCCGCGTCGGGCGGGAGGTCCGGCGGAAAGCCATCGCCGCGGTGCCAGCTGGCATCGTCGTAGATCATGCGGCCCTCAGCCCAATTCCGGGCTGTCGATGTCGAATCCGCCCGTGCCGATCTTCTTGCGCGCGGCGGCAGCCATCTGCTCGTACTTCCGGCGGAACACCTCCAGGTCCTTCTCCTCCAGTTCCTCGATGTCCATCAGCGCGTTGTGCCCGCGCGTGACGCGGATCAGTTCGTCGAGCTTGACCTGCATGGCGGCGGTATCGCGGTTCTGCGTGTTCTGGATCAGGAACACCATCAGGAACGTGACGATCGTCGTGCCGGTGTTGATGACGAGCTGCCAGGTGTCGCTGAAGCCGAACAGCGGACCGCTGATGCCCCACATGACGATGATGGCGCCCGCAAGCGCGAACGTCACCGGCCGTCCGGAAAGGTGTGCGATCTTCTTCGCGAAACGGCTGAACCAGGATGTGCTCCGCATGGGGAATCTCCGCCGGCCTCGATGCGGGCATTCTAGTCCGGCGGGCGCACCGGTTCGCAGGTCACCTCGGTCCGGACCGAGCTGGCGATGAAACATTCCTCATGCGCGGCATGGTGCAGGGCGTCCTCTTCCGCGCGCGAAGGCCGCTTTTCACCGCTGTAGCGCACTCGGGGGCGCAGCGTCACCCGGGTCATGGCCAGCCTGCCGGCGGCGTTGCGGGCCATCGTGCCGACGGCCTCGTCGCGATAGTCGTCCACGACGAAGCCCTGCTTCGCGGCGAGCGAGAGGAAGAACAGCATGTGGCAGCTCGAGAGGGAGGCGACGAAGGCCTCTTCCGGGTCCACCGCCGCGGCCACGGACATCGGCAAGGGCACGACCTGCGGGGATGCGGAGGCGGGCACTTCCACGCCGCCGTCGAAGAGCCAGGCGTGTCCGCGGCTGTAGCGCTGGTCGGTGAACCTGGCGCCGCCGCGATCCCACGCGATGGTCGCGTGGTAATCGCTCACGTGCCGCCGTCCACCAGGCCCGTCCGGATCGCATGCTCGCGATTGCGGAATATCGCCATCGCGGTCTTCATCGGCAGGAATCCGAGCTTGCGGTAGAAGCCTTCCTTGCCCGGGTTGGCGTACAGGATGATCTTGCGGTGGCTTGCGGAGAAATCGCGCAGCCTGCCGATGATCTCCTTGCCGAGGCCGCGGCCCTGGTGGCGAGGGTGAACGGCGACGTCGCAGAGGTAGGAGCAGTCGATTCCATCCGCCACGGCTCGCCCGGCGCCCACCAGCACGGCCTGGTCGAACACGAAGCACTTGAACATGCTGTTCGTGAAGCAGACCTTCAGGTCGTCAGGGTCCTTCTCGCCCAGCGGCGCGACGCGGTACAACTCCGAGAGCGCGTTCCAGTCGATGTCCGCAATGTCGTGCTGCCAGCGCAGCGTCATCTTTCCTGTGCCCCGAAGAATGCGCTCGCGGCCAGCGCGCCGACCTTACGGCCCATCGCCGCCCCGACTTCCGTGGAGTTGCGGTAGTGCACGCCGTCGTAAATGCGCCCGTCCGATACTTCCTGGATGAAGTCCGCGGTGGAAGTCCAGCGGCGGGTGACGCCCTCGAGCAGGTAGCTGGTCGTGGATAGCTCGGGTAGCGGATCCTCGCCCGCATCCGCGCCGATGACGGTCCCGACGGTCGCCGCCAGGATGCAGTGTGCGCAGGGATATTCCGGGTGCATCGGCGTCTCGATGAACGGCATCCAGGCCGCGTCGCGCGCGGTCGCTTCGTTGCCGTCCTGGTCGCCATTGCGGATGGCGGTGATCGGCCGCCAGAAGTTGTAGTGATATTTTGCGTCGAAGACGGCGAGCAGCGCATCGTCCATGCCCTGCGCGACGGCTGCCAGGAGGCGCGCGTTGCGCGTGATGTCGCGGCCGGGCCGGTCGGCGACGGCACGCACCAGGCCGTGGTAGATCGAGGGCTTCGTCGCCTCCCAGAAACGCGCGACCTGGGTCTGTTCCTCGGTCCGCGTGGAACCATTGCGGGCGCCCAGAGCCTTGACCTCGTTGTAGTCGCGCGCCCAGACGGCGCTGTCGAGCGCGGGCGGCGGCCCGGGCCGAAATTGCGAGGTGCTCGCCATGAGCCAGGGCTTGCGCTGCGGCCATTGGGACGCAACCGGAGTGGTCGTCGGCACGTAGGCGCCGACCGCGGTCACCGGGCGATAGCTCTCGCTGGCGGCACTGCCGTCGTCGGCGCGACTTGCCAGTATTTCGGTCGCGGCGCGCTCGCCGATCGCGATGCCGGCGTCCTTGGCGTCGCCATCCATGACGGCGCCGACGGCCTTCAGGTACGCGGCTTCGATCGCCGCCGCCTGATCGGGCACGAGGGCCGACAGCGCCGCGCGGTTGGCTGCGGCGACGGCCGCCTCGACCGACGCGGCGAGCGGCTGATTGCCGTCGGCTCCCGGGAACCGGTGCGTGATGCGGTTGACGGCCTCGTAGACGGCGGTTTGCGTGATCGCAATCGCGCGCACGTTGAGCGGCGTCGCCGACTTGCTGGCGCCGACGATGTCGCAGGCGACCTTGTCCCAGTCCGTGACGGCATCGGCCGCCGAGACCGGCGACGCGGCGACCAGACCGAGGGCGAGCACGCCTGTGATCATTGCTTCACGTCTCATGAGATTCTGCTCCCGTGAGTGATGCGGTCCGGCCGTTGCGTCAGTGGGAAGCGGCGGTCCTCTCGCCATACGGCGCCGCGCCCGCGATCGCAGCGACGATCGAGAACACGAGCTGGTAGATGGCGACCGTGAACCACAGGCCTTCACTGTAGAAGCCGAGTGGTATGAACTGCGCGGGCCCGGTGAGCGAATAGGCGACCCAGGCGACCACGCCGGCCCAGGTGGCGGTCTTCACACCGGGGCCGAGTCGCGGGCGCAGCAGCACGTAGGTGTACATCGTCAGGAAGCCGCGGCCGGCCTCGAACACGACGAACCAGATCATCGACCAGCCCGCGTGCTGCGGGACCGTAGCGCCGAGCGCGGTCACGACGTCCGCCCATTGACCGTCGACGACTTTCTGGTGCAGAAATCCATCGCTGACGAAGCAGATCGCCGCGACGATCGCCGCGCCGAGGACGAACCTGCCCCAATTGATGTTGCCCATGCTCGCTCCCCCCTGAAGGCCGGTGGACCCGGCTCCCGCGCATATTACGCCGGGTCGGCTCCGCCGGCACTGGCGGACAGCAAGCGGCCGATGGTGCCGAGGGCGCCGCGGTGCTCGGGCTTCATGAGCACCGAGCGCAGCGCCGTCACGGTGCCGCCCGCGCCCCAGGGGTCGCCGAAGAACGCGGTCGGCAGCTCGGCGAGCGCCAGGTGCAGGCCCGCCTTTTCCGCCGTGGCGAAGACCTCGCGCGCGCGGCTTGAGGATTCTGCGGCGGACCCGGCGCGCACCGCCCAGACGACGATGTCGAGCTCGGGCGGGAAGGCCGGGACGAAGCGGGCATCCTTCGCCAGGTGTTCGTGGAACTCGAGTGCCGCAGCCCGGCAGTCGTGCAGGCGGCCGGCGAACTCGCCGCCGCGCGCGAGCGGCAGCAGTTTCTGCGTCGCCCAGAGCGCGACCGCGGCCGCGCCCGGCCGCGAGCATTCGAGGCTGATCTCGCCGAGGTGCAGCTCGTTCGAACTGAAGTACGTGTAGGGCGAGTCGTGGCGATAGTGGGCGCCGACCCGGGGATCGCGGAACAGCACGCAGCCGCAGCCGTAGGGCTGCAGCCCGTGCTTGTGCGGATCGATCACGATCGAGTCGACGTCCGCGAGGCGATCGAATGCCGCCCGCGCGGGCGGCGCGAGGTTGTCGGCGAGCACGTAGTAGCCGCCGTAGGCGCAATCCGCGTGCACGCGGAAACCGTAGCGGTCGCGCAGCCGCAGTATTCCGGGCAGCGGATCCACGGAACCGGTCGCGGTGGTGCCGAGCGTTGCGACGACCGTGCCGACGCCGCCGGCCTGCACGCGCTCTTCGAGCGCGCCGATGTCCATGCGGCCCTCGCCGTCGGCCGGGATACTCTCGAACCGCAGCTTCAGCACCGCGCTGATCCGGCTGTGCGTGTAATGCGCCTGCGTGGAGGCGACGACGGTCGCGCCGGGTTTCAGCTCGCCCGCGATCCAGAGCGCTTCCAGGTTCGCCATCGTGCCGCCGCTCGTCAGGTGGCCGAGGTGCGAGTCCCATCCGAACATGCGCGCGAGCGCGGCGACGGCCTCTTTCTCCATCGCGGAGCTCGCGCGGCCGCCGTCGAGGGCGTGGTTGTTCGGGTTGATCCACATGGCCAGCGCATAGGACAGTCGCGCGACCGCGTGCGGCGGCTTCAGCATCTGGCCGGCGTACTGCGGATGGAAGTAGGGGTAGTTGTCGCGCAGCCGATCGGCGACTTCGTTCAGCACCCGGCGCAGCGCTGCCGGGTCGGAGATGTCCGCGTCGACCGGCGGGAGGTCGGCGAAACCCTGTTCCATGCGCGCGAGCGCGTCATGGAGCAGCAGAAGCGAGTCCGTGTCGAGCCGGCCGGCCATCCGGCGATGATGGCACGGCCCGATAAGTCGCTCACCTAGAAAGGGGACGCTCCCCTTTAAAGGGGAACGTCCCCTTCAGGGGGTCAGCTGGCGGAGCGGAGGGCTCCGTAGGTTTCGACGATGCGATCGAGGATGCCGCTCCAGCCGCCCGCGTGCGCCTGGACCATCTCTTCGCTCGGCAGGCGTTCGTGGGTGATGACGACCTCGGTGCTGCGTCCGCGGGCGTTGAAGTCGACGGTCACCAGCGAGCCGTGATCGCCGGCGAACGGCGAGTTCCAGGTGAAGACGATTCGGCGCGGGCGCGTGATCTCCTGGTACGAGCCCGTGTGCGGGACCGAGCCCTTGGGCGTGTGCATCACGACCTCGAACGCACCGCCGACGCGCGCGTCGAGCTTCACGTCCGAGCGCTCGGTGTCGAACGGCCGCATCCAGGCGGCGAGCTTGCCGGGATCGAGCCAGGCGTCGAACAGCTCGGCCGCGGGCGCCGCGATCTCGCGGCGGACGGAGACGGTGGGGACGTGGGTGACTGCGTTCATCTGGTTTTCCTCTGCTTGGGTTTACCGCCGGTGGCGAATTCATCGAGCGCCGCGAGACTGTCGGTCCAGAAGCGCTGGTAATGGGCGATCCACGCCGCGGCCTCGGAAAGGGGAGCGGCGTTGAGCGACAGCACGTGGTCGCGACCGCGGACTTCGCGGCGCACGAGGCCGGCGTCTTCCAGCCTGCGCACGTGCTTGGAAACGGAATTGAGCGAGATCGGGAATGCGCTCGCCAGTTCGGTGACGCGGGCATTCGATTGCGCGAGCCGCGCGAGGATCGCCCGCCGGGTCGGGTCCGCGATGGCGCCCAGCACCCGGTCCATGCCCGGTTTTCTATATTCACCCATATGGGTGAATATAAAACCACACGCGTGGACGAGTCAAGGGTCAGGTGAAATCGCGCTAGGCGAGCGCGGACTTGAACAGCGCCAGCATCCGTTCCCAGGCTTTCTCCGCCTGGGGTGCGTTGTATTCGGCCGAGTCCGGCGGGCACCAGCCGTGCTGGGCGCCGGCGTAGACCTCGATCTCCGCCGGCAGGCCCGCCCTGGCGAATGCATCGCGCAGCACGTCCTTGGCCGCAGGCTGTTTCTGGTCGTCGTTCTCCGCGATCGCGACCAGCCAGTGCGCCTTCATCTTCGGGATGAGCAGGTGCGGGCTGTTCGGCTGGTCGGTCACCAGGCCACCGCCGTGGAAGGACGCCCCGGCGCCGATGCGTTCGGGCGCGATGGCGGCCGTCTCGAACGCGATCGCGCCGCCCATGCAGTATCCGGTGGTGCCGGCTCTGCGTTTCGTGTCCGTGGCCGCCTGCCCGTCGATCCATGCCAGGAACGCCTGCGCATCGGTGCGCGCCGTTTCCGCGCTCAGCGTGCCGCGCAGGCCCATCAGCTTCTTGCGCGTCTCGGGGTCGCTGAAATCCGCGCGCCCGGGTGCCGTCGGCGCCTTCTGCACGCGATAGAACGGATTGACCACCAGCACGGCGTGGCCGGCTTCCGCGAGGCGCTTGCCCATCTGCCGGAACGTGGGCCGAAGGCCGAAGATGTCGGGCCAGACCAGGACGCCCGGGTGCTGGCCCGAAGCCGGATGTACGAAATACGCGTCTGCCGTGCCGTCCGGAGTCCTGATCTCGACTTCGGATTCGGTCGTCTCCACGGCGTGCGCGGCGCGCGGCAGCGCGAGCGCGAGGCCGGCTCCCAGGGCCAGCGAACCGAGTTCCCGGCGCGAAACTCCGCCTTGGCGCAGGTTGTGCTCGGTCATGTCGTCGAATGCGGATTCATCGCCCATCGCTGCTCTCCCGCTGCTAGCTCAACAGCTTGCTGATCTCGCCGAATCCGGCCGCTTCGGCCGTGTAGGTGAACGTCCCCGTCTCGCGCATCTCGCGCGCGCCGCGCAGGAAGGCGCCGAGCGCCGCCGCGGACAGCGCGCTGCCGACGCTGACCCGCCGCACGCCCATTTCGGACAGCTCCGCGAGCGTGAAGCGCTGCGGCTGTGTGCCCATCAGGAAGTTCACGGGCCGGTCCACCGATTTCACGATCGCGACGATTTCCTCGCGCGTCGTGACGCAGGGCGCGTACAGCACGTCGGCGCCGGCTTCCTGGTAGGCCTGCAGGCGCTTGATCGTGTCGGCGAGGTCCGGGATGCCGACGAGGTAGTTCTCCGCGCGCGCCGTCAGCGTGAAGGGAAAGGGCAGGTCGCGCTTCGCCTCGACCGCGGCGCGGACCCGGTCCGTTGCGTGCCCGATCTCATAGACCTTCTCGCCCGGCCGGTCGATGGAGTCCTCGATGGAGCCGCCGACGATGCCGGTGGCCGATGCGCGCCGGATCGTCTCGGCGACCGTCTTCAGGTCGTCGCCGAAGCCGTTCTCGAGGTCGGCGCTCACGGGCAGGTCGGTCGCGGCGGCGATGTCGGCGACATGCGCGAGCATCCTCTCGCGGCCGACGCGGTTGTCGAGCACGCCGACGGAGAATGCGTATCCCGCGCTCGTCGTCGCGAGCGCCTCGAAGCCTAGCTTCGCGAGCATCCGCGCGGTGCCGACGTCCCAGGGATTCGGAATGATGAAGGCCTGCGCCCGCGCGTGCAGCGCGCGGAAGGCCTCGGCCTTCTCCCGTTGCGTCTTCATGCGCGCAGCAGCGTCCAGGCGCCGATCGCGATGAACCCGGCGCCGGCCACGTACTTCAGGGTCGCTGGACTGACGTGCTGCGATACCAGGCCGCCCGCGAGCACCCCGATGCCGGTCGCGAGGACCAGTGCCGCCGAGGCCGCGATGAAGACGGCGAGCTTGCTGACCGCCTGGTCGGCGGAGAAGAGCAACGTCGCGAGCTGCGTCTTGTCTCCGAGCTCGGCGATGAAGACCGAGGCGAAAACGGTTGCCAGCAGTTTCAGTTCCATCCGGTGTCCTTCTTTGCTTCGGCCGGCTTGCGTGGCTGCCGGGCCAGGCCCACGAGGGCGACCACGAGACCGATCGCCGCGATCGCCACCGACAGCTTCAGCCAGATGCCCGAGCCTTTCATGTAACCGACGCGGTCGACGCCGAACAGCAGCGGCGCGACCGATGCGAGCAGCAGGCCGCACAGCACCGCACCGCCGCGTGGCGCCTTCAGCGCGACCGCCGCGAAGACGATGGACAGCAGCAGCGCCGGCACCCCGAACAGCAGCACGAAAAGTCCGGCATCGCCCGCCATCCGCGCCCTCCTAAAGGGGACGCCCCCTTCAAGGGGGAACGTCTTCTTTAAGGGTATCAGCCGTCGTAGGCCTTCTGCATCGCGGCGATGTCGGGCTTCTTCTGGCGCATCATCTCGGCGAAGGCACGCTGCGATTTCGGCGACTTGTGGTCGCCCAGCAGCTTCTGGACGACATCCGGAACGATCTGCCAGGACAGGCCGTACTTGTCCTTGAGCCAGCCGCAGACCTGCGCCGCGGGATCGCCGCCGGCGCCCAGCTTTTTCCAGTAGTAGTCGACCTCCTTCTGGTCCTTGCAGTGCACCTGCAGGGATATGGCTTCGTTGAACTTGAAGATCGGCCCGCCGTTCAGGGCCGTGAAACGCTGCCCGTCGAGCTCGAATTCGACGACCATCACCGACCCGGGCTTCTGGCCATGCTGTTCCCGCCCGGCCTCGCCGTAACGGGCGACCTTCCTGATCTTCGAGTTCTTGAAGATCTTCACGTAGTAACGCGCTGCCTCGTGCGCCTGGCTGTCGAACCACAGGAAGGGGCTGATCTTCGCTCTTGAGGCCATGTTCCGTTCTCCTGAAAACTCTGTCTCCCGGGTAGTCGTTCCACTCGTGCCCGGATCGACAGGTTCAGCGCATCGCTACAGGTCCTTGGCCAGCCGGAACCCGAGGTGGTTCGTGCCCGTCGACGGCTCGCCCTTGCCGCGCGTGCCGACCATGTAGCGCGAACAATACTGCTCCGTGCACAGGTACGAGCCGCCGCGATGCACGCGCTTCATCACGCCCGGCTCGCTCGGGTCGTTCGACGTTTCCGGGCCGCGCGGATCGTGCGCGACGCCCGCGCGCGCGAGTTCCGCGTAGTAGTCGGGCCGGTACCAGTCGCTGGTCCACTCCCAGACGTTTCCCGCGACGTCGTAGAGGCCGTAGCCGTTCGGCGGGTAGGACGCGACCCGGGCCGTGCCGCCGTGCGCGTCCGCGTGCGTGTCCTCATTCGGGAAATGGCCCTGGTGCGTGTTGGCCATGAACTTGCCGTCGACCAGGAACGCGTTGCCCCAGGGATAGACCTGCCCGGACAGGCCGCCGCGCGCGGCGAATTCCCATTCGGCCTCGGTCGGCACGCGCTTGCCGGCCCACTTCGCGAACGCCTCGACATCCTCGTAGGCCACGTGCACGACCGGGAAGTCCTCGCGGCCCGTGAGGTCGCTCGCGGGACCCAGCGGATGGCGCCAGTCGGCGCCGTGCACGTACGACCACCAGCGGAAGTGGGTGTCGAGCGCGACTTCATGATCGGGCGGGGTGAATACGACCGACCCGGCGACGAGGTTATCCGGCGGCGCTCCGGGAAACTCCTCTGCGGTCGGTGTCCGCTCGGCGACGGTGACGTAGCCGGTCGCCTTCACGAAAGCAGCGAACTGGCGGTTCGTCACCTCGGTTTTGTCCATCCAGAAACCGTTCACGCGTACGCGATGTATCGGCCGGGAGTCCTCCGTGGCCTGCATGCCGACAATGTTGGCGTCCTGGCCGAGGGGATCGACTGCGCCCATCGAGAACTCGCCGCCGGGAATCCAGACCATGCCGTCGGGCGCGGGCCGAGGCGCGGCGGCCGCGTCGGGCACCGTCGGCTCGAACTGCGTCGCGATCGTGGCTTCCATGCCGGATGCGCCGGACGCGGCCGGGGCGGGTACTTTGCCGTTGTCCGAAAGAAGGCCGAAGTACAGGCCCGCTGCGACGCCGATGACGATCAAGGCGACTGCGATCGCCTTGCTGGAAGTTTTCTGTGCCATGCGTGGATTATCCCACGGCCGGCGCTATTCGAAGGGAAACACCTTCTTCCAGTCGTCCTTCATGTCGACGACTGTCCAGCCCCGGTCGCTGGCTTCGTCGAGCCCCTTGTCGAGCTTGCCGATCTGCGAGTTGCGATCGTAGGCCCATTCGCGCGCGCCATCCGTGTGGTGCACGAACAGGCACAGGCGCAGGCCCGGCGCGTTGCAGGTCCACTGCAGCATCTGCAGGTCGCCGTCGGAATTGCCGAAGGCGGCGATCGGCCGGCGGCCGATGTGGCGCTGGATGCCGACCGGCTTGCCGTCCTTGTCGTCGTTGAGCACGAGGTTGGGCAGTTTGTGGAGAACGTATCTGCCGTCCTGCATCTCGAACTTGAGGCCGCCGGTCGAGCCGATCACCTGCTCGGGCGGGATGCCGTAGACCTTTTCCGTCCACGGCCGCATGAACTCGATGCCCCCGCCCGAGACGATATAGGTCTTGAAACCGTTTGCGCGCAGGTAATCCAGCAGCTCGAGCATCGGCTGGTAGACCATGGCCGTGAACGGCTGGCCCGTCTTTGGGTGCCTCGCCGTCGCGATCCAGTCGCTGACCGAGCGGCTGAACTCGTCGGTCGTCATGCCGGAGTGGGTCGCGGTCAGCAGGGCGGCGACGCCGGCTTCGCCGCCCGCCGTGACTCCGCGCACGTCGCCCTTCAGCACCGATGCGAATGGCTCCTGTGTCTTCCATTCGGGGTGCTGGGCCGACATGGCCTTGACCCGGTCCACGAGGAAGAAGATCTGCGCGTAGATCGGCTGCTCCGCCCAGAGCGTGCCGTCGTTGTCGAAGGTCGCGATGCGCTCCGGCGCCGGCACGAAGTCCGCCGAACCCTCGCGCGTCACGCTCTCCACGAACTGGACGATTGACTGCTTGGTGGCGCCGTCGTTCCACGAGGGAAGCGGATCGGCCCCCCACGCCGATGAGGCGACCACAAGCATTGAAAGAGCGGCCAAGGGGACCGCGGCGAGCCGGAATTTCGCGTTCATGCAGGCCTCCAAAAGACCCGGGCCGCACCCGTCGGGCAGTGCGGCCCGATGATCCATTCAAGTCAGATCTGATCGAGCCTCAGTTGTTCGCGGGCTTCGTCATCGCTTCCATGACATGGTTTAGGTTGAAGCTGCCGGGCTTCTGGCGCGGCGGGTACTCCCTGAAGCTCTGCAGCCATTGCCCGACTACCGCGCCGGCGGGCGCGATCAGGTAGGCGCGGTCGATCCGCCACTGGCCGTAGCCCATGCCCTCGTGGTCCGCGCGCTCGAAGGGATCGCTGCGCAGGTTGAAGAGCTTGGGCAGGCGCAGCGTCACGAAAGGCTCCTGCCAGACGTCGAAGCCGTGGCTGCGCTGTTCCATGAACACCATCTTCCAGTTGTTGTAGCGCAGTGCGGCGACGTTGCCGTCATCCGTCCAGTAGATGAACTCGTTACGGGGCCACGGCGCCTCGCCGCGGAGCGCCGGCCCGAGGTCGTAGCCGTCGATGTGAACCTTGTAGTTCGCGCCGGCAATGCTGCGCCCTTTCAACAGGTCATCCTTGGCCGTCCTGTCGCCCGCTGCGGCCACGAGGGTCGGCAGCATGTCTTCGTGCGAGGCGATGTCGTTGATTACGGTGCCGGGCTTGATGACCCCGGGCCAGCGGATTGCGGCGGGAACGCGGTACCCCCCTTCCCAGTTCGTGTTCTTCTCGCCGCGGAACATCGTCGTGCCACCGTCGGGCCAGCTCATCATCTCGGCGCCGTTGTCTGTCGAGTACATGACGATGGTGTTCTTGTCGAGGCCGAGCTCCTTCAGCTTGGCGAGCACCTCGCCGACATGGGCGTCATGCTCGACCATGCCGTCCGGGTAAATGCCGAGCCCGGTCTTTCCCTCGGCTTCCGGCCGCAAGTGCGTCCAGATGTGCATGCGCGTCGAGTTCCACCAGATGAAGAACGGCTTGTTCTCTTTCTTGGCCTTTTCCATGAAGCCCAGCGTCTTCTCCGTCACCTCGTAGTCGATCTTCCGCATGCGCTCGATCGTCAGCGGGCCGGTATCCTCGATGCGACCGTCGGAGAAGCTGTGGATGACGCCGCGCGGGCCGAACTTCTTCTTGAATTCCGGGCTCTTGGGATAATCGGGGCTCTCGGGTTCCTGTTCGGCATTCAGGTGGTACAGATTCCCGAAGAACTCGTCGAAACCATGCGCCGTCGGCAGCATGTCATCGCGATCGCCCAGATGATTCTTGCCGAACTGGCCGGTCATGTAACCCTGGGCCTTCAGCAGGGTGGCGATGGTCGGATCTTCCTTCTTCATGCCCTCCGGCGCGCCGGGCAGGCCGACCTTGGTGAGGCCGGTACGGATCGGCGACTGCCCGGTGATGAATGCCGCGCGGCCGGCGGTGCAGCTCTGCTGTCCGTACCAGTCGGTAAAGAGCGCGCCTTCCCTGGCGATGCTGTCGATGTTCGGCGTCTTGTACCCCATGACACCCTGGTTGTACGCGCTGATGTTGAACCCGCCGATGTCGTCACCCCAGATCACGAGGATGTTCGGCTTGCTGTTCTGCGCGGACGCCAGCAATGGAAGCGCGGTGAGCGCCGCCAGCAGCGGCCAAAAAAAGGTCCTGAACTTCATGTCGGAATTCCTTCGTGAAATGAATCAGCAGGCGGAACTCCGGTTCCGCGGAGCGGGAGCATCGTTGAGGAGGGCGCGGAATTGTACCCTTCGGGGAGGCAATGTCAGAAAGATTCTCGACGGATCTGTGCGAATGACTAGTCGCGCAGCCCCTTCGCGTAGACGTAGAAAAGCTCGTCGCGCTTCCAGCCGCAGGATTCGTACAACGACTGGCCGACCACGTTCGTCCTGGCGGTCTCGAGCTGAAGGCGTGCCGCGCCATGCGCGCGCGCATGGGCTTCGGCAGCTTCCATGAGCGCACGTCCCGCACCGGTGCCGCGGACGGCCGGCGTGACGAACAGGTCGTAGAGCACGAAGGTGCGGTCGGCGAGCACCGAGCAGAAGGCCGGGTAGAGCTGCGTGAAGCCGACGATGGCGCCGCCCGCGTCCTCGGCGACGAGGATCACGGACTCGCGGCGCTGGAAGCGTTCGTCGAGGTAGCGACGCGCGAGCGCGAGGTCGGACGGCATCTCGTAGAACTGGCGGTACGCGTCGAACAGCTCCGCGACCGCTTCGAGGTCGCGCGCTTCGGCCGGGCGGGTGGTCACCTTCGTCATTCGCTACTCCCCAGAGCCTTGTCCAGCAGCTCGAATCCCGCGCGCTCACCATACCCGTGCGCGAGGTAGAACGCGCGCGCGCGGTCGTTGCCGCGGCCCAGTTGCAGCGACACGTTGGTGCAGCCGCGGCGCAGGAACTCCGACTCGGCGAGCCGCAGGAGTTCCTCGCCGATGCCCCGGCCGCGCGCGGACGGCAGCACGAAGAATTCGTCGATCTCCGCCGTCAGCCCGAGGTGTTCGAGGCTGAAGACATACACGGCGAGGAGGTATCCCACAGGCTCGCCCTTCGCGGTCGCGATCCACGCGCTCGCAAGGGCGGGGTTTCCCGCGGCTCGCGCGAGTTCGACGCCGACGCAGGCAGCGTCGAAGCCCTCGATGTCCTCCAAGATCCAGTACTGCTCGACCAGCGGCAGCAGCGCCGGCACGTCCGCCGGGGTGACGGGGCGAATTTCCCGGTTCATGCGCGCCTGGGGAGTTTGCGCTGCCAGGCGGCGCGCAGCAGCCCCGCGACGTCATCCGGCTTCGCGCGCGCGAGGTCGACCCGCAGCCCCACGACCTTGCGTCCCCAGCCCAGCTGCTCGTAAACGCCGGGGTCAAGGCTCACCATGCGGTCGCGGTCTTCCTCGTCCAGGAACACGTGCAGCGAGCCGCCTTCCACGGGGGCGGTCGCGTAAATGCGGCCGCGCACGCGGAACGAGGTGTAGCGGTGGTGCGGGGACTCCGTGGTCCCCAGGAGCGCCATGGCCATGCGGCGGACATCGGCGAGCTGCATCGGGAACGGATATTACTGCGCGGCGCCCGGGTCCAGCAGCCGCGTGGCAATCATGTAGTGCACGTCCATGCCCGGCGGCATCGCCTCCGGATACTGGACCTCGCGGAAACCGAGCCGCAGGTACAACCGGCGCGCATCGGTGTTGGTCTTGTCCACGAAAAGCGAGAGTTCGCGCGGCCCGAACTCGGCCAGCCCCCAGTCGGCCATCTCCCGGAACAGGCGGGTGCCGAGGCCCTGGCCGCGCCAGCGCGGCGAGACTCCGACTCGCCCGAAATGGCAGCGCCCGACGCGGAGGTAGCACTGCCCGAACGCGGCCACCGAACCGCCCTCGGAGACGAGGGCGAAGCTGTCGATGCTGTCGACGCGGGAATCCTCGCGGAAGCTCGCCGCCGTGAACGGAAAGCGGAGATCCGGCCCGCCCCAGATGCGAAGCGCCGCGGCATCCGCGAACCAGGACATGAGCTCCGGCACCTGTGCCGTATCGAAACGCTGGAACTTCACGGAGGGTCGATGGGTTGCAGCGCCGCGCGGTCAGGAATTCTTGTCGGCGGGGGGCCGCATGTACTCGCCGAAGTTCGCCACGAAATCGTCGAGGTTCTTCACCAGCATCTTTCGATACTGGGCGACGAAATACTCGATGGTTTCGCCGTACGCGCCCTTCAGGTCCTTGGCGGAATCCTGGTTGGTGGCGCTGATCCAGGCGTTGAAGCGCGCGCAGGCGTACATCATCGATGCGCTGACCTGCACCTCGGAAACTACGGTCAGCTGCTCGTTGGCGACGCGCAAGTGCTCGTGCGCGCGGTCCAGAAATTCATGATCGGCATCCTGCGACAAGTCGGGCTCCTCGGCATCTCTCAAGGGCGCCGAGAATACCAGCCTTTTCAATGCTTTCCAGCGAAAACTTGTCGGAATTTACCTACTGCCGTCGCTGCGGGCCGGAGCCGATCCTGCCGAGCAGCCACTGCAGCCCGGCCAGGTGCTGCTGGTCGTGGCTGCACAGGTAGTGGACAAGGCTGCGGAGCGTCACGTCTCCGTAGCCTTCGAACACGGCAGGCCGCTCGAGCTGGGCCGGCGTCAGGCGCTCGATCAGGGAGATCGTCCGGCGCCGTGCCGTCCGGAAATTCGCCAGCGCGGCGTCGGCGTCCGACAGGCCATAACGGCGCTTGCGGGCAAGCGCCTCCGTGTCGATCGAGGGCAGGAACGGGTTGTCCTCGGCGAGCGTGCGCTCGATGCGGCGCTGGTAGCCTTCGACCTCGATGTCGCGCACGTGGCAGATCTGCTCGATCGCAGTCAAGGGCTCGCTCGGCACTCCGTCCCACGAGGCCGGCGCCCAATGCCGGCTGCCCGGCGGGAACTGGGCAAAGTGCGCCTCGAGCAGGTCCGGGAAAGCGCGGAGCGCATCCAGCGTCACGGGACTGATGGCGTTCACCGGAACGTCAGCTTGTGGGCGAAATCCGCCGCGACGCCGTCATGGCGGGCCGGTTCGTAACCGTCCTTGCAATTGACGTGCGCGATGCCGCCGAAGCGCATGCCGAGGTAATCGAACGATTCGGCAAAGCAGCCGACGAACGGTTTGGGCACCTCGTCGTAGATCGAGGTGCAGACGACGTAACCGGCCTTGCCGCGCAGGCGGCGTCCGTGGTCGAGCAGGTCGTCGAGGTCCAGCAGGTCCGAGATGCGGTCGAGGAACACCTTCAGCTGCGGGCTCACCGTGTACCAGTAGACCGGCGACGCGAAGACGATCGCGTCGTGTTCCAGGGCGCGCATCATCAGCGGCTCGAAGTCGTCGCCACGATTGCGGTGTTCGTAGTCGTAGGGCGAGATGTTCCGCGTCGCGAGGTCCACCACGTCGATGCCGGCTTCCGCCGCGATGCGGTCCATGAACTGCCCGGTGTTGCCGTGGCGGCGGGAGCTGCCGAAGAGCGCGAGGGGTCGCGACATGGCGGCGGCAGTCCGCTACCGGCGCTTCGACGACGTCGCGGCGCGCGTCGGGTCGCCCAGGGACCGGTTGAGCGCGACCGCGGCGCGGGTGAGCCGGCGGATGGTCGTCGGGCCGATGGTCGTGTCCGCGTCCAGAACGATGGTCGCCATCTCGTACTTCCCGGCCGGCTTCAAACGCGGCTCGCGCGCCGCCAGCCGCTGCCCCCGCCAGAAACCGAACAGGACGCGCCCCGGTTCGGCGCGGAGGACGATCACCGGCCCGTTCGAGAAATAGACGAGGTTTCCCCACTTGACCTTCTCTTCGAGCGGCGCGCTCGCGCGCACGGCGGCGCGCAGCCGGCGCACGACGCCGGCCTGCCAGCCGCGCAGCGAGGCCACGTACTGGGCGGGGGTGGCGGCGGGTTGCCCTTTCTTCATCGGCGGCATTTCAGAGCCCCCCGGCGGCATCGACGAACCAGTCGTACAGCCACTGCGCCGCGGAGCGGTCCACCACGCACTCGAACCGCTCCGGTGTCGCGCGCCGCAGGATGACGGGCAGCTGCGCGAGGCGGGTGCGCGTGCAGGCCTGCGCGCCGAACGCGGAGACGGACAGCTCGAGCCCGCAGCCGCGGGCGAGCAATGCCTGCGCGGCCGTGCCTTCGATCCACAGGGTCACGAGCGAGTCCGAGACGTCGGTGACGGCGTAGGAGCGGCGGCCGCAACCGGTGCGGACCGCGGGGATGATCTCTGCGGCCTCATGCAGCGCGGACATCAGCAGCCAGGTGTCGGGCGCGACGCGGCAGATGACCGGGTCGTCGCCGCTCCAGGTGTTCATCGTGACCGGCATCGGCCGGCCGGCGACCTTGAGCGCGTTCACGGTCTTCTGCGAACGCGCACCGAGTTGCAGGCGCACGATCGCGCGCGCCGGCAGCACCGAGGTCCTGAGCGCGTCGGAGAAGACCTGCCCGCCTGCGAGCAGGCTCGACTGCGGCATCAATGTGCTGACCTGCTCAGGCATTGAGGCGCTTGCCCTCCGGGTCGAGGAACGTCGGCGACACGATGGTCGCCGCCGACGTCCGGTCGAGGTCGTGGAGCGTCAGCTTCTCGCCGTGGCGCGCGCGGCCGCCGCGCAGCAGCGCGAGCGCGACGGTCTTGCCGAGCGCGGGGGAGTGCGACGCCGAGGTGACCCAGCCGTCCGTCCCCTCCGTCGTGCCCGGCAACCGCAGGTGCGCGCCCGGCACCAGCACCGCGGCATCGGCGTCGGTGAGGCCGACGAGCTGGAGCCGGTCGGCGCGCTTGTTGTCGGGCCGCGCGAGCGAGCGCTTGCCGATGAAGTCCGCCTTCCGCTTCGCCGCGATCTCGCCCCAGCCGACGTCCGCGGGAGCGGTCGTGCCGTCGGTGTCGACGCCGACGTGCAGGTAGCCCTTCTCGAGCCGCAGCAGGAGCACCGTCTCGACGCCGTACGGCGTGACGCCGAAGTCCGTGCCCGCCTTCAGCAGCTCGGTCCAGAGCGCGGCGCCGTAGCGCGCCGGCACGTTGACTTCGTAGCCCAGCTCGCCGGAAAAGCTCACGCGGTACAGCCGCGCGGGAACGCCGGCGAAACGGCCCTCGCGCAGGCTCATGTGCGGCATCGAGCGCCAGTCGAAGGCGATGTCGGTGCGGAACCGCGCGAGGAGCTGCCGGGCGCGCGGCCCGGCGACGGCGAACGTCGCCCATTGCGTGGTCACGGGGGAGACGAAGACCTCGAGGTTCGGCCATTCGCACTGCCGCCATTCCTCGAGCCAGGCCGCGATGCGCGCGGCGCCGCCGCTCGTCGTCGTCACCACGAAATGCTCGCGGCCGAGGCGCGCGACGGTGCCGTCGTCGATGACGACGCCGTTCTCGTTGAGCATCAGGCCGTAGCGGACCCGGCCGTCCTCGAGCTTCGCTACGTTGTTGACGTAGAAGCGGTCGAGGAACTTCGCCGCGTCCGGTCCGGTGACCTCGATCTTGCCGAGCGGCGAGGCGTCGAACACGCCGACGCCCGCGCGCACGGCCGCGGCCTCGCGCTGCACCGCCTGCGCGACGTTCTCGCCCTTGCGCAGGTAGCACGCGGGGCGCATCCAGCCGCCGGCCTCCCACCAGTGCGCGCCGAGCGCCTCGTGTTCCGCGTGCGCCGGGAGCAGTCGCTTCGGCGCATAGCGCGGCCCGAGCTGCCGTCCGGCGAGCGCGCCGAGCGTGACCGGCGTGTAAGGCGGACGGTAGGTCGTGCTGCCGACTTCGGACGGGCTCCTCGCCGTCATCTCGGCGACGGTCAGGAGCGCGTTGAGGTTGGAGGTCTTGCCCTGGTCGACCGCCATGCCGCAGGTGGTGTAGCGCTTCAGGTGCTCGATGTGCTCGTAGCCCTCCGCGAGCGCGATCTCGGCGTCGGCCACGGTGACGTCGTGCAGGAGGTCGAGCCACTGGCGGCCGCTTTCTTCCCGCGGGCGCGGCGCCACGCCGGCCTCGGGAGCGAGCGGCGCCTCCTGCACGGCCGGCCGCGCGACCAGGAGTTCGTCCGGGATTCCCGCGTGCGCGAGCACCCGGTGAATCGCATCGATCGCATCGGCGAAACCCGCATCGAGCGACGTGCAGCCGTTCAACGCGCCGATGGCCTGCAGCGGCGGCTTCGATTCCTGCGGCCGGAAGTTGCGCCGGCTCTCCTCGAAGGCGACCGGCGCCCGCGCGTGGGACCACAGGTGCAAGGCCGGCTGCCAGCCGCCGGAAACGCCCAGCGCATCGCAGTCGATCGTCTCGCCGGTGTTGAGCACGATGCGCTCGAGGCGCCTGCGCCCGAGCGCTTTCACGACGCTCGCGCCGGCGCGCACCTCGACGCCCTGGGCGCGCAGCCACTTGGCGAGGTCGGCGGGCGGCTCGCCGCGGCAGTCGAGCACGAGCTTGACCGGGGCGCGCGCAGCCACCAGGTCGAGGGCGGCGAGGTAGGCCGAATCGTTGTTGGTCGCGAGGACGATCTGCCTGCCGGCCGAAACGCCGTAGCGGTTGGCGTACTGGCGCACCGCGCCGGCGAGCAGTATGCCCGGCAGGTCGTTCTGTGCGAACACGAGCGGCTGCTCGATCGCGCCCGTCGCGAGCAGCGTCTGCTTCGCATTCACGCGCCAGTAGCGCTGGCGCACGGCGGCCGGCTTGCTGCCGAGGTCGAGACGCTGCAGCAGGCCCGCCATGCCGTGGTCGTAGAGGCCGAAACAGGTGGTCGCGGTCAGCAGCCGCACGCTGCGCGATGCCGCGAGCTCGCCGAGCAGGCTCGCGAACCACACGGTGACGGGCGCGTCGTCGATGAGGGTATTGGTCGCGAGCAGCCGGCCGCCGCATTCGAAATCCTGCTCGGCGAGGATCACGGAGAGGCCGGCGCGCGAGGCAACCTGCGCGGCGAGCAGCCCCGACGGCCCGCCGCCGACGATGAGGAGGTCACAGTGGGCGTGGGTCGCGTCGTAGCGCGCGGGATCGCGCTCGCGCGGCGGATTCGCGATGCCGGCGGCGCGGCGGATCCACCGCTCCCAGAAATCCCACGACGGCCACTTGAAGGTCTTGTGGTAGAAGGCCGCGTGCCAGAGCCCCGCGGTGCGATCGAGCGTGCGGCCGAGGTCGAAGCGCACGCCCGGCCAGGCATTCTGGGCGCGGACCTCGAGCCCGTCGCGCACCGGGATCATCGTCGCGCGTGCGGATGGCTCGAGTTCGGCGCCGCGGCCGAGCGTGACGAGGGCATTCGGCTCCTCGGGGCCGATCGAGAACACGCCGCGCGGCCGGTGCAGCTTCATGCCGCGGCCGACGATCGCGACGTCGTTGGCGAGCAGCGCGGAGGCGATCGTGTCGCCGGCGAAGGCGGGAAGCCTGCGCCCGTTCCAGCGGATGTGGATCGGCTGCGACCGGTCGACGTGCCCGCCCTTCTCGAGCCGGTAGCCCATCAGTGCGCGACGCCGGATGCGGCGCCCTCGTCGATAAGCGCGCCGGTCGCGAACCGCTCGAGTCCGAATCCCGCGATGAGTTCGTGCGGGCGCTCGTTCGCGAGCGTCCAGGCCATGGTCTCGCCGCCCGCCGGGATTGCCTTGTAACCGCCCGTGCCCCAGCCGCCGCTGATGTAGAGGCCGGCGAGCGGCGTCAGCCCCATGAGCGGGCTGGTGTCGGGCGTGATGTCCGCGGTGCCGGCCCACTGGCGCATCACGCGCAGGCGGCTCAGGCACGGGAACAGCTCGACCGCCGCCTGCGCGTTCGCCTCGAACACGGGCAGGCCGCCCCGCTGGGCGTAGGAATTGAACACTTCGGCGCCGCCGCCGATCACGACCTCGCCGCGTCCGGTCTGGCTCACGTACACGTGGATCGAGGCCGACACGAGCACGGTGTCGATGATCGGCTTCACCGGCTCGGTGACCATCGCCTGCAACCCGGTGCTGTGGATCGGCAGGCGCAGCCCGGCCTTGCGAGCGAGCACGCTCGACTGGCCGGCGACCGCCATCAGCACGCGCGGCGTGGCGACGGGGCCCTGCGTCGTCTCGACGCCGAGCACGCGCCCGTTGAGGATCGTGAAGCCGGTGACTTCGCAGCCCTGCACGATGTCGACGCCGAGCTTGCCGGCCGCGCGGGCGAAGGCCCAGACGACCGCGTCATGGCGCGAGATGCCGCCGCGCCATTGCACCGCGGCGCCCTCGATCGGGTAGCGGCTCGCGAAGTTCAGCATCGGCTCGAGCCGCGCGAGCTCGCGCGGCGTCAGGATCTCGGAGTCGACGCCGTTCAGCCGGATCGCGTTGACCGTGCGGCGCATGACTTCCAGCTCGTGCGGGCTGTGCGCGAGCGAGACCTTGCCGCGCTGGCTCAGCATGATGTTGTAGTTGAGCTCGCGGGAGAGCCCCTCGTAGAGCTTGAGCGAGCGCTCGAAGAAGCGGGAGCTCGCGAGGTGGTAGTAGTCCGAGCGCACGACCTGGGTGTTGCGACCGGAGTTGCCCTGGCCGATCGCGCCGCGCTCGAGCACGGCGACGTTCCGCATGCCGTGGTCCCTGGCCAGGAAGTAGGCAGTCGCGAGGCCATGCCCGCCGCCGCCGATGATCACGGCATCGTAGGATTTCTTGAGCGTCGGGCGCTGCAGCACGCGCGGCCAGGGCGTGCGGCCGTTGACCGCGTGGCGGGCCAGGGCAAAGAATGAATAGCGATCGCTCATGGATTTCGTGGAATCATAGAGCATGCTCAGGATCGAGTGCCCCTGGTGCGGAGTCCGCGACGAGCCGGAGTTCACCTACGGCGGCGAGTCGCACATCGCGCGGCCCGCCGCGGGCGCGGGCGACGCGGACTGGGCGCAATACCTGTTTTACCGCTCGAACCCGCAGGGCGAGCACGCCGAACGCTGGTGCCACAGCTTCGGCTGCGGGCAGTGGTTCAACGCGGTCCGGGACACGGCGACGCACCGGATCGTCGCCACCTATGCCATGGGCGACCCGCGGCCTTGAAAGGGACGCACCCCTTCAGGCCCGTCGGCGCTTCCTCTCGTACATCGCCCGATCCGCGCGCGAGAGCAGCACGTCGAGCGGCGTTTCCGCGGCGCAATTGATCTCCTCGATGCCGATGCTCATGGCGACCCGCAGCGTCGGCACGAGCTCGGCATTGAAGCGGTCGATTTCGGACTGCAACCGGGCCGAAACGGCGGTCGCGCCGTCGTGTTCGTCGAGGAGCGCCAGCACCGCGAACTCGTCCCCGCCGACGCGCCCCACCACGTCGCTCTCCCGGAACACGCTGCCGAGCACCCGTGCGGCATCGGCGATCAGCGCGTCGCCCGCCGCGTGCCCGCGCGTGTCGTTCACGCGCTTGAGCCCGTCGAGGTCGACGAACACGAGGGCGCATTTCGAGCGCGTGCGCCGTGCCATGCGCAACGCCTGGTCCGCGAGCACGAGGAAGCCGCGCCGGTTGCGAAGGCCCGTCAGCTCGTCGGTGAGGGCGAGCTGCTCCATCTCGACGCTGTAGCTGCGCAGCGCATTCTCCGACTCCCTCCGGCCGGTCACCGCGGAGGCGAGCGTCAGCGCCATCACCACGGTGAGGCCTATGAAGGCCTGCAACGCGAGCAGCGACTCGCTCGTGCGCTCGCCGCCGAAAGGCCCGGTCCCGTTGGCGGTGGCGGCGATGGCGATCAGCGACAGCATGCAGACTGCGATCGCGACGCCGCTCGGGCGGAACCGGAACGCGATCCACACCAGGCAGGGCAGGGGCAGGAAGGTCAGCGGGCTCGTGACTCCGGCGCCCGGCGTCGGGGCGAGGAAGACCGCGAGCGTCGACAGGGCGAGCAGCGTGAACGCGGCGAGCAACTCGCCGAGCCGCCATGGCTTGCGCCCCACCTGCAGCGACTGGCGCCAGGTCAGGAAGACCGGCGCGAAGACCACCATGCCGATCACGTCGCCGATCCACCAGGTCAGCCAGGAATCGAGGAACTGGTCCGGGCGGATGATGCCCGCGACGCTCAGTGCCGCAACGCCCCAGGTCGAGGCGATGAGGCAGGCGGCCGTGGCGAGGCCCGTGAACATCAGCGTCCCCGGGCCTGACTCGAAGATCTGGGACACGCCGACCCAACGCCTGATGGCGCCGGCCCCCGCGAGCGCCTGGGCGGTCGAACCGGCCCCGATCGCGAAGGCGATGACGACGCTCATCGCGGTGAAGTCACCGTTGGCGGTGGTCAACGCGGCGGCGAGGTTGACGAGCACGGAACCGACCACGATGCCGGGCCACACGCGCGGCCCCCACAGCAGCACGGCGGCGAGCGCAATGCCCGAGGGCGGCCACACGGCCGTGGCATAGCCGGGCGGCACGGCGAGCGACAGCCCGACGATGCCGGTCAGCGTGTAAGCCGCAGCCAGGATGACGATCCTGACCCAGCGGTCGGCGGCTATCGTGTCCTGAATGCGCGGCTCCCTGTCGTGCTGCCGAGGTCCCCCCACCGCAGTATGAGAAAGAGGCCGAGGAGCATCAACAGGAGGCCTGAGCCGTCACCCCCGCCGCCGCGATTCGGCGGCGGGGGTGGGGGTGGGGGCGGCGGGGGTGGAGGCGGTTCGGCCGCGGCGCATGCGGCCACTTCCCCCGGCGGCGCGGTGCCGGCCGCGGCCGCGATGAACGGCTTGAAAGAGCAGTCGCCGCCGCCGGAATCGCCGGCGGCGCCCTGGGAATCCTCGTAGCGGAGCCAATGCCCGCTGCCCCAGTCGACGGCACTCGCCGGGTCCGCATCGAGCGCCATCTCGGCGAGGTCCAGGGGATCCAGGAACAGCACGGCGGGGGTGGCGGCATCTGCCTCGATCGTGTCGGGCAGCGTGAAGTCGACGGCGAAGGCGTCGTCGGCATAGCGCAGGTAACCGTCCGGGGCGCCTCCGGGCAGCCCGAGCCAGGCGCCGCCGTCGAGCGCAACTTCCGCGCCGTCGAGCGACGGGATCTCGAGGGTGACCGTGCCGAAGTGCGCGCCCGGGGTCTGGCCCGCGTACGGCACGACCGCGCCGGCGCCGTTTCGGATCCGCATCGGCTTGTTGAAGGCGACCCACAGCCGGTAGTTGCCGCCCGGCACCAGGGCCTCGTTCACCTCGACCTCCAGCGTGCGCGCGCCGGGGCCGCTGCGCTCCCAGCGCGCGCGATAGACGACCGCGTTGCCGGGAAGCTCGCGGATCTCCGCGGCGACCGCCGCCGGCGGGCCGCTCTGGCGGTAGAAACCGAGCAGGTACTGGCGCGCGACGTCGTCGCGCATCCGCGCCACCTCGGCGTCCGGCAGGATGAAACCGCTGTGTCCGTGCGAGGCGAGCCCGCCGTAGTCCTGGCCGCCGGTCGCCGGCTCGAGTTCCAGGGTCCAGCCGGGAATCTCGTACGTGAAGGTGAAATGGTCCGCGGTCGTGCCGATGCCGGGCGAACCCGGGAGATCGGGCCCGAATCCGTAGTTGCGGTCCGACGCGTCGGCCATGTGCACGCCGAGCGCCTGCGTGATCGCGTTGAGCCGCGTGTTCGGCGGCGACGGCGCGAGGTACACCTGACCGAAGGAATGCGTGTCGCTGTAGAAACGCAGCCGCGCCGCCGGCCCGAGCGTCGCGGCCTGTTGCAGCGCCTGGAACTCCGGCTCGGAGTCAGGGCCGGTGCCGTGGTAGACGAGGCTCGTCACGAGGTCGGTGCTGGCGCCCTGCTGGCCGAATCCCTGCGCGGCGTTGCGATTGAGGTCCACGCCCCAGAAGTTGTCCGCGACCGTCCCGATGTCGGAGTCGATGAAGCCGCCGGTCTGGGGATTGCGCAGGTTCTTGCGGCGCATCCGGCCTTCGCGCGGCTGCTCGCGGTCGGCGGTGACGTTCGCCGGGTAGAGCTGCGTCTGGATGAAGCCGTCCACGTTGTTGACCGGGACGAGCACGGTGTTCAGGTTCTCGACCAGGTACTGGACGAATCCCCCGTCCGCCTTGCCCGCCACGAGGGCCTCGAACACCGCGGTCACCGCCTCGGGCGTCTGCCACTCGCGCGCGTGGATGCCGCCGTTCACGAGCACCGCGGCCTCGGCGAAGCCCTCCGCAGTGTCCGAATCCGCGTCGCCGACGACATAAGCCCAGATCTCGCGCCCGGCGAGCGTCTCGCCGACGACCTCGCCGCCCACCTCGTCGTTGAGCGCGAGCAGCGACTGGTGCTGCGCGAACAGCGAGGCGTATTCGCGAAACCCCGCGACCGGCGTCATCGAGGCGACCGGTACCGGCGGCGGGTAGCCGAGCGCGATGTTCTGGCCCGTGTTGTCGGCGTCCGTGTAGGTGAAGAGCACGTCGCCGCAGCCCGCCGCGAAGGGATTGGTGATCTCGCCATCGGCGTCGAAGTCGCAGGCGGCCGCCGCAGGCAGCGCGGCGCCTGCGAGAAGCAGCGCGGCGAGCGCGCGGCTCATCGCTCGAGCCACCGGCGCGACTTCGCCTGCAGTTGCGGCGAACCGGCACCGGAACGCGCGAAGCGGTCGAGCTCCGCGCGGGCCGATGGGCCGCCGTCGAGGCTCAGCGCGAGCACCAGCACGCGCCGCTCCTCGTCGCTGCGTGCGAGCGACAGCCGCCGGCCGATCTCGGCGCTGACACCGGGATCGCCGAGCGCGGCGAGCGCCGTGGCTGCCGAAGGCGCGATGCCGCGATCCGCCAGCGACTCGAACAGGAAGCGGCGCGCCGCTGCGTCATTCACCGCGAGCCGTCCGGCCTCGAGCACGGCGGCGGACGCGATGTCCGCGCGGCGGCTTGCGCGCACGAACGTCTCCAGCGCCGAGCCCGCATCGAGCGCGTGCCGTGCCGCAGCCAGCGCGGCGAGCGCCTCGCGCTCGTCGGCGTAATCGACGAGCCGGGCGAACATTTCACGATCGGCGAGACGCTCGGCGACGATCAGCGCCAGCGCATCGACGCGCCAGCCCTGCGCGAGCGCGTCGGCGACGGCGCCGCGCTGAGCCGCGATCGCTGCCGTCGGGGCGGCGCGAAACGCGTCGGCGATTCCGGACCGCTCGGGTTGCGATTCCGACCCGGCGAAGCGCGCCACGGCGCGGGTGCTTCGCGTCGCAAGGCCGGCTTGCGCCGCCGCGCGTGCGGCATTGCGCTCCCAGATCTGCAGCACGAAGCGCGCAGTCGCGCCGGCATCATATAAAGGTGTGGCACGCTCGCCATGGTCCGGATCGGCGCGGGTGAACACGGTCGGTGCGCGCGCCGTGAGGCGCGTGACGGTGGCGCGCGCCGCGCGGGAGGGCTCCATCCTCGCGAGCGCGTGCAGGCCTCGATCGAGCAGCCATTCCCGGGCGACGTCGTCCAGCGCGGAGTCATGGGCGATGAGCTCGAGGCGGGCGGCGAGCTCGGTGGCGCGGCCCTCGGTCGCGAGGGCTGCGAGGCTGGCGTCGCGGGCGGAGACGGCCGGGGTCGAGATTGCGCGACGCGCGCCGGCCGTGTCGACGACGCGCGCGCCCATGGCCGGTGTGCTGGCACCCAACGCCAGCGCGAGCGCGCAGATACGGACAAACCCCCCTGCCATGGGAGTCTGACCCGCCGATGGGGCCGGGGTTCCGGCGCCTAGGCTAAGACCTCAGGCCGGATCCAGCGAAGAGGCCGGCGCCGAGGCGACCGCGGGCTGGCCGTTCAGGAGGTCCTTCCACGTCAACTCATGGCCTTTGCGCTTGCCCTTCGGGACGAGTTTCAGGCCCTCCGGCGAGATGGTGAGCGTGTACAGCTCGTCGTTCACCGGAAATTCGCGTCTCAGGGGTTTTTCCAGCTTCGTTGCCATGATTCCTGACCGCTCCAATGGTTGGCCTAAGCCCGGGACCGACGGTATAGCACCCTTGTGCGCGGAGCGGCAAATAACGGCCGGCAGGCTTTCGTGTCGAACAGGGGGGCTCCGGTACAATCGCCGCAATGCCGTTGTCCGTCGTCATCCTGGCCGCAGGCCAGGGCAAGCGCATGGGAAGCGACCTTCCCAAGGTGCTGCAACCGCTGGCGGGCCGGCCTCTCCTCGCGCACGTCGTGGCCACGGCGCGCGCCCTCGATCCCGAGGCGATCCATGTTGTGTACGGGCATGGCGGGGAGCGCGTGCGCGCGGCATTCGCGGGCGCGGACATCCGCTGGGCGCTGCAGGCCGAGCAGAAAGGCACCGGGCACGCGCTGATGCAGGCCATGCCGGGCGTGCCCGACGGGCATGCGCTGCTCGTGCTCTATGGCGACGTGCCGCTGATCCGGGTGAAGACGCTCGAGGGGCTGGTCGCGCGCGCGGGCCCGACGACGCTCGCGCTGCTGTCCGCGCGCCTGGCCGACCCGGCGGGCTACGGCCGCGTCATCCGCGACGTCGCGGGGCGGGTCGTGCGCATCGTCGAGGAGAAGGACGCGAACCACAAGGAACGCGCGATCGACGAGATCAACACCGGCGTGCTCGCGGCGCCCGCCGTGAAGCTGCGCGGCTGGCTGGCGGCGTTGAAGGCCGACAATGCGCAGCGGGAGTACTATCTGACGGACTGCATCGGTGCCGCGGTGCGCGACGGTTGCCCGGTCGATGCCGTAGTGGCGGACACGCCATCGGAGGTACTTGGCGTGAACGACAAGCTCCAGCTCGCCGAGGCCGAGGCTGCGCACCGCGCGGGCCGCGCCGCGGAACTGATGCGCGCGGGCGTCACGGTCGTCGACCCGGCGCGCCTCGACGTGCGCGGCGAAGTGAGCTGCGGCCGCGACGTCGCCCTCGACGTCAACGTGATCCTCGAAGGCAAGGTCCGGCTCGGCGACCGCGTCAAGGTCGGGCCCAACTGCCTGCTGCGCGACTGCGAGATCGGCGACGACAGCGAAGTGCGCGTGAACTCCCTCATCGAGGGTTCGGTCGCGGGCAAGGGCTGCGTTATCGGCCCGTTCGCGCGGCTGCGGCCCGGCACCCGGCTCGCGGACGGCGTGCACGTCGGCAATTTCGTCGAGGTCAAGAATTCGACCCTCGGCGCCGGCAGCAAGGCGAACCACCTCACCTACCTCGGCGACTCGACGGTGGGCAGCCACGTCAATGTCGGCGCCGGCACCGTCACCTGCAACTACGACGGCGCCAACAAGCACCGCACGGAAATCGGCGACGGCGCCTTCATCGGCTCGGGTTCGATGCTGGTCGCGCCGGTCACGGTGGGCGCGCAGGCGACCATCGGCGCGGGGTCCACGATCACGAAGCCTGCCCCGGCAGGCAAGCTGACGGTGGAGCGCGGCCGCCAGGTCACGGTCGAGGACTGGAAGCGGCCGAGGAAGGAGCCGAAATAAGCCGTGACGAGTTCCGGATTCACCCTGGAACCGCGCGATGGCTACCTGTATGTGCAACTGGCGCCGGGGTTCGAGATGGACCTCGAGAGCACGAGCCGAGTCTGGGTCGCGATCTGCGAGGCCTGCCGCGAGCGCGGCCTGCGCCGCGCGCTGGTGGAAGGCGAAAGCGTGACCCGCCGGATGACTCCGATCGAGGCCTTCGACATCGCGGACCTGGCGGCGCGGCTCCTGCCGGGGCTGTCGGTCGCCTGCATCTTCCGGGGTTATGTCCCGGACTCGCAGAGCCAGTTCTTCCGCACGCCCGCCATGAACCGGGGCGTGCGCATGGAATTTTTCCAGGACCTGAACTCGGCTCTCCGTTGGCTCGGGGCCGGCGACCGCCCGCCGGGTTAGAATGGACGCCAGATGTGCGGCATTGTCGGAGCAGTCGCTGACCGGGACGTCGTCCCGATCCTGATCGAGGGCCTGAGGCGCCTCGAGTATCGCGGCTATGACTCGGCCGGCGTCGCCGTCCTGAACGGCAGCTCCGAGGTCTCGCGCCTGCGTGCGGTCGGCAAGGTGTCGAAGCTCTCGGACGCGCTCGCGGCCCAACCCACTTCCGGCCACCTTGGCATCGCCCACACGCGCTGGGCGACGCACGGCGTGCCGAACGAGAGGAACGCGCACCCGCACATCTCGCGCGACGGCGTCGCGATCGTCCACAACGGCATCATCGAGAACCACGAGGAACTCCGGGCCGGGCTCGAGCGTGCCGGCTACCAGTTCAGCTCGGACACCGACACCGAGGTCATCGCGCACCGCATCCACTTTCACCTGCAAGGCGACCGCGACCTGTTCCGTGCCGTGCAGAAGACCGTCGCGGAGCTGCGCGGGGCCTATGCGCTCGCGGTGATGTGGGGCCAGGACCCGGACTGCATCGTGCTCGCGCGCGCCGGGTGCCCGCTGCTGGTCGGCCTCGGCGACAGCGAGAACTTCATCGCCTCCGACATCGCCGCGCTGCTGCCCGTGACGCGCAGGTTCGTGATCCTGGAGGAGGGTGACGTCGCCTGCATCCGCCGCAAGAGCATCGAGATCGTCGACGCGGGCGGCGCGCGGGTCGAGCGCAGGCCCTACGTGTCCGAGCAGTCCTCGGAGGCGGCGGAAAAGGGCACCTTCCCGCACTTCATGCTGAAGGAGATCCACGAGCAGCCGCGCGCCGTCGCGCAGACGCTGCAGGAGCGCGTCGCCGGCGGGCGCCTGCTGTCGCAGGCCTTCGGGCCGGCGGCGATGGAAGTCTTCAAGCGCGTGACGAGCGTGCACATCGTCGCCTGCGGCACCAGCTACCACGCGGGCATCGTCGCGCGCTATTTCATCGAGCAGCTCTGCCGCGTGCCCTGCCGCGTCGAGATCGCGAGCGAGTTCCGCTACCGCGACCCGGTGGTGCCCGCGAATTCGCTGTTCGTGTCCATCTCCCAGTCGGGGGAGACCGCCGACACGCTGGCCGCGCTGCGCCTCGCGCGCAAGGCGGGGTTCCTGTCGACGCTCGCGATCTGCAACGTGCCGGAAAGCTCGCTGGTGCGCGAGTCCGAGCTCGTGCTGCTGACGCGCGCGGGGCCCGAGATCGGCGTCGCCTCGACCAAGGCCTTCACCACGCAGCTCGCCGCGCTCGGCATGCTCGTGGTCGCGATCGGCAAGCACCACGGGCTGCCCGAGGAGCGCGAGAAGACGCTGGTGCACCGCCTGCTCGAACTGCCGGCGATGATCGAGCAGACGCTCGCGCTCGACCCGCAGGTGCGGGCGCTGGCGCGCAAGATCGAACCGAAGCACCACGCGCTGTTCCTCGGCCGCGGTGCGATGTTCCCGATCGCGATGGAAGGCGCGCTGAAGCTGAAGGAGATCTCCTACATCCACGCCGAGGCCTATGCCGCCGGCGAGCTGAAGCACGGCCCGCTCGCGCTCGTGGATGCGGACATGCCCGTGATCGCGGTCGCCCCGAACAACGACCTGCTCGAGAAGGTGAAATCGAACCTGCAGGAGGTGCGCGCGCGCGGCGGCATGCTCTACGTGTTCGCGGATCCGGAGTCCGGCATCGAGCCGTCGGAAGGCGTCGAGGTGATCACGATGCCGCGGCACGTGAGCTACTTCCAGGCGCCGGCGGTCTACACCATCCCGCTGCAGCTCCTCGCGTACCACACCGCCGTGCTGAAGGGCACGGACGTCGACCAGCCGCGCAACCTCGCGAAGAGCGTCACCGTCGAATAAAAGGGGACGCTCCCCTTTTTTCTGCGGGGGGACGCTGCGAGGTCGAGTCGGGCTGATGAAAAGAAAAGGTGAGTGTCCCCTTCCATTCGACGCGGACTTCTACCAGCGTTATTACGTGGACCCGGCGACTCGCGTCGCCTCGCGCGAGGAGGCGCTGCGGCTCGGACGCTTCATCTGCGCGTACACGGACTACCTCGGGTTCAGGGTCAGGCGCGTGCTCGACGCAGGCTGCGGGCTCGGCCACTTCCGGGTGGCGGTGCGCCGGTCCTTTCCCCGCGCGCGCTACGTCGGCCTCGAGACCAGCGCCTATCTCTGCCGGCGCTACGGCTGGCTGCACGAGAGCGTCGCGGACCATGCGCCGAAGCAGCCCTTCGACCTGGTCTTCTGCCACGACGTGCTGCAGTACCTCGATGACCGGACCGCGGCGCGCGCGTTGTCGAACCTCGGCCGGCTGTCGCGCGGCGTCCTCTATTTCAGCGTGCTGACGGCCGGCGACTGGCGCCGGAACGCGGACCGCGCGCGCACCGACTCCGGCGTGCACCTGCGCCCGGCCGCCTGGTACCGGACCCGCCTGCTCCGGCACTTCCGGCCCGTCGGCGGGGGCCTGCTGGTGCGTCGCGGCTTCGACCCCCTGCTGTGGGAGCTCGAACGCCCCTGGCCGCCATAGCGGAGGGGACGCTCGCCTTCAGGAGGTGAGCGTCCCCTCCGACGCGGGAATTGATCTAGAATTGGCGCCTGTTTTCCGGGGTCCCGGTGCGGACCGACAACTTTCTGGGGAGAAATCGACGATGTCGATCCTGAAGAATCCGGGCCTCCGTGCCCTCGGCACCGCCACCGTGGCGGCCTGCGTACTGGTCGCCTGCGGTGGTTCCGGCAACGCCAATGACGAGCTGCCGCTGATCCGCGCGAACCTGACCATCAAGGCCGTGTCGCAGGGCGGCGTCTGCGAAGTCATCCCCGTGCGCGTGACGCCGAAGCAGCTCAAGGGCAAGGCCAACAAGTACGCCAACAACAAGATGATGGTGACCGACGTCACCATGACCGGCCCGACCGACGAGAACGGCGCGCCGATGTGCAACGGCTCGAACCAGACCCTGCCGCTCGCGCCCGGCGACTGGGAGTTCAGCGCGCCGCTCGCCTCCGGAACGACCACCTGCGTGCGCGACATCCAGGCCACCGGCGATCGCGACATCAAGTTCGTGGACGGCGCCATGGGTTGCGGCGGTCCGGAAGCGGCGTTCGCCCCGGCCGTGGACCCGCTCGCGCCGCCCGCCGAAGGCGAAGTGCCGGCCGACGGCACGGCACCGGTCGAGCCCCCGACGGGCTGAGAGCGGTAGCCGACCGATCAGGGGCCGGCACGGGTAACCGTGCCGGCCTTTTTATCCGTGCGAAACCCGATCCCGTACTACGCGCCGCTGATGCTGGGACTGTACGGGCGCATCGCGCCCCGGCAGGCCGCGCGCCTGCTCGCCGACCTGATCTCGCGGCCGGGCGGGCAGAACCCGACCCAGCCCTGGGAACTCGCGCACGGCACGGACGGCAAGGCCATCGAGCTGCGAACCGGCCTGCATGCCAGGAGTTGGGGCGAGACCGGACCGCTCGTGCTCGCGCTGCACGGCTGGCGTGGCCGCACTTCGCAGTTTCGCCCGATGGCGGCCATGCTCCTCGAGCGCGGCATGCGCACGGTCGCGCTCGAGCTGCCGGGCCACGGCATCTCGACCGGCGACAGCGCGACGCCCCGCCTCATCGGCGAGCTCCTGGTCGAGATCGAAAGCATCACCGGCCCGATTCATGCGGCGGTCGGCCATTCCTTCGGCGGCGCGGCGCTCGGGGCCGCCCTCGTCTACGGCTTCCGCCCGCAGCGCCTCGTGATCGTCTCCAGCCCGACGCGCGTCAGCCGCATCCCGCTCTGGGTTGCGAAGGCGGCGGGACTGCCGCCGTCCGCGATGGCCGAATTCGTCAGGATCCTCGACCGCGATGCCGGACGGCCTTCCGCCGAGCTCGACCTCGTCGCCGCGGCGCCGAAATCCGGCGTGCCGGGCCTCCTGGTCCACGACCTCGAGGACGCGGTGATCCCGTACTCCGAGGCCGAGTCGCTCAAGAACGCCTGGCCGGGCCTCAGGTTCATGACCACGCGCGGCAAAGGGCACCGCGACATCCTCTCGGCACCCGACGTCCTGCGCACGATCGTCGATTTTGTCGATCCGGCGGCAAAGCCGGCTTTGTAACCGGTATCCCCGGAGGCGCGCCGTCAGTCGCGGTTCGCGGCCGCCGCGACCGGCGCTTCCGGCGCCACCGTGATGCGAAGCTTTCCGTACGGCGACGCCGGGATCGCCGCCTCGCCGCGCCGCTCCATGTAGGTCAGCGCGGAGACCGATAGCACGTCGCCCTCGCGGTCCGCTGGCGGCGGCTTGCCGAGCATCGCCGCCGGCGTGAACACCACCAGGTACTTGCCTTTCTGCTCCGCGGGATCCACGCCGATCGACACCGAAAGCCCGGGCTCTCCGCCCGGCGTCGCGAGCGCGGGCTCGAGGCGCAGGCTCTCGGGACCCGTCATGTTGACGACGATGTAGGTGTCGTCGAGCAGCGCGACGACCGGGTAGAACACGCCGTCCTTCCCGCCATCCTTGCGGTCGAACACGCTCTTGACGCGGATGCGATAGCGCGATGTCTGGTCCGGCAGCTCGTATGCCACGAAGGGCGACACCCCGCTCTGGAAATCGAACACCGGCGTCTTCGCATCCACGGTCGCCTGCGCATGGCCCTGGCGCGGCAGCGCGCCGTAGCTGAAGCCGGACGGATCGTCGCAGCAGGGCGTCGCTTTGGCGTAGGTCGCGAGACGGGCCTCGGTACGTGCCGGGTAGGATGACGACGGCTGCGTCGCGCAGGCCACGAGCGCCGTGGCTGCGATCGCTCCGAGGACTGTCGTTGAACTTCGCATCGAAGCCCGAGGCTAGCATGAATGCCGTCACGGTCGCCGTGATCGGCGCCGGACTCGCGGGCATCGCCTGCGCACGGAGCCTCGGCGAGGCCGGCGTGCAGGCGCGCGTGTTCGAGACACAGCGCGCGCCCGGCGGGCGCCTCGCGACGCGCCGCTTCGCGGCCGCGAGCTTCGACCATGGCGCCCAGTACCTTGCCGCGACGGATGCCGGGTTCGTCCGGGTGCTGGCAGGCGCGGAAGCTGCCGGCGCCGCCGGACGCTGGCAGCCGCGCTGGCCGGATCGCGGGCGGCTGTCCGACCTGTGGGTCGGCGTGCCGGCCATGAATTCGCTGCCGCGATTCCTCGCGCAGGACCTCGACGTCGAGTACGGAGCGCGGATCGTCAGCCTCGAGGCAGGCCGCCGCGGCTGGTCACTGCTCGACGACCGCGGCCTCGCACACACGGACTACGCCGCCGTCGCGCTCGCGCTGCCGGCGCCGGCCGCCGCCGCGCTCGCGGGTTCGCGCACCGCCCTCGCCGCGCGCGTCCGGGCCGTGACGATGGCGCCCTGCTGGGCGGCGCTCGTCGCATTCGACGCGCCGCTGCCGGGCGTGCCGGACGCGGGATTCGCGGGCGACGGAATCCTGGCCTGGTATGCGCGCAATTCCAGCAAGCCCGGGCGCGAGGCGCGCGACTGCTTCGTGCTGCACGCGGCGGCCGACTGGTCGCGCGCGGCGTTCGACCGGCCGCCGCACACGGTGCAGCGCGCGCTCCTCGACCGTTTTTCCGAACACGTCGGCCGGGCGCTTCCGCGAATGCTGGTGTCGGACACGCACCGCTGGCGCCACGCGCGCGTCGAGGTCCCGCTCGGCGAGGATTGTCTCTACGACCCGCAGTCCCGCATCGGCTTCTGCGGCGACTGGTGCCTGGACGCGGGCGCGGAAGCGGCCTGGATCTCGGGCCGGGCGCTCGGTGCGGCGCTCGCGACGGCGCGGGAGGTGACCGCCTCCGGTAAGATACGCACAAGTCGATGAACCGCTGCCGCAACGCATTGATCCTGGCCGTCGTGCCGGCGCTCCTCGGTGCCTGCGCGGGCGACGCCCCGGTCAGGCCGGAGCCCGAGAGCATGCCGAAGACCGCGCCGGTGCCGCCGATCGCAGCCGTCCGTCCGCACGTCGTCGAGTCGCCGCACGGTGTCCGCACCGACGAGTACTACTGGCTGCGCGACGACACGCGCGCCGATCCCGACGTGATCGGCTACCTCGAGGCCGAGAACGCCTACAAGGCGGCGATGACGGCGCACACCGACGCGCTCGAGGAAAAGGTTTACGGCGAGATCGTCGGACGCATCAAGCAGGACGACTCGACGGTGCCGTACCGCCTGCGCGGCCATTGGTACTACACGCGCTACGAGACCGGCCAGGAATACCCGGTCTATGCGCGCAAGGCCGGCACGCTGGACGCGCCGGAGCAGGTCATGCTCGACGTCAACCGGATGGCCGAGGGGCACGGATTCTTCCAGGTCGGCTCGACGGCGGTCGCGCCGGACAACAACCTGCTCGCATTCACCGAGGATTCCGTCGGCCGCCGGCAGTACACGCTGCGGATCAAGAACCTCGCCACCGGCGAGCTGCTGCCGGACCGCCTCGAGAACGTCGAGCCCTACATCGCCTGGACCGCCGACAGCCGCAGCGTCCTGTACCTGGAGAAGGACCCGGAGACCCTGCTCGCCCGGCGCGTGCGCCGCCACGTGCTGGGCACCGCGCAGGTGGCGGACACCCTCGTCTACGAGCAGGACGACGACAGCTTCTACACCAGCGTCGGCACCACCAAGGACGAGCGCTACATCACCATCTTCGCGCGCAGCACGGTGTCCACCGAGGTGCGCTACGCGGACGCGGGGGATCCCGCGCTCGCGTTCCGCGTCTTCCTGCCGCGCGAACGCGACCTGGAGTACTACCCGGACCACCTCGACGGGCGCTGGATCATCCGCACCAACTGGCAGGCGCCGAACTATCGCCTGATGGAAGTGGCGGTCGGCGCGGAAGGCGACCGGCGGAACTGGCGCGAGCTGCTGGCGCACCGCGAGGACGCTTTCGTCGACGGCTTCGACGTGTTCAGCGACTTCCTCGCCATCGAGGAACGCTCCGACGCGATGCGCAAGATCCGCATCCGGCCCTGGGGAGGCGGCAAGGACTTCTACATCGGCTCCGACGAGCCCGCGTACACCACGAGCCTCGGCATGAACGCCGAGATCGACACGCAGATCGTGCGCTACGAGTACACGTCGCTGACGACTCCGATGACGGTCTACGACTACGACATCCAGACCGGCGAGCGCCGGCTCATGAAGCGCACGCCGGTGCTCGGCGGCTTCGACCCGGCGAACTACCGCACCGAGCTCCTGTGGGCGCCGGCGCGCGACGGCGCGAAGGTGCCGGTTTCGCTGGTGTACCGCACCGGATTCCGCAAGGACGGCAGCGCGCCGCTGCTCCAGTACGGCTACGGCTCCTATGGCGCGACCATGGACCCGGCGTTCTCGGTCGCGCGCGTGTCGCTGCTCGACCGCGGCTTCGTGTTCGCGCTCGCGCACATCCGCGGCGGCCAGGAGATGGGCCGGCGCTGGTACGAGAACGGCAGGCTGCTGCACAAGAAGAACACTTTCACGGACTTCGTCGACGTCACGCGCTTCCTGGTGAAGGAGGGCTACGCGGACGGCAAGCGCGTCTCGGCGATGGGCGGCAGCGCCGGGGGGCTCCTGATGGGCGCCGTGGCCAACATGGCGCCGGCCGACTACCGCGCGATCGTCGCGCAGGTCCCCTTCGTCGACGTCGTCACGACCATGCTGGACGAAAGCATCCCGCTGACGACCAACGAGTTCGACGAATGGGGCGACCCGAAGAGGAAGGAGCACTACGACTACATGCTGTCGTACTCGCCCTACGACAACGTCGCGCGCCAGGCCTATCCGGCCATGCTGGTGACGACCGGCCTGCACGACAGCCAGGTGCAGTACTGGGAGCCCGCGAAATGGGTCGCGCGCCTGCGCGCGCGCAAGACCGACGCGAACCCGCTCCTGTACCGCACCACGATGGAGGCCGGGCACGGCGGCAGGTCGGGGCGCTTCCGGCGTTTCCGCGAGATCGCCGAGGAGTACGCCTTCATCCTCGACCAGTCCGGCATCCGCGAATGAACCTCTCGCTGGGCCGCATCGAGCAGGTCGCGATCCCGGTGCGCGACCTGGTGCGGGCGACTGCCTTCTACCGCGACCGGCTCGGCATGAAGCTGCTGTTCGAGGTGCCGTCGCAACTGGCGTTCTTCGACTGCGACGGCATCCGCCTCGCGCTCTCGACCTCGTCCGACCCGATGTACGACCCGCCGGGCTCGATCGTCTACTACCGCGTCGCCGACATCGAGGCGGCCCACGCCGAGCTCGAGCGCCGCGAGGTGGAGTTCCTGCAGCCGCCGCACCGCATCGCCGAGCTTGGCGAGGTCGAGATCTGGATGGCCTTCTTCGAGGACACCGAAGGCAACACGCTCGCGATCACGAGCGAGAAGCCGGTCGCGCGCCCATGAGCGGGGCCACGCTCGTCGAACGCGGCCTCGCGCGCGCGGTGGACCTGCGGCCGGGGGAGGCGCCCGGGCTTGCCGCCGCGTTCGCGTACCACTTCCTGCTGTTCACGGCCTACTACATCCTGCGGCCGATCCGCGACAGCATGGGCGTCACCGGTGGCGTCGAGAACATCGACGACCTGTTCGGCTGGACGCTGCTCGGCATGCTGCTCGCCGTTCCGGTCTTCGGCTGGCTGAGCGGGCGCTTCCGCCGCGACGTGTTCCTGCCCTGGACATACGTCTTCTTCGCGGCCCAGCTGGTGGCGTTCTGGGCGGTGTTCAGCGCGCAGGAGGACGATGCCGCCGCTGCGCGCGTGTTCTTCGTCTGGGTCAGCGTCTTCAACCTGTTCGTGATCTCCGTGTTCTGGAGCTTCATGGCGGACCTGTTCGACAAGGAACAGGGCAAGCGCCTGTTCGCATTCATCACCGCAGGCGCGAGCGTCGGAGCCATGACGGGCTCCGCGATCACGAGCTTCCTCGCGAAGTCGGTGGGCGACGTGAACCTGCTGCTGGTCTCGGCCGTGATGCTCGCCTCGACGGTCCTGCTGATGCGCTACCTGCTCGGCTGGGGCGCGGGCCGTGACGCCGGCGCGGGGCGCGTCGAGGAGCGGCCGATCGGCGGCAATCCCTTCGCGGGACTGAAGCTCGTGCTGTCCTCGCCGTACCTCGGCGGCATCGCGGCCTTCGTGTTCCTGATGGCGGCGGTCAACACCTTCCTGTACCTGCAGCAGGCGGAGCTGCTCAGCGTGCATTATCCCGACAGCTCCGCGCGCACGGCGTTCCTCGGCCGCATCGAGCTCGCGATGAGCGTCATCACGCTGGCGCTGCAGCTGTTCGCGGTCGGCCGGCTGACGAAGCGTGCCGGCGTCGCGGTGATGATCGTGGTCGTGCCGCTGTTCGTGGTCGCCGGGTTCCTGCTGATCTCGCTCTCGCCGACGCTCGCGACGCTGGTCGCGGTCTTCATCGCGCGCCGGGTGGGGCAGTACGCGATCGTGCGGCCCTGCCGCGAGATGCTCTACACGACGGTTGACCGCGAGTCGAAGTACAAGGCGAAGAACGTCAACGACACGCTGGTGTACCGCACCAGCGACTACGTGGTCGCGAAGGGCCACGACGCCATCGTCTCGGCCTGGTCGGCGAGCCTGTCCGGCATCGCGCTGGTCGGGGCGGGGGTCGCTGCGCTGTGGGCGGTGGTCGCGTTCGTGCTCGGCCGCGCGCACGAGCGCATGGCGAGCGAAGGGAAACGCAGCTAGCTATTCCGCGAGGCGGAAGCGCAGGCGCGTCTCGACGCGCTGCTCGACCACGGTGCCGCCGACGACGCGCGGCTCGTAGCGCCAGCGCTTGACGGCATCCAGCGCCGCGCGGTCGAAGGTGCCGGCGGGCTCCGCCGCGCGCACCACGGCGTCACGCGTCGCCCCGTCCTTCGCCACCGTGAACTCGAGGTCCACCCAGCCCTCGGTGCCGCGCTCGCGGGCGCGGGCGGGGTAGGTCGGCGCCATGAACGCGGTGCGGCGCATCTGGTTCTCTTGCAGGACCGTCGGTTCCACCGTCTCGACCGCCGTCGTGCGCACGACGCGCAGCGCCATGATCTTCGCGTTGAGGTCGGCGACTTCCGCTGCGGGGGCCCCGGATTCGGCCGCAGCGCGGGCAAAGGCATCGGCGCGGTCGAGGTTGCTGGCGCTTATCGCGGCGCGCGACTCGGCCATCGCGCGCGAGGCGAGCAAGGCATTGGTGTCGGCGAGGCCCTCGAAATCCGGGTCGGCGGCACGCAGCAGGTCGATGTAATGCCGGGCGGAGTCGCCCTTGGGGTCGATCAGGCGGCCCTGGGCGATGCGCTGGTTCGCGAGCACGAGCAGGCGCGCCCGGTCGGCGCGCTCGTTGCCGATGCGCGCCGCGTCGAGGTCGGCGCGCAGGTTCGCGAGTTGCGTGCGGCTCATGTCGAGCTCGACGGCGTTCCGGTACCAGCGGTTGGCGTCGTCCAGGCGGTTCTCGCGGATCGCCCTCTGCACGTTGCCCTGGAACTGGCTGCCGAGCGCGTCGGCCGCGGCGACGACGCCGGGGTCGGACGGGTCGATCCTGCGCGCGGACAGCACATAGCCGAGCGCACCGTCCTTGCCGACCAGCTGGTTGCTGCGCATGCGGTCGTTCGCCAGCTGGACGAAGGCCTGCACCCGCACCGACGGCAGCTCGCCGGACCCGGCCGGCGTCTCGATCGGGCGGCCCATCGTGTCGACGGCGCGCACCGGCTGGCCCGCCTTGCCCTGGATCGCGCGTTCCTGCTCGAGCTGGCTGATGAAGAATGGCAGCCGCGCGTGATCGGGGCGCACCGCGCGCACGGCGTCGACCACGCTCGCGAGCCGCGTGACGTCCTGCTCCATCAGCGCGCGCTCGGCCTGCACGATCAGTTCGTCGGCGACGCTGTCGATGCCGCGTCGCGCGAGGTCATTGCCGGGGTCGCGTGCCAGCACCGCCCGGTACAACTCGAGCGCGTTCTGGCCCGGCGGCTCGATCAGCGCGCCCTGCGAGAGTGCGATCCCGGCGGCATCCAGCAGCTTCTGCTGGCGCACTTCCTCGCCGGCGTCAGTATTCGCGACCGGCGCGTCGGGCTCCGGGGCCCCGTCGGAGGACGTGCGGTTCCACGGTTCCCAGACGGCGATGCCCCAGGCGATCAGCGCGACGGGGACGAGCAGGAGGCTCCTGCGTCCCCAGCGCCGGATGAAACCGTCGTCGAGGTTCAGCTTGAACGGCGGGGACAGGGCGGGCAGCTCGGCGGTTCCGCCAATGCCCTGGTTCTTGTACTTGGGCGGCAGCGTAGCCGTGAGATCCGTACCGTTCGCCCGGCGCTGGGTGGCATCGACGAAATTGCGGATGCGCTCGGCCGAAGCGGGCTTGTGAAGGAAACGGAAGATGACGCCCTCGGAAACGAGCGGCGCGAGCTCGTGCTCGTCATCGCGCCGGCCCGCGACGATGATCGCGAGGTCCGGGAACTGCTGGTGCACCTGGGTGACGAGGGTCCGCGTGTCGTGGTCGGCCAGCGCGGCGTCGATCAGCAGCACGGCGTTGCCCGAGGCGACCATGAGGTCGGCCGCGTGCGTCGCATCGTCGGCGCGCCAGACGCGGTGGTGGCCGGCGACTGCGTCGCGCAGGAGGTCGATGAGGATCGGGTCGGCCGAAAGGATGACGACGTTCGCGCCGCTCGTGCGCGCACCGGGTGGATGCAGGGCCGCGTGCGTGCCGGTTGCGCCGGTGGATGCCGCCGGTGTTTGCGTCGCTGCCAGCGCCGGCCCGGCGACGGGTTTGCGCGCGCCCGGATCCGGTGGATCCGGGGCGTCGTCGCCCGGAAGGATGTCTGAATAATCGATGTTCACGTGTCGCCCAGACCCGCGCAAATCAGCGTCGACACCGGCACCGGGTGCCCACGGCCGACAGGTGCGTCCATCGTTGACAAAATCGGTCGTGGCGGACGGGACACAGGTCGCGTTTCCGCGAGGCGGCCCCGCCCGGCTGGACAAAACCCCCACCTGCCCCGCGACTTGCGGGAAACCATCCCCAGGGTGTCCACAGGCCCTCCTTAGCCGTTGCAGGCACGCTACATTCTTGGCCTATTTTTCCATTATCCCCGAATTATGTGAACCTCGACAGGGGCACGAACGCCCCGTTAAGGTGGGCCCGACTGTGCCCCGAGGGGGCGATCCGGGAGTGACGGCCATCAGTCGACAGGTTTCCTTCGTTTCGACGTTGCCGGCCGAGCATTACCACCAGCTCGAGGCCCTGCTGTTTTTCAACGGGCGGCAGCACCGGGTGCGCAAGGGCATCGAGACCGCAATAGACCGTTACGGGCCTCCCGAGATCGTGGTGGAAGGCAAGTCGCTCCGGGTGCGCGTGGGCGGCGAGACCGATGCGCAGTGCCTGTTCGCCGTCGAGCGCGAGGGCAAGCTCGCGCGGCCGGTCGGCGTGATCCTCTACGTGCGCGACAGTTTCGAGCGCATCACCGTGCTGCACCTGGTCGTCGCCGAGGCGTACGCGGCCGGCGGGCCGCGCGCCGGGTACAACCTGCTGCTGCGCCTCGTGCAGGCCGTCAAGCGCGTGGCGCGCCGCACCACCGGCATCCGCCACGTCGAGCTGGTCTACTCCCGCGAAAGGCCCCGCGCCGCCTTCGCCTGATTGGTGCCGGGTCGCACTTATCGAACTTATTCTGCAGAGCAAATAAGTTCGATACGTGCGACCCGGCACTTTCAACGGCACCTTCAAGTAGTCAGGCGGCGGCGCCCGAGATGCCGCCGGTCAGGACGAGCCGCATCGCCGCCTCGACCGGGATGTCGAGCGGTTCGATGCGCGAGCGCGGCACCAGCGCGGTGTAGCCGCCGATCTGGTAGCTCATCGGGAAGTACACCGCGACCAGGTCGTCCTTCGCCTCCACGATGCCGAGTTCCGCGGCGTCGTCCTGCGTGACGAAGCCGATCACCCGCGCCTCCCCGAATCGCGCAAGGACCACGCGGCGCAGGTCGCTGCGCTTGCCGGTCGGCAGCAGCCTCACGAAATCGCGCGTGGCGCCGTAGATCGTCTTCACGACCGGGATGCGGTCGAGGAAGCGCTCCCAGGTCGCCAGCGCGCTCTGCACGATCAACGCGTTGAACAGTGTGCCCGCGGCGAGCAGCAGGAGGAGCGCCGCCACGATGCCCATCCCCGGCAGGTAGTGTTCGGCCGGCACGGCGAGCAGGATGAGCCGCCGCAGCAGCGACTCCATGGTGCTTCCAATCCACCACAGGAGCCAGATCGTGAAGCCGATCGGCAGGACGACGACGAGACCGCGCATGAGCGCGCTGCGGAACTTGCGGAACATGGACGTCTCCTGTGGACGGCGCATGATAGCGGCCCCGCGGGCGGCGCCCGTAGCGCTATGATTCCGGCCGGGGGGGCCGGAACAACACATTCATAAGGAGAAGGCCATGACGGTCGCGAAAGTCAGCGAGATCACCTCGACGTCCTCGAAGAGCTTCCAGGACGCCATCGACAAGGGCATCAAACGTGCCGAGAAGACGCTGAAGAACCTCACCGGCGCGTGGATCGCCGACCAGGAGGTCGAGATCGAGAAAGGCAGGGTGACGGCCTATCGCGTGCGCATGCGCATCACCTTCGTGCTCGAGGGCTGAGCGGTGCGGCGCCTGGCGATCGCGCTCGCTGCCTGCGCCTTCGCGGTTCCCGCCGTGGCCGCGGGGCCCGCGACGATCGAGCCGAAGGCGCTCAACGAGCGCATCGCCTGGGCCGACCATTCGCTGTTCCTGCTCGACGTGCGATCGCCCGAGGAGTTCGAGGCCGGTCACCTGCCGGGCGCCGTCAACATCCCGCACGGCGAGCTCGCCGCGCGCATCGCCGAGCTCTCGGCAGCGCGCGAGCGCGACATCGTCGTCTACTGCCGGACCGGCGTCCGCTCCGGGCAGGCGCTCGAGGTCCTCGACAAGGCGGGATTCAAGCGGCTCTTTCACCTGAAGGGCGACTACACCCGCTGGAGCGAGGAGAAGCGGCCGGTCGTCGCGACGCAATGACCTTCCGCATCCTCGCGGATGCGGTACTCGTCCTGCATTTCGCGTTCATCGCTTTCGCATTGCTCGGCGGCCTTCTCGTCTGGCGGTGGCCGCGGCTCGCGTGGCTGCACCTGCCGGCGGCGGCCTGGGCGGCGGGCATCGCGTTCTTCGGCGGCATCTGCCCGTTGACCCCGCTCGAGAGTCGCCTGCGCGCGGCGGGCGGCGAAGCGGGATACGACGGCGGCTTCCTCGAGAGCCGGCTGGAACCCCTGATCTATCCGGGCTGGCTGACGCGGGAGATCCAGGTCGCCCTCGGCGCGATCGTGCTCGCCATCAACTTCTTCGCCTACGCCCGCGTCCTGAAGAAACTGAAAGATTGAGGGAAAGGGCCGCGTTTTTTCAGGCCAGTTCCTGCGCCGCCACGACGATGCAGCCGGGGCCGCCGTGCACGCCGAGCGCGGTGCCGAGCGGGATGATCGGCAGGAACTCGGCGCGCGGCAGCCCGGCCGCCAGCACCTCGCGGACCGCAGCCGCGCCCTCCGGCACGTTGGCGTGCGAGATCCCGATGCGCCAGTGTCGCGCGGGATCCAGGCGGCGCCGCAGCAGCCCGCCGTAACGCCGGTAGGGGTTCGTTCGCCCGAACAGCACGCCTCCGAATCCGAGGCGCCCGCCCGGCTTCACCATCAGGATCGGCACCAGCCCGAGGGCATCGGCGACCGGCTTGATCCAGGTCGGCACGCGCCCGCCGCGCACGGCGAACTCGAGCGTGACGAGGCAGCCCCAGGTTCGAGTCCGGGCGCCTGCAGCGACCGCGGCCTCGCGCACGGCCTCGGCGTCGCCGCCGGCGGCGGCGGCTTCGGCGGCGCGCATCGCGACCAGGCCCTGGCCGAGCGCGGCGGTGCCGGAATCGTGCGTCAGGATCTGCGCCCGCGTGCGCGCGCGCGAGACCGCCGTTTCGGCGCTCTGGAAGGTGCCGGAAACGCGCGCCATCAGCCCGACGTAAACGACGGCCTCGTAATGCGAGCCCAGGAACTCGAAGGCGCGCCGGAAGTCGCCGGGCGGCGGCTGCGACGTCTTGGGGTGCGCGGGTGCCGCCGCGAGCATGCGGAAGAACTCCTCGGACGAGAGCCCGACCTTGTCGAGGTAACTCTGCGTCCCGAAATGCACGCGCACCGGCACCACATGGATGTCGAGCGCCTCCAGCACCGACTCGGGCAGGTCGGCCGCGGAGTCCGTGACGACAGCGACCCGGCGCCGCGCCGCGTGATGCGCCATTTCCTGCTGCCGGCGCATGTCATCGGCTTTTTCGCTGCCGACCGTGCCGAAGCCGGCGGCGAGCGCGAACACCCGCGGCGGCTCGTTGGTGTGGATGTGCAGCCGCACCTTGTTGCGCCCGCCGGCGATGACGAGGCTCGACCCGAGCCGTGACGCCTCCTCGCGCAGGCGCCTCCGGTCGATCGCTTCGCCCGTGACCATGCATTCCGTGCACCAGCGGTGCTCGAGGTCCACCTGCGAGCCGGCCGTGGCCTCGTCGTCGGAGAGGAGCTGGATCGCGGCGTCGTCCGCCGGCGCGACGCCGGTTTCGAGGTACTCGGCCATGCCGGCGACGAGCTCGACGAAGCCGAGCGCGCCGGCGTCCACCACGTTGGCGCGCCGCAGCATCTCGAGCTTCTCGGGCGTCGCGTCGAGCGAGACGCGCGCGGCGGCCAGCGCCCGGCGCAGCAGCAGGCGGAAGTCGTCGATGCCCTCGCGCGCGGCGGCCGTGGCCTCGGCGGCGAAATCCGTGATCACCGTGAGGATCGTGCCTTCGCGTGGCTCGGAGAGCGACTCGCGCGCGTATTCGGCGCCGCCGGTCATGGCCTCCGCGAACCGGGCCGTGTCCAGCGACGGTTGCGTGGCCGCGCGGTCGCCGACGCCGAGCAGGAACTGCGCGAGGATCGCGCCCGAATTGCCGCGCGCGCCGTCGAGCGCGGCGTCGGCGACGCGCGTCAGGAGCAAGCCCGCGTGCGGTTCGGGGTTCGCGCGCAGCGTCGCGAGCACGGCCTGGAGCGTCACGGCGAGGTTCGTGCCGGTATCGCCGTCCGGCACCGGGAACACGTTGATCTTGTTGATCACTTCCTCGCGCGAGATCAGGCGGTGGATGCCGGTGCGCAGGGCGGCGGAGAGCGCCGCGCCATCGAGCGCGAGTGCGGGCGCGACGGCCGCGTTCATCGACGGGCCGCGGCTAGAGCCGCGGCAGCACGAAGCGCCGGCCGCGGTAGCTGAGGACGGCGCCTTCGCGGGTGATCTCCTCGACGACCGGTCCCTCGGCGATCTGCGCACCCTGGGTGTAACGCCGCCCGTTGATGAACACGGCGCGCCTGGCGGGATCGGCGGCAAAGACGTGCAGGTCCACCGCCAGCTCGGGCAGTCCCTGCGGTACGGCGCCGGGCGCTGCCTGCGCCGGCGGCGCGTCGTCGTAGACCACCGAAGGGCTCGAGACCGGCGTGTCGGGCATCAGCGTCGGGTCCGGCGCATCGGGCGGCAGCGTTGCCGCATCGTCGTAGTAGATCGCCGGCGGCTCCTCGAACGTCGCCGCGTCGCCGAGCTGCGCCTGCAACGGGCCCTGCGGTGCCGGCGGCGCGGCCACAGCCGCCGCCGGCGCGTCCATGGCGGGGGCTGGCGCGGCGGCCGTGGCGGGCGCCGTTTCCGCGTCGGGCGACCGTTCGTCACGCAACAGGAAGAACAGCACGACCGCGAGGTTCACGGCGAGCAGGAAGCCGATCGCGATGAGCGCGATCGGCAGGCGCCGGTCCTCGCGCGCCACGGGGAACTCGGCCATGCTCGGGCCGCTCTGCCGCTGGCGCTCGATCTCGGACTTGCGCAGCGCGTCGAGGATGAAGCTCATGCGCCCGCCTGCGGCCCGGCGTGAGCGAGGGTCGGCGTGCCCGGCTGGCCGAGCGCGGCGTCGAGCACCAGCTGCGTCTGCAGCCCGGCGACGCCGTCCACGGCGAGGCGGCGGCTGCGCTGGAAGCTCTCGACGAGCTGCTGCAGCTCGGCGTCGAAATAGTCGCCGCCTGCCGTGGCCGGCAGGCCGGAAAGCTGCTGGAGTCCCTGGCGCAGCCAGCGCACGTCGTCGCCGCGCATGCCGGCGCGCAACGGCCGCAGACCCGCGGCCTGCGGCCGCCACAGCACGAGGAACTCGCCGAACCAGTAGTCGGCGAGCTCCGCGACCGGCACGTGCGCCTCGCCGCCGCCGACGAGGAGCTGCGCGCCGTCCTCGCCGAGCTCCGACAGCACGACCTGGTGCGTCGCGCCCGCGGAATCCACCAGCGAGAGGATCGCCGGGCGGTTGATCAGCTTGAGCTGCGCGAGCGAGCCGCGCTGCCACACGCAGGACAGGCCGTGCGTCAGCGCCTGGTCGCAGGCGAGCCCGTTGCCCGGCAGGTAGGCGGCGCTCCACAGCGCGAACAGCGAACCGAAGGCGGCGTCCGCCGTGGTCGATGCGGCATCCCGCGCGAGGAGCGCACCGAGCGCTTCGCGCGGCGGCGATGCGGGCGCGGGCGCGGCCGCCGCGGCGGCAGGCTCCACGGATTCACCGGCGACCGCCGGCGGCTCGGCGCGCTCGAGCGCGGGCCAGGCGCGCCACAGCACGACGCCGAGCAGGACGATGCCGGCCGCGGCGCCGCCGAGCGCCGCCCAGCGGATCCACGGCGCAAGCACCGGCCGCCCGTAGACTTCGGAGGCCGCGCGGCGCACCAGCACGCCGTTCACGACCGGCAGCTCGCGCGTGTAGGCGCCGAGCAGCGCGCGGTCGGCGATCACGTTGATGATGCGCGGCACGCCGCCGGACAGCCGGTACAGCTCGCGTTGCGCGCCCTGGGTGAACAGGTCGCGGTTCGCGCCCGCCACGCGCGCGCGATGGCGGACGTACGCGATCGTCTCCTCCTTCTTCAGCGCCTCGAGGTGGTAGCGGCCGGTGATGCGCTGCGCGAGCTGGCGCAGCTCGGGCCGCGCGAGCACCTCGCGCAGCTCCGGCTGGCCGATCAGGATGATCTGCAGGAGTTTCTGCGTCGCGGTCTCGAGGTTCGTGAGCAGCCGCACCTGCTCCAGCACGTCGGCGTCGAGGTTCTGCGCCTCGTCCACCATCAGCACGATGCGCCGGCTGCGGCCGTGCGCGTCAAGCAGGAAGTGGGTCAGGACGTCGACCAGCGACTTGACGCTGCCGGCGGCGCCCTCCGGCACCTGTACGTGCAGCTCGTCGCAGATCGCGAGCAGGAACTCCGCCGGCGTGACACGCGGGTTGAGGATCAGCGCGACGTCGCAGTGCGGCGGCAGCTGCTGCAGGAGGCTGCGCAGCACCGTCGTCTTGCCGGTGCCGACCTCGCCGGTGAGCTGGATGAACCCGCCGGCCTCGCTGATGCCGTACGCGAGATGCGCCAGCGCCTCCGTGTGCCGTTCGCTCAGGTAGAGGTAGCGCGGGTCCGGCGTGATCGCGAACGGCTTTTCGTTCAGGCCGAAGAAGCTCGTGTACATGACGCGGCCATGATACCGCCGTTCAGCGGTCGGTTCCCCTGTGGATGGCGTGCTCGCCGAAGCGCCCGTGGATGCGGTCGAGGGCGTCGTCGAGCTGGCGCGCCTCGGAGAACTCGGGCGTCGAGAACAGGTCGAGCTGCGTCTCCGGCTCGAAATCGCTTACGCCGACGCCGAGCAGGCGCACTGCTGCCCGCGGCTGCTCCGCCAGCCAGTTCTCAAGCAGGTCCGCGGCGACCTGCGCGATCAGGCGCGTCTCCTGCGTGGGCGGGTTGAAGCTGCGCTGCCGCGTGTAGGTCTCGAAGTCGCGCCGGCGCACCTTGATGCTGACCATGCCGGCCTTGAACTGCCGGGCGCGCAGGCGCGCCGTCGTGCGGTCGGCGAGCTGCGCGAGGCGTTCCTGCATCTCGCCGTGGTCGCGGATGTCGACGTCGAAGGTCTCCTCCGAGCTGATCTGCTTCTCCGGCGCGTCGGAGACGACGGGGCGCTCGTCGATGCCGGCGGCGCGGTCCTGGTACCTGCGCGTCTCGCGGCGGAACAGCGGCCACAGCAGCGATTCCGGGGCGTGCCGCAGCTGGCCGAGCGTGAAGATGCCTTCCCTCTCGAGCCGCGCCGCGGTCTTCGCGCCGACGCCGAACAGGCGCCCGACCGGCAGCGGGTCCAGCATGGCGTGCACGTCCTGCGCGCGGATCACCGTGAGCCCGTCGGGCTTGCCCATCTCCGAGCCGAGCTTCGCGAGCAGCTTGTTGTGCGACACGCCGACCGAGGCCGTGAGCCCGGTGCGGTCGCGGATCCGCCGCTTGATCTCGCGCGCCATGTCGTCGCCGCCGCCGAACAGGCCGATGCTGCCGGTGACGTCGAGGAAGGCTTCGTCGAGCGACAGCCCCTCGACCTGGTCGGTGAATTCGTGGAACACCTCGAACACCTGCGCCGAGATCTCGCGGTAGCGCTTGAAGCGCGGCGCCACGACGATCGCCTGCGGGCAGCGCCGCAGCGCCTCGCGCATCGGCATCGCCGAATGCACGCCGAAGCGGCGCACCTCGTAGCTCGCGGCGGCCACGACGCCGCGCCCGCCGGCGCCGCCCACGACCACCGGCTGGCCCGCGAGCTCGGGGCGGTCGTGCTGCTCGACGGCCGCGTAGAACGCGTCCATGTCAACGTGCAGGATGGTGCGCTGCGATTCGCTCACGACAGCGACAGCACCGCGAACAGCAGCCCGGTCATCATGGTGACGCCGAGCAGCAGGAAGTAGAGGGTCGAGAGCGTGACGAACTTCAGCAGCGTCCTGGACCGTCCCTCGGCGTACACCACGCGCATCGAGCGGTAGACGTAGTAGGGCAGCCAGCACCACATCAGGAACATGACGAGGTTGAGGACGCCGGCGCCCGGGAACCCGAGCTCGGCGATCTCGTTCAGGATCGCCGTGACGGCGAGCAGCAGGAACGTGAAGGCATGGTTGTGCAGGAACAGCACGAGGTGCTCGGCATACAGCCGCCGCGGCCGCCAGTAGAACAGCATCGCCGCGCCCGCCATCAGCGGCAGGAACACGAACATCAGCTTCGGCGCGGTCGTCGCGAAGCGCTCGGCGAGGTGCCGGCCGCCGTCGCGCTTGATGTTGTCGCAGGCGCGGCTGAGCGCCCGCTCGAGGTCGGTGGAATTGGGCTGGTCGCCGAAGATGCTGACGTTGCAGCTCTTGTCGCGCTCGAGCGCCGCGTCGATGTCCGCCTGCGGGACGCCCTCGGCGGCGAGCTCCTTGCGCAGTTCGCCGGTGACGTCCTTCAGCTCGGCCGGCGCCCGCGCCTCCGGTTTCGCGGCGCCGGCGTCGTTCGCGCGGTCCTCGCCGCCGAGCACGATGGGGGCGACCACGCCGCGTTCCTTGCCCGGCGCATCCAGGTCGAACATCCCGGATTCCGGCAGCAGCGCCGACAGCGCGAAATAGAGGATGCTGACGGCAAGGTAGAGGCGGAACGGCGGGATGTAGGACTGGTGCCGGCCGGCGATGAATTCGCGCGTCAACTCGCCGGGCCGGCGCACCAGGAGCTGCAACGTCCGCCACACCCGGCTGTCGAGGTGCAGCAGCGAATGCGTGACGTCTCCGGCGACCTCCTTCATGGACAGCACGTGGGCGTCCGCCGCCTGGCCGCATTGCGCGCAGTGGCGGCCCTCGATGACGGTGCCGCAGTTGAGGCAGCGCGCCGGCTCGCGCGCGGGCGGCGTCACTTCGTGCTGCGGCTTGAACACGCGCCGCTCGCACTGTACCCGGCCCCCGAAGCGCTGCGCGGTCTCGGCGCGCAGCCGCGTCGCGTCGTTCTCGAGGTAATGGTCGAGCGCCGCGGCGCTCTCCACCCGGTAGCGGACACGGCGGCGCTGCCGCTCGCCGGGCGGCGTCTCGGGCATCTCGATGCTGGCGCCATGGAAGCCGGGGCAGGCGAGCACGTCGCGCACGTGGCCCGGCAGCCAGGCGTCGTAATCGGCGACGATGTCCGGGTCGAGCTGGCACTCGACTTCGTAGATGAAGCTGGTGGTCACGTTGCCGCTCCCCGGGGCGACAGCGGATCTTAGCGCACGCAGGGGTCAGAAGGCGGCGCAGGCCCGCTCGATGTGGCGCAGCTTGCCGGAGTCGCTCAGGCGGTAAAACCGTCGCAGCCGCGCGAGCCAGCCGCCGTCGTCCCCGCGGCACCGGGCGCGAAGCCCGGGCTCGAGCCGGCTGCAGAACCGCGCCGCCTCGCGGCTCGCGCGTCGGTAGAGCGGCTCGCGGCCTGCCGCCAGCGCCGGGTCCACGCGCGTGCGGCGGAACAGGAGCGTGTGCAGCTCGGACGGGAAGCGCCAGGGCGAGGCGCGGTGCAGCAGCTCGACGCAGGCGACGTACTTGTCGATCTCCGCCTGCAACTCGAGCGCGAGCCGGGACACCGGCCGGTCGTGCCCGGCATTGTGCGCGACGCAGAGGAAGTGGCTGATGCCCTCGAGCGCGGTCCAGCAGTCCGCGAGGTTGGCGGCGTCGAGCCGGTCGCTCGGGTCGTGCCGGTCGAGGCGTTCGAGCAGCGCGGCATCGAGGTAGAGCGAAACGCAGAGCTCGTCGCCGGACTCGGCGACGAAGAGCTGCTCGTCGCCCGGCGCGTCGCGGCACTCGCTGGGCAGCAGCGCCCGGTCAGTGACGAGAAAGTCTTCGACGCGACATCCGATATCGAGGTCGTAGATGCCGGTCAGCAGGGCTTCGAGCCGATCGATCGCGCTCACGGCCATGCCGGCTCAATGGGCGAACCGGCCCGCCGCGACCGGCCGGATGCCGAGCTTGACGAGCATTCGGTGCGCGCGCGGGCTGCCGGTCCTGTGCCAGAGCTCGTACAGGCGCAGCAGGTCGCGCGGCGAGTTCTTGGCGGCGCCCTCGCCGATCTCGCTCAGCGCGTCGACCAGCGGCTGGAACTTGGCGCCGAGCTCCGCGAACACGCCGCCGAGCACGCGCTGCGCGCCGTGGTAGGGCGCCTGCGCCAGCGTGCCGTACGCGCGGCCGCCCATCGCGATGTGGTAGTCGACGTCCACCGGCCGGCGCGCGAAGCCGCCGGCAAGGAAGCCCGAGACGAAGAGCGCGACGTCGCCGAGCCGCTGCAGCGTGCGGAAGCGCTGGCGGTCGTCCGGCGCATTCACCGCCTCCGCGAGCAGGAGGGCGAGCGGCTTGAGCTGGGTGCGGCCGTCGTCGGGATCGAACAGCGCTTCCGTGTTCGAGAACATCGCCAGCAGGTTGACGATGTAGTGCTCGGTGTGGTCCTGCACGCGCAGGTGCTGGTGGCCGAGCGCCGCCTGCAGGGCGTCGCGGAAGAACTCTCGCACGTCGGCGACGGTCTGGAGCTCCATGGCGCCAGTTGAAACCCGATGCCTGCGGGATTCTGCAAACTGCGTCGCAGGTTGACGTGGCAGCCGGGACGTGAGAGTGCTGATGCGATGGAAGCCGCATCCCGGAGCCTGCGTCCCGGACTCCTGCCCCTCGAACTGGGGCTGTTCGCCGCGATCTTCTGGGCGGACGAAGCGGGCTTCGTGCCCCTCAGCAAGACCCCGTTCCTGCTGCTCGTCGCCTGGGGTTCGCTTCGGTTACGCGGCCTGCGCTGGCGCGACGTCGGGCTCGCCCTCCCGGCCGGTTGGCCGAGGCTCGCCGGGATCGGCCTCGTCGTCGGCGTCGGCATGTGGCTGCTGGAGTTCTTCGTCACGATGCCGTTGCTGCATCGCGTGCTGGGCTACTGGCCGGACCTCACGGACTTCAACGATCTCGTCGGCAACGCGACATTGCTCGCGGTCTACCTCGCGCTCAACTGGGTGCTGGCCGCTTTCGGCGAGGAGATGGTCTGGCGCGGCTACGCGCTGCCGCGCGCGGCGGAGTTCTTCGGCGGAGGAACGCGCGCCTTCATCGTGGCGTTGGTCGTCGTAAACGCCGCGTTCGGCCTCGCGCACCTGTACCAGGGGCCATCGGGCGTGATCCAGGCGACGGTCGGCGGCGTGCTGCTCGGCGTCCTGTACGTGGCGACCGGCCGCAACCTCGTCGCACCCATCATTGCCCACGGCATCGGCAATTCCATCGACTTCACCGTGATGTACCTCGGCCACTACCCCGGCGTCGGCAATTGACGAAGGCGCGCAGGGCGGCATCCCTGCGAGCGAGCGCGTAAAGTTACGGCGCGCGAGCGAGCAGCGGTGCCGCCCTGCGCGCCTACGCCACCTGGAAAGTGTCGGTGTTCATCCGCTGGTCCGTCGCGTTGCCGGCGGCAAGCTCGTGAGACTCGAAGTCGTCGACATTGATGATGTCCATGACCTTGCGGTCGTATTCCCGCAGCTGGGCGGCCTCGGCCTCGGAGATGATCCCGGCGGCGAGCGCCTCGCGGATCTGGCCCGGCAGCTCGAGCGCCTGGACGCGACCGGTCTTCACGCCCTCGACGCGGATCTTCTTCTCCAGCGGCTCTGCGGCGATCGCGAGCTCGAGCGCCTGCTGCACGAGCCCGAGGTGATTTGTCGGCTCGAGTGTCCGGTAGACGTAGTGGCAGAGCCGCTCGCGCGCCTCGCCTGGGTTCATGACGAGCTCGGCGATCTGCGGGTTCAGGCGGTCGCTCGGCGCGAAGTAGGTGAGGCCGCGCGGGAAGATCACGACCCGCATGATCGCGGCCAGCCAGCGCACCGGGAAGTTCCGGATGAAGCTGTGGAGCTGCTCCTGCGCGTGATAGAGCAGCGAGCGGCAGGCGTGCTCGACGATCGGCAGGTCCACGGGCGGCCGGCCCTGGTTCTCGAAGTGCTTCAGCACCATGGAAGCGAGGTACATCGCCGAGAGCACGTCGCCGAGGCGCGCCGACAGGTTCTCCTTCTTCTTGAGGTAGCCGCCGAGCGAGAGCATCGCGACGTCGGTGGCGAAGGCGAACGAGGCGCTGAAGCGGTTGATGTGCTCGTAGAAGCGCCGGGTGGGCCCGCCCATCGGCGCGTCGACGACGCGCGACAGCGTGATCGCGCCGACCAGGGAGCGCACGGCGTTCGAGACCGTGTAGCCGATGTGGCGGAACAGCGCGACGTCGAAATCGCGCATCCCGCGCTCGCGGTCCTCGTCCTGGGCGGCGTTCATCTCCTTCAGCACCCAGGGATGGCAGCGGACCGCGCCCTGGCCGAAGATGATGAGGTTGCGCGTCAGGATGTTCGCGCCCTCGACCGTGATGCTGACCGGCACCATCTGGTAGGCGCGGCCGATGTAGTTCTTCGGGCCGAGCATGATGCCCTTGCCGCCCTGCACATCCATCGCGTCGTTGGCCGTCATGCGGCCGAACTCGGTGACGTGGTACTTCAGGATTCCGGCGGGCACGGAGGGCCGCTCGCCGCCGTCGATGGCGCCGGTCGTCACCGAGCGCGCGGCATCCATGATGTACGTGCGCGCCGCCATGCGCGCGATCACCGCCTCGACGCCCTCGAACTTGCCTATGGGCAGGTTGAACTGGCGACGGATGCGCGCGTAGGCGGCGGTCGAGTACACGCCGCCCTTGGCCCCGCCGGTCGCGATCGAGGGCAGCGAGATGCAGCGCCCGACCGAGAGCTGCTCGACCAGCATGCGCCAGCCCTGGCCGGCCATCTTCGGCCCGCCGATGATCGCATCGAGCGGCACGAACACGTCCTTGCCGTGGATCGGCCCGTTCTGGAACGGGCCGTTCAGCGGGAAGTGGCGCCGGCCGACGGTGATGCCGGGGGCGTCGCGGGGCACGAGCGCGACGGTGATGCCGTGGTCCGTCGTTTCGCCGCCCATGAGCTTCTCGGGATCGAACAGGCGGAAGGCGAGCCCGATGATGGTCGCGATCGGCGCGAGCGTGATGTAGCGCTTGGAGAAGTTGAGGCGGATGCCGATCGTCTCGCGACCCTGCCAGGTGCCGCGGCAGACGATGCCGGTATCCGGCAGCGCGCTCGCGTCCGACCCCACGCGCGGACCAGTCAGGCCGAAGCAGGGGATCTCCTCGCCGCGCGCGAGCCGGGGCAGGAAATGCTTCTTCTGTTCCTCGGTCCCGTAGTGAAGCAGCAGTTCGGCCGGCCCCAGGGAGTTCGGCACGACGACCGTGGAGGCGACCGTGCTCGAGCGGCTCGCGATCTTCACGACGACCGTGGAATGCGCGTAGGCCGAGAACTCGAGCCCGCCGTACTTCCGGGGGATGATCATCGCCCAGAAGCCCTTCTTCTTGATGAAGTCCCAGACCTCGGGCGGCAGGTCGGCGCGCCGGTGCGTGATGTCGAAGTCGTCGATCATCCGGCACAGTTCCTCGCAGGGGCCGTCGATGAACGCCTGTTCCTCGGCGGAGAGCGTCGGAGCCTTCGCCGAGAGCAGCTTCTTCCAGTCAGGCCCGCCGCTGAACAGCTCGCCGTCCCACCAGACGGTGCCCGCCTCGAGCGCCTCGCGCTCGGTCCTCGACATGGGCGGCAACATGCGCTTGAAGACCAGCAGGAAGCGGTTGGAAATCAGGACGCGCCGCAGCGGGCGGATGTTGAGGAGCACGTGCGGCACGTACAGGACCCAGAGCGTGGCCTTCCACCACGGGGCGCCCGCGCCCCAAAGCGTGTAGGCCGCGAGCAGGACGCCGAGCGCCAGCGTCGCCTGGGCGAGGTTCGCACGCCGGTAGGCGAGCCAGCCGACGAGGCTCGCGAAAAGCAGCAACCAGAGCGCTGTCAAAAGCATGGTCTCTCGTAGTTATACCGCTTTCAGCATGGGATGCGGGATTAGGCGATGCACCCTAGGACGGTCCCCGTTTGCACTGCAAAACGGGACGGCGGCGCTATGCTTCGCGCGAGGGGAGGATTACGTCATGGGCAGTCTCGTCGCGCGCGTCCAGAACATCCTGCTGACGCCGAAAACCGAATGGCCGGTCATCGCCGCGGAGCCCGAAACGACCTCGGGCCTCTACACCCGGTACATCCTGATCGTTTCGGCGCTCGGGCCGCTCGCGATGTTTTTGAAGGGCACGCTGATCGGAACGACGACGTTCCTCGGCACCTTCCGCATGGACATGGCCACGGGGCTCAAGTGGGCCGTGCTGATGTACGCGATCGGGCTGGTCGGCATCTACCTGTGGTCGCTCGTCATCAATGCGCTCGCGCCGACGTTCGGCGGGCAGAAGGATTCCGTGCAGGCGCTGAAGACGGCGGCCTATGCCGCGACCGCCGCGTGGGTCGGCGGCGTCGCGCAGCTCGTTCCCTGGATCGGCTGGCTGATCGGCCTCGCCGCCGCCGTCTACAGCGTTTACCTGCTGTACCTCGGCCTGCCTCACACGATGAAGGCGCCCGCCGATCGCGCCGCCGGATACACGGCGGTCACCATCATCGTCGCCATCGTCCTCGCCTGGATCCTGTGGGGGATCGTCGGCAGCGTCATGGGTGGCGGCATGATGGGCGGCTATGGCGGTCCCGCCGTGACCGTCGGCGACAGCGGCTTCGCGAAGGACAGCGCCGGCGCCGCGCTCGAGCAATGGGCGAAGAACATGGAGGCAGCCGGCAAGCATGTCGAGCAGTCGGCCGCGCAGAACGCGGGCGCTCCGTCGGCTGCCGCCATCGGCGCGCTCGTCGGCGCCGCCGTCGGGGTCCAGCAGCGCGTGGCCGCGCTGCCGGCCGACCAGATCAAGGCGTTCCTGCCTGACACGCTGGCGGGCCTGCCGCGCACGGGCCTGTCCGCGGAGCGCAATGCCGCCATGGGATTCGAGGTCGCGGAGGCGAGCGCCGACTACTCCGATGGCGCCAGCCGCAACCTGCGGCTCGAGATCAACGATACCGGCGGCGCCCAGGGCCTGCTGGCGCTCGCGGCCTGGGCGAACGTCGAGGAAGAGCGCGAATGGGACGGCGGATACGAAAAGACCTATCGCGACGACGGCCGCATGATCCACGAGCGCTGGGATTCGAAAAGCAGCCGCGGCGAATACAGCGAGATCGTCGCCAACCGGTTCGCGGTCAAGGTTTCCGGCCAGGCGACGGGCATGGACGAACTGAAGACGGCGCTCGCCTCGGGCGTCGACCTGGCGGGCCTGGAAGCTGCGGCCGCCGCGCAGGCGAAGCCGGCCGGCTGATACGGCGCCGGCTGGCGCTAGAAGCGCACGGTCGCGACGACCGCGCGATGGTCCGAGGGCCAGGGCGCTACGACCACATCCGCCTCGGGCGATTTTTCCCCGACGATCTGCGCCTGCTCCACGGCGAGGCCGTTCCCGCGCGCGAAGACGTAATCGATGCGGTCGTGACGGACCGCGAAGCCGGCCGGCCGCGCGATCGCTTCCCAGGTATGGCCCGCGTTCGCGACCTCGTCCGGGTGTGTGGCGCGGTACGCGTCCACGAATCCCCGGGCCTCAACGGCCCGCGCCGATGGAAAGTCCACCGCGACGGGGTTGCGACCGGCCGCAGCGGCACGCGCCGTCCAGTCGCGGTGTGAAGGCTCGTTGAAGTCGCCGAACACGAACGCCGCATCCGCCCGGTCCGCCGCCTTCAGGTCCTCGACCAGCAGGGCGATGCCGGGGCCGCGCGCGGTTGCGGCCGCGCTCGCCGCATCGGCCCCGGTGCGCAGGAACGGGGCCGAGCCGTACGGGATGCCGGCCAGCTGGTACGGCTGGTACGGGTAGTCGGTGAGGTGGATGTTGAACGCGTACACGCGCCGCCCGTCGACGTCGATCGCGACGCCGAGGTCGTTCGGCGTCGCAGCGCCGATCGGGTAGCGGCTCAGGATCGCGTTCGCCCACAGCGCATCGTTCGATATCGACTGGTCGTAGTAATGGAAGCCGAGCGCGGCCGCGAGCTTCGCCGCGATGCTCTCGCTCGCGGGCGGGCAGGATTCCTCGCTGCAGTCCGGCGCTTCCTGGCGGGTTTCCTGGATGCCCACGATGTCCGCGCCGGCGGCGCGGATCACGGCCGCGGTTTCGTCGACCGGCTTGCCTGCGTTGGCGCCGGCGCCCCAGGTGTTGAAAGTCATCACGCGCAGCACCGTTTCGGCCGATGCCGGCGCTGCCGCGCAGGCGGCCAGGGCCAGTGCGGCTGCAAGCCCGCGCAGCCGGCTGCGCTCACCAGGCAATGCCGTAATCCTCGCCGTGATTGCTCGAGCCGCCCCAGAACGTGCCCTGCACGGGGTCCAGGAGGATCGCGTTGATGGGCCCCGACGTGCGCGAGCGGTAGCGGAGGTCATAGCCGCGGGCCTTGAGGTCGCTCCGCACCCAGTCCGGTACGGCGTCGTTGAGTTCGAGGCGTCCGGGGAAGATCTCGTGCATGCCGAACGAATCGCGCATCTGGAAGCTGGTGAAGTTCGGCGCCTCGGTCGCCTGTTGCGGCGTCATGCCGAACTCGACCACGTTCAGGAAGTACTGCAGCAGGTTCTGGTCCTGCGTGTCGCCGCCCTGCACTGCGAACGCGAGCCAGGGCTTGCCGTCCCTGAAGGCGAGCGAGGGCGTCAGCGTCACCCGCGGCCGCTTGCCCGGCTCGACGACGTTGAACGGGTTCTCGGCCGGGTCGGTCACGAACATCTGCGCGCGCTGGCTCATGCCGATGCCGGTCCTGCCCGCGATCACGGCCGGCAGCCAGCCGCCGGAGGGCGTCATCGAGACGAGCCAGCCGTCGTTGTCGGCCGCGACCACGGAAGTCGTGCCGCGATAGAAGGAACCGTCGACGGGATCGGTCGCGGCCGCGAAACGTTCCGCGTCGAACGCGGGTGCCACGGAGGCGCGCTGCCGCAGCAGGTCCTTCCAGGGATTGGCGCCGCCCTGGAAAGGATACGGGTCGCCGGGGCCGATGGCGGCATCGTTCGGGCCGTCCGGCTTCACTAGCGCCGCGCGTTGCCTGGCGTAGTCCTTCGAGAGCAGGCCCTCGATCGGTTCCTCGGGGGGGAAGTACGGATCGCCGTAGTAGAAGTCGCGGTCGGCGAACGCGAGGCTGATCGCCTGGTACACCGTGTGGATGTAGCGCCCGCTGTTGTAGCCCATCCCCTTCAGGTCGAAGTTCTCGAGGATGTTGAGCGCCTGCAGCATCGCCGGGCCCTGGGTCCAGCGATCGAGCTTGTACACGTCGATGCCGCGATACGTCGTGTGCCGCGGCTCCTCGAGCTTGACGCGCCAGTTCGCGAGGTCGTCCTTCGTGATCTGCCCGCCCTGTTCCTGCACGCCGCGCACGAACTCGTCGGCTACGTCGCCGCGGTAGAAGCGGTCGTAGGCCGCCTGCAGTGCTTCCTTGCGCGACTTGCCGGCCTTCAGCGCGTTCGCCTCGGCCTCGACCAGCTTGCGCAGCGTCGCGGCGAGGTCGGGCTGGCGGAAGATCTCGCCCGCGACCGGCGCCTCGCGCGACTGGCCCGCGTGCGGCAGCATCACGGCCTTCGCGTACGGCCACTCCTTCAGCTTGCCCTTCTCCAGTTCGATGCGATCCGCGGTCTCGGCGTCGATGGCGTAGCCGTCCGCGAGCGTGATCGAGGGCCCGAGGACCTCCGCGAGCGAGAGCGTGCCGTATTCCGCGAGCATCGTGATGAGCGCGCCGGGCGTGCCGGGCGTCACCGCGGACAGCGGGCCGTCCTCGGGCGGGTACTTGAGGCCCTTCCCCTTGAAGAACTCCGGCGTCGCGCCGGTCGGCGCGACGCCGAGCCCGTTGATCGCGATGATCTTTCGGGTCTTCGGGTTGTAGACGAGGGCCTGGGTCTCGCCGCCCCAGGAGAGCACGTCCCACATCGTCGATGTCGCCGCGAGCATCGCGCAGGCGGCGTCGACCGCGTTGCCGCCGCGCTCGAACATGCGCGCTCCGGCGGTCGCCGCGAGCGGCTTGCCCGTGATCGCCATCCAGTGCGAGCCGTGCAGCGGCGGCTTCTGCGTCTTCTCCTGCGCGAGCGCGGGCGCGACCGCGAGGATGGAAACGAGTGCCGCCGCAGCCGCGGCCCGAAACGGATGGTTCATGGGTCGTTCCTCAGACCAGGTCCTTCACGCCGTCGCGCTCCTCGAGGAGCTCCTTGTGCGTCGCGTCCATGCGCTCGCGGCTGAATTCGTCGATGGCGAGCCCCTGCACGACGGCGTACTGCCCGTCGTTGCAGGTGACGGGATACGAGTAGATGACGCCCTCGCCGATGCCGTAGCTGCCGTCGGAGGGCACGGCCATGCTGACCCAGTCACCCTCAGGCGTGCCGAGCGCCCAGTCGCGCATGTGGTCGATCGCGGCCGACGCCGCCGACGCTGCAGAAGAGGAGCCGCGCGCCTTGATCACCGCCGCGCCGCGCTGTTGCACGGTCGGGATGAACTCCTCGCGGTACCACTTCGTCTCCACCAGCGCCTTCGCCGGCTTGCCGCCGACGGTGCAGTGCGAGATGTCCGGGTGCTGCGTCGCGCTGTGGTTGCCCCAGACGATCATGCGGCGGATGTCGTTCACGTGCATGCCGGTCTTCGCGCCGAGCTGGCCGAGCGCGCGGTTGTGGTCGAGGCGCATCATCGCCGTGAAGTTCCGGCGCGCGATGTCCGGCGCGTTCGACGCGGCGATCAGCGCGTTGGTGTTCGCCGGGTTGCCGACCACGAGCACGCGCACGTCGCGGCTCGCCGATTCGTTCATGGCGCGGCCCTGGGCGGAGAAGATCTGCGCGTTCGCGAGCAGCAGGTCCTTGCGCTCCATGCCGGGTCCGCGCGGGCGCGCGCCGACCAGCATGGCGTAGTCGCAGTCCTCGAAGGCGACCCGGGCGTCGTCGGTCGCGGTGATGCGATTGAGGGTCGGGAAGGCGCAGTCCATGAGCTCCATCACGACGCCGGCGAGCGATGGCAGGGCGGGCGTGATCTCGAGCAGGTTCAGGTTGACCGGGCGGTCAGGGCCGAGCATCTGGCCGGACGCGACCCGGAAGGCGAGCGCGTAACCGATCTGGCCGGCGGCGCCAGTGATGGTGACGGTGGCGGGCTTCTTCAAACGGGGCTCCCCGGATGGCCGCAAAAGGGGCCGTAGTGTAGCAGCGCGAATCGGAGGGGACGCTCACCTTGCGGAGGTGCCCGTCCCCTTCCAGAGCCGCAGGGCGAACGCGAATCCCGCGGCGCCGCAGGCGGCGAACAGCAGCATCATCGGGCCGTAACCCGCGGGGTTGCCGGGGCCCGCGGCGAACGCGTCGTTGAGGCCGCCGGCCGCGAGGTTTGCGGCCGCGATGCCGACGTTGAGGCCGACCGAAAGCACGGCAAACGCCGTGCCGAGCCGCGGGGCGGGCACGAGGCGCGAGGCGAGCGGCCACAGCACCGCCGGCACGAGTGAGTAGCTGATCCCGATCAGCACCGTGCCGATCCACAGCGGCAGCGCGGGAGACATCATCGTGAGCACCGCGACCGGCAGGAGCAGCGCGCCGAACGCGAGCAACGGCGCGGGGCGGGCGCTGCGGTCGGCGAGCCAGCCGAAGAAAGGCGTCGCGAACAGCGCGGCCAGGTACACCGTTCCGTTGATCGCGCCTGCAGCCGCGAGGTCGAGCCCGTGCGCATGCTGGAAGAACTTGATCGAGAACGTGCTGCGGAACGCGAAGATCACCGCGTACCACAGCATGCAGAGCGCCAGCAGCTGCCAGAAGGCCGGGCCGAAACGGTAGAGGTCGCGCCATGCGAATGCCGGGGCTGCGGCCCGCGGGCGCGCGGACCCGCGGCCGCGGTCCAGGCCCCAGAAGGCGAGCGCCATCGCGAGCGAGAGCCCGGCGAACAGCGCGGCCACGAGCAGCGGAGGCTGCCAGCCGACCGCGTAGGCATCCGCGATCCACGTAGGTGAAAGATCCACGGCGAAGGCGCCGGCGCGCCCGAGCGCGAGCGAAGCGCCGATCGCGAAAGCGAGGTGACGCCCGCTGAACCAGTGCACGATGGCGGCGAGGGTCGCGACGTTGAAGGTCTCGGCGCCGATGCCGAACACGAGCCGCCCGGCCGCCATGCCGGCGAAGCCCGCGCCGAGCGCCGTCAGCAGCGCGCCGCTGAAGCACAGCGCGGCGGTCGCCGCCATCATCCGGCCCGCGCCGAAGCGATCCACCATCCACCCGCCGACCAGCAGCAGCACGACGTTCGGCAGGCTGTAGATCGCGTTCAGCCAGCCGATCTGCGTGTCGCTGAAGCCGCGCTCGCGCTGCAGCAGGTCGGCGACCGGGCCGATCGAGTCGTAGACGTAGAAGTTGCCGAAGTTGGCGATCGAGACGAGCGCGAGCACGAGCCAGGCGCTGCGGGCGGAATTCGACGCGGCCATGGGCATTTTCGCTAGCATGTGTGGTGCCGGGTTCGTACTTATCGCACTTACTGGCGGGAAGCCAACAAGTTCGATAAGTGCGACCCGGCACCGAGGGGAAATTGCATGGGACTGCGCTGGATTGCGGCACTGGTGGGGGTTTGCGCGGCGTTCAGCGCGTGGGCGGACGGACCGGCCGACCGCATCCTGGTGAACGGGCGCATCCTGACGGTGGATGCACAGGATCGGGTCGCGGAAGCGATCGCGATCCGGGACGGGCGCATCCTCGCGGTCGGCACGACGGCCGAAATCGAGCGCCTCGCGGGACCCGCGACGGAGCGCATCGACCTCGGCGGCCGCGCGGCGACGCCGGGCCTCATCGATGCGCACGTCGCATTTCTCCTCGGGCGGGCTGTTGCGCCTGACGCACATCGACCTCAGCTTTCCCGCAGGTGACGAAGCATGGCGGACGTCGCGCGCCTCGTCGGCGAACGCGCGCGGGCCGCGCCGGCCGGCGAATGGATCCTGGGCCGCGGCTGGGACGAGGGCAAGCTCGCCGAGCGCCGCCTGGTCGTCGCGGCCGACCTCGATCCCGGTGAGCGGCCGGCCGGCCGGCGTGGCTGGTGCAGACCAGCGGCCACTACGGCGTGGCGAACTCCGAGGCGCTCCGGATCGCGGGCATCACGCGCGGCACGCCCGACCCGCCGGGCGGGACGATCGACCGCGATGCGCACGGCAACCCGACCGGCATCCTGAAGGAAGCGGCAATGGGCCTCGTCGCGCGCCACGTGCCGCAGGCCGCGCCGGGCAAGATGCGCGAGGGGATCCGCGCGATGGCGGCGGAGTTCAACCGCGAGTGCATGACGGGCGCGAAGGATCCTGGCATCGGCAACGACCTCGATTTCGATCCGTCCGCCGCGATGCAGACCTGGAACGCCTATCGCGACGCGCTTGCGGCGGGCGAGCTGACGGTCCGCGTCTTCGCGTTGTGGACCAGCCCGCAGGACGTCACGGACGCGAAGAAGCTCATCGCCCTGATCGAGCCTTTCGGCAAGGCCGGCAGCCGGCGCCGGTGACGATCGCCTCGTGTCGGGCGGCATCAAGATCTTCGCCGACGGCAGCGGCGGCGCGCGCACGGCGTGGATGTGGCAGGACTGGAACCGCGAGCGGACCGGCATCGATACCGGCAACCGCGGCTATCCCGCGTTCGACGCGGGGACCATCCGGGAACTCATCCTTCTTTATCACGACGCCGGCCTGCATGTCGGCACGCATGCGATCGGCGATCGCGCGATCGACTGGGTCGTCGACTCGTACGCCGAGGCGCTGAAGCGCAAGCCCGTGAAGGGCATGCGCCATTCGATCATCCACGCCAACATCCCGGGCGACCGCGCGCTCGCGTCCATGGCGGCGATGCAGAAGGAGTTCGACGCGGCGATTCCCGAGCCGTCGCCTTCTTTCACCTGGTGGTTCGGCGACACCTACGCCGCCAACTTCGGCCCGGAGCGCAGCCTCCGCCTCAACCCGTTTGCGACCTTCGAGAAGCACGGGCATCCGCTGGGCGGGCGGCTCGGACTATTTACGTCACGCCGTTTCCGGCCCGCTACGGGATCTGGGCGTCGATGGCACGCGAGCCGGTGCTCCGGCCTTGCTGCAGGCGATCCGTTCGGTCGCGCGGAGGCCGTGGACGCGCACGCCGCCCTGAGGTCCTTCACGATCTCGGCGGCGCGCCAGGTGTTCATGGACGAGCGCATCGGGTCGCTCGAGCCCGGCAAGCGCGCCGACATCGCGGTCTGGGACACGGACTTCTACGCCGCGCCGGCCTCGGCCATCAAGGACGCCGCCTGCCTGATGACGATCTTCGACGGCGACGTCGTCCATCGCAGCGAGCGCCTCCGGTGACCGGCGAGGCGCAGATCCACGCGGGCGCGACCGACGAATTCACCTTCCACGCGGCGGACAACCCGCTGCCCGAGGCCGTGGACGTCGCGATCGTCGGCGGCGGCATCATCGGCAGCTCGGCGGCGTACTACCTCGCGAAGCAGGGCGTGTCGGCCGCGGTGTTCGAGAAGGGGCGCATCGGCGGCGAGCAATCGGGACGCAACTGGGGCTGGGTGCGCCAGCAGTGCCGCTCGCCGGTCGAGCTGCCGCTCATGATGGAAAGCCTCGGGCTGTGGAAGAATCTGCCGGAGGAACTCGGCGAGGACGTCGGCTTCCGCCAGGGCGGCACGCTCTACCTCGCGGAGAACGAAGCGGAGCTCGCCGGGCTCGGAGCGTGGCTCGTCGTCGCGCGCGAACACGGCCTCGACACGCGCATCATCCGCGGCTCCGAACTGACGGACCGTTTCGCGCCTGGCGGGCGCTGGGCGGGCGCGCTGTACACGGCGAGCGACGGGCGCGCGGAGCCCTCGCGGGCGGCGCGCGGCATCGCGCGCGGGGCGCGGGCCGCCGGGGCACGCATCCTGACGCGGACCGCGGTGCGCGGCATCGAGACCGCCGCGGGGCGCGTTTCGGGGATCGTCACCGAGCACGGCCGCGTCGCGACGCGCGCCGTCGTCTGCGCGGCCGGCGCCTGGTCACGCCTCTTCTGCGCCTCGCTCGGCGTCCGCGTGCCGCAACTGCCCGTGCTCAATTCGGTCGCACGGTTGCCGCCGGGACCGAGAGCTGCTCGCGGGCCAGGCCTGGTCGCCGGCGGTCGCGATCCGCCGGCGGGCGGACGGCGGCTACACGGTCGCGCACGGGCACACGTCGATCCATTCGATCGTGCCCGCGAGCTTTCGCGAGGCCTTCAAGTACCTGCCGGCGTTCCGCGCGGGCGCGGGCTCCACGCGGCTGCGCATCGGCGCGGACTTCCTGCGTGCGCTCGCGACGCCCGCACGCTGGCCGCTCGACCGCAAGTCGCCGTTCGAGCGCGAGCGCGTCCTCGCCCCGAAGCCGGATGCGCGCGTGCTGCGGGAAATGCGCGCAGCCCTCGGACGCTGGCTGCCGGAGCTGTCGAGCCTGCCCTTCGTCGAGACCTGGGGCGGCATGATCGAGGCCTCGCCCGACATCCTGCCGATCATCTCGCCGGTCGATCGCATCGGCGATTTCTACGTCGCGACCGGCTTCAGCGGCCACGGCTTCGGCATCGGCCCCGGCGCCGGTAGACTGGTGGCGGGCATGGTGTGCGGCACCGCGGATCCCGCCGCACTCGCGGGATTCCGCCTGGGCCGCTTCTTCGACGGGTCGCCGATCGTGCCGGGGCCTGCGATTTGACCAGGGGGGCGGCGCGGTGAACGTGAAGCGACACGACGTCGTGGTCATCGGCGGCGGCCACAACGGGCTCACGGCCGCGTTCTACCTCGCGCGCGCCGGCCTCGAGGTCCTGGTCCTCGAGCGACGCCCGATCCTCGGCGGCTGCGCGGTCACCGAGGAAATCGATGCGGCCCGGGCGCCGGGCTGCCGCGTGTCCACCGCGTCCTACATGGCGAGCATGCTGCGGCCCGAGGTCATCCGCGACCTCGCCCTCGACCGGCACGGGCTGCGCATGATCGCGGCCGAGCCGACGGTGCAGGCGGTCACGCCCGACGGCACGGTGCTCGCCTGGTGGAGCGATCCCGCGCGCATGCGCGCGCTGCTGGAGAGATTCGCGCCGGCCGATTGCGAGCGCTTCCTCGCGATGGAAGGCCGGCTCGCAGGCCTCGCCCGGCACCTCGAGCCACTGTTCATGCAGGCGCCGCCCGACCTGTACCGCGAGGGGTTCGCCGGGTTTCGCGAGTTGCTCGCGCTCGCCCTGAAGTTCCGCGGCGTGCGCGGACGCGAGATCCCGGACCTCGTCGCCTTCACGACCGGCAGCCTCGGCGAGTTCCTCGACCGCTCGCTCGACTCGCCGCACCTGAAGTCACTCATCCTCGCGAACAGCCTGTACGGCAAGCACGGCGGGCCCTATGACGCGGGCACGCTGTTCGGCCTCCTGTTCCACCTGCTCGGCGGCGGCGCGGAGGCGAAGCAGGGCTTCGTCGGGCACGTGATGGGCGGCATGGGCGCGATCACGGCGGCCATGGCCGAGGCTTGCCGTGGGGTCGGCGTGGAGTTGCGGACCTCCGCCGAGGTCGCGTCGGTGCGCATCGAAGGCGGCCGCGCGGTCGGCGTCGTGCTCGCGGACGGCAGCGAGATCGACGCCGCGCTCGTGGTTTCGAACGCGGACCCGAAGCGCACTTACCTCGGGCTGGTGCCGGCGGCGGCGCTCGAGCCGGAGTTCCGCGCGGCGGTGGCCGGCATCAAGATGGACGGGCCCTGCGGCAAGTTCAACCTGGTGCTGTCCGAGGAGCCGCGACTGGCGAACGAGGAGCCGGGCTCGGACGCGCTGCGGCGCTCGCAGTTCACGTTCGTGCCCTGGCTCGAGGGCGCGCAGGCCGCTTACGGCGAAGCGCGCCGCGGCCGCATCGCGGAGGAGCTCTGGATCGACTGCCTGGTGCCCTCGCTGATCGACGATTCGCTCGCGACGCCGGGCCGCCACGTGATGACCTGCTTCATCCAGTACCTGCCGTATGCGCTCTCGGGCTCGGACTGGAGCCTCGAGCGCGATCGCCTCGAGGCGCAGCTGCTGCAGCAGATCGGGCGCTTCGTGCCGGCCGTCGGCCGTTCCGTGGTGGCGCAGCGTCTCTACACGCCGGCCGACCTCGAAAGCACCTTCGGCATCACCGAGGGCAACATCTTCCACGGCGATCTCCGGCCGGACCAGCTCTTCTTCATGCGGCCGGTGCCGCGCCATGCCCGTTACGCCGCGCCGGTGCCCGCGCTCTACCTCTGCGGCGCCGGAACCCACCCGGGCGGCGGCGTGACCGGCGCGCCCGGCCACAATGCGGCGCACCGCATCCTCGCCGACCTCAAACGCGACCCCGCGCTCCGGCGCCGCGCTGGCCCGTGAAGGACTGAAGCCGATGCAGCACAGGATCCCGGTCCGCTGGCGCGTGCTCTCGGTGCTGTTCCTCGTGTGCCTCGTGAACTACTTCCTGCGCAACGTGCCGTCGGTCGCGATGGACAGCATCGCGAAGGAGTTCAGTTTCTCGAAGGTCGAGGTCGGCTACATCCTCGGCAGCTTCGGCCTCAGCTACACGCTGCTGCAGATCCCGGGCGGACTCTTCGGCCAGCGATACGGCACGCGCCGCGCGCTCGGCTTCCTGACGATCGCCTGGGGCCTGCTGACCTGGCTCACCGGTTTCGCGCCTTCGCTGATGGCGGCGACCGCGACCGGCGCGATGGTCGCGCTCGTGTCGGTCCGCCTGCTGCTCGGCGCGACGCAGGCGCCCATCTTTCCGGTGACCGCGGGCACGGTCGAAGCCTGGTTCCCGCCGGGCCACTGGGCGCTGCCGAACGCGGTGACGAGCGCGGGGCTTTCGATCGGGCAGGCGGCGCTGGGGCCGGTCGTGACCGCGCTGATCCTGGCCTTCGGCTGGCGGCAGGCCTGCTACCTGCTCGCGCCGCTCGGCATCGTCGTCGGCGCGTGGTGGTACTGGTACGCGCGCGACCTGCCGGTGCAGCACCCGGCGATCACCCGCGAGGAGATCGCCTTCATCGATCGAGACCGCGCGAAGGTGGAATCCGCCGCGCCCGGATCGTGGCGCGAGGCGCTGCTCGAGCGCGACGTGCTGGTGCTCGCCGCCAGCTACTTCTGCATGAACTACGTGTTCTTCATGTTCTCGTACTGGCTGTACATCTACCTGCGCGAATCGCGCGGCTTTTCCAGCCTCGAGGGCGGCTGGATGTATACGCTGCCGTTCCTGACCGGCGCCGCGCTGACGGTCGTCGGCGGTGCGATCTGCGATCGCCTCTGCCGTCGACTCGGTCCCCTGCGCGGTTGCCGCATCACGGCGATGACCGGGCTCCTGCTGGTCGCGGGCTTCATGCTCGCGGGCGCCTTCGCGCCCAATCCCTACGTCGCGGTCGCGCTGCTGTCGCTGTGCTTCGGCTTCGTGCTCTTCACCGACACGGCGTACTGGGCGGCCACGACCTACTCGACCGGCGAGAACACGATGAGCGCATCGGGCGTGCTCAACTTCGGCGGCAACCTCCCGAGCCTCCTGGCGCCGCTCATCGGGCTCATGATCGAGCGGCTCGGCTGGCTGCCGACCATCGCGAGCGGCTCGGTCTTCGCCGTGGTCGGCGCGGGACTCTGGATGTTCGTCCGGCTGAAGGGCGCCGAGGAGGCGCGGCGATGATCGATTTTCCGAAGCACCATCGCGTTCCCTATGACGGCCGTTTCCGCATCGGCGCCTTCGACCCCGACCCGCCGCAGGCGCGCGGCTCGGAGGCGAAGCTCGAGGCCGAGCTCAAGGAAAGCGTCGCGCGGCTCGACGAACTGCAGCGCAAGCTCTTCGCCGACGAGCGCCACGCGCTCCTCGCGGTATTCCAGGCGATGGACGCCGCCGGCAAGGACAGCACGATCCGCAAGGTGTTCTCGGGCGTCAACCCGGCGGGCTTTCGCGTGCACGCCTTCGGGCGACCGAGCGAGCTGGAGCTGCGCCACGACTTCCTGCAGCGCGTCGGCGCGCGCCTGCCCGAGCGCGGCAAGATCGGCATCTTCAACCGCAGCCACTACGAGGAGGTGCTGGTCGTGCGCGTGCACGGGGCGGCGCTGGCCGCGCAGAACCTGCCCGGCGCCGGCGCCAGGGGCTTCTGGGAAAACCGTTTCGAGTCGATCCGCGACTTCGAGCGGCACCTGGCGAGGAACGGCACCGTCGTCGTGAAGTTCTGGCTCAACGTGTCGCGCAAGGAGCAGAAGAAACGCCTGCTCGAGCGCATCGACGATCCGGAGAAGAACTGGAAGTTCCGCCTGGGCGACCTCGACGACCGCGCGCTCTGGGACGGCTACCAGGCCGCCTACGAAGCGGTGCTGCGCGCGACCTCGCGCCCGTGGGCGCCCTGGTACGCGATCCCCGCCGACGACAAGGACTACATGCGCGCCGCCGTCGCCCGCATCCTGGTCGAGACGCTCGAGCAGATCGACCCGCGCTACCCGAAGGTGAGCGCGACCCAGCGCCGCGAACTGCAGGCCGGACGGAAGCGGCTGCTGGCGGAGTGATCCGCGCGCCGGCGTCAGCGGTCGCCGCGCTCGCGGAGGTGATGCTCGAGCCAGCCCGGATGGGCTTTCTCCAGGCGTGCGAGCTGTCGGTCCGCCTCCCGGGCCTTGCCTTCCGCGCGTAACTTTTCGATGTAGGCGTACCAGGCCTCGGGCGTCTTCTCGAACGGCGGCGGCTGGATCCGCGTGGTGGCGGGCGGCGATTCGGCGATTGCCCTGTTGCGCGTCCGGCTGCCGGTCTCGGCGATCTCCTCGCTGCGCCTGTCGCCCGTCGCCGCGACGTTGCCCAGCTCCTCGGCGTTATCGGCGGCGGGGGCGGCAGGCGGCGTCGGCATGTCCATCATCGCTTGGGGTGCCCCGGCGGGAGCGGATTCCTGCGGCATCTCGACCGCTTCCTTCAGCTCGCGCTCGGGTCCGCCGACCATCGGTCCCGCGCCCGCGGAGTCGGCGGCCAGCTCCGGATCCAGATGGCCATAATCATCCGCTTCCGCCACATCGCGTGGCTCGGCCTGGCGTTTCGTCGCGGCGGCCGGCGACTGGCCGGGCGAGCGCGCTTCCTGCGCCTGTTCGCGATCGATGATGCGCGCGGTGATGGCGCCGCCCGCGCCGCGGTCGGATTCCCGCGCGACCGGCACGCGCAGCGTTCCGAACTGCGATTGCACGACGAAGACGGCGAGCACGAAGCTTGCGGCGAGCGAGGCGGGCAACCACCAGCGACGGCCGCGTGGCGCGAGGTCGCGGCGTGCCGCGGCGCGGATGCGCGCATCGGTGGTCTCCGGCGGACCGGCGCTGCCGTCCTCGAGCAGTCTCTGCCAGGGTTCGCGCGCGAACGGCGTCGTGTCGTCTTTCTCGTCCATGTCCTCAGTCCGGTGCGGCATCGCCGAGCGCCTGCTTGAGCCGCGTCACTGCGTAGCGCAACCGGCTCTTCGCGGTCTCCGGGTTCACGCCGGTGGCCTCGCCGATCTCGGCCACGGAGAGCCCGCCCTCCACGTAGAGCAGGAAGGCCGCGCGCTGTTCCCGCGGCAGTCGATCGAGCGCTGCGGCGAGCCGCTCGCCGGCCTCGCCCTGCAGCGCCATCTCGAGCGGCCCGCTCGCCGCATCGCCGGCTGCCTCGAGCACTGCATCCTCATCCGCCGTCTCGCGCGTGCCGCGCCTGCCGCTGCGCCGCCAGTGGTCCATGCAGCAGTTGTGCGCGATGCGGTACAGCCAGGTCGCGAAGCGCGCCTCCGGCCGGTAGCTCTCGCGGTGCGCGATCACGCGCGACCAGCACTCCTGGAAGACGTCGTCGGTCGCGGCCGCATCCGGCACCGAGCGCCGGATGAAGCGCCACAGCGCGCGCCGGTGCGCTTCGTAGAGGGCGTCGAACGCCCGCGCATCGCCCCCGGCGTAGCGCAGCATCAGTTGCGCGTCGGCATCCCCATCTCCCATCGGCGGCAACTCTACCCGGAAGGGCCGGGCGGCAGTCTCTTCAACGCCGGCCGCGCCTGGAAAGTGTTCGACTTTTGCGCAGAAACCCGGCTGTCAGGAGCTGCCGCGGACCACCCCAGCCGGGCTCCGGCACCGGTTTTGCGCTCTCTAAGCCATTGTTTTCTATCAAGAAGCTCGACAAGTCCAACTTTTTTCATAGAAAAGCACTTGCATCGGAGTCGGTGTTATAGTTCACTACAACACCAGAAGAGCACATCAGTACATCGGGACCGGCGCAGAACCGGGACCGGAACGAAGCAAGAGAAAGGAGAGCGTCATGTTCACGATCGTTACACAGAGCACTCGGAAGACCTTCAGCGCAGTCGCGGCGGTTGCCATCGTCTCATTCGGCGGCCTGGTGATGGACCAGGCGTACCTGGCGGCGGCCCCGCAGGGCACGATCGAGATCGGCGAGCCGACGGCTGTCGATAACGCGGGCGCCACGCTCGCCCAGCTCCCGGAAGTGGTCGTGGTCGCGAAGCGCGAGTTCGCCACGTATTACGCGGCAGCCCAGCTGCCCGAGATCGTGGTGGTCGCCAAGCGCGTCGCCCACATGGTGGCGAAGGACGACAAGGCGCAGCGCACCGCGGCGCCGGCCATAAGCGCCGGCTTCTGAAGGTGCTCTGCTAAAGTAGTCTGGTAGCGGGCTAGTTCACTTCGGCAAAAGCATGGATACCAACTGGAACGACAGCCTGCCGATCTACCGCCAACTGCGCGACCGCGTGGTGGCGATGATCCTGGAAGGCGTGCTGAACGACGGCGACCCGTTGCCGTCGGTCCGCAGCGTCGCGGCCGAATATCGCCTGAACCCCCTCACGGTCCTGAAGGGTTACCAGCAGCTGGTCGACGAGCATCTGGTCGAGAAGCGCCGCGGGCGCGGGATGTTCGTGACCGAGGGCGCGCGCCGCGCGCTCCTGAAAGACGAGCGCCAGCTCTTCCTCGAGGAAGAGTGGCCCAAGATCGCGGGCCGCATCCAGCGCCTCGGCTTCGAGCCCAAGGAACTGCTGGACGCCCTCGACAAGATTCCGCCCGCGCCCGCGTCCTCGCTGACAGCCGCGCGTGACGACGGCGCGGACGATACGGAGGAGGAGGGCGAGCGTGACTGACCTCATCGTGGCGCGTGGCCTCGGCAAGGCATTCGGGCCGACCCGTGCCCTGGACGACGTCAACTTCCGCGTCCAGTCCGGGCGCATCGTCGGCCTGATCGGCCCGAACGGGGCCGGCAAGACCACCGCGCTCAAGGCCCTGCTCGGCCTCACGCGTTTCGACGGCGAGCTGTCGGTGCTTGGCCTCGACCCCTTCCGCCAGCGCCACCAGCTGATGCAGGACGTCTGCTTCATCGCCGACGTCGCCGTGCTGCCGCGCTGGATCCGCGTCGCGCAGCTGATCGAGTTCGTCGCGGCGACGCACCCGCGCTTCCGGCGCGAGGTCTGCGAGCACTTCCTGTCGCGCAGCGACATCAGGAAGACGAGCCGCGTGAAGGAGCTGTCGAAGGGCATGGTCACGCAGCTCCACCTCGCGCTGGTCATGGCGATCGACGCGAAGCTCCTGGTGCTCGACGAGCCGACGCTCGGCCTCGACATACTGATGCGCAAGCAGTTCTACGAAACGCTGCTCAACGAGTACTTCGACGAGCAGCGCACGATCCTCGTCACCACCCACCAGGTGGAAGAGATCGAGCACATCCTCACCGACCTGCTGTTCATCGACCGCGGCCGCATCGTGCTGGACGCGACCATGGAGGAAGTGCAGGAGAAGTACGCGCAGGTCGCGATCCGGCCCGAGCACGTCGCCGCCGCCCGCACGCTGAAGCCGGTCGCGGAGCGGCAGGGCCTCGGCCGCACGCACATGCTCTTCAAGGGCGCGGAGCATGCCGAGCTGGAGCGCCTGGGCGAGGTGGGGGTGCCGTCGGTCGCCGACCTCTTCGTCGCCGTCATCCAGGGGGCACGCGCATGAACCGTTTCCTGTGGCTGGTCCGCCGCGAGGTCTGGGAGAACAAGGCGATCTGGGTCGCCCCGGCGATCGTGATCGCCTCCCTCATGGTCCTCGTCCTGACCGGCAACGTGCACCTCGGCCCGATCGGCGAGGCGCGCGATGCCGCCATGTTCGGCGACGTGCCGCCGGAGCTGCAGACGAGGCTGCTGGTCATCGTCTATGCGGGCCTCGCGCTGGTCATGGACATGGTGCTGGGCATCGTCGCGTTCTTCTACGCGATCGATTCGCTGTACTCGGACCGGCGCGACCGTTCCGTGCTGTTCTGGAAGTCGCTGCCGATCTCCGACATCGAGACCGTGCTGTCGAAGTTCGCGGTCGCGGCGATCCTGATTCCGCTCATTGCGCTCGCGGCCTCGCTGGTCGCACAGCTCGTGATCGCGGCCGGGGGTTCGGTGCGGCTCTCGATGAACGGCCTGCCGGGCAGCATGATGTGGGCGCCCGAGGCCCTGCTCGGCGGGTTCACCGTGGCGCTGCTCTGGTGCGTGACGGCGATTCTCTGGTATGCGCCGATCATCGGTTACCTGATGCTGGCCTCGGCCTGGGCGCCGCGCGGGCCCTTCCTGTGGGCGGTGCTGCCGCCGGTCGGCCTGTGGGTGCTCGAGCGCGTGGTGGTCGGTTCCGAGTACGTCGGCGACTTCATCACCGACCGCCTGTTCGGCATGTACCGCCTGCTCGGCACGCGCAACGAGGGCGGCCTCGGCGAGCTCGAGCGGTCCGACGAGCTGTCCGACATCGGCAACCTGGACCTCGTCGGCAGCCTGCGCGAGTTCTACGCATCGCCCGAGCTCTGGCTCGGCGTGGTCGCCGCGGCCGTGCTGCTCGCGGCCGCGATGTGGGTGCGCCGCTACCGCGACGAGACGAGCTGAAACCCCGGATCCGACGGAGCCTGAAGATGAACGACTTTTTCCGCGCCACCGCCGCGCTCGCGCTGCTGACGGCGACCCTCCCCGCCCTGGCCGCGAGCGCGACGGCGACGCGTTCCTGGCAGTTCAAGCCGGAGTCGAACGCCGGCCTGACGGTGCGCAACCTCATGGGCACCGTGCGCGTCGAGCGTGGCACGGCGCCCGGCATCCACGTCACCGCCAACACGACGATCGAGGCCGCGAGCCAGGCCGAGGCGGACCGGCTCGTCAAGCTGGTCGACTTCCGGACCACGGACGTGGGCGCGGGCTCGCGCTTCGACGTGCGCCTGCCGCGCGAGCATTTCCCGAAGCTCTTCTGGGACAAGGGCGCCTCGACCTGGTACTCGCTGAGCTACGTCGAATACCTCGGCGAACGCATCCGGCTGGTCGGCGACCGCGACGATGCGCCCGGGCCTGCGCGTGGACCTCGTGATCCGCGCGCCCGCGGGCGCGAAGCTCGAGGTCGACATCACGTTCGGCGACGCGATCGCGCAGGGCTATTCGGGGACGCTGCGCCTGGATGGCGGCAGCGGGCTGCTGTCCTCGACCGGCGGCGAGGGCGAAGTCGAGCTCGACAACGGCAGCGGTGAGGCTGTCGTCGCCAGGCACCGCGGGCGGGTCGCGGCGGACACCGGCAGCGGGGACGTCAAGATCAGCGACTGCGAATGCGAGATCGTGGCCGACACCGGCTCGGGGTCGGTCAACGTCGAACGGGGCAAGGGCAGCGTCTCCGCCGACACGGGATCGGGCGGCGTCGACGTCGCCGACTTCGCCGGCTCGTTCGCGGCGGATACGGGGTCCGGATCGGTCAAGGCGCGCGGGCTCACGGACGTGAAGAGCCTCGAGGTCGACACCGGTTCCGGCAGCGTGAGCGTCGAGGGCGACCTGTCGGCGCTCGAGCGCCTCGCGATCGACACGGGGTCGGGCGGCGTGAGCCTGCGCTCGACGGCCCAGCCCTCGCTCGAGCTTCGCATCGACACGGGCAGCGGGGGCGTTGCCGTCTCGGTGCCCGGCGCGACAATCCGCGAGAAGGACGACGTCACTTACGTGCGGATGCGCGACGCCTCGCACGACGGCGTGATCGATACCGGCTCCGGCAGCGTCAACATCGCCTTCGACTAGCCTGCGAGGAGCACCGCCTCGGCGTGCTCCTGCGCTTCCGGCGTGCCGAACAGGACGACCACGTCGCCCTCCCGCAGCGTCATGTCCGGATCCGGGTCGCGGCCGACGATGCCGTCGCGCCGCACTGCGGTGAACGACACTTCGGCGCCGCGGCCGCGGATCTCGCTGATGCTCCGGCCGATCGACCAGGCGCCGGGCGGCAGCACGACGGTGTGCAGTTCCTCGCGGAAGCTGCCCGACGCGTCGGCGGGGCCGGCAGGGTCCCGGCCGATCACCGAACGCAGCGCCTTGTAACGCTGGCGGCGGATCTCGCCGACCGTGCGGATCACCCGCGACGCGGGCACCTGCAGCATGTGCAGTGCGTTCGAGACCAGCGTCAGCGCGGCCTCCAGCGTCTCCGGCACGACCTCGGTGGCGCCGGCCTCCAGCAGTTCCTCCAGCTGCGCATCGTCCGGCGCGCGCACCAGGATGGGCAGGCTCGGCCGCTGCCGGCGCACGGCACGCACGATCGCGAGCGAGCGCGCGGTATCCGAGAAGGTCACCACGACCGCGATCGCGCGCTCGATGCCGGCGGACCTCAGCATGCCCTCGTCGGCGGCATCGCCGTAGATCACGGCATCCCCGGCGGCGAGCGCGGTGCGCACGCGCACCGGGTCGAGGTCCATCGCCAGGCACTCGAAGCCCTCGGTCTCCAGCACCCGCCCGACGTTCTGCCCGACGCGGCCGTAGCCGCACAGGATCACGTGCTCGCGCCGCGCCAGCGCCTGGTTCGCGGCGTCGAGCCGGTCAAGCCCCGTCTGCAGCTGGCCGCTCTGGCGCAGCACGAAGCGCGCGACCGACTTGTTGTGGCGTATCAGCAGGGGCGCGATCAGCATGCTGAGCGTGATCGCGGCGAGCAGCGGCTGGGTGTACGCGGCGCCGATGAGCCGGTTGTCGAGCAGCAGCGCGAGCAGCGCGAAGCCGAACTCGCCGCCGGGCGAGAGGACGATCCCGGAGCGCAGCGACTTGAACCACTGGCCGGCGAAGGGCCGTGCCGCGAGCATGACGATCGCCGCCTTGAGCAGCAGCATCCCGGCCAGGATCGCGATGACGAGCGGGAGGTGCCCGAGGAGCGCCGGCACGTCGAGCTGCATGCCGATGGTGACGAAGAACAGCCCGAGCAGCGTGTCGCGGAAAGGGCGGATTCCGGCCTCGACCTGGTAGCGGTACTCGGTCTCCGCCAGCATCATCCCGGCGAGGAACGCGCCGAGCGCAAAGGTGAGCCCCGCGGCGTGCGTCGCCCAGGCCGCGCCGATCGCGACGAACAGGACGGCGAACGTGAACAGTTCCGGCGCGTTGCTCGCCGCGATCTCGTGGAACAGCGGCCGCAGCAGCCAGCGGCCCGAGGCCAGCACGATCAGCAGCGCGACCGCCGCCTTGGAGACGGCGAGCGCGATCTCCATCGTCGTGTAGTTCTCCTGCGGCGCGGCGAGGACGCCCGCGAGCGCGAGGAAGGGGACGATCGCGAGGTCCTGGAACAGCAGCACGCCGAATGCGAGGCGCCCGTGCGTGCGGTTGAGCTCGTCCTGTTCGGTGAGCTGGCGCAGCACGATGGCGGTCGAGGACATCGCGACCGCGCCGCCCAGCAGGATCGCGACCGGCAGCGTGAGGCCGGTCGCCCAGCCGACCGCGGCTACGGCGGCCGTCGTGGCGCCGACCTGCAGTCCGCCGAGCGTGAATACCTCGCCCCGCATCGCGATGAGCCGCGGCAGCGAGAACTCGAGCCCCAGGGCGAACAGCAGGAACACGATGCCGAACTCGGCGAGGGTCTCCGTGGTTTCCGTGGGCGTCACCCAGCCGAGCGCATGCGGGCCGACGAACATGCCGACGATCAGGAAGGCGAGGATCATCGGCAGGCGCAGGCGGCGCAGCCCCACGACGACCGCGAGGGTCGCCATGAGCAGCAGCAGGACGTCTTCGAGGACGCTGTTTTCCAGGTGCCGCCTCCGGCGGCCATTATCACCTGATAGCATCGCCCGAAACCTCCGGGAGAGGGCATGCCGGTCGAGGTGAGGGACGAGGGCGGGCGCACGCACGTGCGGATCCACGGGCGCTGGACGGTCGCCGACATCGGGTCGCGGGCAGCGGACCTTTCCGGGCTTCCGGTCGATGCGCGCGAGCGCGTCTTCGACGTGTCCGGCATCGAGGCGCTCGACCTTTCCGGCGCCTGGCGCCTGTGGGAGCTCGAGGGCGGGTCCGGCCCGAAGCGCGGCCCCGTCTCCTGGATTCCGGCGCGCCCGGAGCTGCTCGCATTCATCGACCGGACCGTCGCCGACGAGCCGGAAACTCCGCGCCCCGGCGAGCCGCCGGCGGCGGGTCTTGCCGGTGCTTTGCAGGGCCTCGGCGAGTCGACCGTCCAGGCGAAGGAGGGCGCGCTCGACCTGCTCGCCTTCGTCGGCGTCGTCACGGTTGGCGTCGGCCGCATCGCGCGGAGCCTCAAGCGGCTGCGCCTGCCGTCGGTCGTGCGCCACGTCTACGAGACCGGCCTCACCGCGGTGCCGATCGTCTCGCTGATCGCCTTCCTGATCGCGGTGATCGTCGCCTACATCGGCGCGCAGCAGCTGCGGAAGTTCGGCGGCGAGATCTTCATCGTCGACCTGGTGACCGTGTCCGTCCTGCGCGAGCTCGGCGTGCTGCTGACGGCGATCATCGTTGCCGGCCGTTCGGGCAGCGCCTTTGCGGCCGAGATCGGCGCGATGAAGCTGAACGACGAGGTCGATGCCCTGCGCGCCATGGGCATGGACCCCGTGGAGGTGCTCGTCCTGCCGCGCATCCTCGGGCTCGTCATCGCGCTGCCCGCGCTCACCGTCGTCGCCGATGCCATGGGCCTGGCGGGCGGGGCGATCCTGTCCTGGTACCTGGTCGACATTCCCCTCGGACAGTACATCGACCGCGTGCAGGGGGCGATCGCCAGCACGACGTTCTGGGTCGGCCTCATCAAGGCCCCGGTGTTCGCGGTGCTGATCGCGATGGTCGGGACGTTGCGCGGCATGCAGGTGCGCACTTCCTCGCGCGAGCTCGGCCGCCTCACCACGATCGCCGTCGTGCAGTCGATCTTCCTGGTCATCCTCGCCGACGCCGTTTTCGCCGTGATCTTCCTGGAGCTCGACATCTGATGGCCGCCGTCATCCAGGCGCGCGGCATCGTCAACCGTTTCGGGCGGCAGGTGGTCCACGACGGGCTCGACCTCGACATCGAGGCGGGCGAGGTGTTCGGCATCGTGGGCGGCTCGGGCAGCGGCAAGTCGGTGCTGCTTCGCACCCTGCTCGGCCTGCAGAAGCCGGTGTCGGGCTCGGTCCGCATCGAGGCCGCGGAGATCACGCGGCAATCGGATCGCGAGCTGCTCGCGGTCAAGCGCCGCTATGGCGTCATGTTCCAGCGCGGGGCCCTTTTTTCCTCCCTGTCGGTCGCCCGCAACGTCGAGCTGCCCATCCGCGAGCACTTTCCGATGCCCGAGGCCCTGCTGCGCGACCTCGCCCTGCTGCGGATCCGGATGGTCGGGCTGGGCCCGGACGACGCGCGCAAGTTCCCGGCCCAGCTCTCCGGCGGCATGACCAAGCGCGCGGCACTGGCGCGGGCCATCGCGCTCGATCCCGCCATCCTGTTCCTCGACGAGCCGACTTCGGGCCTCGACCCGATCTCGGCGGCGGCCTTCGACCGCCTCGTGCTGGAGCTGCAGCGGGGGCTTTCGCTGACGGTAGTGATGATTACCCACGATCTGGATACCATCTTCCGGGTCTGCAACCGGGTCGGCGTGATCGTCGACGGGCGGATGATCACCGGGACACTGGATGAGATCGTGAAAAACGAGCATCCGTGGATCCGCGACTACTTTCACGGCGAGCGCAGCAGAGCCTCGCAAGGCCAGGGTCAGAGCGATGGATAGGGAAGCCAATTACGTCGCGGTGGGGGCCTTCGTCCTGCTGGTCATCGTGCTGGGCGCGGGCTTCGTGCTCTGGTACTCGGACACCGCCGGCAAGGCGGAACAAGCCCGTTACGAGATCTATTTCGAGGGCAGCGTGACCGGGCTTGCCGAGGGCAGCAGCGTGCGATACCTCGGCGTCGTGGTCGGGCGGGTCGCCGGCATCGGCATCGACCCGCGCGATGCGCGGCGGGTGCGGGTGGTGGCCGACATCAACGTGGACGCGCCGATCGGCGCCGACACCGTGGCGCGCCTGACCCTGCAGGGCGTCACGGGCCTCCTCTTCGTCGACCTGCGGCCGCGCAGCCCGGGCTCGCTCCCGGGCGTGGCCACCGCGAGCCTCAGGTATCCCGTCATTCCCTCGGAGCAATCGCAGTTCGACGTGCTCGTCAGCAACCTGCCGGACGTGGTCTCCAAGGCGGGCGAGGCGCTCGAGCGGATCAATGCGCTGCTGTCCGACAAGAACATCGCCTCCATTTCCGACTCGCTGGCGAATGCGAAGCGGGCGAGCGCGGAACTCCCCGCGGCCATCGCCGAGGCGCGCGCGATGTTCGGCGACCTCCAGGATGCCGCGAACGAGATGGAAACGACGATGGCCGCGCTCGGCGCCCTCGGCGGCGAGGACATCAAGGCAGCCGCCACCCGCCTGCGCGAGGTCGCGGACACGATCGCGGTGACGGCCGCGCGCTTCGACCGCATCGTGGCGGAGAACGAGGGCAACGTGGACCGCTTCGCGGACCAGGGCCTCGCGGAGTTCGAGCAGCTGCTGCGCGATGCTCGCGAGGCCATGCGCAGCGTCGACGCATTGACCCGCAGCCTGGAGCGCGACCCCTCGCGCGTGATTTACGGCCCGGCACCCGCCGGCGTGGAGATTCCGCCATGAGAAACATGATCGTGGCAGCCGCCGCGGCGCTTGCCACCGGCTGCTTCGGCGGGCTGAAGAACGAGGTCCCCGCGCCGCGGATCTACCGCGTGGATGCGCCGGAGGTCGGCACGGGCAACGCGCTCGGCGCCGACCTGTCCGTCGTCGTCGAGCGCACGGCTCCCGGCCTCGACGGCGAGGGCATCGCCGGCCGCTGGCCGGGAAACCGGCTCGACTACATCGCCAATGCCCGCTGGGCCGATGACGTCTCGCGGATGCTCCAGTCCGCCCTGGTCGAGAGCTTCCAGGAATCCGGCCGGCTGCGCTCCGTGCAGGGAGACGCGGGCCGATTCCCGGCGACGCATACGCTCGTGATCGACGTGCGCCGCTTCGAGGCGGATTACACGGGCGGCGCGCTGCCGGTTGCGGAGGTCGAGCTGGCCGTGACGCTCGGGCGCAACTCCGACCGGCAGGTGCTGGCCTCGTTCATCGCGGCCTCGCGCGAGAACGCGTCGGAAAACCGCCAGACATCGGTGGTGGCCGCGCTCGACGCGGCGTTCGCAAAGGCGGCGTCGGAGGTGGCGGCCCGGTCGTTCGACACGATCTCCGCCGACCTGGCCGCGGGCGAGCAGGCGCGCAGCGCAGGCCGCTGAGGCCGGCGGACTAGCGGCCGGCGAACATCCGCGTGTAACCGGCCTCGCCGCGGGCCTGCGCCAGCAGGAGCTGCAGGAAGTTCTCCGCCGTCATCGGCTCGCCGAACAGCCGGCCCTGGCCGTAGTGGCAGTCGCGGCTGCGCAGGAAGTCGAGCTGCTGCTGCGACTCGATGCCCTCGGCCACGACCTTGAGGCCGAGGTTCTTGCCCATCTCGATGATCGTGCGCACGAGTGTCGCGTCTTCCTTCGACACCGTGGCGTGCCGCACGAACGACTGGTCGATCTTGAGCGTGCCGACCGGGAACTGCTGCAGCGCCGACAGCGACGAGTAGCCCGTGCCGAAGTCGTCGATGGACAGGTGCAGCCCCATCGCGTGCAGCTCGTCGAGCAGCCGCACCATGCGCCCGGCCTCGGTCATCAGGGTGGTCTCGGTGATCTCCAGCTCGAAGTTCGACGGCGAGACGTCGGCATCGTCGAACACCGAGCGGTAGCGCGTCAGGAACTCGGCCTGGCGCAGCTGCTTCAGGGACAGGTTGATGGAGATGCGCCCGGGTTTCGGCACCTGCAACTGCCAGCTCTGGTAGTCGCGCACCACCCGCTTCAACACCCACTCGCCGATCTCCTGGATCAGGTTCGACTCTTCCGCGAGCGGGATGAACTGCGCGGGGGAGATGTCGCCGTGCCCCGGCAGGCGCCAGCGGATCAGCGCCTCGCCGCCGACCACGCGCCCGTCGCGCAGGTCCACCTTTGGCTGGTACAGGATCACCAGCTCGTCGCGCTCGACCGCGCGCCGCAGCTTGGCCTTCAGCATCAGCCGCTCGACCGCCGCGGCGCTCATCTCCGGCGTGAAGAAGCTGTGGCTGTTGCCGCCGTTCTGCTTGGAGTAGTACATCGCCGCGTCCGCGTCGCGGATCAGGTCGACCACGTTGTCCGCGTCGCGCGGGCACAGCGCGATGCCGATGCTGCCGGTGACGTAGAGCTCCTGCTGGTTCAGCTGGAACGGGCGGCCGAGCTCGTCGAGGAGCTCGCGCGCGAGCGCGCCGATCACGGCGCGGTTGTCGGTCGCCGCCGGGAGATTTTCGACGAACAGGGCAAATTCGTCGCCCGCCAGGCGGCCCAGCATGGTGTCGCGCGGCAGCTTCTTGTTCATCCGCTCGGAGAGGATCTCGAGCGCGCGGTCGCCCGCGGCGTGGCCGAAGGTGTCGTTGACCTCCTTGAAGCGGTCGAGGTCGAGGTAGATCAGCGCGAGCTCGCGGCCGGCGCGGCGCGTGCGCGCGATCGCCTGCTGCAGGGAGTGCTGGAACTGGAGCCGGTTCGGGATCTTGGTCAGCGTGTCGTAGCGGGCGAGGTAGCGGATGCGCCGCTCGGCGCGCTTGCGCTCGGTGATGTTGCGGGCGACGAAGATGCAGCCCTGGAAGCGCGGGTCGTCGGAGCTCATGACCGAGCCCGACAGCGACACCGGGATCGTCTGCCCGGCGTGCGTGCGGATGGTGAGCTCGAGCACCTCGTTCGTCGCCTGCTCGATGTTGAAGGCCGGGCGGTCCTGGTCGGAGATGACATAGGCCAGTTCGCGGCCGAGCAGCTCCATCTGCGACCAGCCCAGCATCTGCGTCGCGGCCAGGTTCACCCGCTTGATGAGCCCGTCCGGGGAGGTGACGAATACCGCGTCGTTCATGCTGTCCAGCATGATGTCGAGCGCGCGGCCGGTGGCGGCGTGGTCCGCGAGGTTGATGCGCAGGCGCTCGAGCGCGCTGCCGAGCGCGCGTCCCACGCGGCCGGCCGGCACCTCGACGTGAGTCGTCCAGTCGCCGCCCGAGAGCCGCTCGACTGACTTCAGTACGTCGGCCAGCGGGCCGTGGACGCGCCGGTGGAACCGCCAGGCGAGGACCAGCGCGATGGCGAGGACGAGGCCGAGCCCCGCGAGTGGCCAGTACGCGTTCAGGAATGCGGCCATCGGTCCGTTGGCGCCCCCGGGTTGAAGCGCTCATCATACCGGTCTTGAACGGCAATCAGCTCACCGGCCGCGACCGCGGCCACCTCGTCGAACTCGCCGAGCCGCGTTGTGCGCTGCACCGAGCGGCCGTGCGGCCGTTCCTGGCGATGCGCGCGGCCGCCGCGCGCGACGGTTTCGACCTCGTGCCCGTCTCCTCCTATCGCGACTTCGGGCGCCAGCGCGCGATCTGGAACGCGAAGTTCCGCGGCGAACGCCCGGCCCGGGACCGCGATGGCCGGCTCGTGGACTTGACGGCGCTGTCCCCCGGTGCCCGGGTGGAGACGATCCTGCTGTGGTCGGCGCTGCCCGGCGCGAGCCGCCATCACTGGGGCACCGACATCGACGTCGCCGACGGCCGCGTCATGGCCGAAGGGTACCGGCCGCAGCTGGAAATCGCCGAGTTCCGCCGCGGCGGCCCGTTCGCGGGGCTCTCCGCCTGGCTCGGCGTCCACATGCGGCGCTTCGGCTTCTACCGGCCCTACACGCGCCGCGGCCGCGGCGTCCAGCCCGAGCCCTGGCACCTGTCGTATGCGCCCGTCGCGCGAAACGCGCTCGCGCGCATGACGCCCCGCCTGCTGGCGGAGGCGATCACCGGCGCGGGCATCGAAGGCGAGGCGGAGATCCTGGCCCGGCTGCATGTGATCCGCGAGCGCTACGTGATGGACGTGGACGCGCCGCCCCGCATGCGCTCGCGCTTGGCGCGCGTCAGCTTGCGGTGAGCGGGGGCGCGGACGCGCCAAAGACTTCCTTCAGGTGCCGGACCAGGAGCGTGCGCATTCCGTCCATGGCGTTCGATTCGACCGTGAACACCGGCGGATTGCGGCGCAGCATCGGCCAGCGGCTGCCGCGCGTGAGCCCCTTCAGGTACTGCACGTTCTGGCGGATCGCGTTCATGTACGGATTGTCGCCGCCGAAGAGCGGCTCGACGAAGCGATAGCTGTGGCCGAACGCCGAGCCGAGGCGGTTGTCGACCGTCGAGGCGATGAACTTCGGCGTCTGGCGCAGCAGGTCGAGTCCCGAACCGTAGAGGACCTTCACGCCTTCCGCGCCCGCGTGCACCGCGACGTTGCCGAGCACGAACTCGGCGTACAGGCGATCGCGGCATTTCTCGAGGTAACACCGGTCCGCCATCTGCGCGAGCATGTCGGCGGTGCCGAGCATGTGGCCCGCGAGGCGGTCGCGTGCGTCGGCGACGCGCAGCAGGTCGAGCGGGACTTCATAGCCGGTGAAGTGGACGATGCGCGTCGAGATCGGCACCCAGTTTCCGAGCCCCGCGTCGGGCAGGTACTTCGCGATGAACCGCGCGCTGCGCGTGACGTGGTTGCGCGTGAACACGGCGCCGTTCGCGACCGCGGACTCGCCGGACTCGCGGATGTAGCCGGAATCGTGGAACAGGGCGGTGATGAGCGCGACCAGCCCGCGCTCGGCGCCCAGCCGCGGGCCGTCGGGGACGCGTTCATAGCCGGCGAGCAGCCGGGCCATCGCCAGCACCACGTCCTGTGAATGCTGCAGGTCGTGGTAGACGGTGTCGACGCCGAGGAAGCCGGGCATCTGCCCGGTGAACAGGCTCTCGAAATCCCTGAAGGCCTTCTCGAGACCCTCGCGCGGCGCGCCCGGCCAGGTGTCGGCATAGAGTTCGAGGACCGCCTCGCGCACGGCCGCGGGCCGGCTCACCTGCACGGTGTCGGTGACGTCGAAATCACTGCGGCGACAAGGCCTTGGCACGGGGCGACGGATCTTCTTGTACGGCGTTTCCGGGCTCGATTTTACGCCTCGAAGTGGCGCTAGGACCCGCTGGGCTGCCGCGGACATGCGCGGCATCACAACCCGGGACTCACTCTATGTCAAATGATGTCAAATGCTGCCGTGACCGGGGCGTGGTCGGAGGGTCGTTCCCAGGTCCGCGGATTGCGGTCGATCGTGCAGGCAGTGCAGCGCGCGGCCAGCGACTTCGAGGCGAGCATCAGGTCGATGCGCAGGCCGTGGTCGCGGCGGAACGCGTTCATGCGGTAGTCCCACCAGCTCCAGCCATTCTTCGGCTGCTCGAAACGGCGGAACAGGTCGGTGAGGCCGAGCGCCGCGATCCTTGCGAGCGCCTCGCGCTCGGGTGCGCTGACGTGGACCGACCCCTCCCAGGCCGCCGGGTCGTGCACGTCGCGGTCCTCCGGCGCGATGTTGAAGTCGCCGACGACCAGCAGGTGCTCGTGCGTCTCGAGCAGCGTCGCGAGGTAGGCGCGCAGCCGCTCGAGCCAGGCGAGCTTGTAGGTGTACTTCTCCGAGCCGACCGCCTGGCCGTTCGGCACGTACACGTTCACGAGCCGGATGGGGCCCAGGGTCGCGGCGATCACGCGTCGCTGGGGGTCGGCATCCGCCGGCATGCCGGGCGCGACGTCCGCGACCTCGCGGCGCGAGACGATCGCGACGCCGTTGTAGGTCTTCTGGCCGAAGATCGCCGCGTGCAGGCCCAGCGCCTCGAAGTCCGCGCGCGGGAAATGCTCGTCCGCGAGCTTGAGTTCCTGCAGCGCGATCGCGTCCACGGCGTTCTCCGCGAGCCAGCGCCCGAGGTGTTCCATGCGTACGCGCAGCGAGTTGACGTTCCAGGTCGCGATGCGCACGGCGTCAGGAGAGGAAGGCGGCCGGACGCATCCCCATCGTGCGCGCGACGAGGCTGTAGGGAAACGCCTGGCAGCGCACGTTCAGCACGCTGACGACGTTGTTGTAGGTTTCGCGCCGCTCGTCCACGCGGCCATCGAGCGTCATCGCGCGCTCGTGCAGCGCCCTGAAGGCACGGCTGGTCCCGAATTGCGGGTAGTTCGCTGCGAGCCGGAACAGCGACTCCGCGGCCGCGCGATACGTCTTGTCGGCCGCGGCGAGCGCGGGCATGTTGCCGCGCCGGGCTGCGGCGATCACGGCGCTGCCGGAAGTGGTGACCCGATCCAGCGTGTCGCGCTCGTACTTCATCAGCCGCGCGCACAGCCCGACGATCTGGATCATGTGCGCGTGGCGCTTCTCGAGCTGGGCCTCGAGCGCGGCCCAGGCCTCCTCCCGGGAGCCCTGGAGGTTGGCGAGGCCCCGGCGTGCGGCGGCGGCCACCGCCGCGGCGAGCGCCGCGAACGCAACGAGGAGAATCCAGGCCATGCGTCGATCGAGTATAACATCGGCCCTCGCGGCTTCCGCGCGGTGGGAACATGACGCAGTCCTGGGATTTGATCGTAATTGGCGGCGGCAGCGGCGGCCTCGCCTGCGCGCAGCGCGCGGCGCGCCACGGGGCGCGGGTCGCCATCGCGGAGCCGGGTCACCTCGGGGGCACCTGCGTCAACGCAGGCTGCGTGCCGAAGAAGCTCATGTACCACGCCGCCGACGTCGCTCACGCGCTCGCGGATGCCGCGGATTACGGCTTTGCGCTCGCGTCCGTGCGGCATGACTTCGCGGCCCTGAAGGCGCGCCGCGACGCATATGTCGAATGGCTGCGCGGCATCTACCTCGGCAACGTGGAGAAGAGCGGCGCGACGCTCATCCGCTCCCGGGCCCGTCTCGCGGGCGCGGGCCGGGTCGAGATCGGCGGGGAGACCCACGCCGCGCGCCACGTGGTCGTCGCGACCGGCGGCGCGCCCGCCGTGCCCGACGTGCCGGGCGCCGCGCTCGGCATCACGTCGGACGGTTTCTTTGCGCTCGACCGGCTGCCGGGCTCCGTCGCCATCGTCGGCAGCGGCTACGTCGCGGCGGAACTGGGCGGCGTCTTCGCCGCGCTCGGCAGCCGCGTCACGCTCCTCGCGCGCCACGAGCGCGTCCTGCGCGGCTTCGACGAGATGCTCTCTTCGCGGCTGATGGACGCCATGCGCGCCGACGGCATCGAGATCGTGACGGACGCGTACGCGACGGCGCTCGAGCGGGATGGCGCGGGGCTTCGCCTGTCGCTGGCCGGCGGCCGTGCCATGGGCCCCTTCGACTGCGTGCTGTGGGCCACCGGCCGCCGGCCGCTGACCGCGGGACTCGGCCTCGAGGCGGCGGGCGTCGCGCTCGGGCCGGACGGCGCGATCGCGACGGACCTGAAGCAGGACACGAACGTCGCCGGCCTGCACGCGATCGGCGACGTCACCGGCCGCAGCGAGCTGACGCCGGTCGCCATCGCGGCGGGCCGCCGGCTCGCCGACCGGCTCTTCGGAGGGCAGCCCGATCGCCACCTCGACTATCGCCTGGTGCCGACGGTCGTCTTCAGCCACCCCCCGATCGGCACCGTGGGACTCACCGAGGCCGAGGCGCGCACGACGCACGGCGACGGCGTCGAGGTGTTCCGCCGCGATTTCATGCCGCTCTACCACGGCGTCACGGCGCGCCGCCGGCGCGCCGAGGTGAAGCTCGTCACCGCGGGCACGGAGCGGCGCATCGTCGGCCTGCACGCGATCGGCATGGGCGCGGACGAGCTGCTGCAGGGCTTCGCCGTGGCGCTGCGCCTCGGCGCGACCAAGCGCGACTTCGACGACACCGTGGCCATTCACCCGACGAGCGCGGAAGAGCTCGTCACGCTCGGCGGATGAACATCCGCCCCTACCGCGAATGGACCCCTCGGATCGGGCGCGGCGCCTGGATCGATCCCGCCGCGACGGTGATCGGGCGCGTGACGATCGGGGAGGACGCCTCGGTCTGGCCCGGCGCGGTCATCCGCGGCGACGTGAACGCGATCTCGATCGGCGCGCGCACCAGCATCCAGGACGGCAGCGTCCTGCACGTTGCGAGCAGCCGGCTCGCCGGCGGCGACGGCATTCCGCTCGTCGTCGGCGACGAATGCACGGTCGGCCACGCGGTGATCCTGCACGCCTGCAGCGTCGGCCGGCGCTGCCTCATCGGTATGGGCGCGATCGTGATGGACGGCGCGGTCGTCGGCGACGAGGTGATCGTCGGCGCCGGTGCGCTCGTGCCCGCCGGCAAGGTCCTGCCGCCGCGCACGCTCTGGGTCGGCAGCCCCGCGCGGCAGGTGCGAGCGCTCACGCCGCACGAAATCGCGCAGCTCGCGGAATCCGCGGCGCATTACGTCAGCCTGAAGGACGATTACCTGAACCGCGGGAGACGCTTCCCCGGGTTCCGCGCGGCCCTAGAGCCGCTCGAGCGCGCCCATGACCGGCCGCGTCTCGGGCCGCACGCCGTGCCAGAGCAGGTAGGCCTCGGCGGCCTGCTCGACCAGCATGCCCCAGCCCTTGTAGGCGCGCTTCGAGCCGCGGCCCGCGGCCCAGCGCATGAAGACCGTGTCGCCGCGCCCGTAAGCCATGTCGTAACAGACGGTGTCGCGTCCGATCGAGCGCGGCGGCAGCTCCGGCACTTCGCCCGCGAGGCTCGCGGCGGTCGCGTTGATGACGACGTCCCAGGGGCGGTCCTCGACTTCGGAGAAGCCCGAGGCGGAAATCTCGCCCAGGTCGGAGAACTCGTCGCGCAGTCCCGCGGCGCGCTCGGGCGTGCGGTTCGCGATGCGCACTTCGCGCGGCTCCTGTTCGAGCAGCGGCGCGAGCACGCCGCGAGTCGCGCCGCCCGCGCCGAGGATGAGCAGGCGGGCGCCCGAAAGCGCCACGCCGAGGTTGCGCGTGAGGTCGGTCACGAGGCCGATGCCGTCGGTGTTCTCGCCGTACAGCTCGGTTGCGCTGCGGCGCACGATGGTGTTCACCGCGCGCGCGCGCTCGGCGCGCGCGGAGAGGTCGTTCACGATCTCCGCCGCCGCCGGCTTGTGCGGCAGGGTGATGTTGGCGCCGCTGCCGCCCTGCACGAAGAAGTCGATCACCGCGTGCCGGAACGCGGCCGGCGCGGTGTCCAGGACCTTGTAGTCCACGACGTGGTCGAACTGGCGCGCGAACAGGCCGTGGATGAAGGGCGACCAGCTGTGGCTGACGGGATGGCCGAAGAGCACGTATCGGCCCGGGCCCGTGTGCGTCGTCACTGTCTCGATTCCCCCAGCCACGTCGCGGCGCGACCCGCATAGTAGCTCAGGATGCCGTCGGCGCCCGCGCGGCGGATGCACAGCAGGCTCTCGAGCACCGTCTTCCTCTCGTCGATCCAGCCGTTGGCGGCGGCGGCCGCGATCATCGCGTACTCGCCGCTCACCTGGTACACGAAGGTCGGCACCCCGAAGCGGTCCTTCACGCGGCGCACGATGTCGAGGTAGGGCAGCCCGGGCTTGATCATGACGATGTCGGCGCCTTCCTCGAGGTCGAGCGCGACCTCGCGGATCGCCTCGTCGCTGTTCGCCGGGTCCATCTGGTAGCTCGCCTTGTCGGACTTGCCGAGCGCGGCGCCGGAACCGACCGCGTCGCTGAACGGTCCGTAGAAGCAGGATGCGTACTTGGCGGAGTAGGCGAGAATGCGCGTGTCCGGGTGGCCGTCTTCTTCGAGCGCCGCGCGAATCGCGCCGATCCGCCCGTCCATCATGTCGGAGGGCGCCACCACGTCCGTGCCGGCGGCGGCCTGGGAGCGCGCCTGCCGGACGAGCGCTTCGACCGTCGCATCGTTCAGCACGCGGCCGTCGCCGTCGATCAACCCGTCCTGCCCGTGCGTGGTGTACGGATCGAGCGCGACGTCCGTGATCACGCCGAGCCCGGGCACGGCCTTCTTGAGCGCCCGCACGGCGCGCTGCACGAGGCCGTCCGGATTCCAGGCCTCGCGGCCGTCCTCGCTCTTGGTCGACGGGTCCGGCACCGGGAACAGTGCGATCGCGGGAATGCCGATCGCGTCGAGCCGCGCCGCTTCTTCGACGATGAGGTCGATCGACAGGCGCTCGATGCCCGGCATCGAGGCGACGGCCTCGCGCCGGCCCCGGCCCTCGATGACGAACAGCGGCTGTATCAGGTCGTCGGCGGCGAGGTCCGTCTCGCGCGCGAGCCGGCGCGAGAACGGGTCGCGCCGCATGCGCCGCAGGCGGGTACCCGGGAATCTTCCTGTGGCGCTGGGTCCCATCAGGCTCCTGGTTCGGCAGTTCCTGCGGTAGATTGGCCCGCGATGGGCCGGAAATAACCTGCGACTATGGCCGGTCTTTATACATGAACCGCGCGGACGGAGAAACGGACCGGCGTCGGCGTTTCGGCAGCTTGTGCGAGAGCCTGCGGCCGGACCTGCTGCGCTTCGCCTGGTGGCTGGGACGGGACCGGGGCCTCGCCGAGGACGTGGTGCAGGAGTCGCTGTTGAGGGCATGGAAGTCATTCGAGTCGCTGGAGGACGAGGGCAAGGCGCGTTCCTGGCTCCTCACGATCGTGCGCCGCGAGCTCGCGCGCAGCTTCGAGAAGAAGCGTCCCGAGCTCGCCGACATCGACACGCTCGTCGCCGCCGAATCGGCCGTGCTCGCGGCGCCCGAGGACGAGCGCGTGGAGGAAATGCGCAACGCCATCTTCCGCCTCGACGAGGAATACCGCGAGCCGCTGGTGCTCCAGGTCCTGCTCGGCTACACGACGCAGGAGATCGCGGACCTCATGGGCATGCAGCAGGGCGCGGTGCTGACGCGGCTGTTCCGGGCGCGCGCGCGGCTGCGCCAGCAGCTCGGCCTGCCGCCCGAGGGGGCGCCGTGATGACCTGCCTCGAGTTCCGCCGCCGCGTGGGGGCCGAGCCGTTCGCCGCGGATCCCGGCGTCGAGGCACATCGTCGCGAGTGCGTGGCCTGCGCCCGGCACCAGGACGACCTGCGCGCGATGGATGGCGTCATCCGTCGCGCGCTCGCGGTCGACCCGCCGCCGCGCGCGGCGGAGCGGGTCGCGGCGCCGGCGGGCGCGACGCGCCGCCGCCTGTTCGCGATCGCGGCGAGCCTCGTCGTCGGCGCCGCCGTCGGCGTCGTGCTCCTCGTCAGCGCCCCGCGTGCCTCGATCGCGCGCGAAGTGATCGGCCACGTCGCCCACGAACCGGGCGCGGTCGATGCGACGGCGCCGGTCGCGCCGGTCGCACTCGCCGGGGTGCTCGATCCCGACGGCACGCGGCTCCGCCCGGGCATCGGCGAGGTCACCTATGCGGCGCGCTGCGTGTTCGACGGCCACGTCGTACCGCACCTCGTCCTGCAGACGCCCGAGGGCCCCGTCACCGTGCTGATGCTGCGTCACCGCGCGATCGCGGAGCCGGTTCGAATCGACGCGCAGGGCTACCGCGGCGTCGTGCTGCCGGCGCCGGAGGGCGCCATCGCGATCGTGGGCACCGGGATCGCGGACGTCGACGGCATCGCGCGGACGGTCTTCGACGCCGTCGACTGGGGCCGCTAGTCCCCCGAGAGGCGCTCGACCCGCGTGCGGCCCGCGCCGCGCTCGGCCAGGATCCCGTGCAGCACGGGCAGCACCTGGCGCAGGTCCTGCTCGAACTGCCACGGCGGGTTGACGACCAGGATGCCGGAGCCGTTCAGGCCCGCGCGCGAATCGTCCGGGTGCACGCACAGTTCCGCGGCCAGCAGCCGCTTCACGCCCGCGTCGACCAGGCGCCGGTGCAGGCGTGCGGCGACGGCGCCCTGCTTGATCGGGTACCACGCCATCACGACGCCCTGCGGCCAGCGCGACGCGGTGTCGGCGAGCGCCGCGGCGACGCGCGCGAGGTCGGCGTCGGTGTCCTCGTAGGGCGGGTCGATGAGCGCGAGTCCGCGCTTCTCCTGCGGCGGCAGCAGCGCCCCGAGCGCCTCGAAGCCGTCGCGCTCGTGCACGCCGATGCGCGCATCGGCGCGGAACTCGCGCTTGAGCGCATCGGCTTCCGCGCCTTGCAGCTCGCAGAATGCCGCGCGGTCGCCGGGGCGCATCAGCGCCGCCTCGATGAGCGGCGAGCCGGGATAGGTGTGCAGCGCCCCGTCAGGATTGAGCGCGCGCACCGCCCCGAGGTAACGCGCGAGCACCGGCTGGGAGGGCGCGGCCGGCAGGGCCGCGAGGCGGCCGATGCCTTGCGCGGATTCCCCGCCCGGGCCCGCGATCTCGTAACGCCCGCGTCCGGCGTGCGTGTCGAGCAGGAACAGCGGCCGGTCCTTTTCCGTGAGCCGCAGCAGCGCGGCGACCAGCGCCACGTGCTTCATCACGTCGGCGAAGTTGCCAGCGTGGAAGGCGTGACGGTACTTCACGCCTCGCCGAGCCAGTCGCGCGGCCGCAGCCAGTCGCGCGCCAGCGCCTCCTCCGCGGAGCCCGCCTCCGGCGCATAGCCGTACTCCCAGCGCACCAGCGGCGGCAGCGACATCAGGATCGATTCGGTGCGCCCGCCGGTCTGCAGCCCGAACAGCGTGCCGCGGTCGTGGACCAGGTTGAACTCGACGTAACGTCCGCGCCGCAGCAGCTGGAACGACCGCTCGCGCTCGCCGAACGGGGTGGAGCGGCGGCGCTGCGCGATCGGCAGCCAGGCCCGCGGGAAGGCCTCGCCCACCGCGCGCGCGAACGCGAAGCAGTCCCGGAAGGACGGCTCGTTGAGGTCGTCGAAGAAGAGCCCGCCGACCCCGCGCGTCTCGTTGCGATGCGGCAGGAAGAAATAGCGGTCGCACCAGGCCTTGTACTTCGCGTAGCCGCCGGGGATGCCCGCGCAGGCGTCTCGTGCCGTGCGGTGCCAATGAAGCACGTCCTCGCGCACCGGGTAATACGGCGTCAAGTCGAAGCCGCCGCCGAACCACCACACCGGTGCGCCCTGCGGCGGCTCCGCCAGGAAGTAACGCAGGTTCAGGTGCGTCGTCGGCACGTGCGGGTTCTTCGGGTGCAGCACGAGCGAGACGCCCATCGCGGTGAATGGCGCGCCCGCGAGCGCGGGCCGGTCGTGGGTGGCGGAGGCGGGGAGGCCCTCGCCCGCGACCTCGGAGAAGTTCACGCCGCCCTGCTCGATGAGGGCGCCGTCCTTCAGCACGCGCGATTCGCCGCCGCCGCCCCCGGCGCGTTCCCAGCGATCGCCGCCGAAACGCGCGCCGCCGTCCGCGCGCTCGATCGCCTCGACGAGGCCCTGCTGCAGTCCCGTCAGCCAGTCGCGCACGGCGACGCGGTCAGTCACGCGTCACGCTCCCGCGGGCGGATCCTGCGAGGCCGCCTTCTTCGCCGCGGGCTTCCTGCGGGCCGCCTTGGGTTTCGATGCCTTCGCCGGTTTTGCCGGCTTTGCCGGTTTCGCGGGCGGGGCAGCGGCGGGCACCGCGGTCGCCGCCTTCCGGCGCCCGCCTGGCGCCTTCGGCGGCGCGGCATCGGCCGTCGGCGCGGCCGGCGCTGCGGTCTTTGCGCGCCGGCCGAAGCGGCCCTTGCGCTCGGGCGCGGCGGCGATCAGCGCCTGGCATTCCTCGAGCGTGAGCGAGCCGGGCTCACGATCCTTCGGCACCTTGGCGTTCTTCTTGCGGTCGGTGACATAGGGCCCGTAGCGCCCTTTCAGGACCTGGATGCCCGCGTCCGGGAAGTCGAGGATCGTGCGCTCGCGGTCGGCGCGGACCTTTGCCTCGACGATTTCGATCGCGCGCGCGAGGTCGACCTCGAACGGGTCGTCTTCCTTGATCGACGCGTACTTGGCGCCGTACTTGACGTAGGGGCCGTACTGGCCGCGGCCGACGCTGATCGGCGTGCCGTCCTGCGCGTGCCCGAGGTCGCGCGGCAGCGACAGGAGCTTCAGCGCGTCGGCGAGCGTGACGTCGTCCATGTGCTGGCCGGGCATGAGGCTCGCGAAGCGCGGCTTGTCCGGATCGTCGCGCGTGCCCTGCTGCACGAACGGGCCGTACGCGCCCATGCGCACGCTGATCGGCTTGCCGCTGACCGGATCCTTGCCGATCTCGCGCGACTCGGCGACTTCCTCGCGCGTCACGTTCTTCTGGATGTGCTGGACTTCCTTGGTGAACGGCTTCCAGAACCGCGCCAGCTCGACGTGCCATTCCTTCTCGCCGTTGCTGATCTCGTCGAGCACGTCCTCCATCTGCGCCGTGAACCCGTACTCGACGTAGGTGCCGAGGTACTTCACCAGGAACTTGCTGACGATCTTGCCGATATCGGTCGGGATGAAGGCGCGACCGCTCATCTCGACGTACCGGCGGAAGCGTAGCGTCTCGATGATGGAGGCGTAGGTCGAGGGCCGGCCGATGCCGTGGCTCTCGAGCGACTTGACCAGGCTCGCTTCCGTGTAGCGCGGCGGCGGCTGCGTGAAGTGCTGCTCGGGCCGGATCGCCTCGAGCGTCACGCGCTCGCCCTCGGCCAGCGGCGGCAGCGCCTTGTCGTCCTCGCTCTCGACATCGGTCTCGTCCTCGTCGTGGTCCTCGTGGTAGGCGGCGAGGAAGCCCGGTTCGATCAGCGTCTGGCCGTTCGCGCGCAGCACGTGGCGGCTGGCGCCGGTCGCGGATCCCGGGTCGCCGGCGACGAGGTCGACCGCGACCGTGTCGAACACCGCGGGCGCCATCTGGCAGGCGACCGCGCGCTTCCAGATGAGCGCGTACAGCCGGCGCTGGTCGTCGTCGTGGAGGTCGTGCTCCGCCTTCTGCGGGGTTTCGGCCGCGACGGTCGGCCGGATCGCCTCGTGGGCCTCCTGCGCGTTTTTCGCCTTGGTCTTGTACTCGTTGACGCCGTCGGAAAGCGCCTGCTTGCCGAACTGCGAAACGATCGTTTCGCGGATCTCGCGCACTGCCTCGGCAGAGAGGTTGACCGAGTCGGTGCGCATGTAGGTGATGTAGCCGGCCTCGTACAGCCGCTGCGCGGTCTGCATCGTGCGGCGCGCGGTGAAGCCGAGCTTGCGCGCCGCCTCCTGCTGCACCGTGGAGGTCGTGAACGGCGGCGGCGGGTTGCGGCGCTTGGGCCGGCGCTCGACGCTCTCGACCGTGAGCACGCCGTTCGCCGCCGCGACGATGGTGCGCTCGACCTCGCGCGCATCGCCCTCGTTGGTGATGGAGAAGCGCGACTTCTGCGTGTCCGCCTCGATCTTCTCCCCGCGGAACTCGGTGAGCCGCGCCGGGAAACGCGCCGAGTCCTTCGACGCGTCGGCCTCGACCGTCCAGTATTCCAGGCGCTGGAACTTCTGGATCTCGGCCTCGCGCTCGCAGATGAGCCGCAGCGCGACACTCTGCACGCGCCCCGCGGACAGGCCCGGCTTGATCTTCTTCCACAGCAGCGGCGAGAGGTTGAATCCCACCAGGTAATCGAGCGCCCGGCGCGCCTTGTAGGCGTTCACCAGGTTCTCGTTCACGCCGCTCTCCGCCTGCGCGACCGCCTCGCGCACCGCGTTCCGGGTGATCTCGTAGAAGCGGACGCGCTTCAGCTCCTTGCCGTCGAGCGCGCCGTGCTCGCGCAGGATCTCCGACAGGTGCCACGAGATCGCCTCGCCCTCGCGGTCCGGGTCGGTCGCGAGGTAGAGCGCGCCGGCCTTCTTCATCGCGCGCTCGATCGCGTCGATCTTCGGCTTGTTCTTCTCGATCAGCTGGTACTTCATCTCGAAGTCGCGGTCCGGGTTGACCGCGCCCTCCTTCTCGATGAGGTCGCGCACGTGGCCATAGGATGCCAGCACCTCGAAGTCCGGCCCGAGGTACTTCTTGATGGTTTTCGCCTTGGCCGGCGACTCCACGATGACGAGGTTTGCGCTCATGGTTCCAGGTTCAATGCGACGTCCCCAGAAACGCTAAAGCCGCGGGCCCGGCCGCGGCTCTGCGTTGCACGCTGGGCGATGGCGTTCAGTGCATGGCATCCCGGCGCTCGTCGAACACCAGGTCTTCCATACGCTGGTAGGCGTTTTCCTGACCCGGCTGGCTGAAAAGCACCATCAGTACGACCCACTTGAGCTGCTCGATGTCGATGTCGTCGGCCTCGAGCGCCAGCAGCCGGTCGATCACGACCTCGCGCTGCTGGACCGACAGGATGCCGAGGTTCTCGAGGTGCAGCAGGTAGCCGCGCACGTCAGTGTCCAGGCGCACCTGCTCCGAGCCGCTGAACACGCGCACGGCGCGGGCCGTGCTCTCGCCGAGGGCGCGGTCCGGATCGGTCGCGAGGCTTTCCAGCCAGATCAGCGCGCGCTCGATCTCGCCTTCCGGGTAGCCCGCCTGTTCCAGCTCGGACTTCAGCGCGTCACGGTCCGGCGTGGAGTCGTCCTCGGCATCCAGAAAGTTCTCGAACAGGTGAATCAGGATGTCGAGCACGCTGTCCTTCATCGGTCCTGCCTCGCTGTTGTCCGGCTGTACCGCCCGCCGGGCAGGGTCTCGACCCGGCCCTCGAGCTCGAGCAACTGCAGCTTCGAAAGGGCGGATCGTGCGGACATCCCGGTTCGTTCCACCAGCCGGTCGAGATCCGTCGGCTCGAAGCCGAGCGCATTCAACAGCATTTCCGCGTCGCTGTCCAACGTGCCTTGCGGAATTTTCGCGGAATCGCGCGCATCCGACGCACAATCCCTCGCGCTTTCGAGCCTCGAAGCGCCGAGCGCGGCGAGCACGTCGTCCACCGATTCGACGAGCGCGGCGCCGTCCTTGATCAGCCGGTGACAGCCGCGCGCGAGGGGATTATGTATGGAGCCCGGGACCGCCATGACTTCACGGCCCTGCTCGCCGGCGAGCCGCGCCGTGATCAGCGACCCGGAGCGCGCGGCCGCTTCGACCACGAGCACGCCGCGCGCGAGGCCGGACATCAGACGGTTGCGGCGCGGGAAGTTGTACGGGGCGGGCGGCGTGCCGGTCGGGAACTCGCCGACGAGCGCGCCCGCCGCCGCAATCTCGTCCGCGAGCCGTTCGTGGCCGGGCGGATACACGCGGTCGAGGCCGGTGCCGCAAACCGCGATCGTGACGCCGCCGGCCGCGAGCGCGCCGCGGTGCGCGGCGGCGTCGATGCCCGCGGCGAGCCCGCTCGTGATCGCGAACCCGTGCGCCGCGAGGCGGGCGGCGAGGTCGAAGGCCGTCTCGCACCCGGAGGCCGTCGCGGCGCGGCTGCCGACGATCGCCACCTGCGGCCGCGCCAGCAGCGCCGGGTCGCCGCGGACGAAGAGGGCGGCCGGCATCCCGGGCACCGCCGCCAGCTGCACCGGGTAGCGGGGGTCGTCGACGGTCAGCAGGCACCGGCCCGGACCGGCCAGCCACTCGAGATCCCGGTCGATTCCGCTCGAATCCGCCGTGCCCGGGTCCCGCAGGCGCTCAAGCCAGGCAATGCGCCCCTCGCGGGTTTCCCGGCCGCTCATCCCCCCGATCTTCGAGCTGGAAATCGACCGCTACCTCGTGAATTTCGACCCCGAACAGACACTATTTAATGACTCCCCCTTGGGGTCGCTGGGCGCGCGCCGTCTACGCTGCCGGCGGTCACGGCGGCGTCTCGTTCCGGGTGCCGATCGGGCGGCCGGGGTCCCGAGCGAGCGCATAAAGTTCCGGCGCGAGCGAGGGAACCCCGGCCAGCCCGAGATCGGCGCGAGGACCGGTCTGCCGTCCGCCCGCCGGAAACGAAAACGCCGGCACGAGGCCGGCGTTTCCGCGATCGAAGCGACGAGAGCCGGTCAGGGCGAGCGCACCGCGTCGCCCACGTGGACCTCGCGGTCCGACCGCCACATGAGCCCGTAGCTCATGCGGTCGTAGGCTTTGAAGATCATGGCGAGCCCGTTGCGCTCGTCCGGCAGCAGGACCTGGGCGCTCTCGCGATTCATCGTCACGTCGCGGACCACCTCGCCCGCTTCCCAGACCTCGAGCAAGTGGCCCGGCTCCAGGCCGTGCTGAGTGCCGCGGTTGATGATGACGACGTCGTAGTCCGCGACCACCGTGCGCTCGTCGATGACCGACATGATCCTGCCGTCGACCTTCGTGCCCGGAATGCGCGGGATGAAGTCCACCTTCGGGTCGGTCGCGGCCGGCAGCAGGATGTCGCCTTCGAGGGTCTCGCGCGCCGAGTCGACGACGCGCAGCGTCGCCGGATCGCCGGCGCGGTTGAGGCTGGCCTCGCCGGTGAACAGGCCTTGGTAGCCGAGCACGTCGCCGTCGTCGGGGTCCTTCAGCTCGTCGCCGACGTGGTAGATGCTGTAGCGGTTGCCGACCGCGCCGTCCGCGAGGCGGCGCGCATAGACGTCGTTGCCGACGGAGGAGATCAGCCGGTGGTCACGCGCATGCGCGACGTAAGGCGCGCCCTCGACCTGGTCCCTCGTGAGCACGGCCGGCCGCTGCATGAAGGCGGCGATGCGCTCGTAGGGGATCGCATTGACCGCGTCCGACAGCGGGTTCTCGCGCACGCGGGGCGAGAGGCGGACCGGGCCGCCGCGCGCGAGGGTCACCTGCGGCCGCCCGTCGACCCAGGTGAGTGCCAGTTCGTCCCCCGGATAGATGAGGTGCGGGTTCGCGACCTGCGGGTTGATGTGCCAGATTTCCGGCCAGTACCACGGATCGGTGAGGAACTTCGACGAGATGTCCCAGAGCGTGTCGCCCGGCTGCACGATGTAGCGGTCGGGCGCATCCTGCGCCACGGGGATGACGCTGCGGTCGATGCCGCCGTCCTGCCCGGTGGCGGCGCCCGACGGGACGGCCAGCGAGAGCGTGACCGCGGCAACGGCTGCCGCAGTGAGCGCCAACAGGGGGTGACCGGACTGCGTCTTCGGGGTCGGTGCCATGCGAGATGCTCCCTTACTGCCGGGGCAGCCGTAGAATCGTATAATTCACGGCATCCGGTTTCCCACGTAAGTCCATGCTTCGACGAACTTTAGCAGCAATGGCCAGTCAGATATACGCGCCCAGAACCCCGCTCCCATGACGTGCCTCACAATCCTGGAGTTTCCGGACCCCCGGTTGCGTACCCGGGCCACCCCCGTGGCGGCCGTGGACGCGTCATTGCGTGAACTGATCGACGACATGCTCGAGACCATGTATGCCGCCAGGGGCATCGGCCTCGCCGCGACCCAGGTCAATGTCCACCAGCGGCTCCTCGTCACGGACATCTCCGAGGAGCGCAACCAGCCCCGCGCCTTCATCAACCCGGAGATCCTGTCGCGGGACGGCGTCGAGACGTCGCAGGAAGGCTGCCTCTCGGTGCCCGGTTACTACGACGAGGTCGAGCGGGCCGCGCGCGTGCGCGTGCGCGCGCTCGATCGCGACGGCAGAGCCTTCGAGGAGGAGCTCGACGGGCTGCTCGCGATCTGCGTGCAGCACGAGATCGACCACCTCGACGGCAGGCTGTTCGTCGATTACCTCTCCGAGATGAAGCGCCAGCGCGTGCGCAAGAAACTCGAGAAGGAGCGGAAGCTGCGCGCGGAAGGCCGCGCGCCCGACACTTCGCGCGCGCCGGCGATCTGACGGACGCCATGCCTACGGACCGCGGCCTGGCGGTCGCCTTCGCCGGAACCCCGGATTTCGCAGTCCCGTCGCTCGACGCCATCGCTGCGTCGCGCCATCGCGTCGTCGCCGCGTTCACGCAGCCCGATCGCCCGAGCGGGCGCGGGCGCCATATCGCGCCGAGCCCGGTGAAGGAGCGGGCGCTCGCGCTCGGAGTTCCCGTGCTGCAGCCGGCGTCGCTGAAGGGCGCTGAAGCCGCGCGCGAGATCGCCGCGTTGGCGCCGGACGTCATGGTGGTCGTCGCCTACGGCCTGCTGCTGCCGCCCGAGGTGCTCGCGCTGCCGCGCATGGGTTGCCTCAACGTCCACGCGTCCCTGCTGCCGCGCTGGCGCGGCGCCGCGCCGGTCGCGCGCGCGATCCTCGCCGGCGATGCGCGGACCGGCGTCTGCATCATGCGCATGGAAGCCGGACTCGACACCGGGCCGGTGATGCTCGCTCGCGAGGTCGCGATCGGCGCGCGTGAATCCGCGGGCGAGCTCGAGGCGCGGCTCGCGGCGGTGGGCGGCGCCGCGATTGCCGAGGCGCTCGATACGCTCGCCGCCGGGCGCGCCGAGTTCGTCGCCCAGGACCCGGCGCGCGCGACTTACGCGGCGAAGCTCACCAAGGCCGAGGCGCGCCTCGACTGGCGCGAGGACGCCGCTGCGCTGGAGCGCCGCGTCCGCGCGCTGAACCCGCGGCCCGTTGCGGAGACGACGCTCGACGGCGCGCAGCTGCGCATCCACGACGCGCAAGCCGTGTCCGTCGCGCCGGGGCCGGTGCCGGGCACGATAGTGTCCGCTGGCGCGGACGGCATCGTGGTCATGGCGGGCGAGGGCGCGCTCACGCTCCGGCGCGTGCAACTGCCGGGCCGCCGGGCGGTGGGCGCGCGCGAGCTTGCGAACGCGCGCTCCCTGGTCGGCAGGGTGCTCGCCTGAGCACGCCGGGCGGCGCCGCGATCCGCGCTGCGGCCGCCCGCGCCGTCGCCGACGTCGCGACCCGCGGCCGCCGCCTCGAGGATGCCATTGCCGACGCGACGCAGGGCGGCGTGCCGCGACCGGCGACGCAATCCATCGCCTTCGGCACGGTGCGCTGGTATTTCGAGCTCGACGCCTGCCTTGCGCGCCTGCTCGACCGCCCGGGAGGCAGGCAGGACCCGGAACTGCGCGGCCTGCTGCTGGTCGGCCTCTACCAGCTCCTGCATGGCGCGACGCCGGAGCACGCGGCCGTCTCGGAAACCGTCGAGGCCGCGCGCGCGCTCGGACGCCCGCGCGCGGCCGGCCTCGTCAACGCGGTCCTGCGACGCTTCCAGCGCGAGCGCGCGGGAATCATGGCGGCGGCGCACCAGGATCGGGCCGCGCGCTTCGCCCACCCGGCGTGGATGCTCGACGCGTTTGCGCGCGACTGGCCCGGGCGTTGGGAATCGATTGCCGCGGCCGGCAATTGCGAACCGCCGATGTGGCTGCGCGTGAACGCGCGCCGTGCGACGCGCGACGCCTACCGCGCGCGCCTCGAATCCGCCGGCCTCGCCGCCGAGGCCTGCAGTTTCGCACCCGAGGCGCTGCGGCTCGCGGAGCCGACCGACGTCAAGGCGTTGCCCGGCTTTGCGGACGGTGACGTATCCGTGCAGGATGCCGCCGCGCAGCTCGCGCCGCGGTTCCTGGCGGCGACGGCCGGCATGCGCGTGCTGGACGCCTGCGCGGCGCCGGGCGGCAAGGCCTGCCATCTCGCCGAGCTCGAGCCGGGCCTCGCGGAGCTCGTCGCGCTCGACGTCGACGCAGGACGGGCCGCGCGCATCGAGTCGAACCTCGCGCGGCTCGGCCTGCAGGCCCGGGTAGTGGTCGCGGACGCGCTGAAGCCCGAATCCTGGTGGGACGGCAGGCACTTCGAGCGGATCCTGCTCGACGTGCCCTGTTCAGGCAGCGGTGTCATCCGCCGTCACCCGGACATCAAGCTGCTGCGGCGGATCGCCGATATCGCGCGCTTTGCGGCGCAGCAGTCTGCGCTGCTGGCCGCCTGCTGGAACGTGCTCGCGCCCGGCGGTCGCCTCGTCTATGCCAGCTGCTCGGTGTTCGTCGCGGAAAACGCGGCGGTCGTCGGCCGGTTCCTGGCTGCGGAGCCACGGGCGGTGGAGGTGACCGAATCTGCTAGGCTTTCCCTGCCCGGCGCACTGCCGTGGCAAGTTGCGGGGCCTGGCTGCGCGCTCGCGAGCGGCGCGGCCGACGCCGACGGCTTCTACTACGCCTGCCTCGAGAAGCGGGCCTGAGGCAATCGATGCGGGGACGTCGCTGGCTGCTTGCATTCGCCGTGCTCGGCGGCGCCGCGCTCGCGCTCGCCGCGCGTGCGCAGGATGCCGGCCGCTTCGAGGTCCGTAACGCCTACGTCGAGCTGGTCAACGGCGCCTGGCAGCTCGACATCAGCCTCGACCTGGGCCTCGCCGAAGCGGCGCGCCGGGCATTCGAGGAGGGCGTGCCGCTCGTGCTGCGGCTCGAAGTCGAGGCGAGCGTCGAGCGCCGCCTGCTGCCGGCCGACGACGTCGTCTCGATGACGCGCACCTTTCAGGTGGCTTACGACGCGATCGCGGAGCGCTTCGTCGTCACCGACGCCGCGAGCGGGCAGCACGTCAGTCACGCGACGCAGGCCGAGGCGCTGGAGGCGCTCTCGCGCATCAGCGGGATCGTCGTCGCCGATACCGTGACGCTGCCGGAGGGACGGCGCTTCGACATGCGCGTGCGCGCCACCGTGGAAGTGGGCGAGCTGCCCGCCGCGGTGCGCATGCTGCTGTTCTGGAAGGACTGGTCGCGCAGCACCGAGTGGTACGCCTGGAAGGTGCGGCCATGATCCGGCGCTGGCTGCCATTCATCATCGGCACGGGATTCGTCGTCTGGATCGCGGCGCTGGTGATGCTGGCGATGACCGCCGGGGGCCCGCAGCGCTTCGGCGAGCTGTACCTCCTGATCCTGCTCGTCAACGTCACCGGAGTCATCGCGCTCCTGGTGCTGATCGGGGGCCGGCTCGCGGACTTCGTGCGCGACTGGCGCCGCCACGTCCCGGGCTCGCGCCTGCGCGGCCGCACGCTCCTGATGTTCGGCGGCCTAGCGATCGCGCCGCTGCTGCTGGTGTTCACCTTCTCGGTCATGTTCCTGACGCGCGGCATCGACAGCTGGTTCCACGCCGAGATTCGCCAGGGCCTGACCGATGCGCTCGGCCTTTCGCGCGCGGCCCTCGACCTGCGCATGCGCGAGTACCTCGACCGCACCGTGCGCATCGCCACCCGGCTCGAGGGGCTTTCCGAAGGCGCGCTCTACTTCGCGCTCGACGACGAGCTGCGCGCCGCCGGCGCCGAGGAGTTCGTGGTCACGAGCGCGGGCGGGCAGCCGGTCGCGTTCAGCCGCGCGGGCATGCTGCATTCGCTGCCGGCCGCGCCGCCGGAGGACCTGCTGATGCAGCTGCGCCGTGGCCAGCCCCACGTGAGCCTGCAGCCGGCGCCCGGCGGCGGCTACCAGGTGCGCGCGGCGACGCCGATCCGGGCCGGGCCCGGCGCCGGCACGCTGCTGCTGGTCGCGACTTACCCGGTTCCGCAGCGCCTTTCGGACCTCGCGGCGACGGTGCAGACCGCCTACCAGCAATACGGACAGCTCTCCTACCTGCGCGAGCCGCTGAAGGCGACGTTCGTGCTGACGCTCTCGCTCGTGCTGCTGATGGCGCTGCTCGCAGCCGTGTACGGCGCGCTGTATTTTTCCGAGCGCCTGGTGCGCCCGGTGCAGGACCTCATCGCGGGCACGCGCGCGGTCGCGAAAGGCGACTTCGACACGCGCCTGCTGCGCGCATCGCACGACGAGATCGGCTTCCTGGTCACCTCGTTCAACGACATGACCAAGAAGCTCGCGCGCGCGCGCGAGGAGACGGAACGCAGCCGGGCCGCAGTCGAGGCCGAGCGCGCGGCGCTCGCGGTGATCCTCGCGCGCCTCACCAGCGGCGTCATCTCGCTGGAGCCGGACCTGCGGGTGCGCGTGGCGAATCAGGCGGCGGGCAGCATCCTCGGCGTCGATTTCGCGGGCAGCCCGGGCCGTCCCCTCGCGGAGGTCGCGGCCGGGCAGCCGCTGCTGGCCGAGCTGCACGAAATGCTGCGCCGTCACGTCGAGGCGGGCGAGACCGAGTGGCGCGAGCAGCTGACGCTGCGCGCCGATACCGGCCGGCGCGAGCTGGTCGTCGCCTGCACCGCGCTGCCCGGCGACGCCGGCGCGCAGGGGCTCGTGCTGGTGTTCGACGAGGTCACGCAGCTGCTGCAGGCCCAGCGCCAGGCGGCCTGGGGCGAGGTGGCGCGCCGCCTCGCGCACGAGATCCGCAATCCCCTGACCCCGATCCAGCTCTCGGCCGAGCGCATGCGCCGCAAGCTGATGCGCGGCCTCTCCACCGCGGAGGCGGAGCTGCTCGACCGTTCCACGCAGACTATCGTGCAGCAGGTGGAGGCGATGAAGCAGATGGTGGCCGCGTTCTCGGAGTACGCCCGGGCGCCCGAGATGCACGTCAGCGAGTTCGACCTCGGGGCGCTGGTCCGCCAGGTCTCCGACCTGTACCACGCGCAGGACTCCCGGGTCGCATTCGGCCTGTCGCTCGACCCGAAGGCGTCCCAGCTCGAGGCGGACCCCGGGCGCATCCGCCAGCTGCTCAACAACCTGCTGACGAACTCGATCGAGGCGCTCGACGGGCAGCCGAATCCTGTCATCATGATCGAGACGAAGCGCGTGGGCGACCAGCTCGCCCTCACCGTCGTCGACAACGGCCCCGGCTTCCAGGGCGGCCTGCTCGAGCAGGCCTTCGATCCCTACGTGACCTCGAAGCCGAAGGGCACGGGGCTCGGGCTCGCGATCGTGCGCCGCATCGTCGAGGAGCACGGCGGGCAGGTCGAGGTCGACAATGCGCCGCAGGGCGGCGCGCGGGTGCGCATCACGTTGCCGGCGACCGCGCGCGAGGCGCGGCGCACCGAGGCGAGGAGAGAGAAAGCATGAGTTCGCCCAGAATCCTGGTGGTCGACGACGAGGCCGACATCCGTGGCCTGCTGTCCGAGATCCTGGCCGAGGAAGGTTACGAGATCGAGGTCGCGGCCGACGCCGCCTCCGCGCGCCGGGCCGCCGCGCGCCAGGAGCCGGACCTCGTGCTGCTCGACATCTGGATGCCGGACATGGACGGCATCACGTTGCTGCGCGAGTGGAACGAGAAGAACTCGCTGCGCTGCCCGGTCGTGATGTTGTCGGGACATGGCACGGTCGAGACCGCGGTCGAGGCCACCCGCCTCGGCGCCTTCGATTACGTGGAGAAGCCGCTGTCGATCGCCAAGCTCCTGCGCACCGCGGAACGCGCGCTGGAGGCGGGCAAGCGCCGGCGGCAGGCGCAGCGCACCCTGGTCCCGTCGCTGGTCGCGCCGGTCGGCAAGAGCCGCCTGATGCAGAAGCTGCGCGAGCAGGTGCAGCAGGTCGCGGGACACGACGCCTCGGTGATGCTGGTCGGCGAGCCCGGCACCGGACGCGAGGCATTCGCCCGCTACATGCATTCGCTCGGCCCGCGTGCCGCCGGCCCCTTCGTCGCCGTCGCCTGCGCGAGCCTCGACGATGCCAATGCCGCGGCGCGCCTGCGCGGCGGCGTGACGAACGGCAAGCCGGAGCCCGGCGTCTACGAGCGGGCCCGCGGCGGCACGCTGTTCTTCGGCGGCGTGGAGGACCTGACCGCGAACGCCCAGCGGCTCCTGCTCGCGGACTTCGAGCAGCGCGGGTGGCAGCGCGAGGGCGCGGGTCCCGTGATCCCGTTCGAGGCGCGCTTCGTGACGGCGGCGCTGCCGGGCCATGACGGGCCGGCGAACGGCATGCGGCGCGACCTGCTCGCTCACCTCGAAGTCATCTCGATCCGCATACCTCCGCTGCGCGAGTATGCGGAGGATGTGCCCGACCTGCTGCGACATTATGTCGACCGCCTCGTGGACGAGGACGGCATGACGTTCCGGCGCTTCTCGGTCGCGGCCCAGAACCGATTGCGCAACTACCCCTGGCCGGGCAACGTCCGGGAGCTGCGCAACCTCGTGCAACGCATGCTGATCATCGGCGGCCCCGAGGAAATCGGCCTCGACGAGATCGAGCAGCACCTCGTGGCGCAGCAGGCGCCGGACGAGCCCCTCGTCAAGCAGGACCTGCTGGCTCTCCCGCTGCGCGAGGCGCGCGAGCAGTTCGAGCGCGCCTACCTGCTGCAGCAACTGATGCTCTGCAACGGCAAGGTCGGGCTCCTCGCCAAGCGCGTGGGCATGGAACGCACCCATCTGTACCGCAAGCTGCGGTCATTGGGCGTAGACTTCAGGCAGATCACCGAGGATTGATCGGTGACATTCAACGGGAGACAGGCATGAACTCGAAGAAAACGCTGGCCGCGGCGGTCGCGACCGTCGGGCTGCTCGGCGCGTTTGCCGCCCAGGCGGACGACTCGAAGCGCTCGGTCGGCGAATACACGGACGACAAGATGCTCGTCGGCAAGGTCAAGTCCGCGCTCATCTCGGACGAGACTACCGATGCTGACGAGATCAACGTCGAATCCTATAAGGGAGTGGTCCAGCTGAACGGCTTCGTCGACAACGCCAAGGAGAAGTCGCAGGCGGAAGCGGTCGCCAAGGCGGTCGACGGCGTGAAGGGCGTCGAGAACAACCTGATGATCAAGCAGGAATCGCAGTCGACCGGCAGCGCGATCGACGACTCGACCATCACCTCCAAGGTGAAGGCGGCGCTGATCGACGACGCATCCACCAAGGCGGGCGACATCAAGGTCGAGACCCGCGGCGGCGTGGTGCAGCTGTCGGGCTTCGTGTCGAACCAGGCCCAGAAGGACGCGGCGACCAAGGTCGCGCAGGGCGTGACCGGCGTGAAAGCCGTCAACAACGGCCTCGGCATCAAGCAGTAGCCCTTAGGTGCCGGGTCGCACTTATCGCACTTATTGCCGCGCAATAAGTGCGATAAGTGCGACCCGGCACCATCAATCCCCGACGCGGACCACGAGGAAGTCGACTTCGGCTTCCTTCAGGCGGGTGCGCACGCGCTCGAGTTCGGCGGGCTCGGTGATCGGCCCGATGCGCACGCGATGCCAGGTGTCGCTGTCGATGGCGACCCGCTGCACGTTCGACTCGATGCCCTGCAGGGCCAGCTGGGCGCGCACGCGGTCGGCGTCCTCGAACTTTCGGTACGAGCCGGCCTGGAGCACGTAGGCGCCCTTCTTCTCGACGGGTTCCGGCGAGTCGCGCGCCACGACGACTTCCTTCTCCGGGACGACCACCTCGAAGTTCGGCAGCATCTGGTAAAAATCGTACCGCTCGGCCGGCTCCTCGGTCGCCGAGTCGCTCGCCGAGGCGGGCTCGGCCGGAATGCCGGCCTCGATTTTGGCATCCGGGACGCCCGGGTCGCGCGGGTCGAACAGGTAGAGCGCGATGCCGATGGAAAGGCCCAGCACCAGGCCGATGAAAAGGCCGGTCCAGCCCGAGAAGCCGTCATGCCGCCCGCGATGGCGCTTGTAGTCGCGAGCCACCATCACATCGTCTCGGGCGCGGAAACGCCGAGGATCGCGAGCGCGTTCTGCAGCACCTGCCGCGCCGCGGCGATGAGGGCGAGCCGGGCGTTGCGCGTCTGCGCGTCGTCGACGATGAACGGCAGCGCCGCGTAGCAGGCGTGGAACGCCTGCGCGAGTTCGCGCAGGTAATGCACGACCAGGTGCGGCGCATGCTGTGCCGCGCCCTGGCCGACGACCTCCGGCCAGCGCGAGACCTCGCGCATCAGGGCAAGCTCCGCCGGCTCGCCCAGCGTGCCGATGGCCGCGGCGCCGGCGGCGCGGTCGATGGGAAGCCCGCGTTCGGCAGCCTGCTTGAGCACGCTCGCGATCCGCGCGTGCGCGTACTGCACGTAATAGACCGGGTTGTCGTTGGTCTGCTTGCGGGCGAGCTCGAGGTCGAAGTCGAGCGCCTGGTCGTGCGAGCGCATCACGTAGATGAAGCGCGCGGCATCGTTCCCGACCTCGGCGCGCAGCTCCCTGAGCGTCACGAACTGCGCCTCGCGCTTGCCCATGGCGACCTTCTCGCCGCCCTTCCACAGCGTGACGAACTGGACCATCGGCACTTCGAGCGATGCCGGCGGCTCGCCCATCGCCGCGAGTCCCGCGCGCACGCGCGCGACGTAGCCGTGGTGGTCCGCGCCGAGGATCGTCACCAGCAGGTCGAATCCGCGCTCGCGCTTGTCGAGGTGGTAGGCGATGTCGGAGGCGAAGTAGGTCTTCTGGCCGTTGGCGCGCACCACGACGCGGTCTTTCTCGTCGCCGAACAGCGTGGCCCGGAACCAGGTCGCGCCGTCCAGCTCGAATACGTGGCCGTGGGCGCGCAGGCGCGCGAGCGCGCGGTCGATCGGACCGCCGTCCCTGCCGTCGCCGAGGTCCTGCTCCGAGTACCAGCGGTCGAAGGTGACGCCGAATTCGGCGAGGTCGCCCTGGATGTCCGCGAGCATGCCGGTGAGCCCGGCGTCGAACACCGCGCGGAATCCGTCGCCGAGCAGCGCCCGGGCGCGCGCGATCACCGCGTCCACGTACTGGTCCTTGTCGCCGCCCGCACCCTCGTCGGGCGGGAGGCCGGCGAGGACGTCGGCGGCCGGGCGCCGCAGGGCATCGCCGTGCGCCTCGCGCAGGCGCGCCGCCACCGGCAGCACGTAGTCGCCGCGGTAGCCGTTCGCGGGAAACGGCACCGACTCGCCGCACAGCTCGAGGTAGCGCAGCCACACGCTGGCCGCGAGGATGTCCATCTGGCGCCCCGCGTCGTTCACGTAGTACTCGCGGTGCACGCGCCAGCCGTCCGCCTCGAGCAGGTTGGCGACCGTGGCGCCGAAGGCCGCATGGCGACCATGGCCGACGTGCAGCGGCCCGGTCGGATTCGCGGAGACGAACTCGACGATCGTGCTCCTGCCGGCGCCGCCGGAGCCGCGGCCGTAGCGCTCGCCCTCGGCCAGCACGCGGCCCATCTCCGCCTGCCACGCGGCGGGCGTCATGAAGAAATTGATGAAGCCGGGTCCCGCGATCTCCGTCTTCGCGACCAGGCCGTTGGCCGGGATGGCCGCTACGATCTGCGCGGCAAGCGCGCGCGGGTTGGTGCGCGCGGCCTTGGCGAGGCGCATCGCGACGCCGGTCGCAAAGTCGCCGTGCGCGACGTCGCGGCTGCGCTCGATCGCGGGATCGGGCGCGGCCGCGTCGCCGAGCGTGCCCGCGGGCAGCGCGGCGATCGCGTCGTTCACCAGCTTTTCGACGAGGTTTTTCAAGCGCGCAATTCTATCCCAACGGGCTCCGTCTCAATCGACTTCGGCCGGATCGACGTCGAGCGACCAGCGCAGCGTTCGCGGCGGCTTCAGCGCGGCGAGGTCGTCGACCCACGAGCCGAGGAAGGACTGCAGCGCGCCGCGTGCAGGCGACTCGACCAGCAGTTGCGCGCGATGCCGGCCGGCGCGGCGTGCCATCGCCGCGGGTGCCGGGCCGAGGATGCGGATCCGGCCGCGGTTTGCAGCCGGCGCGGCGGCCGCGGCGGCTTCGAGGAACTGGTACACGTCCGGACGCGCGGGAGCGTCGGCCCGCAGCAGCGCGAGGTGTGAATAGGGAGGCCAGCCGGCGGCGCGGCGCTCCTCGAGCGCGAGCGCCGCGAAACCCTCGTAGCCCCGCGTTATCAGGCACTTGAGCAGCGGATGCTCCGGATAGGACGTCTGGATCAGCACTTCGCCGGGGCGGTCGCCGCGGCCCGCGCGGCCGGCGACCTGCACGATCTGCTGCGCGAGCCGCTCGCTGGCGCGGAAGTCGGCGCCGAACAGGCCCTGGTCCGCCGCCAGCACGACGACCAGCGTCACGTCGGGAAAGTCGTGGCCCTTGGTCAGCATCTGCGTGCCGAGCAGGATGCGCGCGCGGCCGTCGGCCACCGCGCCGAGCGCCTCTTCCATGTCGCCGCGGCGGCGGATGACGTCGCGGTCGACGCGCACCAGCGGCTCGCGGGGGAACAGCTGCTTCAACGTCGTCTCGACGCGCTCGGTGCCTTCGCCGACCGGCGCGAGCTCGTTGCCGCACTGGGGGCAGGCGAAGGGCAATGCGTCCTCGGCGCCGCAGTGATGGCACACCAGCTTCGCGCGCGAGAGGTGCACGGTGAGGCGCGCATCGCAGGACTTGCAGGGCGCGACCCAGCCGCAGCCGTTGCAGAACATCGTCGGCGCGTAGCCGCGCCGGTTCAGGAACACCAGCACCTGGCCGCGGTCGGCGAGGTGGCGTTCGATGGCGGCCATCGCGGGCGGCGAAAGCCCGTCGCGCGCCGCGTTGACGCGGAGGTCCACGACCGTGACGCGCGGCTTGCCGGCGCGGCCGGTGCGCTCGGGCAGCGACAGCTTCACGTAGCGGCCGACGGCCGCGTTCGCGAGCGACTCGAGCGAGGGCGTCGCGGACCCCAGCACCGCCGGCTACGCCCGCGCGCTGCGCGCGCATCAATGCGAGGTCGCGGCCGGAGTAGCGGAATCCCTCCTGCTGCTTGTAGGAAGCGTCGTGCTCCTCGTCGACGACAACGAGCCCGAGCGCCGGCATCGGCGTGAACACGGCCGAGCGCGTGCCGATCACGACCGGCGCGCTGCCGGCGCGCGCCGCGCGCCAGGCCTCGAGCCGCGCGCCGTCCGCGAGCGAGGAGTGCAGGGCGACGACCGGGGCGGAGAGGCGCTCGCGGAAGCGCGCCACGAGCTGCGGCGTCAACGCGATCTCCGGGACCAGCACCAGCGCGCCGCGGCCCGCCGCGAGCACGCGCTCGATCAGGTTCAGGTACACCTCCGTCTTGCCGCTGCCGGTGACGCCGTGCAGCAGGAAAGCGGCGAAGCTCCCGAGCGAGCCGCCGACCGCCGCCACCGCCCGGGCCTGGTCGGCCGTCAGCACGGGCCCCGGCCGTCCGGCGCCCGCGGGCGGCGGCGGTGCGCTGCGCGCGAAGGATTCGATCCAGCCGCGCGCGGCGAGCGCGCGCGCCGCGGCGGAGTGGCCCGCGGCCGCAATGGCAGCTTGCGCCGCGCCGTCCTCGCCGAGCAGCCCGACCAGCGCCTGCTGGCGGCTGCCGAGACGCGCGCCCCCGGCGATCGCCGCCCGGCCGGCATCCGAGGTTCGCCAGACGACTTCCTCGCGCGTTGCTGCGGCGCCTTCGCGCAGCATCTTCGGCATGGCGCCGAAGAGAACGTCGCCGAGCGGGTGGTGGTAATAGTCGGCGGCCCAGCGCAGCACGCCGAAAGTCGCCTCGTCCCAGAGCGGCGTGGCGTCGATCGCCTGGGTCACCGATTTCAGGCGCGCGCGCGGCCATTCGCTCGACCCGGCGAGCGTGGCGACGACACCGATGGCCCGCTGCCGGCCGAACGGCACGCGCACGCGCTCGCCCGGCTGCGGGACCGGCGGGCCGGCCGCCGGGAGATAGTCGAAGCTCTGGCGCATCGGCGTGTCGAACACGACCTTCAAGATGGGCGAAGGGGAGGTCAAAAGGTGCTTTTTAATCAGTAAGTTGCGTGATTGATCACGGCCGCGTCAACCGCGGCGCGCCGGCCCCGTTATAGCACCGTGGCGACGGCGGAGATGTGCGCCGATGGAGGACGGTATGTTGGACTGCTCTGCTACTCTCGAGCCCCCATTGTCGCTCGAATCGGCTGTCGCAGCGGTAGCAGCGGTCGCAGCGGGCGAAAGCGAAGGATGCCGTGCGGGACGCGATGATCCAGCTCGTTCGCCGCGACGCCGCGCAGCCGCCGGACGGCATCGGCTGGGCGGTGCGCTCCCTGTGCATCGCGGTGCTCGTGTTCGCCTGGCCCGCGGCGGCTTCCGAACCTTCGTCCGCGCCGCCTTCCGGGACGCCGGATCCCGAGTTTCTGGAATTCCTCGGCGAGACGGCGGGGATGGACCCGGAAGTCGTCAAGTTCATGGAATCGCGCGAGGCGAAGCGGGCGGTGAAGGACGCCGCAGCGAAGGAGCCGGAGGAGGAAGACGAAGACGATGAGTAGGCTCGCATGCATCCTGCTGGCCGGCATCCTGTACGGCATCGCGCTGGCATTCGCCGAGGACGCACCCGGCGGCGGCGTGGCCTGGGGCGAGCTCGAACCGTCGGTGCAGGAGTTGCTGGGCGCGCAGAAAGACCGGTGGAACACCCTCCCGCCCGAACGCCAGCGGTTCATGGCCGTCGGCGCCGAGCGCTGGCTGTCGATGAGCGACACCGATCGCGCCGCTGCGCGCGCCCGCTTCGACACCTGGCGCAAGCTGCCGCCCGAGGAGCGCGAGCGCGTGCGCGAACGCTGGACCCAGTTCCGCGAGCTCACGCCCGAACAGCAGGATGCCCTGCGTGAGGCCTACCGCAAGTTCCTGGAACTTCCGCCCGAGCGGCGCGATGCGCTGCGCGACCGCTGGCAGAACATGTCGCCCGAGGAGCGCCGCCGCGCGATCCAGCGCCGCCAGGGCCCGAAACCGGGCAGCATCGACAAGCGTCCCTGTCCGCCCTGCTGAAGGCTCGCATCCGCCGCGCGGCCGTGGGAGGATAATCGGGCCATGCCGAACGCACCGCTCCAGCGCTCGCACGACCGCATCATCGCCGGCGTCTGCGGCGGCCTCGCGGCCTGGCTCGGCTGGAAGGTCGATCACGTGCGCATCGCCTACGTGATCGTCTCACTCCTGAGCGCCGCCTTCCCGGGCATCATCGTCTATCTCCTGCTCTGGCTCCTGATGCCCGACGCCGACGCGGCTTGAAGGGGGCGCTCGCCCCTTCATGAACCGCGAGCTCGCGGAGCGGATCGGCGGGCGCCACGATCACGCCATCCTGCTCGAAGTGCGCCGCCGCGCGATCGCCGCGGTCCGCGACCTCGCGCCGCGGGTCGTGCCCGGCATGGCGGAGGAACAGGCCCTCGAGCTCGCCAGGCGCGCCTTGCGCGCCAACGGGTTCACGGCGGACTGGGTCGCCCCCGACCTGCGCTTCGGCAGGAACACGCTGAAGAAGTACGGCGAGCCTTCCGATCCTGGCGTCGTGCTGGAGCCCGACGACGTCTGGCTGGTGGACGTCGGCCCGCTCTGGCAGGACCACGAAGGCGACTATGCCGAGACCTTCGCCGTCGGCGACGACCCGGAGCGGCATCGCATGGTGCGCGACGTCCGCGAAATCTTCGATTGCACGAGCGAGCACTGGCGCGCGACGCATGCGACGGGCGCGGAGCTCTACCGCTACGCCGCCGCCGAGGCCGCGATGCGCGGCTGGCAGCTAGACCTCGAGATGGCGGGTCACCGCCTCGGCGCGCACCCGCACGCCGAGTTCCACGACGGCACCCTCGCGGCCGCCGAGTTCACGCCCTCGGCCGGGCTCTGGATGCTCGAGATCCAGCTCCGCCACCCCGAGCGGCCCTACAGCGCCTTCTTCGAAGACCTCTTGCTCGCAACCGGGGACCTTTGACTCAGGCGCACGGACTTCGCCGGCGGGACCACCTCCGCTCGCTCGGAAGACCAGACACTCGCTCGCCTCGGGGTCCCGCCGGCTCGTCCATGCGCCTAAAACAGTGGCGCCAATTCCGGCAGGAATTCCGACGCGACTGCTGGCCGCGTGGCGAGTCGTGTGCTCAATGCCGTCGGCAAGGACCCGTGCGCCGCGCGATTGCGGGCCGGCGGGTCCCCGAGCGAGTGACTAAGTTCCGGCGGAACGAGCGAGGGTCCCCGCCGGCCCGCTTGCGCGGCGCCTGAGTGCTACCCGGCGGCCTTGACCGCGTGGATCAGCTCCGCCGCGACCTTCTGCGCGTCGCCGTACACCATCCGCGTGTTGTCGAGATAGAAGAGGTGATTCTCGATGCCCGAGAAACCCGCGCCCTGGCCGCGCTTGATCACCAGCACGTTCTTCGCCTTGTCCGCGTTCAGGATCGGCATGCCGTAGATCGGGCTCGATTTGTCGGTGCGGGCGACGGGGTTCACCACGTCGTTCGCCCCGATCACCAGCGCGACGTCCGCCGTCTCGAACTCGGCGTTGATCTCGTCGAGGTCGGCGATCAGGTCGTAAGGCACGCCCGCCTCGGCGAGCAGCACGTTCATGTGGCCCGGCATGCGGCCCGCGACCGGGTGGATCGCAAAGCGCACCATCACGCCCTTGTCGATCAGCAGCTGGCACAGCTCCCAGACCTTGTGCTGCGCCTGCGCGACGGCCATGCCGTAGCCCGGGATCACGATGACCTTCTGCGCGAAGGCCATCATCACGCCGGCGTCCGAGGCCTCGATCGGCTTCAGCGCGCCGGTGACGCCCTCGGTGGCCGCGGCCGCGCCCTCGCCGAAGCCGGAGAACAGCACGTTGCCGAGCGAGCGGTTCATGGCCTTCGCCATCAGCTGAGTCAGCAGCGTGCCGGCGCTGCCGACCACGATGCCGGCGATGATCATCGCCGCGTTCTCGAGCACGAAGCCCTCGAACGCGACGGCGAGGCCCGTGAACGCATTGTAGAGCGAGATCACGACCGGCATGTCGGCGCCGCCGATCGGCAGCGTCATCGTGACGCCGAGCAGCAGCGCGAGCCCGAAGAACAGGACCACGGTCTGCAGCGTCGGGTGGCCCGCGATCACGATGGACGCGCCGAGGGCGAGCGTCGCCGCGACGATCACCAGGTTGACGAACTGCTGGCCCTTGAAGCGGAAGCTGCGCTTGATGAGCCCCTGCAGCTTGCCGAACGCGATCAGCGAACCCGAGAAGCTGACCGCGCCGATGAAGGCGCCGGCCGCCGCGAGCGCCGTGACCACCGGCCCGTGCGTCGCCGCCGCGGCCGCGTCGGCGGACGCCATGCGCAGCAGCTCGACCGCCGCGATCGCCGCCGCCGCGCCGCCGCCCATGCCGTTGTAGAGCGCGATCATCTGCGGCATGTCGGTCATGGCGACGATGCGCCCCGACCACCAGGCGAGGCCGCCACCGATCGCGATCGCCGCGAGCATCAGCGGGAAATTGCCCATCCCCGGGTAGAGGAAGCTCATCAGCGTGCCGATGAGCATGCCGAAGCCCGCGACCACGATGCCGCGGCGCGCCGTGACCGGCGAGCTCATGGCCTTCAGGCCCATGATGAACAGGAACGCGACCAGCAGGTACGAGAAGTCGATCGCGAGCGTCGCGACGTTTTCCGGCAGGAGGCCCGACATCAGGCGGACTCCTTCTTCTTCTTCTGGCCGCTGGCCTTGAACATCTGCAGCATGCGCTCGGTGACGACGTAGCCGCCGACCGCGTTGCCGGCGCCGAGCACGACGCCGATGAAGCCGATCACCTGCTCGGGCAGCGTATCCGCGCGGCCGAGCGCGACCATCGCGCCGACCAGCACGATGCCGTGCACGAAGTTGCTGCCGGACATCAGCGGCGTGTGCAGGATCACCGGCACGCGCGCGATGATCTCGTAGCCGGTGAACGCCGCCAGCATGACGATGTACAGGGCGATGACGCCTTCCATTTATGCGCTCTCCACGAGTTTGCGGGTCGGTTCGTGGCGGATCGCCCCGTCGTGCGTGACGCAGGCGGCCGCGAACACCTCGTCGTTCCAGTCGATCGCAAGCGCCCCGTCCTTGAGCGCCGGCTTGATGAAGTTGAGCAGGTTCTTCGCGTACATCTCGCTCGCGTGGTACGCGACCGAGGCCGGCAGGTTGACCGGCCCGATCACCCGCACGCCCTGGTGCTCGACGGTCTCGCCGGCGCGGGTCAGCTCGCAGTTGCCGCCGCCCTCGGCGAGCAGGTCGACGATCACCGCGCCGGATTTCATGCGTTCCACGGCGGCGCGCGTGATGATGCGCGGCGCCGGGCGGCCCGGCACGCCCGCGGTCGTGATCACGCAGTCGGCCGCGGCGATGCGCCCGTCCAGCGCTTCCTGCTGCTTTGCCTTCTCCTCGGCGGTCAGTTCGCGCGCGTAGCCGCCGGCGCCTTCCGCGGTGACGCCGGTCTCGACGAACTTCGCGCCGAGCGAGCGCACCTGTTCGCGCGTCGCGCCGCGGACGTCGTAAGCCTCGACCACGGCGCCGAGCCGCTTCGCGGTCGCGATCGCCTGCAGTCCCGCGACGCCCGCGCCGATGACCAGCACGGTGGCGGGGCGGATCGTGCCCGCGGCGGTCGTGAGCATCGGGAAGAACCTGTCGAGCGCGCGACGCGCCGAGCAGCACGGCCTTGTAGCCGGCCACGGCCGCCTGCGAGGAGAGTGCATCCATCGACTGTGCGCGCGAGATGCGCGGGATCAGCTCCATGGCGAAGCTGGTGACGGGCCGGTCCTTCAGCGCGCGCACCAGCGCCGGCTGGCTGTGCGGCGCGAGGAAACCGGCGATCGCGGCGCCGGGCTTCATCCTGGCGACCAGGGCCGCATCCGGCGGCTGCACGGTGAAGAGGAGGTCGGCCGCGGCGAGCACGGCGTCCGCGCCGTCGGCCAGGGTGGCGTCCTTGTACTGGGTGTCCGGGAAGCGCGCCGCGGCGCCGGCGCCCCGCTCGATCAGGACCCTCGCCCCGGCCCCCGCCAGGCGGGTGGCGACTTCCGGCACGATTGCGACGCGGTTCTCACCTCGCACGGTCTCTTTCAGCACGCCGATCGTGACTGGCATCCAGTTCATCCCCTAAGGTCTTGCCGGCCGGGCGGCGGCGCGTTGAAAAATATCACAATCGTGGCTTATTGTTTCGGGGATTGGGGTTGAGGATCCGGGCATTGGGCGCGAACAAAGGCATCGTCGGGACGAACACGAGATCGGGCGGCATCCCGGTCGCGCTGTCGCAGCAGGTGCTGCGCACGGACGCGTCCGGGATGCCGCTCGAGTGGATCGACTACAAGGAGGCCGTGCGCCTGCATTGCCTCGGCCAGGTGGCTTACGCCTTCGGCAGCCGCCTGTATGCGCTGCACGGCGGCACCAACGCGCGCACCGGCCGCCAGACCGTGATCGAGGTGAACTCGATGATGGCGACGCAGGGCAGCTCCGGGAACCCGGGAAGCCTGCGCGGCGACTACGTGCCGCCGCTCAACAACGAGACGCTGTTCCGCCGCGACGCGAACCTGTGCATGTACTGCGGCGGGCGCTTCGGCTCGAGCCAGCTGTCGCGCGACCACGTGCGGCCGTTCTGCCAGGGCGGCAGGGACGTGTGGAACAACGTGGTCGCGGCCTGCCGCCGCTGCAACAACCACAAGGCCTCGCGCACGCCGGAGCAGGCGGGCATGCAGCTGCTCGCCGTGCCGTTCACGCCGACCTATGCCGAGTACATCTACCTGAAGGGCCGGCGCGTGCTCGCCGACCAGATGGAATACCTCCTCGCGCACTTCCCGCGCACGAGCCTGCTGCACGCCCGCATCCAGCGATTCAGGCAGTGACCCGCGCCGGGCCGCCCGCGGTCCACCTGATCGACGCCAGCTATTTCGTCTTCCGCGCGTACTATTCCGTCGGCCTCGAGATGACCGACGGCGACGGCCAGCCGGTCAACGCGCTGTACGGCTTCAGCCGTTTCATCGGCGACCTGCTGGAGGAGGCGAGGCCCGAGCACGTCGCGGTCGCGTTCGACGAGTCGCTGTCGTCCTCGTTCCGCAATGCCATCTATCCGGCGTACAAGATGAACCGCGAGCCCGCGCCGCCGGACCTGCGGCGGCAGTTCGGCCTCTGCCGCGAGCTGTGCCGGCTGATCGGCCTCGCCGAGTTCTGCAGCCCGACGCACGAGGCGGACGACATCATCGGCACGATCGCCGCCCGCCTGCGCGCCGCGGGCCACCCGAGCGTGCTCGTCACGCGCGACAAGGACCTCGCCCAGCTCGTGCGCGACGGCGACCATTACTGGGACTACGCGGGCGAGCGGCGCTACGCGTACCACGAGATAGAGGCGCAGTTCGGCGTGCGCCCGGAGCGGATGGCGGACTACCAGGCGCTGATGGGCGACTCGGTCGACAACATCCCGGGAGTACCGGGCGTCGGCCCGAAGACGGCGGCTGCGCTGCTCTCGGCATTCGCCTCGCTCGAGGAGATCTACGCGGGACTTGACCGGGTGGGTGCGCTTCCGGTGCGCGGCGCGGGGAAGCTCGCGGCGAAGCTGGTGCAGCACCGCGAGGCGGCATACCTCGCCCGGCGGCTCACCGTGATCGCCTGCGACATGCCGCTCGATGTCAGCCACGAGGCGTTGCGACGGCGGAAGCCAGATCTTGTGGCGCTCGGCGCCTTCTACGACCGCCAGAAGTTTGGCCCGGCGCTTCGTCGCCAGGCCGAACGCCTCGCCGGAGGCTGAAGGAACCCGATGATTCCCCGCATGATTCCCCTGGCAGGCTATCGCGAGTATGCGCAAGATGAGATGGCGGCGCGGGCGCGGGAATTTGCCGACGAGATGTCGCGGCGTCGGACCGTGAGGGAGTTTTCCGCGCGGGCCGTGCCGCGGGCGGTGATCGAGGAGTGCCTGCGAGCCGCGGGTTCCGCGCCGTCCGGCGCGAACCAGCAGCCCTGGCATTTCGTTGCCGTGTCGGATCAGGGGGTGAAGCGTCGCATCCGCGCGGCCGCCGAAACGGAGGAACGGGAGTTCTACGCGCACCGGGCGCCGCCCGAATGGATCGAGGCGTTGCGGCCGCTCGGGACCGATGCCGAAAAGCAGTTTCTAGAGATCGCCCCCTGGCTTGTCGCCGTCTTCATCCGCCGATTCGAGCGCCTGCCGGACGGCGGCAAGCGAAAGCACTACTACACGGACGAATCGGTCGGCCTCGCGACCGGACTCCTGTTGGCCGCCGTGCATCGTGCGGGGCTAGTGGCGCTCACACACACGCCGAGCCCGATGAAATTCCTCAACGACATTCTCGGCCGGCCGAAGGACCTCGAGCGGCCGTTCCTGCTGCTCGTCGTTGGCTATCCTGCTGCCGGGGCGCTCGTACCCGACATCTCGCGCAAGCCGCTCGCCGGTTACACGACTTTCCTATAGCGCCCCCAGCGAGGTTCAGGACCTCAGCGCTGCTGCGACCAGCCGCCGGTACCACCGCTCGCGCAAGCTGGTCGGACGCCCGAGTCCCATCCGCGCGAAAAGCTCCTGACTTTTGGCGTCGCGCGGCAACGGCCGCAGCAGCGCCGCGCCGATGCCGAGCTTTCCGCCCAGCGTCGCGGATCGGGCCTTCAGCCGGCGCAGCGCCCCGCCGAGCCTTATTTCCTCGGGGCTGAGGTCGGTGCCGAAGGGCAGGGACGCGAAACGACCGGCCGCGCGATGCGGCGCGAGCGCGCGCTCGAGCCGCTCCGGCAGGTTTGCGCGGTGCGCATCGGCGATCCGGAAAGACGGCGGCAGCTTGCCCGCGCGTTGCGCCTCGGCCAGCAGCGACGGCTGGAAGCGTGAATCCGCGATCGCGAGCATTGCCGCCGCGACTTCGGCGTCGCTGCGGCCGCGGATGTCGGCGATGCCGTACTCGGTCAGCACCACGTCGCGCAGGTGACGCGGGATCGTCACGTGGCCGTAGTTCCAGCGGATGTTCGATTCGACCCGCCCGTCGCTCGCGCGCGTCGCGCGCACGGCGATGATCGAGCGGCCGCCCGGCAGCGCGTGCGCCTGGGCGACGAAGTTGTACTGGCCGCCGACGCCCGAGACGACGCGCCCGTCCGCGAGGCCGTCGGAGACGACCGCGCCGCCGAGCGTCGCCATCATCGCGGAGTTGATGAAGCGCGCGTCGCGGCGCTGGGCGATTTTCGCCTCCCAGCCGGGCCCGAGCAGTTCGTTGGTGAAGCTGACCGGCATCATGCGGAACAGCGCGCGCTCGGCATCGGGCATGGCGCGGAGCGCCTCGTAGAAGGCGCGCGGGCCGAGCAGGAAGGCGCCATGCAGCAGCGCGCCGTCGGTTTCGGCGCGCCGCTTCAGGATCCCCGCGCGGTACAGGTCCAGGAAGCCGTCCACGAACAACTCGGTGACGGCATAGAGTCCCTGCGTGAACGGCTCGTCGCCGCCGAGCGTGCGCATCTGGGCCTCGAAGCGAGGCAGCAGGCCGACGTCGCCGAGCGCGCGCCGCCAGTCTGCATTTTCGCGGTGCCGCAGGGTCATCGCGTGCACGATCGCGTCGCCGAGCTCGCCGATCCCGATCTGCACCGTGCCGCCGTCGCGGATCAGGAGGCTCGCCGCGAGCGCTATGGCGTGCTCGGCGGTCGGGATCGGCAGGTTCGGCGGCGCCACGAGATCGTGGTAGCCGCGCGCGTCGTCGACCACGAAGTCGAACGTCGAGGACGGCACCTCGGCGTCCCCGAACATGAACGGCATGCGGTCATTCGCCTGCGCGACGATCGCGACCGGCGTGCCCGCGCTTTCCCGGGCGCGCATCATCGGGATCAGGTCCGCGGTCACGTCCGGGTTGGTGCCGAGGCTCGCGCGCCCGCCGGGGCGCAGCGCGACCTGCTGCGCGATCACGTTCGCGCCCTCGGCGAGGACGCTGCGCGCCACGTGCGTGTAGTTGATGCTGGCGTATGCCTGCTGCGCGAGCGGCACGCCCAGCCAGGCGCCGGGCTCCATGAAGAACTCCTGCACTCGCACGTTCGGCGGCGGCCGCCCCGCGCGAAGCGGCTCGATCCACGCCGGTTCAGGCGCATCGCCGTAGACCTTCGCCGTGATCGGTCCGATCAGCCTGCGCTCGAGCTCGGATCGGGGCTGCGGCCGCGCCAGCGTGAGTCCGGTCAGGATCGAAAGCTCGATACGGGGATCGGCGACGGCGCGGCGGTAGAAGGCGTTGACCAGCGCGACGGGCTTGCCGGCGCCGATGGGCGTGCACAGCGCGACGCGACGTCCGACTTTCGCGAGCACGGCTTCGACGCAGTCGTCGACGCCGTCGAACTGCCGGGGCGCGGGCGCATCCATGGAGCCGACTCTAGCCGACGGGCGAGAGCTTCAGTTCGAAACGCACGTCCACCGTGTCGCCGACCCACTCGGTCGAGGCCCATTCCCCCTGGCCGAGCCCGAATTCAAGGCGCTTGAGGCTTGCCGACCCCTTCATGACGGTCGCCGCGCCCGCGGGCTGCAGGGTGAACGTAACCGGCACTGTCTTCGTGACGCCGCGGATCGTCAGCTCCCCGCTTGCGCGCCAGCCGCCGCCGGTGCGCTCGAAGCGCGTGGCGTGAAAGACCGCCTTCGGATATTTGGCGGTGGAGAAGAAATCTGGCCCGCGCAGGATCTCGTCGCGCTCGCCGTCCTGGGTGTCGATGGACGCCGCCTCCACGCCCACGTCGAGCTTGCCCCGGGCGGGCTGCGCGGGATCGAAGTCGAGCACCACCTGGAAGCGCCTGAACGTGCCCGTGAATTTCGCGTCGGCCTGCGTGGCGGAGAACTCGAGCTTTCCCGCCGACGCGTCGGCCTGGAGCGGCCCGGCCTGGGCCGTCGCGGCGCCGGCGAGGGCCAGGGCGACCATGAGAGCGCGCAGGATCATCCAGCGCGCCCGGGCAGCATGCGCTGCAGGAGCCCGTCGCGGTCGATGAACTGGTGCTTGAGGGCCGCGGCGACATGCAGCCCGGCGAGCACGAAGAGGACGTTCACGAGCAGCTCGTGCACCTCCTCGAACAGCTCCTTGAGCCCGGGGTCGGGCGCGATGAAGTCCGGCAACTGCAGGAGCCCGAACCAGCTGGCGGGACGGTTCGCGGCCGAGGACATCAGCCAGCCCGAGAGCGGCAGGGCGAACAGCAGGGCATACAGGGCCCAGTGGTTCAGCCGGGCTGCGATCTCCTGCCAGCGCGGCATCGGCGGCAGCGGCGGCGGGCGGTCGATCCAGCGCCAGGCGAGGCGGACCAGCGCAAGGCCCAGTATCGTGATGCCGACCGACTTGTGCCGTGCCATCATCACCAGCCGTTCGAGCCCGAGCGGCAGTTCATGCGCGATCTTGCCGAGCGTCACCTGGACGACGAGCAGGACGACGATTGCCCAGTGCAGGAACTGCGCTACCGAGCCGTAGCGCTCGGAACTGTTTCGCGCGGGCATCAGGTCTTGGAGAATACGCCAATGCACAAGTTCCTGGGGTCCCTGCTGCCTGTCCTCGCCCTCGCAGCGTGCGCCGCGCCTCCGCGCGGGGAGGCGCCGGCGACCGTGGAAACGCCGGGCGCCGCCGAAAGGCCGGCGCAAGCCGTGCCCACCGGCGAGACCTGGACGGTCGTGGCTTCGCACCTCTCGGTGCGCGCCTATCGCGACGGCCCGATGCAGAAGCTCGGCCACGATCACCTGATCACCTCGGACGGCCTGGTGGGTACGATCGCGCTCGGCGCCCCCATCACGCAGACCCGCTTCGAGCTGCGCGTTCCGCTCGAGTCGCTCGTCGTCGACGACCCGGCTGCGCGCGCCGCCGCCGGCGGGATCTTCGCGGCGCCCGTCCCGCAGAAGGATCGCGAAGCGACGCGCCACAACCTGCTCGGCGAGAAGCTGCTCGATGCCGCGCGCCAGGACAGCATGCGCCTGACGGCGGAATCGCTCAGCGGCGATGGCGGGCGCTATGAAGCGCGCGTTCGCGTCTCGCTCGCGGGTCACGACAGCGTGGTTGGCGCGCCGTTTACCGTCGCGGTCGATGGCGACCGCCTCGAGGCGCATGCGGCATTGCGGTTGACGCACGCAGACCTCGGCCTCGAGCCGTTCACCGTGGCCCTAGGCGCGCTCCGGGTGCGCGAGGACATCGACGTCGACCTGAAGCTCGAAGCGAAGCGCGGCTCGTGACCGCGATCCGGTTCCGTAACCCCGAGACCCGGATGTCCGCGGCGCTGGCCGCGGCCGCGGCCACCGTGCGCGATCCGTCGGTGACGCTGCGCGACCTCCTCGCCTCGCTCGGCGAGCAGGGGCTGCTCGTCTTCTGCGGCGTGCTCGCCGCGCCCTTCCTGCTGCCGGTGACCGTGCCCGGGATGAGCACCGTGCTTGGGCTGCCGATGCTGCTGATCGGCTTCGCGGTGATGGTGAGCCGGGTGCCCTGGCTGCCGGAACGACTGCTGAACTACAGCCTGTCCGCAGGCACCGTTCGCGGGGTGCTGCAGAAGGTCCAGGGCTGGGCGGAGCGCTTCGAACACCTCGTGCGCCCGCGCTGGCTCGCGCTCACCGGCAGCCGCGCGATCAACGTGCTGAACGGCGGACTCGTGATCGCCGCCGTGCTGCTGCTGATGGCGCCGATCCCGCTGGTGCCCCTGGTCAACTCGATTCCCGCGCTCGCGATCCTGCTGATGTGCTTCGGCATGGCGGAGCGCGACGGCCTCGTGATCGTGCTCGGCTACCTGCTGACGCTGGTGGCGGCGCTCTACATCGGCGTGCTGGTTTACCTTGTTTTCTACGCCGGCATGCATCACGACCAGGTCATCGACTGGGTGAAACGCTGGTTCGATTGAACGCCACGCGGCGAAGTGCTACAAGCTTCCACGCTTTCGGGCGATGCGCCGCTCTCCAAGGATCCCACGATGAATTCCAAGTCCTGCCGCGACGCCGGCCTGGCCGTCGCCCTGCTCCTGCTGACCACCGCTTGCGCCCGCGAGGAAGCTCCCGACACCACGACCGCGGACCGCGGCCTGGACCGCACCGTGCTCCCGATCCACGAGCCGGCGGTGACAGAGATCAAGGAACTCGATGCCCGCAATGCGACGCCGCCGCCGCGCTTCGACGTCAAGGCGCCGGAGGGCGCACCCAACGTCGTCATCGTGCTGATCGACGACATCGGCTTCGGCGCCTCGAGCGCTTTCGGCGGGCCGATCCAGATGCCGACGCTGGAAAAGATGGCGGGCAACGGCCTGCGCTACAACCGTTTCCACACCACGGCGCTGTGCAGCCCGACGCGCGTCGCGCTCCTGACCGGTCGCAACCACCACGTCAACAACGCGGGCGCGATCATGGAATTGGCGACCGGCTTCCCCGGCAACACCGGCATCCGGCCGCAGAGCGTGACGCCGCTCGCGCAGATCCTGCGCATGAACGGCTACAGCACCGCCGCCTTCGGCAAGTACCACGAGACGCCGCCCTGGGAGGTGTCGACTTCCGGCCCCTTCGACCGCTGGCCGACCGGCTCGGGCTTCGACAAGTTCTACGGCTTCATCGGCGGCGAGACCAACCAGTGGGCGCCCGCGATCTTCGACGGCGTCACCCGCGTCGAGCACGACATGTCGCCGAACTACCACTTCACGACTGACATGACGAACCAGGCGGTCCAGTGGGTGAGCGCGCAGCATTCGCTCACGCCGGACAAGCCGTTCTACGTCTACTTCGCGACCGGCGCGACGCACGCGCCGCACCACGCGCCGAAGGAATGGATCGCCAAGTACAAGGGCCAGTTCGCCGGCGGCTGGGACAAGCTGCGCGAAGAGACTTACGCGCGGCAGAAAGCAGATGGGCGTGATCCCGGCGGACGCGAAGCTCACGCCGCGGCCCAAGGAAATCCCGGCCTGGGACGACATGAGCGCCGACCAGAAGCGCCTGTTCGAGCGGCAGATGGAGACTTTCGCCGGCTTCGCCGAGCACACCGACAACGAAGTCGGGCGGCTCGCCGCGCAGCTCGAGGCGTTGGGCGAGCTCGACAACACGCTGTTCTTCTACATCGTCGGCGACAACGGCGCGAGCGCCGAGGGCGGGCCCGAGGGCGCCTACAACGAGATGATGGCGTTGAACGGCATCGTCGGCACCTACGACCAGATGGCGGGCCACGTCGAAGACTGGGGCAGCCCGACCACGTTCCCGCATTACGCGATCGGCTGGGCCTGGGCGACCAATTCGCCGTTCCAGTGGACCAAGCAGGTGGCAAGCCACTTCGGCGGCACGCGCAACGGCATGGTCCTGCAGTGGCCCAAGGGCATCAAGGCCAAGGGCGAGATCCGCAGCCAGTTCCATCACGTGATCGACGTCGCGCCGACGGCGCTCGAAGCGGCCGGCATTCCCGAGCCGAAGATGGTCAACGGCGTCGAGCAGCGTCCGATGGACGGCGTTTCGATGCTGTACACCGTGGACGACGCGAAGGCGGCGGACACGCGCAAGACCCAGTACTTCGAGATGTTCGGCAACCGCGCGATCTACCACGAGGGCTGGGTCGCGGCGACGCGGCACTCGATTCCCTGGCTGATGGTCAAGAACCCCCCGCTCCAGGACGACGTGTGGGAGCTTTACAACGTCGATGCGGACTTCAGCCAGGCGGACAACCTCGCCGCGAAGAACCCGGAAAAGCTGAAGGAGCTCCAGGACCTCTTCATGCAGGAGGCCGAGCGGAACTTCGTGCTGCCGATCGACGACCGCCGCTCGGAGCGCTTCAACCCGGCGATCGCCGGGCGGCCCGGACCTGCTCGGCGGACGCACGACCATGACGGTCTTCGACGGCATGACCGGCATCATGGAAAACGCCTTCATCAACGTGAAGGGCGTGCGTCACTCGATCACCGCCGAGGTCGTCGTGCCGGACGCCAGGACCGAGGGCGTGATCATCGCGCAGGCGGGCTACTTCGGCGGCTGGGCGCTCTACATGAAGGGCGGCCGCGTCGTGCACGACTACAACTTCTTCGGCCTCTCGCACACGAAGGTGGCGTCGAAGGCGCCGCTCGCGCCGGGCAGCGCACACGATCGTGTACGAGTTCGTGCCGGACGAGGCGAAGCCCGGCACCGGCGGCAAGTCGACGCTCAGCATCGACGGCCAGCTCGTTGCCGAAGGCCACATCCCGAAGACCCAGCCCTTCGTCTTCTCGGCCGACGAGGGCGTGGACGTCGGCGTCGACAACGAGACGATGGTGTCCGACGACTACAAGCCCGGCGCCACCGACTTCAAGGGCGAGATCGTCAAGGTGACGGTCGCGCAGCTCTGACCGAGTACGCGACGCGGACCCACCGAACTCTTACGCGCACGCCGGCGGGTCCCCGAGCGAGCGCGTAAAGTTCCGGCCGCGCGAGCGAGGGCCCCCGACGGGCGTGCGCCCATGAAGGCCGTGCGTCAGCGCCGGTCGATCTCGGCCAGCAGCTCTTTCGCGCCGTACACCTTCTCGAGCGCCGTCCTGATGTAGGCCGGGTGCACGCCGATCGAGCGGTTCTGCCGCTCGTCGAACCAGTAGCTGCCCGAGATCGAGTGGATGTTGCCGTCGAAGGCGAGCCCCACGATCTCGCCCTTGGCGTTCAGCATCGGGCTGCCGGAGTTGCCGCCGACGATGTCGTTGTTGGTGATGAAGTTCGCCGGCGTCTTCATGTCGAGGCTGGTCCGCGGCATCCAGCCAGCTCTGCGGCAGCTTGAACGGCTCCTGGCCCGTCGCACGGTCGAAGGCGCGCAAGAGCTCGTGAACGGCGGCACCGGCTGGCCTTTCTCTTCCCAGCCCTGCATCGCGCCGTAGGACAGTCGCAGCGTGAACGTCGCGTCCGGGTAGGTGCTGGTGCCGAGCGTGGCGAAGCGAGCCTTCGCGATCTCTTCCTGGCCGCGCTGCCGGGCCCTCGACCTCGTCCTCGTAACGCTTGCGCACGCCCGCGCCGCCGGGTCGACGAGCTGCGCGCGAGCCTGATCATCGGGTCGTTGCTCGCGTCGATCGCGGCCTGCCCGCCCTCGTACAGCGCCAGGCGAGCGTTGGGGTCGCGCGAGCTTGGTGCTGCTGCATCAGCGCGGCCGCCAGCGCGTCCGGCGATTCCTTGCCGAAGCACCTGAGCGCACGAGCGGGTCGTCCGGGCCGAGCCATTCGCGCATGCGCTCGAGCGCGAAGGAAGGCGCTGCGTCTCGAGGTCCGGGTAAATCGGCGTCTCGGCCGCGAGGGCCTGCACGCACTGCGGCAGCGCGCGCCTCGGTGTACTCGCGCAGGCGCGCGGTCGTTCGGCTTGGCGCGCTCCGCGGCGGCGCGGACCAGCGTGCGCGCGTGGAAGAACAGCTCCGCAGTTGAAGGCCGCGCCGCCCTCGGTGAACGTGTACGGCAGGAGGATGTTGCGAGGCGTCTGCTGCGCCTTCGCGATGTCGTTCCAGGCGTGCGAAGGCAGTTCCGCGGACGCGGCGACCGCCGCTCAGTGCCGGCTCTTTCTTCGCGCGCTGCGCCATGAGCGCAGCGTCGAGCAGGGCGTCGAACTGCTTGCGGCGCACCTTGATGCAGTTCTCGATCTGGTTCAGGTAGGCTCCGCCGAGCGGCGCGGCTCCTCGCCGGTCTTCGAGTACTGGATCATGCGGCCGCGCAGCTCCGAGAAGCGCAGCAGCCAGAACGGCATGAAGGTGTCGCGCTGCACCTCGAGCTGGGCCGCCGTGAGCAGGCGATCGGTGCGCCCGGGTGGCCGGAGACGAAGACCGGCGTCGCCTGGCGGCGCGCCGTCCCAGTTGAACTCCAGGCGCGTCGGCGTCTTCGCGGGCTTGCCGTCTTCATAGGCGCGCAGCATCGAAAAATCCAGGCACTAGCGCGGGAACTGGAAGTTGTCCGGGTCGCCGCCGAAGGCCGCGATGTCGCCTCCGGCGCGAACACCAGGCGGACGTCGTCGTAGCGGCTGTACTTGTAGAGCCAGTACTGGCCGCCCTGGTAGAGCGTCACGCACCTCGCACTTGAGCGCGCCGGCCTTGGCCTTCTTCGAGTCTTCCTCGCAGGCCTGCTCCATCCGCGTCAGCGCCGCGCGCCGGGCCTCGACGACCTTGTCGGGGGCGACGCCCTGGAGTGCGCGCCGCGACCTTCGCCGTCACGTCTTCCGTGCCGACCAGCACCGAGAGCGAGTCCTCCTTGCACTGCAGCTCCTTCTCGCGCGTGCCGGCGAGGAAGCCGTTCGTGTTGAGGTCGTTGCCCTCCGACGAATTCTGCACGATGCAGTCCTCGGCGCAGTGGTGGTTGGTCAGGATGAGGCCGTCGCCCGAAATGAACGATCCGGTGCAGCCGCCGTCGAGCCGCACCGTGCCGCCCGCGCACGCGGTCGAGCCAGGCGGAGTCGAGTTTCACGCCGTATTTCTGCTCGATCGCGGCAGCCGGCGGGTTGTCGAAGGTCCACATGCCTTCATCGGCGGTCGCGGGCAGGGCGGCGAGCGCGGCGAGCGTCGCGAACGGGGCGAGCTTCATCGGGGACTCCAGGAGATGAACAGGGCCGCCCGGGGCGGCGAAGGCGTCATGGTACCGGCTGGCCGGCGTCCGGGGACAGGGCGGACCACCGTTCGACGCGGCCGGAAGGCTTTTCATCGTGCCGGGTTACGCGCGGCGGCGGGCGCTGGCCCGCGGGGGAGTCGCGGTCGGGTTCCCGGAGGTTGGGGCAGGTCGCACGGGCCGGGTCGAAGCGCAGCGTCAGCAGGGCCGTCGCCGGGATCGGCATGCCGTCGCGGTAGGCCGGCGAAAGTCGGGATCCGCGCGCGATCGTGAGCGCGGTCGCTTCGAACAGGCCCTCGGGCTCGGCGGCGAGGATGCGTGCCTCGTGCACCTGGCCGGAGGCCTCGGTCTCGACCTCCAGCACCACGCGCCCCGTCGTCCCGCGCTCGCAGGCCGCCATGGGGAACGGCGCGCTCGCGAGCAGCGTCGCGGGGACGACGTCGAGGTAGGTGTCCGGCAGGCGGAAATCGAAGCGGCGCGTCTCGATGCGGGACGGCATGCCCGCGGCCGCCGGGCCGCGCCAGCCGCGCACGGCCGCGAGCGCCGCCTTCTCGAACTCGCCCCGCGGCATGGCGGCCAGGAGCCGTACGTTCGTCACCGTGCCCGCCGCGTCCAGCTCGTACTCCACCTCGGCATAGCCTTCCACGCGCGCTTGCAGGAGGGCGGGCGGGTAGACCGGCTGCGGGCTGTCGCTTCCCGGCGTCGCGGCCGCGGTCGCTGCCGCGTCGGTCAGCGTGAAGCGGACGCGCGTGCGCAGGCGGCACTCGATGGCCTCGCCATCCTGCGTCGCCGGGCGAACCGCCAGCCGCGCACGCCCTCGGTCGCCGCCTGCTCGAAGTAACCGCGTGGCTCGGCTCGCACCACGCGCACCCAACCGACGCTGCCGTCGCGCAGAACCGTCAGCGCGACTTCGACGCTGCCCTCGATGCCCGTCGCGCGCACCGCCTGCGGGTAGGCCGGCGCCTCGCGCTGGATGGGCTTCGGCGGCACGATACCCTTCTGGTCGCAGGGCACCCAAGCCGCGGCGGCGTGCGCGACGCTGCCCAGCAGGAGGAGGACGGCGACGCGGCTCATTCGACCGTCGCGAGCAGCAGCCGCGTGCCTTCGGGCGCGAGGAGTAGCGCATGGCGCGAAGCGTCGAGCCATGCGGGCAGGCGGCGCTCGAACTCGAAGCCCAGGCCGGCGAGCTTCGCGATACGGGCCGGCATGTCGGCGTCGGTGAAGACGAGGGCAGGGGCGGGCAGGGTTCCCGCACGCAGCAGCGCGACGTTGAGCGAATCGCTGGTGAGGCCGATGTGCGGGTAGGGCTCGTCGCCTTCCTCCGCGGGCACGAATCCGAGCCGCTCCCATTCCGCCTCCGCGCGCTTCATGTCGTCGACCGGCAGCGCGAACTCCTCGAACCAGCCGAGGCGCGAGGTTTCGGCCGGCCCGCAGGGCGGCGGCGAGTGCGTACGCGCCTCGAGCAGGCGGATCGACTGTCCCGCCGCCTCGATGCGCGCCTGGTTGAAAACGTCGTCGCCGAGCCAGCGCTCCAGCACCTCGATGCGCCTCTGCTCGAGGGCCTCGAGCTCGTCGCGCAGGTCCGGCAGCACGAAGGCGATCAGCGGCGATTGCGGCAGCTCGCGGCCGTGCAGGCCGATCGTGAGCCGCCCGTCGCCGACGGCGGCGTACGGGTAGGGGAAGGCTTCGCCCGTCGTGACCTGCGAGAAGCCGAGCCGTTCGTAGAACGCCAGCGACCCGGCCGGGTCCGGCGCGTGGACGCTCACCTCGTGGAAGCGCCCGATCACCGCGGCGCCTCCGCGCCCGCGCCGAGCCGCGCGAGGACGAGCCGGGCGAGGCAGTCGACCTGCGCCGCGTCGTCGTTGAGTGCCGGGATGTATTCGAGGTCGATCCCGCCGGCGGCGACAAGGTCGCTGCGCCGCGGATCGCGATCTCCTCGAGTGTCTCGAGGCAGTCCACCGCAAACCCGGGGCAGGCGACGGCGATGCGCGCGACACCCGAGTTCGCGAGCGCCTCCAGCCGTTCCTCCGTGTAGGGGCCGAGCCAGCGAGCACCGCCGACGCGGGACTGGAACGCGACTGACCAGCGTCCGTCGGGCAGCGCGAGCTTTGCGGCGACGAGCTGCGCCGTCGCGAGGCACTGCGCGCCGTACGGGTCGCCGCGGTCCGCGTAGCGCTGCGGAATGCCGTGGAAGGAGAACAGCAGATGGTCGAACGGCGCGCGCGCCGCGCGGATGCTCGCCGCGAGCGCGTCGATGTACCCCGCCTCGGCATGGTAGTCGTCGATCACGAGCCGCGCCGGAGGGGCCGGCCAGCGCGCGAGGGCCGCGTCCACGCGATCGAGCGCCGCGGCGGTCGTCGTCGCCGAATACTGCGGATAGAGCGGCAGCACGACGATCCGGGTCGCTCCCGCGGCACGCAATCCGTCGAGTGCGTGGCTGATCGATGGATTGCCGTAGGTCATTCCCATCGCGACCGCGGGCGGCTCGGCCTGGTACGCCGCGAGCCGCCGTTCGAGCGCGCGCGTCAGCGCCTCCGTGCCCGTCAGCAGCGGCGAACCCGCCGGTGTCCAGACCTGCCGGTAGGCATGGGCGCTGCGTGCCGGCCGGAACGGCAGGATGAAGGCGCGCAGGATGATCTGCCACGGAATCCGCGGCAGGTCCACGACGCGGGGGTCGGACAGGAATTCCGCGAGGAAGCGGCGCACGGCCTCCGTCGTCGGCGCGTCCGGCGTGCCGAGGTTGACGACGAGGACGCCGGTCGTGGCGGGCATGGGGCCAAGATACCGCAAGCCCCGTGTGTGAGGTACGAAGGCGGCGGGCAAGAAAAAAGCGGCCGGGAGGAAGCCCCCCGGCCGCCCGTGTCGAAGCGCGGGCTTCAGAAGCTCGCGCGCACGTACGCGAGGATCGCCGACGTATCGTCGCCGTCCTGGTACTCGGCGCCGAGCGCCCAGGTCTTGTTGAAGTGGAAACGCCCGCCGACGTACAGGCCGGTCGCGTCGCCGCCGTCGCTGAAGTCGGTGTAACGCGCACCACCCTCGAGCTCGACCGAGTCGCCGATGCGGCCGCGCAGGCCCGCGTCGACGAGGTAGCCGTCGTCATCGACGTCGATCGGCCCTGAGCTGATCTCGGCCTTGGTCCAGCCGATGCGGCCGACCAGGTCGAGGTTCTCGACGAGTGCGTAATGCCCGCCCAGGCCGACGGCGATCGTGTCGAGGTCGACCCCGCTGACGCTCTGCGCCGCGTATTCGGCGAACGCGAACCAGTTCTCCGCGAAGCCGACCGAGCCGCGCAGCGCGAAGCCGTCCAGCGAAGGACCGACGCCGTCGACTTCGGTCTCGATGTAGGCCAGGTCGACGAACGAGTAGCTCATGTCTTCGGCGAGCGCCGCGAGCGGCGCGGCCGCCAGCATGAGGCCGCCAAGAGTTATTCTCACGAGCTTCATGATGTTGTTCCTGTGTGACAAGGGGGATGGGGACACGGTCGATAATGGGATGTTAAATAGCGCATCCGGGCACGGACAGCGCGGCGTGGCGTATTTGTGACCGGCATCAACAGGCCGGTGGATAGATGCGGAAATCGGGCCGTATTCAGCCCGGAAAAGCGAGACGCGCGTTGTTGTTTCCGCGCTTCAAGCGCGCCGCGTCAGGGCGTCACGCCACCGACGCAGACGTACTTGATCTCGGTGTAGTCGAGCAGCCCGTACTTCGATCCCTCGCGTCCCGTGCCCGATTCCTTCACGCCGCCGAAGGGCGCGACCTCGGTCGAGATGAGCCCGGTGTTGAGGCCGACGATGCCGTACTCGAGCGCTTCCGACACGCGCCAGGAACGCGCGAGGTCGCGCGTGTACAGGTAGGCGGCGAGGCCGAACTCGGTGTCGTTCGCCATCGCGATGGCCTCCTGTTCCGTTTCGAACGTGAACAGGGGCGCCACCGGACCGAAAGTCTCCTCGCGCGCGACCGCCATGGCCGGCGTGACGCCGGTCAATATCGTCGGCTCGAAGAACGTGCCGCCCAGCGCGTGGCGCCTGCCGCCGAGCGCGACCTTCGCGCCCTTGCCCGTCGCATCCGCGATGTGCTCCTCGACCTTCCTGAGCGCCGCCGCGTCGATCAGCGGACCCTGCTCGGTATCGCCCGCGAGGCCGTCGCCGACCCGCAGTTTCTGCACGGCGGCCACGAGCTTGTGCGTGAACGCCTCGTACACGCCCTTCTGCACCAGCAGCCGGTTGGCGCAGACGCAGGTCTGGCCGGTGTTGCGGTACTTGCTGGCGATCGCGCCCGCGACCGCCGCGTCGAGGTCGGCGTCGTCGAACACGATGAACGGCGCATTGCCGCCGAGCTCGAGCGACACTTTCTTCATCGTCCTCGAGCACTGCGCCATCAGCAGCTTGCCGATCTCGGTGGAGCCGGTGAAGGAGAGCTTGCGGACGCGCGCATCGCCGGTCAGCACGCCGCCGATCTCGCGCGCCGGCCCGGTGACGACGTTGAAGACGCCCGCCGGGATGCCGGCGCGCGCGGCGAGCTCGGCGAGCGCGAGCGCGGAGTAGGGCGTCTGCGTCGCCGGTTTGCACACGACCGTGCAGCCGGCAGCGAGCGCCGGCGCGACCTTGCGCGTGATCATTGCGGCCGGGAAGTTCCACGGGGTGATCGCCGCGACGACGCCGACCGGCTGGCGCAGCACAAGGATGCGCTTGTCTGCCTGGTGGCCGGGGATCACGTCGCCGTAGACGCGCTTCGCCTTCCTCGGCGAACCACTCGACGAACGACGCGGCATATGCGATCTCGCCTTTCGACTCGGCGAGCGGCTTGCCCTGCTCGGCGGTCATGAGCCTCGCGAGGTCGGCGGCGTTCAGCAGGATGAGGTCGTGCCAGCGACGCAGCACGATCGAGCGCTCTTTCGCGGTTTTTGCCGCCCATGCCGGGAAAGCCGCGTGCGCGGCGGCGACCGCCTTCTCGGTGGAAGCGGCATCGAAGGCGGGCACGGTGCCGAGCTGCGCGCCGGTCGCCGGGTTGTGCACGGGCAGCGCCGCGCCGCCCGGGGCGTCGAGCCAGGCGCCGTTCACGTAACACTGCTCCCGCAGCAGGGCGGGATCCTCGAGTTTCAGGCTGCCCGCGGGGGCGAGCCGGCTGTCGTCTTTCGCGCGCATCAGGAGGCCTTCACGACGCGCTGGTCGATCGCGCCGAAAATGGATCGTCCGGCCGCGTCGAACATCTCGATCCGCACGCGGTCGCCGAATGAAAGGAACGGTGTCATCGGTTTGCCGAGATCCAGGGTCTCAAGCATGCGCCGCTCCGCCAGGCAGGTCGAGCCGGACCCGCGGTCGATGTTGGACACGGTGCCGGAGCCGACGATGCTGCCGGGACCGAGCCGCCGCGTCCTGGCCGCGTGCGCGATCAGCTGGCCGAAATCGAAGGTCATGTCGACGCCGGCGTTGGGGTGCCCGAACGGCCCGCCGTTCAGCTGCACCACGAGCGGCAGGTGCACGCGCGCATCGCGCCAGGCGTCGCCGAGCTCGTCCGGCGTCACGGCGACGGGAGAAAACGCGGTCGCGGGCTTCGACTGGTAGAAACCGAACCCCTTCTCGAGCTCCGCGGGGATCAGGTTGCGCAGCGACCAGTCGTTCACGAGCATGACGAGCTGGATGCGCTCGCGCGCGGCGGCGGCGGTCGTGCCCATCGGAACGTCGTCCGTGATCACGGCAACCTCGCCCTCGAGGTCGATGCCCCAGCCCTCGCTCGCGAACGGCGCATCGGCCGTCGGCGGCAGGAAGTCGTCCGAACCGCCCTGGTAGACCAGCGGGTCGGTCCAGAAGGACTCGGGCATCTTCGCGCCGCGCGCCTTGCGCACCAGCTCGACGTGGTTGACGTACGCGCTGCCGTCGACCCAGTGATACGCGCGCGGCAGGGGCGAGTGGGCGTCCCGAGCGTCGAAGGCGATGCCGCCCGCGCGCCCCGACTCGAGCGACTCGGCGAGCGATTCCAGCGCGGGTCTTGCGCGCGCCCAGTCGTCGAGTGCCGCCTGCAGCGTCGGCGCGATGCCGCTCGCGGCGATGGCGCGCGTGAGGTCGCGGCTGACGACCACGAGCCGGCCGTCGCGGCCGCCCTTGAGCGACGCCAGTTTCACTACTTTCCGCCCCTCCAGCTGTCGACGTAACCCTTCCACTCCACCTTCGCCGCGGCCGGCGCGATCTCGAGCGCGTCGCGGGTGTCCACCATCACCGCGTACTCGTCGGTCGCGGGCTTCGGCTGCACCAGCATCCGCGACAGCGCCTTCGGATGCGGGCCGTGCGTGAAGCCGCCCGGGTGCAGGGTGACCATGCCGGGATGGATGTTGTCGCGGCTGAAGAAGTCGCCCGCGTGATAGAAGAGGACCTCGTCATAGTCGTCGTTGTTGTGGAAGAACGGGATCTTGATCGCGCCCGGGTCGGTCTCGAACGGGCGCGGCACGAAGGTGCATACGACGAAGCGGCTGCCGACGAAAGTGGTGTGCGCCGACGGCGGCAGGTGGTAGCGGTGGCTCATCAGCGGGCGGATGTCGCGCACGTTGATGCGGCACACCGACAGGTCGCCGTGCCAGCCGATCGCATCCAGCGGGTTGTGCGGGAAGGTGACGGTCGAGACCATGCCGCGCCGCTTCACCGCGACGCGCCACGGCTTCTCGTCCTGCTGCGCGAGGAACGCCTCGTCGACGCGCGGCGCGTCGAGCATGGCCGGGTCGAAGATCGCGTGCCCGCCGACCAGTCCCTTGTCCGGCAGCATGTACGAGGCGTTCGTCGCCTCGGTCATGAGGATAGCCGCGGGCTCCGCGCATTCGAGGCGCCACATCGTCCCGCGCGGCAGCACGACGTAGTCGCCCGCCTCGAAGGCGAGCCGGCCGAAGTCGCAGTAGAGCTCGCCGCGGCCCTGGTGCACGAACAGCAGCTCGTCGCCGTCGGCATTGCGGGCGAGCGCGTCCATCTTCCCGGAGGTACGCCAGAAGCGGATGCGCACGCTCGCGTTGTACAGGAGGTCGGGCGCGGACCACGGGTGGCCGGCGACCGCCTCGAGCTTCGTGAAGTCGAAGGCGTGCGGCGAGAGCGGCCCCTCGAAGCCCGACCAGCCGGTCGGCGGGTGGCGGTGGTGGAAGAAGGCGGCGGGCCCGAAGAACCCTTCCTTGCTCATCTCCCGCTCGAAGGTGCCGGGCGGCAGGTCGGCGTGGGCCTGGCGGGAGGCCGTCCCCTCGACCCGCGGGTGTCCGATGTAGCGTTTCATCCCGGCAATTTAGTTACAGATGCAACTAATGGCAAATCCGGCTCAGCGCTCCATGATCGCCGTCACGCCCATGCCGCCGGCGGTGCAGACCGAGATCAGGCCGCGGCCCGAGCCGCGCTCGGTGAGCAGCTTCGCGAGCGTCGCCACGATGCGCGCTCCGGTCGCGGCGAACGGGTGGCCCACCGCGACGCTGCTCCCCTTGACGTTGAGCCTGGCGCGGTCGATCGACCCGAGCGGCTTTGCGAGCCCGAGCCGTTCGCGGCAGAACTGCTCCGATTCCCAGGCCTTGAGCGTGCACAGCACCTGCGCGGCAAAGGCCTCGTGGATCTCGTAGAAGTCGAAGTCCTGCAGCGTGAGGCCGGCGTCCGCCAGCATCCGCGGTACGGCGTAGGCGGGCGCCATCAGCAGGCCCTCGCCGCCGACGAAGTCGACCGCCGCGGCCTTGCCATGGGTCAGGTAGGCCTGCACCGGCAGCCCGCGCGAGCGCGCCCAATCCTCGCTCGCGAGCAGCACCGCGGCCGAGCCGTCGGTCATCGGCGTCGAATTGCCCGCGGTCAGCGTGCCGTCCTTCGCGAACGAAGGCTTGAGCTTGGCGAGCTTCTCGAGGCTCGAATCCGCGCGCACGTTGTTGTCGGTCGCGAGGCCGAGGTAGGGCACGACGAGGTCCGCCATGAAACCCTCGGCCCAGGCGCGGCTTGCGTTCTGGTGGCTCGCCAGCGCGAGCGCGTCCTGGTCCTCGCGCGAGATCTGCCAGGTGCGCGCCATCCGTTCCGTATGCTGGCCCATGGAAAGGCCGGTCCGCGGCTCGCCGACGCCGGGAAAGTTCGGCTTGAAGTGGCGCGGACGCAGGCCGAGGAACGGCTTGATCCGCGCGCCGAACGACTTCGCGCCGTGCGCGCGCAGCAGGATCCGCTGGTAGCCCTTGCCGAACACGATCGGCGGGTCGCTGACGGTATCGACGCCGCCGGCGATGCCGGCGTCGATCTGCCCGAGCGCGACCTTGTTCGCGATCGCGATCGCGGCCTCGATGCTGGTGCCGCATGCGCGCTGCACGTCGAGGCCCGGGGTTTCCGGCGAGAGCCCGGAGTCGAGCAGCGACTCGCGCGCCAGGTTCCACTGGCTCGAGTGCTTCATCACGGCTCCCGCGACGACGTCGCCGAGGCGCACGCCCTGCAGCCCGAACTTGTCGACCACCGCCTTCAGCGACGCGGTGAGCATCTCCTGGTTGCCGACGCTCGCGTAGGCGCCGTGCGCGCGCGCAAAGGGTATGCGGGCGCCGCCGATGACTGCGACGCGCCGGGGTTGCGATCCGACCAGCATGGGGACTCTCCGATGGGGGCAGGGCTGCTGCTTCCGCTAGAATGCCAGCATCCCCACGGGCCCGCCAAGGCGTGCACCCCCGGTGGTCCCGCGAGCCCCCATGAGCGAACCCGGCAGCTTCACCGACGCCTTCCCGCGTGATTCGCGCGCGATCCTGCGGCTCGCCGGGCCGCTGCTCGTCAACAACCTCGTCATCGCCGGCATGATGCTCGCGAACACCGTGTTCGCGGGCCGCCTCGGGCCCGAACCGCTCGCGGGCGTCGCCGTCGGCGGCAGCTACTACCAGATGTTCTGGCTGTTCGGCCTCGGCGTGCTGATGTCGATCTCCCCCATCGTGGCGCACGCCTACGGCGCCGGTCGTGACGAGGAAGTCGGGCGGCGCTTTCGCCAGGGCATCTGGCTCGCCCTGATGCTCGCGGTGCCGCTGGTCGGCGCGCTCGCCTGCGTCGAGCCCTTGCTGCGATGGTTCGGCACGGACGCGCGCGCCATTCCGCACGCGGCCGGTTATGTCTACGCCATGTGCTTCGGCATGCCGGCCATGCTCGTGTTCCTCGCGCATCGCTACACGAGCGAGGGCATCGGCTGGACGCGCCCGGTCATCTACACGGCCGCGGTCGGCCTCGCGACCAACCTCGCCGCCAACTGGGTGTTCACGCTGGGCGGCCTCGGCATGCCGTCGCAGGGCGCGCGCGGCTGCGGCATCGCGACCGCGCTCGCCTGCTGGGCCATGCTCGCGACCATGCATGTCTACCAGCGCCGCCACGCGGTCTACCGTCGCTTCGGCCTGTTCACGCATTTCGAGCGGCCCGACCGCCGCGCCCTCGGCGAAATCCTCGCCCTCGGACTCCCGATCGCCGGCTCGGTCGTGTCCGAGGGCGCGCTGTTCGCGATCGCCGCGCTCCTCATGAGCACGCTCGGCACGGTCATGGTCGCCGCGCACCAGGTTGCGATCAGCTACGCCTCCCTGATGTTCATGATCCCGCTGTCGCTGCATTCCGCGACCACGATCCACGTCGGCCACCAGGTCGGGCGGGGCGACGTCAGGGCGGGCCGGAACGCCGGCTGGAGCGGCATCGCCATGTGCGGGATCGTGATGGCGGCGTCGTCACTCGTGATCCTCGCCGCGCGCGAGCCGATCGCCGCCGCGTACACCACCGACCTCGCGGTGCGCGAGCTCGCCGTCTGGCTCCTGCTCTTCGTCGCGCTGTTCCAGGTCCCGGACGGGCTGCAGGTCGGCACGGCGGGCGCCCTGCGCGGGTTCAAGGACGCCAACGTGCCGATGGCGCTCAACTTCGGGGCGTACTGGCTGATCGGGTTCCCGGCCGCCTGGTGGTTCGGCATCCGCCAGGGCTTCGGCCCGACGGGCATCTGGGCGGGCCTGATCGCCGGGCTCGTGACCTGTGCCGTCTTTCTGCTGCTGCGCTACCGCCAGGTGACGCGCGCGCGCGAGGCCGCCCTCGCCTGAGCGGCGATCAGCGCGAATTAGGCGATTTTGAGGATGCCGGCAGGTGGCCGGCGGGGATCAGCGGACGAGGGTCGGCTCGGACACGGCTCCCGCCGCGATTGCCACGGCGCGCCAACCACGTTCGTCCCGGGAGGCGGCGAGCCAGGCGCGCCGCTCGGCCGCGGGCGCGAACCCGTTGACTGCCGCGAGGCGATCGCCGAGCGCACGGACGGCCGTCGCCACGAGCACTGCGCGGTAGTGCGGAAGCCAGTCGATGGCGGCATTTCGTCCCATGGGGCGCAATCTAATGTCGCCGGCGAATGAAAACCAATGAACCGTGTCGCAATCTGCTGACGTTTTTTCGCGCGCGCCTACAAACTTCGTCCGTCGCCGCTGACCCCGACTCCTCGCACGCGCGCTTGGCCGGCCGGGGACCCTCGCTCGCGCCGGAACTTGATGCGCTCGCTCGGGGACCCGTCCGGCCTGCGCGCGCATGAACGGCCTGCGGCCTCGGCGCGCACGTGCGAGCCAGCGGGACCCCGAGGCGAGCGAGTGTCCGTTCTTCCGAGCGAGCGGAGGTGGTCCCGCTGGCGAAGTACGTGCGCGATGCCGCCCGGCCGACCAAGCGCGGGAACGCCCGGTCAGTACGCGGGCGAGTGGTATCCGTGTGACAGGGTATCGACGTCGACCAGCAAGCCGTCCTCGAACCGCAGCCGGTACATCAGCTTGTTCGGGCCGAAGTTGTACGTCCAGATCTCCACCGAGACCTCGTACGAGCTGTGGACCGTCATGCCGCGGTGGTATCCGTAGGAACGCAGGATCTCGCGCCGCTCGATGCTGGCCGGCTCGCCGCAATAGGCCGCGACCTTGTCGGTCGGGTCGCCGTCGGTCATGAGCTTGGTGCCACAGCGCATCGAATCAGCCGCGGCCGGCCCGGGGAACGCCAGGGTGGCGGCCATTGCGAACATCCCCGAAATCGTGTTTTTCATGGCGCCAACTTGCCTTGTGGCAGGTGAACGGCGGCTGAAACCGCAGGTCTTCAATGTACGCCGGCCTCCGGGGCGGGACCAAGCCGCGATCGACCATAATTTCCCTTAGTTTGGCCGGCACAGCAGAATGGCCGGCCCATGGCCAGAAACCGCCTCGATCGCGCCTTCGAACGCCGCCTTTCGGGCCTGGTGAACGCCCGCGAGCGCGGCGTGCTGTCCGGCGGCCTGAAGGGGGTGGAGCGGGAGGCCCTCCGGGTCACGCCCGACGGGCGGATCTCGCAGGCGCCGCATCCCCCGGCGCTGGGTTCGGCGCTGACCCATCCGCACATCACCACCGACTATTCCGAAGCCCTGATCGAGCTCGTGACCCCGCCGTTCCCGAGCGCCTGGGAGTTGCAGCAATACCTCTGCGATGTCCACCAGTTCGTATACAGCGAGCTCGGCGAGGAACTGCTCTGGGCGACCAGCATGCCCTGCGGGATCAAGGACGACAGCCAGATCCCGATCGCCCGCTACGGCGTCTCGAACATCGGCCGCATGAAGCACGTCTACCGGGTCGGCCTCGGCCTGCGCTACGGGCGGATGATGCAGGCGATCTCGGGGGTCCACTTCAACTATTCCTTCCCGCAGAAGCTCTGGCCGGTCCTCGAGGCGGTGTCCGAATCGACGCTGCGCGGCCAGGCCCTGGTCGACGACGCCTATTTCGCGCTGCTGCGGAACTACCGCCGCTACGGGTGGATGATCCTGTTCCTGTTCGGCGTCTCGCCCGCGATGTGCCGTTCCTTCTTCGCCGGGCGCGACATCCCCGCCGGCCTCGAGCAGAAATCCGATGGCACGCTGGTCGCGCCGTACGCGACCTCGTTGCGCATGAGCGACCTCGGCTATCGCAACAAGAGCCAGGCGGGCGTGTATGTCTCGGTGAACTCGCTCGAGCAGTATGTGCGCGACCTCTCGGGCCTGATCTCGACGCCGCATCCGGAGTACCAGGCGCAGGGCGTCGAGGTGGACGGCGAGTGGCGGCAGCTCAACGCGAACCTGCTGCAGATCGAGAACGAGTACTACAGCTTCATCCGCCCCAAGCGCGTCGCCTTCTCGGGGGAGCGGCCGACCAAGGCGCTGCTGCGCGCCGGCGTGCAATACGTGGAGATGCGCTCGCTCGACGTCGGCGCCTACGACCCGGTCGGCGTCAACCAGCGCAAGCTGCTGTTCCTCGAGGCCTTCGCGGCCCTGTGCCTGCTGCGCGAGAGCGCGCCTCTGTCGCACGAGCTGTCGGACAGGTACGAGGCCAACCACGTGCTCGTCGCGAGCCGGGGCCGGGAGCCCGGGCTCGTGCTGTGGAACGAGCCGAGGGCGCTGCCGCTCGCCGACTGGGCGGCGGAGATCCTGGACCAGATGCAGGGCATCTGCGAGCTCCTCGACGCGGGCGAGGCCTCGAAGCCGTACACGGCCGCGCTCGCGTTCCAGCGCGCGAAGCTCGCGGACTTCGGCGAGCTGCCTTCCGCGCGCCTGCTCGACGAGATGCGGCGCCAGGACATGTCGTTCTTCGACGTCGCGCTGTGGATGTCGCGCATGCACCGCGACTATTTCCGCGAGCTGTACCCGCCGAATCCCGGGCGGCTCGCGGAACTGCGCGACGAAGCCGCGGCGTCGCTCGAGGAGCAGCGCGCCATCGAGGCCCGCGACGCGCTGCCATTCCGCGAATTCGTGACGCGCTATACTGCCGGATCGCTGGTCTGACACGGGCGCCGTCGACTTGAGCGGAGCGCACAACTCCTCGCTGACGGAACAGCTGCAACGCGGATTTCACGGGCTGAGGTTCGAAGGCGAGCTGGAGTCGGCCTATCGCCGCGACCAGTTCCACGAGCGGCTGCGCTACCTGCGCATCAACCTCGCGCTGCTCGCGGTCATCAGCCTGATCGTGATCCAGGCCGACCGCGTGGTGACCCCGGTGCTCGGCCGCATCGTCCCGGACCTCGCCCGCACCGGCATCATGCTGCCGCTCCTGCTCGCCGGCTTCGCGATGACCTTCGTGCGCCGCGCCGACGCCTGGTACCCGCGCTACATCGCCTTCGCCATGACCCTGGCGCTCGCCGCGATGTCCTGGGTGAGCATCTCGGCCTGGATCGCCGGCGAGCCGCGCATCTTCGGGCGCATGCTGCTCGCGATCATCGCGGTGTACTTCGTGCTCGGGCTCGCATTCCGCTCCGCGATCGCGGTCAATGCGCTCGGGTTCCTCGCCTACGTGGCGATCGCGAACGTGAAGGAGATGCCGGGCGTCGACCTGACCCACTACCTGCTGACGCTAGGCATCGCGAACGTCATCTGCATCGCGGGCGCCTGGAACCTCGAGCACGCGCGCCGCATGGCCTGGCTCGAGGGCCAGCGCCTCGCCGAGACGGCGATGCAGGACGGGCTGACGGGCATCCACAACCGGCGGCGTTTCGACGATCACCTGCAGCGCGCCTGGGCGCAGAGCATCCGCGACCGCAAGCCGATCACGCTGCTGCTCGCGGACATCGACCATTTCAAGCCGTACAACGACCGCTACGGGCACCAGGCCGGCGACGAGGCGTTGAAGGCGGTCGCGGCCGTGCTCGCGCGCTTCGCGCGCCGGCCGCTCGACCTGGCGGCGCGCTACGGCGGCGAGGAGTTCGCCGTGGTCCTGTTCGACACGAAACGCGCGGATGCCGAGCGCCTCGGCGCGGAAATCCTGGAGGCGGTGCGTGCGCTCGCCATCCCGCACCAGGATTCCGGCGCGGCGCCGGTGCTCACGATCAGCCTCGGCATCGCCTGCGTGGTACCGGCCGCGCGGCGCAGCTGGACCGGTCTCGTGCAGCTCGCCGACCAGGCACTGTACGCGGCCAAGGACGGCGGCCGTAACCGCCTCGAGGTGCTCGAGCAGGAGTACGAGCACATGCAGACGGGCTATTTCAAGCGCCATGCGGCGCCGAAGTCCGCGCCCGGCAGCCCGCAGGGCTAGTAGATCGCGACCTCGCGGCGGCCGGCGGAATCGCGCGCGCCGCGGAACATCCCCTCGGTGTTGAATTCGAGCGAGAGCGCGCCGCCCTTGTCGACGACGATCACGCCGCCGTCGCCGCCGATTTCCGTGAGCTTGCCGTGGATCACGTCGCGCGCGGCCTGCGCCGCGCTGACGCCGGAGAGCCGCACGCGCGCGCAGATCTCGTGGGCGACGACCGCGCGGATGAAGTACTCGCCGCTGCCGGTCGCCGACACGGCGCAGGTCGCGTTGTCCGCGTAGGTGCCGGCGCCGATGATCGGCGAGTCGCCGATGCGGCCCCAGCGCTTGTTGGTCATGCCGCCGGTCGACGTGGCGGCGGCGAGGTTGCCGTCCCGGTCGCGCGCGACCGCGCCGACGGTCCCGAAGTAGCCGATGTCGTCTTTGGGCAGCGAGGCGGTCTGCTCCGCCTTCTGCGCCTCCTCGAGCTGCTTCCAGCGCCGCTCGGTGTGAAAGTAGCTGCCGGGCACGAGCTCGACGCCCTGCTCGAGCGCGAACTCCTCGGCGCCCTCGCCGGCGAGCAGCACGTGCGAGGTGCGCTCCATGACCATGCGCGCCAGCTCTATGGGGTTGCGGATGTGCCGGACGCCGGCGATGGCGCCGGCCTTCTGCGTCGAGCCGTCCATGATGGCGGCGTCGAGCTCGTTGATGCCGGCGTGGCTGAACACGGCGCCCTTGCCTGCGTTGAAGAGCGGCGAATCCTCCAGGATCTTCACCGCGGCGACCACCGCGTCGAGGCTGGCGCCGCCCTTCTCGAGCACCGCATAGCCGGCGTCGAGCGCGCGCTCGAGGTCGGCGCGGTAGGCGCGCTCGTTCTCCGCGGACATGGAAGCGCGGCTGATCACGCCCGCGCCGCCGTGAATGGCGATCGAGATCATCGGTGGGTCTCCGTCGGCAGCCGCGGGCAGCGCGGCGGCCAGGCAGGCCGTCAGGGCCCAGAGCAGGGGTGAACGCATCCCCGCTATTATCCGCGAACCCGGTCCCGGCGGCGAACCGCCGGCCCGCGGCAGGGGGCTTCGCATGATTCGACCATTCCAGGCGTCCATGGCGGGCTGCGCCTTGGCGCTCGCCGCCTGCGGCAACGGGAGCGACGCGCTCCTCGGCACGCTCGAGCGCGACCGTCTCGAACTCGTCGCCGAGGACCAGCAGGCGATCCTCGAGGTGGCCGTTCGCGAGGGGGCGGCGGTCGAGGCGGGCGCGCTCCTGCTCAGGCTTGATCCCTCCACCGCCGCGGCGCGCCTCGAGCAGGCGCGCGCGAACGCGACTGCCGCCGAGCGCCGGCATGCCGAGGACGTCTCCGGCGCGCGCAAGGAGCAGGTGAGCGAGGCGCGCGCGGTCGCCGCGGGCGCCGCCGCCCGCGCCGACGCCGAGTCGAAGGAATTCGACCGTGTCGAGAAGCTGGTCGCCGACCGGATGCTGCCGGCGAACGCGCTCGACCGCCAGCGCGCGCTGAAGGACAGCGCGGTCGCCGATCGCAACGCCGCGCGCGACCGGCTCGCCGAGCTCGTGAACGGCACGCGCGCCGAGGTCGTGGAGCAATCCGCGGCCGCGCTCGCGGCGGCGCGCGCCCAGGTAGCGGAGATCGAGCTCTCGCTCGAGCGTCACACGCTGCGCGCGCCGCGGGCGGGCTCCGTGGACGCGCTGCCCTACGAGCTGGGGGAGCGCCCGCCCAAAGGGGCGCCCGTCGTCGTGATGCTCGCCGCCGGGCAGCCGTATGCGCGCGTCTACATACCCGAAACCCGCCGTGCCGGTGTCGGCGCCGGGACCGCCGCGACGGTGCGCATCGATGGCTCCGACCGAAACTGGGAGGGCGAGCTGCGCTACGTGTCCTCGGAGGCCGCCTTCACGCCGTACTACTCCCTGAACGCGCGCGAGCGCGGACGACCTCGCCTACCTCGCGGAGGTCGTGCTCACCGAGCCCGACGCGGCGACCCTGCCGACCGGGATCCCGGTCGAGGTGACGCTCGCGGCCGGCCCCGCCGCGCCGTGAGCATCGCCATCACCGCGCGCGACCTCGCGCGCCGCTTCGGCACGAAATGGGCGGTGGACGGCCTCGACCTCGACGTGCCGCGGGCGCAGATCTACGGCTTCCTCGGCCCCAACGGCTCCGGCAAGTCCACCACGATCCGCATGCTTTGCGGGCTGCTCGTGCCGACGCGCGGCACGGTGAACGTGCTCGGCCATTCGGTGCCGCGCGACGCCGAGGTCGTGCGGCGCAAGCTCGGTTACATGACGCAGCGCTTCTCGCTGTGGGACGACCTCACGGTGCGCGAGAACCTCGAGTTCATGTCGCGCGTCTACGGCCTCGACGGCGCCGCGCGGCGCGAGCGCATCGCCGACCGCGTGAAGCGCTATGACCTCGAGGGCCTCGCGGGGCAGCGCGCCGGAACGCTCTCGGGCGGGCAGCGCCAGCGGCTCGCGCTCGGCGCGGCGACGCTGCACGAGCCGGAGCTGCTGCTGCTCGACGAGCCGACCAGCGCCGTGGACCCGCAGAGCCGGCGCGATTTCTGGGAGAACCTGTTCGAGCTGGTGGCCCGCGGCACGACGATCCTCGTGTCCACGCACTACATGGACGAGGCCGAGCGCTGCCATCGGCTCGCGATCCTCGACCGCGGGCGCGTCGCCGCCGAGGGCGAACCCAAGGCGCTGGCGCGCCACATCGACGCCGTCGTCATCGAGATCGGCGACGTGGATTTTTCCGCCGCGCGCCGGGTGCTCGCCGGGGTGGCCGCGGTGCGCAGCATCGCCCAGCTCGGCAACCGCCTGCGCGTGCTGCTGCCGAAGGGGACCGCTGACCCGGAAGCGCTGCTGCGCGCGGCGCTCGCGGACGGCAACCCGCGCGCCACGGTCGAGCAGGTCGGCGCGTCGCTCGAGGACGTGTTCGTCGCGGCGACCAAGCTCCGCGGCGAGGTGGAGTTGCCGGGGCGCGCCGCATGAAGTGGCTCGAGCGCCTGCTCGCCGTCGCCGGCAAGGAAGTGCGCCAGCTCTCGCGCGACCGCATCACGGTGGGCCTCATCGTCGGCCTACCCGCGATCCAGCTCCTGCTTTTCGGCTACGCGATCAACTTCGACGTGCGCGGCGTGTCGACGGCCGTGCTCGACCAGTCGCGCACCTCGATGTCGCGGCGCCTCGTCGGCGACCTCGGCGCGACCCAGGTGCTGGGCCGGATCCGCCAGGCGGGCACCGAGCGGGAACTGCGCGAGCTGATGCAGCAGGGCGACGCGAACATCGGCATCGTGATCGCGCCGGACCTCGAGCGGCGCGTCGCCGACGGCAAGCGCCCGGCGCTGCAGATCATCGTCGACGGGAGCCAGCCGGCGCTCGAGAACGTGGCCGCGGGGCTGGCGTCGATGCCGCTGCTGCGCCGCGCCGCCGCGCCGGCGGCGGTACGGCCGGTCGAGATCATGGTCGCCTACAACCCGGAGAAGCGCACCGCGGTGCAGATCGTCCCGGCGCTGTGCGGCGTCATCCTGACCATGACCATGGTGGTGTTCACGGCGACCGCGCTGGTGCGCGAGCGCGAGCGCGGCAACCTCGAGCTCCTCATCACGACGCCCGTCTCGCCGGGTGAGCTGATGATGGGCAAGCTCCTGCCGTACGTCGCCATCGGCTTGATCCAGACCACGCTGATCCTCGCGCTCGCGTACTGGCTGTTCGGCGTGACGGTCGAGGGCCGGCTGATCGACGTCTACCTCGGCGCGCTGGTCTTCATCGCGGCGTCGCTCTCGCTCGGGCTGTTCATCTCGACGCTCGCGCAGACGCAGTTCCAGGCGATCCAGATGTCGCTCGTGACCATGCTGCCCTCCATCCTGATGTCGGGCTTCATGTTCCCGTTCGAGGGCATGCCGAAGGCGGCGCAGTGGATCGCCCAGGTGCTGCCGCTGACTCACTTCAACGAGATCATCCGCGGCATCGTGCTGAGGGGGGCCGCGCTGACCGACATGCGCCTGGAGGTGCTGAAACTGCTGGCCTTCCTCGCGGTGACGCTCACCCTCGCCATGTCCCGCTTCCACAAGCGCCTCGACTGAATCCGTGGCTGCCAGGGGCGCCCAGGCGCCCCGAAAAGGGCCGTCCCCCTGCAAAAACGTGCAGTTACACGCGTTTTGCGGGCCAAACCAAATGGAACCCGCAGAAAGGCCGTGTTATTCTCCGCGCCGACCGCTGCCCCTGGCACGGTCAAGGTGACAGGACCCGCTGATCGAAGATTCGCCCTGCCGAGCTCATTTGCCCGCCCAGACGATCCCGACCGTGAATCCTGCCGTTGGCAATGGCCAACGCCGACCCTCGTGAGAGGGCCGCGTACGGCCATGTTCTACAGAAAAGTGAGAGATCTAGAGTCATGAAGATTTACGTTGGAAACCTGCCTTTCTCGGCGACCGAAGCCCAGGTGCGCGACCTGTTCGCGCAGCATGGCGCGGTCGAGTCCGTGGCGCTGCCGGCTGACCGTGAAACCGGCCGTCCGCGCGGCTTTGGCTTCGTCGAAATGCCGCAGGCCGAGGCGGCGAAGGCCATCGAAGCCCTGAACGGCTTCTCGATGGGCGGTCGTCAGCTGCGCGTCAACGAAGCGCAGGATCGTCCCCGCGGCGCCGGTGGCGGCGGCCGTCCGGGTGGCGGTGGTCGTCCGGGCGGTGGCGGTGGCTTCCGTTCGGGTGGCGGTGGCGGCGGTGGTGGCGGCGGTGGTGGCGGGCGCTGGTAAAGCACCCGTTCGATCGCTGACGAAAGGCCCGCGCAAGCGGGCCTTTCCTTTGATGGTGCCGGGTCGCACTTATCGAACTTATTGACCCTGTCGCGAATAAGTTCGATAAGTGCGACCCGGCACCATTGAGACGCGATATGCCGCGCGTAACTGCGAAAGCGGCGGCGCGGCGGAAGGGCTTTCCCCCGATCGCCGACCGCAGGGCCCGGGTCCTCGTCCTCGGCAGCATGCCGGGCGAGGCGTCGCTCGCGGCCAACGAGTATTACGCGTTCCGGCACAACCAGTTCTGGCGCATCGCGGGCGAGATCTGCGGCATCGCGCCCGATGCGCCCTATGCCCGTCGCGCCGCCGCCCTGAAGCGCCGGCGCATCGCGCTCTGGGACGTCGTCGCGAGCTGCGTCCGTCCCGGCAGCCTGGATGCCTCGATTCGCGAGGACTCGATCCGCGTCAATGATTTCGCCCGCTTCCTATCCGCACACCCGGGCATCCGTCGCGTCTGCTTCAACGGCCGCAAGGCCGAGGCCGCCTGGCGGAGGCACGTCCTGCCGGCGCTGCCGGCGACGCGCAAACTCGAATACCGCCTGCTGCCATCGACGAGCCCCGCCCATGCCGGGATGGGTTATCGTTCCAAGCTCAGGGCATGGCGGAGCGCACTCGCGTGATGAATCGCAGACAGGTCCTCCAGGGCCTCGGCGCGGGCGCGCTGGCCGGCGCGTTCGGCGCGCCGCTTCGCGCGGCGACCGCGGCGCCGGACGTGCTGGTCATCGGCGCCGGTGGCGCGGGCCTCACCGCCGCGCGCGCGCTGATGGCGCAAGGCGTCTCGGTGCTGGTGCTCGAGGCGCGCGACCGCATCGGCGGCCGCGCGGTCACCGAGAACAGCCTCGGCATCGCCTGGGATCGCGGCTGCTCCTGGCTGCATTCCTCCAACGTCAACCCGTGGATGAACTACGCGCGCCAGAACGGCTTCGAAGTCCTGGAAGACGCCTACCCGCGTCACATCTATGACGGCGCGCGCCGCATCGACGAGTCGGAGACCGCGGGCTATCGCGCGGTCACCGCGCGCATGGAACGCGAACTCGACCGGGCGGGGCGCCGCGGTCTCGACATGCCTGCCGAGGCGGCATTTACGCAGGAGACGCTCGCCGATCCCTGGTACCCGCTCGCGATGGACGACCTCACGGCCTGGGAGGGCGTCGAACCCGCGAACTTCTCCGCGCTCGACGCCTCGCAGTACGACGCGGACGGCGCCGACTTCGTGATCCCGCGCGGCTACGGCACGCTGCTCGCGCACTACGCGAAGTCCGTGGATGTCAGCCTCAACACGCCGGTCACGCGCATCCGCTGGGGCGGGCGCGGCGTCGCCGCCGAAACCGAGGCGGGCGCCGTCACGGCGCGCGTCGCCGTCGTCGCGCTGCCTTCGGCCGTCGTCGCCGAGGGCGCGGTCGTGTTCGCGCCGCACCTGCCGGCCGAGGTGCTGCAGGCCCACCATGACCTGCCGCTCGGGGTCCTCGACAAGGTCGCGCTGCGCTTCAAGAAGAACGTGTTCCCGTCGGAGGGCTCCGAGTTCCTGCAGATGAAGCGCGACGATGGGCGCGGCCTCAACTACCTGACGCGGCATTGGGACAGCAACGTCTGCATCGCCTTCGCCGCGGGCCGCCTCGCGCGCAGACTGGAGGGCGAGGGCGAGGCGGCGGCGATCGGCCACGCGGTCGATGAGCTCACCGCGATGCTGGGCGGCGAAGTCAGGAAGCAATTCGACAAGGGCGTCGCCACCGCCTGGGCCGCCGACCCGTACGCGCGCGGCGCCTACTCGCACTGCGTTCCCGGCCGCTACGGCGCGCGCGGGATCCTGGCGCGGCCGGTCGGCGACCGCATCGTCTTCGCGGGCGAGCACACCGAGCAGGCGGCCTACGGCACGCTGCACGGGGCGCATCTCTCCGGCATCCGCGCCGCCGCCGAGGCGCGCCGGCTACTCGGTCAAGGCTGACACATGGGATACCTGCTCTACGACTACCTGCCCTCCGGCAACGGCTACAAGTGCCGCCTGACGATGAAGGCGCTCGGCATCCCGTACGAACTGAAGGCGATGAATATCACGGCCGGCGCGACGCGCACGCCCGAATACCTCGCGATCAACCCGAACGGCAAGATCCCGGTGCTCGTCGTGCCGGGACAGGGGCCGATCGCCGAGAGCCACGCGATCATCAACTACCTCGCCGAGGGCACCAAGCTCATGCCCGCGGACAAGTACCTTCGCGCACTCGTGTGGCAGTGGCTCTGCTTCGAGCAGTACCAGCTCGAGCCCGGCGTGGCGACCGTGCGCTTCTGGCTGACGTCCCTGAAGAAGACCCCGGCGGAGCTCGGCGAGAAGTACACCGAGCGCTTCCAGCGCGGCGCCGAGGCGCTCGCGGTGCTGGAGCAGGGCCTGGCGGGCCGCCGCTGGCTGGTGGGCAGCGACGTTTCGCTCGCCGACATCGCGCTCTTTGCCTATACCCATGTGGCGGACGAGGCCGGTTATCGACTCGCGGACTTTCCCGCGATCTCGGCCTGGGTGGCGGAGTTCAGGCGCCTGCCGTGGTACGCGCCGATCACGGCACCGTAACCAGCGTGAAACCATGAAATACCTGCACACGATGGTACGCGTGGCCGACCTCGAGAAGTCGCTGCACTTCTACCGCGACCTGCTGGGATTGCGCGAGCTGCGGCGCATCGAGAACGAGGGCGGCCGCTTCACGCTCGTCTTCCTCGCCGCGCCCGGCGACGACGCGGCGCAGATCGAGCTCACCTACAACTGGGATCCCGAGGCGTACGGCATCGGCCGCGCCTTCGGGCATCTCGCCTACGAGGTCGACGACATCTACGCGCTGTGCGCGAAGCTCCAGGCCGGCGGCGTCACCATCAACCGCCCGCCGCGCGACGGTCGCATGGCCTTCGTCCGCTCGCCCGAGAACATCTCCATCGAGCTCCTGCAGAAAGGCGGCGCCCGGCCCCCGGCCGAACCCTGGAAGTCCATGCCGAACACGGGATCATGGTGACCATCAGTTGAGATTGCGCACCCGCCACTTCGCGCGGATGTCCGGGCGGGGTGGCGAGCGAGTGACTAAAGTTCCGGCGGAACGAGCGAGCCAGCCCGCCCGGGCGTCCAGCGCGAAGCGACGATTTCGCTACCCTGCGATGTAACGCCTGAGATCCTCGATTTCGTGCTTCTGCTCGTCGATGACCGCCTTCACCAGGTCACCGATCGAGACGACGCCGATGAGGTTCCCGTTCTCGACGACCGGCAAGTGGCGGATGCGCTTGTCGGTCATGAGCTTCATGCATTCATTCACCGTCTGTGCCGGACCCACCTGGATCACCGGCGTGCTCATGATGGTGCCGACCGTCGTCTCGGTGGACTTGCGGCCCATCAGCACGACCTTGCGGGCATAGTCGCGCTCCGAAACGATGCCCGCCAGGCGCCCGGCCTCGAGCACCGGCAGCGCGCCGATGAAGTGGTCGGCCATCAGCTGGATCGCGGTCCGCACCGGTTCCGCGGCGTCGATGGTGACGACGCCCGGCTTCTTCCCCTCGAGCAACTGCCTGACAGTACGCATGACCGGGTTCCCGGAGTTGCCTTTTCCGAATCTTACGCCCCAGCAGGCGCAATGCGCGAGCGCGCAAAGGGCCGGGCGGGTTCCCGAGCGAGCGCATAAAGTTCCGGCGCGAGCGAGGGCCCCCGGCCGGCCCTCTGCGCGCTCGTACTACGCCTTCTGCGCGCGCCAGGCCGCGAGAATCTCCGCTTCCTTCTCGGGCGTGAACCCCGACTTGAGCGCGGCCTTGCGCTCGGCCGGCCGGGTCTCGTGCCAGGCGAGCGTGTCGCGGACTGTCACCTCCAGCGGGCGCGCCTTCAGTCCCTGGTCGGCCGAGGCCTGCATGCCCGTCAGCGATCCGCCGGCTTCCTCGCCGCGCATCGGCCCCCACGGTGCGAAGTTCATCTCCTCCGGCTTCAGGTTCGCCGCCAGGAAATCCTCGTCGATCCAGGTGACCGTCGGGTTGGCGCCACTGACCTTTCGGCTCGTGTCGATGAGCAGGCCCATCGAGATCGCGCGGGGCGGCGTGACCGCGTTGAAGTAGCCGTCCACGCGCCGCTCGACGAGCCCCATCATGAATGCGACCAGGTCGCGTACGTCCACGATCTGGATCGGGTCGGCCACCGTGCCGGGCACGGCCATGTCGCCGCCCCGGGCGACGCGCACCGGCCAATACGTGAAGCGGTCGGTCGGGTCGAGCGGGCCCACGATGTAACCCGGCCGCACGATCGAGGAGCGCGCGCCGTAGGCATCGCGCACGTACTGCTCGCACAGCGCCTTCATCGGCCCGTAGGTCTCGTTGGTGATCTCCTCCTGGTCCTTGTTCTCGAGCACGCCCGTCGGCGACCCGATGTCGTTCGGCTTGGCGAAGCTCGCGTAGGCCGAGATGCTCGAGATGTAGAGGCAGTAGCCGGTGTTCGGCGCGAGCAGGTCGGCCGACATCTTCTGGTACTTCGGGATGTAGCCGGTGTTGTCGACGACGACGTCCCACTTGCGGCCCTTCAGCGAGTCGAGCTGGCCCTTGCGGTCGCCGTGCAGCGTTTCCACGTCCTCGACGCCGTCCGCGTCGCGCTTGCCGCGGTTGAAGTGCGTGACTTTCCAGCCCTTCGCGAGCGCGAGCTCGGTCATGTGCGGCCCGATGAAGCCGGTGCCGCCCAGGATCAGCATGGTGCCGGGGGATTTCTCCTGGGCGATCAGGCGGCCGCCCGCCAGCGCAAGTGCCGTGCCCGCGCCGGCCTGCAGGATCGCGCGTCGTGACATTTTCATTGAGTGCTCCTCAGCGTCCGCCGGCCGGCGCGTAGCGCGCCAGCCAGTTCTTGGTTTCGTCGTACCAGAACAGCGAGTTCTGGCGCTTCAGGATCCAGTGATTCTCGTCCGGGTAATACACGAGCCGGCTCGGCACCCCGCGGTTCTGCAGGATGTGGAACAGTTGCATGCCGTTGTTGAGCGGGACGCGCTGGTCGAGCTGGCCGTGGATCACCAGCGTCGGCGTCTTGAAGTTCGCGGCGCTGGTCGACGGCGAGTGCTTCGCCCATTCCTCGGGGCGCTCCCAGGCCTCGAAGAAGCGGTTTTTCTCCGCGCCGTAGTCGCCGCCGTACATCGCATAGTTGTCGTAGACGGCCGCGTGCGCCACCAGCGTCTTGAACGGGTGTCCCGGCCGAGCAGCACGGAGGCGAGGAAACCGCCATAGCTGCCTCCGCCCGCCGCCATGCGCCCGGCGTCGATCCAGGGCTTCGACGTCGAACCATTCCGCCGCCTTGATCGTGTCCTCGTAAGGCTTGCTGATGCCGTCCGGGTTGATCGAGTCGGTGAACGCCTGGCCGAAGCCGCTCGAGCCGTGGAAGTTGTGCCAGGCGGCCACGTAGCCCCACCCCGCGAAGACCTGCGCGTTCCAGCGGAACGTCCAGCTGTCCTGGATCGCGTTGTGCGGCCCGCCATGCATCAGCAGGTACAGCGGGTACTTCTTGGCGGGGTCGAAGCCGGGCGGGTAGACGACCCACATCTGCATGTCGGCGCCGTCCGCGCCCTTGTAGGTCACGCTCTCGACCTTGCCGAACGCGGTCGCGGCGAGCTGCGCGTCGTTGTGGTCCGACAGCTTCGTTGCCGCGCCGTTCTTCATCGACACCGAGACCAGCGTCGGCGGCTCGGTTAACGACTGGCGAATCCCGACCAGCACGGCCGGCTTGCCGTCGACGGCGAGCTCCGAATAGCTCGAGCCCGCGGTCAGCGGGTGCTGCGTGCCCTTCGCGACGTCGAAGCGGTAGATGCGCCCCGTGGCGGCGTCGTCGACTGCGGCGTAGAAATTCTTCGAGTCCGGTGCCCAGGCGATGTCGCTCACGGAGCGGTCCCAGTCCGCGGCGATGCGCCGGCGCGTGTCGGCCTTGCGGTCGATCAGCCACAGTTGCTGGGTGTCGCCATAGAAACCCTTGATCGTCTGCTTGCTGTAAGCGAGCCAGCGGCCGTCGGGGCTGTAGCTCGGCCGCCCGTCGCCGGCCGGATTGTCGGCGGTGACGTTGCGTGCCGCGCCGCCCGTCGCGGCCACGACATAGACGTCGTTGTTCTCTTCGATGCCGGAAGCGTCGGTGTTGGCGACGAAGGCGACTTCCGTGCCTTCCGGCGAGATGTCGTAGGAATCCGCGCCCGCCTCGCGCAGTTCGAGCGAGCGGCCCGAGCCCAGCGTGATCGCGGCCGGCGCGCCGCCGTCGAGGGATATCGAGTAGAGGTGCGGGACGCGGTCCTCCATGAAGTGATCCCAGTGCGTGACCGGCGGCCGGTCCCAGGCCATGGCCGTCATCTTCGAGTCTTCGTGCGCCTTGAGCTTGTCGCGGGCCTGCGTCCAGTCCGTGACGTCGGGCCAGACTTCGGTGATGAAGGCGATCCGTTTCGAGTCCGGGAACCACTTCGGTGCCGAGACGCCCGTCGGCACGTCGCCGACGCGCGTGGCCTCGCCGCCGTTCGCGGCGATCACGTAGAGCTGCGGCAGCTTGTCGTCGCCCCGCTTCGCGACGAATGCGATGTAGCGCCCATCGGGGCTCCACGCGGGCTCGGACTCATTGCCCTTCATGCTGGTGAGGCGTTCCGGCTTCCCGTCTCCCGTTGCCACGCGGTAGAGGTCGGCATCGCCCTTGTCGTTCTCGGCGTCGTAGCGAGTCACGCCATAGACCGGAACTGCCGTTCGGCGAGAGGGCGGGTGGGCCGGTGCGCTTCAGCTGCCACATCGCTCGGGCGTCAGCGGGGCGGGCGCGGCCTGCGCGAACGCGAGGACCGGCCAGGCGGCGATGGAAACCGCGGCGAGGCGGGGGGTTGACGCATGAAACGGCTCCCGGGCCGGTGAGGGCGATGTGTTCGAGGTGCGCGTGATTCTGCGGGTCGCAGGTGCGGCTCCGCAAAACCGTTTCGGCGCATGGGGGGCACGTTGCACCACAGATGGCTTTGGCGGACAGTGCCGGCATGCGGGACCTGGCGGAGTTGAATCGCGCGTGCGGGCATTCGTCGTGGAGCGCGACTGGGAGCGCTTCCACAGCCCGAAGAAACTTGCCATGGCGCGATCGGTAGAGGCGTCCGAGCTGGTCGAGCTGTTCCAGCGGCTCACGGAAGAGGAAAGGGGACGCTCGACGACGCGGCGCGCGGGCGGGTGCGCAGGAGCTCGCCGACGTGCTCTGGTTCCTGGTCCGGCTTTCGGGACCGCCTCGACATCGACCTGCTCGAGGCTGCCGAGCTCAAGCTGGCCGAGAACGCGAAGAAGTACCCGCGGATCGCGTCCGCGGCCAGTCCAGAAAGTACACCGACGACTAAGGGGAACGTCCCCATTAAAGGGGACGCTCCCCTTTACTGGGGACGTTCCCCTTCAGCGTTTCTTCCCGCTGCCTTCGGTTCCGCCGGCTTTCGACTTCCGGTGCCGGCGCGGGCGCCGCTTCCGGCTTCGTCTCCACCGGCGGCGTGCGCTCGAGAAACCAATGCGTCATGCCCTGTTCCTTCGGCCCGATGTAGTGGACCCGAGCGGTGCTCGATGCGCTCCGGCGACACGAACCGGAACTCGCCCTGGTGCACGTGGCCGTCATGGTCCGCGTCGAACCCGCTGCCGCCGTCGAACTCGAGTTTCACGAGGTCGGCCGTCGATTCCTTCCCGAGCTTGTATGCGGGCTGGTTGCCCGCGGGCGAAGGACTGCACCGCGCGCAGCTTCCCGCTCGCGAGGAAGTACACCGTCAGCGAGGGCAGGCTGCCTGCCGCATTCTGGTACGAGATACTGCCTTGCCGCCGCTCGCGACCTCGAAGCGAACGGTCACGGCGGGCCCGCCAGCGGATCTTCCATATGTCCGGTCCAGTCGCCGGCGAGCGACACGATCCGGTCATAAATCGCCTTGTCGTCCGCCGAGACGCCCCGAAGGCGCCGGGAGCGAGCGCTGCGGCGCAGGCGGCTGAAACGCAGCCAGGAATGTGCGCGAGTACTTGGGCATGGCAGGTCCCTCATGCACCATGATAGCGGCTGGGCAGGGAGCAAGGCAGGCATGGCGACGAAGAAACGGCAGTCGGCGAGTGTGCCCGTGGACCTGCGGCGCATGTACATGGATCGCCGGTAGGCCAGTTGCACCTGACGACCGCCTACCCGGCGAGCGGCGGCTTCGACGAAGCGGCTCCCGTTGTCTTCCTGCACGCGGACGACGGCACGGGTGCCGACTTCAACCGGTGCGCCGTGCTGCTCGGCATCGACCGTCGATCTACGCGCCGACCTCCTGGGTAGCGCGGATCGGACGCCGAAGGGCCGCATGGCGGTCGCGGGGCTCGCACCGCGGTCGTCGACCTGATCGAACAGCTGCGCCTCAAGCGCGTCGACCTCATCGGTGCCGGGCGCGGCGCGCAGGTCGCCTATGAACTCGCGGCCGCCCGTTCGCAGGCCGTGCGCCGGCTCGTCATCGCGGGCAACCAGGAACCGGCGACGCAGCTGGCCCAGCCGACGCCGCTGGTCTCGGCCGACCCTGCCCGCCTCCTCGAAGATCCCGCCGACGCCCTCGCCGCAGAGATCCGGACCTTCCTCGACCGCATCTAGGCTGGGCCGTGGCCGGCCGCCGACCGATCGCGAAGGTTGCGAGCAGCACCGCCGCGAGCAGCGGCAGTGTCGCGAGGTTGAGTTGCTCTCAGCCGATCGTCGCACCGCGACGCCGCCAGCAGCGATGCGACCGCCTGCGCGCCGAACACGAGGAAATCGTTCAGCGTTTGCACCTGGATGCGCTCGCCGCGGCTGTAGGCTTCGTCAGCAGCGTGGTCGCGGCGATGAACAGCAGGTTCCAGCCGAAGCCCAGCACGCCGAGCGCCCAGCCGTCGTGGACGACGCCGTGGCCCCATAGACGGCGATCGCGACGAGCCGGCGATCAGGAGCGTGCCGGCGACGATCCCGGCCGGTCGCCGAATTTCGCGATGATCCAGCCGCTCGCGAGCGAGGAAGGTACATCCCGAGGAGGCGGACCTGGACCACGCGGCGGTTGCGACCTCGTCGTCCCCGTCGACCACGTGCATGCTGATCGGGGTCGCCGTCATGATGAAGCTCATCACCGTGTACGAAGCGAGGGCCGCGAGCACGGCGCCCGGAACACGGGCTGCGCCGCGATTTCCCGCAGTCGCCGCGGCGGGGCGGGATCGGCTGCGGCGGCGGGCGGCGCCCCGCCGAT
>CAVVJB010000013.1:0-58257 GCA_963748465.1 uncultured Gammaproteobacteria bacterium
CAGCTTGGCGGTCAGAACCAGCGCGCCAGGTCCATGCCTCGGTATAGGCCCGCAACCTCATCCGCGTAACCGTTGAACTTCAGCGTGGGCTGGCGGGCCAGGAAGCTGCCGGAGCCGATCCTGCGCTCGGTCTTCTGGCTCCAGCGGGGATGATCGACCTGCGGATTCACGTTGGCGAAGAAGCCGTACTCGCCCGGCGCAGACAATGCCCAGGACGTTTTCGGCATGCGTTGCAAGAAACGGATGCGGACGATGGACTTGACGCTCTTGAACCCGTACTTCCAGGGCACGACGAGGCGGAGCGGGGCGCCGTTCTGGTTCGGCAGCGGCTTCCCGTAGAGGCCGACCGCGAGGATCGCGAGCGGATGCATGGCCTCGTCGATGCGCAGGCCCTCGACATAGGGCCAGTCCAGCACCGGGTAGCGCTGGCCGGGCATCTGTTTCGGATCGAGCAGGGTGGTGAACTCGACGTATTTCGCCCGTGAGGTCGGCTCGAAACGTCGCACCAGGTCGCCGAGCGGGAAGCCTATCCAGGGAATCACCATCGACCAGGCTTCCACACAGCGCAGTCGGTAGACCCGCTCCTCGAGCGGGTGGGGGCGGATCAGGTCCTCGAGCGCAAGCGTGCCGGGTTTCTCGCATTCGCCATCGACGAGGACCGCCCAGGGACGCGGCCGCAAACGGTGCGCATGCTCCGCAGGATCGGATTTGTCCGTGCCGAACTCGTAGAAATTGTTGTACCCGGTCACTTCAGCAAAGGAATTCCGTTTCTCCGCGGTCGAGTAAAGGGCGTTCGGCTTGAAGTCGAGCGGCTTCTCGACCAGGTTGACCGTGAACACCTCGTCGGCCGCCGCCGCCGGAACGGCGGCTGCCAGCGTGGCGCCGGCCATGCCCGCCAGGAACTCGCGCCGCGAGCGCCAGGCGGACTCGGGCGTGATCTCGGACGGCAGGATGCGCACGCGTCGCTTCATGCCGAGTGGACCGGCTGGCCGGGGGATTTGTTACGCCAGTCGACGGTGCGGAAGCCTTTGCCCTCAGCCTCCCGCCGAAGGCCAGGCCCGGCATTGACGAGCACGGGCTCATCCACGGACTCGAGGTGGTCGAAATCCGATCGCGCGTTGCCGTAGGCGACGAAGCGCAGGCCGGGGTGCCGAGCGCGCAGTAGCTCGATGCAGCGGCGCTTCTCGGTACCGCGGCGGTTCGCCGTCACGAGCGCGCCGTCGAGCCGGTCGCCCTGCCAGGATACTTCGGTGCAGATCGACTGGTCGAAGGCGAAGCGCCGGCCGATGTCCGGGACATAAAGGTCCACGCTCGCCGACAGCAGCACCAGCCGGTCGCCGGCCGCCCTGATGACGGGCGATGGCGGAGAGCGCGCCCGGGCAGAGATCCGCGTCTCCCAGCCCTGCCACGAACTGCGCCGTCCAGGCGGCAACCTCCGCGCGGGTGGCGCCGCCCATGGCCGCCCGGATGAGGTTGAACTTGAGGCGGCCGCGGTCAGGATCGAACGGGTAGCGCCCGGCGGCGGCTGCGGCGCGGAGCCAGAACCCCGGGCGCCGCTGCCGTCGAACCCAGCCGCGCAGATACGGCCACAGCGTGTCACTGCGCGTGATCGTTCCGTCGAGATCGAAGACCGCGACCCGCATCGCGGCGCGGCTCAAGCCGCGAGCTGTCGCAGGACGAAGTGCAGGATGCCCCCGTTCTCCATGTACTCCCACTCCTTCGGGGTGTCGACGCGGACCTGGGCCGAGAAGCGCGTTGCCTTGCCGGACGGGCTGGTGGCCGTCACCCGCGCCTCGCGACTGCCGTTGTCGAGGCCCTCGAAGTCGTAGGTTTCCGTGCCGTCGAGGCCAAGCGACGCCGCAGTCTGGCCGGACTGGAACGTCAGGGGGAACACGCCCATGCCGACGAGGTTCGCGCGGTGGATGCGCTCGAAGCTCTCCGCGATCACGACCTTGACGCCCAGCAGGCTGGTGCCCTTGGCGGCCCAGTCGCGCGACGAACCCGTGCCGTATTCCTTGCCCGCGATGACCACGAGCGGTACGCCCGCCGCGACGTACCGCATGGCGGCGTCGTAGATCGCCATGCGCTCGCCGCCCGGCTGATGTGCCGTCACACCGCCCTCGACGCCCGGAACCATCAGGTTCTTGATGCGCGTGTTCGCGAACGTGCCGCGCATCATGATCTCGTGATTGCCGCGGCGCGAACCGTAACTGTTGAAGTCGGCCGGAACCACGCCCTTCTCCTGCAGGTACCGACCGGCCGGCGCTTCCTTCTTGATCGCGCCCGCGGGCGAGATGTGGTCCGTCGTGATCGAGTCGCCGAACAGCGCGAGGCAGCGCGCGCCGCGCACCGTCGGCAGGCCGGGCGGCTTGCGGCTCATGCCCTCGAAGTAGGGCGGGTTCTGGATGTAGGTGCTGTCGCCGTCCCAGGCATAGGTCTCGGATTCAGGCACCGCTATCCCGCGCCAGCGCTCGTCGCCCTCGAACACGTTCGCGTAGGACTTCGAGAACATCTCCGCCGACACGCTGCGCCCGATCACCTGCTGGATCTCCAGGGCCGTGGGCCAGATGTCGCGCAGGAACACGGCATGGCCGGACGCATCGCGCCCGATCGGGTCGCGCGTGAGGTCGGTGTCCACCGTGCCGGCGATTGCGTACGCGACGACGAGCGGCGGCGAGGCCAGGAAGTTCATGCGCACTTCCTGGTGCACGCGGCCCTCGAAGTTCCGGTTGCCCGAGAGGACCGATGCGACCGACAGCTTGTTGTCGCTGATCGCCTTCGAGATGGGCGGATTGAGGGGCCCGGAGTTGCCGATGCAGGTGGTGCAGCCGTAGCCCACGACGTTGAACCCGAGGGCCTCGAGGTCTCCCATCAGTTCGGAGCGAAGCAGGTACTCGGTCACCACCTTGGAACCGGGAGCGAGGGAGGTCTTGACCCACGGCTGCACGGCCAGGCCGCGGCTGCGCGCATTGCGTGCCACCAGCGCGGCACCGATCATCACGGCGGGGTTCGAAGTGTTGGTGCAGGACGTGATCGCGGCAATGACGACGGCGCCGTCCTTCAGTTCGAACTCGGCCGCACCCTGCTTCACGCGCGCGGATCCCGCGGACTTCCACTTGTCCTGGTCGCGCGAGAACGCATCGCGATAGGCCTTCTGCATGTCGCCGAGGGCGACGCGGTCCTGCGGGCGCTTCGGGCCCGCCAGCGAAGGCTGCACCGTGGAAAGCTCGAGGTGCAGCACGTCCGTGTAGACGGGATCCGCCGCGCCGTCCACGCGCCACATTCCCTGCGTCTTCGCGTACTCGCGCACCAGCGCGACCTGCGCTTCCGCGCGGCCGGTGAGCCGCAGGTATTCCAGCGTGACGTCGTCGATCGGGAAGATGCCGCAGGTGGCGCCGTACTCGGGCGCCATGTTGGCGATCGTGGCGCGGTCCGCGAGCGGCAGCTGTGCGAGGCCATCGCCGAAGAACTCGACGAACTTCTCGACCACGCCGCGCTTGCGCAGCATCTCTGTCACCGTCAGCACCAGGTCGGTCGCCGTCGCGCCCTCGGCCAGCCGGCCTGTGAGCTTCACGCCGATCACCTCGGGAATGAGCATGGTCGAAGGCTGCCCGAGCATCGCGGCCTCGGCCTCGATGCCGCCGACGCCCCAGCCGAGCACGCCGACGCCGTTGATCATCGTCGTGTGAGAGTCCGTGCCCACCACCGTGTCGGGGTAGGCGAGGCCGCCCGTCGTCGGCGAACACGACGCGCGCGAGGTACTCGAGGTTCACCTGGTGGACGATGCCGGTGTCCGGCGGTACGACCGAGAAGTTGGCGAATGCAGACTGGCCCCAGCGCAGGAACGTATAGCGCTCGCGGTTCCGCTGGAACTCGAGCAACGCATTCAGATTGAGCGAATCGGCAGTGCCGTAGTGGTCCACCATGACCGAGTGGTCGATCACGAGCTCGGCCGGGATCAGCGGGTTGATGCGGGCCGGGTCGCCCCCCAGCTGCGCCATCGCATCGCGCATGGCGGCCAGGTCGACGACGGCGGGCACGCCCGTGAAGTCCTGCATGATCACGCGCGCGGGCGTGAAGGCGATTTCGCGCTGCGGGAGCTTGCGCGGATCCGCCTTGGCGAGCGCGAGGACATCTTCGCGGGTGACCGTGCGCCCGTCCTCGTGGCGCAGCAGGTTCTCCAGCAGGACCTTCAGCGAGTAGGGCAGGCGTCCGACGTTCGGCTCGCCGATGGCCTCTAGCGCGAAGTATTCGTAACTGTGTCCGCCGGCCTCGAGCTTGCGGCGGGCCTTGAAGCTGTCCTGCATGAATCCTCCAGCGGGTAGGTCGCCATTATAGCGGCCCCGCCGAGGCACTCCTCGCCGTCGTAGAAGACGATGTACTGCCCCGGCGCCGCCCCGGAGATCGGTACATCGAAACGCACGTCAGCCGCGTCCGACGCGAGCACGACCCGGCAGGCGACGTCGGGCTGGCGATAGCGCACCTTCGCCGTGCAGGCGAACTGCCCGTGCGGAGCGCGGCCCGCGATCCAGTGCGGGCTGGCCGCGCTGAGGCCGCTGCAATGCAGCGCCGGGTGGTCGGCGCCCTGGACCACGAGCAGCGCATTGCGCGCGATGTCCTTGGCGGCGACGAACCAGGGCGCGCCACTCGCATCCGCGCGCCCGCCGATGCCGAGACCGCTGCGCTGCCCGATGGTGTAGCGCTCGAGGCCCCGGTGACGGCCGATGACGGCACCCTGGTCATTCTCGATGGGCCCGGCGCGTCCCGGCAGCCAGCGGCCGACGAAGTCGCCGAACGGCCGCTCGCCGATGAAGCAGATCCCGGTCGAATCCCGCTTGTCCGCGACGGGCAGCCCGCGCTCGCGCGCCATCCGCCTGACCTCGGCCTTGTGGAGGTGTCCCACCGGGAACTCGCACTGCGCGAGTTGCCGCGCATCGAGCGCATGCAGGAAGTAGCTCTGGTCCTTGCCGGCATCGATGCCCCGCAACAGCTTTCCCCCGCGCCGATGCGCGCGTAATGGCCGGTCGCGAATCGCTCCGCTCCCAGCCGCTGCGCGTAGTCGAGGCCCACACCGAACTTGACCTCGCGGTTGCACAGCACGTCGGGGTTGGGCGTGCGGCCGGCCTCGAGCTCGGCGAGAAAATGCGCGAAAACGCGCTCGCGGTATTCAGGCTCGAAGCTGGCCTTGTGGAGCGGTATGCCGAGCTCGTCGCAGACCCGGCGCGCATCCTGGAAGTCCGCGGCCGACGTGCAGTAGCCGTCCTCGTCCTCGGTCCAGTTCGACATGAAGAGAGCCTCGACGCGGTGACCTGCGTCCAGGAGGAGGGCGGCAGCGACCGCCGAATCCACGCCGCCCGAGAGGCCGACGACCACGAGTGCCACGGGATCAGCCTGCCGCCGTGCGCAAGTCGCCGGCGCTGAACGGTACGTGTTTCAGCATCTCGAGCGGGTGACGCGAGCCCCGCAGGTAGTCGTCGACCGATAGCGGGACCAGCGGGCTGCGGTGCTCCGCGGCGCGGGCCGCGAGTTCGTCGCGATCCAGCCAGAGCGTGCCGAGGATGTCACGATCGAGCATCGAGCCGGCCTGACGCTCGCCCACGCGGCCGGCGAAAGCCACCCGCAACACCGTGCGGCCCGACGGTCCCTGCCACAGGTAGAGTCCCGTCACCGACTCCGGACGGAACTCCCGCCCAGTTTCCTCGCGGGTCTCGCGCACGACGGCGTCGATGAGGGACTCGCCACGCTCCACGTGGCCCGCGGGCTGGTTCAGCACGACGCGCCCGGCGATGCGCTCCTGGACGAACAGGAAGCGGCTGCTGTCCTCGGCGATTGCCGCAACGGTCAGGTCGAGCTTCAGGGACATGGGCCGATTATAGCGGCGACGCCGCGCGGCCCCTCAAAGATGCTGCTGGCGCGTCTCGGCTTCCGGCTCGCTGGCGATCCAGATCTCGTCGAAGTAGTTGAGGTAGCGCCGGGCGACGACAGGATCGTTCATCTCCACGATGCCCTCCCAGCGCGAGGCCTGGAGGCGGTAGACGAGCGCGCGGTCGTCGGCGATGAGGAACGCCGACTGGTTGTCGCGCGAGTCGGACTTCACGCGGCGAATCTCGATGTGGCTCGTGATCCGGCGGGCGAGGTGCACGAACTTGCTGCCCTCGTAGACGACGCGCGAGGGATCGGCGAGGAGCACGCGCACCTTGGCATAGCTCTTGGCCAGCACCAGCTTCTTGACGGTCTCGAGGAACTGCGGCTGGTCGTAGACGGCCGGCTCGAGGTCCTGCGTGTACATCGTGAGCAGGCGGCGCGCCGCGAATGCCACCTGTTGCGTGGCGCTGCGCGCCTCGTCGAGCGTCGCGATGATCGAGCGCGTGCCGGTCACGCTCTGTCGCTGAGTCTGCACCGAAGTCACTCCAGGACGAGCGACATCCTCACGTGCGGAATGCCTGCCTCGTCGAACGCATCGCCTTCGAGCGAGAATCCGAGCTTCTCGTAGAAGGACACGGCCTGCACTTGTGCATGCAGGTACGGTTCGCGGATGCCGTGGCGGCGGGCCTCTTCGAGCAGTCGCAGCAGGATCTGCCTGCCGATGCCCTGGCCACGCAGCCCGGGAAGTACCGCGATGCGACCGATCTTACCGGCGGGGTTCAGGCGCCCGGTGCCAACTGGGTCACGGTTCAGGCGGGCGAGGACGTGAACGCTTGCGGGATCCTCGGCATCCCACTCGTCTTTTTCGGCGATTTGCTGCTCTTCGACGAAAACGGCGCGGCGTATCCGCTCCAGCGCGGCGCGCTCCGCATGCCAGTCTGCCACCACGCATTCCACCTGCGGCACGGCCACGGGCGGCCGCCTCAGGTCGCGCGTGCGAGGGCTTCCGCCAGTCCCGTGTAGGAGGCAGGCGTCAGCGTCTCGAGCCGCTTCCGCGCAGCCTCCGGCAGGCCGAGCGCCGCGACGAACTGGCGCAGCTCGGCTGCGCCGACACCGCGGCCGCGCGTGAACTCCTTCAGTTTCTCATATCCGCCGGCCACGCCGTGCGCCCGCAGAACGGTCTGGATCGCTTCCGCGATCACTTCCCAGTGTCCGTCCAGGTCCGCGCCGATGCGCGCCGCATCCGGCTCGATGCGCGTGAGCCCGGCAAGCGCCGAGTGCCAGGCGAGGAACGCGTGCCCCAGCGCCACGCCGAGGTTGCGCATCACGCGTCGAGTCGGTCAGGTCGCGCTGCCAGCGCGATACTGGCAGCTTCTCGGAGAAGTGCCGCAGCATCGCGTTCGCGAGCCCGGCATTGCCCTCTGCATTCTCGAAGGCGATGGGGTTCACCTTGTGCGGCATGGTCGACGACCCGATCTCGCCGGCAACGGCCCTCTGCGCGAAGTAGCCGAGCGAGACGTAACCCCAGGCATCGCGGCACAGGTCGACGAGGATCGTGTTCGCCCGCGCGAGCGCGTCGCAGTACGCCGCGATCCAGTCGTGCGGCTCGATCTGGGTCGTGTGTTCGTTCACGGTGAGCCCGAGCCCCTCGACCAGGCGGCGCGACTCCGCGCGCCAGTCGTGCGCCGGGTCGGCGGCGACGTGCGCATTGAAGCAGCCGACCGCGCCGTTGAACTTCCCCAGGATCTCGACCGAGCGGAACGATTCCGACGCGCGCTCAAGGCGCGCCCTGAAGTTGGCGGCCTCCTTGCCGAGCGTGGTGGGCGATGCCGCCTGCCCGTGCGTGCGTGAGAGCATTGCAAGGGAGGCATGGCGGCCTGCCAGCCCGGAGAGGTGCATCGTCACCGCCTCGATCGCGGGCAGCAGGATACGCGCCCGGGCCTCGGCCAGCATAAGCGCATAGGCGAGGTTGTTGATGTCCTCGGAGGTGCAGGCGAAGTGCACGAATTCGAGCTCGGCCGCCGTGGCCCCCGCGGTGGCGAGCCGCTCGCGCACGAAGTACTCGACCGCCTTGACGTCGTGGTTGGTCTCCCGCTCGATCGCCTTGACGCGGGCGACGCCGGCCTCGTCCACTCCCCTGGCGAGGGATTCGAGGCAGGCGGCGACGGCGGCGGACGGACGCGGGAGCGCCGCGAAGCGACCGGAAACGGCCAGCTGCCGGAACCAGGCGGCTTCGACGCGCACGCGCCGGGCGATCAGGGCCGCCTCGCTGAAGAGCGCCGAGAGGTCGGCGCATTTGTCGGCATAGCGTCCGTCGAGGGGCGACAGCGCGTTCAGGCGGGAGTCGGTCATGGGGCGCGGGCGCGAATGATAGAATGCGCATCTTACCCGTGAGCGCCCAGGATCGCATCGAAAAGGACAGCCTCGGCGACATTCGCGTCGCCGCGGGGGCGCTCTGGGGCGCCCAGACGCAGCGTGCTGCCGACAACTTCCGCATTGGCCGCGACCGCATGCCGCCCGAGCTCATCCGCGCGATCGGGCTGGTCAAGTGGGCGGCCGCCGAGACCAACGGCGAGCTCGGTGAACTCGCGGCACCGCTGGCCGCGGCCATCGCGACCGCGGCGCTCGAAGTCGCCGCCGGCGGCCACGCCGACCAGTTTCCGCTCGGCGTCTATCAGACCGGCTCCGGAACCAGCACGAACATGAACGTCAACGAGGTGGTCGCCCACCTGGCGAGCCGCCGTCTCGGGCAGGCGGTCCACGCCAACGATCACGTCAATCGTTGCCAGAGCAGCAACGACGTGATCCCGACGGCCATACACATCGCCGCCGCACTTGCGGTCCGAGATACGCTGCTGCCGGCCATGACGACGTTTGCCGCCGCCATCGGCCGCAAGGCCGCCGAGGTCGGCGACCAGGTGAAGCCGGGGCGCACCCATCTGATGGATGCGCTCCCGATCACGGTCGCGCAGGAGATGACGGCATGGCAGTCGCAGGTCGCGGACGCCATTGCACGCATCGACGCAGCGCGCATTCGGCTGCACCGCCTCGCGCTCGGCGCGACGGCCGTCGGCACCGGCGTGAACGCGCATCCGCAATTCGCGGCGCGGGCGATCGGCCGCCTCGGCGCCCGCACCGGCATCGCGTTCACCGGCGCGCCGGATCGTTTCGCCAGCCTCGCGGCGCAGGACACGTCGGTGGAGTTGTCCGGGGCTTTGCGCGGGGCAGCGGTCGTGCTTCTCAAGATCGCGAACGACCTGCGCTGGATGAATTCCGGCCCGCTCTCGGGACTCGGCGAGATCGCGTTGCCCGCGTTGCAGCCCGGATCGAGCATCATGCCCGGCAAGGTCAACCCCGTCGTGCCGGAAGCCGTCGCAATGGCCGCCACGGCAGTCATCGCACGCGATGCATCGGTCGCCATGGCGGGCGCGGCCGGCAACTTCCAGCTCAACGTCATGCTGCCGCTCATCGCCGATGCCGTCCTCGAAAGCATCGGCCTGCTCGCCGATTCCTGCAATGCGCTCGCAAGCCGCGTGATTCCCGGCCTCACGGTGAACTCGGCGCGCATCTCGGAATCGCTCGCCCGCAACCCCATGCTTCTGACCGCGCTCGCGCCGCGTATCGGCTACGACCGTGCCGCGGCCATCGCCAGGCGCGCCGCAGCGGAATCGCGCCCGATTCTCGACATCGCGATAGAGGAGACAGGCCTGCCGCGCGACGAACTCGGCCGCCTGCTCGACCCCGCGCGACTGGCGCGCGGCGAAGGCTCCGACCCGTGAACGCCGCCGCCCCGCTCGAGCCGCACCGGCTGCCGACGGCACAGCTGCAATCCCTGCTGCGCGAGCGGCTCATCCGGCGTCCCGACGAGCGGGAGCCTCCGCGCATCGGTCATTACACGGGCGGCGACTCCCACCGCCTGAGGTCCATGCTGCCCGCGGCGTCGACGCGTGCCGCGGTGCTGATCCCGGTCATCGACCGCGGTGCGGACCTCACCGTGCTGCTGACGCTGCGCGCCGACGGCCTCACGCATCACGCCGGACAAATCGCCTTTCCGGGAGGTCGTGTCGAGGCGTCCGACGTCGACGCCACTGCAGCGGCGCTACGCGAGACGGAGGAGGAGATCGGGCTGCGACGCGAGTTCGTCGAAATCCTCGGATGCCTGCCGGACCACGCGGTGATCACCGGGTTTCGCGTCACGCCGGTCGTCGGCCTGGTGCATCCCGGGTTCGAACTGGTGCTCGACCCGACCGAGGTTGCGGGCACGTTCGAGGCGCCGCTCAGGCACCTGCTCGACCCGTCGACGCACACGCGGCGGCAGCGCCGGATCGCCGGCGAGGACATCGAGACCTTCGAACTGCCCTGGGGCAGCTTCAACATATGGGGCGCGACCGCCGGCATGCTGCTCACGCTGCGCGAAGCGCTGGGAGTCTCGACGACCCATGCCGATTGAGCGCCTGCTGGAGATCATGGCGCGACTGCGCGACCCGGCGCGCGGCTGCCCCTGGGATCTGCAGCAGGATTTCCGCTCCATCGCGCCACACACGCTCGAGGAGGCCTACGAAGTCGCGGATGCGATCGAACAGGGCGACCTCGGGAAGCTGCGCGACGAGCTCGGCGATCTCCTGTTCCAGGTCGCCTTCCATTCGCGGCTCGCCGCCGAGCAAGGCGCTTTCGAATTCGCCGACGTCGTGGACGCGATATGCGACAAGCTGACACGCCGGCATCCCCACGTGTTCGGAGATGCCGTCGTCGCGGACGCGGCCGAGCAGACCGCCGCCTGGGAACGGATGAAGCGCAACGAGCGTGCCGCACGCGGCGATGCCGGCGCGCTCGCCGACGTGCCCGTGGCACTGCCGGCTCTCACCCGGGCCCGCAAGCTGGGCGCGCGCGCGGCGCAAGCCGGCTTCGACTGGCCCGACGCGACCGGACCGCGGGCCAAGGTGGATGAGGAACTGGCGGAGCTCGATGCCGTGCGCGGCACGCCGGACCCGGCGGCCCGCGAGGCGGAACTCGGAGACCTCCTGTTTTCGGTCGTGAACCTCGCGCGCCATCTCGAGGTGGATCCCGAATTCGCCTTGCGGCGTGCCAACGAGCGTTTTGCCCGGCGCTATCGGCACGTCGAGCAGGCGCTGCAGCATCTGGGCCAGCCGGCGGGCAGTGCCGCACCTGAACTCCTCGACCGGCTATGGGCCGCGGCCAAGGCCGAAAACCCCTGAGCCCGCCTGCCAAACCCCGGGCGTTCAGGACGCATTCATTTCCTGAGCCGTAGATTGGCACGGTGCAATGCAGCAGGCATTTGAAATCCACGCGATGCCGTACGAACCGGGCGAGGGCATCCGCTTCCTCTAGAATGACACCATGTCCCTGAATCGATGGCTGGTACTCGGCGCGTTCGGCCTCGTTCTTTCAGGCAGTATCCTGGGTCCCGGCGAAGCCGATGCCGCGAACCAGAGTCGCGGCCGCCCGGAGCGCACCCAGGCCGGGCCCGCGATCTCCCTGGACGAGGCGGTGGCGCGGGCCGAGAGGCGTTACAACGCGCGCGCCGTCCGTGCCGAGGAAAAGCGCCATGGCGACCGGGTCGAGTACCGGATCCGGCTGCTCGGGGACGACGGGCGTGTCTTTGAAGTGCGCATCGACGCGGCAACCGGCCGCGAGGACTGACCGATGCGCCTCCTCGTGCTGGAGGACGAACCGGTGCTGCGCGAGACGCTGGTCCGGCAGTTCCGCGCCGCAGGATTCACGATCGACGAGGCGGCCGACGGCGTGGAAGGGGAATATGCGGGACTCGAGTTCCCCATCGACGTCGCCGTCGTGGACCTCGGCCTTCCCGCGCGCTCGGGGCTCGATGCCATCAGGGCCTGGCGCAAGGCGGGCCGGGCATTCCCGATCCTCATCCTGACCGCGCGCGACGGCTGGCAGGAAAAAGTCGCCGGCCTGGACGCGGGCGCCGACGACTACGTCACCAAGCCGTTTCGCTTCGAGGAAGTGCTGGCCCGTGTACAGGCGCTGCTGCGCCGGTCCGGCGGCTGGTCGCAGCCGCTGATCCGCTGCGGTGCCGTCGAGCTCGACACACGCGCGCAGGAGGTCCGTGTCGCCGGCAGCGCCGTCGAGCTCACCGCGTTCGAGTACCGGCTGCTCGAGTACCTGATGCTGCGTGCGGGCCAGGTCGTCTCCAAGGCGGAACTCACCGAGAAGCTCTATGAGCAGGATTTCGAGCGCGACAGCAACACCATCGAGGTGTTCGTGGGACGCCTGCGCCGCAAGCTGGACCCGGACAACCGCCACCAGCCGATCGAGACGCTGCGCGGGCGCGGCTACCGGATCGCGCGCGGCTGAACGTGGCGCAGGCCGCACCGTCGCTGCAGTCGCGGCTCCTGCTGGCGCTCGCGGCGCTGCTCATCGTCGCCGCGGCGGCCGCGGCCATCGCGCTCGATGCGCTGTACCGTGACCTCGGCCGTCGTTCGCTCGAGGACCTGCTCGATGCGCAGGTGATCGCCCTCCTGTCGACGGTGGAACTGGAGCGGGACGGGAGGCTCGTGCCGCGGAACCTCGCCGAGCCGCGCCTGGCCGCGCCCGGATCCGGGCTGTACGCGGAGATTCTCGGTTCGAGCGGCAGCTGGCGCTCGCCATCGGCAATCGGCAGCGGGCTGAACCTCGCCGCCGCGCCGCTCCCGGGAGAGAGGAGTTTCGAGCACGCGCGGCTTGCGGATGGCACGCGCGTGCTGGGTCTTTCACTCGGCATCCGGTGGGAGTCAGAGGCGGTCATGCCGCGGGACTTCGTAATACGTGCGGCGGAGAGCCTCGAGCCCTGGCATCGCGAGCTGCTGCGCGTTCGCGCCGGACTCGTCACCGGCTCGATCCTGATCTCGCTGCTGCTGCTCGGCGGGCTCGCGGCGGCACTGCGGATCTCGCTCCGGCCGCTAAGGCGACTCGAGCAGGAAATCGTCGACATCGAGGCGGGCCGGCGCGAGGCCCTCGGGACGGGCTGGCCGCGCGAGCTGGCGGGCGTCACCGGCAACCTCAATGCGTTCCTGGTGGGGGAGCGCAAGCGCACCGAACGATATCGGACCACGCTCGGGGACCTGGCGCACAGCCTGAAGACGCCCTTGGCCGCCGTGCGCAGCCTGGTCGACAGCGGCGAGACGGGGCGCGATGCGCTCGCGCCCCAGCTGGAACGGATGCAGGACATCGTTCAGCACCAGCTGAAGCGCGCGGTCCTTGGAGGCAGCTCGGCGACCTTGATCGACCTCTCCGTCGAGGAACCGCTCGAGCAACTGCGCGCGGCGCTCGCGAAGGTGTACGCGGACAAGGCGATCGCGCTCAAGCTGGACGTGGCGCCGGGCGCCGTCTATCCGATGGACGCTGCGGACTTCCTCGAGCTCGCGGGCAATCTCGTCGACAATGCATGCAAGTACGGCCGCGGCGCAGTCAATGTCCGTGCCGCGCCCTGGCAGGCTGCCGCGTGGCGGCGTCCCGGGCTGGTACTCGAAGTCGAGGACGATGGCGGGGGCATTGCGCCAGCACTGCGCGCACGCGTGCTGGAGCGCGGTGCCCGGGCCGACGAGAGCGTGGCAGGGCAGGGCATCGGCCTTGCCGTGGCGAGCGAAGTCGCGAGGGCGTACGGCGGCACGCTCGAGATTGGCGAAGGCGCGCTCGGAGGCGCCCGCGTCACGGTGCGGCTGCCCGGTCGCTGACCGATCGGCCGGTTGAGCTAGAATCCGCCCACGATGATGGTCTTGCCGGAGCCCTCCATGCCGAAACGACTGGCCGCAATCCTGATCTCCGCCGTCGTGGCCACGGCCGACGCCCAGGATCCGGACGTCGAGGTCCGCGCCGAGCCCGTCGGCGCGGGAGTCTGGGTGCTGTACGGAAGCGGCGGCAACATTGGAGTCTCCGCCGGCGCCGACGGCGTCTTCCTGATCGACGACCAGTACGCGGTGATGACTGCGAAAGTGAGCGAGGCGCTCGCGAAGTTCGCACCCGAACCGCCACGCTTCGTGCTCAACACCCACTGGCACGGCGATCACACGGGCGGCAACGAGAACCTGGCCGAGAAGGGCTCGCTCATCGTCGCTCACGACAACGTGCGTGTCCGGATGAATGCCGAGCAATTCAGCAAGTTCTTCGAACGCACGACGCCCGCATCGCCCGCGAAGGCGCTGCCGGTGGTCACCTTCAATGACAGCGTTTCCTTCTTCCTGAACGGGGACGAGATCCGCGGCATGCACGTTGCGAATGCCCACACGGACGGCGACGTCTTCATCCATTTCCGGAAAGCCAACGTGATCCACACCGGAGACCTCGTGTTCGGCGGCATGTACCCGTTCGTCGACCTCGATTCCGGCGGTTCGGTCGCAGGCATGATCGCCGCGGTGGACCGCATGCTGACGCTCGCGGATGAGGGAACGAAGATCATACCGGGGCATGGCAAGGTGACGGACAAGGCGGGACTGGCCGCCTACCGCGAGATGCTCGCGGTCACGAGCGGGCGCGTGACGCGAGCTGGTGAAGGCCGGCAAGACCGTCGACGACGTGCTGGCCGCCAGGCCGAACGCCGACTACGACGGGAAACAGGCCTGGGCCTTCATCACTGCCGAGCGTTACGCACGGATCCTCTACCGGGACGCAACCGAGGCCGCCGTCAGGTGACGTCGAACTTGATGCCCTGTGCGAGCGGCAGGTCGCTCGAGTAGTTGATCGTGTTGGTCTGGCGCCGCATGTAGACCTTCCAGGCGTCGGAACCCGATTCGCGGCCGCCGCCCGTGTCCTTCTCGCCGCCGAACGCGCCGCCGATCTCGGCGCCCGAGGTGCCGATGTTTACGTTCGCGATCCCGCAGTCGCTGCCCGCCGCCGACAGGAACCGCTCCGCGTGCTGGAGCCGGTCCGTGAAGATCGCGGATGACAGTCCGTAGTCGGTGTCGTTGTGGAGCGCGATCGCCTCCTCGAACGTCCGGAACGGAATCAGATAGAGGATCGGCGCGAATGTCTCGTGCTTCACGACGGGCATGTCGTGGCGCGCGCGCACAATCGCCGGTTCGACGAAGAAACCCGGTCCCGGCATCGTGCGACCGCCGCACAGCACTTCGCCGCCCTGCTTGCGGACGTCGTCGAGTGCCGCTTCGTACTGGCGCACCGCCGAGGCCCCGACCAGCGGGCCCATCAGCGTCTGCGGGTCGAGCGGATTGCCGATCCGTACCTGCTTGTAGCTCGCGACCAGCCGGCGCTCGACTTCGTCCATGCGAGAGGAATGCACCAGCAGGCGGCGCGTCGTCGTGCAGCGCTGGCCGGCGGTGCCGACCGCACCGAACAGGACCGCGGGCACGACCAGGTCCAGATTGGCGAACTCGTCCACGATGATGGCGTTGTTGCCGCCCAGTTCGAGGAGGCTGCGACCGAGGCGGGCGGCCACCCGCTCGCCGACGTGGCGGCCGACGTGTGTCGAGCCCGTGAAGCTGACCAGCGCCACGCGCCGGTCGTCCACGAAGCGGCTCGCAAGCGCATTGTCCGCCGGGATGAAGAGCTGGAAGATCGGCGGCAGCTTCTGCGCCTCCATCACTTCGCTGCAGATCTTCTGCACGGCGATCGCGCACAGCGGCGTGTGATGCGAGGGCTTCCAGACGGTGATGTCGCCGCAGACCGCCGCAATGAACGCGTTCCAGGACCAGACCGCGACCGGGAAGTTGAAGGCCGAGATCACGCCGACCACGCCGAGCGGGTGCCACTGCTCGTACATGCGGTGCCGCGGTCGCTCGGAATGCATGGAGAGGCCGTAGAGCATGCGCGACTGGCCGACCGCGAAATCGGCGATGTCGATCATCTCCTGCACTTCGCCGTCGCCCTCGGCCTTGATCTTGCCCATCTCGAGGCTGACCAGGCTGCCGAGGAGATCCTTCTTGGCGCGCAGTGCCTCGCCCATGAGGCGCACGGCCTCGCCGCGGCGCGGCGCCGGAACATCCCGCCAGGCGGCGAACGCGGCAACGGCACTCTGCATCACGCGTTCGTAGTCGTCGCCGCCGGCGGCGCGCACGCGCGCGATCACCTCGCCGGTCGCCGGATTGATCGAGTCGATGAGCGGCGCGTCCGCAGCCGCATGCCACGCCGGGCCCGAGAAGGCGCCCGGATTGACGGCGGAAAGGCCGAGCCCCGCCAGGATTCGTCCGTTGTCTACCGCCAGGCTGGCCTCCATCGGCTTTCTCTCGCTGCTCATCTGACTGCTCCTGCACGGCTGCGCTGCCGCCCTGCCTTGCCTTCGACCACGATGCGTCCGGAGACCGACTTGTCGGTGCCGTGGCTGTACCACGCGCCGAAACGGTTTGCGAGCACCTCGGGCAGGCGAAACTGCTCCTGGCGCACGAACCCGCGGTATTTCTCCGGCCGGGCCAGCACGAGGTCCACGACGGCGGTGATTCCCGCGGCCGTCGTGACCTGGATCGCGGACCACAGGCGGCCCAGGATCTCCTGCGGATAGATCTTGTTGACGTAATTTTCCTCGCGCAGTTCCCCGTCCTGGCGGCCGCTGACGGCGACATAGACGATGACGACGTCCTGCAGAGTCTGCGGCACGGCGTTCTCGAGGATGCGCTTCAGCGTGGCGCGGTCCTGGTTCAGCTTGAGGTCGTTCATCAGCAGCCGCATCTGCTGGCAGTGCCCGGGATAGCGGATGGTCTTGTAGTTCATCTGCTCGCAGCGCTCGCCGAAGGTCTCGCCGAGCGAGCCGAGGCCGCCGGAGGTGTTGAAGGCCTCGTACAGGGTGCCGTCGATCTCGATCTCCTCGAGCCCTTCGAGCGGGGCCGCCTCGACGAGGCGCCGGTCCGCGATCGCAAAGCACGGATTTCCGTACTCGTTGATCAGGCCCTCGGTCGACCAGGTCAGCGAGTACTTGAGCACGTTGTTCGGGTGCTGGGGCAGGGCGCCGACCCGCATGCGGATACTGCGGAGTTCGTCGAAGTGCGAAATCAGCTCGTTCGCCGCGATCGAGATGAAGCCCGGGGCCAGTCCGCACTGCGGCACGAAGGCGGTCTGTGCGCCCTCGGCGATCGCACGCACGGTGCGCGTGACCTCGACGTCCTCGGTCAGGTCGAAGTAGTGCAGGCCCGCATCACGGGCGACCCGGGCCACGCCCGGGTTGCAGTAGAAGGGCAGCGACGAGATCACGGCATCGCAGGGGTGCTCGGCAACGTGCCGGGCGAGCGCCGCGGGGTCGGTCGCGTCGACGCTGTAGGCGACGAGGTTGCGCCTGCCGTGCGCGCGGGCGACGGCACGGGCTGCGTCGACGTTGACGTCAGCCAGCGCGACCTCGTAGCCGCCGGCGTCGGCCAGCAAGCCGGAGATCAGTGCGCCGATCTTGCCGGCGCCCAGGACGAGTACGCGATGCATGGGAAATTCACCTGAAAATAGGTGGCGCATTCTGCCCATTCCGCGGTGCATAAACCACCCCCGGGGGCGCCTCATTTTTGCAGTGCAGCGAATCCGTGTACGATGACCCGAACCATGAATGTCGCGGTCGAATCCGGCGGCTGGACGCCCGATAGCTGGCAACGCCTGCCGGCCCTCCAGCAGCCGGTTTACAAGGACAGGGAGCGGCTTGCGCGCGTCCTCGGCGAACTCTCGCGCCTGCCTCCGATCGTCGTATCCTGGGAAATCGACCAGCTGAAGTCCGAACTCGCCGCGGCCCAGCGCGGGGAACGCTTCCTGCTGCAGGGTGGCGATTGCGCCGAGGGATTCGCCGACTGCGATTCCGACACGATCGCACGGAAGCTCAAGATCCTGCTGCAGATGAGCGTCGTGCTGCTGCATGGGCTCAAGAAGCCGGTGATTCGCGTCGGACGGATCGCGGGCCAGTTCGCGAAGCCGCGCTCGACCGACACGGAAACGCGCGATGGCGTCACGCTGCCGAGCTATCGCGGAGATCTCGTCAACCGCGCCACGTTCACCCCCGCAGACCGCGAACCGGACCCCGAGCTGTTGCTGCGCGGTTACGAGCGCGCCGCGCTCACGCTGAACTTCGTGCGCGCGCTGGTCGACGGCGGTTTCGCGGACATGCACCACCCGGAGTACTGGGACCTCGGTTTTCTCCAGCACGCGAAGCTCCGGGATGCCTACCGGAAGATCATCGATTCGATCTCGGACTCGCTCGACTTCTATGCCGCGATCTCGGGTTCGCCCGTGCACGAGGCGTCGCAGGCGCGTTTTTATTCGAGCCACGAAGGACTGCACCTGCTCTACGAGCAGGCGCAGACCCGCTACCTCAAGCGCAGGCAACGCTGGTACAACCTGTCGACGCACATGCCCTGGATCGGGATGCGGACCGCGGCCCCCGGCGGCGCGCACGTCGAGTACTTCCGCGGCATCGCGAACCCGATCGCAGTGAAGGTGGGCGATGGCATGGAGCTTGCGAGGCTGGTCGAACTCGTGGATGTCCTGAATCCGGACAACGAGCCCGGCCGGCTGACGCTGATCCATCGGTTCGGCGCCCGCCGCATCGATGCCGCCCTGCCGCCCATGATCCGTGCGGTGCGCGATGCGGGACGGCAGGTGCTGTGGGTCTCGGATCCCATGCACGGCAATACCGAGACCACGCAGCAGGGCGTGAAGACGCGCCGGTTCGAGAACATCCTGTCGGAGGTGGAATCCGCGTTTCGCATCCACGCGGATTGCGGCTCCATCCTCGGCGGCGTGCACTTCGAGCTGACCGGCGACGACGTGACCGAATGCACCGGCGGCGCGCGCGGGCTCACCGACACGGGACTGGGCCGCGCCTATCACACGACCGTCGACCCGCGGCTCAACTACGAGCAGGCGCTTGAACTCGCGATGCTGATCGGGCGACAGCGTACGCAGTCATAAGTATAGACATTTCCGGAAGTTACGATTGGAACATGAGAAATCACTGAAACATATCGGCGACCGTCCCCCGACGGCGACGCCGGAATGGCGGTCGGTGCTCACGCCGGAAGCCATCGCCTTCGTGAATGAGCTCGCGGAGCGCTTCTCGGACGAACGCGTGCGACTGCTCGCCCGCCGCGCCGCGGAGCAGCGCGAGTTCGACGCCGGCCGACTGCCGGATTTTCCCGCGGAAACGCGGGCGCTGCGCGCCGCGGAGTGGCGAGTGGCGGCGATTCCGCAGGATCTCCTCGACCGGCGCGTCGAGATCACGGGACCGCCGGAGCGCAAGATGGTCATCAATGCGCTCAACTCCGGCGCCAACGTCTTCATGGCGGACTTCGAGGATTCGCTGTGCCCGACCTGGGCGAACCTCGTCGAGGGCCAGGCCAACCTGATGCACGCGGTGCGTCGCGACCTCGGGCTCACGAGCGCGCGAAGGCAAGTCCTACCGGCTCAACGAAAAGACGGCGGTGCTGGTGGTGCGGCCGCGCGGATGGCACCTGCCGGAAAAACACTGGCTGCACGGCGACGAGCCGATCGCGGGCGCGTTCATGGACTTCGGCCTGTTCCTGCATCACAACGCCGCCGAGCTGCTGCGACGGGGCAGCGGTCCGTACTTCTACCTGCCGAAACTCGAGAACCGCTTCGAGGCGCGACTCTGGGCCGACGTCATCGCGCATGCCGAGCGCAGGCTCGGGCTGCCGCACGGGACGGTCAAGGTCACGGTGCTCATCGAGACCATCACCGCCGCGTTCGAGATCGACGAGATCCTGCATGAACTGCGCGACTACGTCGTGGGGCTCAACTGCGGACGCTGGGACTACATCTTCAGCTTCATCAAGAAGCTCGGCCACCGCCCGGAGTTCGTGCTGCCGGACCGCGGCTCCGTGACCATGACCTCGCACTTCCTGCGCTCCTATTCGCAACTCGTGATCCAGCGCTGCCACCGACGCGGCGCATTCGCGATGGGCGGCATGGCCGCGCAGATCCCGATCAAGAATGATCCGGATGCGAACGCGCGGGCACTCGCGCGGGTCCGGGCCGACAAGGAGCGCGAGGCGGGAGACGGCCACGACGGCACCTGGGTCGCGCACCCGGGACTCGTGCCGGTGGCCCGCGAAGTCTTCGACCGCATGATGCCCGGGCCGAACAACCTCGGACGCATGCGCGAGGACGTCGAGGTGACGGCAGCCGACCTGTTGCGGATTCCGGAGGGACGGGTGACGCGGGCCGGCCTGCGCACCAACATCGACGTGGGGTTGCGTTACCTCGCGGCCTGGCTCGGCGGAAATGGCTGCGTACCGATCCATCACCTGATGGAGGACGCCGCGACGGCCGAAATCTCGCGCGCCCAGCTCTGGCAGTGGGTCCGCCACGCGACGCCGCTCGAGGATGGGACCGCCGTCACGCTCGAACTCGTGCGCAAGGAGGCACAGTCCGTCCTGGCGGAAATCCGGCGCGAGACCGGCGAGGAAGCCTGCGGGGCGGGGCACTTTGCGCGCGCGGCGACGCACCTCGACCGGCTGACCGCCGGCCGCGAGTTCGAGACTTTCCTGACCCTCAACGCCTACGAAGACATCGACTGAAACGGGAGCGAACATGACCCTGCAGACGGCGGCCGAGATCGAGAGCCATTGGAAGGACAGCCCGCGCTGGAGGGGAGTCACGCGCGGCTACGCCGGCGCCGACGTGGTTCGCCTGCGCGGCGTCGGTGCACGTGGAGCATTCACTCGCGCGGCTCGGCGCCGAGAAGCTGTGGCGCTACATGCAGGAGTTGCCTTTCGTCAATGCGCTCGGCGCGCTCACCGGCAACCAGGCCATGCAGCAGGTCCGTGCCGGCCTCAAGGCGATCTACCTTTCGGGCTGGCAGGTCGCGGGAGACGCGAACCTCGCCGGCGAGATGTATCCCGACCAGTCCCTGTACCCGGCGGACTCCGTGCCGGCCGTCGTGCGGCGCATCAACAACACGCTCCTGCGCGCCGACCAGATCTGCCATGCCGAGGGCAACGACAAGGTGGACTGGCTGCAGCCCATCGTCGCCGATGCCGAGGCCGGGTTCGGCGGCGTCCTGAATGCGTTCGAGCTCATGAAAGCCATGATCGACGCCGGCGCGGCCGGCGTGCATTTCGAGGACCAGCTCTCGAGCGCCAAGAAGTGCGGACACATGGGCGGCAAGGTGCTGGTGCCGACGCAGGAGGCGATCAACAAGCTGGTCGCCGCGCGGCTTGCCGCCGACGTCTGCGGCGTGCCGACCGTGCTCGTCGCGCGCACCGATGCCGAATCGGCGACCCTGCTGACGTCGGACGTGGACGAGCGCGACCACTCATTCATCGCCTCGAAGGAGCGCACGGCCGAGGGCTTCTTCCCGGTGAAGGCGGGCATTCCCCAGGCGATCGCGCGTGGGCTCGCCTACGCTCCGTATCGCGGACCTCATCTGGTGCGAGACCGGCACGCCGGACCTGCACGAGGCGAAGGAATTCGCCGAGGGCATCCATCGCAAGTACCCGGGCAAACTGCTCGCCTACAACTGCTCGCCGTCGTTCAACTGGCGGAAGAAGCTCGATGACGCCACGATCGCGAAGTTCCAGCGCGAACTCGGCGCGATGGGCTACAAGTTCCAGTTCATCACGCTGGCCGGGTTCCACGCGCTCAACTTCTCGATGTTCGAGCTGGCGCGCGGCTACAAGGACGCGCAGATGAGCGCCTATGTCGCCGCTGCAGCAGGCGGAGTTCGCGGCGGAAGCCGTGGGCTACACCGCGACTAAGCACCAGCGCGAGGTCGGCGCCGGCTACTTCGACGACGTCACCCAGACCGTCAGCGGCGGGAAATCCTCGATCACCGCGATGCGCGGCTCGACCGAAGAGGCGCAGTTCAAGGCGCGCTGAGGTGCACGCGGCGTTGGCAATCGCCTTCGCGACGGCCGCGTTGACCGCGAGCCGTGGCCGCCGCCGGAACCGTCGAACGCGCGCGTCGAGCCGGCGCTCGCGGCCCTTGCCGCCGAACTCGACCCGCGCGCGGCATCGGCGCTCGCTTCGATCGACGGGACCGGTCGCCGGTTGCTCGCGGCGCCGGGCCTACTTGCGTGGCTCCACGCCGATGGACGAGCGCTGGAGCTGGTCCGCGTCGGAGGCCGCGGCATTCGAAGCCTCGCCCGAGAGGCGTGCGCTCGATGCGGCCATAGCCCGCGTGCGTTGCGTCTTCGAAGCCGCCAATCCCGGCAACACGCTGTTCGTGAACCCGGAGTTCCGCAGCCTCGACCTGCAGCTCGAACGGTGGAATGAGAACGAGACCGTCGGCCGCGCCGGGGACAACCTGCTCGGCGCCGCGCGCCGGATGCTTGCAACGCCCAGACAGCGCGGCGGCGGCGTGACGGCAGCAGGCGGAGTTGCTTCGCCAATTGCTGCTCGAGCACCAGCCCGATCCGGTTCCGACCCTGGCAGCGCCCGGCCTGTCGCCGCACGGACGCATGCGTGCGATCGATTTCCAGGTGGAATCCTCGGGCCGCATCGTGGCCGGAACCGACAGCGCGGCCGTCGCCTCGGAGTGGATCGCGGCAGGCTGGAAGGACGCGGCTGCTGGCCGCGATCCGTTCGCGGCCGATGCGGGCTTCCACGGGCCCGCTCGCGACACCCGACGAGCCGTGGCATTACGACTTCCGCCCGGAAGCAGGGCAGGGTGACGCCGGCGATGGCCTTGGCTGCCGGCCTGAAGCCTGAGCGCCGGCCGGGCGCCGCCTTCGATCCCGACTGCCGACGTTGTCCGCGGCTCGCACGGTTCCTCGATGACGTCCGCCGCCAGCACCCGGACTACCATTGCCGGCCGGTCGCTCCGTTCGGCACATCGCGGCCGCGGCTTGCTCGTCGTCGGGCTGGCGCCCGGCCTGCACGGGGCGAACCGGACCGGTCGGCCCTTCACGGGCGACCATGCCGGCATCCTGCTGTACCGCACGCTGCATGACGCGGGTTTCGCCACCCGCGCCGAGTCGGTCGCGCGCAGTGACGGCCTGCGGCTCGTCGACTGCCGCATCAGCAACGCGGTGAAGTGCCTGCCGCCGGGCAACAAGCCGATGACCGGACGAGGTGCGCCGCTGCAACCGTTACCTCGTCCGCGAGATCGCCGCCGTCGCGCCGGGCGCGGTCAGTCGTCGCCCTCGGCGCCATCGCGCATGGCGCCGTGCTGCGGGCACTGTCGCTGAAACCCGGCGTTCATCCGTTCCGGCATGGCGCCGAATACGCGGCTGCCCGGCGGGCTCACGCTCCTCGATTCCTACCATTGCAGCCGACTCAACACGAACACCGGCCGGCTGACGCCGGACATGTTCAAGCGGGTCTTCGAGCGGGCGCGCCACTTGATCGCGGGCTGACGACCGCCACACCATGGCCCCATGAGCGATTTCGACGCGAAAGCCTTTGTCCGGCGCCTGCCGGACCGACCCGGGCGTGTACCGGATGCTCGATGCCGACGGGCGGATCGTGTACGTCGGCAAGGCGAGGGGGCTGCGCTCGCGCGTCGGCAGTTACTTCCGTGCGGACCAGCTCCAGCCCAAGGTCCAGGCGCTGGTTCGCGTGGTAACCGGCATCGAGGTCACGGTCACGAATTCCGACACCGAGGCGCTCCTGCTCGAGCACAACCTCATCAAGTCGCATCGCCCGCGCTTCAACGTCATCCTGCGCGACGACAAGAGCTTTCCCGTACGTGCACCTCTCGGCCCACGAGTTTCCACGCCTGTCGTTCTACCGCGGGACGCGCAAGCTCCCCGGGCGGCTGTTCGGGCCCTACCCGTCGGCGAGCGCCGTGCACGAAACGCTGAACCAGCTGCACAAGCTGTTCCGGCTCCGCAGCTGCAAGGACACGTTCTTCGCCAATCGGTCCCGGCCCTGCCTCGAGTACCAGATCGGGCGCTGCACCGCGCCCTGCACCGGCCTGATCGGCGCCGACGCGTATGCCCGCGACGTCGAGTCGGTCGCGATGGTGCTCGAGGGTCGTACCCAGGACGTCACGGTACGGCTCGGCGCGGAGATGGACCGCGCCGCGGACACGCTCGATTTCGAGCGCGCAGCGACGCTTCGTGACCAGCTGGCGGCGCTGACCGACGTGCAGGCACGCCAGGTCGTGACTCGAGCCCGCGCCGGGACGGACACCGACGTGATCGCCGTGGCGGAGGCGGACGGCGAATTCTGCATTGCGCTGATGTTCGTGCGCGGCGGCCAGGTCCTCGGCACTTCCACGTTCCACCCGCGCGCGCCCATCAGCGACGCGCCGGAAGTGCTGGGTGCTTTTCTCGCGCAGCACTACCTCGAGCGCGACGCCCCGCCCTGCGTCTACCTCTCCCACGCAGTGGAGGATTCCGGCGTTCTCGAAGCGTCGCTCTCGGAGCGCGCGGGCCGCCAGATCCGGATCGCGGTCGCGCGGCGCGGCTACCCGCAGCGATGGGTCGCGCTCGCGCTGCAGAATGCGGCAAAACGCACTGCAGATGCGCGAGGCGTCGCAGGCGGGACTCGCGGAGCAATTCGAGGACCTGCGCCTGTTTCTCGGGATCGGAACGCCGATCCGAACGCATCGAATGCTTCGACGTCAGTCATACGCAAGGTGAAGCGACCAACGCTTCGTGCGTCGTGTTCGGGCCTGAGGGACCGATCAAGGCGGACTACAGGCGCTACAACATCGAGGGCGTCGAGAGCGGCGACGATTACGGCGCGCTGCGCCAGGCGCTGTCGCGCCGTTATCGGCGACGCAAGCAGGAGGAGCTGCCGCTGCCCGACCTGCTGCTGATTGACGGCGGCAAGGGGCAACTCGAACAGGCGACTCTCCGTGTTGCAGGAGCTCGAGCTTTCGGTCGCCGGCCGTGGCGGCCGTCGCGAAAGGCGCCGATCGGCGCGCGGGACAGGAGCGCATTTTCTTGGCGGGCCGCAAGGGCACCTCTATACTGCCGCCGGACTCGAAGGCCTTGCACCTCATCCAGCGTGCCCGCGACGAGGCGCACCGTTTTGCGATCAGCGGGCATCGCAGGAAGCGCTCCCGCACGCGCCAGACCTCGATGCTGGAGGCGATCGCAGGGCTCGGGCCCGCGCGGCGCCGCGCGCTGCTGCGGCATTTCGGCGGGCTGCAGGGTGTGCTGCGCGCAGGGGTCGAGGACCTGGGTCGCGCGCCCGGCATCGGGCCGGCGCTGGCGCAGGCCATCTACGAGCATCTGCATCCGGGAGCGGGATGAGCGGGCCCTACACGATTCCGAACCTGCTGACCGCGATCCGCATTGCCCTGATCCCGGCAATCGTCGTGCTCTTCTACCTCCCGTACCACTGGTCCGACATGGCGTGCGGAGTCATGTTCGCGCTGGTCGGCATCACCGACGCGTTCGACGGCTATCTGGCGCGCAAGCTCGGGCAGACCTCGCGCCTCGGGGCCTTCCTCGACCCGGTGGCGGACAAGCTGATCGTCGTCACTGCCCTGGTGCTCATCGTCAGCCGAAACCCGGTGTGGTACGTGACGCTGACGGCGGCGGTCATCATCGGGCGCGAGATCGCGATCTCCGCGTTGCGCGAATGGATGGCCACGATCGGCTCCCACCAGAAAATGCAGGTCACCGGGGTCGCGAAGTTCAAGACCATCGTCCAGATCGTCGGGCTCTCGATGATGCTGTTCCGCGAGGACCTGTTCGGCCTGCCGATCTATCCGATGGGTCTCGCCCTGACGATCGTCGCGGCGGTCCTGACGCTATGGTCCATGGTGACCTACATCATCGCCGCGGCCCCGGAATTGCGCAGTTCCGGCTAAACTTGACACCCCCGGGTGCGCTTCTAGAATGTCGCCTCCGGATTGGCACGGTCCCTGCGGGAATAGCTCAGTTGGTAGAGCGCAACCTTGCCAAGGTTGAGGTCGCGAGTTCGAGCCTCGTTTCCCGCTCCAGATTCAACGGAAACCCCGGGACCCGGTTCCGGGGTTTCGTGTTTAATGCCCCCGACGGCTAGGTGGCAGAGTGGTCATGCAGCGGCCTGCAAAGCCGTGTACGCCGGTTCGATTCCGACCCTAGCCTCCATTCAGCTTCCGCGCTCGTCCGTTAATGGCAATGCCCCGGTGGCGGAACAGGTAGACGCTACGGACTTAAAATCCGTTGGCCGCAAGGCCTTGCTGGTTCGAGTCCAGCCCGGGGCACCATCGTCGGAATGAGGCGAGCCGTGACGCAGTTTGCCGCGCGCAGGTTCCTCACGAGCCGAGCCGCTCTCGCGGAAGCGGTCTGCCTCGGCGTGATGGCGGCCAGCGCGGCGCTGAGCGACGAAGAGCAGCCACCTCCAATCTCCAGTCCGGAATCGTCAAGGCCCAGCTTATCCGCGTCCCTGAATGCAACGAAGGCAGCCCCACAACCCCTCAACCTGCTCCTGACCCAATCGGAGCTGATCGCGGTTGTGCGAAATTACGAACGCAAGACCGGCGAGATCCATACGGCTCCGTTCGCCGATGAAGAGATCCTCGTGACGGCTCCGGGCTATCTTGCGCCCATGCGCGATTCGAGCCAGGACGTTGCGGGAGGGATCGTGGCGCCATTTTGGGCGATCATGCATCCCAAGGACGCGTGGAGGATCTTCGTTCCAATCCCGCCCAAGGGCGCATCGACGGATTCCGAACGCCCGGCGCCAGATCCGCGCTAGTTGATGTACTGGCGTCCAGCCCTACACGACGCAGCTTCGCCTGTGGGAGATCGTCTGACAGCGTAGCCCTCGGTTTGCCGACTCCGGCGCTGTACGAGACATGGCATTTATCGGCCATGTTCAGCAAGATCTTCAACGACGTCGTCCAGCTCGCGCTCGCGACCACGCCCCACGAGCTCGAGCGGGCTCTGGCGCCGATGCCTCATGGGGTGAGGTACGGGGTCGTTTGCGACCTCGAAGATACCGGAAGCGCCCATCGGTATGACAGCCCGCGGGAGCGGGCGTATTTCCTGAAGAGCCACGACCACGGTGTGCTCGTGTGGCGGTGGAATTACATCGCCTCGTACGAGGAGGCCGGGAAGCTGCTGGCCATGGCGATCGGTCACGGCGACAGGCTGAGCGGCGAGCTTGCGAACCGCATCTTCTTGAAAGCCACCCGTCGCCCGATCGAACTGCCCGTGCCCGCGCTGGAGACCCGCGCGATCTGCGCGTTCTGAAGGGCATTACGCCTCGTCTGCACCTCGAATGGCCACTGCTGCCAGCGCACCGATGATCCAGGTGCAGGCGGCGGAACGGATCGGCTGGATGGCGCGCGCGCACGAACTGCCCGCGTTCGAGCGCTATCCGTCGAAGGATTGAGCCGGGCTCAGAGTGGATAGATGCCGAGAGGCTCGACCAGCTGCCATCCCTGGCCCTGGTCCACATACTCGGCGCGCGCCTCGAACTTCTGCGGCTCGCCGGCCTTGGTGGGACCCTGCCAGCTCCACGAGACGTCGCCGAGAACGTGACGACGCCTTCGAACTCGACGACGGCGGACTTCATCTTGTCGCCAAGCGGCTGCGTCGCGACGGACTTCTGCCGGAATTCCACCAGCGTCGCCTTGCCGTCGATCGCGGGGTTGGCGTTGATCCTGGCGAGGACGAAAGACGCCCATGCCGCGTCGTGTCCGGCGCATCGGCGCGATCCGCGCGGGAGAGCCTGCGCAGTGGCGGAGATCGCGGGCCGCCGCGGCCGTGTCAGGGTCCGGCGAGAGCTTTTCGCCGCCACAAGCGCTCGGCCAGCAATACCGCCGATGCGAGGACGGCCAGCCCGGCTGGCGCGCGTTCGGCGCCGGTACCGGATTCTTCATCGCGAGAGTATAGGTGCGGCAGACTCGTGACCTCGTCGGGGACCCCGCCGTCGCCACTCTGGTATAGTCCGCGCGACCTGAGAGGCGGGTGAATATTAGCCTTGCAAGCGCCTAATTTTTCTGGAATTTCCGTCCGAGGCATCGAGGTCTGGCGTGGCGAGCGGCGGGTGCTCGCGGGTGTCTCGCTCGAGGTCGCGGCCGGGGAGTGCGTCCACGTGCTGGGCCCGAACGGCTCCGGCAAGACGACGCTGCTTGCGGGTGATCGCGGGACTCCTGCAGGGCGGAGGACGGGCAGGTCGGATGCAACGGGCGCGAACACGGGCGCCGACCGCGACGCCTGGTACGCGACGTTCAGTTATCTCGCGCACAGCGACGGCCTGAAGCCCGAGCTCACGCGCGCACGAAAATCTCGCCTTCGAGACCGGGTTGCGCCGACCGCTTGCGCCCCGGCGAGATCGAAACGTCGCTTGCGGATCTCGGCATTGCCCACACCCGCGACCAGATTACAGCGACACTGTCCGCCGGCCAGCGACGGCGCCTCGCGTTCGCCCGGGTGATGCTCGCCGGTGCGCCGCTGTGGATTCTCGATGAGCCGTACACGAACCTGGATCGCGACGGCACCGTGCTCGTGTCCGCCGTCATCGGACGGCACCTGGACCGCGGCGGCGCCGCCATCATTGCCGCCCACCTGCCGCCCGCGATTCCGGGTCATCGTCCCCGCAACGTCGAGCTCGCCGCGTGAGCCGCACGAGCGTCTTTTCCGCCGCGCTGCCTGGTTTACCGCCGGGACCTCCTGCTCGCACAGCGGCACTGGGGGCAGGTCGCGCAGCCGCTCGTGTTCTTCGTGATGGTCGCGACTCTCTTTCCGCTTGCGCTCAGCCCGGAACTCTCGGAACTGCGCCAGATCAGCAGTGGCATCCTCTGGGTCGCGGCGCTGCTCGCATCGCTGCTCGGGCTCGAACTGCTGTTCCGTTCCGACCATGCCGACGGCACGCTGGAACAGATGCTGCTGACGGGACAGCCGCTGTCGATCCTTGCGCTGGCGAAGGGGTTCGCGCACTGGACGGCCTGCGGACTGCCGCTCGTGCTGCTGTCGCCCTTCGTAGCCACCGCCATCGGCGTGCCGTTCGACGCCTTCGGCACCGTCATGCTCTCGCTCGCGCTCGGCACCGGCATCCTGAGCGCGCTCGGCGCGATCGGATCGGCCCTCACGCTGGGCCTGCGTCGGGGCAGCCTGCTGCTCGGCCTGCTCGTGCTTCCGCTCGCGATGCCGGCGCTGATCTTCGGCGCCCGCGCGATCGACCTGTCGATCCACGGCGACAGCGCGCGCGGGCCCTTGCTGCTGCTCGCGGCCATGCTGGTCTCGGCGGTCACGCTGGCCCCGCCCGCGATCGCGGCGGCGCTGCGGATCAGCGCGGAGTGACCGACATGAACTGGGGCTGGTTCCACAAGCTCGCTTCGCCGCCGCACGCCTACCGCATCGCGGGGCGGCTGTTGCCATGGTTTGCCTGGCCGGCCGGCATCCTGCTGTGCATCGGGCTGTACGGCGGGCTGGTACTCGCCCCGGCCGACTACCTGCAGGGCGATTCGTTCCGCATCGTCTACGTGCACGCGCCGGGCGCCTGGCTCTCGATGTCCGTCTACGCGACGATGGCCGTGGGCGCGGCAATCGGCCTGGTCTGGCGCATCAAGCTCGCGCACGCGGTCGCGGCTGCATCGGCTCCCATCGGCGCGTCCTTTACCGTGCTGGCGCTGGCGACGGGCGCGATCTGGGGCAAGCCGACCTGGGGCACCTGGTGGGTGTGGGATGCCCGGCTGACGTCGGAACTCATCCTTCTCTTCCTGTATGCCGGCGTCATGGCGCTGCGTGCCTCGATCGACGATCGCGACCGGCGCCGATCGCGCCTCCGCGGTGCTCGCGATCGTCGGCGTCGTGAACCTGCCGATCATCCATTACTCGGTGTACTGGTGGAACACGCTGCATCAGCCCTCCACCTTGACCAAGATGGCGAAGCCTTCGATGGCGGGGGAGATGCTGTGGCCCTTGCTCGTGATGCTGCTCGCGTTCACGCTGTTCTTCGCGCCGTGCTCCTCGTGCGCCTGCGGGCGGAGATCCTGCGGCGCGAGCGCAATGCCCACTGGCTCAGGACGGAACTGACGCGATGAGCGAATTCCTGCACATGGGCGGCTACGCCGCATACGTCTGGCCGTGCTTCGGGCTGGCCGCGGCCGTGCTCGCCTGGAACGTCCTTTCCGCGCGCCGACTGCATGCGACCGCGCGAGAGCGCGCGATCCGCCGCACCGCGACGGGAACGGGGTCGCCGTGACGCCCCGGCGCAAGCGCTTGCTCGCGGTGCTCGGCATCCTCGCCGGGGTGGGCGCGGCAGCCGCACTCGCAACGCTCGCCTTCGAGGACAACCTGCTTTACTTCTACAATCCATCGCAGGTTCTCGCGGGCGATGCGCCGCAAGGCCGCACGTTCCGGATCGGCGGCATGGTGACCGAGGGGAGCCTGAAGCGCACCGAGGGCACGCTCGAAGTGCGGTTCGTCGTGACCGACTACCAGCATTCGATCCCGGTGCGCTACGAGGGCCTGTTGCCCGACCTGTTCCGGGAAGGGCAGGGGATGATTGCGCACGGCCGCATGGGCACGGGCGGCGAATTCGTCGCCGACGAAGTGCTCGCGAAGCACGACGAGAACTACATGCCGCCCGAAGTCGCGGAGTCGCTGCACGATCCGCAGCCGGCGCGAGTTTCCGAATGATCCCGGAGCTCGGGCCATTTCGCGCTGATCCTCGCGCTGCTGTTGTCGACGTCGCAGTCCGCTCTTCAGCTTTCGCAGGCGCAGCACGGGGCAATGAGGCGTGGATGGCCGCCGGCCGCTCCGCGGTCGTCGGACAGTTCGTCTTCATCGCCGTCGCCTTCGGCGCGCTGGCCTGGTCGTTCGTCCAGCAGGATTTTTCCGTACTCTACGTGGCGTCGAATTCGCATTCGGAGCTGCCGGTCTTCTTCCGTGTCGCCGCCGTCTGGGGCGCCCACGAGGGTTCGCTGCTCCTCTGGTCGTTGTGCCTCGCGGGCTGGAGCCTCGCCGTGACGGCCGCGAGCAGCTCGCTGGATGCGCCGTTCAGGAGCCGCGTCCTCGGCTTCCTCGGGCTCATCAGCATCGGCTTCCAGCTCTTCATGCTGACAACCTCGAATCCATTCAGGCGACTCATGCCCGCGGCGGCGGAAGGGCTCGACCTCAACCCGCTCCTGCAGGATTTCGCGCTCGTCGTGCACCCGCCCATCCTGTACCTCGGCTACGTGGGATTCTCGGTCGCGTTCGCCTTTGCGTGCGCAACCCTGCTGGAGGGACGGCTCGATGCCGCCTGGGCGCGCTGGACGCGTCCCTGGACGCTCGTAGCCTGGCTGTTCCTCACGATCGGCATCGCGCTCGGCAGCTGGTGGGCGTACTACGAGCTGGGGTGGGGCGGCTGGTGGTTCTGGGATGCGGTCGAGAATGCGTCCTTCATGCCCTGGCTCGCCGGAACTGCCCTGATCCATTCACTGGCCGTGACGGAAAAGCGGGGCCTGTTCAAGAGCTGGACCCTTCTGCTCGCGGTCTCTGCCTTCTCGCTGTCGCTCCTCGGCACCTTCCTCGTCCGCTCGGGCGTCCTGATCTCGGTGCACGCGTTCGCCACCGACCCCGAACGCGGCATCTACATCCTCGCCTTCCTGACCGTCGTGATCGGCGGGGCACTGCTCCTGTACGCCTGGCGGGCGCCCCGCCTCAAGTCCGAAGCGGGATTCGAAGCGACGTCCCGCGAGAGCTTCATGCTCTTCAACAATGCGCTGCTCGTGACGGCGCTCAGCCTCATCCTGCTGGGCACGCTCTATCCGCTGTTCATGGATGCGCTCGAGCTCGGCAAGGTCTCGGTGGGCCCGCCGTACTTCAACCTCGTGTTCCTCGTGCCGATGCTGCCGCTGCTCGTCCTGCTCGGCGTCGGCATGCACGCCGCCTGGAAACGCGGACTGCTCGGCGCGATGCGCACGCGGCTGTTCGCGGTCGCCGGCGCCAGCATCGCGGCATCCGTCGTGCTCGGCGCAGGGGCCTATGGCGAGGTCCGGCCGATGACCACGATCGGCTTCGCCCTCGCGGCCTGGGTCATGCTGTCCTCGCTGCTCGTGCCGTTCGCGCGCCTGCGCAGCCGCCAGCCGCTGCCGGCCTCGGTCCTCGGCATGGTCATCGCCCATTTCGGCATCGGGCTCGCGACCCTCGGCATCACGGGCGTCCAGTCGTTCAAGGTCGAGAAGGATTTCGCGCTCGGCATCGGCGAAGGCGCGACGATTGCCGGCTACGAATTCAAGTTCGCGGCACTGCGCGACGTGCGCGGCCCCAACTACGTGGGCGTCGAAGCAGACGTCGTCGTCTCGCAGGCCGGCGAACCGGTCACGGTCCTGAAGCCGCAGAAGCGGCTCTACAACTCCGGAGGCAACGCGCTGTCGGAGGCCGGCATCGAAGTCGGCGCGGCGCGCGACCTGTTCGCCGCCCTCGGAGACGACCTGGGACAGGGCCGATGGAGCTTCCGGCTCCAGTACAAGCCGCTCATCCGTTTCATCTGGCTCGGGGCGATCCTGGTCGCATTCGGCGGCCTGATCGCGGCGTTCGACCGGCGATATCGCCAGCGCGTCGCCGCCACGGCCGGCGAGCCGGCGGTATCGGTCACGCCATGAGGATCCCGTGGCGATTCCTGCTGCCAGCGATCGCGTTTGCAAGCCTGATCGGCTTCTTCGTGGTGGGGCTGCATCGCGACCCGGGCGCCATCCCGTCCCCGTTCATCGGCAAGCCCGCACCGGCATTTTCGCTGGAGTCGCTGGGCGACCCCGGCTGGAAGGTCGGCACTGCGGATTTCGCCGGGCGTCCCTGGCTGTTGAACGTCTGGGCCACCTGGTGCGCCGGTTGCCGGGACGAACATCCGGTCCTCCTCGCGATCGCGCGTGAGAACCGGGCGCCGCTCGTGGGACTCAACTGGCGCGACGACCGGACGCTGGCCCTCGGCTGGCTCGCGCAACTCGGCAATCCCTACGTCTCGGTCGCCTTCGATCCCGAGGGGCGTACGGCCATCGACTGGGGCGTCTACGGAGCACCCGAGACGTTCCTGATCGACGCCGAAGGCCGCGTGACCAAGAAGCATGTCGGCCCGCTGACCATGGAAGTCTGGCAGCGCGAGTTCCTGCCGCTCCTGCCGGCAGCCGGGGAAGGACCTTGACACGACACCTCGTGCTCGCGGCCTGCCTGGTACTGGCGGCGAACGCCGGCGCCGTGGATACGGGCCAGCGCTTCGACGATCCCGGGCAGCAGGCGCGTTACGAGCGCATCATCCGCGACCTGCGCTGCCTGGTCTGCCGCAGCGAGAGCATCGCCGACTCCAATGCGCCGCTGGCCGCGGACCTCCGGCGCGAGGTCGAATCCCTCATTCGCGAAGGCAGGAGCGATGCCGAAATCCACGCGTTCATGACCGAACGGTACGGGGATTTCGTGCTGCTCCGGCCCCCGGTCGCTCCTCGCACCTGGCTGTTATGGGCGGCGCCGGCCTTGTTCCTGGCCGGCGGGCTCGCCGTCGTGGTCGTGGTGGTGCGCCGGCGCGCATTCGCGGCACGCTCGAATCCAGGTTCCCTCGACGACGGGCCCGATCTCCCGTGACGCTGTTCATCGCGATCTGCGCGGTTTTCATCGCGGGCGCGATCGGGCTGATCGCCTGGCCATTGTTGCGCCGTACGACTTCCCGGAGAAGACGCGCACCGCGCAGGAATCTCCGCCGCGATCGTGGCCGCGGCCTTCCCGGTCGCCGCATTCCTGATCTATTTCACGCTCAGCAACTGGGACTGGCGCGCGCCCGTCGAGCCGCCGCCTGCCGCGGCTCCGGACCTGCAGCGCGTGATCGCCGAACTCCAGAAGAGACTGGCGAGCCAGCCGGCCGACGTGGAGGGCTGGAAGCTGCTCGGCCGGTCCGCCACGGTCCTCGGCGACTATCCGCTCGCGCGCCGTGCGTTCGGCGAGGCGTACACGCGTCACCCAGGGCAGCGATGCCGATGCGGTCGTCGGCTACGCGGAAGTCGATGATCCTCATGGACGAGCGCGAGATCGACGGCGAGGCGGCGCAGCTGTTCGAGCGCGCACTCGAGATGGCGCCGGACAACGCGCGTGCCCTGTGGTACGGCGGGATCGTCGCATATCGACGCGGCGACATGGCGCTCGCGCAGCAGCGCTGGATCGAGCTGCAGGACCACGACCTCCCGGCCGACCTGCGCCAGGTGCTTGCCGAGAGGCTGGCCGAAATCGAACGGACCGAAGGCAAGCCGGCAGCGAATGCTGATGCCGCCCCGCCGACGAGCGCGATCGACCTCACCGTCGGCCATCGATCCCGCGCTGGCGGCCCGCGTTCCCGCGAACGCGACCCTGTTCGTGATCGCGCGCCGTGGCAGCGGCGGCCCACCGCTCGCGGTGCAACGCCGTCCGGTCGGGCGCCTGGCCGGTTTCGCTGCGACTCAGCGACGCCGACGCCATGCTGCCCGGCATCACGCTCGCCGGCGCCGGCCCGTTCGACGCTCGTCGCGCGGATTTCCCTGAGCGGGCAACCGATCGCGTCGAGCGGCGACCTGTTCGGCGAGGTCGGTTATGATTTCGCCTCGGCCCGTCCGGCAAGCCTCACCATAAACCGGACCGTTCCTTAAGCCAGCGGCCGGGGGAGTGCCATGGGGCCGGCCGTCGTCCAATACCGCTTCAAGCGCCTGCCGTCGGCGTTCCGCTATTTCCCGCGAGCCGTGTTTGGCCGCAGGAGCGCGCTGGTGCCGGAAGGCGGCGTCGTGCCTCGCCTCGAGGGCCGCGTCGATGCGGTAGGCGCGAAGCGCCGCCACGTCGCGCGCTACCGCGAGATCTGCGGATTCGCGGACGACGGATGCCTGCCGCTCGCGTACCCGCACGTGCTCGCCATGCCGCTGCATTTCGCGATCCTGACCCATCCGCGCTTCGTGGTTCGCCTCATGGGCCTCGTGCACATCGCCAACGACATCCACCAGGTCCGGGCGCTGCCGGAGGCCGGGCAGTACGAGCTGCGAAGCTGGATCGAAGGACACCGCGACGTCGATCGCGGGCACGAGTTCGACCTGTTCACGGCCGTGGAGGACGGGCAGGGTACCGCCTGGCTCGAAAAATCGACGCTGCTCGCGCGGCGCTCGTCGGGCGGCAAGCCGGCCTCGCGCAGAGCGCGCCAGGCGCTGCGCTTCGAGAAGCCCCCGGAGGGATTGCAGCCCGACACGACCGTAATCACGGTGCCCCGCGCCATGGGGCGCCGCTACGGCTGGCTTTCGGGCGATCTCAACCCGATCCATCTCGGCGACCGCGGCGCGCGGCTGTTCGGCTTCGAACGTGCGGTGGCCCACGGGATGTGGTCGATGGCACGTTCGTTCGCGGCGCTTGGGCCCGTCGCGCTGGCGCCGCCCGTGCAGGCGCGCGCGGAGTTCAAGTTCCCGCTCTTCCTGCCGGGTGAGACACAGCTCGAGCACTGGGCCAGCGGCGACCGGCGTGTCTTCGTGCTGAAGGACTCCTCGAGCGGACGCCCGCACCTCGCGGGATCCGCGCGACCCGCCTGAGGACATGGTCCGCGAAACGATCCGCGCGCTGATGCGGATACACCCGGGCGAAGGCCGCGCCGTCGCCACCGCGTTCGCGTATTTCTTCATGCTGATGAGCGGCTACTACCTGCTGCGGCCCTTGCGCGATGCGATGGCCAGCGGCGTCGTCGACGACCTTTTCTCGTTCTACGTCGGCACGCTCGCGGTGATGCTGCTGCTGACGCCGGTCTTCGCGGCGCTCGTGTCGCGTGTCCGCAAGCCCCTGCTGCTGCCGATCGCGTACGCCTTCTTCGCCTCGAACCTGCTGGCGTTCTACCTGCTGTTCAAGTCGATGCCGGATTCGCGCGCGCTGGCCGCTTCGTTCTTCGTCTGGGTTTCCGTCTACAACATGTTCGTGGTATCCGTGTTCTGGAGCTTCATGGCGGACGTGTTCCGCGGCGAGGAAGCGAAGCGGCTGTTCGGGCCGATCGCCGCCGGCGGCGGCACGGGTGCGATCGTCGGGCCGCTCGTGATGCAGTACCTGGCGCCGCGCATCGGCGTCGACGCGGTCGTTTTCCTCGCGATGCTTCTGCTGCTCGGCACGCTGCCGTGCATCCGCGCGCTGGCTCGCTGGGCCGAGGAAAGGCACGGGCGATTCGTGACGCCGACCGGGGACCCGGAGGCCCGGATCGGCGGCGGTATCCTGTCGGGGTTCCTGATCGTCGCGCGCTCGCGCTACCTGCTCGGGATCGTCGCGGTCATCGCGCTCGGCTCCATCGCGGCGGCGTTCATGTACAGCGAGTTGCTGCGCGTCGTCGGCTCGACCTATCCGGACCTTGCGACCCGCGCGCAGTTCTTCGGCCGGCTCGATTTCGTCGTGAACATCGCCGCCTGGTTCTTCCAGGCCTTCGTGGTCGGCTGGCTGATACGGCGCTTCGAGCTTGCGGGCGCGCTTGTGACAATGCCGATCGTCGCGCTGATTTCATTCCTGGCGCTCGCGGCTTCCCCATTGCTCCTCGTGCTGGCCGCCGGCCAGGTCCTGCGGCGGGGAGGGGAGTACGGCATCGCCAAGCCGAGCCGCGAAGTCCTGTTCACGGTGGTCGACGCGGAAACCAAGTACAAGGCAAAAAACTTCATCGACACGGTCCTGCAACGCGGCAGCGACCTGGTGGGCATCGGGCTCGTGACCCTCGCCCATGCCGCGGGCATCGGCCTCGTGGGCTATGCAGTGATCGGCGCCGCCCTCATGATTCCCGCCATGGCGGTTTCTCTGAAACTCGGGCGAGCCTTCGAACGGCGGCAGCCGGGCCCGACATGATCACGCGGCGCGATGCGTGCCTGCTGCTCGGGACGCTCGCCGTGCCAGGATTCGCCATGGCTGAAACCAATCCACTCGAGCGCGCCATTCCGAGGAGCGGGGAACGGCTCCCGGTGCTCGGCCTCGGTACCTGGCAGGTGCTCGACGTGCCGGCCCGTGGAGCGGATTTCGATGCGGCCCGCGCGGCCGTGCGCTCCTTCCTGCAGGCAGGCGGGCGCGTGATCGACAGCTCGCCCATGTACGGCAATTCCGAAGAACGGGTCGGCGACATCCTCGCCGACATCAAGCCGGCGAGGGCGCCGTTCCTCGCCACCAAGATCTGGACCACCGGCCGCGACTCGGGCGTGCGCCAGCTCGCCGATTCGCACCGCTTCATGCGCGCAACGACCCTCGACCTCGTGCAGGTGCATAACCTGCAGGACCTCGATACGCACCTCGTGACGCTCCGGGCCGCACGCGAGGCGGGCACCGTGCGCTACATCGGCGTCACGCATTACCTGGCCAGCGCCCACGCCGAGCTCGAGCGCGTGATCCGCCGCGACAGGCCCGAGTTCGTGCAGGTCAACTATTCCATCGCGGAGCCGCAAGCCGGCGCGCGCCTGCTGCCGCTTGCGCGCGAGCTCGGCGTGGCGGTGCTGGTCAACCGCCCGTTCACCAAGGGGGCCATGATCGACCGGGCGGCCGGGCATGCGCTGCCGCCCGTGGCGGCGGATCTCGGCTGCCGCAGCGCCGCGCAGCTTTTCATCAAATGGGTGCTCGGCGAACCCGCCGTCACGGTCATCCTCGCAGCGACGAGGAACCCGCGCCATGCCGCCGAGAATGTCGAGGCAGCGCGGGGTCGAGTCCCGGATTCCGGCCAGCGGAAGGCGATCGCCGGCTGGTTCGCGTCGCTCTGAACCTAGGGTGAGCGCCCTAGCGGCGATGGGGATACTGGCTGCCATCGCCAACCGAACCCCCAGGAGTTCCCGATGATCGACAACGTCAGCCAGTTCCTCGGCACCGTGGCCGGGTCCGAGCTCGCCCAGGCCGCCCGCCATTCCGCGCGCGCGATCTGGAATGCGCATCGCGCCGCGTTCGAGACGACGCGAGTCGAAGCCGGCAAGGTGATCACGCTCGCGATCGGCGAGGGCCGGAAGCTGGCCCGCCGCGCGAAGCCGGCATCTGCCGCCCGCAAGTCGACACGCCGCAGCACGCGCCGCACGACGCGCCGCGCCGCCTGAGTCACCGCGAGCGGCTGGTGTACGATGGCGTGAGCCGTCGTACACCAGCCGCATGACGAACCGCACCAAGTCCGCTCCCGGCCGGCGCACGCGCCAGCGCATCCTCGACGCGACGCTCGCGCTCTACAACGCGCGCGGCGAGCCGCAGGTGGCAACCTCGCTGATCGCGACCGAACTCGGGATCAGCGCCGGAAACCTCCACTATCATTTCCGCCGGAAGGACGCCCTGTCCGCGGCGCTCCTCGACCGCTTCGTCGAGGAATTCGACGCCGTGCTCCCGCCGGCCGGCTGGCGCGCCGACCACGTGGAAGACGCCTGGCTGCTGCTGCACCTGCTGCTCGAGACCGTCTGGCGCTACCGCTTCCTGTTTCGTGATCTCAGCGGCGTCATGGGTCGTGACCGTCGGGCCGCCCAGCGTCTCGCGGGCGTGTTCGGCCGCGCGGTCGAGGCCGCGCGCGGCATCTGCCTCGGCCTTGTGGAGCAGGGGCCCATGGCGGCGACCGCCGCCGAAGTCGACGCGCTGGCGGAGAACATCGCGGTCGTCGCGCTCTACTGGCTGTCGTTCGAGGCCGCGCGTCATCCGCGACAGGAACCGCCGGAGGCGGGCATGGCGCGCGGTGCTTACCAGGTGTTGATGCTGGTCGCGCCATTTCTGCAGGTTGAGAGCCGCGTCCACCTCGAGCGGCTCGCCGGCGAGTATCTTGCCCGCCGTTAGGCAGGCCACCAAGATGAAGAGTCACGTCGCGGCCTCGACACCTTCCTGGCAATGCACCTGCGCTGAACGTCGGTCGCCAGGGGCGTGCTTGGCGGGCAGGGCATGTTTCCGGCGCGAATGGACGAAAAGCCTTGCGACTCCCGGATGCGATATCTCGTTATTTCACATAATATACATTATGCGAACTGGGACCTGGGCTGCCAGCTTGCGTGTACTGGTCGACTACGACACGCCAGCCCTCAGGTCTCCCTCTCGCTGCCGGGCCCCGATTTGGCCCCGACCGCGTACCAATCGACGCGCCGCGTCGCGTACATGATCAGTGCAAGGATCACGAACAGTCCGATCGAACCGAACAGCAGCGCGTAATCCTCGTTCACGAGAAGCACGTACAGGTACACATACAGCAACGCGACGCCCGATCCGATGGCCAGGGCACGTTTCAGCCCCCGCAGCACCACGACGCCGTAGGCCATGACCATGCCGACGATCGCGAGGCTCGCGATCGCGAATGCCAGCGGGAATGCCAGATGCTCCGAAAGCGACAACTCGAGCAGGTAGAACAGGCAGAGCGCCGCACCGAGCATCAGGAACTGGATCGGGTGCACGCGAACGCCGGCCCTCACCTCGAACAGCCACAGCGCCGCAAAGGTCAGGAGGATGAACAGGCCGGCATATTTGACGCTTCGCTCCGCCATCCGGTAGTGATCCACCGGATTGACGAAGTCGACGCCAAACGTCGAACGCTCGATGGAATCCCGCAGGTTCGCGGAGTCGATCCAGGCCTGCGGAAAGCTTCGCCCGAGAAACGGGATCTTCCACTGCGCCTCGAATCCTTCGGCGGAGACTACGCGCTCCGCGGGCAGCCAGTTCCCCTGGAAACTCGGATGCGGGAAATTCGATGTCCAGCGTGACATCTGTCGCTTTGCCGAACGGCGTGAATCGCACCGCCCGGCTGCCGTTGACGGAGAGCGGAAACGAGAAATCGACGCCGCGCGTCTCGGCACCTGCGCCGACCACCGCGTGGATGCCGTCCTTCACGACCTGCTGGCCTCCGGTCCCGGGCCCGAAAGCGATGGTCCGGCCATCCCAGAGCCAGGTTGGTCGCCTGCTGGATCGCGCGGGTATCCGAAACACCGATCACGACGAACGCCTTGTCCCAGTTCATCGCGCCCGGATCCAATGACAGTTTGGACGCATCCAGGGGCGCAAACCGACCCGTGAACTTCGAGATCGAGCGTGTAGACGGGGACCTCGAATATCCCGCGCTTGCGGACTTCGGAATTCGCGGTCGCGGCGACGTTGAGCTCCTCGGGCAGGAAACTCGCGTAGCGGAATCCGGTGCGTTCGACCGACTGCCCGTCCCTGCTGACTTCGGTCCAGTTGTGCGTGAACGGCACGACGAGCATGGGGCCGGCCAGCACCTGGCGATCGCCCCACTTGGACGAGACTTCCGCGACAGCCTCCATGCCCCGCTCCGCCCGCTCTGACACCTGGCCGCCGATCATCGCAACCGGGATCTGCAGCAGCAGGACCAGGATTCCGACCGTCACGAGTCGCAAGGTCTGCGAGTTTCTCAACCTCGACGACACACGTTCGGCCAGTTCGCTCATGTCTCCACCCTCTCCTTCCTATGATTCGTGCAGCAAGGCAATGAGTTCGGTCAGCGGGGGTGCCGTTTCGAACTGGAGGCCGTCCGCCCGCGGCAGGTCCCATCGCGTCACGCGACGCCAGGAACAACTGCGCGCCGATTTCGAGCGGCCCGTCTTCGTCGAGCGCTCCCGCGGGCACCCAGACGTATCCCGTGTCGCGCAGCGGATTCGGCACCGTGGACCCGCAACGCTTGCAGAACCAGGAGCGGAACCCGGTCGAGCGCTGCCATTGGCCGGTCGACGACTCGCCCGCCACCCAGCGGAACTTGTCGGCCGCGACGATAAGTCCCGTGTTGGACACCGAACCGCCCTGCTTGCGGCACAGCGAGCAATGGCACTGGTAGAGCTGCGGGAACGGGCCCTCGACTTCGAAGCACACATCTCCGCACAGGCAACTGCCTCGCAGTGTCGACATGGTCAGGCTCCTCAGTGCAGTCCGATCAACAGGCCCAGCAGGAGGGAGATCCCGATCTGGCCAAAGAGTTTTGGCTCCATAATGGTCATCAGCCTAGCGCAAAGGACTCTGGATGCGCCTGTCGGTCAATGCCGGTCTGTCGCTCGTCGTGCTGGCGGTGATGGCCGCCGAACTTTTCCTGCCGGCGGACGCGCTCGAGTACCGCCGGGTGCTCGCGGCACGCGAACCCTGGCGGCTGTTCACGGGGCATTTCGTGCACCTGGGTTTCATCCACGCGCTGCTCAACTGCGTGGCGCTCGTGTTGCTCGGGCGGCTGTTTCGGCGACCGCCTGAAGGCCCCGGCATTCTTCGGGATGCTCGGCGTCGCGCCGATCCTGATCTCGATTCTGTTCCTGGTCGCCGTGCCGGAACTGCTGTGGTATCGCGGACTGTCAGGCGTGCTGCACGCCCTCTACTTCGCGGGCTGCGTGGTGTGGATCGGGGCCTCGACCGGACGTCAGCGCTGGTTGCCGATTGCCGCGCTGGTCGGCGGCACCATCAAGGTTCTCGTCGAGCAGCCCTGGGACGGCAGCTTCCCGGTCCACGAGGTGTTACGCGTCGCGGTCGTTCCGCAGGCGCACCTGATCGGCGCGATCGTGGGCACGGCGATGGGCCTGATGCTTCGAAAGAAACTCATCGAGCCAGCGCGCGAACCGGAAGCTTAACCGGAACGCGAGTACGCCCGAATCGAACTGAACTCACTCATTGCACTGCGGGAAGTGGTCCGAGCCGTTCAAGCGTGATCACATCCCATCGACCAGTTTCGTCCGGATAATTACCGCCGAGTGTCGGCTCGTGCCGGTATGACAAGTCTGGAGACCACCGATCCTCAGTCAGCAATCGAGTTCATCGTCTCGCCTATTGCATTTGAATCCACGCCAGGCCCGGTCGCAATAAAGATTACGCAGCCTTCGCGACCGCACGATACGTTGAATGCCTCAGCACCGATCGAGTCGATCAAGTAATCCATTTCAGCAGCAAGCTGCTCTTGCATACGATTGATCCAAGGGTCATCAACACCCTCCGTGCGCTCAAGTAATCGCTCAAGTAGTGCGCCCTGAAGCAGGCAATCGACTGGGTCGCGGCGCGCCACCCGTGTGCAGTAATACCTGAACGATTCGATCCACTCCCGAGTCATGAAAGGCTCGCGGATCCGGCGCAGATTTGGCAGGGAATACAGGCTCGAAAAATGAACAAATTCCTCGACGACTGCTGGCGGATAGAACTGTCGAAGAGGCGCCGGGTGGCCGGAAGACAAATAACTGTATACCGGGGATGATTCCGCATCTTCGCCACTCCTCGTAGGTGATTCGGAATCATCAAGTGACTCTGGAACCGGGTCTATCTCCCGGACGACTGCCGGCGGAACGACCGCCGGGGACACATCCTGCTTCGACCGGTACCCAGTCCAGATTACCACCGCCACAAGGGAGACGATCAATAGCGACCAGACAGTATCGCCCGCTCGCCCAGTCTGGCGCGCATCCCGCTTTTCATGATCGGATCGATCGTTCATGTTACGTAAAGGTGTCACGCCTTCGACCATCATGAGAGTTCGAACATTGGCGACGCGGTAGCCGTCCGAGTCGTGTCAGGCGTTGGTCGGTTCTCGTAGCTCGGGAACTCCAGCACGACGAGCCGGCTGTTGCGCCTGCGCAGAAGAAACCAGGTCGCGAGCAGGGCCAGTAGCTCAACCCCGATTCCACCGCCCCCTCCTCCGCCGCCGGGCGGCGGACCGACGGACGCGCCGTCGTCGATCGTGACGTCAATCGAAGCCGAACCTTCGAGCCATGCGCCGCCACCGGGATTGGCGAGCGTCACCCGGAACGCCTCTTCGCCCTCTTCGTCGCCGTCGTCCACCAACGGGATGGTGATGGTCCTGTCGTCCATGTCGCCTGCGGCCCACTCGAGCGTTCCGGTCACCGCCGTATAGTCGCTGCCGGCCATCGCGTCCAGGTCGCTGGTGGAATATTCGACGCTCACGGCTCCGGCCGTCCCCGCGTTCCTGCGTACGACGACGCGTGCATTTTCATTGCGTTCACCGGCCTGCACCGTCGTGCTGGAGAATCCGATGCGGCCGGCATTCTGGCCCAGCGTTGCCGCTCCGTCGCGCAGCACGAAGAGCCCGTTGCTGATGTCGCTGACGACGACCGTTCCGGAGGGGAAGAACGGGTACACGCCCCAGGCGCCGTCCGTCCCGGCGCTGTCGGCGGCAGGCTGCAGGAACGTGTCGAAGCTCGCGACTTCCTGCAGTTGCTCGGGCTCGCTGGCGTCGAACACCACGAGTCCCCGCCGATAGTGCGACACGTACAGGAGTCCGCCCTTCACGTAGCCGTTGTGGTCCGTCGCGGTCCCGGGCCCCTGGTAGCTCGCGACGATGAAGGGATTCCGCAGGTCGTCCACGTTCATCGTGTAGATCTGCGTGTTCAGCCCGTCGAAGATCTCCTCGGTCTCGTCGTGCACGAAGATGCGCCGCTGGTCGGCGGACGGCCAGCCCGAGTGCGTGTAGCTCGCATCGGAGTAAGTGGTGGACGACAGCATGACCGGCGCGTTCTTGTCCGTGACATCCCAGAGGTCCACCGAGTTCGTGTTGAAATCGACGTAAACCTCGCAGGGGTCGTGGCCGGCGCCGCACTGGGCGGTGCGCTCGTCCGTGATCAGGAGGCTGGTCGCGTCATGGACGTATTCGCTGCCCGACGGAGCGGCCGCGATGAACTGCGGCTGCGCGGGATCCGCCAGGCTGTAGACGCGCCAGGCGCCGTCCGCGAGGTTGCTGCCCGCCACGTACAGGAAAGCCTCGGCGCCTGGCAGCACGACGTTGGTCCCGTAATCGATGTTCGAGATGTAGTCGGTGTGTTGGCTGCCCGTGTCGGACAGCGTCGTTGCCAGCGCCGCCGACGCGGGCAGGTCGGAGAGGTCGATGACCTGCAGCCCGGAACCCGAGGCCTCGGTCGTGACGTAGGCGTACGCGCGATACCGGTTGCTGCCGCCGTCGAAATACTGGTAGACCTTCACTTCACGCCACGGCGACGGGTTGCCGGGAATCGTGACGACCTCGCGCGGATCCTCCGGGTCGGTCATGTCGACGACCGCCGTGCCATTGCTGAGACCGACGAGCGCGTATTCGCGCGCGTCGTTGAGGTCCACGAGGCCCCAGACGTTCGCGGCAGAGACCGGCTGCGAGGAGAATTGGTCCAGCGCGATCTGGGCAAGCAGGTCGATGTTGCGGCACGGAAACTGCCCCGCCGCGCCCTGTATGCAGTTCTCGGCGGCGAGCGCCGTCGCCTGCAGCGCGGGTGCCGGGCTGTCATCGACGATTCCACGCCTTGCATCCTCGATCGAAGCCGCCCACTTGAATCCAAGGCGCATCAGCGCCTGCCGATATCGTGGATCGACGCCGACGAGGATCGTGGGGTACGCCTCGGGATCATGGGTTTCGAAGTGACCCGCGGGCTCGTAGCCGCCCTGCGCGTGAATCGTGCCGAAGAGAAAACGCTCGGGGTCGATGCCCGTGACGTCGTAAACGCCCTCCGACACCTTGATCGTGTTGCCGGGGAGCGCAACGTCCAGCGCGTACTCGATGCTGCGACAGGGCTCGTGATGTTCGAGACAGTCCGAGGCATTGGCGCCTGCAGCATCGACGAAGCGCGCCCCGCGCGTGTCGTCGTGCGACGCCGCGGGCAACGCCAGAAGCACGAGGCCGCCGAGCGGCGCGGCCCAGGCCCGGCTGCGGCCGACGCTCAGGGAGCGCCTTCGACGAGGATCAGGCTGCCCGTCGAGGCGCTCTGCCGGATTGCCATGGCGACGCGATAGCCGTCCGAGTCGTACCAGGCCTTGGCCTGGTCATAGCTCGGGAACTCGAGGATGACGAGTCGGTTGGCCGGTGTGTCGCCCTCGAGGCGTTCCGAGCGCCCGCCTCGCGCGATGAAGCGCCCGCCAAACGGTGCGATCGTTCCGGGGGTCAGCTTGATGTAGTCGGCGTACCGCGCCGGGTCCTGCACGTCGATATTGGCGATGACGTAGGCCTTCATGCGGTCACATCAGGCCCTTCTGGCGCTTCTTCTCGCGCTTCAGCGCGCGCTTCTCGTCCTTCGTATGCAGCGGCTTCTTCTTGTCCTCGCGTTTCTTGTCCATGCCCTTGCTCATCTCGGGATCCTCCGTTGCACGTGTGGATGCGGATATCTTGCCACCGGGATCACGGCAAGCGTAGCGACTGCCAGGCCTGCAGGCGCCAGTCACCGCCCTCGCGCCGGTAGACGGCCAGGTAGCGCGCCTGGAACTCGGCGGGTTTCGCGTCGGCAACGACCTCGATGCGGGCCAGCCCCCGAACGAAGGCTGCATCGGCTCCCAGGAAGGTGACGTGCCGCTCCGAAGGCGTGACGACGCGATAGCGCAACCCGCCGCCCTCGAGCTCTTCGATCATCTGCTCGCGGTTCACGACCCGGCCCGTCGAGTGGACATATTCGAGGTCCTCGGTGAACCAGCGCCGCATCGCCTCCCCGTCCGCGGCGACCATGGTCGCGAAACGCGCATCCTCGTCCGCGAGCACGGCGGCCGATTGCGTCGGCGCGCCGGGCTGGCGCGCGAAGTCGAGGGTGAATCCTTTCCCGGCCCCGTCGCTGACGCGGACGTGCAGGCGGCCGCCGGGCTGACGCTCGTATTCGAGGCGCCGGGGAAAATCATGGGCCGCGTTGGCGAAGACGAGGCGGCCGTCGCTGCAGTCGACGAGCCGGAACGGAACCGGCAGCTCGTTGTGAACAACCTTTGCGAGATAGAACACGCTGCCGCCCATTGCGACGAGGCGCAGCTCCTCGGTGTTCTGCCCTGCGGGATTCGTCTTCGAAGCTTCGGTCGCCCTGCCCTCCCATGACGCCGGGCCGATCTCGACCCAGGTTTCGTGCCAGGTCGATTTGTCGCCCTCGGCATTCCATTCGCCGAGCAGCCACTTCATCGTGGCCAGAGAACGACATTCCGACGCACCCGCGAGCCCCGTGAATCCCGCAAGGCACAGGAGCGGCAGCCATCGGGCGAGGAGTTTCATGACGCGATGTATCATAGCGGAATGATCGAATCTTCCCCGGGACGGCGGCTGCGTGACGCGCTCGAAGCCGAGCGTCCGTTGCAGGTCGCGGGCACGATCAACGCCTACAGCGCCCTGCTCGCCGGTCGATCGGGCTTCCGCGCCCTTTACCTGTCCGGCGCCGGGGTGGCGAACGCCTCATTCGGGCTGCCCGACCTCGGCATGACGAGCCTGAACGACGTGTGCGAGGACGTGCGCCGCATCTGCGGCGCGACCGCGCTGCCGCTACTCGTCGACGCCGACACGGGCTTCGGCGCCGCCTTTTCTATCGCACGCACGGCGCGCGAGTTGGCGCGTGCGGGCGCGGCGGGCCTGCACCTCGAGGACCAGGTGCAGGCCAAGCGCTGCGGTCACCGCCCCGGCAAGGAGCTCGTCCCCGCCGCGGAGATGGCCGATCGCGTACGCGCCGCCGTCGACGCGCGCAGCGACGACGCATTCGTGGTGATGGCGCGGACCGACGCTCACGCCGTCGAGGGCCAGGGCGCCGCCATCGAACGCGCGGCCGCGTATGTCGAGGCCGGAGCGGACATGATATTCGCCGAGGCATTGACGACGCTCGACGAGTACCGCGAGTTCACGCGTGCACTGGACGTGCCCGTGCTCGCCAACATCACCGAATTCGGGCGCACACCCCTTTTCACCTGCCGGGAGCTCGGCGAAGCCGGCGTGCGGCTCGTGCTGTATCCGCTGTCTGCTTTCCGCGCGATGAGCCGGGCCGCGCTCGAAGTGTTCGCGGCCATCCGCCGCGACGGCACGCAGCAGGCCGTCGTCGACCGGATGCAGACGCGCAGCGAACTCTACGAGGTGCTGGGCTACCACGAGTACGAGCGCAAGCTCGACGAACTGTTCGACCGTGACCGGGAGCGCAAGGGATGAGCAAGGAAGTTCCCGCCGGAGCCGGGTTCAAGCCCAAGAAATCCGTCGCCCTCTCGGGCGTCGTCGCCGGCAATACGGCGATCTGCACGGTCGGCCGCACCGGAAACGACCTGCAGTACCGCGGCTACGACATCCTCGACATCGCGGAGTCCTGCGAGTTCGAGGAGATCGCCCACCTTCTGATCCACGAGAAGCTGCCGAATCCCGCAGAGCTGGCCGCGTACAAGCGCCGCATGCAGGGCCTGCGCGGCCTGTCGCCACGGCTGCGCGCGCTGCTCGAGACGATCCCGTCGACCGCGCACCCGATGGACGTGCTGCGCACGGGCGTATCCGCCCTCGGCTGCGAGTCCCCCGAGGACCCGGCGCACCCCGCCGCCGCCGCGCGTGACGTCGCCGACCGGCTGGTTGCCTCGACCGGGTCGATGCTCTGTTACTGGCACCATTTTTCCAGGTCCGGGAAGCGCATCGAGGTCGAGACGGACGACGACTCCGCGGGCGGCCACTTCCTGCACATGCTGCACGGCAAGGCGCCACGGGCGAGCTGGGTGCGAGCGATGCACACGTCGCTGATCCTGTACGCCGAGCATGAATTCAACGCCTCGACCTTCACCGCGCGCGTCATCGCCGGCACCGGGTCGGACATGCATTCCTGCATCACCGGCGCCATCGGCGCCCTGCGCGGACCGAAGCACGGCGGCGCGAACGAGGTCGCCCTCGAGATCCAGCAGCGTTACTCCGAGGCCGGTGCCGCCGAGGCCGACATCCGCGCGCGCGTGGCGGCGAAGGAAGTCATCATCGGCTTCGGGCACCCGGTGTACACGGTGGCGGATCCGCGCAACGTCGTCATCAAGCGCGTTGCCGAGAAGCTCTCGGCGGAATCCGGCGACTTCCGCATGTTCCGGATTGCGGAGCGCATCGAGTCCGTGATGTGGGAGATCAAGCGCATGTTCCCGAACCTCGACTGGTTCAGCGCCGTCGCCTACAACCAGATGGGCGTCCCGACCGCGATGTTCACCCCGCTGTTCGTGATCTCGCGCACCACGGGCTGGGCCGCGCACGTGATCGAGCAGCGCGCCGACGGCAAGATCATCCGCCCGAGCGCCAACTACACCGGGCCGGGACCGCGCAAGGTCCCGCCCCCCGACCAGAGGTAACCGCGACCCATGAGCCACCACGACATCCGCTCGGCCGAGCGGCCCGCACCCGATCGCGTGCTGGTCGACATCGCGCGCTACGCGCGCGACGCGCAGATCACGAGCGACGTCGCCTACGAGACCGCGCGCTACTGCCTCATGGACACCCTGGCCTGCGGCTTCCAGGCGCTCGCTTTTCCCGCATGCACCCGCATGCTCGGGCCCGGTGGTGCCGGGGGCGACCATGCCCGGCGGTGCGCGCGTGCCCGGCACGAGCTTCGAGCTCGATCCGGTGCAGGCCGCCTTCAACATCGGCGCGATGATCCGCTGGCTCGACTTCAACGACACCTGGCTCGCCGCCGAATGGGGACATCCGTCCGACAACCTCGGCGGCATCCTCGCGGTCGCCGACTGGCAGGCGCGCAAGGCGATCGCCGAGGACCGTACCCCGCCGACCGTGCGCGACCTGCTCACGGCCATGATCAAGGCGCACGAGATCCAGGGTGTCACCGCGCTCGAGAATGCCTACAACCGCGTGGGCCTCGATCACGTGATCCTGGTGCGGGTCGCCACGACCGCCGTCGTCTCGGCCATGCTCGGCGGCACCGAGGAACAGGTCGTGAACGCGGTCTCGAATGCCTGGATCGACGGCGGGGCGCTCAGGACCTACCGCCATGCCCCCAATACCGGGTCGCGTAAGAGCTGGGCCGCGGGCGATGCGACGAGCCGCGGCGTGCGCCATGCACTGATCGCGCTGCGCGGCGAGATGGGTTATCCCTCGGCGCTCACGGCCCCTACTTGGGGTTTCTACGACGTCCTGTTCCGGGGCAATCCGTTCGTCTACAACCAGGGTTTCGGCAGCTACGTCATGGAAAACGTGCTGTTCAAGATCAGCTTCCCGGCCGAGTTCCACGCTCAGACCGCCGTCGAATGCGCAATGCGCCTGCACCCGGAGGTGAAGGACCGCCTCGATGCGGTGGATCGCATCGTGATCGAGACGCAGGAACCCGGGGTGCGGATCATCGACAAGACCGGTCCGCTGGCGAACCCCGCCGACCGCGACCATTGCATCCAGTACATGGTCGCGATCCCGCTCATCCACGGACGTCTCACGGCCGCGGATTACGAGGACCCCGTCGCCGCCGACCTGCGCGTGGACGCGCTGCGCTCGCGCATGGAAGTCCGCGAGAATCCGCAGTTCACCCGCGACTACTACGACCCGGACAAGCGTTTCATCGGCAACGCGATCCAGGTGTTCTTCAAGGACGGCTCGAGCACCGCGCGGATCCACGTCGATGCCCCGATCGGACATCGCCGCAGGCGCGGGGAAGGGTACCCGGTGCTGGTCGAGAAGTTCCGCGCCTCGCTGCCGCCCGTCTTTCCGGAGAAGCAGTGCCGGCGCATCGAAGCGCTGTTTGCCGATCCCACCCGGCTCGACGCGACGCCGGTGGACGATTTCGTCGCGCACTTCGTGCGCAACTAGCGCGCGGGCCCTGCCGTCAGTCCCCGAAGAAGGTCAGCTGGCCGGCCGCGCCGGCCCGGCTGCGGCGGAGCGCCCTGCCCGCCCCCTTCTTGCCGCGCCCTGAGCGCGGGGCGCCTGCAAGGCCCGCGATGTAACCGGCCAGTGCCTCGAGGGCCGGCCGCCGCAGCGAATAGTGGATGAAACGGCCCTCCGGGCGTGCCTCGAGCACGCCGGTGCGGCTCAATTCCTTCAGGTGGAAGGACAGCGTGGAGGCCGGGCAGCGCAGCGCACGGGCGATGTCGCCGGCCACTACCCCTTCAGGCCCTGCCGTTGAGACGCGATCGAGGATCAGGAGCCTGGTCGGCTGGGCCAGGGCGGCGAGGATGGGCACCTGCTTGTGGGCTTGCGGTTCGGTCATGCGGGCCAGTCCGTGCCTATGTTTCCGCCTCCATGGAACCCATTTTCTTGACATAGCGCAAGAAATGCATCCAGGGAGCGCTCCAGGGCGTAGAAATCGGGCTATATTCGCGTCGTATCGATTTGATGTTACGGGGAACTTCGAATCGATGCGCGGTGTTCGAGAAGCGGGATTGATTACCTTTCCACTGGATTAGAAATCAAAGTACGCCATCAGGGAGCCCGGAACACCGTGAGCGCAGCCGCCTGGGAGAGTTTGCACAAGGCCACACTGGAACTGGCCAAACCGACCGCGTTGAAGCAGCGCCTGACGGACGCGTACACGCGCCACCTGATCGACCTGCCGACCCACGACTTGCCGGCCGAAGTGCGCAAGGACTTCGACGCGTTGCGCCAGTCCATGACGCGGCTGCGGGCCCAGCACGGCGAGTGCCCGGTCACTGCCACGGTTCGCAAGATGTCCATCGGCGAGGCCGACGCCTGCGCCGCCCGCATCGTCGCACTGCTCGACACCTTGCACCGCTCCAGCCTGACTTCGCTGCCCAAGCCCGGTGGACAGGCCGTCCGTGGCAAGGGGGACACGGGGGCGTCGAGGATCCCGACGCTGATCAGCCTCAATCGAGCTTGAACTCGATCACGTCCCAGCGCGTCGTATCTTCGTGACGCGCCTGACGCCGGATCGCATCGCACATTTCCCGCCCGTTCCACGGCACGACCTCGTCGGCCATCTCGCGCAGCTTGGCCGGCACCGGCTCCGTGGCTCCAAACGGCTCCAGCACGACCAGCGGCTTGTCGCAGGACTGCGCATAGAGGCACTGGTACTCGATGGTGCCGGCATCGGAGAGGTACAGAGAAGACAGGACGACCACGACCTCGGCGTCCGTCATCTGCCGCCGAAGGTCCTCGCGGATCGCTTCCTTTTCCTTGCTGCGCGGCGGCTTGTCCGGCGTCGCCAGGTTGACGTAAAAGAAGTTCGGCTGGCTCTCGAGGTACTCGAAGACGCGAAAATAGCTTTCGTCCGGCGTGTACAGGTGCGTGACGAAAAGCCGGATCGGATTGCCCTCTTCCGCCACGATTGCCGTACCTCCCGTCGCCCTGCCACTAGAATACGTCTTTTGGCCTGAACCGGGTATCCGCTGACCTGATGAGACTGCTCGTCTACAACATCCGCTATGCGACGGGCACGGGCCCGGCTTTCCACTTGCCGGTCCCGGGCGCCGGTTACCTGCGCAGCAGCCGGCAGATCCTCGAACGCATCACCGATTTCATCGCCGAGCGCGATCCGGACATCGTGGGCCTGATCGAGGTCGACACCGGCTCAATTCGGAGCGGCATGATCAACCAGGCCGAGTTCATCGCGACCCACCTCAAGCACTTCTCGACCTACCAGTGCAAGTACGGGGAAGACTCGCTCAACCAGTTCATGCCGATCGTGCGCAAGCAGGCGAACGCGTTCCTCGCCGCGCCACGGGTGCACGGCGAGCGTTTCCACTACTTCGAGACCGGCATCAAGAAGCTCATCATCGAACTCGAGCTCGAGAACGTGGCGGTGTTCCTGGTCCACCTGTCGCTGAAATTCCGGCACCGCCATTACCAGCTGCGCCACCTGCACCAGCTGGTGCGCCGCCAGACCAAGCCGGTGATCGTCGCGGGAGACTTCAACACGTTCTGGGGCGAGCACGAGATCTACCTTTTCATGCAGGCCGCGGGTCTCCGGAGCGCCAACGTCGCGAGCCTGCCGTCCTACCCGAGCCGCTGGCCTCGCAAGGAACTCGACTTCATCCTCTACGGGCGGGGCATCCTGCCGAAGGGTTTCGACATTCCTGTCGTGCCGCTGTCCGATCACCTGCCGCTCGTGTTCGACTTCGAGATCGATCCGGATTTCGTGCGCGCAAAGGATGCGAGCGCCGCGGCAGGGGCATGAGCGCGCGCGGGAGCGCATAATCGGCCAAACCGGCCAACCCGTGAGCCTCACGATGTCGAGCCCCTCGCAGCACTGGCGCCTCGAGACCGATGCCGACGGCATCGCCTGGCTCACCTTCGACTTGCAGGGCAGCAGTACCAACACGCTCGGCAGCGCGGCGATGCGCGAGCTCGACGGCCGCCTCGCGGAGATCGAGGCGGCGAACCCGCGGGCGGTCATCCTCCGCTCCGCCAAGGACGGGGGATTCGTCGCCGGGGCGGATATCACCGAGTTCGCGAACCTCACCGACCTGGAACAGGCTTACCAGCTCGTCCGAACCGGGCAAAAAGTTTTCGATCGCCTCGAAGCCCTGCCGATGCCGACGGTCGCCGCGATCCACGGGTTTGCGCTCGGCGGCGGTCTCGAGCTTGCGCTTGCCTGCGATTACCGCGTCGGCGCGGACGACGGCCGGCTCAGCCTCGGGCTCCCCGAAGTCATGCTCGGCGTCCACCCGGGATTCGGGGGAACCGTGCGCACGCCAAGGCTCATCGGCGCACCCGCCGCCCTTGACCTCATGCTGACCGGCAAGTCGCTGCGCGCCGTCGAAGCGCGCAAGCTCGGGCTCGTCGACCGGCTCGTGCCGCGTGAACAGCTTGCCGATGCGGCGCGCGAGATTGCGCGGGCCGCGCCAGCCGTCAGGCGCCCGCCCCTCGGCCAGCGCGTCCTCGCCTGGCCCTTGCTGCGCCACCTGGTAGCGTCGCGGGCGCGCAAGCAGGTGGCACGCCGCGCGAATCGCGCGCACTACCCCGCCCCATACGCCATCGTCGAACTGTTCGAGCGCCACGGCGCCTCGGGCAACACCGCGTTCGAGGCGGAAGCGCGCTCGATCGCAAGGCTCTTCCTCAGCGAGCAGTCGCGGAACCTGGTGCGCGTCTTCTTCCTGCAGAACCGCATGAAGGCCCTCGGCGGCCAGTCGAAGCGCAAGTTCACGCGCGTCCACGTGGTCGGCGCAGGCGTCATGGGCGGCGACATCGCGGCCTGGTGCGCGTCTCGCGGCCTGGTCGTCACGCTGCAGGATCGCGAGATGAAGTACGTCGAACCCGCGCTCGCCCGGGCGCGCGAGTTCTTCGGCAAGCGCGCCGGCGATCCGGCCAGGTCGGCCGAGATGGCAGCCAGGCTCACGCCGGACATCGAAGGCGCCGGCGTGCCGGAAGCCGACATCGTCATCGAGGCGATCTACGAGAACGCCGACGCAAAACGCCAGCTGTACGCGAAGCTCGAGCCGCGCATGAAGGCGGGCGCGATCCTCGCCACCAACACGTCCAGCATCGTGCTCGAGGAACTTGCCCGCGACCTGGCGGACCCCGGGCGGCTCGTCGGCCTGCATTTCTTCAACCCGGTCGCCAAGATGATGCTGGTCGAGATCATCCGCTCGGAGCGGACGCGTGCCGAGGTCGCCGAGGACGCGCTCGCGTTCACGCGCCGCCTCGACAAGCTTCCGCTGCCCTGCCGCAGTTCTCCCGGATTTGTCGTGAACCGGGTCCTGATGCCGTACATGACCGAGGCGATGCTGGCCGCGGACGAGGGCGTGCCGCTCACGCTGATCGACCGGGTTGCAGTCGAGTTCGGGATGCCGATGGGTCCAATCGAACTCGCGGACACCGTCGGCCTGGACGTTGCCTCACACGTCGGGAAGATCCTGGCCGTTGCGTTCGGCCTGCCGGTGCCTCGCGGCACGGCGGAGCTTATCGCGGCCGGCCATCTCGGGCGCAAGTCCGGACGCGGCTACTACGAATGGCGCGACGGCCGGCCGGTCAAGGCGGAGAGCGCGGGCCGCGCGCCCGACGATCTCACGGACCGGCTGGTGCTGCAGTACCTCAACGAAGCGGTCGCGTGCCTGCGCGAACGCGTGGTCGAAGATGCGGACTTGCTGGACGCCGGCATGATCTTCGGCACGGGCTTTGCGCCGTTTCGCGGTGGCCCGCTGCATTACGCCAAGGCGCGCGGAGTTCCAGCCATCGTCGCGCGGCTCGAAGCGCTCGCATCGAGGCACGGTCCGCGGTTCCGGCCGGACGAGGGCTGGGCCGCCCTCGGGTCGGTGCGGTAAGGCTATGATAGGATTCGCGCCCGCACGGGAGGGGGGTCCTGCCGTGCCAGGCTCGATGACATGACGCAAGACAAGCCGGTCGAACTCGAGATTCTGCGCAGCTTCAGCCCGCTCGACGGTTTGAAGCGCGAAAACCTGCACGCGCTCGCCAAGAAGACACGCCTGCAGGAACTCGATGCCGGGCGAGTCCTGTTCAAGGAAGGGGATTCCGACAAGCGCACGATTTACCTGGTCGGCGGCGAACTCGAATTGCGCGTCGGCGACCGCACGGTGTCGATGCTGCGCGCGGGCACGCCGGAGGCCCGCATCGCCGTCGCGCCCGGCCAGCCGCGGCGCTTCACGGCGCGCGCCCTCTCGGACATCACCTTCGTCTCGATCGACTCCGACCTGCTCGACGTCATGATCACCTGGGACCAGACAGGCTCCTACGAAGTGAGCGAGATCGCGGGCGGAGGCAGCTCGGACGGCGACGACTGGATGACCGTCCTGCTGCAGACCAAGGCGTTCCACCGCATCCCGCCGGCGAACCTGCAGGCGCTGTTCATGCGCATGCAGCACGTCGCCTGCCGCGCCGGCGAGGTGGTCATCAAGCAGGGCGACGACGGGGATTTTTTCTACGTGATCACCAAGGGTTCCGCCGTGGTGACGCGCGAAACGCCGATGAACCGCGACGGCCTCCGGCTCGCCGAACTCGGCGTCGGCGAATCGTTCGGCGAGGAGGCGCTGATCTCCGACGGCAAGCGCAACGCGACGATCACGATGCAGACCGATGGCGCGCTCGTGCGCCTCGGCAAGGAAGACTTCAAGGAACTCCTGAACGAGCCGCTGTTGCACTGGGTCGAGCTGCCCCATGCACGCGAGCTTGTCGAACGCGGTGCGAAGTGGCTGGACGTGCGCCTGCCCTCCGAGTTCGAGACCTTCCATCTCGACGATTCGCTGAACGTGCCGCTTTATTTCATCCGGCTCAAGGTCAAGACGCTCGACCCGAAGACGCCCTACATCGCCGTCTGCGACACCGGACGGCGCAGTTCGGCCGCCGCGTTCCTGCTCTCGGAACGGGGGTTTGACGCCCACTGCCTCCAGGGCGGGATGACGGGCAACGGACTCGGCCCGGAATAGGGGCCGGCCATCACATCGTGTGAGTGGCCTTGTCGCCGCCGAGCGCGCCGGCGAGGTAGGACTCGATCTTCTTCTGCGTCGTGCCCCGGTCCTGCTCGCTGAACTGCACCCCGATGCCTGCCGTGCGCTTGCCCTGCGCGCCCTTGGGCGTCAGCCAGATCACGCGCCCCGCGACCGGAAGCTTTTCCTCCTCACCCATCAGGTTGAGGAGCATGAATACCTCGTCGCCCAGCCGGTAACTGCTGTTGGTCGGGATGAAGAGCCCGCCGTTCTTCACGAACGGCATGTACGCGAGATAGAGCGCGCTCTTGTCCTTGATGGTGAGCGTCAGTAGGCCCGGCTTGCTCGACGGTGGCCGCATTTTCACCCCGCACTCTCCCGAGATCCCTTCCTCGTCCGCACCACCTGTGCGGTTAGCGATATCGCCAGCGACTCGAAGAGCAGCTGCATGTTCAGTGACCCGCCCGCCTGGCGACGCGCCTCGCGCACCTGGTCCAGCAGGCCGAAACCCGCCCGTATCTTCGATTCAAGCCCGGGCGGCTGCAACCATGGTAATCGATTATTGTTAACTGCATCACTGGTGAGGGCCGCGTCCTTCAGGCTGCGCGTCAACCAGTTTTCGAGCCAGGCGAGCCTCGCGCCCGGAGCATTCTTCGCGCAATACTCGGCAAATGCGACGAAATCGAGGCGACCCTCGGCGGCTGCGGCCATCGCTTCCTGCATCTCGGATTCCAGCTCCCCCAGGCCGGCATCCCGGTACTCCAGCGCGAGGAACGGCGCGCCTGCCGCGAGTGCCAGGAGTCCGGCGCCGCGTGGCGCGGGCCCTTGCCGGGCCAGCCATGCGAGCGCCACTTCGGCTTCCGGCAGTGGCATCGCGATCCGCATGCATCGGCTGAGGATGGTTTTCGGGATGCGCTCGAGGCGGCTCGCGGTGAGTACGAGGTAGGTTTCGCTCGCGGGCTCTTCCAGCGTCTTGAGCAGCGCGTTGTGCGCTTTGGCACTCATGGCATCGGCCGGCACGATCACCGAAACCTTGACGCCACCCCGATAGCTTCGCATCGACAAGGCCTCGGACAGGGCTCGCAGCTGCTCGATCCCGATGTCCTTCTTGTCGGGCAGGACGCCCACCCAGCGAAAGTCCGGATGGCTGCCAGCCCGGAACAGGCGGCAATCCGCACATTCCCCGCATGGCCGCCCGTCGCCAGCCCGGCACAGCAGTCGTGCCGCGAGCCAGGTTGCGATTTCAGCCTGACCGGCCCCGCTCACGCCTGTCAGCAGCAGGCCGTGGGGCATGCGGCCTTGGGCGTGCAGGTCACCGAGGCGTGAGCGAACCGGTTCGAGCCAGGGCACGTCTGCCCGTAGCAGGAGCGGCGCGGTGGCCGGCGCCAGGGCGACCTCGTCGTCGGCATCCCTTTCAGCCATCGCTCAGCGCCCGAGGCCGGCGAGGACGCCATCGATCAAGGCGACAACGCCAGCTGCAATGTCCGACTCGGGCCTGGTCGCATCGATGATGCGCACGCGGCGCGGCTCGCGGACCGCGATCGCCTGGTATGCGAGGCGCACGCGACCGAAGAAAACCGGGTCCTCGGACTCGATGCGGTCCCGCCCGGCGCCTCGGCCGGCAAGCCGCGCGTGAGTGACTTCCGCCGGCGCATCGAAAACCAGCGTGAGGTCGGGCGTGACACCGGCATGGGCGATCTCCGCGAGCGCGCGAATCGCGTCCGCCGGCACGCCGCGGCCGCCGCCCTGGTAGGCCTCGGTCGTGTCCGTGAATCGATCGCAGAGCACGCATCGCCCCGCCGCGAGCGCCGGCCGGATGAGTTCGTCGACGTGGCTCGCCCGCGCCGCGAAATAGATCAGCAGCTCGGCGGTCGGGCTGACCGGTCCGTGCCCGGGCTCGAGCACGAGTGCGCGCAGCTTCTCCGCGAGTTCGGTGCCGCCGGGCTCGCGCGTGACGACCGGGTCGATACCGCGGCCGCGCAGGTGCGCCGCCGCGAGAGCGATCTGCGTCGACTTGCCTACGCCCTCGACGCCCTCGAATGTGATGAATGCGCCGCGCAAGGCTTCAGCGTACCCGAACCCCGCGGCCGCGGCGCAGGTTGGCGAGGTGGCGGGAAACGTTGGCGTTGTGCGCGGCGAGCGACCCGGAAAAATAGTGACGCCCGTCGCCGAGGCCGGTCGCCACGAAGTACAGAGCGTCCGTCCGCGCCGGGCGGACGGCGGCCTCGAGCGCCGCGCGCCCCGCGAGCGCGATCGGCGTCGGCGGCAACCCTGCGCGCGTGTACGTGTTGTACGTGGTGTCGGCCTCGAGATCCCTGCGACGCAGGTTGCCGTCGAAGGTGTCGCCGATACCGTAGATCACGGAAGGGTCGGTCTGCAGGCGCATCCCCCTCCTCAGGCGATTGACGAAGACGCCCGCAATGAGCGGCCGTTCGTCGGCAGCGCCCGTCTCTTTCTCGACCAGGGACGCCAGGATCAGCGCCTCGTACGGCGTGTCGTACGGCAGCCCGGACGCGCGCCGCGACCACGCGGCCGCGAGTTCGGCCTCGAGCCGAGCATGCGCCTGGCGCAGGAGTTCCCGGTCGGTCGTGCCGCGCGGAAACCGGTATGTGTCGGGGAAGAACAGGCCTTCGGGATGCGGGTCGCGCAGGCCCAGCCGCGCCAGGATCGCGGCATCGTCGAGACCCTGCAACTGGTGGGTCACGTTTGGATGCGACTGGATGGCCGCCAGCGCCTGGCGAAAGGTCCAGCCTTCGGGCAGCGTTAGTGCGTGCAGGATGACGTCTCCTTGCACGAACTGGTCGAGCAGCATCTCCGGCGAGGTGCCCGGCTGCAGGCGGTACTCGCCGGCCTTGAGGCGCGTGGCGAGGCGCTCGCGATTGGCGTGACGCAGCCAGGTCCGAGGCCTTTCCATGAGCCCCGCCCGTTCGAGCCTGTGGGCGACCGATGTGAGCGACGCGCCGCGCGGCACTTCGAAGACCGTGGGCTCGGCGAGGCCGGCGATCGGCTCGCGCAGCCAGTGGCGTTCATAGGCATGCCAGCCGAGAAAGACGGCGATCGCGAGGATCGCCAGCGCGGCAGCTGCCTGCAACCCGCGGTTCATTGGCGGGCAAGCCAGGCATTGAAGGCCAATGCCGCGGGTGCGACGGCCAGCGCCCGGCCGTCGAGCGTCGCCACCGGCCAGGCGCCGATCAACGCATTGGTCAGGACCAGCGACGTGGCCGATGCAATGTCGGCGGCTTCGAGGCGGCGTTCCGCGACCTGAGTCCCCTGCCCGTCGCACCACGCCCGGAATGCGCGGCGCATGACGCCCGCGACCCCGCATTCGTCCAGGAGCGGCGTCGCCCAGGTGCCGCCGATGCGGGCGAAGACGTTGGCCTGGGTCGCTGCGATCACGCGCCCGCGATCGTCCTGCATGAGGCCCTCGTCCATGGCGCCATCATCCCACTCGGCCCGCGCCAGCACCTGCTCGAGGCGGTTCAGGTGCTTGAGGCCTGCAAGCGCGACGTTGCGCGCCAGGCGCATCCGGCACCACCCGAGCCGCACGCCTGCGGTGGCTGCATGGGGCGGGCCAGCCGGCCAGCGGGATGCGGCCACGATGCGCGTCGGCCGGGCGTCGCGCGGGGGCCTGTAGCCGCGCTCGCCGAGGCCGCGCGTCAGGACGAGTTTCACGACGCAGCGAGGC